>CAWBTP010000001.1:0-106263 GCA_963791795.1 uncultured Acidimicrobiia bacterium
TTGGGTTGGATGAAGCCGTGATGACGCTGGTCCCAAGCGCTTTTGCCATGTGGAACCCACGTTCCAGTTCTTCGTCAGTCATGTCCTTCTTGAAACTGTAGTTGTAGGCGTTGAGTTGGATCCCGGCCTTTTTTAGCTTCTGCCCGGCTTCCTTATAGTGCGCCAAGGGAGTCTCCAGACGCCATTTCCGCAAAGCCTCTCGCTCAAGCTTCTGGGGCTCCAAATGCCCTTGCCACAATTCACAGCTATTGACACCAACGTCGATCATCGCCGCAATCGCTTCGTCGAATGGCCGGTCACGAAAGCTGTAGGTCTGGACTCCCAGCTGAACACCTTCGACCACCGAACTCGGCGCCTTCTGAGCCCAAACATCCCTATCTGAAACAACGATGGCTCCGGCAGCCAAAGCAATGCTAGAAGTGAATTCTCTCCTCGAGATCCGCTTGATCATCACGCCTCCGTTATGATGCCTCGTTCAAAGCCTTCGCACTGTATCAATGTGAACGACATTTTTCAATTTCCGGGTTTGTGGCACAGCCAAAATCATTTCGGGAGTCCTTCACGACCGACAGGCCCGCCGAAGCCATGATTTCTGCACGTCCGGACGGAAGCAGCGGTATAATCGAAGTGGTCGAGTTCATCATGCACTCAGCTCCTTCTCAGCACTGATTGGCAATCGCCCTCGTCGCGCGTTGCCACACTGAGGTTCCATATACATCCAAACAAGCCTTCCCAACACGGAGGCTGGTGTACATGGTTTGCCCTCGTTCTGCTCTCCTCAAGTTCGCCCTTCTCAGAAAATGACCGCTGACCGCTCTTCCCTCGGCACATTGGCTCTACAGGCAACCCTCTGATTCCAACCTGGCCTGGCAGCATCCTTGGTCTTAGAAAAAGGAGGCTTTTTATGACGAAGCGAGATGGATTGAGCATCGATCTTAGGACTGTGGTAATCCTTCTGATCCTCGTGAACGTGCCGCTCTGGGCCTTGGCCTTTTTTACCGTTGGCCAGGTAGAGAGTTCGGTTGAAGCCAAGATCGCTGATGATTTTAGAGCGATCACTCGCAAGAATGCCCAGACCATGAACTACGCGATTAATCATCTGGTGGCGGAAGTCGCGACCTTGGCTATCACCCCATCAGTCAAGGAAATCGTTCGAAAACAGAACTCTTCGTACTCCGGGTCAGCGGAGCTCATTCAGAAACGGATCAACGAAATCGACAGAGCGTGGTTGACGCCCCAAGCGAAGCCCTATTCCGACCCGGTCCTTTCAAACACGGCTTCACAGTTTCTTCGCCAATTCGCTGGAGTGCATTCCAGCGTCAAGCGCATTACGGTGACCGACCGCATGGGTGCTGTGGCAGCCGCTAATGTCAAGACCGTCGATTACGACCAAGCCGACGAGGCCTGGTGGAGGGAGACTTTCAAAGAGGGGGTTGCGGGCAGCGTCGTGATCGAGGACGTCACGGCTGATCTGATTACCAAGGCCAATTCACTTCATGTCGCTGTGCCCATACTTGAGGATGGTCAGGACTTTGTCATCGGCACCATCGGCGCCATTGTCGATATTAGGGACCTCTTTCCTCTGGTCACGGGAGTCAAGATTGGGAACACCGGCGAGACTCTGCTCATCAAGGATGACGGCACCATCATTGCGGGAGCGGAGCTGGACTCCAAAACATCCAGGCAACTCGTTTACATTGATGACATCCGCGATGCCATGCGTTCGCAAACCAAACCAGATTTCATCACGGCCACGGCGCCTGGAGGAATCAAGAAGTCCGTGGCGTTTTTCGACACCGGGCTTTCGGCCACCTATCCGGCACTCAAGTGGCTGACGGTCGTCGAGCAGGACTATAGCGAGACTCACGCTGTAGTCGACAATCTGATTCGAAAGCTGCTTCTGGCAGTGCTTGGAGTTCTGGTATGCATCACCGGCCTGGCTTTGTATCTATCTACTCACCGGCGAATGGATTTTACGGATATCAGCGAAGGTGAAATCGATGAGTCCAAGGGCAGCGTGGCTCGAGGACACAGTGCTTGAGATGCAGTGCCGGGAGCCTGATCGGCCCCAAACTACTATCGTGTATTGAGGTCCAAGAAGCCGGACCTCTTCTACCCTTCGATCACCACTAGCAGGTCCTTGGCATCGACGCGCTTGCCGGGCTCGACGAGTAGCTGGCTGACACGGCCTGCAATGGGTGCGTAGATGGTGCTCTGCATCTTCATGGCCTCGAGCATCAAGAGCTTCTCCCCCCGACCCACCTTGTGGCTAAGCTGGACAAACACGTTGGTGATCACGCCGGGCGAGGGAGAACCCACGTGGCCGGGCTCGCTCGGATTCACTTTGGGATGGGCGGGCGCCGCAATCCGTAACGATTTATCTCGAACGACGATCTCCCTGGGTTGGCCATTCAGTTCAAAAAACACCGTTCTCTGGCCGTCAGGGTGAGGCTCACTCATTGTGAGAAACTTGATCACCAGCGTCTTTCCTGGTTCGATCTCGACCGTGATCTCATCTCCCGATCTCATTCCGTAGAAGAACTGAGGGGTCGGCAAGACGCTCACATCGCTGAAGGCGTGGCGAAACTTAATGTATTTGAGGAAGACTTCAGGATAGAGAAGATAGCTCAGGACATCGTCGCGTTGAACCGACCGCCCGACTTTCTTCTCCAAAGTACGATGTGTTTCCTCGAAATCGGCGGCGGCAAGATCACTCCCGGGCCGCGTCTTGCGAGACTCTCCACCTCTCAGAATGATTTTCTGTAACTTGCGCGGCCAACCTCCAGGCGGCGTCCCCAGCGATCCGCTGAACATGTCCACGACGGAGTTCGGAACCGCCAGATCGTGCTCCTCATCCAGGCTCAGCAATTCTGCAGGCTTCATACCCTTGGCCATTAGAAAGAGCGTCATGTCTCCGACAACCTTGCTGGAAGGGGTCACTTTCACGATGTCGCCAAATAATAAATTCACTTCCGCATAAGTGCTCTCCACCTCAGCCCAGCGGTGTCCCAGGCCCATCGCCGCCGCCTGTTCGCGCAGATTCGTATACTGGCCACCGGGAATCTCATGCTGGTAAACCTTGGCGTCTCCGGCTCCCGGGCCGCCATCGAAAGGTCGGTAGTAAGTCCGCACCTTCTCCCAATAGTCCGAACACTCGTTCAGCGCAACCGGATCGAGTTGTGTATCGCGCGCTGTGTGCCGCAGGGCTTCGACCAATGAGTTCAGATTGGGCTGGCTGGTTTGCCCGCTCATTGATGAAACGGCGGCGTCGGCAACATCGACGCCAGCTTCGGCAGCTTTCAGAATCGACGCAGCGTTCACGCCGCTGGTGTCGTGAGTATGGAAATGAATGGGAATGCCGATCTCCTCCCGCAGCGCTTTCACCAACTGGAAAGCCGCATAGGGCTTGCACAGCCCCGCCATGTCTTTGATGCCGAGAACGTGAGCGCCGAGCTTCTCGAGTTGCTTCGCCATCTTCACGTAGTACTGGATGGAGTACTTCGGACGATCGGGGTTGAGAATGTCTCCCGTATAACAGATAGCTGGCTCGCAGATGGCATGGGTCTCGAGCGCGGCATCGATAGCCACGCGCATATTCTCGACGGAGTTCAGCGAATCGAAGATGCGGAAGATGTCGATGCCCTGGCGAGCCGATTCTCTGACGAACTCCGCCACAACGTTGTCGGGATAGCTGGTATAGCCGACGGCATTGGAGGCACGCAGCAGCATTTGAAAACAAATATTCGGCACCAGTTCCCGCAGTTGGCGCAATCGCTGCCACGGATCCTCCAACAGGAAACGCATGGAAGTGTCGAACGTGGCACCTCCCCACATCTCAAGACTGAAAAGACCGGGTAGCCGGTGCGACACCGCCTCAGCGACTCGGAGAATGTCGATCGATCTGACGCGAGTAGCTAGCAACGACTGGTGGGCATCGCGAAACGTCGTGTCGGTAACCAACAATCGTTTCTGCTTGCGTATCCACTCGGCGAACTTCTTCGGGCCCATCGCCAGCAGCATCTGGCGCGTGCCAGGAACCGGCGACACGCCTTTGCTGAAGGGCACCTCAGGCAGGATGACCGGTTCAGCCTCGGTGGCCTTGGCAGTCGAACCGTATCCTTCCGGCCACTTCTTGCCAGCCACTTCGGGATTGCCGTTGATAATCACGTCTCCCAGGTAGTTCAGCAGACGGGTAGCGCGGTCGCGCCGGCGGATGAAGCGAAAGAGTTCGGGGGTTTCGTCCAGAAATGTGGTTGTGGTCTGTCCCTTCTGAAACGTTGCGTGATTCACAACGTTTTCGAGAAAGGGGATGTTCGTCTTCACACCGCGAATGCGAAACTCCCTCAAGGCACGATCCATGCGCTGGCAGGCTTCGGGTAGTGTGTTTCCCCAAGCCGTCATTTTCACCAGCAAGGAATCGTAGTAAGGCGTCAGCACAGCCCCGCCGTAAGCCGTGCCGCCATCCAGCCGGATGCCGAATCCCGCAGGCGAACGATACGTCGTGATCTTTCCGTAGTCGGGGGAAAAGCTGTTTTCCGGATCCTCCGTCGTAATGCGGCACTGCAGGGCCGCTCCATGAAGGGGCAGGGCGTTTTGCTGAGGAAGCGCGAGTGGAGCCTCATGCAGCGCATGTCCCTGCGCTACCAGGATCTGTGACCGCACCAGATCGACTCCCGTCACCATTTCCGTGACGGTGTGCTCCACCTGGATGCGCGGGTTCACTTCGATGAAGAACCATTCTTCGGAGTCGGCATCCACCAGGAACTCGACGGTACCCGCATTGCGATAGCCTGCAGTGCGCGCCAGTTGAACCGCTGCGTCGCACAACTCTTTCCGGACCTTCGCTGAAATGCCGACAGCCGGGGCCACTTCGACAATCTTCTGGTGGCGGCGCTGCACCGAACAGTCCCGCTCATAGAGATGCATCACGTTGCCGTGCCAGTCGGCCAGAATCTGGACTTCAATGTGGCGGGCACGCTCGATATATTTCTCCAGAAACACGGCGCCATCGCCAAAAGCGCCCGCGGCTTCGCGGCTGGCTTCCTCGAGCCGCGCCTCCAGTTCTCCAGCAGCGCGGATGATGCGCATGCCTCGCCCGCCCCCCCCAAACGAGGCCTTTGCGATCAGTGGAAAGCCAATAGACTTCGCCGCCTTCTTCGCTGCTTCCAGGCCTTGCACTGCTTTCTCTGTACCCGGCACCACCTTGACGCCTGCCTTCTCCGCAAGGTGGCGGGCTGCCACCTTGTCTCCGAGCAGCTCGAGCAGCTCGGGTTCCGGACCGATGAAAGCAATTCCTGCCTTCTGGCAGGCACGTGAAAATGCGGGGTTCTCAGAAAGGAACCCGTAACCGGGATGGATCGCATCGACCTGTTTTTCGAGCGCCAGCGCAACAATGCCATCAATGTCCAGATAAGCCTGAATGGGGCCTTTGCCCTTGCCGATCAGATAGGCTTCGTCGGCCTTGAAGCGATGCAAGCCAAGACGGTCCTCTTCCGAGTAGATCGCAACCGTTCGCAAGCCCAGCTCGGAGGCAGCGCGCATGATGCGGATAGCAATTTCACTTCGGTTGGCAGCGAGTAACTTTTTCATGTGGAATGGGAACTGCGCGTGACAAGAAGGGAGGGATCAACGAGGATCCGAACCAGCTGGGCTTTCAGCTAGGCGGGACATTCTACACACAGGCTGTTCCAAGACAAAGAGGAGAATCAACTCAAGTCTTGACACAGTGCCAACAGTGCCGAGGCTATTGCTTGAGGACAGTGATTGTGAACTCGGTCTTGGGAACTGTCGAATTCAATGGGTAGGAAAGGATGCCTCTTGCCTGGCTGAGAGGTGCCCGGGTGTCCCGCGCTTCCGGGTCGAATGGATAGGAAGGGAAATTGACCTTGCTGCCAGGGGGCAGATTGATGCGCCAGCCTTCAAATTCGACCCAACCGCCTGCGTCCTCAGCACGAATCTCAATGGGTCGATCGCTCAGGGACAACACACCCCCGGATGCTGTCTTGCAAGTGTTGCCTGCCTTCAAGTGGAGTAACAACTGGCCTGTCGCCGAACTTGCCGCATCGAACAAAGCGGCCTTGATCTTCAGCACCGTCTTTGAGTCCGGTGAGACTTCCAGCGAGGCTTTCTTGTCTTCGTAGCTCAGAACCAACTGGTCTTCCCGAACCTCACCGCCGCTCGGAATGTAGGCCAGGCGCCCGGCGCGCGGAAAAATGAAGTTGCTCCAATCACTCTGTCCCTTTGAGTTTCCGCCACCGACGATCAAGCCAACGTTTTCGTGCCAAACACTGACAAAGTTCTGGCGGTCCAGCCCCCATCGATTTCGCGTCGTCGGAGCCGTGTATCCACTGAGAGCGTAAAACCAAGGTGCTTTGCGACGCACCGTCGCCTTGCTTCCCGAAGTCAGAGTGTAAGACTTCTTCTCGATTGGCAGCTTGGCCTCGTCACCTTCATGGTAGTAACGCAAATTGCGCAACAGGCTGCTGCTCAGCGGAAGCGCGGTTCCGCGGAGCATCAAATGTCCCACCAGAAATTTGGCAAAGCGGCGGCCTTCTTCAAGCTGGCTGAAAACGAAGTGGCCATCGGCCGGTGGTTCTGGAGAATAACGGGCGCGGCCGTCCAGTGTCTCAACCAGGGAGCCGTCGGGGTAGACATACTTGATCTGAAACTCCAAGCCCCGTTGCAGGTAAGGAACGACCGCCAGGTCTCCCGAATGTTCGTAGTACAAACCAATCGCCTGCAGATATTCGAGCTGTTGCGAGGGTGAAGGGCCGCCGAACTCCGGCCAGAAGAAGGATGTGGGATCCAGTGTTTCGAGCGCCGAGTGAATCATGCGCTGTCCGTTCTGCTGCCATTCCTTGCGGTTGAAGATCTGGCCAGCACGGAAGACATTCAATCCGTCCCAGATACTCCAGCTGTTCACCTCAAAGTTCCCCCAGCCCCATACGACTTCGTCATTGCGGAAGATGCCGCTGAAGAGGCGCGGATTCCGCTTCCCGAGGATCTGCTGGTGGGTCCCTTCAACCATCAGGTTGAGACCCGTTTCCCAGCGACTCCGTCGGTCTGCATCCAACCTGTCTTTCAGGAGTTCATAAGTTTCAAGCCAGGCAGCCAGGAGTTTATAGGGATAGATGCGACCCCAACTGGTACCGTCCCGCTTCAGGAACTCCAGCGTTCCATCTTCGTACTGCGAGTCGCGCAGCGCATCGCCACCTTTCATGGCCGCATTGATGAGCTGGGCGTCGCCTGTGTACTGAGTTGGTGGCTCCTTGGTGGTTGCCAGATACGCCAGCGGGTAAATCGCCTCCTGGTACTCGGGAATCCAGCCCGCCAGTGCAAAGCGTCCGGTATCTTCTACGAACGACTTCATGACAACAGGAACTCCCTTGAGCAATTGGTCAAGGTAGTAGGCTTTGGGAGAAATCTTGTCGAGATTGATCTCATCCTTGGCAGCGGCTTTGAGAAATTCGTTCAAGGTAAACACAAGAACGATCAACCAGAGAATCCTGAGAGCGATCCTGGCGTGCAGGAGACGACGAAAACCTGAGCCAATCAAGCCAGACAATCGAGCAACGGAAGGCGGGTGCATAAAGATCCTCATTCACTGAATCTGGCAGGTATCCAGAACGCTGAAGAAGATGTGTCATTCTACCCACAGCCATTTTTGGGCGTCAATTCGTAAGTCTGCCCAGATCTTGCTTTGTGGCCGTCGATGTGAGGAGATGGGGGCCACCAGCTCCGCCTCGTTACCTCGGCGGCTACATGTGATCATGAGCGCGGGCATGTAGCTGTACCACGGACCGCGCCTCTGGCGGTCTGCGGCTTTATCCGTGTTACACGGACCTGCCGAAGACCTGCCATAAAAAGGTAGGTCTGCGCTATTTGCTTGGCATCACCCCAAAAGGTTTCCCCTAGAGGACGTTCTTGACTTGATTTAGACTTTGGTCGGCTCTTGCCGGCCGGAAAGACCCTGTCCCGTTCCACAGGGTCCTTCTGCCACGTTCCAATTCCATCATCAGGAGAGACGCTCGTGCTGCCTCTGCGGCACCACCAAAGAATGCAAGTATCGCACTCGTGCTCGTTCTCGTCGTCGGCTTTTCGATTACGAGGACGAGGACGACGACGAGAACGATTTTCAGGAGAAACATGAAAACCGAAACGCTCTACCAATCGTTGCGATTGCCCAATGAGGCTGACACAAAACTGGTGCTGCTGGTACTGGATGGCGTTGGTGACATCGCGACTGCCGGAACCCGGTTCCTCACCCCTCTGGAAGCCGCAAAGACACCGAACTTCGATGAATTGGCCAAAGCCTCGGCCATGGGTCGCATGACGCCTGTAGCACCCGGCATCACACCTGGGAGCGGCCCTGGCCATCTCGGGTTGTTTGGTTACGACCCGTTGGAATATGAAGTCGGTCGGGGTGTCATCGAAGCGCTCGGTCTCGGCATCGAACTGAAGTCGGGAGACGTCGCTGCGCGGGCCAATTTCGCCACGCTCGACGGAAAAGGTATCGTCACGGACCGGCGAGCCGGACGCATTGCGACCGAAGTAAACGAGGCGCTTTGCGCGAAGTTGCAGAAGATTAAGAAGGTTGGCGGCGCCGAGGTGATCATCCGGCCCGGGAAGTCTCACCGTTTTGTCGTCGTGTTCCGGGGCAAAGGATTGGAGGGTCCATTGACCGACTCGGATCCGCACCATGAAGGTGCGCCCCTCAAGAATGTTGAGGCGGCTGTGAAGTCCGCAAAAGCGAAGGAAGCTGCAGCCATCGTCAACGAGTTCTATGCCAAAGCCCTTCCGTTGATTGAAAAGGAACATCCTGCAAACGGGTTTCTGTTGCGTGGGATCGCTCACCTGCCCAAGATTCCCACTTTTGAAGAGCGGTTCGGGCTAAAGGCCGGAGCCATTGCGGTCTATCCCATGTACAAGGGACTGGCCCAGTTAATCGGAATGAAGAAGCTCGAGGGAACCAACACGACGCAAGAGGAGTTTGAGAAGTATCTGGCGGAATACGACAACTACAACTACTTTTTTATCCACGTCAAGGGAACCGACATGGCTGGCGAGGATGGGAACTTCGATCAGAAGGTGGCAGTCATTGAAGAGGTCGATCGCGCCTTGCCGGTATTGCTGAAAAAGAAACCCATGGTGCTGGCCGTGACAGGCGACCACTCAACGCCAGTTCCGATGAAATCGCATAGCTGGCATCCACAGCCGGTCATGATTCACGGTCCCGTCAGCGGGAGCGACAAGCTGGATCGCTTTACCGAAAGCAATGCGAATCGCGGATCTCTGGGAATCTTCAAGAGTCGCAACCTCATTCGTTACATGATGGCGAACGCGAAGTTGTTCGACAAATTCGGAGCGTGAAGAGCCGTGGTACGTGATGTGTGACTCGTGAAAAAGTAGCATGCAATCTCTCATCACGGTTCACGTATCACGCTTCACGCATCAGTCTTCTGCCAACAATTGCCTCACCCTTTTCGCCACTGCTTCTCCTAGTTTCCGGTGTTGATCAGCTTCGAAGTGAATACCGTCTATATCTGAGGAGACGATAATCTCTGACGTGTCCAGGAATGCGACTCCCGCCTCCTGCGCAAATTTTCTGTAGACCTGGCCTAGCATTTTAGACTTCTCCTCGGCACCGCGGAAGATTTCGGGAAAGTTCGTCGATCCTACGACCGTCAGCTTTCCGACCGGAGGCGGCGCCATGAGAAGAACCCGCGGAGCGCCTCCTGAGCACGAGCAGGTAGACTGCTTCACCAGTCCCAGTAACGTCGCGACGTTCGCTCCGATATCAAATGCCGACATGCCGAAACGATGTTTGAGATCATTGGTCCCGAGCATCAGTACTACGAGGTCTAGAGGTGCATGCGAGTCCAGACAGGGGATCAGATAATCCTTTCCATTCTTGAAAGGTTTGGTCGGATCATCCAGCACGGTGGTCCGGCTGTTGAGTCCCTCCTCAATCACGACGAAATCTCCACCAAGCGTCTGCTGCAACACCCCGGTCCAGCGCTGGTGCCGGGCATATTTCGCGGCTGAGCCCGGGATGTACCCCCAGGTATTCGAATCTCCGTAACACAGAATCGTCTTCATCCTCACTCCAATTGAAATAGCTGTAGGACACCGTGCCTTTGGGCGCACCACTATACCGGAAGTCCATCGAGTGCCAAAGGTCGAGGCAACCTACAATTCCTGAGGCTCAGCACGAAAAGACGGATAGGTGCGTCACAAAAGCTCGACGCACCCTACATTTCTCTGCCGACTTCCCATCCTCAGTGGATTTGACAAGACTCGCTTGCCGATGCTAGAACACTCGAACTTGCGGAGGCGTGGCAGAGTGGTTGATTGCGGCGGTCTTGAAAACCGTTATACCTTAACGGGTATCGTGGGTTCGAATCCTACCGCCTCCGCCAATTTTCCTGAATACCTTACCCTCAGAGTTGTGAGATAACTCCAGCATTCTCTTTAAACGTCTGCTGCTTCGCAAAAACCGCGCTCGAACGGCCCGTTCAACTTGGTGAACACGACTGTTTTGGAAGGACCTCGATGAAAGCGCCTCTTCATCGCCTGATTGAAACCGCCTGGCCTGAATTTCCTGCGGCGGTGGAACCGCCCCTGGCCGGCGTCGAAGAATTCCAGTCCCGCATCGACAGGCTGCGCGCACGGATGGAAGAGCAGCGCCTAAGCCATCTCGTCGTCTACGGAGATCGGGAACACTTTGCCAATCTCTCCTACCTCACAAACTTTGACCCTCGCTTTGAAGAAGCGTTGTTGTTGGTTGGTCCCAATACCAAGCCGCTGTTGATGGTCGGCAACGAATGCGAGGGCTACCTGCCGATCAGTCCGCTCTTCAAAAGCGGCGGTCTGCGTACCGAGCTATTTCAGCCCTTCTCACTCCTGGACCAACCCCGCAACGGCAGCCGTTCCCTTGAGGAAATTTTTCGCGATGAGAAGATCGTGGCCGGAGCCCGTGTCGGTTGCGTGGGCTGGAAGTACTATGGCAGCCCGCACCAGATGGACGTGCCCTCGTATATCGTCGACGTGCTACGCGGCATTGTTGGATTTGATAACGTGAAAGATGCCACACGGCTGCTCGTCCATCCCGGCGAGGGCCTCCGCTCGAACTGCTCGCCGTCAGAGATCGCTCTGTTCGAGTACAGCAACGCTAAAGCTTCGGAAGCCATGAAGCGCATCCATTTCGCGCTTCGATGCGGCATGACGGACCGTGAACTTGTGGAAGAGGCGCGCTACGACGGAACGCCGCTGGCCTGTCACCTGACTTTGAAGACCGGCCCAGGCCGCATCAGTCTGGCCAGTCCAAATGGAAGCCAGATCGAGAAAGGTCACACCTGGTCGTCAAACATTTCCTTCTGGGGAAGCAACATCTGCAGGGCGGGCTGGATCGCCGAGGAAGCCCAGGATTTGCCGTCCACTGCGCAAGAGTATGTGAGCGTGTTTGCGGGTCCCTATTTTGAGGCGATGACCGAGTGGCTCCATCATTTGCGCATCGGTCAGCCGGGCGGAGTGCTCTATCGGTTGATCCAGGAGCGCCTGCCGTTTGAGAAATTCAACATCTTCCTTAACCCCGGGCACCTCATCCACCTGGATGAATGGGTGAGTTCTCCGATTTACGACGGATCAGACATTCGCATCCGGTCGGGCATGGTGATTCAAACCGATGTCATTCCCTCCTCGCCCGTGTATTTCTCGACTCGCATGGAGGATGGAGTGGCCATTGTCGATGGAACCCTAAGAGAGGAAGTCCGACACCGCTTCCCAGAGTGTTACGAGCGCTGCCAGTCTCGGCGGCGCTTCGTTCAAGACGTGCTGGGCATCGCGCTGCCGGAAGAAGTTCTCCCTCTTTCGAACATAGCTTGCATCGTCCCACCCTACTTGCTTCGTCCGGAACGTATTTTCGCATTGCAGGGTTAGAAAGACGGAAGGATGCATCGGCGCAGGGCATGAACTCGGTTCCACGCCACGCCTTGGGTCTTGATTGCGTGCTCCCAAGCCTTCTGAGATCCTGATCCAGAGCCGAGTTTCGGGAGTTGACCCAGCAGAGAGGTATCCCCCTCACCCCCCGGCCCCTCTCCCGCACTGGGGCGAGGGGAGCCGATGCTCGTGACTTATAGCTCTCTCAGCCAAGTTCGTAGAAGTGTCACTATTACTTTCGATCTTCGGTAGATTCTTTGCAGAGCGCCCACACGGCTAGGCGCGAGGTGATGTAGGTTAGAGAATCGCAGCAGATGTCGTCAGGTCCTGGGTAGGTGCAAAATCGCGAACGTGCCCACCCCGGCGGCCTTCGGCCGCCACCCCTCCCGAGAGGAGATTTTCTTAGAAGAAAAGAGAGACTCGCTCTATGACACCAATCGATTGGATCTTCATCGCAGCCTACTTCGGGGTTCTGCTGGGGCTGGCCGCGTGGCTGATCCGCAAGGGCAAGGACACAGCCGACGATTACTTTCTAGCCGGAAGAGATCTCGGATGGTTCGTCGTCGGTGCATCGATTTTCGCTTCCAATATCGGATCGGAACACCTGGTTGGCCTCGCTGGTGCAGGCGCTACCAGTGGTGTCGCTCTGGCTCATTACGAGCTCCACGCCTGGTGCCTGCTGGTGCTGGGATGGATCCTGATTCCTTTCTACACGCGCTCCAAGGTATTTACGATGCCGGAGTTTCTGGAGAAGCGCTTCTCTCCGACCGCCCGCTGGGTGCTTTCTCTCATCTCTCTCGTCGCTTACGTACTAACCAAGATCGCTGTAGGCATTTTCGCGGGTGGCGTGGTGTTCGGCACCCTGTTGCCGGAAATGCAACTGCAACTTGGCTCGACAACGCTCGACAGCTTTTGGATTGGATCCGTCCTGGTGGTTGTACTCACCGGCCTCTATACCGTGCTGGGCGGGATGCGAACCGTCGCCTATACGGAAGCACTGCAAACGGTCATTCTGATTCTCGGCTCCGCGTTGTTGACGGTCTTTGGCATCAGCAGGCTCGGTGGTTGGGCCGAGCTGCGGGCGGCGCTCGGTTCCGAAATGTTCAATCTGTGGAAGCCGCTTGTCCCTGCTGGCATGGAAGGGACATGGCTCCCGGTGAAGGAATCCGCGCGGATTGCGTGGTATTTCAATGGCGACTATCCCTGGCCCGGCATGCTCTTGTGCGCGCCGATCATCGGTTTGTGGTACTGGTGCACAGACCAGTACATCGTCCAACGCGCTCTGGGTGCGCCCAGCGAACGAGAGGCGAGACGTGGCAGCATCTTTGCTTCTTTCCTCAAGCTGCTACCGGTTTTTATATTCATCATCCCGGGAATGATCTGGCTTGGACTGGCAAGGACTGGCAAAGTCCCGGAATTTGCCGGGATGTTGGACACCAACGGTCGAGCCCTCTCCGATCACGCGCAGGCTGCCTTCGCCTTGATGGTGAAATACGTCATGCCAGCGGGAGTCCGGGGGCTCGTGGTTGCTGGTCTGCTGGCAGCCCTGATGAGCTCACTGGCCGGGGCTTTCAACGCCTGCTCGACGTTGTTCACCATCGACTTCTACCAAAAATTCAGACCGAAAGCGACACAGCACCAACTCGTCTGGGTTGGACGTGTTGCGACCGTAGTCATGGTGTTGATCGGTCTCTTTTGGATTCCCGTGATTCGTGGAAGCAAAGGGCTCTATGACTATTTGCAGGGCGTTCAAGGTTATCTGGCGCCACCGATTTTTGTGGTCTTCTTCTTCGGTGTTTTCATGAAACGGCTCAACGCGAAGGGTTGCCTCGCTGCTCTGATAACGGGATTTGCGCTCGGAGCATTTCGTCTGGCAGTTGACACGCCCGTCAGCTTGCGGATGGCCGGGTTTGAGGGAGGCTACGCGGAAGGTTCTTTTCTGTGGATCGTCAACAACATCTACTTCCAGTATTACAGCCTGCTGATCTTTCTGGTTTCGGTCGGTGTAATGATTGGAGTCAGCTATCTCGGCGAAGCCCCGCCTGAAAAGCAAATCGAAGGATTAACTTACGCCACGATCACCGAAGAGCACCGGAGGCAATCACGCCTAAGCTGGAACCAATGGGATGTTGCGAGCTCTGGGATTGTCTTAGGCCTCATTGTGATTGCGTATCTCTACTTCACCGGGTGACAGCGTCCGGATCCGCGAGACAAGCTTTCGCAGCTCGAGATTCTGCGATCTGCCACGCTGGTTAGACTTCCGGCACGGCCAGATCTTTAGCTCCTACCTTGGACATCACTGCTTCAGGGCAGTAGCGCTGAATCATGTCAAAGGCGATCTTGGCGCGACGGACGCGTTCTTTCGTGAGGGCGATGGCGGTTGCCTCGATGTGGGTGCCGCTGGGATAGATATCCGGCGCGTTGCGCAGGCCCAGCTTGACATAGAGCGGAGAGAGGACTCGGATGAATTCCGGGATCTCGAAATGACGGATGAACCCGCCGAAGTTGTCAGGAGACTCGACATAGAAATCCAACGGGATCGATACCGCCTGGCGAATAGACGCCAGCAGCGGCAGCGGTTGATCCGATGAGACATTGAAGGTTCCCGCGCCGAAGTCTTCGAGAATTTTGACAGCAATTGCATTCGTAGCGCTCAGTTGCACGGAAATTTTGACTACAAGATTCGCCGGCAGTTTGCCGGCTTTCTTCATTTCATTGATGAGCCACAACAGACCTAGATCCGCCACCAGTATGCCGCGCAACCCAAGGTCGCACCCCCGCTTGATGTCTTCAATGGCATAAACCACCTGGTCCATGCCGCGCAATCCGAGTCCAATATTTTTCCCAGCAGGTGTGAGAGGCTGAGCGCCGACGTCCCAGGTGGCGCGTGGCCCCACAAACAGGCTGACCTCCATTTGCTGGTCTTTGGCGATGCGGAGCATCTCTTTGATCTCGTCGTCGGTCTGCAACAGGATGCCACTGCCCTGACTGACACGATGAATCGTGAGCTTGTATTTCTTCGCCTCATCAATCACCGTCTGCAAACAGCGCGGCCCTTCAACGCTGGGAATTTCAAAGCGATACTGCGCGCCGTCAGGAAATCGCTTCGCGGAAGTTGGCAGGTCGTAGCTGTCTGTTGAGGGAAATCCGAGGCTTTCGACAAACTTTCGGGTTTCTTTCATTGGAATGTCCTTTGTCTTGTGAGAGTCACTATAGCGGCAAGCTTTCGCGTGCGGGCGAATTTCGCGCGTAGCAAGCACCTCAGACCGGCGCGGAGACGGCTCCGCTGCTTCTTGTCCCCTCACGCGGCCCTCGCGAAAGCGTGAAGTCTTCTCAAGACCTCACCTTGGGCCACCCTCTCCCCACAAACGGGAGAGGGAGAACTTTGGAAACAATGACCTAATTGATTTTCTGCGGCTGTGAACCGCCGCTGATTCGGTCCAGCACGTGGTCTTTAATCCACTTGCCGTCCCACCACTCCGTCGGGTTCACGGGGACGCCGTGCAAGAAAAAGCCAAAGTGCAAGTGGTCGCCTCCCGCAAGGCCCGTGGCTCCGCTCCGTCCCACCACATCCTTCTTCTTCACCTGCTGGCCGGGCTGAACACCGATGGAGCTTAGGTGACCGTACAGGGAGATCAATCCGCAGCCGTGGTCAATCAACACCGTGTTGCCATAGATGCCGAAATAGTCGGCAAGCAACACCACGCCGTCGTTCGCGGCTTCGATGGGATACTGCTGCGTCACGGAGAGGTCGAAGCCTACGTGGTCCTGGCGATCGACTTCCTTGCCTTGGTAAACATAGGTTCGGTGGTCGGCAAACAGTGATTCGACCTGTGAGTTGCTCAACTGCAAGAATGCGCCATCCCACAAGAACCGGGGAGCAGATTTTCGGCTCAGCTCGGTAATCTGGTCGTGATTGGTCTTGCGCAGCTTGCTGTTGATCTCCAGAAACGTCTTGATCAACTCTCCCTGATCCTGGATGGACGGACTGTGCGACATCACTTCGGGCACAACCTTCTGCAGAAATCCATCGTCCAGTGGGATCGGGCGGCTGCGAAACTTCTTTGGAAAGAGTTTGTGCCAAAATCCTGCAACCGCTTCGTTGCCAGCACCATCGCGCGCTACGACTTTCAGAGGACTGTTCTCGGGAATGTTGTACGCAAAGGCAAACAGCGCAAACCGGAGGTTCGGATCGCTACCGGATGGGTACCCGGGGAAAAAGTTCGGCCCTGCCTGGACGCCCGATATCTCAGCGTCTGGAGAAACGCGGTAGACCACGCACTCAGAGCCCCCTTGGTTGATGTAGTGCTGACTGGAGAGAACCTCGAGGCGCGGTGGATAGATGTCAAAGACGAAATCGCGCTGCTGTTGCGTGTGGTTGCCCCCGAAAAATCCTCGCCAGGAATGGTCCGAGGTGGTAATCAGCAGGCTTGCGGGTCCGTCCTGGACTTTATATTTCTCGGAAATTAGCTTCCCGAGATCAACTGTCGCCGACTTCTTTTCGCCAACGCGCCAGAAAGCAAGCAGTGACGGTCCCGGATAGGATTCCTCAACCAAGGAAACCAACTGGTCCTTTTGTTTCAGTGAGACCGAAATGTGGCTCAGGCCATTACCGGCGTCCTCGATCTGCAAAGACAAGGGAGGTTTTCGGCCCAACGACTTGAACTCCCGGTCAAAACGGATCGTCGGTGGCTGCCCTTCCCATCGCTGGAAACTCACTACGACGCCCCCAATCAGAACAAGGAAAACGAGGATCAAGAGCACCAGTAAAGCCCCAATACCTCGACTGGGATTTGCAGATCGCGTCATTGCCGTGTGGGCTTCCTTTCCGGAATTTCAGTGCTCTGAGGGGCGTAAAGTTATTATGAGTATTGGCAAAAGTCTAAGCATTTTTCATCGTGCTGGAAACATTGGAGATACCGCCATGCCAGCGACGCTGACCATTGTTCCTGTCTCCAATAACTCCTTGACAGATAAGGGGAAAAGAGGATATACACTCCTGTTTGCTTCAGGCCTCTTGATACTCGCTAAGCCGCGAAGCAGGCAATCTTAGGCTCATGTTCCGCGATTCAGGAACCTGCCACGTGACCCTGAACTTAGGTAGCAATTAGGTTCCATGCCTTCCAAGGCATGGCTCAACGCAGCGGATACTGTTTGGCTGCATTGCGCATAGATTCTTTTGCAAGCTTCGTCCCCTTTTCTAATGGGGATGTTCATGGAGGGATGGCGAGTTGAACTTGAAACGAAAGAAGAAGGTGCTGATCGTAGGCGAACTGAACGTCGACATTATTGGAGTCGGGCTGCAGACTTTCCCGGTGCTGGGACGCGAGATTACTGCCCAGGAAATGGTTCTCAGCCTGGGAAGTGCGTCTGCGATTCTGGCGTGCGGACTCGCTAAACTGGGAGTGCCGGTGACTTTTGTTAGCAAGGTGGGGCGGGACGAGTTCGGCAAGTTTTGTCTCGACGCTCTGGAAGCGAAGAAGGTCAAGACGGACAACATTCTGCGCGACGGCAAGCTGCGCACCGGTCTCAAGGTTTCACTCAACTTCCGCAATGACAAAGCGCAGATCACCTATCCTGGAGCGATCCCTCATCTCTACCTCAAAGATATCTCGCAAAAGGTCTTCCGCGATCACGATCACCTTCACATCTCCTCCTACTTTCTGCAGGAAGGATTGTTGCCTTCGTTTCCACAGCTGTTCCAGAACGCCAAACAAATTGGCATGACCACCTCGCTCGATCCCAACTGCGACAACAAGAACCAGTGGAACTCCGGAATCTGGAAATGCCTGGAATACCTCGATGTGCTTCTGCTCAACGAGATGGAAGCAATCAACATCGCCAAGGCGAAGAGCTTGAATCGAGCGCTCGACCTCTTCGCTCAGAAGGTTCCCACGGTAGTCATCAAATTGGGATCGAAGGGGGCGCTTGCCAAGAGTCGGGGTCAAGTCATCCAGTTGCCGGCCTTCAAGGTGAGAACCATCGATACGACCGGTGCCGGTGACTCATTCGATGCAGGGTTTCTCTACGGACATCTCAACGGGTTTGATCTCAGAAAATCTCTGACACTGGCGAACGCCTGTGGGGCGATGTCAACCCTGGGGATGGGCGGTACCGAAACTCAAACCGACTGGGAAGAAGCGCAGAGATTCATGAAGAAACAGCCCGCCGCATAATCAGGCGAAAGGGCAAAGGCTAAAGGGTCAAGTGGGCACAACGACTGTCGAAGTTTGAATGACGAAGAAGTCATTTTATCAGGCAAGCTGAAGCGTTGATCCGGGACCTTTCGCCTTGACCCATTCGCCTTTCGCCTGCCTTCAGATCATCCGTTTGTCTGCGAAGCTGAAGTGTCCGTTGCTTCCCACCACAATGTGGTCCAGCAGGGAAATCTCCATCAACTGACAGGCCTTCTTTAGATCTTCTGTCACCCGCCGATCTTCCACGCTCGGCTCCGGGTTGCCGCTGGGATGGTTGTGGACTGCCACAATCGCTGCGGCGCCAAGACCAAGCGCTTTCTTAACGACCTCCCTCGGAAAGACGCTGGCGGTATTGATCGTCCCACGAAACATCTCTTCAACGGCCAGGACACGATGTTTGGTGTCAAGGAAGATAACGCTGAAAATCTCCTGCTGTAGATCACGGAACTTGTGGGCCAGCAGATCCAGCACGTCTTTCGAGCATTCGATAAAACTTCCCTGCTGAGCCTTCTCCTGCAACCAGCGTTCGCTGATTTCTCGGATGGCGCGCAGAGTGGCAATCTTGGCCGTTCCCATGCCTTTGACCTGGCGCAATTGTTCGTCGGTGGCTTTGAACAGCCCTCGCAAGCCATTGAAGTCCTTCAGTAGCTTGCGAGAAAGGTCTACCACGCTCATTCCCTTCACGCCAACGCGGAGGAAAATTGCAAGCAGTTCGGCTTCGCTCAGTTTCCCGGCTCCTTCGGACATGAGCCTCTCGCGAGGCTGTTCAGAGCTCGGCCAATAACTGACCCACTTTTCAGAGATCTTTTTTGGAGCTGGCGATGAAGTCATATGCTCCTTTTTTGCCCAACGTCGTGTTGCAAAAGCTCTGCGATTTCAAGGATTCTTTCGAATGGTTGCGGAAGGTCAAACACTCGCTCCCTCAATAGTTGAACGGCAGCCAGTCTCTCTTCGGATGGTCGACTCAACCAGTAGGCAAGATCCTGTTGCGACGTATCCTCATCAAGCGATGCAATCGTGATTACCTTTTCAATCATTCTGTGAGACCTCCAAATTCTATAGCCCCAGTCGGTCGGCTGTCTCTTCCATTGCTCGAATACAGAAAGTGATGTGTTCGTCGAGCTCGATGCCCAGTTCCTGCGCGCCGTGAATGATGTCGTCGCGGTTTACCGACCGCGCGAACGCCTTGTCCTTCATCTTTTTACGGACCGAGCGTGGTTCCAAGCCTCGAATCTTCTTGTCGGGGCGCACCAACGTGACCGCCGTAATGAACCCTGCAAGTTCATCGCAAGCAAACAGGGTCTTATCCATCAGACTGTTCCTTGGACATCCCGTGTAATCGGCGTGCGAACGAATCGCGTAGATGACGTCGTCGGGATAGCCATGAGCCTTCAAAATCTCGGCTCCCTTCTCGGGATGATCGGGCGGATTGGGATACATCTCATAATCGAAGTCGTGGAGCAGTCCGACGATACCCCACTTGGCATCATCTTCTCCAAACTTCACAGCGTAAGCCCGCATGCAGGCTTCAACCGCAAGCATATGCTTGATCAGGCTGTCGCTCTTGGTATGTTGCTGCAGCAACTCAAAGGCTGAATCGCGATTCATAAGTCAGTGGCTAGGGGTTAGTGGTAAGTAGTGGTTAGTTGGTGTCGTCAGTGGTAGAAATCGATTTCAGCTCGGTCCTTTCACTAACCACTCGCCACTACTCACGAACCACTGCTTTCAAGCTTCCATCCAGTTCTTCCCAGTTCCAATGGAAACCACCAGCGGCACGCGCAGCTCGATAACCTTTTCCATCTCGGACTGCACCAGCGCCTGAGCGACTTCCACCTCGCCGTGTGGCACGTCGAAAACCAACTCGTCGTGCACCTGCAACAGCATCTTTGTCTTGAGCTGTTCTCTTGCCAGTCGGGCGTGAATGCGAATCATTGCCAGCTTAATCAGGTCAGCGGCAGTGCCCTGAATGGGAGAGTTGACGGCTGTGCGCTCCGCAAAATTCCGCAGGGCCGGGTTTCTGCTGCCGATCTCCAGAATCTGCCGCACCCGGCCAAACATCGTGCGTGTCTCTTGAGTCTTGCGGGTTTCCGCAATGGTTGCGTCGATAAATTGCTTCACACCCTGGTAGCGTTCAAAGTAGCGCCGGATGAATTCCTGGGCTTCTTTTTGTGAAATCTCCAACTCCTTCGCCAAGCCGAAAGGGGTCTGTCCGTAAACGATACCGAAATTAATCGCTTTGGCCCGTCGCCGAACTTCACCGGTCTGCATTCCTGGGTGCATGCCGAAAACTTCCGTCGCGGTCCGGGTATGAATGTCCTCCCCTTTGCGAAACGCATCCAGGAGAACCGGGTCTTCAGAAAGATGGGCCAAGACCCGCAGTTCAATTTGAGAGTAATCGGCGGCAAGCAACATACAGCCTTCGCTGGGGATGAATGCCGAACGAATCTTGGTGCCCAGTTCGCTTCGGATTGGGATGTTCTGCAGATTGGGGTTACTACTGGAAAGGCGGCCCGTCGCCGCGACGGTCTGATTGAAGGAAGTATGCACTCGCCCCGTCTTGGGATTGATCAACCTGGGAAGAGCATCAACATAACCGGTCTTCAGCTTGGCAATCTGGCGATACTCAAGCATAACTCGCGGCAGCTCGTACTGTTGAGCGAGTTGCTCCAGGATTTCGACTGACGTCGAGTATTGGCCGGATTTCTTGAGTTTTTTTGGAGCCGGCAGATTCAATTTTTCGAAGAGAATCTCGCCCAGTTGTTTCGGTGAGTTGATATTGAACTCCATGCCGGCCAACTCGAAGGCGCGTTGCGTCAGCGACTCAATCTGTTTCTCAAAATCTCCCGACATACCCAGCAGCAGGGCGGGATCAATGCGGATGCCGTTGGTCTCCATTTCGGCAAGCACTTCAGCCAACGGAAGCTCGATGTCCCGGTAAACCGCCTCCAGGTGCATTTCTTGAAGCTTGGGAGACAGAGCTTGAAAGAGTTCACGCACCAGCACGCAGCGCTCTTCGGGTTCCGGGCCTGGAGCTTTTTCGAGCTGCGCGAAGGCGATCTCCGCAAATTGATGGTTGCTGCGGTTGGGCTGCACGAGGTAGGACATCAACATTGTGTCCCAATCCGCAGCTCGAAGGGTGATTCCCACTTGAGCCAGCGCTACCCGGGCGGCTTTTGTGTTGTGCACTACCTTGGGAGGACTGGAACCTTCGAGAAGCCCGCGAAACCCAGCCAATCCCGGAGCCGTTCCGTTTTGAAAGCGCGTAATCCATCCAGCGTCAGCACCCGCCATGGCAACGCTGCGAATTCTGGCTTGCGTGGAAGCATCTTCGTCGAAATCGAAATAACAAAAGATGCGTTGCTCACTTTTCACCTTCTGAAGTGCTTCTTCAAGTTGCTGTGCAGTCTCAATAGGCACGAAAGACAGTGTGGTCTTCTCCTTCGGCGCTTCCGATTCAAACTCCTTCAGCAACGATTGAAATCCCAACTCGGTGAGCAAAACCCGCATCTTCTCGAGGTCGGGCTGCTGGACTCGCAGCTCGGTCCAGTCGACCTCGATCGGAACCTTGGTGTCGATGGTCACCAGCTCCTTGCTTTGCAGAATCTGCTCGCGATGATTCTGTAACGACTCGCGGTAAGCCTTGCGTTCCACTTCTGACGCACTGGCCAACAGGTTATCGAGCGACCCAAACCGCTTGATCAGATCGCGTGCTCCTTTTTCGCCTATGCCCGGAGCGCCTGGCACGTTGTCCACCGAGTCACCCATGAGCCCGAGAACATCGACTACCTGCCGCGGAGCCACACCAAAAAACGATTCGACCTTCACAGCATCGAACAAGACATCCTCTTTGGCCTGATGCAGCACTTGCACATTGCCGCAGACCAGTTGAAACATGTCCTTATCGTTCGAGACGATGACTGCTTCCAGATTCTGTTCGCCCGCCCGGCAGGCAAAAGTCCCTATGATGTCGTCGGCCTCGTAGCGCTCCAGTTCCAGAATGGGCACATGCAGAGCTTCACAGAGACGGCGGATGTAAGGAAACTGCACAGCCAAATCCTCCGGCATGGCCGTTCGATTGGCCTTGTATTCCTGATAAGTCTCGTGCCGAAAGGTCGGCTGGCTGCCATCGAACACCACAGCAAGATACTGCGGCTGATACTGGCGAATGAGCTTGCGGAGCATGGTGGCAAACCCATAGACCGCATTGGTTGGAACACCCTGGCTGTTCGTAAGTCCACGAATGGCGTAATGAGCCCGAAAGATGTGCGACATGCCATCAATCAGGAAAACTTTGCCCGGCGTGACTGCACTCATTGTGGTCTGGCCCGCGGTCATAGCGCCCAAGCCTCCGGAGGATTTCGAGCTTGAGAATCTAGCACAATTAGGCTGGAAACTGCGAGGCGCGCTCCTCCAGAACTAACGACGATCGTCTGAGCTTCTCAACCACGTTCATCTGAGTTAATCTGCGGCCTTGTCTAAAGGTTGTTCACGGAGGCCCGATGCGTTTGATTCAGCGAATGGTGTGGCTCGCCTGCCTGTGGCTCGTTCTTCCCGCAACGTCTTACTCACAGACACTCAAGAGGGATTATCTCACCTACATACAGCAAGCCGCTGAACTGGGCTGGCAGGAGTATCCGGGTGTGATCGCAAACTGGAAGAAGAACGTCAAACCCAGTCCGCTGTGGGGCTACGACGCTCCAGCACAACCTATTTATCTGGCCGACATTCTCGGCTTTCTTTACCAGCATACGCAGGACGCTGCTTACGTACAGAAGGTTCGCCAGATTCTGATCGAGTATGGACAACTCCGCGATGCCTACCCAAAGGATTACTGGAAGACGCGCGCGGAGTACCGCAACGGGATGCCGGCGCTTTCGAATTTCTTCTTCATGCCGGCGTATGCGCGCGCGTATTTGCGCATCCGAGATAGCCGCGCTCTGGACGCCCGTTCCAGAGAAACCATCGAAGGCGATCTGGCGCAGAGTCTGGACTATGTTTTCACCTTTCCCGAATGGAGCGCGATGAATCGCGCCATGCTGCGGGCCGAAGCCTTGTATTACGGTGCGGTTGCCCTGCCTCGTCATCCAAATGCCGGAAAGTGGAAGCAGCTGGCTGAGACGCTGGCGAGCGACAGTCTGAAGCAGTGGGAGATTGAAGACTCGTCGCACTATCAGCCCATTTGGCTGCTGTCGGTGTTCTCCTACGCCGAGATCAGCGGGAGGACGGAATTCCTCGACTCGCCAATCATTCGCTACTACATGGAATATTTTCTACACCTGCTGGCACCTCACGGAAACGTTGCCGACTTTGGCGACGCCCACTGGCACTCTGGCTGGGATCGCTTCATCCCGGTCTTCGAGAAGGCGGCTGCCGCCTACCGCAACCCGCAATACAAATACGCCGCTCGCGAGATGCTGGTCCGAACGCGCCAGCGCTTGCAGACCGCGCGGCAGAAGGCAGGCCAACCTCTGGAGTTGAAGGGTCAGGCGATTCTCTACGGCGGAACTGGCTTCGGGTCGGCACTCACCGATGCCTATCGTTGGGCCGACGACTCCATCATTCCTCAAGTGCCCACAGCTCTGAGCCGGGAAGTACTGGAAGACGTCATCGGAAAGAAGATTGTGTTTCGCAACGGCTGGGACGTCGCCAGCACTTTCCTGATGCTCAACTATCGGGACGAAGGGGACGGCGGGCTGTTGCAACGCGACTACTTGCGGCAGACGCTTTCTGTGGAAGAAGAAAAGATGCATCACGGCCACGCCGACGAGAACAGCATTTGTCTGTTGATGAGTGGCGGCTCGGTGCTGCTGCACGATGGTGGCTATCGCGATGATCTGCCCAGCGGCAAATGGGGCGCCTACCGGGCCGACTACTTCCACAATCGTGTCGTAGCGCGCAAGAACAAGCGCGCGGCAGGCCAGGGCCTGTTCGAGTTCATCCGCAACTCGGGTGCCTATCGAAAGGTGCAGACTCAGAAGATCGATTTTCTGAATTTCAAGGAAGTCGATGTCAGTCGGACGCGGGTGGTGGATGCCGATTTGGGCTATGAGTGGGATCGCGCCATCACCTATGTCAAAGCAAGAGATTTTTTCATTGTGGTTGACGGAATTCGGATTCGCACGCCGGGCTACTATACGTTCGCCAACCTCTGGCACACTCGGAAAATCATCGAGCAGGGCAAGCAGTTCTTCAGCACCGCGATTGACGCGATCGGCAGCGAGACGCTTTCCTCCGCCCGCTCACTCCTGGTGGTTTTCCCAGAAAATGAGGCCAAAGAGGTTGGAAGCTATCCCGAGAAACGCCACTATCAGGAGGAGATTGCACTCTATCAGACCGCGGCGAGCCATTACGGGGCGGGCGCCTTGGAGTTTTTCGTCACGATTCTGGTGCCACAACGTGAGGGTGAGAATGCAGCCAGAGCTGCGGAACAGTTTAGGCTCGTGAAAGCCGACCGCTTCCCCCAGGCCATAGGCGTCGAGTTTCAGGAAGGAGACGCTAAGTCGGTGGTACTCGTGAAGCTCGATCTCGAAATGGATCAGACACGCGACAATATTCGTCCACGCTATCAGTACGACCTCGGCAAGGTGCGCTGTGGTGAAATAGAAACGAACGCGTCTTACGTTTTCGCGCACGAAAATCAGGGACGTTTGGGTTATTCCGCAGCGACGTTCACAAAACTCTTCTATCGTGGCCAGACGTTGATTGAGGCACTGCCGACCACTTTTCCTCTGCAACTGGATGGGGCACCACCCCGGGTCAGCCTTCCCAAGTGGCGATTTTGGGAAGGTGAGGTTGCAGTGAACTAGTACGCAAAGTACGCTGCATCAACCACTGGCGTGAGCCAGTGGTTGGCAAGCGATTGCAGGGATACCGACCGCGTGAGCGGTCGGAGGCTCAGCACGTTCCTGTTGAGGTGAAGCTCCGACCGCTGATGCGGTCGGTATCTCAAAGGGAACCGCCATGCTGCGGCACCTTCAAGGCTGAAAATCGCGTCCCCCCTTGGATAAGGGGGGACTTCAGGGGGGTTTTTGAACGCCGGAACACCGAGCGCCACTGGCTTACGCCAGCGGTTGGAGTTGGCCCCAAACTGTCACATTCTTAAGTGCGTTTGTATTAGCATCCGCGAACGGCTTCTAAGCGCCAAGAACGGTCGCCCATTCACGCGAGAAGCGGTCACCTACGAAGATAGTTAAGCAGAAGCAGGAATCCAGACTGTCGGTTTGGCTGATCCCGAAGGAAACTGACCAACCTCATCCGTCATTCCGGCCAAGCGGAGCGCGAGCCGGAATCCAGCCACATTTTTGGATACGGCACCTTGCAGCCCCAGCCCTACGAATTTCTGGAAGAGTCCAAACGGATTCTCAGATATCCTCGATTCCGGCCAGTTGACAGTGAGATCCGCGTTGAGCCCCATTCCCATTCATAATAAAAAGGTTAGTAGCTCAAGCACAGGTGAGTCCTGGGTTGGAGCTATTCTTGCACTTGAGCAAGGATCACTGGCGTTTGTTCGGAGTGAACGAACTTCACAGGCCTTGAGCCGTCCAGCCATCAGAGTGTTTCAAACACGAAAACGTAGCAGATCAACCATCACAATGAGGTGACTTTAAATGAAGAAGGCCACACACAAAGCAGTGTGTCTGCTCACAATCTTGATGCTTACTGCATCTGTCGGCTGGGCTCAAATTAGTACTGGATCGCTTTCCGGTACCGTGACCGACCCGGGCGGGTTGGTGATCGCTGGAGCGAAAGTGATTGCCACACACGTTCCAACAAACCGGAGCTCTGAGACCGTGACATCGGAGGCAGGTCTATACGTTTTCCCAATGTTGGATGTAGGACCTTACAATGTGACCGTAGAGCAAGGTGGATTCAAGAAACTCACTCACAGTGGCGTCGTAATCCTCATCTCCAACCGCTCGACCTGGACCTCAAGCTGGAAATCGGCGAGGTTTCTCAGACTCTGGAAGTGACGGGTGAAGCTCCGCAGTTGCAAACGGCGACTACTGAAATGGGCTCGAATTTCGCCCCGAAAC
Organism: uncultured Acidimicrobiia bacterium; assembly: GCA_963791795.1. Classification (GTDB taxonomy): domain Bacteria; phylum Acidobacteriota; class Terriglobia; order Versatilivoradales; family Versatilivoraceae; genus VFZK01. The sequence continues at coordinate 26,168 of CAWBTP010000001.1, forward strand.
TCTTCACGGATGCTCCGATTTACGCAGGTGGTCTGCGCAACGTCGAAACCTTTGTTAACTATCAGGCAGGTGTGGTCTATGGGCTGGTGCGAAGGCGGCATTTCTGGTGGTGCCCGCCGCTCCAAGGAGATCTTGGTTGACGGCGCCAGTATGACGAACCCGGAAAGCGGCGGCGTCGCATTCAATGGGCTACCGACCGTAGAGCAGTTGGGAGAATTCAAGATTATCAATAACAAGTTCTCGGCCGAGTATGGACGGACGGGAGGTGGCATTGAGTCCTTCGTAACCCGTTCAGGCGGTAATCAATTCCACGGTTCCGTTTTCGACTACCACACGTCGAGTGCACTAAGCGCCAACTCTTGGGCTGGCAATGCCAATGGGACCGCAAAGCCCAAGTATCATGGCAACGAGTATGGAGCAGCAGTCGGAGGGCCAGTCTGGATCCCCAAGCTCTACAATGCAAACAAAGATAAGACGTTCTTCTTCTTTACCTGGGGTGGATTTCGGCGGACAGACTCTGCGGCGCGTTTTCTGACTGTGCCCACGGCTCGCCAACGCGAAGGATGACCCTTTGATGAAGCAGGCGTTCGCTTATCGATCGCGAGACGGAAGCCCAGTTTCCTGGAAACTGCATTCCGCAAAACCGATTCAGTTCCGTGTCTAGGAATATTCTTCCCTTTGATCCCGGCCGCAACAACGCTCTTCAGAACAACTATCTTGGCGATTCAGACCACGAGGACCGAGCAGGATTCGTGGAGCCTCAAGATTGACCATCGGATCACCGATCGGCACATGATCAATGGCTGGTATCGCCTCCAGGAGACGGCTTGGTCACGGGCCGATCCCGGGACCACTGTTTGGAAAGGCGGCATCAACGTCTGCAAACCGGCCTCAGTACTTGCGTTTGAACTACAATTGGATCATCACTCCTAACCACTCTCCAGGTGACCTACGGAAACACGAGGCTGCGCCAGTACTTTGACAATGAAGTGTGGGTGAAGGTTGGCCACAGAAGCTTGGGCTCAAGGGAGTTTCGGAAGGGGATACCAACGCCTTCCCGGTTGTAAGGTTTACCGACGCGCGTTATGAAAACTACGCTGATACCGGGGGAGATGGACCGAAAACCAAAGGAACTCAGTTCAATTTCACTGATCATGTTTCGGGCAACTTGAACATGGTGAAGGGCAAATTCAACTGGAAGTTCGGGTTCGAACGGCGCTGGATGCGAACTACCGGTATCAAGCTCTCGACGGGTGGCTTCGACGATGCCGGGGTCCAGGGCGATTTTCGCTTCACCCGACGCAAACGGCTTCTCGGGCAGCGTCGGGTACGACGGGCGATTCGTTCGCGAGCTTCTTTCTGGGATTGGTGAGCAACGCAATCGCGAACCTACAACGCCAGTGCGTCCTCAAGCGAACTTTGGTTACTATGGCGGGTACGTTCAGACCGATTGGAAGGTGCGTCCGAAACTGACCCTCAACCTGGGCCTTCGTTACGAGGTTCCAATTCCTCGCTCAACGCTCGCCTACGCATTCACCTCATTCGATCCGGAACTTATCAATCCGGCCAGTGGTTTGAAGGGAGCCTTGGCCTATGCGGCGATTGCCAGGGACGCAGTGTGAGGAAGCGGTTCGGAAGATCTTGATTACTCCTCCATCGGCCCACGCTTAGGTGCTGCCTGGTCGGTCAATGAGAAGACGGTGTTGCGCCTCGGGTATGGCATGCACTATTCGGCAGGGAACGGGTTCACTGGCGGATTTTGCATTCGTTGTCAGAATGGCTACTCCAGGCTGCTGGCCTCGCAGCGCCGGATGCGTTCACCCCCGCACTGCGTTGGGACAACGGGTTTCGTGCCTTCCCAGCGTTTCAGCAGCACCGCCCTTCATCAGTCCAGCTCTGCCAACGGCTGCAGACATCTGGTACATTTCGCCTGATTCTGGTGTGGCACCACGATTTCAAAACTGGAGCTTGAGTCTCCAGCGCGAATTGCCCTGGAAGTTCGTGGCCGAAGCCGCTTACGCAGTCGGCTCGGGACCCGTCTTTCAGCCAACCATAAGCCGTTTAATCGCCTCGATCCGAAATATTTCACGTTGGGGGACTTGCTTGAACAGCGGATTGATTCCCCAGCTGTCGTTGCTGCTGGATACAGGTCCCCTATCCCAATTTCGTTCAGGATTGGGGCACTGCGCCCGGGCGCTTCGGCCTTACCCCACATCATGGCCCGGTCAACAACGAATACAACCCGATCGGCAGTTCCTGGTATGACTCCTTGCAGCTGAAACTCGACCGCCGATTCAGCAACTCACAATGCAGGCCAACTACACTTGGTCGAAATCCTTGACCAACGCCTCGGGTTCGCAGACAAGCGGACGAAACCTACCGACAACCCGAAGGCGGAGAATCCCTTCGACGTACGGTATCGTAAAGAGCTTCCAATACACCGATCGTACCACATATTTTCAACGTCGTGGTGGCGTGGGATCTTCCTTTCGGCAAGGGACAGACTGGTGGGCGCAAACTCGGTGGCCGAGCGGTTTGTGGGTGGCTGGACCATCTCTCTTGCCGGCACAATATCAAGCGGGGCATCTGGTTCGGCTCAACGCTCCTTATACTTATCCTCAGGGAGCAGGCTTTCCTCTCTGGACGCAAGATGGTTAATCTAACAGGACAACCCATCCGGACCTCCGTCAAGCGTGGCGATCTCGACCACGCGACAACACCAAGTCGATGGCTCAACCGGGCTGTTTGCATTCCAGGACACTACGATTCGGGACCGCGCCAAGTCTACGTCAACGATGCGCGATCCGAAGGCTTCGCGACAAACATGGGATTCATCAAGCGCACCCGCATCACGGAAACTGTGAATTTTGAGATTCGTGGCGAGTTCATCAATATCTTCAACCGGACGAACTTTGGAATCACTGGTCTCCGGCGAGACCGAACCCTGCCGATCTCACCCGATTCGGAGTTGCCGGCGGTCCTCGCACCGGAGCACGTCGCACGGCCAGATCGTGGCAAAAATCAATTTCTGATCCAACGGGTTGATTTTAAGTTTTGGTTCATTCAAAAGGCTGGCGTTCGCGCCAGCCTTTTTTGTTTGGATTTCCTAATTCGGCAGAGACAGAATTCTCTCAACTTCTCACTACTTCCGTTGCAACCCTAACTAACCTCCCCACCGACAAATCCGTGCCCTACTTGAGCAAGCGATCTAGGAACCGATAACTTTCGCGCCGGACCGCCTTCGGGAACTCATGCGCAGAATCCGGGTAGAGCGCTTCGAGCTTTTTCTTAGCCTGGAAGACACTGTCGTACACCGGAAGTGCCGCCGCGACACAATCCCGAACACCTGAAACCTCGAAATTGTCGTCTCGCAAAGGAGCATTGATGAATACGGCTCTGGGAGCCAGAGCGATCAGGATGTCGCTGAAGTCGAACGGCATCCGTCTCGGATCTTTTCCGAATTGATCCGCAATGCGTGGCATATATCCTTTGTGACTCCAGCCACTAAGGTCCCCCTTCATATACTTTGGAAACGAAGTAAATCCACAGCTCGTGACAATTGCTTTGACTCGATCATCAAAGGCCGCGAGGAACAGCGCATTGTGGCCACCCAAGGAATGACCAATCACCCCAATCCGCTGTGGGTCCACTTCGGGCAACGACTGTAGCAGGTCTATGGCTCTTCGATGATTCACGATCCCCTTCATCGTTGCGCTCGCATAGCCGTTTGCATAAGGATCAAATTCGTAGCCGCCAAAGTTAGGGTAGTCCGGCGCGAGGGTGACGTATCCTTCTTGCGCCAATTCCAGAGCGTAGTGGAGGTCCGGTTTGCCGCCGAGGCCTGCCGGTTCTCCTTTTCCGATCTTCGTCGTCTGATGCAGACAGAGAACTCCCGCCCTCTTCTTGCTTCGCGATCCGACGGGTACCAGCAGATAGGCGGAGACCCGATCGGCCCCTGCCGTGAACACTTCGCCTACAAAAGTAATCTTTCGCCGTAAGATTCCGCCGACACGCTCTTCCTCCAGAATTCGAAGATCGAGCGGCGAAGAACTCTTCTCAGGAAGATCTCCCATGACACTCTGGAGGTTTCGCAGAGTCTCAAGACGCCGAGTGGCCCATTCCTCCTTGCTTCCGACTGGGAGCGACTGGCTCTGAGCTATTTGTTCCGAAGCTAGCGCCAACGTTAAGGCGCTGGATACCAGAACCCCCATCAGAAACTGAATACGTCGCGACAAAATGGCTCGGTCGAGATTCATAGGTTAAGTTTGCACGGCACTGTAGTTCGCCACGCCGATTGGAAGACACCATGGGTGTGGTGACGCCGGTGCCAGAGGCCACGAACTGTCCGGCGACACCTGAAGAAATCTTTGCTGGAGTTTGATGAAAGGCTTGGTTTCCTGAGGGACCTGAAGCGGAGGACTAGCTGAACCGAACGAGAGCCTCAGCTCTTCTCTCCGTGTTCTCTGCGCCTCGGCGTCTCTGCGGTTCCGCCATCCCTTGACACAACCAGCACCCCCATCCAAGCGGCTACAATGAGAAGGCCTCCCATTTCGCGCGCCTCTTCCACCACGGTGTTGATCATGTGGAACGATTGAAACATCTCGCCGAAGGTCGTCTTGCCAATGACATGAGGAGCCAGTGAGGCAGCCCAGCCGAATGCCGCAGCCCCGACGGCAGCGGGCAAGTACCATTTCAGTCGGCCCATCAGTTTCAAGATGCACGCCAGAGCTGCCAAGCCATAGATCAACATCCAGCGGATGGGATCGGGGTCGTTATACTGAACCGCCACTGAAAACAGGAAAGCGGCAAGCATCACCCAGTTGGCCACCTTGAATGCCATTCCCGCTCACACCTCAAGCCAGTAGACGATACCGCTCCTGCAGAATGCCTACGTGATGCCTTTCATGCCCGGCAATGATGTAAGCGAGTGCCCTGGCGCTGACCGGCTTTCCGTCGGCGACCCCGCGGCGGGTCAACGTTGCTCCATCCAACCCACGCAATAATGCAAGCGTCGAGGCGCGGGCCAGACGGAAGTCTTCAATCAGACTGGCCATTGTGCGCGATTGGAAATTCCCGCCCTTTACGTAGTCATCCTGTTCGAATCCCGGCAGGGGTGTTTCGTCCCCGCGGGACACGCGAAGCAGCCGGTAAGCCATGATGCGCTCCGTATCCACCATGTGTCCCACAACTTCCTTGATCGTCCACTTTCGAGGCGCATACGCAACATCCGCCTCAGATTCAGGCACCTTGCTCAGCATGTCGCATGTCACCTCAATCTGAGATGCCAGGAGTTGATGAAGGTCCTGGTCAGGCACTTTGCTGATGTAGGTGTCGTAGTAGGGAGCATATTCATCGCTGCCTGGTCTCGCAATCGCAGTGGATGACATGTGACGAATCCTCAGTATCGTGGCTACCAAATTTTTTCGGCAACTATACACAACGTCGTTATTCCATCGCACCCTCACCCGGCCTTCGGCCACCCTCTCCCATGGGGAGAGGGGCTCGGGGTGAGGGGGTAGACGCAACGAAGCGACGATCATGCGAATCTACTTATGTCGCCCTGTTTAGCTGATGTGCGCACCGCGGGTTTCAACATACACCGCGTACAGCGACTGGCTGCCACACATAAAGAGACGGTTCCGCTTCGAACCACCGAAACAGACATTAGCGCAGATTTCCGGAAGGCGGATCTGGCCGATGCGTTCGCCACTTGGCGCGAAGATGTGCACTCCATCGTAGCCGTCGCCAACCCAACCCGCACTGGACCAGACGTTCCCATCCTCGTCGCAGCGAATCCCATCCGCAAAGCCCGACTTGCCATTCAGATCCATGTCTGCGAATTTCTTGCCGTTTTTGAGCTTCTTGCCATCAATGTCGTAGCCCCAAATGATGTTCTTTGCGCTAGGGTAGTGCGACGTGCCGGTGTCAGCCACGTAAAGCTTCTTGTAGTCCTGAGAGAAGCACAGGCCATTGGGTTTGAACGGTTCTTCGGCCACTTTCTCCACGGCACCCGATTGAGCGTCGATGCGGTAGATGGCTTCCTTCTGGTGCGGCTGCACGGAATCCGCCTTTCCGCGTTGGCCTTCGTAGTCCATCAGGCTGCCGTAGCCGGGATCCGTGAACCAGATCGCGCCGTCGGTCGGATGCACCACGGCATCGTTCGGTGCGTTCAAGGGTTTGCCGCCCGCAGTTTCAGCCAGCACGGTGACGCTGCCGTTGTGCTCGTACCGCACCACGCGATGCGTGAGATGCTCACAGGCAATCTGCCGGCCCTGGTAGTCGAAGGTATTTCCATTGCTGTTGTTGGCTGGAAAGCGGAATCTACGGGAAACGTGCCCGTCTTCCTCCAGCCAACGCAACTGCTCGTTGTTGGGAATGTCGCTCCACAGCAGATAGCGGCCGACAGTACTCCAGGCAGGTCCCTCGGCCCAGAGCGTGCCCCGGTGCAGCCGTTGAATCGGCGTGTTTCCCAATTTGTATTTGAAGCGCTTGTCGAGCACCACGACATCGGGTTCTGGATAACGTTGCGGCTCGGCGTCGGCGCCAAAGTTGCGTGCAAAAGCCGTCGATGCCATGCCCGTCAGCCCCGCCAGAGCCGCAGCGACCGAAAGGAACGACCGGCGATCGACAGTGTCTGGCCTAGATCGAGGCTCGCTCGCCTGCTTGGCGCTAGTGCGTGCAGCCGTAAGATCGATGAACTTGTGGAGTTGGACTCGCATTATGGGACGCTCCTCTTGGGATCTATGGATTTGAACACTTTTTTGGACTGACGAACATGCGGGGGCCCAGGGCAGTGATCTAGGGTAACTGATGCGGGCGAGACGTCCGCGCTTCCAGGTGCCGGTCTGCCGACTTGAGTTTCAGCGAGCCGGCAGACGGTTCTTGGGGATCTTCAGCGCCATGGAGCCGGCTACGGTGACCACGTCGTACTCACCCTGGTAACCGATTAGCAAGTGTGCGGCAACCGGCTCTATTTTGTATTCCGTCGTCAACCAATTTGCCATATCGCTGGTCGCCATTTGCAGGGCGCGGTCCAGCGAGCTGACAAACTCTGGCTGGCTCCCGATACTAATGATGTGGCTTGAGGTCTCAACTCGAGGACCGGACAAGCCCGCCTTTTTTCGGACCTCGACCTGAAACTCCACGTCCATGGAAGTCTCAACACCCGTGCCGGTTGGCTCGCCGTCGGCCTGGAGTGCATGTCCGTCACCGATAAACAAGAGAGCCCCGGGATGGTACACGGGAAGCATTACTACTGAGCCCTCACCAATCTCGTTGTAATCCAGGTTTCCTCCATAGGAACCGGCCGGTCCGGATGTTGGCGCAAAGTCGCCGGCTGGCGCGACGCCGACGCACCCAAGCATCGGCTTGGCTGGAAACTCCAGTTTGATGCTCGGTGTGGCAGGTTCGCGCAGGCGAACCGTTTGCCGCTGCAGATCAATATCCCATGGCACCAGGTTGGAGCGGCCTGGGCGAATCAGATCGTCTTTGTAGCGATTTGGATAGAGGCCTTCAATCGATTCCGGAGTCAGTGAAAAGAGGCCCAACCGGTAACCAGTGTAACCCCAATTGCGGTTCATTCTCACCTTCACAAAGCGAATGATGAGAGCATCGCCGGCTTCCGCGCCTTCCACAAAGAACGGTCCCGTCAGTGGATTACCGGGCTCCGAGCGCCGGACGTCTTTTTCATCCTGGCCCCCGGCATCCAATGTTTTTGTCACCACAATGTCACCTGACTTAACCCGTTTGAGTACCGGATGTGAGCGGGAAAAAGTTCGATAGTAACTTGTGGCGAGGACTTGGTGCGTTTCCGCTCGAGCGTGCGGCGTCTGTGCGCAGGCGGATGTGTTCAGCCCAAGTGTGAACAGAAGAGAGGTGAAAGTCAGGTGACGCAGGCTTAGAGTGCTCATGAGTTTCTCCAAGAGTCCGGGACTAGTGAGTCGGGCACTCGCCGTCGGCTTCAGTAAATCAGCGAGGCGGTCCTCAACTCCGTCATTCCCGCGAAAGCGGGAATGCAGTTCTACGTTGGGTCTGGATTCCCGCTTTCGCGGGAATGACGCTAAACAGACTGATGCTAATTCCGACGACAGCTTCACTACAACCTGGGAGTGGGCGGCTTAATGGGTGCCTGGAACGACAACACACCCTTAGTTTTCGTCTTGCGTTTATAAACCTTGTCGCCATTCGTCACATAGAGCTCATCCAACGCCGGCCCACCGAAGACAGCATTGGAAAGTGAGCCCCGCTGCGGCTTCGAGATTATGGCATTAACCCGTCCTGCCTGGTCGCACACCTGCAGACCGATCTGGCTCGTGACATAGAGCAATCCCTGACTATCAACGGTCATTCCATCGGCGCCGCTTTGCGTGGCGGTGTCTAGCAAGTGCAGATGAAAGTAGGGTTGCTTGTGGGCCAACGATCCGTCTGGCTGAATCTGAAACGAGTAAACCATTTGTCCCGCACTGTCGGCAACAAGCAGCAGAGTTTGATCGGGAGTGAGCAGAACACCATTAGGACGCGCGATTCCAGTGTCAACCACACGCTTCTCGCGTTTCGCATTGATGAACCAAACCTGCTTGTTCGGCGGATCTGACACGTAGATCTCGCCCTTGTGAGTAATTGTCAAATCGTTCGAGTCAAGACCTTCGGCCACAACGGTCTCTTTGCCATCCATGTCATAAGCAACAATCCGCTTTCTGCCGTTCTGGCAGGCGTATAACTTCCCGTCCGGCCCGAACATCAAGCCGTTGGCGCTGCCGGTGTCTTCCTTGAAGATCGAGACCTTGCCGTCCAATCCCACTTTGTGAATTCGATTGTTCGGAATGTCGGTAAAGAAAACCTCGCCTTTCGTGTTTGCTGCGGGACCTTCGGTAAACCGATACCCTTCTCCTACCAGCTGCCAGCCCTCGCCGGGAACCAGAAGGTTGGAGAGCAACTGTCTGGAGGGGCCAGCGGGTCGAATCGGGTGCTGGGTAGTCGCGCCAGAGCCATCGCAACGCATCCGGCAGAATTGCGCCGCCATGCTTGCTGTTATGGGCGCCGTCGCCCCAGACATTCTTCACGTCATATCCGGAGAATTCGAACGCAGAGAGCATCTCCTGGTTCGCGAGGAACCAGTTCCCTCCGTAACCGTTGTTGTCGTTCGAGCCATCCTGCAAAAATACGCGAATCGGCTTGGCTTCGGTTTTCCGAATCAAGGTTGGATAGTCGTTGCCGCCTCTCAATCCAACGTAAGTTCCAATGGTGCTGAACACGCGGCTAAACTCTTCGGGCCGTTCCCAAGCCGCCGTAAATGCACAGATGGCTCCAGAACTGGATCCGGCAATCGCCCGACTGTTGCCGTCTTTGGCAAGATTATGTTTCTTCCCTACTTCAGGAAGAATCTCTTCCAACAGAAATCGTACATATCTGTCGCCCAGGCCGTCATATTCAAAGCTCCGGTTGAACCGACCCAGCGCATTGTCGGATGCGGCCGGCACGACACCCGGGTTGATAAAGATGCCGATGGTTACCGGCATTTCCTTCTTGTGAATGAGATTGTCGAAGACCACAGGAACGCGCCAGTTGCCTTCAGGATTGACGTACCCAGCCCCGTCCTGAAAAACCATGACACAGGCGGCTTTTGCAGGATCGTACTGCTTGGGCACGTAGACCCAGTAGTCGCGGACAGTGCCAGGGAAAATCTGACTGGTCCAGGAATACTTGGTGACCTCGCCTTTGGGAACGCCGGCCTGGACTTGCGAATCGGGCCCCAGCGTGTAGTCGTCAATAGCGAAGGCAGGTTTGCCCCAAATACTTGCCAGAATCAAAGCCAAGAAACATCTGCGCAAGGACATATGACTTCTCCTAATACAAACGCGATAGGTAGCGTTACATCGGATTGCCGAATCCAACCACTGGCGTGAGCCAGTGGTTGACGAAAATGATTGCGGGGATACCGACCGCGTGAGCGGTCGGAGGCTCAGCACCGTGCTGTTGAGGTGAAGCTCCGACCGCTGATGCGGTCGGTATCTCAAGGGAGGCCAGAACGACCGCGTGCCACTGGCTTGCGCCAGTGGCTGGATTTGCCCCAATCTGTAACATTCTTAAGTGCATTCGTATTAGTTTCATGAACACTGCGATTTCAGCAAGAGCGTATCGCTAAACTCCTGAGCTTCTTTTCTTGATGGCCTCGATGGTAAACCGCGCTTGCTGTCGCGTGCGTTCACCAAGATGGGCAGATCTCCCGGTGAGGTGCTGGATCACTTCCAGATCTTCGGTCTGACCCACCAGATAGAGTCCTCTGAGCGCTTCCCAGACCTGCGCATCCGAGGGTGCCAACATGACGATGTTCTGACCTTCAGTAACTGTTGTGCCATCTGCCACCATCTTCTCGCTCACGAAACCGGGCAATTGCGAACGCACCTCGAAAGGTTCCACCTCTCCGGTCTCGATCCGGGCCAGGAGTGTCCCTGTGTCCACGGAGTCGTCTTCCTTGAGCCGATAGCGTAATACTCCAGCCTTAGGTGAAGTCACCGTGAACGGCCGTAGCATGCTGAGTAGTTCAGGGCGTCCCTGAGCGTCTGCAAATCGCACCAACGCCAAGGCGGCGTTCCTGCGAACCAGAGGATTGGTATCCTTCACCAAAACCGCGAGCGCCTGATGAAACTCCGCCTGTTTTGTGTCCTGACCCATCAACCAGGCCAGAGTGTTGCGAACTTCTGGCACCGGATGAGTCGCCAGAGCCAAAATTGAAGGGTACCAGCGTCTGGCGTGTTCCCATTGCCCGCGCGCCATGTGTTCTGAAATCTGCAGCAGGGCGTGTTGCGTGTCTCTCGGTCTGGCTGAGCTTTGCAAGTACTCCTGAAGCTTTTGCTCGTTGAGCGGGGTCCCGAACCAGGTACCTTTCCAAAACAGGAAGGGTACCAGCACCATCAGAAAAGCCACGCCAAAAACCAGCAGTTTGGCCTTCGGGCCTGGAGGAATCTGCGGTTTGATCTTGTCAGTGCTCATCAAAGCTTCAGTAGTAGAGACGATCTGGTGGGAAATCCAAGCTTTTGAGACCTAAGACCAATCGGTTTCGCCAAACTGCTGACCAACTTTGAGAAGGGACGATCCCAACCCCCTCTTCATCTCCCCCTTATGCGCTTCGCAAGGGGGAGAAAGTCTTTCTGCTACCATCGATAGAGCATCCAATAAATCACAACGCCCGTTACGGAAACATATAGCCACAGGGGCAGCGTCCAGCGTGCAATCTGGCGGTGCTTGTCAAACCGCTCCTTAAGCGCTCGCGACAGTGTAACCAGTGCCAGCGGGAGGATGGCGGCTGCGAGGATAATGTGCGTCAGCAGAATCGCGTAGTAGAGACTTCGCAACCAGCCCGTGCCGGCGAAGCGCACCGAGCCGGGCAGCACCTGGAAGTGATAGACCAAGTATGAAGCGAGAAACAGCGCTGACGTGACGAATGCACCCAGCATGCAGCGCTTGTGCGCTGTCAGTTGCCGGCGCCTGACGAAATAATAGCCCAAGGTAAGCAGAACGGTGCTGGTGGCATTCAGAGTTGCATTCACCCCGGGAAGATCCGAGACAGAAATCATGCCTCGGTCTCCCGAAGGAGCGCCCTGGCGTCATTCCGCAGCTTCTGCAATTCGTCCTCATCACTGCTGCTGTAGTAGCCGCGCACGCGACCTTCGCGGTCGATCAACACAAAACGAGTGGTGTGCAGCGTAACGTCATCTACACCGCCAACAAGAAACCCCGACTTGGCAAGGTGGTGAATCACCGTCTTGTCGCCCGTCAGGAAAAACCAACGCCCCTCTTCGGCCTGGTACCGGGCGGAGTACTTTGCCAGCACCTCCAGCGTGTCGAACTCCGGATCCACCGAAATCGACACGAGCCGCAGGCTATCCTCACTCTGCAAGTCTCGCTGCAGAGAAGCCATCTTGGACGTCATCCGAGGACAAGGCCCGGGGCAGCGGGTAAAAATAAAATCGGCAATCCAAACCTTGCCCGTCAGATCAGCGAGACTCAGTGTTTTACCGCTGCGTTCAAGCAATCGGAAGTCTGGCAACTGCGCAAGGACTGGTAGAGGTGTCGCTCCCCAAGAGCTTTTTCCGGTCAGGCGCAAATTCAGCCAAATCATTCCACCCAACGAAAACAACATCAGACTGATGGAAGTCGCCAACAGACACTTGCGAAAATGGTGAGGGGAGAGAGAAAACATGTTGGCGGCGAAAGTACCTTTCGCGGCAAGTATACCTGAATCGCAGATAAGGCAGCAGGGGATGGCTCGGAGCTGATAAAGAGAGTTCAGGCTACAACGCTCTGCGTGACACGAGCACGACTGAAACAGCTGTCATTCCCACCCCGAATAGGACTGAGACACAAACGGCCGTCGTTAGCGAAAAAACGTCCTGGATCGGATTCGCCTGCCCCAGGTACAGCACCTGCCGCAGCGCAGCCATCGCATAGGTCATAGGATTGATCAACATGATCACGCGAACCCACGACGAAGCACCCGACATTGGAAACAGCGCACCAGAGAGAAGCCACATGGGAACCAGTAGCAGGTTCATCAGGGCGTGAAACCCTTGAATCGAATCCAGTTTCCACGCAAAGGCAAAGCCAAGCGCAGCTAATTCCACCGCGATGAGCGCGACCACGGCCAGCAAGAGCGGCCACTGTGTCCAGCCGATCCGAATACCCAGCATCGGCGATAGCAATAACAGCAGCCCGCCTTGCAAGACCGCCAATGTGGTCACCCCCAGAACCTTCCCTAGAACCAAGCTCAACCGAGAGGCCGGTGCCACCAGCACCGAAAGAAGAAATCCCTCCCGGCGTTCTTCAATGACAGAGATGTTCGAGAAGATGGAGGTGAAGAGAATGATCATCAAGACGGTACCGGGGAAGAAGTACTCCAGATATCCGGTTTCAAGGGTACCGGTCGCTGGGCGGAAGGAACTTCCAAACCCGGAGCCCATGAGGAGCCAAAAGATCAGCGGAGTCCCCAGAGCACCAACCACGCGGCTGCGCTGGCGGAGAAATCGCACGATCTCCCTTTGCCAGAGGCTGGCAAGAGGCAAAAAGAATCCGGGAGTAGATGGTGAGGAGTTCATCGGAAGAGAATCCTAAGCGCGTGCCGGGAGCGCGGGCGTCTCGCCCGCAACCGTCACGACAATACGGCCTCCGGCCGTGGATGCGGACGAGACGTCCGCGCTTCCCAGGATGCTTATTGCTTGCTGCGGTCTTGCATCAACTGGCGGAATTCCTCGCTTCGCACACTCCAGCAGCAGTTGAGGAAAAAGACCAAGGCCATCACGAGACAAACGAGGGTCAAAAAAATTCCATCCAGCGAGGCAAACTGATGGCTGATGACTAACCAGCCCGCCAGAACCAGAGAGCCGATTCCCAGCAGAAGACTTGACACCAGTAACAAGATCGTTTCTACCATCATCCTCTCCTTTAGCGAAAATCGAACCTAGCAAACCTGGGCTCCATCCGGGCAAGACTCAGAATCTCTGGAAGACTTGTTCAACTACTCTTCGCCCAGAACGCGTGGCCGGTCATGTGAATGAATGCATCTTCTAAACTGGGCTTGGACAGCGTGACCGCATCAATCTGGCCCGGAAAGGATTCCACCAAGTCAGTGATGAATTCATGTCCCTTAGGCCGCTCTATTCTCACGGTATTGTCCATCACTGTGGCCATCAAGCCAAATCGACTGCTGATGGATCGGCTCAACTGAGGGGCGTCCTGCGTCCGCAGGACAATTACATCGCCGCCGACACGGCTCTTTAGCGCCTCGGGTGTGTCCAATGCCACCAAAACTCCTTCATTCAGGATAGCCAGTCGATGGCATCTCTCCGCTTCGTCCATCAAATGGGTCGTCAAAAGAACGGTTGTTCCATCCTGTCGATTCAAAGCCTCAAGGTATTGCCAGAACTCCCGGCGGGCGCCGGGATCCAACCCATTGCTGGGTTCGTCGAGCAGCAGCAGCCTGGGGCGATGCAAGATGCTTTTGGCCAGTTCGACACGTCGTCTCATGCCGCCGGAGAGTGTTTCGACGATGTCGGTACCCCGTTCCGTCAACCCGAATCGCTCCAGTAGCTCCGCCGTGCGCTGCCGCAGTTCTGCTCCGCTCAACCCGTAAAGATGTCCCTGGTAGCGAAGGTTCTCAATGACGGTCAACTTGCGGTCCAGACTCTGCGACTGAAACACAACACCTGCAACCCGACGCACCGATGAAGGAGCCTCTTGGACGTTTTCACCAAATACCGAGATTGAACCCGAACTCGGCGACAAGAGAGTTGTCAGCACTCGAAACAGCGAAGTCTTGCCACTTCCGTTGGGACCCAGCAGGCCGAAAATCTCTCCCGCTAATACTGAGAACGCCACTTTCCGCAACGCTTGCACGCTCCCGTAAGACAGGCTGAGTTCGATAATTTCGATAGCGGGTTTGGTATTCACACTGGGAAGGAGAACTCGATCTGGCAGGCTCAAGCAGCCGTGGGGGTCGCATCTTCATTTCCGCCGGATCGGCCTGTCTTGAGGGATGGGCGGGGACCATTGCAGCAACGAAACGCAAAAAGCAAGAGACTGCTCATGATGGTTACGGGCGGCACAAGCAACAAGAGAATACCCCAATTCAGAGACGCCACTGCTTCCTTCGATTGTGCAGCTGCAACGGTTTTACACATTGCGCAACCTTGCGCCGCCATGTCAGGAGCGTTGGCAAACACACAAGCCAGGATCACGGCCGCGACGATGTACCATTGTCGGTTGCTGAGGTGTTTCATCCGTCCAAGATTCTGCGAGGAACTCATGAATGGAGCATCATTCCCGCGAAGGAACGTCAACGCGAATTCGCTACTACGGCTTCATATGCAACAAGCGGACGCTGTCGGGGAAAAACACCACCAGCGTCGAGGCGACCACAACCAAGGCTGGAATCAGAGTCAGCACCAGCGTTCGTTTTTCGAACCGGAGGTGCATGAAGTAAGCCATGATGAGTGCGGCTTTGACGAGCGACAGTCCCATCAACAGAACGAGCATGACCGTCACCGAGAACTGAATATACGCCAGGAAAACTTCAACGCCTGTCAGAATCAACAACCACGCCCAGACCGTTAGAGTCAGTTTGCTGCTCAGTCCGTGGGGTTCAGTGTGTGTACTCAAGAATTACCTCCAGCGTATGTGTTTAGTCCAACCTTCACCTTGCGCCAACGGCGAGAACCAGTCGCCTGAAGGCGGCACTTTCGGGCCGGGTTAGTGCATCTTCACTGACAGCAAATAGACCAACGGGAAAACAAACATCCAGACCAAATCCACAAAGTGCCAGTACAAACCGCAAACTTCGACATGCTCTTCACCGTACTTCCCTCTGGAAACACCAACAGCCATTCCGGCCAAATAGAGGACTCCCGTAAAAACGTGGAACATATGCAGACCCGGTGATCCCAAAGAAAGTGGCGCCAAACTGTGGCACGTTCCAGGGATTGGAGACCAGCGTCACACCTTCATGAAAGAGCGAGTTCCACTCCATCAAGTGCAACACCATGAAGGCCACGCCGCCAGCGATGGTTGCGAGAATCCACTTCACGGTTCCCGCCCGGTCTTGACGCTGGGCGGCATTCACCCCCAAGACCATGGTGAGACTGCTTGAGAGCAGGCAGAAGGTCATCAAGGATGAGAACGCAATACTGGGCCAAAGATGAAACGGTGTCGGCCAATTGGGAGTGGAAACCCGCAGGTAGCTGTAGCCAATCAACAAGGCTGAAAAGGTGAGGGCGTCTGAAATAATGAACAACCACATTCCCAGCTTCTTGTGGCCCACGGAATAGGGCAGCACGCCTCCATCCCATTCTGTCATTCTCAACTCCTCTGCATGCACACTGGCCATCCGCTTACCTCCAGAAGAAGAGCAACACGAAAAGATAGATCCACAAGCCATCCATGAAATGCCAGTAGATGGCTGTCACGTCTGCGAGAATTCGAAGCCCGCGAGTCGCATACACCTGGCGCCAGGACATTCCCGCCAAAACCAGCAATGTGACAACGCCGCCAGCCAGATGCACGGCGTGCGCGCCGGTCATCAGATAAAAGAAAGAGCTGTGGGAATTCGAGCTCAGATAGATTCCTTGAGCCACGAGGGTTCTCCAGATGCCGATCTGTCCTGCCAGAAAAGCCACTCCGAGCAGCGTCGTGATTCCAATCCACAATCGCGCTTGGGGCGCGAGCGCAACCGCGAGCTTTCGCCTGAACATCTCCAGCGTCACGCTGCTCGCAAGCAGAATCAGACTATTGGGAATGAGGAATCCCGGGATGCTGATGGTGCGCCAATCCGATGAGCCGCCTAACCGAATGATGTAGGCACTGCTGAGGCCGGCAAAAAGCATCAGGATCGAGGCCAAACCCAACCACATTCCCAGGCGGTAGCTGTCGGCCGACGTTTGATACTCGCCGTCGCCAGAATCCCAACGACGGGAGTCGTCACCCCAGCCGCCTCGTCCAAAGCCGCCATCAGACGGACCGCGACTCTTGGGCTTCTTTTCGATTTGTGGAGGCGCGAGAGTTACGGGCATATTTGACCAGAATGACGAATGTCTAAGTCCTAATGACGAAAGAATGACTAAGCCCTAAAACCCTATTTCGTTCGTCATTCGTGCTTAGCCATTCCTCATTGTTGAGTAGATTGTGAGCGACAAATCTACGGCTGCGAACCTACGCCTTCCCCACTTTCAACGGCGGGTCATTCTGCATGACGAAGTCTCTCGGAGCACCGGGAACGCCATATTCATAGGGGCCATGATGGACCACCGGGATCTTGCCGGCAAAATTGTCGTGAGGCGGCGGCGAGGGAATGGTCCACTCCAGCGTTGTGGCTTCCCATGGATTGTCAGACGCCTTCTTCCCTTTGAACAGGCTCCAGAAGAAGTTGAGCAGAAAAATCAATTGTGCAGCCGCGGTGATGATTGCCGCCCAGGTAATGAACACCTGATAGGGCTGGACCCCAGCAAGAAACTGGAAGTCAGTGCTCTGCGCGTAGCGGCGCGGTTGACCCATAATCCCCATGGTGTGCATCGGCATGAAGATAGCGTTGACTCCGATGAACGTCAGCCAGAAATGAAGCTTGCCCAAGCCTTCGTTCATCATGCGACCAAACATTTTGGGGAACCAATAGTAGGTCGCGCCAAAGATGCCGAAGATCGCGGCGACGCCCATGATCAGATGGAAATGGCCGACCGGGAAATAGGTGTCATGCAACTGAATGTCAACCGAAGTCTGTCCTAGAAAGAGTCCGGTAATCCCGCCGGACACAAACAGCGAGACAAATCCGATGGCGTAAAGCATTGGGGTGGTAAAGCGAATTTTGCCGCCCCAGAGCGTTCCCAGCCAATTAAAGGTTTTGACGGCTGAGGGCACACCGATTGTCAGCGTAAGCATCGAGAAAACCAAAGCCGACATCGGGCTAAGTCCGCTCATGAACATGTGATGGCCCCAAACGAAAAACCCGAGCAGTCCGATGGCAAACACCGCGTAAACCATGGCCCGATAGCCATAGATCGGCTTGCGAGCAAACGTCGAAAGCAACTGAGAGGTAACTCCCATGCCAGGCAGGATGGCGATGTAGACCTCCGGGTGCCCAAAGAACCAGAACAGGTGTTGCCAGAGAATCGGTGACCCGCCTGCGTGCGGGATTATCTTGTCACTAACGACCAAGCCCGCCGGGATGAAGAAGCTGGTGCCTCCGAGACGATCAAACAGCAGCAGGATGCCTCCGGCAAGCAGCACCGGAAACGACAGCAACGCCAGAATGGCCGTTGTGAACCAGGTCCACACCGTCAGGGGCATCCGCATCAGGGACATGCCCTTGGCCCGCATGTTCAAAACAGTGGTGATGAAATTCAGCGCCCCCAGCAGGGAACCCAGACAAAAGATGGCGATGCTGATGATCCACAATGTCTGGCCCAAGCCCAGCCCAGGACCGGCAACTTCTCCCAGAGCACTCAAAGGCGCATAAGCTGTCCAGCCCGAAATGGGTGCACCTCCTGTGACGAATAAGGCCGCCACCATCACCGCCATGCTGACAAAGGTGACCCAGAACGAGAGCATGTTCAACACGGGAAACGCCATGTCGTGGGCGCCTATCTGGATCGGCAGGAAGTAGTTGCCAAATCCGCCTTGCGGCGCCGTGGTCAGCACAAAGAACACCATGATGGTGCCGTGCATCGTGACCATGGAGAGATAGAATTCCGGCGTCATCGGGCCGCCTTCAAAACCGGCGGGAAAGATTTTCGCCAGCAGCGGCCACTGCTCCGTAGGCCAGGCAAGCCGCAAGCGAAAGATAACCGACAGGCCCATGCCCAGGAACACAGCGATCAGGGCCAGAAAGTAATACTGGATGCCGATAATCTTGTGATCCAGGCTAAAGATGTACTTCCAGATAAATCCGGTCGGAGCAGCATGCACTTGATGCGCATGAGAAGTCTCAGACATTGAATTCTCCTTATTTCAGAAAACTTTGAGCAGGCTGCGCTCAGTTCAATTCTCCGCGCGGTCTTTCAGCCAGGCTTCGTACTGGGCGTCTTCCATCACCATCAAGTAGCCCTTCATCTTGTAATGTCCCAATCCGCAGAGTTCGGCGCAGGCGATTTCATACTCGCCGGTCTTGAGGGCCTTGAAATGCACTGGGATCGCGAGACCAGGCACGGTGTCCTGCTTGAAACGCAAAGCGGGAACAAAAAAACTATGCGTGACATCCTTTGCGCGGAGGATCACCTTGATCGGTTTGTTCACCGGAATGGCCATACGATTCACGCTGACGATGTCATCCTTCGCAGCAGCATCCTTGGTGTCAAGGCCGACCGGGTTTTCCTGGTCGTTGATGAGCTTTGGATCGGTCCGCCCGAACTTGCCGTCTACTCCGGGGTAACGGATATTCCAAACAAACTGCTGGCCGGTGACTTCAATTTGAACCGCATCCGCGGGTGCATCTTGCAAGTGCAGCTGCGCCCACACCTTCTGGCCCATGGCCGCCAGGCTGACAAAGACCACTGTCACAAGAAGCATCATCCCAACTTCAAGCTTCGCGTTCCCATGCGTGTATACCACTTCACCCTTGCCCGTATCGCGATAGCGCCAAACGTACCAGCCTAACGCCACTTGCGAAGCTATGAACGCAATGGCAACCACAACAAGAGTCCGCATGAACTGTGCGTCGATGGCCGGTCCGTGTTCGGAAATATCTTCAGGAAACCAGCCGTGCTTGCCCGAAAACAACACGACTGCGAACAACGTAATCAGCCAGATCAATATCGCGAGAGCTCGCCCCATGCTCTTGTCTCCTTTGGGATGACAATCAGAGAAACGGTGAATGAATTCAGCCGATCACCCAATTGGGCGTCCGCCTTTCACCACCGCCAGATTTCGAATCTCGCCATTCGAATTCCCGAATTCGAGAGGCGGCATGCGAAATCCACGACGACGATCACGCCCTAACCGATCTTGTTGGCAACCATCACCGCGTAAACCACTGGCAGATAAATGACGGTCACGTGCAAGAGCAGCCTGGCGCCCAACTTTGTTCGGTCTTGAGAAGCGCGCCAGGCAAAATACAGAAAGCCAAGACCCAAGACTGCCGCCGACCAGAGGTAAACGCTTCCCGTCATTCCAAGCAGCGTGGGGAGCAAGCTGACGGGAATCAACAGCAGCGAGTATCCAAGAATCTGCCGAAAGGCAACATCGCCCTGGGGGTCCCGAGCTGGCAGCATCAACATGCCGGCCCGAGCATAGTCCTCGCGGTAAATCCAAGCGATCGCCAGAAAGTGCGGGAACTGCCAGACAAAAAGCAGGGCGTACAGTGCCCAAGCCCCCACGCTGAGGCTACCCGTCATGGCAGCCCATCCAATCAGAACCGGAGCAGCTCCTGGGAATGCCCCGACGAAAGTAGCCCAGGTTGTTTGTCGCTTGAGCGGCGTGTAGATGAAGAGGTAGCTAAGCAACGTCACCAATCCCAGCAGACTACTCAGCCAATTCACTAAAACCGCGAGGTACAGAATGCCCGCCATCGCGATGCCGGCACCAAACATGAGCGCTTCCAGCGCACTCAACCGACCCGACGGGAGTGGGCGATTCGCGGTGCGTCGCATTTTGGCATCGTGCTCACGCTCGACATAATGGTTGAGCGCGGCCGTTCCGCCAGCAACCAGCGCAGTACCGAAGACCGCGTGGCAAAGCAGCAACACATCCGGCAATGGAACAGCCATGAAACCCCCCAATGCCGTCGCAATCAGAACTAGGAAAGTCACCTCCGGTTTTGTCAGGCACAGATAGTCGCTCAGCTTCGATGGCTTCACCTGGATCGCTTCAGCCGAAGCGGCAACCTGGTGAGCCTTCAAACTGGGTGTCACCACAGCAACCGCCCCAACCCTACCCAGGGCTGTGGATTTGACCTGTGCCATCTCAGCTCGGAACGTCATGAAGTGGCTTCCTGTGGAACTGAAGTCGCCCGCAGTCTTGCCTTTGCTGGAATCAGCAAGCGGCGGCACTGAAGTGTGAGAAGAAGACTGGTAACCAAAACCGCAGCTCCCATTGCGACGTGAGCTGTCGTTACCGCAACCATCCAAGCACCTGGCTGGACGTCTTCACGACTCGTCAAGCGGACAAGATAGGAGCCCACTCCCAAAGAAAGCTGTGCGGCCAGCAAGACACCAAGAATCATCGCTGGACGAGAGAGCGCTGAAACATCTGCGAAGTATTTGTAGACCCGAGCCACAGTCCAAACGATGAGAAACGTGACCACAACCGCGCCAAGGAGATGCCAGAGCAGGCCTTCCTTCGAATGCCGCAGCGTGGCTCCGAGAATCAGTTGGGCGTAGACCGCAACCACCGTCCAGACGGAAAGCTGGCGCATCGAGACGCCCTTGAAATCATCTGCAATCGTCGTCGAGCTACGCTGCCATCCCCCTGACGTCAATAACGCCAAACTGGAAACAATGCAGAAGAAAGCCTGAGCCAGAGCACGCATGCATCACCGAAATGGGTGCTGGCAAGAAGAAGAGAACCGTAATCCCTCCCAGAATGCCCTGCGTCACAACCACCATCAGAGCAATCCAGCCGAGCTTGCGTACGAAGGGTCGAGGGTCGCGTTTTGACAACCAGATTGCGAGAATGATCGTCAGGAACCCGACGAAGCTGGCCACCATCCGGTGACCGTGCTCGTAAAAAATCCCACCCACCATGGGCGGAGTCAGTGAGCCATAGGACAACGGCCAGTCTGGAACTGCCAAACCAGCATCATTTCCGGTGACCAGCGCCCCGGCGATGATCAGCAAAAAAGTGCAGCATGCCGTGAAAACCGCAAAGCCGTGAAGCGCTCGGTTTCGCATCGGCAAAGGATGAACTTTCGGTTGCATTAACGGGAAGAGAAAGAGAAATGATGCAGGCAGTACGTTGCCCCTGTCCGGAAACCCTCAGGTGGGCTGACATCAGCCCACCTGTCATTCAATTTCGGCTACGAAGTCGCTTTCAACGTGAAGTCAACCGCTTTCGAATCCTTCGCCGCTACCGTTACCTTCTGTGTCGTGGGAGCCAGCTTTTCATGCCAGGCTTCGATGGTGTATTCACCTGGAGGCAGTCCTTTGATCTCAAATGTTCCATCCTTGCCGGTTACTGCAAAGAACGGGTGCTTTAGGACGCCAATGTAGCTCTTCATCCAGGGATGCACGTTGCACTTCACCGGAATCATCACTTCCTCACGGGCGAAAGTTCTTTCGAGCGGCGATCCACCGGGTGACATCGAGGTATTCCATTCCCGGTTGTTGGCTGGCACGGGGTGAATGTTGTGCGTCGTGGGATCGCTGTTCAAGATCTTCAATGTCTGACCAGCCTGCACACCGACCATGTGGGGCGTGTACAGACAACCCTTTTGATCCAGGACAGCCGGTTCAGTCGGAGTTGCAAAGGTCTTGTCGCCCAATCCCTCTTTGACGTAGACAAAAACATACTGGAGTGTCTTGTTGTCATTCACGACCACTTCTTCTGAGAAAACCTGTTCCTTGTGCAGTGAGGCGCACGACGCTTCGGCATCCATCCGGATCTGTCGTGGTTTCGGTTTCTCGCCTTCAAAGGATACCTTTCCCGTGATGGTAGCGGCCGTGGCTGGGTCTACCGCAGTTACCGGCCCGGCCGGGGCTGCGGATTCAGCGGGCTTCGATTCTGCCGTTTCCGCAGGTTTCTGCTCTCCCCCGCCCCCGCATGCAACGAGAAGCAGCATGAAAGAGGATGTTGCCAACCAGAGTCCTAGTCGTCTTTTCATTTTTGTGACCTTTCTTTCTCCTTAAGCATTCATGACAGGTAATTCATGGAATCCAAGTTAGGCGGGGTCAATCAGATCCAATTTGCTACCGCATTGCCACCTTCGCAGGCGAAGTTCCGCCCCCGCCGCCGAGCCGTCGCTGCTCTTCGGGAGTGAACTGGAACATGTAGCGTACCAGCAGCTCTGCATGGTCCTTCCCGTATCCGCTGAATGTCGTCGGCACGGGTCCAGCGAACACCCAGCGACTACCCTCACGACGGAAAAGTCCTGACGGCATGGAGGTGCCTGGAGCCATCATGGCTGGATCCGTCATCCAGCGGGCCGTCCAGCCGGGCTTCAACCGCTCCTTCGCGAGGAGGAAGTTCGGCGCAGTGGCATTCCGATCATGGTTCGGGTCTCCAGTCGCGTGACACTTCAAACAAGGCGCTGCCGTAGAGGTAAACAACCCTCGGGCCATGTCGCGTTCCTTGTCGGTCAACGGCTCAAGCTTGGTGGGCATATACGGTTGTGCCTGAGCCGACAGTGCTTCGAAGAAGCGGACGATCTTACGAATCTCTCCGTCAGAGAAACTAAACGTCGGCATTCTCGCCTTCAGATAGGAACGAACCCCATTCTTGTTCACATCTGTGCCACTCATGGCCGGGTTCTCCAGGAAGCGCGCCAGCCAATTGGGGTCAACACGAGCACCTTCCCCAATCAGCGTTGGAGGCAACTGCTCCTTCCAGTCCGGATCCTGATAGCGGGCGAGACCGGAAAGAATCGACTTCTGCCCAATTCTTACCTGGTGGCAACCCATGCAATTGTACTTGTTAACCAGCCACCAACCTTCCCGGATGTCCTTGCGCTGATCCTTCGGATTGTAGAAGTAATGCGGAGGCAGAGTGGAATCGACGCTTCCTAACAAGAAGGTAGTGACAGCCGTAACTTCCTCATCCTTCAGCCGGAAATTCGGCATCCGAAGTTTTTCCAGCGGCGTCTTAACCTTTCCTTTGTCGTAAACGGCAGGATCTTCAAGCTTGTGCTCAAAAAATCCTTTGTGAGTATACCATCCTTCATGTTTCGCATCGTGAGTCAAAAGTGCGAAATCCAGGCGTTCAATGGGCTGACTTCCTTCCTTCGTTAACTCCGTTCCAATCCGGCCTTCCTCCTCCAAGCCAGCGATCTCATGGCAGCCCGCGCAGCCGAAGTGTTTCACCAGAGCAAAACCTTTTGCCTTCTGCTGAGGATCGTCCAGATAGTTCGCTGCCGGGTAGGAAGCATCCGGCTTCTTCAGTGTAATCAGGTAGCTCGCGATATCTTGAGCTTCCTGAACCGTGAGTCGCAAGTTCGGCATGACGGTCATTTGCTGAACTTGAAGTTCGTGGCCGTCGTTCGGGCAGGTGGTGTGCTCCAGGTCGAAAACAAATGGGACACCCTTCTTTGCATAATCTTCGGGGCCAAGGTCCCGCTTCTCGTGCGGACAGAAAGGCCGGGTGCGCTCCCGGGGATTGTGAATCCAGCGAACGAGATAGTCGTAGTGGTCTTTCTCTCCGACGCGCGACAGATTGGCCGCGAAACTTCCTCCCAATACGCTGCTGCCTTCGCCCACAGAATGACAGCCAAGACATCCGCGAGTTTCGAACAGTTCCTTGCCGTTTACCGAATTCCCGGGCTTCTGGGCCGGCAACTGTCCCTGAACTCCCGATTGCCAGATGTAGGCCGCAACCGCCTCGCGTTGCTCCTTGTCCAATCGGAACGCAGGCATTTTCGTTGTTGGACGATAGGCATGAGGATTCTCGAGCCAAACGGGAATCCATTCCTTGCGCATCTTGACTCGCACTTCTTTGAGGCTGGGGCCCACCTTTTTCTGCTCGCGCAACAAGCTCCTCGACTGAACATCGAGCTGCTCCATTTGGTGATCGATGTTGCTGATGGTCTGCCGAAAGGCATCGGCTTGCGCGTAGAGACGCTGGGCTTCCTTGTTGTCTGCCGCTGCATCAGCATCCTTTCCACTTTGCTCGATATTCTTCTCAAGCTCTTTGCGTTCACCCTCCATCTTGCGGATGGTTTGACGGTTGCTTGTCAAGGCCTCTGCTTCGGCATCGAAGCCCTCAAGGCGGTGGCAGCCCATGCAGCCTTTACCGCGGAAAATTTCCTTTCCGGTGTTGAGCACAGTCGCGTGGTCAAGTACTAAATCTGAGGCATGACACTGATGGCATCCCGCCTGCGCATTCTCTTTGTCGTACAGTGGCCACAACCAGTGCTTGTAGCGCCCATGGGCCTTGTTAACGCTTGTCGTAGCCGTGCCGTTGCCGTTGTGGCAAGGCGTACACCCAAATCGCTCCGGATCATGAAGCTGCAACAACGCTTTGTTGGGGTGGCTAATAAAGGCTCCTTCTCCGCCCATATCCGCTTTGGTCAACGTGAGCGGTTCGCGAACCCCCAGATGGCACGACTCGCACCGATCCACCAGATCCACCGACTTTACATGGATCTGCTTGATGTCCACGTTGAACGTACGCATCTTGTTCAGCAAGCCGTCAACCTGCGTTTCCGTCAACCCGGTCATTCTTTCCTTCATAACCGCATCAAGCTTCACCCGCAGCTCACCGACCGGCCTGACCAACTCTCCGCGCTGGACGGCCAGTTCGGCCTTGCGCTGCTGCAACCGACTAAACTCTTGTTCCAGCTGGCCAAAGTTCATACTGGCCTTTTCGGTTTGTCCATTTCCTGCCGGCAATGTCAAACTCACCGGCCGGGCCTTTAGTTTTTCGATTTCCTGGCTGAGCGAATCTTTGGTGCCCTGCGAAGAGGCCACTTCAACCTGGTAGATAACCGCCTGGATCTCGCTGCGTGCCAGTGCAAAGGGATCTGTCAGCGCCGCGAGTCGCGGTGCGATGACCTCGGTGACTTCCCGGTCAATCTCCTTCAATTTCGGAGCAAGCGATTTCTCTTGGTCGAGAATCTCCTGTTCGAGCTTCCGATATTCCTCGGATTGCCGGACAGCCTTCTCGGCGGCTGCCTGCTTCGGCTTTGTTTTTTTCAAGAAGTCCGTATAGCGCTGAACGAAGAGCTTTTGGATGCTCTTCCATGGGCGCTGCCCATAAATCTCGTCGTAAACAGCCCAAACGAGCGAGAGCACGAGCAGTAGCGACGAGACGAGCAGAAGGCCGCTCAGAGACTGCGATACAACAGGATCCTTCTCTTCAACGGGAGGGGTGTTCTCTGGCACCTTCAAGCCTCCTTACATTGCGGTCATCAACGAATAAGACCACAGAGACAAGAGGCACGGAGAATCAATCAGTTCATTAGCCTCTTGAGGCCGTCTTTGAGAACGGGAAGATGAGAATTATCAGCAGCCCAACCTTCAGTCCCGACAACTTAAGATATGAGAGAAGCTGCGCGTCATGCACTGGCAAGAGTTTCTCAACAGTTTTGAACTCGAGGACGACAACTTCCTCCACAACTGCATCGATTCGATATCCGCAGTCGAGTTTTAATTCCCTTATACACTACTGGCAACGGAACCTGCCGTCTCACACCAAGCCCAGTCTCAACCATTTCGTAGCACGTGCATTCCTCATACGCAGACTCTAACAAGCCGGGCCCCAAGTGTTTGTGAACCTCAATCGCGCATCCGATCACTTTCTCGGTAACCTCATTCACTCTCCGTGCCTCTGTGTCTCTGTGGTTCATAACACTCAAATATTGAACCACGGAGTTACCCAGACGTACTTGATGCGGAACGCCAACTTGGCAATCATCTTCACTGGCAGCGCCATCATGGACACCATGAAAAATTGAACTGTCAGATACTGCACCAGGCTCATGCGCCGATAGATCTTTCGGTTGAAATCATTCCACGTAAGGACCTTGTGGAATGCAATTGCCGTAATCACTGCGTAGAAGAGTGTGACAATTCCCCCGAAGATTCCCTTGCCAATCGCGCTGGTGATTCCGAAGATGTCTGGCAAGTCGCGGTTGGCTTCAAAGACCACGCGGTTGTGATCCCAAGTTTGCCCCGGCCAAAACCAGATCCAACCCGGGCCTCGAATGAACGTCCCAATGACGACCATCGACAACCACAAGATCAGGAATCCGAAACAGAAGGATAGAATCGCAAACTTCCTTTGCTTGTAAGTGTAGTATCCGTTGCCAAGCGGATTCGCATCCATGTAGGGAATCGCCATCAGACCCACCAGAATCAGCGACGGGAGCACCACACCAGCCATCCAGGGGTCAAAATAAACCAGCATCTCCTGCAAGCCGAGAAAATACCACGGCGCTTTCGATGGGTTCATCGTCAGGCTCGGATTCGCGGGCTCCTCCAGCGGAGCATCCAGCGTGATCGACCAAACCATGAGGATGAGGGTGACGATGACGGCCGCCAGAAACTCGATGCGAAGCAGAAACGGCCAGACGTGAACCTCGCGATCCCAGCCTGTCTTCCAAGGCTGAACCTTGCGATGATGCGTTTTGGCCATTGCGGGATCGGCTTCGAGCTGGGCAATCAGCCGGTCGTTGGCAAAGGACTGTTTGAAGCCATACCAGCAGTAGAATGGCACCAGGACAATCAAGGCAACGATCGGAACATTGTCAGGCGCCGAAGCAATTTCCCAAAGTTGAGCCCAGTCCATTGAGACCTCCGGGGGTGCTAACCGCAGTGCGTCTCCGCGTGTCTGCAGTTCTTTGATCCTAAGCGACTTACAGCTTTCTTTCTTCTTTTATCTCCGATGCCAGCATCATCGGTGCGGGGCCGGAGATGCCGCCATCTTTGCGGACGCGCCAGAAGTGCACCACCATGAAGATGGACGCAATTCCTGGAATGGCGATGCAATGCCAGATGTAGGCGCGCAGCAGGGCATTCGAATCGACGATGGACCCACCGAGCAACCCGAAGCGAATATCGTTGTAGGCCGTCATTCCCAACTGAGCCCCAAATGGTCCTTCGTGTCCGAGCATTGGAGTTGCTCGCGCCATGTTGGTCCCCACCGTGACGGCCCAGAAGCCCAACTGGTCGTCCGGCAGCAAGTAACCCGTGAAGGAAAGCAACAAGGTCAGCAGCATGAGGATCACGCCGACAACCCAATTGAACTCGCGCGGCTTCTTGTAGGAACCGGTCAGGAAAACGCGGAACATATGCAGCCACACCGTAATGATCATCAAGTGCGCCGCCCAGCGATGCATATTCCGCAGGAGCTTTCCGAAGGGAACGTCATGCTCCAGGTAGAGAATGTCGCGAAACGCCTGAACCTTGGTGGGATGGTAGTAGAACATCAGCAACGTCCCGGTGAACGTCAGCACCACAAAGAGGTAGAACGTGATGCCGCCCATTCCCCAGGTGTAGTTGTACGCCACCGCGTCGCGGTTGATCTTGGCAGGATGAAGGTGCAGAGAAGACGTTCGACAGGACTCCCAGAGCACGGCTGCGCGGCTTGTCGTCGTGTTTGACGCGGAAAATGGACTTGTAGAGCTGGGTCTTCTCGGGATCCTGCAGCGCCTTCACGTCTTCGACGCCCTTTTCCCTTAAGACCTTAACTTCGCCCTTCACTTCGTCCAAGAGAGCCGTCAGACCCTTCTTGCTGCCGTTCTGGTCCTTGAGATCCTCTGGCATCACAGTTCTCCAGTATTCGAATAGGCGGATGGTGACTTGGGGAAATTAAAGCGTTCGTTATAAAGGTAAGAAGGCTCCCGGGTCTTTGAACTTCGAGCGGCCACCCTTGGGCCAGTCGTAGAGGACGCTGGTGTCCACGACAATCTGCCCTTCGGCGTCCAACTCCACTTTGGCCCGGTCGAGAGGCCGGGGAGCCGGGCCTTCGAAGTTGACGCCTTCTGTGTCGTAGCCGCTTCCATGGCAGGGGCACTTGAACTTGTTCTCGCCCGACTTCCAATCAGGCGTGCATCCCAGGTGGGTACAGCGCGCGTAGATGACGAAGAGGCCCTCTGCGTTGCGAACGACCCAGATTCTATAGTCCTTCTGAAACTTGGTATCAACGCCGAATCCGAAATCAGAGGGATAGCCAATCCGGAACACGGTCTTGGGCTCGAACAAGGTCCGCGGGAAAAAGAAGCGAAGAAACATGAAGAAATTGGTTCCCAGGAAACCCAGAGTACACGCGGTTACAATGCGCCGGCGGCGGGGCACCGTGCCGACTGCTTCTCCTCCTTTGAAGATTCCGGCCAACTTGGACAGCATTCCAGGCGGCTTCTCCGGCTTGGCAGGCGGAACAGGCGCAGCAGAAGATTGATCAACGGCAACATTGGCGGAATTCTTTTCGCCTTTGCCCTCAGAATTTGGCATCCACGCCTCCACTGGGCTAGAGAGAACTCAGGTCCCGGTTAGTTTAACAGTCCCAACAACTTGGCTTCGGAGAATGAGAGTGTGCGCTGAATCTATCGGCAATAGTTTGATCAGGAAGCAAGCGCATTGTAGTTAAAAAAAATGGATTGTCAATATGAGGGAACGAATTTGACGGACTGAAAAACTCAAGTGAAGCCGAGAATCAATTTGTCGTTCCAGCCAAGCAGGGCGCGACCTGGGATCTCCGTCGCACGCCATGGCGATAACGAGACTCTGGGGGATCCCGACAACAACGTTATATTGCGTCCAGTCTCGGCACAAGTCTCTGCCTGTGGCCACGAAAGCTTCCTCATTCTCGCTCTTTCTTGACGGCCTAAGGGTTGTGCTAGACTCCGTCGCTGTGCAGGGCGAGTGCATCCATTCCAGGAGATTTTGTCGGGCGATTGGGCCGCTGCGGACATCACCTGGTACGCCTCAAGTGCTCCCGGACGCTGTATCCGCCTCATGAAAAAGATCCTCCTGATTGAAGACGACCCGGATATCCAGGACTTGGTGCGGTACAACCTGGGGCAGGAAGGTTTCGCGGTCGAGACTTGCGGCGACGGGACTGCAGGGCTGATGTCAGCTCGTAAGGACCGTCCCGATTTGATTCTGCTTGACGTGATGCTGCCGGGCCTCACGGGTAATGAAGTCTGCAAGAAACTGAAGGCCGACCGAAGTACCGAAGCCATTCCAATCATCTTCCTGACCGCACGATCTGACGAGATTGACAAGATGATCGGGTTCGAAATTGGCGCCGACGACTATGTGTCTAAGCCCTTCAGCCCTCGCGAACTCGCCGCCCGCATCAAAGCAGTGCTTCGACGCGCCCAGGCGCCACGCCCTCAAGAGACCTTGCTTTCGTTCGGTGACTTGGAGGTAGATTTTGAGAAACGCCAGGTCCTCTTTCGACAGGTGCCCGTTGTGCTGAGCGCCCTGGAGTTCAACATCTTCTATCTGCTCGCTTCCACTCCGAACCGGGTCTTCACGCGCGACGAAGTGCTCGATCGCGTCTGGAAAGGCGAGTCTTTTGTGAACCTCCGCACGGTGGACGTTCACATCCGCAGACTGCGCTCCAAGATCGAGCAAGTCCCCCAATTTCCCCACTGTATTTCCACATTGCGCGGCGTCGGGTACAAGTTCGAATGGCCATTCTGAAGAGCCGGCTGTTCCTCAAGATCATGGTCTCGTACGTGGTGTTGCTGCTGGCCGTGTTGGCGACCACTTACCTGTACATCGCCTATCGAGTCCACGACAACTACATTCAACTGGAACGCCAGCGCCTGCTGACGGCAGCGAAAATTCTTGCTCGCGGGCTACCGACAAATCTTTCGATGGCTGGACTGCAGCCTTGGGCCGAGGCGTTAGGTCTCCAGACGGGGCTTCGCATCACAGTGATTGCGGCCGACGGCAGGGTTCTCGCAGATAACCAGGGAAATCCAGCCGCAATGGACAACCATTCGGGAAGGCCAGAAGTTCAGGAAGCCCACAGAACAGGCACAGGTGTCAGCGTTCGCTTCAGCCACACTGTTGAAAAAAATGAACTGTATCTCGCATACCGCCTGGAAGGGATGCCTGGACCGGTTCTGCGGCTTGCACTTCCTTTGCAGGAAATCTCACAGGGCTTCCGTTCGGCGCAGCAGGGTCTCCTGCTGATTTGGATCTTTCTATTCCTGCTGGCGCTGGGTCTAGGATATCTGTTCACGCGTTCTCTGACCGGCCGCATTGAGAGCATTCGGAAGTTTTCGGAGAAAGTGGCACACGGAAACCTTGACGCTCGGGTTAAGGAAGTAGCCACCGACGAACTGGGCAGTTTGGCTGAGTCGTTGAACGCCACAGCCGATGAACTGCAAGGCACCATTGACGCGTTGCGGGAAGAGAAAAACCGGGTCGCAGCTATTTTGGAAGGCATGCGGGCGGGCGTGCTGGCAATCGATAGCGAGGGACGCATCACTCTGATGAATCCGGTGCTGGGCAGAATCTTGCAAGCCGACCTGAAGGAAAGTCTCAGCAAGAAAGTGACTGAAGTGGTTCGCAATGCGGAATTGAAAGGAATCCTCGATCGGGTGTTGGCAGAAAAGAAAGAAGCAACCGCAGTCGTCGATATGGCGGTGGGCACCCGTCGTAGTTTTGAAGTCGTGGCCGTCCCTCTGGGCGAAGCCGGCCTGGCATCAGGAGGGGTGGTGGCCGTGCTGCATGACATCACTCGCCTCAAAGAGCTGGAGAACATTCGCAAGGATTTCGTCGCCAATGTTTCTCATGAGCTCAGGACGCCATTGACTTCGATTCGTGGTTTTGCCGAAACGCTACTGGACGGGGCCCTGGAAGACAGGAACAACAATCGGCGCTTTGTCGAGATTATCAAGTCACACGCTCTCCGGCTTTCAGATCTCACCATGGATCTGTTGACACTGGCCACGTTGGAGTCAGAATCGTTCCAGCTCAAGCCGGAGAAAATTGACTTGCCGGCTCTCGTCCATGAAGTGCTGGAGAGCTTCCGGCCGGTGGCGCTCATCAAGCGTCATGAACTCGAGGCGGTGATCGAGGCAGGACTTCCTCCGGTAAAGGCAGACCGCGACCGCATTCGACAAGTGCTGATCAACCTGCTGGACAACGCTGCCAAGTTCACTCACGAAGAGGGCAAGATTTCATTGGAGGTTCGTCTCAGCACCGAGCGAACCGGAGTTGAACTGCACGTCAAAGACCGGGGAATCGGCATCCCGCCATCGGATTTGCCTCGTATTTTCGAACGTTTCTATCGCGTGGACAAAGCCCGCTCGCGCGAGCAGGGTGGGACCGGCCTGGGCTTGTCCATCGTTAAACACATTGTTGAGGCCCATCGGGGCCTGGTGTCCGTGGAGAGCACTATGGGCCAGGGTTCGGATTTCTGTGTTACGCTGCCCTTATGACCTGCACAACGACCATTCTATCCAGGAATGTTCTTGGGGTCTTGTTGACTTGCTTAACACTCCAAGCCGCCGATCTTGGTGAAGCGGGTTCCTGGTTGGCGAAACAGGGTGGCACCCTGTCTGTCGACCGAGCCTCTCAGGCAGCGAGCGTCAGTCTGCGGCATAGCTGGATCACGGATGGGGATTTGGCCCGGTTAACTTCGATCCCAGCAATCCGGCACCTCGACCTCTCCTACACTCATGTCACCGACAACGGGCTGGAACATTTGAAAAGGTTGCCGGGTGTGGTTGAGCTGGACCTGGGATTCGCTGAATTCATTACCGACGAGGGGTTGGTTCATCTCAAGGGCTGGAGTGCTTTGGAACGGCTGAGCCTGCGCGGCACCAAAATCACCGACACGGGCCTGGAACACCTCTCTGGGCTGACACGATTGAAGTCCCTAGACGTAAGCTTCAGCCGAATCAGCGAACATGGCCTCGACCACCTCATGGGCCTCTCCCAGCTTGAGCAGCTTGTGATGGGTGGGAACAAAATGGGCGGCAATCGGCTCGCCCAACTGCGATCGCTGCCCGCGCTTGTTCATCTTGATCTGAGTGGGGAACAACGCACCGACTCGAACCTGTGGGGAATTCGGTTGAACGACCTTGACCTCGACCACATTGCCGCGTTGCCTCGTCTGCGGGTGCTCAATCTGGGCGGAAGAAAGATTACCGACCTGGGAGTGGCCAAGCTCAAGACGTTGATGCAGCTTCAGACTCTGGATCTGAGCGAAACTCAAGTCACCGGAGCAGGACTCAAGACGGTGGCACTGCTTCCTAAGCTTGAGCGGCTAAGGCTATGGAAGGCTGGCAAGATTGACGACTCTGGCTTGCCATCCCTGGCAACCCTGAAGCACTTGTCGTTTCTTGACCTTGCCGAGACGGCAACTACGGACAAGGGCCTCGATCAACTTACCGGAATGAACCAATTGCGGCAGCTCTTTGTCGGGGGTACACAGGTAACTGCGGCAGGCGTGGAGAAATTTCGGCAGAGTCATCCGACCTGTCAAGTGAGCCGGTTTGCGTCGAAGAGCGAACCGAAGAAGACAGAGGACGACGAAGACTAAGCATTAGAATGGCCGCTTGGTGGGTCCCCCAATCTAAGATACTTCGCGATTTGAAGGGTGCGCTACTTTGCCCACGCGACGTGCCAGCCAAAACAACGCCGCACCAATGCTTAAGGCACCCGCCGTCAGATAGATCTGATCTGTCTTGCTTTGAAGCAGCAGTCCAACACAGAGAGCTACGGCTGAGGAGGGGTATCGCGTGCTTGCCCGGAAGTTGAAACCGCGACGGATCGAGTTCCATTTCCTTATGGAGCTTCACCAGCGCCAGGCAGGTCGCAATATACTGGAGCAGCCTCGCAATCGCAGCTAAACCAGCCAACTGCACGAACGTTCCCGAAAGAGCCAAACCGAGAGAAACGGCTCCCAAAAACAGAATGGAAAAGTATGGGGTACGGAAGCGTGGGTGTACTGTGCCAAACCAGGAAGGGAGCTGCTTGTTTTGAGCCAGTGCGTAGGTGACGCGGGGTCCTGCCAGCATCAAACCACTCATCGTTCCTGAAATCGAACATACCGCACCCACGGTCATCAGAGCTCCACCCGCAGCTCCCATGAACTGCACGGCAGCAGAGGCCAGAGGTGCCTTTGCACCAGCCAATCCGGAGAACGTGCCAGCGGCAACCCACTGGATGGAAGCGTAAACGAGCGTGACGACGAGCAGCGTTGCAAGGAGGGAGCGCGGAACGTCTCGCCTCGGGTTCACCATTTCCTCGGCCGGAATGACGAGAATCTCGAAGCCCCCAAAGGCGAATATGAGAAGGAGCGCACTCTCACCGAGCCGTTCCAGCGAGATTTCCTGGATCGGAAACACCTTGTGCAGATCGACTGCAAAGACTCCGATTGCGACGAAGAGAGTGAGAGGGAGCAGCTTCACCACCGTGAGCAGATTCACGACTCGCGCGCCGGAACGAACGCCCAGAATATTCACCACCACTAGAGAGACGAAGGCTGCCGTGACGATCATCTGCTTCTGTAATCCCGTTGCGGCTGCTGGCCAAAAGTAGCCCAGATATGTGGCTAAGCCACTCGACAACGCTCCCAAACTCGTAGCGCGGACCAGCCAGGTTACCCAACCGACCTGAAACCCTAGAAACGGTCCGAACGCCCTGTGCGCGTAATGGTAGGGACCGCCCGCAATGGTGAAATAGCTGCCCGCAACCGCAAAGCATAGGGCTACAAGACTGACGACGGTCGCCGCCAACAGGTAGGCTAAGGGAGCAGCAGTCCCCATCAACTGAGCCACGGTTGCCGGCAGGATGAATATTCCGCCACCAATGACACCGTTAATTCCGATCGCGCTGAGGTCCCAAACCCCAAGTTCTCGAAGAAGCCGCGTTTCTTGTTGAATCTGAGTGGACATTCGCCAGGATCAGTGTGTCCGCTTATGCCGCTAGGATTGACATGGTTGTCGCGAATCGTGGTCAGTTCGTTTCGATCCCGAAAAGCCACGCTAGTCAGCTGCCTACATCACAAAGGAAAGGAGTCCTCTGTTAACGGACGAAATGCCAACACCACTGACTGCACGGCAGGGATAGGTTTGCCGCGAGTGATCCAAAGAGGCTGGATACCGCAGAAAAAGAAATCCGCGAATTCGCAAAAGCGACCTTCGCGGATGGTTGAACCCTCGGAGGGATGGTTATCGGAGATCAAACCACATCGCTCAACTTTTTGTCGGCGGTTGGAAAACTAGCAAGTTGAGCGTCGAGCAGCTCGTCTGCCACCGTAAGATACAAGTCACCCACGGTGCCAGTCATCTTGGTATGCATGCCGGTTTTCAAACCGCCCGCGTGGCCCGCAGCAATGACCGCGAGACCGTTGTTTTTGTGGGCGTTGGCTTCGGCATGCTCGTGGATGAACAGCACACAGGTGTTGTCGAGCAATGTGCCCTGGCCTTCGGGAATGGACTTCAACTTGGCCAATAGGTAGGCAAACTCCTGAACGTGCCAACAGCAGATGTCTCGCAAGATCCGCATCCCTTCCGGAGTTTCCACCTTGTCGTGCGTGTAGTCGTGATGTCTCTCCGCCGTGTGGCCAAGCCATGGAAACCGCGACAACCCTTGGCACTTGGTGAGCATATAGGACGCGACGCGCGTCTGCTTCGACGCAAGTGCGTGTACCAACAAGTCCGTTTGGAGCTTGGCGATGCGCGGCCAGTCCTTCATGTCCCCACCTTCGGCAGGTTCTTCAACTCGCGTGTACTCCGGAGGCAGACTGACGATGGCGCGCTCCAAATCTCGAACGGAACCCAGATAATCATCGACGCGCGCCTGGTCATGTTTGCCCAACCGCGACTTCAAAGCTGTGGCATCTTGGCGCACGGCATCCAGAATGCTGCGCTTTCGATC
Organism: uncultured Acidimicrobiia bacterium; assembly: GCA_963791795.1. GTDB lineage: Bacteria > Acidobacteriota > Terriglobia > Versatilivoradales > Versatilivoraceae > VFZK01. Next base: position 61,138 of record CAWBTP010000001.1, read on the forward strand.
CATCCAGTCAGCATCTTTGGTTCCGAACAATCGATTGAAAAGTTTGTGCGGCAGCATCTCCGGCGGCAGAGGGCGGTCCCGTCCTGCCCAGCTCAGATTTCTTTGAATGCTCTCGCCGAACGATTCCTGACAAACGCCAATTTGAAGGGAACGGAAACGAGAGTCAGTTCCCAGTCTCGCTGCCAGGAGCTGATCGATCGAAGCTCCTCCGGCTCCCTGGCCGGTGAACGACGTGCCGGTAACCAGTGCACTCATCGAACGGTGATGGTCGTTGCCGGGACCGGGCTTGCGGGCCGAGGGATTGTCAAGTCCTGTAATCACATGGATGTCATTGCGGAACGGCGCCAGCGGTGCCAGGCAAGGTGTGAGGGTGTAGTTGGAGCCGGTCTCGCTGGGAATCCAGTACTTCTCGGCAATGCCGTTTCCGTTAAACCAGAGGAGAAATCTGGGCTCTGCCGAGGCCGATCCAATCCTGGAGGTTGCAGCTCCCGCCGCGTAGGCAGTTCCACTGCTATTGAACATCCCTTCCAGCGGAGGTAATCCAACAGAAACCATAGCCCCCGAAATGCCCATGCCTTTCAGAAAGGCTCGGCGTGAAAGGATCGTTCTCGATGCCATCAGTCGTACCTCGCAGTCTCACGAAATGACCTGGATGTTACCAAAGAGATTATAAGCTGCTGAAACTTGAATTGCGAGCGCTTAAAATCATCAAATCCCTTGTCGATCACTTCCCGGTCGGCGGGCGTTTCAGGACGGCCCATCGCGTACCGGAAGACTTGTTTCACAATACACTTTTGGCACTCAGAGTTACTCGCAAGTACCTGACCCAGTTCGGCTGGTGAGGAGAAATCTGAATCCGGGATTCCGCTGATGCGGCCTTTGGTATCAAGGTCCAGTTCCACTTTGGTTGGCTTTCGCTCGGCTTCACCCCGGGCCGGGAAGAATGTCAGTGCCAGCTTCTCGCGTTTTCGCCCGATCGCATCATATTTCTCCAGTCCGAAGCCAATCGGATCAATCAACCGGTGACAACTGGCACAGCTCTCGTTGCTCAGGTGTACTTGAAGGCGCTCGCGGCTTGTCATCGGCTTGTTTTCAGAAACGGGTGGCAAGCTTGCGCTGACGCCCGGTGGCGGAGAGGGAACCTTCTGGCAAAGAAAGTGTTCCCGGATGAACAGTCCGCGTTCGGTCGGCGAGGTCTCTTCGGGCTTGCTAGTAAGCGTCAGGAAAGTCGCCTGACCCAGCAATCCAGCCCGTTCTGATGTTTTTGGGAACTGGACCAGTCCAAACTCTTCCTCTGGGGCTGGAAAGCCATACAACGCTGCCAAGTCGGAACTGAGAAAGCCATAGCGCGCGGTGTAAATCTCCATGAAGTTCTGGTCGTTCCAAGCCAGATGAGCTGCAAGACGACGGGTCTCTTCCGTCATGGCCACGGCCAGACCTGAATTAAACTGCTGAAACAAGCGGCGGTCGCGAACCACATTCAGCACGCGGTCGAAGCGCAGCCACTGCGAAACAAACTCGTTCAAGGCTTGGCGGGATTGCGGGTGCTGCAGCATGCGGCGCGCAGACTGTTCTACACCGGCTGCGGTGCTCAATTGGCCCGCAGCAGCGCTCATGAACAGCGGTTCATCTGGCATCGAATCCCACAGAAAATAGGAGAGTCGACTGGCAATCTCGTAGTTTGCCCACTTCGCGGCTGGTCCTCGCTCCATTCGGAACAGAAAGTTGGGGGATTGCAACAGCGTCTCGACCACAAGCTGAGCCCCGGAGAGAAACTTGCCTGTCCTCTTGGCTTCGCGAATGAACAATGCGTTGTATCGCTGCAGTTCGTTGGGAGTGAGCGGTCTTCGGAAGGCGCGTCTCCCGAAACGGCTGATAAACTGGTTGCGGCACGCGGCAGACCCGGACGAAACCGGCCGGCAGGGAACGATTTTCTTCCATTCGTCGGTGCGAAACGCATTGCGCGCGAGCTTCTCTGCTGCTGCGCTGTAGGCCTCTGCCAGAAGTAGGGGAATGCTCTGCACCTCGGATTGATTCTTGAACCCGCGAACATAGTCTTCCTGCGGGAACTGGTCCGCCGGCCGGGTTTCGTCTCCCAACAGGTCACGCACAGTGTTGTTGTACTGACTGTGAGTGAGCCGGCTCATGAACACGGGCTGGGGTTCAGGATCCTTCTCGTTGGAACGGGAAGGTTGAGAAGTCGAGACTGCAGCCAAGTGTTTCACCCAAAGCAGCAAGAGTTTCTCTTCCTCGCTGCCAGGGATAACACGCTGGCCGCCGGTGTGTTCCACGCGCTGGGTCGGCTTGGTGACAAGCAGCGACCGTTCGGGAGCTTTCTGATCGACCAGTGAGACCAACCGTTTTCCGAATTCTTCAATATCTTCGCTAGAAGCACCGTCTGGCGGAAAGTGTAGCCGGCTGGCAGAGGCCACCCCATCGTCGGCGTGACAACCATTGCAACCTGCCTTTTGAAGCGCCGGATACACCTTCTTTGAGAAGAATTGTGGTTCAGTGGAGGTCTGGGCGAGCAGCGAGCTGAAGGCCGAGATGATGCAGAGGTTGACGAGCGTAATGGCTCGATAGGCAGGTTTGGAAATCAACGGCTTCTCCGCAGAGTTCGGAGGGCTCCGTGGTGTAGCGCCAGGAAGGCTGAACCCCTCGAGTTCAACCGACTAGCTCTGGTGCTCGGGGTGAGTGCAACCCGGAAACTCGTCCAGGACGGTATTGCCCACGTAGCCCAGTTCTTCGATTCCGATTTTCGAAGTGTAAAAACCATCAATGGTCATGTCCTTGATGGCTTTGAAGAACTTTGCCTGAGTGGTTTCATGCGGAGCAGGGTTCCTGATCTTGCTGATTTCGGTCAGAAGGCCAACCTGTTGTGCGTTTGTGAGACCTACGAAGTTTTTCTTGTGGCGATCCTTGCTTGCCTTGTCCAGCCAAGCCAAACCATCCAGAAACATTTTCTGCACATCGAACGCCGACTCACCCACGATGAGATCAATGTACTCGTTCACCTTGGCTTCACGGGCGCCCGGCGTCTCGTCGGTCGGAATAATCAACGAGGCAAGTTCGGTGATCGTCGCGAACTGATGCTTGTTGAAAAAGGCAGGGGCCTTAGTCGCGGTATCGGCGACAAGCGGGGCAGCAACGTGATGCTGGTGAACTTGCGCCGAGGCCCCGTTGTTGAGGATGGGCAAACTGGAGACGACCCCAACTCCGACTGCCACGCTTTTAATCGCTTCCCGACGATCAATTCTCTTGTCCTCTGGCATGAATACTCCTTGCCGAACGATCTTACAACGTGGCTTTTTATTGTATCCAAGCTCTTTGAATTGTCTATGGTTTTCTCGCGAACTCTCTGTGTCGCGAGCCACGCAACAACCTCAAAGAATCAGCTCGAATATGGAGTGGCTGACGTTCAAGCCGACGATGGCTGCCTTATTTGACAGACCTGACGGAATTCACTAACGTTACCGATCCATGCGACAAGGCACTGTGGGCTGGATTGAAGTCATTTGTGGCAGCATGTTCAGCGGCAAGACTGAGGAACTGATACGGCGGCTGCGCCGCGCTCAGATCGCGCGCCAACGCGTGCAAATCTTCAAGCCAAGGATCGATGAACGCTACAGTCACGACCACTTGGTTTCTCATAGCGAGATGCGCCTAAAGTCGGAAGCTGTCAGTTCGGCAGATGAAATTCTGCAGAAGATTGACTGGAGGGCCGAGGTCATCGGTGTCGATGAGGCGCAGTTCTTTGACTCCAAGCTTGTGCAGGTTTGCAATCAACTGGCAGACTTGGGAAAGCGGGTTGTAGTTGCCGGCCTCGATAAGGACTATCTCGGCAAGCCTTTCGAGCCGATGCCACAACTGATGGCGATTGCTGAATACATTGAAAAGACGCTCGCAATCTGTATGAAATGCGGCAATCCGGCGAACTACACGCAGAGGCTGGTGGAGAGTTCAGACCGAGTCTTAGTCGGAGCCACAGGCACCTACGAAGCACGCTGCCGTCGATGTTTTGAGCCGGTGCCGCCCAGAGACGAGCGGGGAAGTGGACCAGCTCCGATTTAAGCAGTTTGTGCCTGATGCATTGGGTAGCCAAGCAGCAGTCGATGCAAGGTCACAACATCGTCCTTTTAGCAATGTCCATACTGAAAGTTGCCAAGCTGGGAAATCCTGTACTCAGGCAGATCGCCAAGCCGGTGCCCGTCGGTGCCATCAAGGATCATGAAATTCAGCGTCTCATCGAGGACATGGTCGCGACGATGCGGGAGTATGGAGGAGTGGGGTTGGCAGCCCCACAAGTTCACGAGTCGGTTCAGATCGCCGTGATCGAGGGGTTGGAGAGTGCCGGACAAGGTGAGCAGAAGTCCACCCAGCTCCAAGTGTTGATCAATCCGGTCTTGACCGTCGTGTCAGATGATTTGGAAGAGGATTGGGAGGGTTGTCTCAGTATTCCCGATCTCCGTGGCCGAGTGCCACGACATCGTGAAGTCCAGGTTCGAGCTTTGGGACCAGACGGTCAGCAGGTCGACTTCCATGCAACAGGCTTTCTCTCCAGGGTTATTCAGCATGAGCACGATCACCTGATCGGCAAGGTCTATCTGGACCGCATGCGTTCGTTTGAGTCGCTGACTTTCCTGCCAGAGTTTTCGCGCTACTGGCAGGAACAAAGACCTGAGGAGGTATGACTGGAAAGACGGGAGAAATGTGACCTTTAACAATGTTCATTTCTCCCTGGAGGGCGACAACAGAAATTTGAAGGTTAGGATTGTCTGGGAGTGCTTCTAAACTAGTGCTCCATTCGGAGTGAAAAATACCTCGCGCTCAAGCTTGTCCATATATTTGTCCACAGCGATACGCTCCTGGACTTTCCGCTCATCATATTCTCTGAAGTTTGCAATGATCGGCGCAGAGAGATACATCCAGTTCTCTGAGCCACAACTCGAACACGACAAATTTCCTGAAGATGAAACTCCCAAGGTTCGATTGGCTTCGCAGTTTGCACAGAATACAATGCGATTGTCCAGGGCACGCCTGACATGAATCTGTGGTGCCTTACCAAGTTTCAGCCAGAATTTTCTAGTCATGATGGTTGTCCTCAGTTTGTCCTCGTTGCCCCGACCTTGGGCATTGTGCGGTCTTGAATTTAGAGGTTTCAGGTGCTCTCTTCGATTTCCAACGACGGTTTGTGCTGGCCGTCTCATTTTCAACCAGTATTTTAGCAGTTCCCACACCAAAGAATAGATATCCGTCAACCCTGAAAAGTTGGCTACTCCTAAGCGACTGCCACACTGAAAGTTGAGGTGGGGAAAAAATTTCTCGGCGGTCAGCCGAAACGGCCTATCAAACAGAAAGGCACCACGGCAGGAAGCATTCATTTAAGTATATTGTTATCTATAATGTAGATCAAAGGATGGGTCCTCCACGCCAGATTCCAATGTTCTGTCAAAATGTCCGAAAATGGGTCAGTTCGGTCACATGAGGGCAAACCGTTTCCACTTTCACCGAACGGTTCTGCGGGCTGTAGTTCTTAAGCCCTGATCCCGCCCGATGCTCGGGATTGATACAGGGGAAATCTCTTGGTGAGCTCCCCAATCTTGGTCTTGACTGCTACCTGTACTCGTTCATCCTCGAACGCGTCAAGCACATCGCAAACATAGGCACCAATCGTTTTCATTTCGGCTTCGGACATTCCCCGGCTGGTCAAGGCTGGCGTTCCTAACCGAATCCCGCTTGTTACCATTGGACTATTGACGTCATAAGGAATGGTGTTTTTGTTCACCGTCATGCCCGCATTCTCAAGGGCCTTTTCCGCCTGCTTGCCCGTAATCCCCTTGGAAAAAACATCAACGAGCAGCAGGTGATTGTCGGTTCCCCCCGATACAATGCGATAGCCGCGAGCCTTTATGGTTGCAGCCAATGTTTGTGCGTTACTGACAACCTTCTGCATGTAGGCTTTGTAGTCCGGTTGTTGCGCCTCCAAGAAACAGACGGCCTTGGCCGCGATGATATGCACCAGCGGTCCACCTTGAGTCCCCGGGAACACGGTTCGATCCAAATCCTTCGCAAAAACCTCTTTGCAGAGAATCATGCCACCGCGAGGACCTCGCAAGGTCTTGTGAGTTGTGGTCGTGACGAAGTCACAATGCGGCACAGGACTTGGGTGCAACCCGGTAGCGACCAATCCCGCGATATGCGCCATGTCGGCCATCAAGAGACATCCCGCACTACGAGCTGTCTTGCCGATTCGTTCAAAATCGATGACGCGCGGATAGGCGCTAGCGCCAACAACAATCAACTTGGGTTTATGTTCGTGAGCGAGCCTGTCCAGTTCATCATAGTCAAGGATTTCATCCTCCCTGCGGACTCCATAAGGCACGACCTTGTACATCTTCCCGGAGAAGTTGAGAGGATGACCGTGAGTCAAATGCCCACCGTGCGAAAGATTCATTCCCAGAATTGTGTCGCCGGGCGACAGCACGGTCATGTAAACAGCGACGTTGGCCTGGGTGCCGGAATGCGGTTGGACATTTACATGTTCGGCAAAGAACAGCGCTTTGGCGCGTTGGATAGCCAGATTCTCGACCAAGTCAGCGTATTCACACCCACCGTAGTAGCGCTTGCCGGGATACCCTTCGGCATACTTGTTAGTAAAGACACTGCCCATTGCTTCCAGCACGGCTTCACTCACAAAATTCTCAGAAGCAATTAGCTCCAGCTGTGAAGCTTGTCGTTGGGTTTCGCGACGAATCGCATCAAACACAAGAGGGTCGGTGCTACGTAAACCTAAAACAGCGGCTGCGTTCTCTGTCGTTACCATGGATTTGATCGTCCCTTCTCTGCTTGCAGATTGCCTCGTCGGTGACGCCCAACCCAGACGAGCAAAGATACTCACCGGGTACGTCGAAGCCGGGTGATCCTACTAGAAAACCAGAATTCTGACAACGTGTAGGTCCGAACGTCGTGGCTGTAGTCCCGCGTCCCTATTGGGTTCCAGAGAACTCTGTGTCTGAAAATTTTCTTGACGCTTCGCAGCGAGATACACTACGTTAGCGCTCGACTGTATCCCCTGTCGCCCGCGGGTCAGCGCGCTTTAGCCGTTGAATCGCTGCCGGTTGCGAATCCCTTTTCACCCTTGGAGACTTCATGCGCTGGAGCCAGATGTTCATCCCGACCTTGCGAGAAGCGCCTGCCGACGCAGAGGTCCCAAGTCATATTCTCCTGTTGAGGGGAGGCTACATTCGCCAACTTGCGGCTGGCATTTACTCGTATTTGCCCCTCGGCCAGCGCGTGATGAACAAAATCACTCAGATCATTCGCGAGGAACTCGATCGTATGGGCGCGCAGGAGTTCTACCTCCCCGCCCTTCATCCTGCCGAAATCTGGCAGGAGAGTGGGCGCTGGGAAGCGATGGGGCAGAATATGTTCCGGCTTAAGGATCGCGCCAGTCGCGACCTGTGCCTCGGAATGACCCACGAGGAAGTCTTTACAACAATCGCCCGGAGCGAGATTCGTTCTTATCGCGACCTGCCGCAAACTTGGTATCAGATCCAAACCAAGTTTCGTGACGAACCCCGGCCCAAATCCGGATTGCTGCGGGTTAGGCAGTTTACGATGAAGGATTCGTATTCCTTCGACATCGATTGGGACGGTCTGGACGCAAGCTACCAAAAACACTATCAGCTCTACCGCCGAATCTATGACCGCTGCGGGTTGAAGTACCTCGTTGTGGAAGCCGACAGCGGCCTGATGGGAGGACGACAGTCACACGAATTCATGGTGGTAACAGATGCGGGCGAAGATCAGATCGCCCACTGCGAATGCGGCTACGCTGCTAATCTGGAGAAGGCCAGTTCCAAACTGGACTCAATCAATGACGATGAAGGCCCGGAAAAGCCCGAGTTAGTTGCCACGCCTGGTCAGAAAACCATCGAGGAAGTCTCACAGTTTCTGAAGATTCATGCCTGGCAACAGATCAAGACACTCGTCTATGTTGCCGCCGATGGGCCGGTTCTTGTGCTGGTACGAGGCGACCATCAGTTGAACGAAACAAAATTGCAGTCTGCCCTCGGTTCTGTGGTTCGGCCAGCTCATCCGTCTGAGATTGAGACAGCTTTGGAAGCATCCGCCGGATCTCTCGGCCCTGTGGGGGTTTCCAAGCTCCGCGTTCTCTCCGACCCCGCGTTGCGAGGCCGGAACAATCTCACGTGTGGCGCCAACCGGGATGATTACCATCTGTCGGGCGTGACGCCGGAGCGAGACTACTCGGCGGAGTATTTCGATCTGCGGTTGATACAGGCAGGAGAAGCCTGTGTGCAATGTGGGAAACCGCTCTCAGTGAGCAAGGCCTTGGAAGTAGGCCACATCTTCAAACTGGGAACCAAGTACTCGGAAAGCCTTGGTGCTAACGTTCTCACCTCTGAGGGTAGGCCAGTACCCATTGTCATGGGCAGCTACGGCATCGGGCTTGAGCGAATCCTGGCCGCGGCCATCGAAGGCTCTCACGATGCGGATGGCATTTGCTGGCCATTGTCCATTGCACCATTTCGCTGCGTGATTTCGGTTCTAAGCACGAAAGAGGAGAGCTTGGTAAGAGCGGCCGAGCGGCTCTATGAAGATTTGCAGGCTAGGGGAATAGACGTTCTGCTCGACGACCGCGATGAGCGGCCGGGAGTCAAGTTCAAGGACGCCGATCTCATCGGTATTCCTCATCGGATCAATTTTGGAAGCAAGAAATTCAAGGATGGAAAAGTAGAATGGGTGGAGCGAGCGTCGAGAAAGACTGAGGATATTCCGGTTGACCAAGTGCTTACGAAAGCAACCGGGTTGCTAGAGATGAACTGACAGAATCGAAGACCCTGCTTCACGTTGAACAAGAGGCCATCGAACCGTCCCTCAACCATGAATCTCACATCCGTCAGATTGTCTGCAACATCGGGCAAAGGCAACTTGGGTTGCTTGTTTAGTCTCCTGATCATCGTGGTGGTTGGCTATCTCGGCTATAAGTTTGTCCCCCACTACATGAGCCACTTCGAATTGAAGGACGCTCTTAACGAGATCGCCGTGTATCGGGTCGCCCGGGCTGGATCTGGCTCTGAGAAGCAGACAATCCAGGAAGAAGTCATCGCCAAAGCGAAGGAATTGGGAATTCAGCTCAAACGGGAAAACATCAAGGTGAGGCAGGAGGAAGAGAAGATTTACATCACCGTGAAATACACGGTGCCGGTAGATTTGCCGAACCAGGTTTACAATCTAGACTTCGAATTCACGGGCCACAACTGAGTATCAGCACATTCGAGGCGCGCAACCTTTCGCTGCCGTCGCTTCCCTTACCAACATCCTTCCAAACTAGGACGCCATACGGTTACTTCCGGGCGAGAAGCTCAGAGGGTGAGTTTCACTCGTGGGACCTCTGCTTTGGCAGCGTTGCTCCGTTGTTCCGATTCAGCGGTCTTGTAACCTGCGCTTGTCTGTTGTGGCAAGATCGAAAGTGAATCGCTGTGACCGCTCCTTCCACTGTGGGGTCCGCGTTTGCCACGATTCCGGCGCCTTTCCTTGATGAGACCTTGTTCAATGAGCGTTGGAATTACCTGGTGTGCGCTGCTGTCCAGAAGCTTCACGATCTCTCGAATTGACAGATTCTGATTCGCGAACAAGTTGCAAATGGTCATGTGCCGCTTGGTTGCCGCGTCGAGTTGAATCAGGTCGGCGGGCAGCTCGAATTTCTTGTTCGTCTTCTCAAATCCTTCGACTGTATAGTTGTCATAGAAGGTGATGAGAAGGTGAGTCCAGGTCCTGCGCAACATTTTGCCAATCATGTCATCCTCTCACGACGGGAAATCTTGACTCAATTCGCAGCTTCGTTCCGGTAAGTGCAAGGCACGTGCCAAAAACTAGACCGGCTTGTGACTGGGAGCGCTATCTCATTTCGTTTCAGAACAGTTTGCTGCCAGAGGGAATCGAACTCAAAGCTGCAGTCTGAAAAACTTGTCTCTCAATAGCTGGCAAACCTGCTCAAAAATGATACCACTGTTCTAACAAGCTGAATTCTAAGCATCAAAATCAGCGTTTGCGGCTCGGGTTTGGGCGAAAGTCAATCGGAGTGTTTTAGGATGAAGACCCGAGAACGCCTGCAAAGGTTCAGTTCGACCTAACTTGCGCCGAGGCCTTCCAGCTGTAACGTGGTGGTGAAGCCAGGCAGCGTGACCGAGGTACCGAATATAGGCACGAGGAAGCGGAAGGTATAGCCCGTGATCCCCACCTGTATGACATCTGCCGCATACTTATTCGGCGTTGGGGCCTCATAAGCGCCAGTTAATGGATTGATCTTCCAATAGTTAACCGAAACGTTCGAAGTGCCCAAGCCAGGCACTACCGGGGTTCCACTGCCGGTCGAGTTGTGATAAGCGACGAATCTCTGGATCTCGATATCGGACGCTGTGGGCACCTCAACAACGGCGAAGCGTGCACCAGCTCTCGTGGCCTGGACGATTGTGTTGTATGTCCAGAGTGCTCGTGAGAACTCAATGATCCCAAAGAGGACCACAAAGAAGATTACCGTAACCAGAGCAAATTCAACGAGAGTTTGCCCCTTCTGCTGATCCTGCTTATTGATCGAGCCTCGCGTTAAGGCCAACATAGCGCATCTCCACACTTGGATTGAATGCAAAATTGCCAATCGGGACAACCTTGGTGAACAACGGCTGAAAGTTGTAGCCAGTTACGGAAACCTTAACCCAGCGCGGCGGATTTGTCGGGCTGGTTCCAGAGGAAGGGTTCCTTGGCGTTACTGCAATGTTGCCAACTGCAAGACCTGGCAGACAAGGGCTTCCCGTACCCTCCCGGTTTCCAAAGACTGTCATATTCTTCGCTCTCGCCAACTCGTCCGTATCATACGCGTGGATGCTCATGTAACGTGCGCCTTCACGAACGGCCTTTGTCAGCGTGTTGTACTGATAGTAGGCCCGCCCAAACTCAACCACGCCGAGAGCAATCAGGAGCAGCAATGGCAAAACCATCGCGAACTCAACTAGGCTCTGACCTCGTTCAACTGATGTCTTCCTTTCGACGGGATTTTCGCTCGGTTTCATAACTTTCTTCCCTGCAAAACTCCTAATGCACTTGTTAAGTAAAATCACCATTTACCTAAAGAGAACAATCTTCGTGATAGCTGGTAAACCCAGGCTGGGTGGCGGAGTGGCCGTTGGGTCAAAGTACCCGTTCACGTTGCATTGCCCGATGTACTCTCCCTTGATGTCTCCGCCGTTGCCACCGGGCACTTTTTCCCGCATGAAGAAGCATCCATAGTTGATGGCATAGACGGGGCAAACCTTACCGTTGTCAAAGGGCACCCAAGGATCACTCGGATCATCCATGATGGCTGCAGAAACAAATGGCACCACAAACACCCGTTTCCCGTTCCCCCTGGGAGTGGCAGACATGTAGGTATTGTATTGCCACGTGACGCCGGTGCCCCCTGTATACTCCGTTTGATTGGTGTCTTGGTCGAAGCGGTCGTTGAGACCATCCCTGATTGGGCCGGCCGCAACACCAGGCTTGGTGCAAAAAGCGGTGTTCAGCGGAATACAACCCCGGATCGCACCAGAAAGCAGGTCGCGTACGGTTGAACCGCCGTGATTGCAGTCGATACCTTGCTGAGACAGCACATCGCAGAAATCGAGAATCAAGTAGTTTCCTGAGCCCACATCACTAACGTCATTGCCCGGTGCGAGGCGATAGGAATAATAGTTACCTGGAGTGTAGCTTTCCATGGTGCCCGCGCCGCTCTGTGGCACAGGCGCCAGAGGAATCACTCCGTCGCAAACCTGGTTGAGCGGTGGGCTTTGTCCGGCCACTGCTGCGGCCGAGACATCCCTTGTGCCACCAACTCCAGGAATGATTTTGATCAGTGCCAGCGGCATTGTTGCTGTCCGCGTCGTTCTGACGAATCGGATAGTGGCCGACGTTCCGGGAGATGCCAAGACCGCGCTTTCAGTCATGTAACCAGAATCGCGTGATGCGCTGAAAGTCACATCGTTGGTGGCCAGAGAAATCGGGGTGTTGTTGAATTGGTATTTGTTCGCAGCCGCCTGAGCGCTGACCCGTGCTGCTGTGATTCCGGCATCCGTCTTGTTCAGCTTCCACCCTCCCGCCAACGACGCGGCATCCATGGCATTCTGCAAATCCGTCTTTACGTTATAGAGCATGCCCAGATCGACTGCCAGGCCTGCCATCCCGAGAAGAACCACCATGGCAGACGCAACCATGAACAAGACCGCGCCCTTTTGCCGGTTCGAAGATGAATCATGCGTTGTGTTATTGATTTGCCACATCATCGAGACTCTCCAAACTACTGATTTTACCTGTGAGTCCTTCGGGAAGAACAAGAACGACATCAGCAAGACTTGTCGCAGCTGCCGCAATGCTTTCGTTCAGATTGCAATCGCTTGTCCACGTCGATGAAAGTGACTGAGGGGACAATCAAATGAGCTAGAGAGTAGTATCAATCTGTTCTTCTTCAATCAGTATGCTTATTCATCGACGGTTCGCCCGAATGCGTTAGCGAAAAAATTCGTGGTATCCTCTTGTTTCAGATTTTTCTCACCGAGCACAAGAATGAACTGCTACCTTTCGAGACTGACGCTAGGCAGAATTTCAGTTCTCATAAGTGGAATTGTTTTTCTCTTCCGACTGAGATGTAGGGTTGGGGCATGACGCAAGATTCCCGCATCCAATTGTCGTTCAAAGACATGCGGGACCAATTTTCGGTTGTGGATCCTTGGCGGCAGAAGTGCTTTAGAGTTGGCATCCGAATAGTAACTGTAAAGACAATTTTTCTTCTTTGACGAGAAGCGGTATTTGGGGGGCGAGAACTATGAGTTCGAAGAACGATACGCGCACAGAATCACGGTCCGAAAGAGGAGCCATCCTCTTCATTGTCGCAGCCTGCCTGGTGGTTCTTCTGGGGTTCATGGGGCTGGCGATTGATTTGGGACACGCCTATAACAATAAAAGCCAACTGCAGAGCATTGCCGATGCGTGCGCCTTGGCAGGAGCTTCAGCATTGAACGGGGAAACCTCGGGAATTACTCTGGCAGAAACCCGAGCCACGGACGTCAACAACCGGCTAAGCAATCTATCTGAGTTCAACAAGGCTCAAGTCCCAGTACCCGCGTCGGCCGTTACGTTTTCGGTTTCCCTGAACGGCGCCTTGGTATCTGAGCGGGGCGGTACCGGATCCTGCTACCATAAGATATGTCAAAGTCGACGTTCCGCCGCAGCCGACAGAAGTTGTTTTTGCGAAAATCATTCCTGGAATTCCTGCTTCTCTCAGTTTCGGCGCCGATGCTGTGGCTGGACAGCTTCCGCTTAACGAGGTTTGTCGGGATTGGACCCTTTTTCGCCTGTTAGGCGAGATAGCGGTCCCTACGCCGACAGCCCACCAACACCCGTGTGTACTACGCCGGGCCAACTCGGTTGTACTTGGCCGGGCGAATTCGGTTACGTCCGCGGCCTGTCCTACGAGTTGCGACTTCGCCTGGAAACAGTGGTAAGAATTGCGGTGAGCAGGGCGTTCCAGGCAGTGTGACGGGCAACTTCGGGTTTGCGGACGTTACTGGTTGTGGCAATGGCGTCCCGTGTCTGACAGATACGATTGTCAATGGTTCGAAGAACCAGTGCGTATCCATGGGGCCAACTTTGCCAGCACGTCCAGGAGATCGTCGGCAACGCCTGTTCTAAAAGCTTACAAGACAGGTTCGATCAAGACAATGACCTCTCTACTCATTCCACGTGGGATCAGTGGAATGATGATTACTTGGACAACACGATTATCGACAACGGCCGTCAGCAATACAGAAGGCAAATCAGAGTCGCCTTCAACGATGGAAACATTCCGAACGGATCATCAGGCGACTACAGTGTTTCAGGGTTTGGATGCTTCTTCATGGCGTCGCGTCCGATGCAAGTCCTCCCTTCGAGCGCGATATGCCTGATGTTTGTCGGTGCCTGTAGCGAAAACGGGCAACCCAACGCCAACAGCGACTACTCCGAGCATTACTCGTTTGGTCTTGTTCAAGTGAGAGATTAGGACACCACCACCATGTCAAGATCAAAGTTTCGAAGTGAGAAAGGCGCAGAGCTGATTGAATTCGCACTTGTGCTCCCACTGCTGCTTCTTCTATGCCTTGGTGTCATTGAGTTTGGGAGAGCGTACTATACCTACAACATACTGACAAAAGCAGTTCGTGATGGCGCCCGCTTTCTGTCCACGGGAATGGTTAACTCCAGCGGAACTATTGACAGCACGATCGCGAGTCAAACAAGGAATATCGTGGTCTATGGCACTGTGACGAACACAGGGAATCCAAAGCTGCCCGATCTGACGACGGGCCAGGTAACCCTCCCGGCGGCCACAGTCGTTACTGCCTCCGAACAGTACGTGACTGTCGGTGTAAATTATCCTTATGTCCCGCTGTTCGGTCTCGTCATGCCATCAAGTTTGACGCTTTCCCCAAAGGTTACGATGCTTTTCGTAGGCAGGATTGGCTTCCCCACTTCCTAACGATGGGCTAAGGGGTTGGAGTTGCAAAATGAATTGGCAAAAAAAAATCACTAGGATTCGAGATCACAAGGGCCAAAGCCTGGTCGAGATGGCCATGGTTTGCATGATCTTCTTTTTCCTGCTTTTCGGTATCCTGGAATTCGGGCGAGCTCTCTACTACTACAACACAATCGTTCAGAACACCCGCGCCGCCGCTCGATGGGCCGTGGTGAATGTACTGGATAACAGCGATGCGGCTGACATCACGACTACTCAGAACATCGTCTGTATGGTGGCCCAATCAGTTCAGGAACGCCCATACTGCCAGGCATGACGGCTGCAATGGTAAGCGTTTCTGTTGCTAACCTTGAGGTTGACACCAGCACTCCGCCGAAACCGATCAGCCAAAAAATCTCTGTAAGCGTTAGTGGTTACCCATTTCAGTTCCTCATTCCTCTTGCCCCTAACATCACCATCCCCGCTTTTGAGACTTCTCTGTTCACCGAGAGCAGGGGTATCATTCCCTGACCTTAGTCAGGAAAGCTCGAAACTCCTTCCGTAGAGACAAGACTCAGCAGCCTCGGCGCGCCACAAGCTCCGCCTCACGCGTGCTACGTAAAATCCCTCTGACCCCCGCGCTCACTTTCCTTGACTGTTAGCTTTACATCTCGGCTTCCGTTACTATCTCAATGTCAGGCTAGCTCGCGCTTTCGAGCTCATGTCCCCGTGATCGCAATCGGTTGGCCGCACCGCCGATGTCAAGCTGAGCTCTGGTGATCGTTACGTGGTTAGATACTGAGACCATAGCCTAGCATCAGACGGCAGTGTTTGGTCACGATGTCGACCGTGGCTATTTTTCTCTGTAGGTCGTCACCCTTTTGCCGAAAGTTAATCAAAGCATAGTTAGGAGTTAGGGAGGGATGACAATGGCCGCGCCTACATTAGATTCGTGCAGAAGATACGGAAATCGCGCTGCAGTTCTAGCAATGTTCCCGGGGCTGGGGCACTTTCGGACCCGGCAGTACTTCATCGGGATACTGACAGTCAGCAACAATTAGCGTGCTGCTCCTGTGGGTCTTTTCGCTGGCTATTCTGCAGTTCGGTTCTCAACATTCCAATCTGGGCCTGGCACGAGCTTGCTTCCTTTTCTGGACTTTGGTGGTCTGGCAGGCTTCGGTAGTCCACGCCTACTATTCGACCATCAGACAGCGACAGCAGGACGGGTCTCGCCAGCCAGTGGATCTCGCGGTGCAAATCGCTGCGTCGGGCCTGAGTCAATCTTGCTCCAGCGCCAGAACCAGGAACCTGAGTAAAACAGGTGCCTGCCTGGTCGTCTCCAACGCACTCCCAGTCAACACCCAGCTCACGATTGCCTTTGATGGACAACCTACTCGCAAGGCCCGCGTGATATGGTCAAAGTCGGCGGGAAACGAAACAGGAACTCTGGTGGGGGTTGAATTTGCGCGGCCACTGGCAAGCCTTCTGAGTCAGCGTGCCGCCTGACGAGGAGTGGGTTACTTCTGTAGCGTCTCTCAATCCAGAGCGCAATGCTTGAGAACTTTGCTGCTACGGGCCAGAACTTTCAAGGCAGCCGCGTAGTTTGATGCGCGACCAGACTCCATTTCCCACCTTGTTTCACCCAAACATGCAAAAGCCGTAACTGGTTGTTGAAAGGCTGCCCTTTGGTCGCTCCCTTCATCACAACTTTCGTCGCAACCACCGCAGTTGACCCGTAGGTCTGGATTGCCGGGGTTTCGTACTCTATCGAATCATACTTCTGGTTACCGCTGGAGAGGGCTTGCAGGTACTGGCCCTTGTCTTCAACAAGGCCAGTGGAGTGGGTGTACACAAGTTCCTTCGCGAGGATTGCCTCCAGCGCGGATTTGTCCTTACTGGTCACCGCGGCGATCCACTTTTGCTCCGCCTGCTTCACTTCGTCGGCGACGCCTTTCTGTGCGTGTAGTTGCGTTGATGAGAAACAAGAAACCAGCGACAACGAAGATAGGGTGTTAGTTTCCGCAAATTTGTCGTCATTCTTCGAGCCTCCTTGGACTCTATCGTAGGCGAAGGAGGGCAAAGGCGAAAGAGGTACCTTGAGGATTGAAGATCGAGGATTGAGGATCGCGAAAGCTTTCTCATTTCTGTGATCTTAGACTTCGATCTTCTATTCTCAGGGAGCTGTTTCTTTCGCCTTGCCCTTTCGCCTAGAGTTATCTTCAGTTCTTCGGGTACACCATCGTTAAAGGGATCCGGTAAGGGAATCCTCTGAATATCTCCAGACTTGGAGAACTTCTTCAGGCTGAACTCAGGTTTGTCCGGACTCCCTTTCAGCATGTCATCCACATTGCCAACGGCCAGGATGACCACTTTATCTGGTGCCAGGTATTTCTTGGCGACACGCAAGCACATCATCGGCGGAAACCGCGCGGATACGATCGCGGTAGGTATCCCAGAAATCTGGTTTCCTCTTGGTGTATTCGTCGTTCGCAAAAGTGCTGGCAATAGCCCCGGCAGTCGCGAAGTACCTGGGAAAAACTTCAACGGCTGAATTGATGGAAGTCTCCAATTCTTCCTGGGTGACTTTCTGGGTTCGAATCTTTTCAATCTCCTCCAGAACGATGGCCGTGGCTTGCGCAACCGTGGGACTCTTCGACTGAAAACTCGCCTGAAACACACCGTCGTAATAGACACCAAAGCCGTAGTTGGAGCCGGCGCTGTACGCAAGACCTTCGTCAGAACGTACGCGTGACATAATGCGGGAAGTGAATCCCCCACCACCCAGAATGTCGTCCATGACGTTTAGCGCATAGTAGTCCGGATTGTCGCGCATCGTCCCGAGATGTCCGATTGAGACGCGGCCCTGGTTGACGTCGCTCTTATTGACCATGTAGACGCCCGGCTGCGGCGTAAATGCCGGCTTTGGGACCGCGGGCACGTTCGTCGTGAGAATGGGCCAGCCCTGGAACATCCTTTCCAACCGCGAGATCATTTCAGCCGTCTTGAAATCGCCGGAGACTGCCAGGATGAACGCGCCCGGATGATAGTACTTCTTATGAAAATCGATAAGGTCCTGACGCGTAATAGACTCGATTGAAGTCTTTGTTGTTGGAATCGTCGAAAAGTGCTGGTCACCGCGCATGAGCCGTCCCCACTCACGAGCTTGAATACTCTCCGTTTTGTCGTTGCGGCGCTCCATGCCCTGAAGTGCCTGGTTCTTGTAAAGATCGATGCGGTCCTGCTGAAAGCCGGGAGTCTTGAGCATGCTGGCAAACAGATCCAGTGCCTTGTCGATGTCCTTGCTCAGACAGTTGAGGTTGGCCGTGCCCTGCGTATCTCCCACTCCGCTATTGATCGTCGCAGCCAGAAAGTCCACTTCCTCGTCAAACTTGTCGGGTGGCAGCGAAGTTGTACCTCCAGCTCGAAGCTGGCTTCCCATCATGGCACCCAATCCTTCCTTGCCCTTCGGGTCCAGATAGCTGCCCGTGCGAATCAGCACGGACACATTAACCAGAGGAAAATCGTGATCCTCTGCCAGAAAAGCTACGACACCGTTGGCTAGAACGCGTCGATACGTTGCCGCTTTGGGTGGACTGTAAGTGAGCTTGGGATATTTGAGCTCCCGTGGATGCGAGGGAATGCCGCTTCCACCGGATGGACCCTGTCCATAGAGGGCTGTTGCGAATGCAATGCTGAGGAGCAACCTGAGGCCACACCCTCGAACGCAAGAAATCTGCCTCATCGTTATTTTCCCCCCTCAAGAGCCTGCAGACGTGTCTCGAGAATCTTTCGCATCGACTGCATCATGTCCTGCTTGTCGGCGGGCGCCTGGCCTGCTTGTTGTTCCAGTTGTTGCAGGAACTGCTGCACTTGCTCCTTCTTCAACTGCGCGGCCATGGCTTTTACTTGCTGCACTTGCTGTTTCTCCTGGTCGTCCAATCCTGTCAGCAGCGGATCGTCCGTTCCGCCAGCCTCCGCCTTCTTTGTGTAGTAGATCGCGACGACTCGATTCTCTGGAGTGAAGTAGGTATTGGTGATCCGCTGGATGTCGGCAGCGGTCACCGCCTGCAACAGCTTGGGATCGGTGTTGATGTGCTGCCAACCGCGGCCAGAGTCGCGAAGCAGAAGCTGAATCATCAGATTGAAATTGCTCTGCAGACGCCTGAAATCCTGCGCTGCATTCTGGTTCTTTACTTTCTGCAACTCCCGATCACCCACGGGTTCCTTTTTGAGTTTCTCAATCTCCTTATAGATCGCGGCTTCCACTTCTTCAGGCGTCTTTCCAGGCTTTGCCACACCGCGCAGCTCGAAGTAGCCTTCGTACTTGCGACCTTCAACACCCGACGAGGCAGCGTTGGCCAGTCCTTGCTCGAGTACCAGCGACTTGTAGAGGCGTCCGGTCCGGCCGTTCAACAGGTCGGCAAGAATCGCCAAAGCGGGTTCATCCTTGTGTCCGTCAGCCACCGAGTGGTAACGAACCACGGCTTCCGGATTGGTCTCGGCATACGCCGTCATCCGGACTTCTGCCTGCTGTTTCATCTCGCGGGTTCTCACCGGCTCGGGTTCTTTCGGTCCTCGCTTTAGTCGGCCGAAATACCGCTTCGCCAGCTCGACAGCTTGTTTTGGTTCAAAGTCACCTACCAAGGCGGCGGTCAAATTGTTGGGCGCATAGTTCACATCGAAATAGGCCTTGGCCTCTTCGCGCGTAATGCCGTCCAGGTCGCTTGGCCAGCCAACCACTGGCCAGCCGTAAGGCGAAGACTGCCAGAACAACGACTCAAATTGCTCCTGAAACTTTCCTGTCGGCGTGCTTTCGGTTCGCAGGCGCCGTTCCTCCCGCACGACATCGCGCTCCGAGTAGAACTCCCGAAACACCGGATTGGACAGTCGATCAGACTCCATCCAAAACCACAGTTCCAGCTTGTTGGCGGGAACATTGATGAAGTACACCGTAAAATCCTCGCTGGTGCCAGCGTTCATGCCCGAACCGCCCGCGGTTGTATAAACCCGGTCAAACTCATCTTTCACAATCAAGTCTTTCTGGCGTTTCAACATCTTCTCGTATTCCGCCAGCAACTCTTGGTGGCGCGCGCTGCGGTTCTTCGGATCGAGGATATCGTCCATTTCTCCGAGCCGCTGCCGCTGGATCAGCAGCAGTTCCTCTTTCCGGATCTCCGCTTTCAGCGCATCCATCTCATCGATGAGCTTCAAATCCTCCTTGATGTTGTTCGTTCCAATGACGTGGGTCCCCTTGAACATCATGTGCTCAAACAGATGGGAGAGCCCCGTGATTCCAGGGCGTTCGTTAACCGAACCCACCTTTGCAATCCAGCCAGCGGCAACGTTCGGGTCCCCCTTGCGGGGAACCATCAGTAGCTTCAACCCGTTGTCGAGCACGAACTCTTGAACCTGGACGTTCTGTGCCCTGAGACCTGGCACGAGCGACGAAACCAGAAGGAACCAAAGAAGCTGTTTCATACAATTCCTTTTTCCTGAAAATAATCTCGGCAACCGCCGATTCTATCGAGGTGAGTTCGTTTTGAATCAACCGGCATGTAGCGCTAGTGTAGCACAGCGGTTACCGCACCCCTGTCAGCGCATTTCCAGCGATCCACTACGACGATTTCAACGTCATGCCCCTCCGGACTCTCGTCTCTGGCGGGCAGCTTCACAAAGAATGATGGATGCAGCCACGGCGACATTCAGTGACTCGATTCCAGGAGTCATCGGAATCTGAACTCTCGTCTGAGCCTGGCTCAAGATTTCCTGGCTCAATCCCTTTCCTTCGTTGCCCAAGATCAGAGCGAAGCGTCCCCGATAGTCGGCCTTGCGGAAATCGATCGCTGCCACGGGTGTCGCTGCGATGAGGTGAAAGCGGTTCCGCCCCAGATTACCAAGGAGATCTTTGCCTTCAAACCCGCCGAGACAGGGCAAGCGAAAAACGGACCCGGCCGATGCGCGAACCACCTTCTCATTCCATGGATTGACCGAAGTTTTCGTGAGCAAGACGCCTTCAGCGCCAAACGCTTCTGCAGAACGCAACAGCGTTCCAAGGTTGCCGGGATCCTGGAGCTCACAGCCAACCAACAGCACGGATGAGCGTTGCAGGAGCTCGTCGAGCTGGATGGACGGTATTCTTGCGAGGGCCAGCAGTCCCTGCGGATGTTCTGTACTCACTATGGTCGGGAACAGTCGATCGGAGATCTCTACGATCTCGGGCTTGCCTGGAATCCGATTTACGAGCTCCCAAGTTTCTGAATCCCGTCGACAGCTCTCGGACACGTACACCTCGTCAACGAGGAGGTGACTTTGGATGGCTTCGCGCACCAACTTGGTGCCCTCGATTCGGACTCGGCCCAACGCGATCCGACCCGCCATCCCGCAGTGCAGCACGCAGTTGCTTCAATCGGGAGTTGGAAGCAGAAGTAATCAACATGAGTGGCGGTGGCCGCCTTCGCGTCCAAATTGTTGAGGGCGAACTCCCGCATACGCCGTCTGGACGGGCGTTGACGGTCTCTTCGCAGTTATGATACGGTGCCGCAGGATGTTAACACAACGGATCAAGATTCACGGGAACTCTGCCGATGAACCTGCATTGCAGATCGCCTCAGCGGCGATTTTGGGGGGCAGTGTCATCGCGGTGCCCACCGAGACATTCTATGCACTGGCTGCCGATCCTTTCAATCTTCAGGCTGTCGATCAGATTTTTGTCATCAAAGGCCGGCAGGACTGGAAGCCTTTGCTTCTGCTGGTGGACTCCGTCGACCAAGTCGAACAGATTACCGAAGACATTCCACACCGGTTCTACGAAATTGCTGAGCGCTTCTGGCCCGGCCCTTTGACCCTGATCCTGCCAGCTGCCAAGACCTTGCCGCGGAAAGTGACTGGCGGCACGGGCACGGTGGGTGTGCGCATACCTGATCTCCCCCTGACGCGGATGTTGATGCAAGCCATCGATTTGCCCTTGATTGGAACCAGCGCAAATTTATCCGGCCATCCTCCGTGTTCGACTGCCGACCAAGTGCTTCAGCAATTGGGCGGGAAGATTGAGCTCGTGCTGGATCAAGGAAACACGAATGGCGCCGCCCCTTCAACGATTCTCGATCTCACCCACGAGCCCGCCCGGCTCGTGAGGGAAGGCTCTATCCCTTCGGAAGAATTCTCCTTGTACTTGTCGTCATGAAACCGCGTGGCAAGCGCGTTCTGTTTCAGCTGCTTTTCACCTACCTGCCGCTTGTGGTCCTGTTCTACATCCTAGTTATGTTCGTCCTCATCCGCCGTGCGGCGACGATCGATGACTCTCAGGAGGCTGACATCATCGTGGTGCTTGGCGCTGCCCAGTACAACGGACGGCCTTCCCCTGTCTTTCGCGCCCGGCTGGATCACACGGCACAACTGTTTAGAAAGAACCTCGCCCACCGGATACTCACCACGGGAGGCTACGGCCTCGACAGGCGCTTTTCGGAGGCCGGCGTGGGAAAGTCCTATCTGGAGAAACAGAACATCCCGGGAGATTGCATTCTTACCGAGGCGAGCGGAGCGACAACGATCGACAGCCTTGAGAAGAGCATCGAGCTTCTCAAGCAGCAGAAGTTTACGCGGGTGATTGCGGTCAGCGACGGCTTTCACCTGTTCCGCATCAAGCGAATCTTGCGCGATCATCAGATCACGGCATATGGTTCGCCAGCTCAGAACAGCCTGATCGAATCCAGCTTCAGGTCGCGCGCTCCTGGCTTCGCTGCGCGAAGTGTTTGTTTACACCGCCTATCTCGTGCAGCACAGGTTGCACGTGCCCCTTCCAGCCAACTCCCTATCACAGGGTTAGCATGTTCTCAAAGTTTCTGCGCCGATCGCACATGTATCTGGCATTGTTTCTAACGCCTTGGATCTTGGTCTACGCATTGAGCACGATGGCGATGAATCATCGCCATTTCTTCACCAAGCGCGGCGACAACCCCGTCCGGTTCGAAAAGGAAAGCGAGCAGACCTACACAGGCACCTTTCCGTTTCAAGCCACAGCCAGGCAAATGGCCCTGCAACTCCTCAAAGGTCTCAACCTTGAAGGAACCTTCAGTGTGCAGGGAAGGCCGGAGGGTGAGCGGATTACCATTCTGCGTCAGGATCCAGTTTTCCCTCGGCGTATCACTTTCGCCCCAAAGAGCGGCCTGTTGGTGGTGGAGCGCCAAGTTTTCAGCACACACACGTTTCTCGAGCGCATGCACCGGCGTCGCGGTTACCAGCACGATCCTTTCTTGGAAGATACCTGGGCCGTTTCCGTAGACCTGGTGATTGTAGCCATGGTGTTTTGGGCGCTGTCGGGTTTGTGGATGTGGTGGGAGCTCCGATCAACCCGCATGTGGGGCAGCGCCTGCTTGCTGTTGGGAGTTGGATTATTTGCAACTTTCTTGTTTTCCATCTGAGACCTTGGTTCCCATTTCTGTTATGAGCCTGAATCTTGCTTCTGCGACGAACCCACATCTACCTGGCTCTGTTCCTGCTGCCCTGGTTCGGGATGTATGGGATCAGTTCCCTGCCGTTCAGCCATCCAGAATGGTTCAAGCGTCCCGACGGAGGACCTCAACGAACCGTTCGGTTTGATCGGCCCTACCAGATCACAGTCCCGCAAACAGGTGATCTTCGAGAGACTGGCGCGCGTATCCTGCAAGACAATGGATTACGGGGTTCTTTTGGAGTTTATCAACCCAACCCGCAGCGCCTGAACATCTACTTGTTTTCCTTTTGGTCGGCGACTGAGATCACCTACTTCATCGATCAACAGCGCCTCCTGGTTGAGGATCAGCCTTTTCGATGGAGTTCCTTTCTCACGGGTCTGCACGCTCGCGGGGGGTTCGAACAGGAATCGTTGCTCAACGATGCATGGGGCGTGGTGGTGGATATCGTTTGTCTTGGATTTCTCATCTGGATTGGCACAGGCGTCTACATGTGGTGGCAGCTCCAGCCAACCCGGCTCTGGGGTGGAGTCGCTCTTGGCGGCGGCTTTTTGGCGTTTGTTTTGTTTCTCTGGAGGCTATGACCAGACCTGAACCCGCATCGCATCGCCTGAGAAAGGAAAGAGCGCACATCGTCTTCATTCGCTCTGCCACATCCCCTTCTCGAGATTCTCGTCCCCATCCAACTCAGTCCTTATCGTCAAACAAGCACAAGTGAAACGTGTGCAACAGCAGCAGCGCTTTCGACCTTCCGCCACTTGTCAAGAAACACTGCCTCTTTGCTATCCTCTGAAGCTAGAATAATCTACACAATCACAATCTGGGCCAAGCCCGGGCTCATCACGACGAGGTCTGTGGTTCGATTGACTGTCGAGCAGCCCGGTAAAACTTGAAGTTAATGGTTTCGAGAGCCATAGACGATAAGCCCAACATTACCCTGTGGTGCGGTAAGGCTTTTCAATCCCTAAGTATGCCAAAACGTTCGGCTAGTTCGTCGTCTTCAGATCATCGTTGTCTTCAGTCAAATGCAGAGGAATGCAATGCGAAAAACGCTCATTGTACTGGCCGTCATTCTGGTCCAGGGAGTTTCTGGACAACTATTCGCTCAGGGCGCCTTCGGCTTTGAGATCGGCGGTTTCGGTGGTTACTCAATCTGGAAGGATCGGGACTTTCAGATTGGACCACCCCAAGTTCCTGTCGGGTCACCACCCATCAGCCTGAATTTCGCTTATGACGACGAAATCGTCTATGGCGGGCGCTTCAACATATTGTCGCGCGGCCACTGGGGTGGAGAATTCTCTTACAGCTATCAAAGCAATACCTTGTCACTGAGCCGCCAGAATTTCTCAGGCAGAGCCGTCAGGTTGGACGGTGGCGTGCATCACTTCTTCTACAACATGATATTCAACCTGGTGCCTTATGAAAAATCGAAGCTGGTTCCCTTCGTAACGGGAGGAGTGGGACTTGCGGGTTACGCCTTGAGCGATGAGGCACGTGCCAATGCAGGGAGACCCGACCGTTTACGGCATCGGCAACCTGCGGCCTTACGAGAAGCGCTTTGCCTATAACTACGGCTTTGGCGTCAAGGCCAAGGTCACCTCGCGCTTTGGAGTGCGTGCCGACTTCCGTCACATCTTTTCCGATGTGCCCAGCTTCGGTTTGCCAAAGGAATCCAGCAACCCCAACCAGGTGGTTCTGCCCATTCAGGGC
Source organism: uncultured Acidimicrobiia bacterium (assembly GCA_963791795.1). Classification (GTDB taxonomy): domain Bacteria; phylum Acidobacteriota; class Terriglobia; order Versatilivoradales; family Versatilivoraceae; genus VFZK01. The sequence goes on from CAWBTP010000001.1 coordinate 85,840, forward strand.
AAACTTCAGATGTACGAAGCTTCAGCCGGAATCTACTTTCACTTTTCCAAAGGGCTTTGATCGATATGTGCGCCCTGAGATTGAGGATGATGACGAGGACAAGTGCCATGAGAAGAGTTTGTTTGTTTTTGATCGTCCTGGGGGCGGTCGGTTTGATCACTTCTGAGGAACTGTGTGCCCAGAATAACCCTGTTTATTTCCCTTATGTGGTGAATGACGGCAAGAGCGTAACGGAGTTGCTTTTCACCAACACCACCAGTCGGGACGCTTCACTCACACTAACGGGCTACGCGGAGGACGGCACTGCCGTCGAGGGGCCGGCTGTCACAGTCCCGGCGCACGCGCAGACTGTCGTCAGCTCATTTGCTGGATTGAGTGGATGGGTGCTTGCGGAGAGCAGCGTAGCAGGAGTGGTGGGTAACGTTCGCGTGCGTTCAGCAGATGGCACCGCTCAAGACATTGCCGAACCTGCTCAACCTAGTACCACGATCATTCTTCCATTTGTTGCCCAGACAGGAGGCGCCTCGACCGAGATCTCAATCGTCAACCCCTCGCTCTACGTTACGCGGTCAGTCTCGAAGTGCGGAATGCCAGCGGCACGGCTATCGCTACGGTCGATCGCCGGGTTCCGCCGTTCGGGTCTTTTCGCGGCTCGCTCTCTGACGTTTTTGGCGGCGAAAGAAATTACGACGACGCTTCGCACGTGATTGCACGTTCGGTTCCGGCAAACATCTTTTCGCAGGAAGTCAATATTGTTGGCTTTGAAGTCGTCCGCAACTTCTCTCGGGCCGATTCCAGCCAGGACAAGATTCTCGGACGCACAGACTGGGCAGCTCTCAGCGCCGTTCCAGCGACCGGAACAGGAAGTTCGTTGACCTTCCCGCATGTGATCCGGGGAATGGATCGTTTCTCGCTGATTGGTCTGGTGAACACGGGGTCCACGGATCAGTCTGTCACTATCACCTACTCCATCGCGAATAGCTTCACTACGCTCAGCTCGGGACCGGTGCTCATACGCGCGAATGGCTCGCTGCGACAAACCGTTGTCGATTTATTTGGTCCGGCAGGTGCCAACGGCGACCATGGTGTTCTGCGGGTCACGGGAGCGACTGCAGTCAGGGGATTTCTAGCCACCGGTTCTTCAAGTGGCTCGTCGATCGCCGCAGCGCCCGCACAGGTGACCGGTCAAACGGAATTCTTGTTTCCTTCTGTGGTGCGGAGCACCACAGCGGCCACTGGGGTTGTTCTGCTTAACGATGGCACAGCCCGGGTTGACGTGGATCTATTCCTGATATCTCCGCAAGGCGCGACAGTGGGACAGGCTCGAAGGAGCATTGATCCGCAGCAACGCATCTTAGAGGGTGTGGAGTCACTGTTTCTGGAGGCGCTGACTCTACCGGGCGGATATATCTTCGTAGGATCCACTGGGCCGATCTTCGGCCACGCTGAGTCCGGCGTTGTAACTAAGACCTATTCCTTGCTCGCACCCCAGCAGGCTCCCGGTCTGCTACCTGCGGCGCAGTCCCTGTTCGGAATTCGCGGGCGAATCACTGACTATAGTGCGACCGGAACCGGGGCGGCAGTCTCAGGCGTCACAGTTGTGCTCTCCAGAACAGGGAACGAGGATCTAACCACAACCACTGATATCAATGGAGACTACTTGTTCGGCAACCTGCTTCCCGGCGATTACGTTGTGAAGCCCCAACAAGCGGGCCGAATGTTTTCTCCGTTCAATCCTTCCGTTCGTCTCGACACGGGTTCCAAACGCGTCGATTTCGTGCGCGGACTGGGGCCATCGCTTTCCTCCATAACGGTCGTGAGCAACGACACTTCGGGTTCCCAAACAGCCGGGAACAACCCCGATCCCTATGCCATCGAGGGAACCGGGGAGGTCAGCCTGAGGATCACCGGAACAAACTTTGCTTTGGGTCAGAAGCTTTTCTTCAAACGCTCGGAAGACACGTTGAACCCAAACGGGCGAGAAGTTCTGTTCAGCTTTGTTGACTCCACCACGATCTTTGTCCGACTCACTCTGAGTAATCCTTCAGACCTGAGCCAACTGGCACTGCGCGGGAGGTATGAATTGGAAATCGCAGGCCAGATTCCCTTTGCAGAAACCCGTTCCAACGCTTTGCCGTTTTATGTAGTGCCCCCGCTTCCCGTTGTTACCCGTATCACGCCGACCGAAACCTATGCTCGATATGAAATCAATTCCGAAGGTCTTACGGTCCGGGTCGAAGGTTTCGGCTTCCGTCAGGGTGCCCGCATCCTTTTCAATGGCGCCACTGGAATTGAAGGGACTGAGATTGACACGACATATATCGGGCCGACTCTGCTCGAGGCCTTTATCCCGGCGCAAGCGTTGCGGTTTGGTGGCTTCTATAGCGTTCGAGTGCGCAATGTCAGCTTGCTGCCTGAGGTCTCGGGTGAAGGGGTCACATTCCAGGTGAACAACCTGGGCCCGTCGATTACTTCCCTCGATCCTGCTGGCCCACTTGCCATCATCGGGCCTGGGCCGGTTCCTGTCACCTTAGACATGAAGATCAATGGCAGCAACTTCTTCCCTCAAACAGTGGTTGCGGTCACCCAAAAGCTCCCTGATATCTTCCCTGCCATCATTCCCGTTGGAGGTCTTTCACAGTGTGTTCCAGTGAATGGGAGGACTGTGTTGCGCGTACGGGTCTACAATAGTGTCGGCCAGCCCGCGGGTGGTGTCGCTGTGACTTTCACGGCACCCACAATCGCAACAACTGGGCCGAGCGGTTCATTCCCAGGTGGTGCACCCAGTGTCACGGTCACCAGCGATGCCTTTGGGTTTGCGCCACCGTTGACGGACAATGGGTCGACGCTCTTTACCGCGAACCCGTTCAGCGGGCCGTACGTCATTCAGATCAATGGTACCGTGGACGGATTTCCGATCCTGGCGGTTATCAACATGACGAATTTGGGCCAGGGAGAAGGTTGCGAAGCGGTCAATACCACAGTTCAATTTGTGAGCTCGAATCAGATTATTGTTTCACCAGTGAGCATCACGAGCCGCGGCACCTACAGTGTGGTAGTGGCAAATCCGTCGCCTGGTGGGGGCTACTCGAACGAAGTCGAGTTCGTCGTCACGTCAGGAGTTGTTAGCGGCATTCCAATCATTCGCGCCGAGAATCCCTTGAGTCCAGCAAGCCGCACAGCAGGATCGGGCGCATTCAACCTTACGATTTTCGGCGAGAATTTCCAGTCCGACGCCTGGGTGAACTTCGGAACAGTGAGGCTGAACCGAGTCTCCGGAAGCGACACCAGCATCACGGTAACCGTTCCGGCCTTGCTGGTGTCGTCTCCTGGCGTGGTTCCGGTCTCCATAACCAACCCTGGAAGCTCCGGTAGCACCGGTGGGACTTCGCGCCGGGAGTTCTTCACGGTCCGGTGACAGCCGCGCCGCGAATTTCAACATTTGTGCAGGCCCGCACTCCAAGCGGGTCTGCAGCCCTCTGCATGCCGAATGAACTTCTACGAATCCCTCAACCTCACCCCCTCAGCGACCATTGAAGAAATTGAAGAGGCCTATCGTACATTAGCCCGCAAGGTTCACCCCGACCTGAACCGCGACGATCCGACGCCGGCTGAGGCCAGAATGAAACTATTGAATCGGATCCGCGAAACCCTCACAGATCCGGACTCCCGTGCCAAATATGATCGCGAACTGGCAGCAGAGGCCCACCATACGCGCGTGGAATCCGCAATCGATGACACGCTTCGGGAAGGTCGGAATGATGCCCTGTTCTGGAGGCAGGTGAAGCTCACCACGGCTGCCGGGCTTGCGCTTGGGCTGATGTTGGGGTTTGGGCCGTGGCTCTTCGACGTCATGCGGAGCAAGCAACCAAGTCCACCACCGGCACCTGCACCACCGGTCGAAGTATCACTTCCAGCAGTCGTGCCATCCGTGCCGAAGGCCGCGCCCGTTGATATTCCCGTGAAAAGGAAGAGCAAGGAACCTGAGGTGGTTGAGTTTGGTTCCAGCACTGAACAAGTGCTGCGCGTGATGGGAAAACCTGACGAAGTGGAGGAACTTACCGCGCAAGGCATCCGCATCCTTCACTACGGCAAACTTCGTCTTGTCTTCAAAAACAATAAGCTCGTGCCAGGGTCGGGGATGCAGCGGGACCCTTAGCGGTGATGCTGGCTGAAATGTGAGCGCGCTGTGAACCTATCCGATGCCAGGACAATGACCTTCGTGGTTCAACCGAACGCTGTCAGCCTGCCCGCCTTCGCGGGGAATGACGCAAATGGAAGGGGTCGAGGGCTGCAAGGCCGCCGGACATCCATTCACCGATTGACAATTCCCACCCGGAAGTAGGGTTTGGCCTTTTCTTCCACGTCGATCACGAATTCCTGACCCGTCTTAGCCGGATCGTAACCTCGCCACAGCCAAGTCATGGCCCTCGGGAGTTCAGCGTCGCCATGTTCGGTGCTGTGTTGATGGTTGCCGAAACTTAAGTAGAAATCGTACTCCTTCATCTTGAGCGAATTGGCCAACTGAATGTTTTGCAGAGGCCAACTACCGGCGCGATTTTCGAGGTCGTTACTGCCATCTTCCAACCAGATCCGAATATTTTTTCGGTCACGCGCCCGCACCAGGAAGGGAAAGATGTGGCCACCGTCCAGCACATCGGCTGGGTCGTCAAGTCCTTGACGACGCTCTGGGTTGGCCTGTCCTCGCCTCCATTGCAATGCGGTGAAGCTTCCAATGCGAGAAAGTACCCTGCCGAATGCCTCTGGTCGCCACCAGGCAGCGTTGAGTGAACAAATTCCTCCAGAAGATTGACCGCCGATCGCGCGGCTGTAGCCGTCGGATCGAAGCTGGTATCGCTTTGCCACTTGGGGAAATATCTCACCCACAACCATCTTGTTGTAGTCGTCGTTCACCGTGTCATAAAGAATGCTTCGCATCCTCCTGACATTGTTGTTCGGCACGTATTCTGAATTGTCGAAATCGCCAATGTAACCGGGAGCAATTAGCACCAGCACCATCGGTGGAATCTTCTTTTGGTGAACCAGGTTCTCAACCACAGTCAGCAGACGGGCATGGTTTCCAGGAAAGACAAACCGGTGGCCGTCCTGCCAGACCATAACTGGCGACGGAGTGTTGGGATCAACTCCCGGCGAGGCATAGATCCAATAGGAAATCTTCCAGCCGCGGTAAACCTGACTCTCATAGACGAGTTGTTCGGAAAGCTTGCCTTGCGGCACTCCCGGCCGGGAATAGGAGTCGTCGGTGTACGCTGCTGTGTCAAAACGATTGTTCGCGAGAGTTCCCCCCGCAATCCGATAGTGATGGGCGTGCGACCGGCCAGTCGTCAAGCGGGCCGTATGCACCCAAAGACCGCTTGGCAATGAACGCATCTCCAATGGCTGCCCGTCATCGATACCAATCAAAGGCTTCTGCTCAGCCTGAATAGCCCAAACAAAGTCTCCACCGTACGCCGCGACTGCCGATCCGTCGGCCAGTTGTTTGGCCGAGAAGTGCTTTCGAATGGCTTCAGCCTGGGCAGTCGGCGGCCCATTTGCTGCAATCAGCGCGTAGAGCTGCCGGTTTTCGGCATCCCCAGCCAGAAGGAACGAACTCCCGAGCACGAAGAGAGTCCATACAGCAAGGTTGGTTTTGATCATAGAGTCCTCAGGATGCAAGAAGTTTAGAGCGCGGTAAGGGGGCGGATTATACCGGGGCTAGGGCTCCAATACAAATGCGAAGCCGACCGGCTTTGCGAAACTCTCAAAGGCGATCAAACACCTTCAGATCTATCATTTGGACTGTAGTTGCTGGTTCACAGCGAACCCTTCATCGCCTAGCCGACGAAACCCCTAAGCTCCCCTTTTCAGGTGTCGATAGATTGGAAGTGTCGGGTCTTCCTTCCCTCCCGCCAGGAGTCGGTCCAAGCTGATGTTCAACATGAAACGCGCAAAGGTTATTCACCACGTTCTGCTGGTGCTGATGGTCGTCAGTATTGGTCCGTTGGGTTTTTACGGTTACCAGCTCATTCAATTCAATCGCGATAAGCTTCAAACGCAAGAACGTTTTACTCAAATTACTATCGCACAAGCCCTGGCACGTTTGATCTCGGTCTATTTGAGCAATGCTCGAGAACAGGTGGATGGCTTCATGGCCAGCTCGCTGGATCTCAGCAGTGGCCAAGACCTCGAACTGGAAGGGAATCGCGGCCTGGACAAGAAACTTGAAGACTTCGTCGGCCGTTCCGAAGAACCTCCTATACATCAACATTCTCAACAATGCGGGCAGGTGCGTGCAAGCCGGGGTTCATAACATCAACGACGAAGGCATGACCAAGCATTTCCTTGCAAAAGCCTTTCACTCTGCCAGCCAGAACCAGACCTCCTATGTCAGCGAGCCGCTGACCATCGAACTCGGGAAAGAGACCAAGCCCGTCATTATCATGTCCAGCCCCATCAAGTCAGGCGGCAAGGGCGTTGGAGCGGTAACGGTAATCCTAAAGCTCGACGACATTCTCCATTGGGTTCTGGAGAACAGCATCGCCGGGAAAACGGTTTATGTTGTCGATTTCAACGGCCTGATTGTGGTCCACCCGGATCCCAAGACAATGCCCGCCGGAATGGATCTCAGTCGTGTTGAGATTGTCGGAGTGTTTGTTGACGAGTGGCGCAAATCGAAAGGCAAGCTGAGACTGCAGGAGACCCGGCCCTTCAGAGTGGATGAAGACGGCGCAGGAAAAAAAGATGCTGGGGACCTACTTCGCCGTCACCGAAGCGCCTTGGGGTGTCATCGTGCAGATTGACGAAAACGATGCCTTTGCGACGGTCGCCGAAATGAAAGCCGAAACCATCCGCTGGGGCGTCCTCATGCTGTTGCTGGCGGGATGCGTCGGACTTCTCAGTGCTCGGGCCATCACCAATCCCATTCAGCAACTCGCGGACAGCACGCAACTGATCGCACGCGGTGATTTCTCCAAGAAGATTCAAATTCGAAGCCGTACCGAGATCGGAGAACTGGCCGAAACCTTCAACAAGATGACGGACGACCTGGAGCTGTACATCCAGCAGATCCGAAAAGCCGGTGAAGAAAACAAAGCGCTGTTTCTTGGCACCATCCGGGCTCTGGCGGCCGCCGTCGATGAAAAGGATCCTTACACGCGAGGTCATTCTGACCGGGTCACAAAGTACTCGGTCATCATCGCACGGGCTCTTGACCTTGATGAGAAAACCGTTGAAACAATCAGCATCTCGGCTCTGCTCCACGACGTCGGAAAGATTGGGATTGACGACAAGATTCTGAAGAAGCCAGGGTTCCTCACGCCCGAAGAATTCGAGATCATGAAGCAGCATCCTGTCAAAGGTTTCAACATCATGAAAACCATTGAGCAGATGCGCAATGTGCTTCCTGGCCTGCGATCCCACCACGAGCAGTGGGACGGGAATGGCTATCCGGACCGCTTGAAGGGACTGGAGATTCCGCTCATTGCGCGTATTATCGCGGTGGCCGACACCCTGGATGCAATGACGACGAATCGGCCGTACCAGCAGGCCTTGACCTTCGAGTTTGCAGTCGAGAAAATCAATCAGAACGTCGGAATCAAGTACGACAAGAACGTGGTTGCGGCCTTCAATCGTGCCATCGAGAAAGGTGCCTTGATGGTGGAAGATAACGTCCCTGAAGCGCTCGCGATCTGAGAAACGCAGGGAACGCAGATTGACCTCACCCTATTCAGCGACTCTCAGAAAACTACTGGATGATGTGGACGGAGCCATTGCGGCCGGATTCGCGGACTACGATGGCGAGTGCGTCCAATGCGAGGGAGCCTTGGAGACTGACACCCATCGCCTTCATCTCGCCTACCAAGGCATCGTGCTGCACCATTTGCAATCTGTGCACCACCATTTGGGGGAAACTCCAGCGAAGGATCAGCAGCCGCTTCCAGAATCTAGATGTCCTGATTCAGCCGTTGAAGTCGGGATACTTCATCGTTCTCACCCTAAAACTGCATTCCAATCTCTACCGAGCGCGACACTGCCTGGAGCAGACCGCTCAGGAACTCAACCAGGATCTGTAGACGGTCTCTCGTCGCACGGTCATCCGAAATCAGCCAGAAGCAAACGGCGCCTTGTTGAACCGACATGTAGCGCAGTGCGTTGCTTTCGTACCCTCTGCAACGCCTCGGGACTCCTACTGCCGCGGATGAGCCAAAACACAGCGGATCCACGCTGCACGGTTCTTTCTCGACCTGTCGTCCCGTCGTCAGTCAACGCACCCTTCCCCTGAGAAGCGCCACGTTGACGCCCGAGCGGCGACTGGTTGTTTCGCCTCAGAACACGTGAGGTCGCCGCAGGGGACAGCGGCTCCCACTCTCCAGTCCCGTTTTCAAAGAGTGAGGATCGTTACATCCACAGCTGAAGCCGTGCTCCCTGCGATCAGTTGTCCGGAAGTGGTATGATACGGGCGCTGGAGCGTGGAATGCGGCGCCCGGTGCTGGCTCCAGACATTGAATGGAAAGAGATCGAGGAACGCATGGGATTGTTCGGCAGATCTGAGACACAGGAAGGTTTCCTCAGCAAACTCAAAGCAGCCGTTGCATCCACCAAAAACAACCTGGTGGCGAGGATTGAGGATGCTGTTAAAGGGAAGAAGGTTATTGACGCCGAGTTGTTGGAGGACTTGGAAGCTGTCCTGATTGGAGCGGATATCGGAGCACAGACCGCTTCGGAGATTCTGGAAAAGATTCGCGGTCAGGTAAACCGGAAGCAGGTGAATGATCCGGAGCAACTTCGTGCGCTGATCAAGGCAGAGCTGCGCCAGATCATCGAAGCTGTCGAACCAGCCTGGTACTCCCGGAACTGCCAATGGGACCCAGGTCGTGATGGTTGTCGGCGTGAATGGGGTGGGAAAGACAACAACCATCGGCAAGCTCGCCAATCTGCATACGCAAGACGGGAAGAAGGTTCTGGTCTGCGCAGCAGATACGTTTCGCGCGGCAGCCATCGAGCAACTGGAAGTCTGGGGACAACGCACCGGCGTCGCCGTGATCCGGCAGAAGACGGGCGCAGATCCATCGGCCGTGCTGTTCGATGCCATCGCGGCCGCAAAATCGCGAGCGATCGACATTCTGATCGTGGACACTGCCGGCCGGCTCCATACGAAGAATAACCTGATGACAGAACTCGAGAAGATGAAACGTATCGCGGGCCGAGAGATTGCCGGAGCACCGCACGAGGTGCTGCTCATCATTGATGCCACAACCGGCCAGAACGGTCTGCCCAGGCCCGCGAGTTCACGCGCGCTGCTGGTGTAACCGGCATTGTTCTCACCAAGCTGGACGGCACAGCCAAGGGAGGCATTGTCATTCCGATTTCGCGCGAGTTGAAGATCCCATTCGTTACATCGGTGTCGGAGAGAAAGTGGACGATCTGGTCGAGTTTTCTGCCGAGCAATACATCGAGTCGTTGTTCGAGCCTTAGTAGATGACTCCTTCCGCTGACGAACATTTCATGCAACGCGCTCTAGACCTGGGAAAGCGTGGCCGGGCACTGGCCAGCCCCAATCCCATGGTGGGAGCCGTGCTGGTGCGTGATGGAGAAATCGTCGGCGAAGGCTTCCACCGCTATGCAGAGACGAAAGCACGCAGAAACCTGCGCTTTGGAGCAAGCAGGCGCGGCTGCCCGGGGCAGTGTTTTGTTTGTGACTCTCGAACCGTGCAGCCACCAGGGTCGCACGCCGCCTTGCACAGGCCAATTGATCGCAGCCAGGCGTATCTCGTGTTGTCGCAGCGATGACAAGACCCCAACCCGCTGGTGGCGGGGACTGGTTTGCGTATCTTGCGTGAAGCCGGAATCGACGTTGAAACCGGCATCTGTGAAGCCGAAGCATTGAAGCTGAACGAAGCCTATTGCAAATTCATCCAGACGCGATCGCCCTTTGTGACGCTGAAAGCCGGAATGACTCTGGATGGCAAAATGGCGCAGGCAGATGGGCGCTCGCAATGGATCACGCACGAAAGCTCCCGACAGCGAGTTCAGCAACTGCGCTTTGAGAACGATGCGATCCTGACGGGTATCGGTACCGTTCTGGCTGACGATCCCCTGCTGTCGGATCGGACCGGTTTGCCGCGCAGACGGCCACTGCTGCGAGTGGTCGTGGACACGTGGCTGCGCCTTTCGCCAGAATCAGCCTTGGTTCGTGGTCGTGCGAATGGCGATACTCTGGTTTTTTGCAGCGAACAACGAAATAGAGATCTGCAGCTCCGGTTGGAGGAGTGTGGCGTGGCGGTGGTGCCTGTGACCACAACGAACGGAAGAGTCGATCTGTCAGCAGTGCTTGCCGAGTTGGGCCGGCGCGATATCACTAGTGTTGTGATTGAGGCAGGACCTACGCTGAACTTTGAGGCGCTCCGCTCGGGCTGCGTAGACAAACTGCTTTGCTTCATTGCCCCCAAAATTTTAGGAGGGCAGTCGCCGCTTCCGCTGGTCGGCGGGGACGGGTTCGTGCGGCTGGATCGGTCCTTGCAATTGCGCTTTGCCTCGGTTGAACAAATCGGGGAAGACTTGTTGGTCGAAGCCTATATCAAAAGAAGTGTCTCGGACGCTGCCCACTGAAGAAAGGTGCCGCTCTGGATCGGCAGAGCCGGCGACTGACCAGCTCTTCAGATGGCAGTTGCATACCGCACAGAAAACCATGTTTACTGGCATTATCGAAGAAGTTGGTCGCGTTGAGGCGATGAGCCGGCGCACACATTCGGCTGTGCTCGAAGTTCAAGCTGCCAGAGTCTTGGAGGGCATGCAGCTCGGAGACAGTATTGCTGTCAACGGCGTCTGTCTCACAGTTCGCCGCCAGTCTACCGCAGGCTTTCAAGTTGAGCTTTCCCAGGAAACGCTGAACCGATCGAGTCTGGGAAAAATGAAAGCAGGAAGCCTCGTCAATCTGGAGCGATCACTCCTACCAACAACCCGGCTAGGCGGACATTTTGTTCAAGGTCATGTGGATGCGGTCGGGAAGGTGCTGGCAATCAGGACTGACGGGGACTTCGCCGTGTGGAGATTTCTCCTGCCGGACTCCATCGAACGTTACGTCGTCGAAAAGGGATCGATCGCCATGGACGGCATCAGTCTCACCGTGGCATCACTCACGAGCGAAGCTTTCGAAGTCGCCCTCATTCCACATACACTGGAAAACACCAATCTTAGGGCGCGCCAGATTGGAGATGAGGTCAACCTCGAGTGTGACGTCTTAGCCAAGTACGTCGAGTCGATGCTGAAGCAGCGGAAAACCCGTCCGGAAAAATCGCGGCTCACGGAAGAGTATCTGAAGGAACGGGGATATTAAGCAGGGCGACATGAGTAAGTTCGCCTGAGCGTCGCTCCGATGCGGATATCCCCTCACCCCTAGCACCCTCTCCCAGTGGGAGAGGGTGGCCGAAGGTGAAGTCTTGAGAAGACTTCACGCGGTCGCGAAGGCCGGGTGAGGGTGCGATAGAATTAACGACGCGGTGTATAGCAGGATCAATCACAGGAATCTGATCCATGCGTTTTTCAACCATAGAAGAGGCGATCGCGGACATCAAGGCCGGCAAGATGTTGATTGTCGTGGATGACGAAGACCGCGAGAATGAAGGCGATCTGACCATCGCCGCAGAGAAGGTGACTCCGGATGCCATCAACTTCATGGCCCGCTACGGCCGCGGGTTGATCTGCCTCGCCATGACTGGAGAACGCCTGGACCAATTGCAGATTCCGCTGATGGTGAGCGACAACACTTCGCTCTATGGGACTGCTTTTTGCGTCTCGATTGAAGCAAAGCGCATGGTTTCGACTGGAATATCGGCAGCCGACCGGGCTCAGACCATTTTGACGGCAATCGATCCGGCACTCAGCCGCACGACCTGGTGCGGCCCGGCCATGTGTTTCCGTTACGCTCGCGAAAGGGTGGCGTGCTGGTGCGCGCCGGGCAAACCGAGGCGGCGGTTGATTTGGCGCGCATCGCCGGGCTGAATCCCTCCGGCGTCATCTGCGAAATCATGAACGACGATGGCACGATGTCGCGCGTCGAACAACTGCATGAGTTCGCCAAGCTTCACAACCTGAAGATGATCACGGTCGCCGACCTCATCAAGTTTCGCTTGCAAACGGAAAGTTTTGTCCACAACGTGGCGGAGGCTGACCTGCCGACGCGATATGGGACGTTTCGGATGCTGGCCTTTGAATGCGAAATCGACCGGGAAACCCATGTGGCGCTGGTGTACGGCACGATCAATCCAGACAAACCGGTGCTGGTGCGGGTCCATTCTCATTGTCTGACAGGAGACGTGTTTCACGCCACGGGCTGTGATTGCCAGACCCAGTTGGAACGTTCGATGCAGATGATTGCCCAGGAAGGCAGTGGCGTCCTGCTCTACATGCACCAGACAGGCCGGGGATTTGAAGTCGTCAAGTCGGAAGGAAACAACCGCGTTCTCTACCACGGGATGCCGGCGGTGGAGGGAGAAAGCTACAGCGTGAAACGTTCGCAACGCGGCTACGGCACGGGCGCTCAGATCCTCGCCCGGCTGAATCTGAAATCCATACGCCTGCTAACCAACCACCCACGAAAGATTGCCGGACTCGAAGGATACGGAATCCGCGTCGTCGAGCAGATTCCGATTCCGATAACCGGGTGAGCCTCCCCGCCCGCAAAGCGCTCACGTCTTAGCAGACAAGGAATCAAAGCGCGCGCACATCACTTTTGGGTGATGTCGATAGCTTGCGCCACTGTGCCAGACCGCAAAATGTGGGCTTCGCCTCCCTTGGAGACAGATACTCTGCCGCAACTCTCGCTCAACAGCGCACTGGCTAGATTGATGAGAGCCACTTCGTTAATCGCAGTTGATTCTCTTCCCTTTCAGCCGCGGCCCTTGTTTTCTCATCGCCCAACAATAGCTTCCATGCAACACGTCCGTAGCGGTCTAGAAGGTATTTGACGCGTTGCGTGTAAAAGGAACTTCCGTTTCTTGATATCTCAGGAGAATCGGCGCAACTCGCCACTGCACTCGGAGACAATACCCTTTTGAACGCTCCATATCTTTCCTTAAGGCAATGGCCCTTTGCTAGGAGCGTCAAAAGGTCGCCAGAGAACGGCGAACACTCAGGATGCGCAAGAACTCGCTCACTGGCCCAACCTATAATGGCGGGGTCAAAGTTCTCAGGTTTGAGATCTTTCAGACAAGACTCTGGGATAGGTGCGTCAAATAGCTCTTTCGCTAGGCTAAGGCCAAGGAAGGCGCACGGACTCATTTGCCAATCAGAGGATAGAGCATTTAATGCTCTCCAGTTGATCTTCTCCCTATAGTGTCTTGCGGTCTCAGCAATATCGCAAAACGGCCTTAATCCCCCGGTCAGGCTATGTTTCCAGGCGTGTTGACAAAGATGAAGTAGCAGATCCTCGGGCGAAAGTACAAGGGCCTCAGCGCCAGCTATCTTGGTCGACCGCGCTCTTTGCCACAAGCCATCAATATCGATCCTGAATGACGTAGTCGGGCGGCCAATATGCCAGTGAATCTCAATCTTAGGAGCGGATCGCTTCGCAAATACCCAATGATAGTGATGCTCTTGATAATACTCTTTCGTTTCTGCGTTCTCTTCGCAGCATGTAGCCCATGTCAAGAAGTTGGGTTTCGACCTCGATTAGCTTCTCCTTTCTGACCAAGAGGTCGATGTCACTCATCGACCTCAGCGCCCTGTGGGCGTACACGGTATCTGCCAGGGCAGCACCCTTAAGGACGATAACTTCGATTCGACTCCTCTCTGAATGCTTCTAAGACCTTGTGCAGTTCATTGTACAGGAGCGAATTTCTTGCCGCGTTACTGTAGTAGGAACTGCGTAAGCGTTTCCGCCGCTGCTGGCGGAAGCAAGCTGACCACATCGCTTCGACACAGGTTATGGTAAATCAGGGGTGCTATACCGTGGGCGCACGCGGCTCTGGTGACATGGTCCCAGTCTAAATTGGGACAAAACAAGTCTTGCCTGATTGATCGGAGGTCTTCGGCCGTCAGATTGGCTTTGGCGCAGGCAAGCAAGAGCTTCCACTCAGGAGAGTAATTCATCTTAAGAACTCCTGGTTTCAGGTTGCGCTAGATTTTGCTGGCAGAGTTCGTTCACGAGGTCAAGAACGCTTCGATCGGCTTGCTCCGCATCCACTTCAAATTCTTCCTGAAGCTGCCGGCTGACCTCCATCAATGTCAGTCCGTGTTTCAGTCCCTGCCAGATCCGCTGGCCCGTGAGATTGAGACTGTAGTAAGTCTTGCTTTCCAGATGCAGCAGAACAACCTCGCCTTCATCGAGTTTGGTGTCTACCACTTCAGGGTGAGGACGGACCCGCTGTTCCAAGGTCGAGCATGCATCTTCCTCCTGCGGCATTACTCTGCTCCTGCCTATCAGTCATCGCTGTCACTGAACTGGCCCCAATACATCCACAAAGAACTCAAACCGATTACGGTTCGCCAGTCCGATCCTGAACTGGACGGTGGCCGATTCGTTCGGATGAGGATATCATCAGATCCGGCATCGATCGCTTGCTTGCTGGTGACACCGCCATCGCCTTCGGTGGCGCTGAGAAGTTTATTCCCATTGGTCAATGTCTTCACGATCGCCTTGATAGGTTCGCGAATAATCTCCGTGCTTTTGTTCGTTAGAACCGCGATAACCGTAAAGGTTCCGGCGGGACCACCGGAAACTGAGGCAGGATTAAAGGAAGTGCTCTGGACCACAAAGTTTACTTTGTCGTTAATGATTTGCAACCCACTTGAGAGATTCGCGTCTAGCTTCGCGACAAAGCCTTCACAGCTCCTGCAAAGGTGCTATCGGCCGACCCTGGACCTACACCGGGAAAGTCGGATGAGCCTGTGCTACCGGCCACATAGACATTCCCTGTGCTGTCAAGGGCGAGGGCACGTAGCGATCATCATCACTACTTCCTCCCAGAAAGGTGGCTGCCAGGATGGAGCTCAGATCTGAATTCAGCTTCGCGACAAAGCCTTCAGTCCTCCTGCAAAGGTGCTATCGGCCGACCCTGGACCTATTCCGGGAAAATCGACTGAGCTGTGTACACCGGCCACATAGACATTCCCTATGCTGTCAAGGGCGAGGGCAGCTAGCGATCATCAAGACTTACTTCCTCCCAGAAAGGTGGCTGCCAGGATGGAGCTCAGATCTGAATTCAGCTTCGCGACAAAGCCTTCAGTCGCTCCTGCAAAGGTGCTATCGGCCGACCCTGGACCTATTCCGGGAAAATCGGATGAGCCTGTGTACACCAGCCACATAGACATTCCCCGTGCTGTCAAGGGCGAGGGCAGTAGCAGATCGAACGCTACTTCCTCCCAGGAAGGTGGCTGCCAGGATGGAGCTCAGATCTGAATTCAGCTTCGCCACAAAGCCTTCGATATCCTGCCAAAGGTGCTATCGGCCGACCCTGGACCTACACCGGGAAAGTCGGCTGAGCATGTGACACCGGCCACATAGACATTCCCCGTGCTGTCAAGGGCGAGGGCACAGAGCGATCATCACCACCACTTCCTCCCAGGAAGGTGGCTGCCAGGATGGAGCTCAGATCTGAATTCAGCTTCGCGACAAAGCCTTCACTACTCCCTCAAAGGTGCTATCGGCCGACCCTGGACCTACCCGGGAAAGTCGGCTGAGTCTGTGACACCGGCCACATAGACATTCCCTGTGCTGTCAAGGGCGAGGGCATCAAGCCATCTCATCAGCATCACTTCCTCCCAGAAAGGTGGCTGCCAGGATGGAGCTCAGATCTGAATTCAGCTTCGCGACAAAGCCTTCACCAGCTCCTGCAAAGGTGCTATCGGCCGACCCTGGACCTACGCCGGGAAAGTCGGCTGACGCTGTAGCACCGGCCACATAGACATTCCCCGTGCTGTCAAGGGCGAGGGCATTAGCGACCTCATCACAAGCTACTTCCTCCCAGAAAGGTGGCTGCCAGGATGGAGCTCAGATCTGAATTCAGCTTCGCGACAAAGCCTTCATCAATCCTGCAAAGGTGCTATCGGCCGACCCTGGACCTACACCGGGAAAGTCGGATGAGACTGTGCTACCGGCCACATAGACATTCCCCATGCTGTCAAGGGCGAGGGCATTGACGCATCATCAGACTTCACTTCCTCCCAGGAAGGTCGCCGCTAGAATCGGGTCTATCACAAGCTCCCTTGTCCGGTCATAGTCCTCTACCTTAAAGCCATACTCATTACCCCGTACTGCATAAGCCACCTCCACAAACTCCTTCTTCCCTCCATCCTCTTGAAACGCCACAGGCTTTGAAAATCTGACTGTCCCCTGCTCCGTCTCGACCTCAAGCTCTCCGTTCTCGTTGACTCTTAGTCCCCTTCCCTCCGCTGAGCCTCATCTTGATAGTCTCTGGCTCTGCGCCCGGCTTTACATAGAACAGCTTCTCCACATTGTTCCCATGGGCTTTGAGCTTGACTTCGATCCCTTCATAGACCTCCCCGAGACTCACAACGTCATAGGTGGGAATGTTGCGCTGCCACTTCGATCGATCGTTGCCTTTGAAGTAGTTCAGCTTGGTGATGGCTTGGCTTTCTCCTTTGACCTCAGTCACCTTCCCACCGATGAGTTCCTCTTTGAGCACCACCCCCTTGGTCTGTTTCTTCCCCTCCACCTTGGGAAGCGAGTACACCAGCTTGCCAGTCTCGGTCACAAAGACGGTTCCCGCAAAGGTGCGGGCGTAGAACTTCACCTCTTTGTCGCTTTGGCCCTGGTTGGCTATAAACGGAATCTGAAGCTTGGCCAGCTTCTGCCTGGCTTCAGCCGGGACGGCGCTCTGAGAGCCACTTGGGCTAGGCTCCGCGAGGAGTGGCACAGCCAGCGCCAAGAATAGCGACGACAATGATGTGCGCTTTGAGCAATACGCGAGGATTCAAAGTGTTCATAGGTCCTCCTAACAACGTATGATTGGTTTACGCTTGTGCCCAGGCGTGTTGGGGCATCTTCTCAAGCCCGGACACCTTGCCTAGATAGTTCACGCAGTACCAGCACGGAAAATGGTCCAATTCACTAAACTCCCCTCGGCTCACCCGGTCACGCTTGTCGGCCAAGTAAATGGCTACCCGCTGGCGAAAGCGTTCACACGCCTCCGCGAGGCTTACTTCGTGAAGGTTTCCCAAGACATCGGTCTCTTGATTGGCCCCGGAGTAGCCTGAAAGCTGGCAGCAGAGCGTAAGATTCCCGCGGTAGTCGAGGTTGAACTCCTTCAACTCCAGCGGAGCACAGGGAAAGAAAGGCGATGCGCTGAAATAACCAGGGGCCATGCCAACCGGCACTGCCGCACTCTTTTGCAATCGCCAGATTTCCGCTTCCACCTCTCGCCGCTCCTGCGGAGAAAGATCCAGCCCGCGCATGGCCGTTTCGGGCGTGAACATCAAATGACCAAAGCGCACGCCTCCGCTTCCCAGCCGCGCTGCCATCCCCACCATCTCGCTGACTTCGTGCCGGTTTTGAGCCGTAAGGACCATGTTGAAGGTAAAGGGAAGGTCTTTGAGGACGCAGACGCTGGCCGCTTGCATCACGCGGCGGTAAGATCCTTTCCCGCGCAATCGGTCATGCGTCTCCTCGCGTGCTCCGTCCAGACTGAAGGTGACACCGGCAAACGAGTGACGGTGGAGAAGGAGCAGTGGGTAGATGCGAGGAAAGTTGACCCCATTGCTAACAAAGCTGAACGTGTAGCCTGCCTCGGATACCCGGCGAACGATCTCCGGAAATTGGTGGTGGATGGTCGGCTCGCCGCCGGTAAAAGCGAGGTGGTCGATACCGCAGCTCTTTCCCTCGCGCAGCACCTTCGCAATAATCTCGAGCGACAGATCTCCGGTGGCCGCATGCCGCTCCTCAAAACAGTGCTGGCAGCGCAGGTTGCAGCGGTTGGTGAGTTCGATCACAAGCCGGGCCATCTCTGTGCTCCTTCAGCTTCGTTCAGCAGACGCACCAAAGTCATAGGATCGCGATACAGATCAAGCCCAGCTCGTAGTTCATAGGTCGCGGCCTGCTGAAGCAGTCTCTTCAGGACTTCCAAGTGCGCGTTCATCGACCTTCTGTCAAACAGCTGGGGGCCACTGCCAGCCAGGAGGTGCTTGAGCGCATGGACTCGATCCAGGGGAAGCAAGCTGCTTTGTGCTTGCGGGACGATACGGCAAAAAAGCAGAACATGCGGAAAGCATCCTGCTGCATATCTCCCACCGGAGACGCCTTCGAGGTAGACCCTTCTCCTTCGCCTTCCCCTGCTATCGGGCACTTCCTCGCCTAGAGGAAGCTCGACGGAGGACGCAGCCGCATCGGCGTCGACATAGAAGTGCTTACGCAGCGCAAGGGCTTCTACCCCTTCCGCTTGAGAGCGAAGAAGGACGGCATCATCAGAGAGATAGTGCCAGCCATGGCGGATGAGGCCGACTGCTAAGGTTGATTTGCCGCTGCCGGAGGGTCCGACCAGCAGGAGGCCGAGTCCTCTCTTTGTAACAAGTCCTGCAGCATGGAGGCTGTAGAGTCCCCGAGGCCGCAAGAGCTTGAGCAGGCTAAATACCCAGAAATTGCTTTGCAGGAGTGGGGGTTTGGTCGAAAAGCAGGAGGCGATGAAGGCGGTTCCCTCGCCTCGCACAGGCCGAAGGTGCAGGAGCGAGGACCCATCGGTGATGTAAAAATCGTCCTCGCTCTCAAAGGCAGAGAACCCATCTGCCTGGAATAAGTGGGTGGCTATCGTTGGGACTCTCAGTCCATTGCTGCGGCGACTGATGGAAAGATGGAGAGTCGGTTCTTCCACCCCGTGCGGGGCGCTGACCCAGGACAGCTCCTCAAGGATTCGAGGAAAGTCTTGCCCGCCGACAGCCTCCTGGTGCTTCACTTCCAGGGTGAGATCGTGAAAGGCATAGAGCGCCATTTGCCCACCTTCCTTCGCGAGGGCCTTTTCTACGCCGGAGTAAAAGCGCCAAGAAATCCTTGGCCAGTCACTTCTTCCAAGCTTCCATGCTTGGTCAGCTTAGGCTCCACAAAAGCGAGCTTCGGCTCCTGCCACGGTTTTTTGCCAGCCGATGGAGATTCTGTAGATTCTGGTGCGTCTGTCTGTTGTGGCGATGGCTCAGGTTTTTCGTTCTGCATGTTGCCTCCTTTCTGAAGTTGTCACCTTCGCAAAACCTAACTGTCTCCGGCGATCGAGATCCGGATCGGAATTCGAGGGTAGGAATAGACCAGCTCAAAGGCTTCCGTATGAGTTCGCTCTGCAATAGACCTTCCGTCCAGTGTCACCCAGCTATGCCCTTGTAGGACGTCTCCATCTTTATGGATGCCAAAGTGGATTTGGACGGGATATCCCATGCGATTCAATACTCGATAGAGTGCCATGGATTGTCGGAGGCATGCCCGCGGGAACCGAGGCAGATGGAAAACCCGCAGATGACATAGCCGTACCGTCATTCTCACGGCTCGGTCCATCTCCGCGGGACTCTTGCTTTCGACTCGTCGCCGACCGAGCCTTTGACTCTTTAGCAGTTCGGGCAGCGAACGAAAGCGAAGGAAGATTGGCAGCAAACAGAGCCAGATGCCTAGACGTAGCAAAAAGCCGTATTCGGAGAGTAGCACCTTGAGCTCCTACGGTCTTTACGCCGTGACGCTACAGTTCCGGTGGAGGAAATTGCTTGGTGCAGATTTTCCCGCAATCGCGATGCCAAGCGAGTTCAAAGCGAGTAACCGGGTGTAGCAGTGGATCTTAGCTCTGAGAAGGAACTCCTTGGTTAGTACCAGACTTCATGCAAAAGGAAAAAGGTTTTCCCTTTGGGGTAAACATCTGCTCATTCGTCCACTTTCTTGGCAGCCTTTTCAGCCAACTTCGCAGTTCCGCTCTCACTGATCAAGATTTGGGTTTGCGGATCATACGGAAAACCCGACCGAGCTATTCGACGAGATGAGACTTCCTACTCGTCCACAGGTGCATTCCGAAATCGGTTTTGTTCGCTGAGCTGGCATAGCCTATCTTCCCTGCTAACAGTGGGCCAGCGACCCAAACAGCCTTTCGATGCAATTCACGCGCGGTGGTTCGCCGCAGGTCACTGCGCTGGCCCTGCGGAACCTCTCCGCGAGACGCGTTGCTTCAGGATCCGAGGAAAGGGCCGAGAACTCGTTAAGAGCAGCGTGGACCTCTCGTTGGATCAAAACATTGGGAGCTCTCTCCGGATGGTTCGCGGAGCGCGCTCGCGGTTGGTGGCGAGACTTGCTGAGTTCGAATCCTGTGTTTGGCCGATGGGTTCGACTTGTAACGTTACCGTCGAGGGTTGGACTGGCTTTCCATCGATGAATCGGTAGGAACTGGGAATGCCTTGTATGTCTCCAACCAGTCCACGATGCGCGCTACCCTTCTTCACATCGGTCTT
>CAWBTP010000002.1:0-85080 GCA_963791795.1 uncultured Acidimicrobiia bacterium
TTCTTGGTTCCGCGGTTGCGCTCAACAATCTCATGCGCCAGCCATTCAAAGCCCGTTCCATCTCGGGGGCAGTCATGATCTGAGCTTTTTCGCGAATGGGCATTGGGATTGGAGTGCAGGTGAGAAGCAGGTTGGGACGAAAAACCCGCCAAATACTAGCACATGAAAGTCTGAAGTCAAGGCGCCGTCTGGGCTTTCAAGTACGTTCGCGATAACTGAAGCCTTCTGTTCGATCGCTCCCTTCCAGACCAAGGATGCCCGCTCACATCGCGCCCCCTGGATCACTATCCTTTTGTGCTAGCTCTTTGTGCTAGCTAACTCCTTTGTTCCATCTCTCATGCCCATCCTGGAAGTCTTCCCAAGAAAAAGTGCACCTACCCTCTTGCCGAAAAAGCCAACTCGCAAAGCAACCTTTTCATAACTGACTTATTCTCAGCCAACTGCGAGGTTTTGCGGGATCACTCTTGGCAGTCCGTTTGCCTAGTGAAATCTCTAAGTTAAAGGAACAGGAGACCGATAACTTTCTAGCAAATCGAGCTGCAAGATTCAAGCAGCTGAAATAAAAGGTCATATACCCGGTTCTGTACCTCCAGAAGGTCCCTCGCAGTTCTGGCGATTCGCAGTTTCAAGTTCTGAGGTTGCTCCATTGATCCCCTGCGTATTTCTAAGGAACCTGATAACGTGCCTGGCTGCAGTCAGCCTCCTGGGTGGCACCTTGTGCGCCTCCCAGTTCTCCTTTCAGTTGAAAGGGGGGAGTACTGTCGAAGTCTATTTGGAGCTTTCACCGGCAGTCGAGTCTTGGGAGAGCGTTGGTGATAATGCGTATTCAGGAAACGGTTATCTTCTGACCTTTGAACAGTCAACGCAGGGAACACGCAGTGAACTGAAAGTCAGGCTCACTCGCGAAGACCAGGAAAGCTTTACACTTCAGGACATTCTTTGGGACTGCCGCCTCAACGATTCACGTCTGTTTGCGATCTGGACCTACGGGCAGAATCCGGCCAAGCACAAGAACTATCGCGCTTTAGCCAATGAGTCCTTTGGCGACCTGACCGCGCCCAATTCAGGCATCCCCTTCGCAATGGCAGTCACGCGTGATGGTACAAATCTGTTGGCTGCTGGGCTACTGAGCCAGAGTCGCGTCGTCAACGTGCGAGGCTGGCCGTTGGCGAATGGTGAATACCGGCTTCACTTGGACACGCGCACTCCTCTGCAGGTCAAGGTCTTTAGCGACACGCTCTACACCGAAACCGCTCCCGCCGACTGGTTCTCTACGGCAACGAGCTATGCTCAAAGAGTGGATCAATCGCAGAGGTACAAACCATTTCCGGTTTCGGCTGCCTGCTATTATCCACTTTACGATGTTTGGTATTGGGCAGGTGACAACACGGATCTCGACTTGTATTGGAAGACCCTTGTCCAAGCTAAGGATTTGGGGTTTAAGTCCTATCTCTTCGACTCAGGGTGGGAGTCCAATCCCGGAGAACTCTCCAGGTGGCTGGAAGGTAGCTTGGGTAACTATTACCCACCAGATAGCAGACTCTCCGGCTTTGCGGAGCTCCTTCGCTCGGCGCGCCACAATCTGGGGATGAACGTCATCTTATGGCTTGCGCCGTACGCCCTCGGTCGTGAATGCACGTTTTATGACGAAACGAGGGACGCACACGTCATCTTGAATAAGGTGCAAGGTTGGTTCCACGGCGGAGACGAAAGCTTCCCGGCAACGATCGACCTGGACGAGCAGTTTGCCGAGAACGTGAATCTTTGCCCACGAACGCCCGCAACACCTGAGTACCTGAAGTCGCTGTTTCTCCGCGTTGGTACTGACTATCAGCCCGACGGCTATTGGCTCGACTTCCAGGAAACTGTGCCGTTTCTCTGCGACGCTCAACACGATCATACAAGCTCGTTCTCAGGAGGATTCCATCATTCTCAGACAGCCATCAAGGAAGCTGTCTTGGAACAGAACAACAACGCTACTGTTGAGATGCGTTACCCCGGCGCCAATTTGAATAACAAGCGATTTGCAAATCTGTGGCAGAGCATCGATTTCCCGGGGGATTTCGACGCAATGCGGCTTTGTAGTCTGATGATGCGCCCCTTCAGCGAAGGGGTTGTCATGGGTACCGACGAGATGTATTGGCCCGTGGAAACCGACGAGGTGACCGTGGCTCGATACGTTGCCACCGCGGTCTTCAGCGGCGTCCCGGCCATTGGCGCAAACCTGCTCGACGGCCCGGCAACTCACGCGGAGATTACCAAGGCTTGGTTAGGGTTCTACTACGCGCATCAACCCGGTTTGACGCACGGAGTCTTCCAACCGATCGGTGATTTTGTAGAGCCCGATCAAAAGATCGAATCCGTTAACGAGGCGTTTCTGTATTTGCGGTCAGGAAGAGCGGCAAATGTGCAGGTACGCGAAACTGTGACAGGGTTGTTCATCGCTAACTGCACGACGTCCGCCCAAGTCCAAACGGTGCTCAACGGATTGGAAGAAGGTGAGTATCACATCGAAACCTTTGACTTTCGGCTGCAACCGGTGGCTCTCCGAACGGCTCACCTTTCAAGCCGCGCCGAGATTCGCGACGCCGTGCCTCAAGGTGGATTGCTGGCCATCACCCGCAGGTAGGAACTGAATCTGGCATCCCCCGAAGTCACAATTCCAATCACCGACATCATTCGCCCTCCTTCAACGACGTCAGCGCGATGCGAGAAGAAACGTTCCTTCTCACATGCAGTGCAGGGCCCATCGGCAAGAATCTTCTCCGCTGCCAACCCTGCATCTAGAAGTTGGTTTCGGCAGGCCTCGGCAAGATCGATGCACTGGGAATCGGCTCGAGTCGCCTTGCCGTTTTGCGGTTTTGAAAAGAAACTCGCTGAGCCTTCAAACTCCTTTCTGAATGCTTCCAAGACCTCTTCTCCAACTTCGTAGCAGCATCGCCTGATCGCCGGCCCAACGACAGCCACACAGTTGCGCGGATGAGATCCGAAATCTGCCTGCATCAAACTAATCGCCTTGGCAGCAATCCTCTGAAGGGTGCCGCGCCAACCTGCATGCACAGCCGCTACGATTCGCTGTTCAGGATCGACCAGCAGGATTGGCAAGCAGTCAGCCGTCTGAATTGCAACGAGTAGTTCCGGTTCGCAAGTCACCCAGCCATCGCCCTGCCGGGGATGGGACAACCGGGCTCGCGACGCTTTGAAAACTCGGTCGGAATGCACCTGTTGCAGAATCGCCAAAGGCAACTCACGGCCGGCAACGCTGCGCACTAAGCGCTGCCGATTCTCCAGAACAGTCTCGCGGGGTTGAAATTCGTTCAGGCTGTAGCTCATCTCTACTCCGTCCTGATTTCTCCGCAGGCTGAACCCATGCCGCAACCACTTGTAGGCTGAAAGTCGTTGGTGGTATAAGAAAATGCTGTCGCTCGAAATGCAAAATGGGGCGCTCATCTCAGGAGAACAGCCGATGATTGTCGGAATCGGAACCGATATCGTGGAGATTGAAAAACTCCGGCTCGCCATGGTGCGCAGGGGAGAACGGTTGCGCAATCGCGCGTTCACGGAAGGCGAAATTGCATACTGTGAAGAGCGCGCCAGCCGGTATCAACACTACGCGGTGCGCTTCGCCGCGAAGGAGGCCGCGTTCAAAGCCATCGGGACGGGCTGGCGCGACGGCGTTGGCTGGCACGATGCAGAGGTCAAGAATGAAATGAGCGGAAAACCAATTCTCATTCTGAGCGGAAGGACCTTGGAGATTGCGCTTCGTATGGGTGCCCGGCATTTCTGGCTCAGTCTCTCTCACACCGACCTTTATGCAGTGGCTCAAGTTGTCCTAGAAGCGTAGCTAGAACCCAATCAATTTCGCGTCCAGCAGCTTTCTCAGGATCAGCAGACTCTCAGCCTCGCGAAAGGGACAAACGGAGAGAATCGAGCGCACGTCCCAGCTTCCATTGATTCGGGACAGAATGAATCCTTCCTTCGGTCCGAGGCCCATGGTCATGACAGTTTCCAACGAGGCTTGCAACTTCGGAATGCTCTCCGGCGTCAGCGTCCCTCGGTAAGTTTGTTCGACAAAACGAGGCTCGGCTGCTGCGAGCAAGGCCGAAGTTTCGGCGTTTCCCGGTTGGGACTCCAACAAGTCTTGCAACAATGTCAACGCTTCCACGAACGCCCCTCTTGCCAGCTGCCCCTTGGCTTGTTGCAGCATTTCGGCGCTGACCTCTGGCTCTGTTGCTGCGGCCACCCTGGGGGTTGGTTGAGATTGCGCCTCGACAACCTCAATTACGCCCTCGGTCAAGAGTTGATGTAACCGGGAGTACACATGGAACGGCGAGGCGTGCATGTTGTAGCAAATCTCACCCACGGTTATTCGCTTCTTCACAAACCAGAGAATCCTGGGAATGTCGCTTCCCTCTTTAACACCTGCCGGAGTTCGACCAGGCACCAGCCCCAGAACCACACGATCTGAAGGCAGGATTTCACGATACCGCCGCCACTCATCTGTTCGATAAACTCCCTCCATGATGACGCTGGTTGGCTTGATCTCAATGCGGATGAGATTCTCCGGCAGCGGAGCCTGGGGTTCGAACTGGAAATCTGCCTGCTCCCAAAGGAACAATTCGTACATGATCTCGAGCGCCCGCAAACGCAACAGTTCCATCATTTCGGTTTCGTTGAAAACTCCTGTCGCAAGCAAGATTCGACCCAGCGGCACCTGACGCTGCTGGCGTTGACTCTCAAGCGCCAATCGGAGTTGTGCTTCGTCGATCTTGCCGTAGTGCAAGAGGAATTGGCCAAAATACTCCTTGGGGTCGGTTGAGGTGGATCCGATGATGAAGCCCTTCTCAAAACAAATCTCCTTCGTGACGCTTTCGCGACTCACGCGCAAAACGCCGAATTTCTGGCCCGTCTCGAGAAACTGCAGAAGATCTGCGACGCTCATGGTCGCAAGGTTACCGGCAATCCCCATGTTTTCTCCAAGTGCTGAGCAAAGCGGTTACGATGGTCGGCTGCGATCAGACACGCTAGTCGTGGCAAGTCAGATAGACGGCACAGGCATGCCCCACTGGGCCCACTCCTCGCGGGCAGGACCATAGAGTCCGGGGACAGGCAGACCAGCTTGACGCATCAGTACTGTCATCTGCCCACGATGATGAATCTGGTGAAAGATCAAAGCTGTCAGGGTATATCCACGCTTCCACATCTGGCCATACATGGCATCGCTTAGCTCTAAGGTCGCATCGGTCCATTGCGATTTCACCGCTTCAAGTACAGAAAGCCCTGCTTCTTCATAGGCGCGGCGAATCTCCAGCATGCTTTGCGGAACAGACTGTTCAAGATGCGGTCCGGAAACCCTTAGGCCCGTCTGGCCCATCATCTCGGGAATCGTCGTCGCAATATGCCAGGCCAGGCGCCCTAAGGTCCGCCCAGCGCTGTCGACGGCCTGAGCAAGCGCTCTATCTGGGATGTGCTTGAAAACCTTTTGTGTCTTGTCAAACTCTTGCATCCAGAGAAGCTCAAAATCTTTGATGTGCGAAATCATTTAGGTGCTCCTTTCTTGATCGCTACGCTCCGCTTCAGCGGACTGCAAAAACTACTTTGGAGCTCCGCTTTTGTCAATTTCGGCAGTCATCTGCGCAGTGGCCGCGCGTAAGGCGGCATCGACAGATACCTTAACCTGCGACGCAGTGATGCTGAGAATGCATTTCGGCTCGCCGTAGACAAGGCAGCGATAGCCCGGGCAGGGGTTGCAGTCGAAAGAATTCTGGACCCGCTGAACCAGCACCTTCCAAGGTGCCCAAACCTCCGCGTCCGACGATCCAAACAAGACCACGGTAGGAACGCCAAGGGCAGCGGCAAGATGAGTCGGCCCGCTGTCGTTGCCGACGAAAAGTTTTGCTCCACGAAGAACCCAAAGGAGATCCCCAACCGAAACACCCGAGCACACGAGAACGTCGTCCCGACAGCGCTCCGCGACACTCTGCAGCTTCGCCTCTTCCCCGGGCCCGCCGGATAAGAGCACCTGGAAACCATGTTCCTTGGCGAGGTAGGTGGCAGTTTCTGCAAATCCTTCGTGAGTCCACTCCTTGGTGAAGAACTTTGAGGTGGGCTGAATGACAGCATACCGGGAGCCCGGTTTGAGGCCGAGCTCGTACAAACGTGTCAGAACGGGGCCTTCCAGTTCCGGAGCTGGAACAACACGTAAGGAAGGAATAGTCCCCTCGGGCAAGCCCAGCCGATAAAGCCACTGCATCTGATACTCCACGGTGTGCCATTTCGTCCCGTCGGCTTTTCTGGCTGGGATGTCTAAGGTCTCTGTGTAAGCGAAGGTGTTGCGAAAGATTCTCAAGCCTACGCGATGGGGGCTGCCGCTGAGCAATGTCAACCAGGCGCTGGTGGAACCACCATGAAGATTGATGCAACAGTCAAATCGTGCCCCGCGGATCTTTCTTAGCGCCGTAGCTCGCGAAAGAAGTGATTTGAAGAAGCCTGGGTCTCCCGGAATTGTGAGTACTTGATCGAGATCTGGGTTGTGAACGAGCACTTGTTCGTTTGGGGACTCAACCAGAACTGTGATTCTCAAGTCGGGGCGCCAAGCCTTCAAAGCTGCAAATAGAGGGGTCGAAAGGACGGTGTCTCCCAACGAGCGCAGACGAATGAAAAGAACGCGGGACCCTGGAGGAAGGTTTGGAAGCAAATCAGTGGGCGCCATGCCGATGACAGTAACACAGATTTGGAACGCAGTGGCTTGGTCAGGTTCGGTCTCTCGGCTGTGGATACTCCACTCTTCTGCACCCCTCAAATGTGGATCCGCCACTTTGCGCTGAGTCCTGGATGCTGCTTGCTTGTTTTCATCCGTGCCTTTGGCTAGTCTGTGCCGGACTGTCAGTGACTGTCACGGTTCGACTTTGAGGCACCAGTTCACGAGGTTCGCTATGCAGAAGATCTCAACAGCTCTACTCCTAACCTTGCTCTTTGGATTCCCTGCCGTGGCCGCTCCACGTCTTAAAGCGGGGGATCGCATTGTGACACTCGGAGACAGCATTACTCAGGCCGGCGGCTATCAGGCCCTGATGCAGAAGGTCCTGGCGCGTTTTTATCCCGATCTGAGAGTTGAGATTGTGAACGCCGGGATTGGTGGTCACAAAGCGCCCGACATGGCGGCTCGCTTGCAGAAGGACGTGATAGACAAAAAGCCCACAATCGTCACGGTGTCTTGCGGAGTGAACGATGTTTGGCATGGCTTCTACAGCCCGGCTCGCGGGGTCGATCTCGAAGCCTATCGTCGGCTGATGACGCAGATGGTGCAGCAACTCAAGACCAACACATCCGCTGCGATTTATTTGCTGACTCCAACGATCATTCACGAGAACTTGCGCGGACCCGAGAACCTCAAGCTAGAAGCCTATTGCAAGGCTGTCCGTGAGATCGCACAGAGAGAGGGTGTTCACCTTGTTGACCTCAGTGCGGTTTTTAACTTGGCCCTCCGCAGCACACAGATAGGCGGAGCGCCTGAGTTCCACCCAACCTCGGACGGCGTGCACATGAAGCCTGCAGGAGACTTTCTGATCGCCGCAGCGATCCTCCAGGCGTTGGAAGTCCCCATCACGCAGATTCTAGAAGCAACGGATGCTTCCCAACCAGCCATTCCAGCGGACGACGCCCGTCTGCAATATTGGGGCCGCTGGGACCAACGCAATGCCCGCACCACAGGGGCAATTACGGTTAACACCGGCAGCACGATCATCGCTCGATTTGAAGGGACTCACATCACGTTGCATTTCACGACGACCCAATACTCCCATCAGTTTCCCACGCTCTGGCTGCAAGTTGATGAAGGCGAGTGGAAGGTGGTCCGGCCCGCAGAGGAGCTCGCGATCTCGCCGGCGCCTCTGGCCGCCGGGAATCACATCGTGCGCTTGGTGGTGAAGGGGTTTCGAGAATGGGAGAATCGCTGGGACACACCGTTGGTTGGTTCGGTGGTTTTTCGCGGCATAACCCCTGATCCCGGCACCCAGTTGCTTTCGGCGCCAGAGCGCCCCACAAGGCTAGTCGAGTTTTTGGGAGACAGCATCACGGAAGGCGTACTCGTTCTTAATACCGGCCCACGAGAAACCTGGACTCGCGAAAGATGGCCGCAATTTTCTGACGGACGCCGTGCCTGGGCCTATCAGAGCGCCTTGTTAGCTGGAGTGGAAGCGAGAACTGTTGGGTTTGGCCGGCTGGGCCTCAGCATTAACGCCAACGGTGGGGTGCCGCCGGCTTTGCACAGTTTCGCGTTTATTTATTCCGGAGCGCCACTTGATAAATCCCGTGTGCCCGATGCCGTAGTCATCAACATGGGAACCAACGATGGGCAGCGGGTTTCAGGCCAAGTGTTCGAACCGCTATACGGAGCTTACGTGGAAACCATTCGCAAGACTTACCCGTTGGCGCACATTCTCTGTCTCCGCCCCTTCAATGGTGCACATTCCACCGTAATCGAAGGCGTGGTCCGCGGCTTGCAGGATTCCAAAATCGGCTACATCGACACAACTGGCTGGATCGATCCGGAAACACACACAACGGATAAAGTTCACCTGAACCTCGAAGGAAACCGCGTGGCCGCCGAGAAAGTAGCAGCTATTCTGAAGAAGGTCTTGGGAGAACGGAATTAGCCACGGCCCAATAGGAGTCGGTGTCACCAAGTACATGTATCTCAAAGCTTGAGTAGTTAGGCTTCTCTCAACGCAGCATTACAATTCTTTGAGTCTTCCTCGCTCGCAATACGAGAGAGTGAGCGCTGGCCCGAAGGAGAACGTCCTGCACCTATTTGTGGTTTGCAATCCTTCAACCCCCGCAACAATTTCCAATTTCATCGTCCTCGTATAAAGGCTCCAAAAAGTACTAACTAAGCAAAAAAATCAAACCCAAACGCCATTATTTTCTCGGCTCGCGAATCGTGTCACGAGCGCTCTCGCGAAGAACCACTACCTGTAGAGGTCCCGCTCTTGCCAGATGCGAAATGGTGTACCTGCCGACTTTCCGCAGCCCAAGAAACGAAGAAAACGTTTTCCAAGAAACAAGGTTAATTCACGTAATAACAGGCTTGACAAGCCATATTCCCTACACTAATCTCCTCAAAAACTTTGCCGATCAATAGGACAAAACCTAAGTTTGGGGATGGAGTTATGGCCCAACACAAAGAAGTCATGAACATCAGAGAAGCATCCCAGTATCTGGGCATCTCGCCAGACACACTTTACAAGTACGTTTCTATGGAGCGAATTCCTGCTTTCAAGTTAGGCAATCGATGGCGCTTCAAGAAGACGGTGCTGGATGAGTGGATGGAATTCAAGAGCCGAAGGGGCGCATCCCAAAAAAAGTAAAGTTTGGCGCGGGGCAGCACGATAGAGAGTCGTTGAATTTAAGGTTAAGGGATACCAACCGTGCAATTATTCTCAAGACAGAAGCCCCTCGTAGGTTTGGATATCGGATCGAGTTCCGTCAAGGCTGTGGAACTTCGCCGCGTAAAGAAGGGCTTTGAGCTGATTCATGCCGGGCTGGAGCCGCTAGCTTCAGATACCGTTGTGGATGGCGCGATCATGGATGCCCTGTCTGTCTCTGACTCAATCGGGAAGGTATTTGCCTCACAACGGATCAAGACTAAGACAGTAGCGACATCCGTCTCTGGCCATTCGGTAATCGTCAAGAAAATTCCCCTTCCAGTAATGAGCGAAGAGGAACTGGAAGAATCGATCCAGTGGGAAGCAGAGCAACACATTCCGTTCGATGTTTCTGATGTGAACCTTGACTATCAGGTTCTGAATACTGAGTCGGCGGCTTCGAGCGACGTCTTGTTAGTTGCCGTGAAGAAAGACAAGATTCTGAACCACACAAACGTCATCACCCAAGCCGGCAAAGTGCCGGTTGTGGTCGACATCGACGCCTTCGCCATTCAGAACGCCTTTGAGACCAACTACAACCCGGCACCGAATGCCACGATTGCCTTGCTCAACATAGGGGCGAGCATCATGAATATCGTGGTGACTCGAGGGGGAATGCCCTTGTTCACCCGCGACGTTTCGGTTGGCGGCAATCAGTTCACCGATGCTCTGCAAAAGGATCTGAATCTCAGTTTTGAAGAGGCAGAGCAGGTAAAGCAGGGGAAATCTATCGAGGGTGTGCAGAGCGAGAGTGTTGCTTCGCTGGTTCAATCGGTTTCAGAAGTCCTGATGCTGGAAATTCAGAAGACTTTCGACTTCTTCCGTGCAACGACCGTTGGCGAGCAGTTGCAGCGGATCTACGTTAGCGGTGGATGCGCGAAGGTTGAGGGCTTTCTCGATCTGCTCCAAGGCCGGCTGGGCCTGCCAGTCGAGATGCTCGATCCTTTCAAGAGTATTGCCGTGGCCAAAGGCATCGACCTGGCGCATCTGGATGACATTTCTCCGAGTATGGCCGTGGCTGTGGGTTTGGCACTGAGGAGTTTCGACAACTAGATGATCAAGATTAATCTCTTAGGTAGAACCAAACTAAAGGCTGCCAAGACCAAGAAAATCAGCACTGCCTCGAATCAAACGCTGATGGCGGTGATGGCGGTTGCTGTGATCTTGATGTCGATCGGGATTATCTATTTCTGGCAAAGAATCCTGGTGCAGCAGGACGAAGAGCTGAGTCGGCAGATCATGCTGGCAAAGAAAGAGAAAGTGCGGCAGGAAGGGATGTTGAGGGAAAACGAAGTCTTTGAGAAAAGGCGCAAGCTGCTGGAGACACGCATAAACGTTATTGAATCCTTGAAGAAGAACCAGTCAGGCCCGGTTCAAGTACTCGATTTGCTTAGCGATTGCGTTCAGCGCTCCGAGGGCGTTTGGCTAAAGGATTTGGTGCAGAAGGGAAACCTCATCACGATCAATGGGACGGCTATGGGCTCGCCGGATGCGGTCGCCGATCTCATTACCAATCTAGCGCGAGTAGGCAATTTCAAGAATGTCAACCTGGTGAACCTTCAAGAGCTGGACAGCAAGTACTCGTTCTCGATTACTTTTGAAGGCAACATCGTCGCTCAAGGCGACGCAGCTTCCTGAGAACGAACAAGGTCCTTCCTCATGGCGATTGATCTGAATTTGAAAAGTCTGAACAACATCCCCTGGTACGGACAGCTGGGCATTTTTTCCGTCTTTGGAGTCATTATCGCAGGACTCGGTTGGTACTTCTTCGTTTCCGGATTGAGCGAACAGATTGCTGTGAAGCAGAGTCAATTGGACGGATTAAAGGTGGAGATCCAGCGCGGTCAAGCGGTTGAGCAGAAACACCAAGAATTCTTGACGCAGAATAAGCAGCTCTTAAACAAGCTCTCCACGTTGAAGATCATTCTTCCAGAGGCCAAGCAGACCGACCAGCTACTAAGACAGGTGCAGGAGAGTGCAGTCGCTTCGAACTTGCAGATTCGAAAGTTTCAGCCATTGCCCGTAAATCAAAAAGATTTCTTTTCCGAGTGGCCCATCAATTTAGAGGTTGACGGCTCGTACCACGCTCTTGGGGCATTCTTTGACAAACTCAGTAAGTTCTCGCGAATCGTAAACGTATCCGACGTCAAGGTTGTTGAAAGCCGGAAAACAGGTCAAAGCATCTCCACGACCTGCGTAGCGACAACCTTCGTGTACAACGAAGAAAAAGATAACGCAGAAATCCAGAAAGCTCTAGCGGCCAAGAAGAAATGAAACAAACTGTCCTTGCAACCTATCTATTGCTGACTTGCCTCGGGGGAGCGGATGCGCTCGCTCAACAGCCCGCGAAATCAAATCCGGGTGAAAAGAGCCCCGCGTCAGCTCAAGCTGTCAACGCGACACCAACTCCGACAAGCCAGGCCGTCGTAGTTCCCAGTTACAAGTACGAAGCGAAGGGACGCCGGGATCCATTTCGGAGTTTGGATGTCTCCGCTACCGTTCTGGCCTCCACAGCTCCTACGGTACGACTGCCTGGATTGAAAGGCCAACTAGTATCGGAAATCAATTTAGCAGGCATCGTCAAATCAAAGAATCAGTATATGGCGATGGCAACCGGATATCGTGGAAAGACCTATTTTCTTCAACAGAACGATGACCTGTACGACGGGAAAGTCATTGAAATCAAGAGCGACGCCGTCATCTTCAGCCAGACGCTGACTGATAGCCAAGGGAAAAAGCTGTCCCAAAGAGTGGTCAAGAAGCTCTACCCGACTCGAGGAGAAGGCAATGATGCGAAGTAGATATTTCTGCAGGGTCGTGGTGATGGCCCTTATAGGTTGGGGATTGGCAAGCCCAGTTGTTGAGGCGCAGACTCCCCGTTTGTCGGACGGACCTGTGTTGTTACAGGATCTTTCCTTCACCAGCAACAGCGAACAAACCAATGTCGCTGTTCGCGCCAGCCAACCCTTTGACTACACCTCCTACTACCCTAATCCCAGGCTCTTCATCCTGGACATTACCGGTGCGCAGTCGAGTTTGGAGAAAAACTTCGTTGACCTCAAGACGAACCTGGTCGAGTTCGCTAGCGTCTCGCAGATTGGTGACGGACCGCGACCGTTGGTGCGCGTCGAGTTCAATCTGGCACGCGCCGTCCAATACTCGCTGAAGCCGGAAGGTAGCAAGCTATTCTTGACATTCCGCGCTCTGAATCCGGTGGTTTCTGAAATTGCAACCAACCTGGGACAAGCGGTGGGCAACCGATCCATCGAGACAGCCGCCAAATCCCAAGGCGCTTTGCCAGGCGAGTTGGCATTGAACGAGGACAGTGAACAGATTGAGCTGCTTCTGCCTACTGCCAGCAAGGTGTCGGTGAAGCATTTCGAGTTGCAGTCGCCAAACCGCTTGGTCATTGACGTTGCTGGTTCAGTTTACAAGGTCTCTAAGCAGGCTGTGAAAATCGATTCGGATCTGATTCGCAAGATTCGCTTTGGATATGGCGATACCGAGCAAGGGAAACTGGTTCGCTGTGTGTTCGATCTTTCACGCAAGACGACCTACGCTGTGCAACCTGCGGAAGGCGGTGTGCTGATCCGTCTCCAGAAGGCATCTGGAATTGCGAAATCGACGAAGACGCCGGTTTCTTCTGACTCGGTCAACAGCCTTCGACCTGCGCCAATCGTTGTTCCTGAAGCAATTCAACCCGTTGTTGTGGGCAGCCTTTCAGACACAAAGGGGACCGATTCGCTGCTGATGGATCTGGGAGACTTGGCGTTGCCTCAACCCGTTGCGGCGCCGCGATTCTCCTTGCCCGAAAGCAATGCCACCGCCGCCAGACTTGAGCCCAAAGACGCGCAGGCGGACACGCGGCTGGTTCGAAATTCTCTGCCTGAGTGGATTGCGCCCCTGCCACCAGTAGAGTTGGCAGTGCGCCGTCCAGTTTTGATCCAGACAGCCCAAACGACACCTCCCCCGGCTTTGTTTGCAGTCCCTGAGCCACCGGCCGAGGTCGTGGAGACCGTCGCTCCAGTTGTTGAGAAGGCCCCCGTGGTTTCCGCAGCACCATCCGCGAAACCAACCCAATCAGCAGAGGCGAAAGGGCTTGAACCTCCTGCACCTCTACAGTTAGCTTCGCTTGCTCCGCAAAACCTTCAGCCTGTGGCCGCTGCGAAACCAGTAGCCGTCATTCTGGCGCCGCCCGCGCCCACAGTGCCGACCACGATTTTGCCAGTTCAGTCGCCCGCGAGCCAGGTGATTACCGCCGTGCCTGCCGCGCAGGCGCCCAAGTATAGCGGCGAGCTGATCTCTTTGGAACTGAAAGACGCCGATTTGAAGGACTTCTTTCGGTTGATCGGCGAAATTAGCGGACTCAATATCGTGCTTGATCCAGATGTCAAGGGATCTCTGACAATCTTCCTCAACGACGTTCCCTGGGATCAGGCTCTGGATGTGGTTCTGAAGAATAACTCACTGGGAAAGCAACTCGATGGCAACGTGCTGCGCGTTGCCAGCAACACAACGCTGGAAGGCGAAGAAGCCCAACGCAAGCGCTTATCCGATGCGCGAGTTCTAGCGGCTGAACTTCAAACGGAAACCCGCGTTCTGAGCTACGCCAAGGCGGCAGATTTGAGCCTGGTGCTGAAGAAGGTGCTGTCCCCGCGCGGTGACATCATCGTGGACGTGCGAACGAACTCGATGATCATTTCCGACATCCCTGGCAAATTCGAAGCGCTTGACGCACTCATCAAGCAACTCGACAAGAAGATCAAGCAAGTGGAGATTGAAGCCCGTGTGATTGCCGCAACCCGTGATTTCTTGCGGGACATCGGAGTTCAGTTTGGCGCTCTTTATAACAACAACACCCAAAACAAATTGGCTGGAGCGGTTCCGGGAAACCCCTTTAGCCGGAACCCACCACCAAGCGTTACGATGGATCAGGGCCAATCGGGTGGTGCGGACGGCTCCCTGCCGTTCATGTCAAACTTGGGAGCCAATGCAGCGACCAGCGCTATTTCGTTCTTTGGTGGCTTTACCAACAACTTCCTGGTGGATGTCATCATCTCTGCCGCCGAACGGCGAGGCTCGGCCAAGCTGATCTCCAAGCCGAAGATCATTACCCAGGACAACATTGAAGGGTTTGTCCAGCAAGGCGTCAAGATTCCTGTTCAGACAACCATAAACAACACGGTTTCGGTCCAGTTCTTCGATTTCTCTTTGAAGCTGACGGTGACGCCGCAGATCACAGACGAAGGCACTATCGTTCTCAAGGTGGACGTCGAGAATTCCACACCTGATTTCTCCCGCCAGGTTCAGGGCGTTCCCACCGTCAACACGCAGCAGACCAAAACGACGGTGTTGGTGAACAACGGCGGCACTGTGGTCGTGGGTGGCGTCTTGATTGACAACGAGCAAGTGAACATTCGGCAGGTTCCCGGATTTGGCAGTATTCCGGTGATTGGCAACCTATTCAAGAACCGCTCGGTCAACAAGCAAACACAGGAGCTCATCTTCTTCCTTTCGCCCAAGATTCTCTAAAGAAGGATTGCGAACGGCCGAGCCCTGGACCATGTTGCTAGTGAAGGTTCCCTTCAGAGTTTGAGCCTGCCTGCTATCTTCGAGGCGCTTTGAACACGACAGAACAGGCTGGGTATTCAGGCTGTTGCTTGGAATCTGTAATCTCATGTTCTCAGAATATCTCGACGGGCTCATTGAGAAAGTAGACGGAGCGCTGGGAGCCGCCGTCATGGGTATGGATGGCATCTCGATCGAGAAACGTCTTACAGACTCCAGCATCAACATCGAGTCGTTGGCGGCCGAATACACCTCGAGTTTGAGAACTCTGTCGTCGACGACCCGAGGATGCGGGTCTTGGCTCTCTGGAGGAGTTCGTTGTTTCAACGGATAAACGGATCATCGCCATTCGCATGATCACTCCAGAATACTTTTTGTTTACTCTCCTTCGTAGCGACGCCAATCTTGGAAGGGCACGTTACGAACTCAAACGGGGGCGCTACCTTCTCGCAAAGGAATTTGCGATCTAAGTAGCCACCCACCCCCTAGCCGAACCTACTTCTGCTAAGACAACTTCGCTGTTACTTTCACTCCTCCTGTCGGTCCGGCTCTTGCAGTCACTCCGGGAAGTGTGCTCTCTTGTCGTTCATGAAGCATGGTTGCTCACGTGAGCCGGATCGTCTCTAGAGGGTCTGATGAGGACTTCACAAGGTCCCGTGGTTATTGTTACGGGAGCATCGTCTGGCATTGGAGAGGCTGTGTCCCGCAAGTTGTTTGAGGACGGGTTCCGCGTGGTTCTGACGGCGCGCCGCACCGAACGGCTTGAGGCGCTGAAAAAGGAGTTGGGTGCTGCAGCGCAGGGCGTGAACACCGCGATGATTGCCTCGAGAGTTCTGGCGATAACGGCTGACATCACTGGAAGGGACGATCGTGATCGTCTGGTTGGCGAAACGATGCAGGCTTTCGGCCGCATTGATGGGCTCGTCAACAACGCGGGCTTTGGTCAGCGCGGACCTATCGAGCTGGTCCCGGTAGAAAACATGCGGAGGAATTTTGAGACGAATCTATTCTCTCTGATTGCTCTGACTCAGCTTGTGATTCCAATCATGCGTGAACAGGGGGAAGGACGGATTGTCAATATCGGCTCCGTAGCGGGGCGCATCGCCCGGCCGTTCTCGTCGGTTTACGATGCTACCAAGCATGCGCTGGAAGCCGTCACCGACGGGTTGCGTGGCGAGATGTTGCCGTTTGGCATCCGAGTGTCCCTCGTTCAGCCGGGATTCATCCTCACCGAATTTCTTGACGTTGCCAGCAGGATCTCCCAGCCAGTCATCGAGCAAGCGGGTCCCTACCGGCCCTATTTGCGAGGCTTTGCAGGAATGAGCGCGAAGGTCAGGCGAATCGCGGGGCGGCCGGATGATATCGCACAGCTCGTCGTGAGTGCCCTGACCGACAAGAAACCGCGCTTCCGTTACGTGGCCCCACTGCATGCGAAGTTTTTCCTGATGATGAAGCGATTCTTACCGGAGCGGTTGTTTGAAGAGGTCGTGCTGAGGCAACTGGGTCTGAAGGGTCGGCCCAGAAAAGGCTGATTCGTCGTCTCAGCCTGCAGACCGGAATGCCGACCCTAGGACTTGCAGTGCGATTTGTGGGCTTTTCCGGAGCAGCGTCTTACGGAGAGAGCTGTAGTCCTGCCGGCCGGACACGAAAGCGTTCATGATCGATCTCAACGCACGACTCCGTGAGGAGGCTTGCACCATACGGGTAATAAAGTCAGTGCCAAGGAAGTCTCCAGCGTAGAATCTCTCAAACAGTTCGGCAGCGTGAATGAAATCTCCTGCAAAATCCGTTCGACAACAGTTCGAATACGACGCGGCCCGGCCTTCGATCAGTGCCTCCGCCAGAAGGTCTCCCGAACGGAGCGCGTAATAGATTCCTTCGCAAGTGATTGGGTCAGCAAACCCTGCGGCATCACCCACGAGCGCCCACCCGTCCCCGTGAATTCGGTTCAGCCGGAGCGATTCCGGTCTTAGTGAGGGAATCAGGGCACCATAGACAGACCATGAGGCCGTTTCGGCCACATCGACCATCCGACCCGTCTCTCTGAGAAAAGTGTGGAGGAGTTCCTTGAGACCCTGCGTGTTGTGCTCGCTTAATCGTCCGCAAATGCCGAATGAAGCGTGATTCGGACGTGGGAATACCCAATAGTAACCGTGGAATTTTGGAAAAAACTTGATGACGATGCCGTCATCAACCCTGGCTGGGATCCGATAACCGAAGGTCATCATGAGATCCTCGGAAACGAATCGTTCACCCAGTTTCTTTCGAACCAAGCTATTCACTCCGTCCGCACCCACCAGGAAATCTACGACGTGAACATCCCGATCGGTCAGCAACTCCCAACGTGCTTCTCGCTGGCGCACGTCGAGAACACGTTCCCGCAAGAAACGAACGCCGTCAGTCACAGCACGATCTAGAAGCAGCTGGTTCAGCACGGACCTGGAATAGATGCAAATCGGTTCTTCCAGCACTATTTGCGTTTGGGCGCCTCGGGGTGAGACCACGGCTAGTCGGTCAATACTTCGGTGAGTATCTACGCAGCTATTTAGAAAGGGATATCGCCTGAATGCCTTCGCAGTGACGCCACCGCCGCAAGGTTTTTCCCAGGCGCCTCGAGGGTCGAGAAGCAAGACGTTGCCGCCATTTTGGGCTAAACGCGAAGCACACAGCGACCCTGCTGGTCCGGCACCGATGATACCGATATTCATGAATTAGAGTTGCGCAAAGAAGACACTGAAGAACCAACCCGTTGAGAGCGCCGCAAAAAGCGCCGACGCCGCAACGCTGTCCGTTTCTCGATGGATCCAGGCCGCCATGCACCAGCAGAGGAGACTGGTTAGGAGCAAACCGGGGAGGATCAAAACTACCAAAAACTGCCCGTTCCTCAAAACGAAAAACCCCAGCAAAAGAGTGATGGCAAGCACGAAGCGACTTGCGAGATGAAGCATGACAAGTCGGGCCCTGTTGAGGCCTTGAAGAAGACGGCGACTAATCTGTTCGTCGAGAAAGAAAAATGGCAGCACACTGAGAAAAACCAAGGGGAATTTCCTGAGCCGACTGGAGCTCAGATCCAGATGAACAAACTCTGCGGTAATCCAGGGAGCACAAGCCAAAACCAAAACCAGCCACGCGAGGAGACTACACACGAGTGCCCGCCATAAGCCGGCTGTGAGTCTCAATTTGGGACGTAGTATGGCGAGTCCCAAAACCCCGGTAATACAGAGGAGCGCCGTGAGATAGTCTGCTCCCATCAAGGCAAGACGCACCCAGGGATTGATCCAGAGCAAGCACACAGTTGCTAGCGAGGCCCCGACGGCATACACCCAAACTACCCTGAATGGGCAGGCGGGAGCACTCACGATGAAGTCCTCGGGTCTTGTCTTTCGTTCCGTGATCACGTCAACCAGCAACGAAACTACCGGAAACCAGATCAGCAGTGAGAGAATGCAGAATACTGCTCTAAGTTGCGTTCGCGCCCAGAAAGCCCAGGGAGAGAAAGTCGGCTCCGCGATTCCCGGGCTGATTCTCGTAAGCCATTGCTTGATCTCCTGCATAGAGCTGGCTTTGAAAAGGGTTTGAGAATGATCGCTCCACGGCAGCACGACAAGCCGGCTGGACTTTGTGACGTCCTCCCACTTTCCTGGGTTGTCGAGCCGGGGCAGCCGAGCTCCCGTGACCTGCTCATACAGAAACGCAGCACCTCGTTGAACGAAAGGAAAGTCGAATTCTCCAGTCACCACCAGCACCGGCATCTGTGCTTTTTGGGCGAAGGGTTCCACAGCAGGCGAGAGCGCGATCACCGCGGCAATACGTGGGTCACGCTGGGCGGCGCCGAGCGCGGCCCGCGCCCCGAAGGAGTGTCCAATGACGACAAGAGGCGGTGAATCAGGCTTGGTTGATTCAGAAAGGAGTGCCTGTACGGCTCGATCGACAACGCGGTCGGAAGCTTGCAAACTGAAATCGTCGATT
The DNA here is from genome assembly GCA_963791795.1 of uncultured Acidimicrobiia bacterium. Classification (GTDB taxonomy): domain Bacteria; phylum Acidobacteriota; class Terriglobia; order Versatilivoradales; family Versatilivoraceae; genus VFZK01. The sequence continues at coordinate 18,963 of CAWBTP010000002.1, forward strand.
GAATCCCCGTGCCCGGGAAGATCGATCCGATAGCAGTCGTTGCCCCATCGCGCGATTTCAGCGGCCATTTGCATCATGGCGGATTTGCTGGCGCAGAGCCCATGGATGAGGAGTACTTTGGCGGGCAGAGTTTGGACCGATCGCCCCGCTGGCCGAATCTTAGAAACGGTGGCACCTTCCGATTGCAGGTCTTCGAATATCAGGTCTTGATTCTGCAGCGAAATCCACTGATGGAGAATCAGCCAGACTGACGTGCAGACGGCCAGAAAAATGAGGTTGGATCTCGACATGAAGTTCGGCGCGGATAGGCCCCTCAGAAGTGGCTCATCCAGGTTTTGGTTCCTCTCAAGGCGCTTTCGTCCGGCTCACGCTGCAAGAGCGACTCGAACCAGCGTGATATAATTCGCTCCGCTGCAAGCGTAGCACAGGAGACGCCGACGCTGTCCGCAAGGGGCGGCTGAAGAGGGTCACGTGGAGAAAGTTTTCGAAAGAGACGCCTTGATCCAAAGGATTCGGCAATTGAAACAGGCTGGACAACGGATCGTTTTTACAAATGGGTGCTTCGACATCCTGCACCCTGGGCACATTCGCTTCCTGCAAGAAGCCCGAAAGCTGGGTGATACGTTGGTCGTCGGAGTAAACAGCGATCGATCGGTTCGGGATCTAAAGGGACAGCAGCGCCCTATTCTTACAGAGCTTGAACGCTGCGAGCTTCTGTCGGGGCTGGAGAGCGTCAACTACGTCATTGTGTTTGATGAACCCACACCGTTAGGCCTCATTCAAGCAGTTCTGCCCCACGTCCTCGTCAAGGGTGGCGACTGGGGGCTCACCCAAATCGTCGGTCGAGAGGAAGTCGAGGCCAACGGCGGAACGGTAACGTCTCTTCCTTATGAAAAGGGACAATCTACTTCCGGCATCATCGAGAGAATCCTCAGCCGGTATAGACCCTGATCTTCTCAGCAAGCCGATGGACGAAGGCAGCCACTTCGCGATGTCGCAGAGGAAGCCGCTTCACAACTAGAGAATGCTCACCCAACATATCTTGGCGCAACTGCTTGAAGATCCCCGGTTGCGGCAGATTCCCCAGCAGCTTCAATTTGGTCAGCGGCACTTCATTCTCACCGGACTGACCCCTTCTGCTAAGGCTGCTTATCTTGCGATTCTGCATCGGTTGTTGAACCAACCCATTCTTTATGTGGGCCTGGATAATGCCCGTCTCGACGAGTTTCGACAGGCCACCAGCTTCTTTCATCGGATGCTTTCGGATAGGAACGATGAGTTCGTGGCCGTATTTCCAGGTCTTGAACCCGGTCCCTATAGTGGATTTTCACCCCACGCCGAAGTGCTTGAGCAACGTGCTCTCACGCTTTGGAAACTCTTTCAGAACAGCGTGGACATCTTACTGGTCGCACCTGCAGCGTTGCTGACCCGAATGCCTGATGCTCAGGCTTCCTTCGGCGCGGTGCCTCAGGTCGCTGTCGGCGCTGAGCTGCCTCCGGAGGAACTCGCCCAGTTTCTACTGAGATCTGGTTACGTCAGGCAAGAGCCGGTATCAAGCGTAGGAGCCTTCTCAATCCGAGGTGGCATTCTGGACGTTTTCCCGCCCAATTCTGAGAATCCGCTGCGCATCGAGTTTTTTGGCGATGAGATTGAGTCGTTGCGCGAATTCTCGGTGAAGTCGCAGCGATCCATCGGGCCCGTGCAGAAGCTCAGTCTGCCACCGATGCGAGAATTCCCGATCGAACCGGAACAGCTCAGGCAGTGGAGCAAGTTTGCCGAACGCACCTTCCCTCCAGAGGAGTATGGCGAATTTCTGGGTAGCCAGGGTGTCCGTGCCCGAAACGGAGAAGCATTTCCGGGCTGCGAGTACTTGCTTCCCACAGTAGCTCCCTTATCGAAGACTCTCCTCGATTTCACGCCGGACTTTTTTCTAGTTGTTGACGAACCTCAGGATCTGAACCGCTGGTTCGAAGGGTGGACAGCTAAGAACGAAAGAGATTTCAGCGAACAGCACTTGATGGGGATTCCCGCGTCCGCCCCATCTACGTTGTTCCTCGAGGGCAGTGAGTTGGGGGCATCGCTGCATGAGCGCCGAATACTATTTCTGGACCAGTTGGGAGCGTCCGCTCTGTCGGCCGGCTTTTTGGCTCCGCAGAACCTCGAGCGCATTGCTACCGGTGAAGATTCGGAAGGTCAAGGCCCGCCTGGTGGCCATCGAACACCAGCACAGACCAGCACCAATTCGGATTTTGCGCGAGAGCTGTTTCGGGTTGAGTGCCAAACCCGGCCGGTGCGTAAGTACCATGGAAACCTAAAGGAATTGGTTCGTGACCTGGCGCAGTTAAGTCAACGACAGAGCCAAGTCATCTTTGTACAGTCCAGCCTCGGACGCGCCGAGCGTCTGTACGACATCCTTAGGGAATACGATGCCGCCTGCGTTGCCGACTTCAAGCCTGAGGCCCGTGAGGCGACCCTTCTACGGCAAATTGAGCATCGACTTCCTACGATCGTAGTTGGTCAAGTGCTTGACGGGTTTCGAGGCGGAGGCTGGAAACCTAGTCTTGTTCGGTGACCATGATCTCTTTGATGAGAGTGAGTTGCTGGCGCGTCCCGCCAAGTCGAAAGCGAAGAGCGCTTCATTTATTTCGGATTTTCGCGAACTCAAGCCCTTGGACTACGTGGTTCACATTGACCATGGAATTGGCCAGTTTCTGGGAGTGAAACACATGATGTCGGAGGGACTCGCTCGCGAGTTCATGGTCCTAAACTACTACGGAGATGCCAAGCTCTACGTTCCTCTGGAACGCCTGGACCTGATTCAGAAACACAGCAGCGGTGGTGGCGGTACCAAGCCCCAACTGGACAAGTTGGGCGGGACGACTTGGGTCAAAACCAAGGCCAGAGTTCGAAGGTCCATGCGTGACATGGCGGAGGAACTGCTAAAGCTTCACGCAGAAAGGCACATTTCCCCTGGGTTTGCGTTTTCACCGCCTGGCCACTGGCACGACGAGTTCGAAGAAGCCTTTGAGTATTCCGAGACCCCCGACCAGTTGACAGCCATCCAGGACGTCTATCGAGACATGGAGTCTGAGCGGCCTATGGATCGCTTGCTGTGCGGCGACGTCGGTTTCGGAAAAACCGAGGTTGCGATGCGGGCGGCCTTCAAGGCGGCCTTTGACGGCAAGCAGGTGGCACTCCTGGCACCCACCACGGTGCTGGTGTACCAGCACTATCTGCGGCTGAAACAGCGATTTACAGCATTCCCGATGCAGGTGGAGATGTTGAGTCGCTTTCGAAACCCAAAGGAACAGGCTGAGATCAGTGCAAGACTTGCAGCCGGGAAGATCGATATTTTGGTTGGCACGCACCGCTTGCTCTCAAAGGACGTCCAGTTCCGCGATTTGGGCTTGCTCATCGTGGACGAGGAGCAGCAATTTGGTGTCGTTCATAAAGAGCGTCTGAAGCAGCTGAAAAAGCGCGTGGACACCTTGACCATGACGGCGACCCCGATTCCAAGAACCCTACACATGTCGCTAATAGGGTTAAGGGACATGTCTGTAATTGAAACACCACCTCGCGATCGACTTGCTATACAGACAGTTGTAGTAGGGTTCAGCAAGTCAGTCATTCAAAGCGCGATAGATCAGGAGTTGGCTCGGCAAGGCCAGGTCTACTTTGTGCACAACCGTGTCGAGTCGATCTACTCAGTCGCGTCGATGATTCAAAGAATCTGCCCAAGAGCACGAGTCTTGGTGGCACACGGACAGATGGGTGAGAAGGAACTCGAGTCCACGATGCTCAAGTTTGTCCGCCATGAAGCCGATGTTTTGACATCTACTACAATTATAGAAAATGGGCTGGACATTCCACTAGTCAACACCCTTGTCGTTAACCGCGCTGACCGCTTCGGCCTCGCCCAGCTGTATCAGTTGCGTGGCCGCGTCGGTCGGTCAAACCGCTTGGCCTATGCCTACTTGTTGACACCTCCGGACAAGGCGCTCTCTGGGGTCGCTAGACAACGCCTGGCCGCCCTTAAGGAATTTAGCGACTTGGGATCCGGCTTCAAGATCGCTGCACTGGATCTGGAATTGCGAGGGGCCGGAAACCTCCTCGGTGGCGAGCAGCATGGGCACATTGATGCCATCGGTTTCGACCTCTATTGTCAGATGCTAGAGCGTACCATCGAAGAGATGAGGTCCGGCGCCGAGCTGCCCGAGGTGCAAACTCAGATCAACCTTCGCGTCACCGTCAAAATTCCAGAAACCTACATTCCGGACGAAATCCAGCGACTTAGCACATACAAACGCATCTCCTCGCTGAAACTGGACTCAGAAATCGAGGATCTGCGGGGTGAATTGGAGGACCGTTACGGTACCCTTCCGACCGAAGTGGAAAGCCTGATGGACTATGTGCGCCTTAGACTGCTAGCAGAACGCGTCTTGGTGAAGTCGATCGACCGCGAACGCGACGGCATCGCCATCAAGTTTCATGAGAGCACGCCGGTTCAACCTCAAAAACTGGTTGAATTGGTCTCAGCTAGTGCCGGAGTTGTCCTCTCGCCGAACGGGGTGTTAAAGATTCAGTCGGGTGCATTGATGCCCAATGAGATCTTCCCTTCTCTACGCACGCTTCTCTTGGAGCTGGCGAGCTGACGCCTTCTCTCAAGGGGCGTGCCTTGCACAGACCGCTACTTCGGTCTTAACATCTGCCTGGGTTTAAGCTATTCTTTTCCTTTCGTTATGGATTGCTCTTTTTTTGACGAAACTTAAGGAGGGTTCGGCCACTGATGGAGGCCAACCCAAGGGTGCTGGTTATGAAGAAAAAAAATGTCCTGTCAACCGTTCTCATTTGCCTAATGTGCACTTTGCCGGGTATGACCGCAAGGGCGGAGCAGGTTTTTGAAGAAATCATCGTCCGGGTAAATAATGACATCATCACCAGATCAGACTACGAAAAGACCAAAGACCTGGTTCGACGAGAGCTCCAGAAGAATTTGAAGGGACCCGAACTGGAGAAAGCGGTGTCTGAACAGGAAAAGGGTCTGCTGAAGACGATGATCGAAGATCAGTTGATGGTACAGAAGGCCGCCGATCTCAGCCTGAGCGCCGATACTGAGGTCATCAAGTACCTCGATCGAATTCGTCGCGATCAAAACATAGCCGACATGGAAACCCTGGAGAAAATGATGGTTCAGCAGGGGATCGATCCTGTTGAATTCAAACAGAACATCAAGAATCAGAGCCTGAAACAGCAACTGCTTGGGCGAGAAGTCTACTCGCGCGTTCAAATTTCCACCGAAGAAATCTCCAAGTACTACGAAGCTCACAAGCAGGAGTTTGACCGTCCCGAAGAGGTTCGAATTCGAGAAATTCTGATCTCCACAGAGCAAAAAGAGCCCTCCGAAATTCCGGCACTGGAAAAGAAAGCTCAGGAAATCCTGCAGAAAGCCCGAAGTGGCGAAAAGTTTGACGAGCTCGCCACCAAGAACTCGGACGGCAGCACAGCCAAAGAAGGCGGTGACTTGGGGTTCTTCCCTCGCGGCCAGATGGTGAAGGAGATCGAAGACGCCGCGTTCAAACTGCGACGGGGCCAGGTAAGTGACATCATCAAAACGAAATTTGGATTTGTCATCATCAAGGTCGAGGAGAAACACGAAGCGGGAATCCAGAAGATGGAAGTCGTTATGAACGACATCCGCGACCAACTTTTCGGCACCAAGGCCCAACCCGCGGTAGCGGAATACTTGGTGAAATTGCGGAAGCAGAGTTTCATTGAGGTGAAGCCTGGCTATGTCGACAGCGGTGCTGTGGCTTCAGCCTTGGGAGGCGAGACCAAGCAGGCAGCCCAGGTCGAGCCCGACAAGAAGGGAAAAAAGAAGTGAACCGCGCATCCGAATCGCCGTTGGAGGCATCCCGCGAGGTGCCTTCGATGCGACTCGATCTGTTTCTGAAGTTTTCCCGAATCATCCCACGGCGCAGCCTGGCGCAAGAGATCTGCGACCACGGAGGCATTGCTGTTAATGGCTCAACCGCCAAGAGCTCCCGGTTGGTGCGCCCTGGAGACCTGATTCAATGGCGCCAGCGTCATAAGGTGACTACCGTGAGAGTAGCGCAGATTCCCAGGATCCGCCCTGGGAAATCCGACGCGGCAGCCTTGTATCTAGCCGTAAGAACCGAAGATGCCCAGCGATCCCCAGAATAAGGCCACAAGCCCTGACAGTAACGTTGTAGCTTTGCACCGCCCCGAGTTTGTGGCTTCGCTCGACAAGAAGCTGTCTGAAGCCCGTAGATTCTTCAGCCTTCATGACTACACCTCCTGTCTTGAATTGGTTCGGGAGGTGCTCGCTGCCGACCCGCAGAACGCCAAAGCCAAAGCGCTCCACGATCTTTCAGCGATCAAACTCTCGAAGCGAAAACTCTATAAAAAAATCGCGGGGACGCAACCCTCTCCTCCACCGTCCAACGGCTCCACCGTCACCAACACTTCATCGGCTCCCCCTGACTCCCCGAACACACGGGAGTCACTGGCGGAGAATTCAGGAGCTGAGCCCGACTCACAGTTTCCGCTACCCAATCCGCATTCCCGTGTTATCGAACCTCTACCTCGACGTCGTCGAGGCTTGCCGGAGTCTGACGGAGCGCCGCCGGACTCGATGAGGGAAAGAACCATTTCGGCGCTGGTCGACCTCCTGAAGAACACGGACGCCACGCTTCAAGACTGGAAGGGCGATTATCAGTCAAAGACTGGCTCACCAACGCCGACGCCTGCTTCACTGTCGCCACACGAACCTGCGAAGCCAGCGACTGCAGAGAATGCTGCCGATTCGTCCTCAGGTATGCAGCGATCACAACCCTCAGGTCAGCACCCAGCAGCACTGCCGGATGAACAACACGAGCGAGCAGTACTGAAAGCGAACCGTGACTTCCTGCCAGGATCCTTGGACGAGCTCTTCGAAGCGAAGCGTGAGAAGCCTGCAGTACTCCCCCAAGTCGAGCCACGACCGCCCGTGGTAGCGACCGGCAACACAGTCCAGAACGGTGTTCCCTCTCCCACGGCTTTGAGTTCCCCGCCAGAAAATCTGACAAAGATAGCAAAGCCACCTCAGGGACCACTTCCCACGGCGCCCATCGGGACACTCAAGAAGCCCGAGGTCACCTCACAGCCTCAGCCGCCGTTGTCTCAACCACCAACGGCCAAGAAAGACACTCTGAAAAAGCCCGTGAGCAGCTCTCCGGTCACACCGCCGCCCTCACTACCGTCTCCGGGAACACCGCGTGTTATCCAGCTTCCAGATATTCGCATTTTCGACCAGATTACGGCTCCTCGTCCTCCGGAGTATCAGAAGGAGGTCGAACGGAAGATTGAGCAACGGTCAGAGGAACTAAAGAATTCGGAGATCCAGGCAGGTGCTGTTGCGCAGATCAAGAAGTATCTGTATCAGGAAGAGTACGACCTGTGCGCGCACGATCTGGCGAAGATTCGAGACCAGTTTCCCCAGAATCCTGAGATTCAGGCATTCGTCGAGAACACTTCGAAGCGCCTAGTGGAGTTGCAGCGGATCAAGAAGTTTGAGGTTCAGGCCAAAGACCTCATGGCCTCTGCCGTTGCATTCTATCAGGAAGGAAAACGTGAAGAGGCGCTAATCGCAGTCCGCGAGATCCTCCGAGTCAACCCCAACCACGTGCAGGCCAGGGAGTTTGTCAGTTTTGTCGAACGCCACCACGGAAAAGACAAGAAGAAACAGTCCACCATTCAGAAAGTGCGGGCCTGCCGGTCGTGTGGCAGCGAAGTCGACGCCGTCAGCCAATTCTGCTTCCACTGCGGGAAGCGTCTTGGTTGAGAGACTCTGATTCTTACGAAGCCTGCAGCAATCTGGATTCCGCTTGCTCCCGCTTCTCGTCAATATCCAGAACTGAAGTTGTGGTCGTAGCGCTGATCGACGGCCGCCTTGAGACTCATTGTTAACGAAATGTTCCCCGGCTTGCCTAGGAGGCGGTAAATCGATTGGGTCGGCTGATAGGCGTCGGGAATCCTGCCAAAGAAAATCAGTCGTCGGGGCGCCAGCAAGGCCGCAGCTTCTGGAACGTCGGTATATCGAAGAATGTTCAAGAAGATCGGCCCTTCCCGATGGGAAAGCGTTGGCTCCATCAGCACCACCTGAGCAATGGATTCGTCGAGAATGGCCGCATAAAGTCCCAACATTCCAGAAACGCCTCGACCTAAAACGGAGATCCGTTGAGGATCCACATCCGGCTGCTGCTTAAGAGCTTCCACGGATCCCATAACGTCCCACAACCGCATGGAGTCCAGGCTTCTCCCGACGTGCATGGCGTTGCGCAGCACATCCCGCTGCGCCGTTCGCCGCCAAGGGACCTCATCGATGCCGCGCGGGAACACAATCAACAATAGCTTTTCATCATTAAGGATCCGCACCAGGGTGCGGCGGATGGACTCGTCGTCTTCACCCTCGGAAGCTATGTAGACAACGGCCGGTGTTCGCGACGACCCGCGAGGATTTCGAATCAACCCACGAACACGGACACCTGGCTCGGAAACCAAAGTCCACTCCCGAAATCCCGCGTTTTCTCTGCCCAGAGTCGGTGGTTCAGGCTTCGGTGCACTCGCCGGGAAAGCGCGAAATACGCGCTTCTTCAGTTCATCGATCAACACCTGCCGGCGTGCCGTCCATGCCGCAGCGGTCTTGGGAACCTCAGGTGATGGGTTGGCCGTCAGCAACTCGTGCACGCGAAAATTGAGTGCCTGAGGCGGTGGAGCTCCCGCAAACACAGCTAACTTTTCGGGTGATTCCGGGTCCGTTGTCAAATCGATTGGCCGCTCGGGCACCTTCATCAAGAAGCGATCAAACCATTTGATCGCTTGCTCCCTCAAAAACTCTGAGTCCTTGTGCCCCGTATCCACCACCGTGTTCTTGAATTTCTCTCCAGCACCAAACGCACGATAGAGCGCACCAATCCTTACGTCAAACTCCTCATAACCCGGGACGGGGAACAAGGTATCCTGTTTTCCATGCATCATATGTAGCGGACGCGGAGCAATCAGTGCACCCTGAGTCATAAGATCGTGTTGGTAGGTATTGATGGGGAACATGCAGTCGCAGTGACCCCTCTGGGTGTTGGCAGCCACGTTCGCAGCATAGGTGCTGTTGCCCATGACAGGGACGGCCACCTTCAGTCGCGAGTCCACAGCAGCGCCAAACCAGCTCATCGCTGCGCCACCCGACCGCCCGGTGATTCCAAACCGTGACTTGTCCACCTCAGGACGTGTTTCCAGATAATCGAGGGCGCGAATCACGTTCCAGACTTCCACGCCGGCAGGGGTGTAACCTCGGGCGTACCAGTCGGGCATCTCCAGGTTGTGAACCCCATGATGAAGGGCAAAAGTTTCTGCAATCTGGATGGGATCAATGATCAGGCACGCATAGCCATGCTTTGCAAAAGTAATCGCATGATGCTGGTACATCACTTTGCTGCCCTGCGGTGATACCGCATGCCCGCACACATAGATTACGGCTGGAACACGACTCGAGCGCTTCTTCGGCAGATAGAGATTCGCCGTCGCAAATACCTTGGGCATGCTCTCGAAAGCCAGCTTTTCAATCACATATTCAGCCTTGTCAATCACGCCGGTGATTTGTGCGTTCAAGGGCGTCCGAGGCGGCAACGGTTCTAGGCCCAGCATGTCGAGCAACTCCAGCCGTCGCTCCTCCTTCACTTTTTCCCAGGACGCCTGTGTCTGAAACTCAGCGGCAGACTCGTTGGTCAGCTTCCGCGCCGTGCTGACGAGATATCGGTTCACCATTTCCTGACTCGCCAGCATTCGTTGCCAAGGAAGGCTGTCGGATTGGGCTTGCAAGACTGGCGTCCAGTGCAGAGCGATGCAGAGCAGCGCGATGATCTTCGCAGAGAGTGTCGGATGCAATGATTTGATCCTCACTTGAGAAAGGTTTTGAGTTCAAGCTTCAGCTTGCCCAAAAGAGACAGCCTGCAAGCTGAACTCTAAGCTAACTTCACTTTCCCTTGGCAGGCTGGCAGAGTCGGCAGAAATGTGTTCCACGTTGGCCGACGACAATACGCACGATGGGAGTTTTGCAACGACGGCATGCTTCTCCTTCTCGGCCATAAACTCGCAACGTTTCCTGGTTGGTGCCGGCTTCGCCTTCGGCGTTCATGTAGCTTCGGAAACTCGTTCCTCCGTGCTTCAAACCTCGTCGCAACACCCTCGGAATGGCCTGAAAGAGACGATGCTTCTCTTCGGGCGACAGCGAGTGGGCGAGCCGCTCAGGATGGATGCCTGCTTCAAACAGCGCCTCGTCAGCGTAGATGTTTCCTACTCCGGCGACAAAACTTTGGTTCAACAGCAGAGATTTGATGCGAAGCTTCCGGCCTCGGAAGCGTTCCAGGAACTTCGGCTGCGTATAGCCTCTGTCGAATGGTTCCAGCCCGAGCTGCGAGAACTCGCGGGCTTCGTGGAAAGCATCTTTTCGGTACAGGCGCCATTTGCCGAACTGGCGGATGTCCCGGTAGTGCATGGCGTTCCCGTCCACGAAGTAGAGGCTTACATGGGTATGCTTGTCGACGGAGTGTTGACGGGCCTGCTGCAGGCCAGTGACGGTGACAAAGAACTTCTCGTCGTCTCTCTGGGTCTTGTCCCAATAGGTGAGCTGACCAGACATGCCGAGATGCACCAACAAGCAGTAGTCATCCAACCTGAAAACAAGAAACTTTCCTCGTCGCTGGATATCGCGAATCATCTGGCCGGCAAGTGCTTTCGCCATCGCGCGGGGAGCCGGCCGAAGAATGATGCGCTGGCAGCGGATGTCCACGTGCTCGATGCGCTTGTTGCAAACGCGGCCCAGCAGACCACGGCGAATCGTCTCGACTTCCGGAAGCTCTGGCATAAAGCTGTTTCCACTAGCTGCGGTTGGATTATCAGACACAGCCGGCTCCAATGCAACACGGCGCTGAGAAGGGTAGTGCTCTGAAAGCGCGTTGGCGCACTATGTTAGGGGCGCGGTTGCGATATTGACAAAAGCAAGCGCGCCTCCAAAAGTCCCTGAAGTGCGGCGTGGCCGCCTCCAGCAGCCCGGGGCTATACTCTCCTGTCGAGCTATGCCAGAATACCTGGCGCAATGAGACTGCTGCTCTCCTACCTGAAGCAATATTGGAAACTGGTTGTATTGGCGCTCTTCCTGGCCGCCATTAACCAGATCTTCTCCCTTCTGGATCCATTCATCTTCCGCCACGTAATCGACGAGTATGCCACTCGTTATCAGGAATACACGACGGCCGAATTCTTCAAAGGCGTCAGTTTATTGTTGGCTGCCGCGATCGGTGTGGCTTTCGTGTCACGCGTCGCGAAAAATTTCCAGGACTACTTCATCAACGTCATTGTCCAGCGAATGGGCGCCCAGATATACAGCGACGGTTTGCGGCACTCCCTCGAACTTCCCTATAGCGTCTTCGAGGATCAGCGCAGCGGCGAAACTCTAGGAAAGCTCCAGAAGGTGCGCACTGACGTCGAGAAGCTGACGGTTGCTGCCATCAATATCGTCTTCACCTCGCTGGTCGGGGTGCTCTGGGTGATGGGATACGCTCTGAGTGTCCACTGGGTGATAGCGCTGGTCTACTTCATGACGGTCCCGGTGCTGGGCCTGTTGAGCTCCGTGTTGAGCCGCAAGATCAAGCAGATCCAAAAGGTCATAGTCTCTGAAACTACAGCTTTGGCCGGCGCCACGACGGAGTCGTTGCGAAACATAGAACTGGTGAAGAGTCTTGGGCTCGCGCAACAAGAAATTGAACGGCTGAACAAGACCACGGGAAAGATTCTGGAATTGGAACTGAAAAAGGTTCGCTATCTGCGAAGCCTCAGCTTTGTTCAGGGCACCTCGGTTAACTTCCTGCGAAACAGCATTCTGTTCCTGATGCTTTATTTCATTTTTGCGCGGGAGATCACCGTGGGGCAGTTTTTCGCTTTATGGATCTACTCGTTTTTCATTTTTGGGCCCCTGCAGGAATTGGGCAGTGTCATCAACACCTATCGCGAGGCTGAAGTCTCGTTGAACAATTTCGAAGAGATTCTCAAGACACCGAAGGAACCCAAACCGGCTGACCCTTTGCCGCTGGCCGAGATTCGCTGCCTTGAGTTTTCCGAGGTGCACTTTCAGCATCGGTCGGCGGCGACGCGGGCTCTTCAGGGAATATCCTTCAATGTCGAGCGCGGCGAAACCATTGCGTTTGTCGGGCCCTCGGGCTCCGGCAAAACCACGCTCGTGAAGTTGCTCGTCGGACTGTACACTCCGCAGGAAGGCGAGATCCTTTACGATGGCATTCCCATGACTCAAGTCGATCTCGACCGCCTGCGCGAGCGTATCGGTTTCGTCACGCAGGACACTCAACTGTTTTCCGGGTCCATTCGCGAGAACTTGCTGTTTGTGAATCCGAAAGCATCGGATGCAGATTGCCTGGATGTTTTGCAGAAGGCGGCCTGCCAGAGTCTCTTGGACCGCGCCGACAGAGGTCTCGATACAGTCATTGGCGAGGGAGGCGTGAAGGTTTCAGGCGGGGAGAAGCAACGGCTGTCGATCGCGCGAGCTTTGCTGCGACACCCCAGCCTGCTGGTATTCGACGAGGCAACCTCTTCGCTCGATTCCCTGACCGAGGAGGAGATCAGTGAGACCGTTCGTGAAATCTCCATGCGCGGCGACCTGATTACAATCCTGATCGCTCACCGCTTGTCCACAGTGCTGCACGCCGATCGTATCTTTGTCCTTGAAAAGGGTCAGATCGTTGAATCGGGCCGGCATGAGGAGTTGCTCGACCTTAAAGGCCTCTATTACGCAATGTGGCGCCAACAAATCGGTGAACGGGAGACTGCTGCGGCTGTCCCCGTCCCACAGAGGGCCCCAGCCTGAGCCGCCGCTTAGGTGAAGCTCCGACCGCTGATGCGGTCGGTGTCTCAACGGAGGTCAGGATGCCGCGTGCCACGGCTTACGCCAGTGGTTGGATTTGGCTCCAATGTGTCACATTCTTAAGTGCGTTTGTATTGGTGTGAAAGCGAGGCCAATGAAAAGCCGTCCTATTCTGATTGTTCTTGCGTGTGCCCTGTTGATTCCCCAGACGCTGCAAGCCTGGGGTCTCGACGTTCACCGCCTGGTCACAGGCGGTGCCATCGGAATACTTCCTGCGACAGTTCGGGCTTTCTATGAGAAGCACCGGAATTTCATTGTCGAGCATTCCGTCGATCCAGATCTGTGGCGGAATGTCGGATTTACGGAAGAGCCGCCTCGCCACTATCTGGATCTGGATTCCTACGGAGCTTATCCATTCCGGGAATTGCCACGCGACCGTCAGGCGGCCATTGAGAAATTTGGGCGCGAAAAGGTCGAACAGGAGGGCCAGTTACCTTGGCGAGTCGATGAGGTATATGGAAAGCTGGTGCAAGCTTTCCAGCAACAGAAAGCAGGCAGCCATCCTTATTCGCTGGATGACATCAAATTCTTCTCCGCAGTCATCTCCCATTACGTCGGTGACGCGCATGTGCCGTTCCACGCCGCCAAGAACTATGACGGGCAACTGACGAACCAGCATGGCATTCATTCGCGCTTCGAAACCGAGGCCGTTCTTCGCTACCAGGCGCGGCTGGCGATTCAACCAGCACCTCCCGCTCCCGTGTCAAACGCCATCGACTTCGTCTTCGATGCGTTGCTGAAAAGCTTTACTCATGTTGACCCTATTCTCAAGGCCGACCGCGAGGCCGTGCACGGTCGCGAAGAATACGACGACCGGTATTTCGACCAGTTCTTCGGGCAAGTTCGTCCTATTCTCGAGCGCCGTCTGAACGACTCGATGACAGCTGTCGCATCGATGATCGTCAGCGCCTGGGAAAAAGGCGGCAGGCCCGATCTCCCTCTCGGAGTCAAGCGCGTGCCCAAGAAAGTGAAACGCGACCGGCCTTGAGGATTCTCGCTTGCAGATCCGCTTGCCAGATTGTTGAGAACGTCGAGATCCTCGTTGAGAAACCACCTACTGAATCACTGTTTCTCTCTCATCCATTTATCTCGAGAACAAGAAGCACAAGTCCAGTCTGCCCAACTACGTTCAGAGTGACAGTCGTTTGGGTGCAATCTACCCCAGTCAGGACAGACGGCTGACTCTGACTTGTCTGCGGAAGATTTGCACAGAGTCTTCCACACATCTGCCGGTCATTTGATCTGTGGGAATTGCGGCACTCTAGGCTTCAACCTGAAATTTCTTGAGCCGCTCGACCACGGACTGGGGAGCTTCCACTTCAATCAATACCTGGTCGTCGACGAATGACCGCTCGATGAGCCGGCTGCAGCAGTACAGCTTGGAAAGCAGATTCCCATCCGTTTGCTTGAAAAGAAACCTGGCTCTGGTGAGAGGATCGCCGGAAAGAAGTTCGTCAATTCTGTGCAGCAGCTTGTCGAGGCCCAGGTTCTGAATTGCGGAAATGCTCAAAGAGTTGCCCTTGGAGAAACGGCCTGCTGCGGAGTTGGACAGATCAATCTTGTTGTATACCTCAAGCGTAGGTTTTGATGACACCTCCAGCTCCTCCAGAATGCGCAGAACGGCCTCGCGTTGCTGCTCGCAGTGCGGACTGGACACGTCGATGATATGCAACAGCAAGTCAGCCTGGGCCACTTCTTCAAGCGTGGCACGAAAGGCCGAGACCAGAGTGGTCGGCAGCTTGTGGATGAAGCCGACCGTGTCTGAGAGGATCACTTCGCGATTTGATGGAAGCTTGATGCGGCGCAGCAACGGGTCGAGGGTCGCGAACAGCTGATTGGAGGCTAAGGCTCCCGCGCTGGTCAGAGCGTTGAACAGTGTTGATTTGCCCGCGTTGGTGTAGCCCACCAGTGAAACCGTTGGAACGGGAATCGAATGGCGATGGGCCCGGTGCAGACCACGATGGGAACGAACGCGTTCCAGATCTTCCTTGATCTTGTGAATGCGCTTGTGGATTTTGCGTTGATCGCTTTCCAGCTTCGTCTCGCCGGGACCCCTGGTGCCGATGCCGCCGCCCAACCTTGAGAGCTCCACACCGCGTCCTGCGAGGCGGGGCAGCATATAATTGAGCTGCGCCAGCTCGACCTGAAGCTTTCCTTCGCGAGTGCGCGCACGACTCGCAAAAATGTCAAGGATCAGTTGCGTACGGTCGATGACCCTGCAACCGATCTTTCGCTCAATGTTCCGTTGCTGGGCCGGTGACAGGTTCTCATCGAAGATCACTACATCCGCCTGGAGCTCCCGGGAAACTTCCTCCAACTCGTTCAGCTTTCCAGAACCAATCAAGAAAGCAGAATCGTATTGCTCACGCTCCTGAGCGAGCCGCTCCACGACGGAACCACCTGCAGAGGCAGTTAACGAGGCCAGTTCGTCCAGTGATTCTTCGAGGCTGAGGGGGGCCAGTGTCGTACAAGTTTTGGAGGGGGTCTTGAGGGCACAGCCGACGAGTACTACTCTTTCACGGCGGGAGCTGGCAACATCCATAGTCAACCGGCGGTCTCTACCGAGGCACTGACAGGAGCATTGGCAGCGGCGCTGAAGGAGCGTCCGGCAGCGACGGTGGAGATCGCGTGCTTGAAGATTAGCTGATCCTGGTTGTTGGATTCGAGAATCACAGAGTACTTGTCGAAGCTCTTAATGCGACCTGTCAGTTTCACTCCGCTCATCAAGTAAATCGTGGTCACCGTTTTGTCCCGGCGGGCGTTGTTGAGAAAGACATCCTGAATATTCTGCACCGGTTTTTCCATGGTGTTATCTCCAAAGGTTCAACGGTCGACGCTCGAAGCGGACGATTTCTATTGTAATCGTGTCCACTCACGATTCGCAAAGCGAAAGTTTGCCAGCGGAGCGAAGGAGTAGAACCGTTATGGATGATGCGTCCGCGAGACGACGAGATGCTCTAAGCTAGGTATGCTCTTGCCAGTCGATCGAAGCAGCATTCCTGCGGGCGCTGTAGGCGAGAAAGGCAGAGGTAGAGAGGCTGAAGAAGGCGAAGATCAGCACGTAAAGGGGGCGATCCGCCCAATCGCTGCGTGGGAGGCCGGCGAGTTGCACGGTCAACGCGAGCAGAAACAGAAGCAGGAAACACCAGCCGACGGAGAGTCCGTTCACGGTGTGCCGGCCCGTCGAGTAGCCAGCCACGGTGGCGAGAAAGCAAACGAACACCGCGATCAACAGGCACTCCTGGCGCACTTGAGAAGAGACGGGAAGCACCGTCTGCCACTTTTCCAGCAGGGGAATCAGAACGGTTAGAAAGCTTGTGCCGGCCTTGCAAAGCTCATAGTAAGGGCGGATGGCTTTAGGCAGCAGCATGCTGGTTACCCATGACATTGCTTACAGGCCGTTTCACGAGTCATCTTCAGATGGAACTTCTCTGTGGATCCGTGGGGATTGTGGCAGAGCACACACTCGGCCAGGACTTCATCGTTGTGGGCATGAGTTCCTGCAAACGACTTTTGCTCGTGGCACGTGAAGCATGTTTCGGAAACAGTAGTCCTCTTGAAATCCCCTGCTTTTTCTCCCGCGTGACAGTTCTGACATTCTGCCTGAGGAGGATGCGCCCTGTAAGCCTTCCACTCTGGCGGGACCACGGTGTTCGCAGAGGTTTTGACAATGAATTGAATTCTCTGACGGGTGCCACCGTTCTTCCAAATCAGCTCGTGCCTTCCAGCTGGGATTCGAAGAGAAAGAGCTTGCCGCATCGCCTGTGTCTGTCGTTCTTTCAGAGATTTACCGTCCAACCAGAGCTCGCCGGGTCGAGCGATTACTTGTACTTCTTCGGTCTCAAGAACAGCTTGGTCAGTCGGACGTAAAATACCGGCCGTTTCGGGGGTCTGAGCACTCGTGAGGGTGATCGCCTCAGTGAAAACAACGAACAGAAGGACAACACGCCATCTTGCTGTACCGCGCTTGATCATCGTTCTCGAGCAAGAAGATCTGCCTCGGTCTAACAATGACTTCGGCTTCTGGTTGCTGATTCTTTAGGTACCCTTGCCCACCACCAGCTTCAGAAAACGCCGCTTGCCAACCTTCAAAATGAAAGTGCCGGGTTGGGCGAGGTCAAGTTCCGCTTTGACATTCGAAATCTTCTGGTCATTCAGGCTGACCGCTTCCTGCTCGATGAGCCGGTTTGCCTCCGCGACCGAACTGGCGAGGCCGAGTTGAGCGATCAGCTTCGCAAGACGCACTCTTTCGGGGCGCGCTTTCATTCGTTTTTCTTCGATGTTATCGGGCACCAGCCCTTGCTGAAACACCCGATTGAACTCCTCTTCAGCGCGATTCGCTTCTTCAGTGGAGTGGAAATCACGAATGATTAACTTGGCGAGCTCCGTCTTCGCTTGCTTCGGATGCTGCCTCCCGTGTGAAATGTCATCCCGCAACGCATCAATCTTGGAAACGGACCAGTCAGTACAAAGTTCGTAGTAGCGAAACATCAGAGTGTCAGGAATCGACATTACCTTCCCAAACATCTCCTTCGGAGCTTCTTTTATGCCGATGAAGTTGTTCAGCGACTTGGACATCTTCTGAACGCTATCCAGGCCTTCAAGAATCGGCATCGTCAAGACAATCTGAGGCTCCTGCCCGTACTCCTTCTGCAGCTCCCTTCCCACCAGCAGATTGAACTTTTGATCGGTGCCACCCATCTCGACATCAGCTTCAAGAGCCACCGAATCGTAACCTTGCACAAGCGGGTAAAGCATTTCGTGCATCGATATCGGTTGGTTATTCTTGAGACGATTCGCAAACTCGTCCCGTTCCAGCATCCGTGCCACCGTGTAGCGGGAAGCAAGTCGGACGAAGTCTTCGCTACTCATGGCAGACATCCAGCGACTGTTAAAATCGAGAACGGTCTTGTCAGGATCCAGAATCTTGAACACCTGCTGCTTGTAGGTTTCGGCATTCGCCAGCACTTCGTCTTTGTTGAGCTGCCTGCGCGTGACATTGCGTCCGCTGGGGTCGCCGATCAGGCCCGTGAAATCACCGATCAAAAAAATCACCGTGTGGCCGAGATCTTGAAAGTGCTTCAGCTTTCGGATCAAAACCGTGTGGCCCAGATGCAGGTCGGGTGCCGTCGGATCAAAACCTGCCTTCACCCTTAGCGGTTTACCCGTCTTAGCGGCTCTCGCGAGCTTCGACTTTAGTTCTTCCTCGCGAATGATCTCGACAGCACCCTTCTTGAGGTACTCAAACTGCTCTTCGATTGTCAGCGTGGAAGACATCGGGTTGGCTTACCGGGAGGCGTGAAGGGCACGCCGACCATCGATTCGGATTTGCCCGTCAAGCACGTGCTGGATTGCCTTGGAATAGATCTGGTGTTCCTGTTCAAGAATCCTGGCGGAGAGGGAGTCCTCGGTGTCTTCATCCAGGACAGGCACCACAGCCTGCAAGATAATCGGTCCCGAGTCGAGGCCCTCATCCACGAAATGCACCGTGCAACCCGAAACCTTCACACCATACTCCAGCGCTTGGCGCTGAGCATCGAGTCCCGGGAAGGCGGGCAACAGTGAAGGATGGATGTTGAGAATACGATTGCGAAAGGCCTGGATGAATGCCGGGCTCAAAAGACGCATGAAGCCGGCCAGACAAACGAGATCGACCCGCTTCTCCTCTAAAACCCGGATTACTTGACGATCGAACGCTTCCCGGCTCAAGCCTTTTGAGTTCACCCAAAGAGCATCAAAGCCGCGTTCGTGCGCTCGTTGCAGGCCCGGTGCCGATTCCACGTTACTGACAACGACAGCGACCTCGGCCCTCAGGCTGCCCTCGTCGATGTGCCGGGCGATGGCTTCAAAGTTCGAACCTCGACCAGAAAGCAGGATGCCAATCCGTTTCATGGTTCGTAAATCACTCGCCGCTTGCCGGATCGAATTTCACCGATGACATAGACTGGCTGCTTTCGACTCTTGAAGTAAGCCTGAATCTTTGTCACGCGACGTGAAGAAACGATGACAGCCATGCCAATGCCCATGTTAAACGTGCGCAGCATTTCCAGTTCGTCAATTCGGCCCATTTTCTGAAGAATGCCGAAGATCGGCTGACCGGGCCAACTTCCTACACGGACAATGGCAGCGCAGCCCACAGGCAGGATGCGCGGAATGTTCTCGGTGAGGCCGCCACCAGTGATGTGGGCCATTCCTTTGATCCATTTTCGATCCACGAGCGGCTTTAGAACCGGCAAGTAGTTGAGGTGCGGAGCCAGCAGAGTCTCGCCGATCGGCTTCTTGAGGCCGGGAAGCCGCGTTTCCGTGTTATATCCGGATCTTTCCAGCAGCAGCTTCCGAGCCAGTGAATAACCGTTTGTGTGCAAACCAGCCGAGGGCAGTCCCAACACGACGTCACCTGCCCGAATGCTGCTGCCATTGACAATCCTGCTCTTATCGACAACACCGACAACAAACCCAGCGAGATCGTATTCCCCTACTTTGTAGAAGCCCGGCATTTCGGCGGTCTCACCGCCCAGAAGGGCACATCCAGACTCACGACAACCTACAGCAACGCCTTCGACAACTTTGGCGATGATCTCAGGAACCATCCTGCCAGTAGCGATGTAGTCCATGAAAAACAGCGGCGTGGCACCTTGAACCAGGATGTCGTTGACGCAGTGAGAAACCAGATCGCGGCCTACGGTATGGTGAATGCCCGTGACAAACGCGACCTTGAGTTTGGTTCCCACTCCGTCCACGCTGGAAACCAGCACCGGACTGGATGGTCTGCCTCGCCTGAGAGAAAACAACCCTCCAAATCCGCCGATTTCTGTGAGTACGCCCGGAGTGAAGGTGCGTCGCGCGAGCGCTTTGATCCTCTTCTTGGCGAGATTAGCCTGATCGATGTCTACGCCAGCGTCGCGATAGCTGGAAACAAGTTGGGGCATGTTGGGCTGTCAGTGCTTCGAGAGTGAGGTCTCCAGAAAAGATGGGGCGTGGTGTCCTCACCACGCCGGTCTGCACATGATATTGGGGCTTGACGACTGGTTGTGTGAGGCCAGCCCTCTCGCCCCGTAGACCTTAACGGGGCACTGGATCGCCAATCTGCACCAAGGCACTGGCAGGAAATTCAACGGGATAGTTTCCGGTGTAGCAGGCGGTGCAAAAGTGAGGCTGCTTATCCGAATCGCCGCAAGCGCGCAACATCCCCTCGTGACTGAGGTAGCCCAGCGAGTCTGCTTCGATGTACTTGCAGGTTTCCTCAACGGAGTGGCTGGCGGCGATCAGTTCCCGCTTGTTGGGAGTGTCCACTCCGTAATAGCAGGGCGAGATCGTCGGAGGACAACTGATGCGCATATGGACCTCGGTAGCACCAGCCGCCCGTACCATCTTGACGATCTTCCGGCTGGTCGTTCCACGAACGATCGAATCGTCCACGAGCACTACGCGTTTGCCGCGCAAGAGATCTTCGACCGGATTCAGTTTGATCCTGACGCCAAAGTGCCGGATGGCTTGTTTGGGCTCGATAAAAGTGCGGCCCACATAGTGGTTGCGAATCAGGCCGAACTCGAACTGGAGACTACTCTCCCGCGAGAACCCGAGAGCGGCGGCGACGCCAGAATCGGGGATGGGCACCACGATGTCAGCTCCAACAGGCTGTTCTTGCGCCAGGAACTTTCCCAGCAGGTAACGGCTCTGATACACCGAGCGGCCAAAGATCCGGCTGTCGGGCCGTGAGAAATAGACATGTTCAAAAATGCAGAACGATGGGGGTGCAGCCGGAAGCATCTTGCGTGATTCAACACCACTTTCCGAGAAGATCAGCATCTCCCCCGGTTCCACTTCGCGCTCAAACTCCGCATCGATGAGATCAAACGCGCAAGTTTCCGAGCCCACCACGGGCGAACCATCCAGCCATCCAAAGCAAAGGGGTCGGAACCCGCGTGGATCGCGTACCACGATCATCTTCTCTTCAGTCAGGATAATCAGAGAGTAGGCGCCCGTTACCTGCAGCAGGGCTTCCTGGACGGCTTCCTCAATCGTGGGCTTGTGCGACCGGGCGATGAGGTGAAGAATGACCTCGCTGTCGCTCGTTGACCAGAAAATTGAACCCTCTGCCTCAAGCATGCTGCGAATCTCGTCGGCATTCACGAGGTTTCCGTTGTGACAGAGCGCCAGATCGCCTTTGCTGCACTTCACCTGAATCGGTTGGGCGTTCTTTACCGAGCTGTCGCCCGCTGTTGAATAGCGGGTGTGGCCGATGGCCACGTCGCCTTTCAATTCTTCAAGATTGGCCTCGGTGAAAATGTCAGCCACATGCCCCATGCCCTTGCAAGTATGGAGTTCATGACGGTCTGAGGAGACAATGCCCGCGCTCTCCTGCCCCCGATGCTGCAGAGCATAGAGCCCTAGATAGGTGATTCTCGCGGCATCGGCATGTTTGTATACCCCGAAGATGCCACATTCCTCATGAAATTTGTCGTCCATAGGTGTTCCAGGATATCTCGCATTGAGCGCCAGCAAAAGCTAGCTAGCGCTGAAAGTATTGTCCCAGCGAATGCCTCCAAATGCTTTCTAATTCGGCCACTGCTTCGTCGATCAGATTCGAGCCTCCGTCCTGGATCGTGAGCCGGTCGCCACCTGTGGTCCCCAACCGCAGCAACTCGATTCCATGTCCGGCTGCAATCTTCTGGAGTGCTCCCCAGTCGGCCTCATCAAGCGTTACGAGAATCCGCGACTGATACTCTCCGAACAACACTCCGGCGGGGAAATCTGCAGCGGTCAAGTTGATACGGGCTCCCTGCCGCGGTGACCGGAAACTTGAAAAGCTCATTTCCGCCAAGGCCACGGCAAGGCCGCCATCGGAGCAATCGTGAGCGGCGCGAACCAGCCCGTGCTGAATCCCTTCCAGGCAAGCTCGCTGTACGCTCCGTTCTAGTTGCAGGTCGAGGGGCGGGCAGGGGAGGCGATTGGCCCAAAGCGTGTACGCATCTCTGCGGCTGCTCAACTCCGGTTCTGTCTCGGTGAAAGCTTCTTCGAGAGCTGACCCATACTCATCGCTTGCCGATCTCAACGGTCCAAGCAATGCGACAACTCGCCCCGCGTCCGCAAACCAACATCCGGTGGCATGAGTAACCGGTTCGATCAGCCCCACAATTCCGATAACCGGCGTTGGATAGATGCCTTCACCCAGAGTCTCGTTGTAGAAACTCACGTTGCCGCCGGTCACCGGTGTTTCGAACACCCGGCACGCTTCGGCCATGCCATCAATGACTTCACTGAACTGCCACATGATTTCAGGCTTTTGCGGATTGCCAAAGTTCAGGCAGTTCGTTGCAGCCAAGGGCATCGCGCCCACGCAAACCAGGTTACGGCAGCATTCGGCCGCGGCGATCTGGGCGCCTCTCTTTGGATCTCGTCGGCAGTAGCGACCATTGCCGTCCAGGCTCATCGCCAAAGCCTTCTCGGTCCCCTTGATGCGGATGACCGCCGCGTCTCCACCGGGAAGCTGCACAGTGTTGGTCCGGACCATATGGTCGTATTGCTGGTAGACCCATTCTTTCGAAGCCAGGTTCGGAGAAGAAAGAAATTTTCGGAGCACAGCGCCGCAAGCCAATTTCGTTGGAGCGGACTTAATAGGCCTTCGACCGTTGGAGCTCACCAGCGGCGCTCGAATCTGTCGCTGGTAAATCGGTGCCTCGTCCGTTAACGCAGCATTCGGGATCTCGGCAACCACGACGCCATGATCCTTGACCCTGAGCAAGCCATCAGCAGTGACCCGGCCGACGGTGACTGCATCAATCTCCCACTTGCGAAAGACCTGGAACACTTCTTCTTCGCGGCCGTTTTCCGCAACCAGCAGCATGCGCTCCTGAGACTCACTCAGCATGATCTCGTAAGGCGTCATGCCGGATTCGCGCTGCGGGACGTATTGCAAATCAATCTCGATGCCCGTGCCTGCCCGCCCACCCATTTCGCATGTGGAACAGGTGAGACCGGCGGCTCCCATATCCTGAATTCCGACGATTGCGCCGGTTTTCATGGCTTCGAGACACGCCTCAAGCAAGAGCTTCTCAAGAAATGGATCACCCACTTGCACGTTGGGCCGCTTGCTCTCAGACTCCTCGTCGAATTCTGCGGAGGCCATCGTGGCGCCATGAATACCGTCGCGTCCTGTCTTGGAGCCCACATAAATCACAGGATTGCCGACCCCCGTCGCCTTGCCGTAGAAGATTTGGTCCTTTCTGAAGATTCCCAGTGCAAAGGCATTCACAAGGGGGTTGCCAGAATAGGACTCTTCAAAAACCACTTCACCGCCAAGAGTGGGCACTCCGAAACAATTCCCGTAACCGGCGATCCCGGCCACAACCCCTTCCATGATGGTGCGGTTCTTGACCTGGTCCAGAGGGCCAAATCGCAGCGAGTTCATGGCTGCAATCGGCCGCGCTCCCATCGTGAAGATGTCACGCAAAATGCCGCCGACACCAGTGGCTGCTCCCTGATAGGGTTCGATGAAGCTGGGATGATTGTGCGACTCGATCTTGAAAGCGATCGCATAGTCACCGCCTATATCGATGATTCCGGCATTCTCGCCGGGTCCCTGCAGAACGCGGGCTCCAGTCGTCGGCAAGCGCTTCAAGTGCACCTTCGAGCTCTTGTAGCTGCAATGCTCACTCCACATGACGCTGAAGATGCCCAGTTCGGTAAGATTGGGTTGCCGGCCCAAGATGTGGGCAATGCGCTGGAACTCTTCAGCTGTGACATTGTGGCGGGCGAGGACTTCAGGCGTTACTTCGAGTTCGGCGATCATGATTTGCGGGTCATCTGCAATACCGTGTGGGCAACTATAGTCAGTGTCGTTAATCTCATCGCACCCCTCATCCGACCTTCGGCCACCCTCTCCCACGGGGAGAGGGCTGGGGCGAGGGGTAGCCGCAATACAGAGCGACACTCATGCGAATTTACTTATGTCGCCCTTTTTAGCTGTGCGCAGCCAGAAGTTCGAGCGAATGGACCATCGACTGGAAGACAACCAACCCATCGTCACACCCCAGCACGGCTTCGCTAGCTCGCTCTGGATGCGGCATCATTCCCAGTACGTTTCTCTGTTCGTTGCAGATGCCTGCAATGTTCGCAAGCGACCCGTTTGGGTTGGCCGCATCAGTGATCTCACCGTCGGCCGTGCAGTAACGAAAAACTATCTGCTGGTTTTGTTCCAACCGCTTCAGAGTCGCATCATCCGCAAAATAGTTTCCTTCCATGTGACCGATCGGGATTTGCAAGACGCTTCCTCGCTCAACCAAGCCCGAAAACGGAGTTTCGATCGACTCCACGCGCACATGGACGTGGCGGCAAACATACTTTAGGCCTTTGTTCCTCAGCATCGCCCCCGGCAACAGACCCGATTCCAGCAAGATCTGAAACCCGTTACAGATTCCGATGACCAATCCTCCGCCAGCCGCGAATTTTCTAACAGACTCCATCACCGGAGAAAATCGGGCAATAGCTCCAGTGCGTAAGTAATCGCCGTAAGAAAAACCGCCTGGAACAATGATCGCGTCGCACCCCTTCAGGTCCCTGGATTGATGCCAGACGAATTCCACCGGCAGATGGAGCACCTTGCTTACCATGTGATAGGCGTCATGTTCGCAGTTACTACCCGGGAAAACTAGCACTCCAAATTTCATGACGACTTCCTCCGGATCCGCAGTTCTCAGCCGAGCCTCAACGGCGCCCGCGACACCCTATGCCCGAACCTCGCCCACCTCGAGCTCGTAACGGAATTCCTCAATGACCGGATTGGTCAACACGGTCTTCGCCATTTTCTCGATTTCCAAACGAGCTTGCTCGGAAGAGAGCTTGGGGTCGAGCGTAATCTCGAAAAACTTCCCTTGGCGCACATCCTCCACGTTGCCATATCCCAAGTTCTGTAGGCTGTGGTGGATAGTCTTGCCTTGAGGGTCGAGCACGCTTCTCTTCAAGCTAACAAACACTCTCGCTTTCATCAAAGGGTACAGATCCTTTCCGTGTCACGATTCGTAGACTCGCCGGTAAATATACTCTACATGACGAAGTTGATGCTTCAAATCAAAAGTCCTTTCGATATCGGCTTGGGACAGGTGTTTGACAATGTCCTCATCGGCGAGCACAAGCGACTTGAACTCTCCTTCGTTGGCCCAGACCCGCATGGCATTTCGTTGAACCCACCGATAGGCTTCTTCGCGGGTGGCACCTTTCTTCGTCAAATCGAGCAGGAGCTGACCGGAGAAAACCAATCCCTTCATTAAGTTCAAATTCTCTAGCATCCGCTCCGGATAGACAAACATCTTCTGGATCAACTGGGTGGTCTTGGCGAGGAGATAGTCTACCAAGATCGCTGAATCGGGTAAGATCACGCGCTCCACCGACGAATGCGAGATATCACGCTCATGCCACAACGCAATGTTTTCCAGGGCGGCCTGTAGATTCGAACGTACAAGGCGCGCCAATCCGCAAATCTGTTCGCTCGTCACCGGATTGCGCTTGTGTGGCATCGCGGATGACCCCTTCTGCCCAGGTGCGAAGTACTCCTCCACTTCGCGCACCTCTGTCCTCTGCAAGCCACGCACTTCCAAGGCAATCTTCTCCAAGCTCGCTGCCACAATTGCGAGCACAGCCATCAGCTCCGCATGCCGGTCGCGCTGAATGATCTGTGTGGAGACAGGGTCGAATTGAAGCCCTAGCTTACCGCAGACAGCTTCTTCAACCTGAGGATCAAGGTGAGCGAAAGTTCCCACTGCTCCAGAGATCTTGCCCACTGAGACATTGTCAACCGCTTGCTTTAGCCTGCGCAGATTGCGCCGTGCCTCTTCATACCAAACCGTGAACTTTAGCCCCAAAGTTGTGGGTTCTGCGTGAATGCCATGCGTCCGCCCAATCATCACCGTCGACTTGTGCTCATAGGCCCGCTTCTTGAGAACAGACAGCAGACCATTCAGCCCTTCGATCAGAAGGCCTGCAGCGGCCTTGAGCTGAAGCGCAAGAGCGGTGTCCACAACATCCGACGAAGTAAGCCCGTAGTGCACATAGCGGGAATCGGGTCCGACGAACTCGGCCACCGATGTTGTGAAGGCGATGACGTCGTGTTTGACCTCTTTCTCTATCTCCTGGATGCGGGCGACGTCGAAGTTCGCTTTGGACTTGATCGTTGCGACCGCATCGAGAGGAATCACGCCGGTCTCGGCCAGAACTTCACAAGCTGCAATCTCCACTGCCAGCCACTGGCGATATCGGTTTTCTTCGGTCCAAATGGCACCCATCTGCGGACGGGTGTAACGGGAGATCAAGCAGTTACCCTTTCAAGACATCGAACATGAAAGGAAGATAGAGGCTTCTCTTCCTCAACACTCAATCCGAAATCCTCTAAACCTCGATCACCGGGCTTGGAGTGGTCTTGCTTCCAAGATACAGGTGCTGCAAATCGAATCCGCGCGGTTGCAGCGCTTCCGCCGCAACCATGCGAGCGATATCCGGATGATTGTTACTCTCGCTCAAATGGGCAAGCACGATGTAGCGTGCCTGGCCGTCGAAGCAGTCGCTAAAGAATCGGCTGGCCCCCTCGTTAGAGAGATGCCCTTCGCGGCCCATGATGCGCTGTTTCAAGAACCACGGATAAGGTCCAACCTTGAGCATTTCCAGGTCGTGATTTGACTCCAACACAATCACGTCGCATCCCGCCAATTTATGAATCACCAGTTCTGTCATGTACCCCAGGTCGGTAACATGCGCGATCTTGATACCTTCCGACTCAAGAGTGAACCCCAGCGGATCTACGGCGTCGTGGGGAATCGAGAAAGGAGAAATCTTAAGGTCCTTTAACTGGAAAGGTTCGCCGGCAGAAATGAATTCCAGTGAACCGCACTCAATGTTTGGACTGATGGCAGCGAAAGTTTTGTCGCCAATGTACACCGGGATGGAGCGTTTGCCCAACAACCCCGGAATACCGCAAATGTGGTCGGTGTGTTCGTGGGAGACGATCACCGCATCGATCTCATCCAGCGACTCACCAATGGCATTCAGGCGTTTAAGAGTTTGGGTTGGATTCAAGCCTGCATCCAGCAAGACTCTTACTTGGGAGGTTGCGACGAAGGTACAGTTCCCCGAGCTGCTGCTGCCTAAGACTGAAATCTTCACAGACACGGTTGACCGACCTGTCTGATACTCTGGCTTGTTTTTTTCAACGAGGGCTCGGTTCTCCTCATGCTGGCTGGTGATTATTTAGAGCAGTCGTTCCTTTGTGTCAATCGGTTATTTCCCGTCTCATTCTTCCATCGCTCTGGACTGAACAGAAGCATGCGTCCACGACAATAGGGACACGAATAGCGGTGCTTAGTTGCAATCCAACCGCTCACGGGAAATCTTAAGCCCCTCCAAATTTCCAAGCACCGTCAGGGCAATCTGGCGCGTATCGAAAGAGGTGTTCGCCATCTGCTGGATGGATTCGGTGGTCACCGTTTCGATACTGCTGATGAGCTCATCCAAAGAGATGTGCTTCCCAAAATACATCTCCTGCCGAGCCAGATTGGACATGCGACTCGAAGTCGATTCCAAGCCCAGCATGAGACTGCCTTTCAGGTAGTCCTTCGCCCGGCGAAGCTCCTCGGCGTCCACGGGATCCCTCTTCAGATTCCGCAACTCCTGAACAATCATGTCGACCACGCGTTCTGCCGTCTCCAGCGACGTGCCGGCATAAATCGAAAGGCAGCCTGTGTCGCGGTACGAGTTCAAGCCGGAAAAGATTGTGTAAACCAACCCCTCTTTCTCACGAATGTTCTGAAACAACCTTGAGCTCATTCCGCCGCCGAGAATGGTGTTCAAGATGTAGCAGACATACCGATTCTCGTGCGAAAGCGAATAGGATGGAACACCCAGGCAGATATGCACCTGCTCCAATTCTTTCTTGTTGCGCATGCTGATGCGACTATGGGTGTGAGCCGGAACGTCCACATGGCCGTTACGTGAAGTCTTTACGTCGCCGAACTTGCTTCTAATCAGTTCAGCAACCTGTTCGTGTTCCAGGTGTCCCGCGGCAGAAATGATCAGGTCGTCGGGCGTGTAGAACTGCTTGAAGAATTCCAGGACTCTGTCGCGATCCAATTTCCCGACCGTCTGCTTGGTCCCCAAAATCGGGCGACCCAAAGGCTGGTCTTTCCAGAAGTTCTGCATGAAGATTTCGTGGACGAGATCGTCTGGCGTGTCCTCCACCATCTTGATTTCTTCCAGAATGACACTTCGCTCTTTTTCCATGTCATCTGAATCGAATTTCGGGTTCAGGACGAGGTCAGAAAGAATGTCGAAGGCAATCGGAAGATGCTCATCGAGCACCTTGGTGCTGTAGCAGATGGTCTCCTTGGCCGTAAAGGCGTCCAAATGGCCCCCAATTGAGTCAACCTGGCGCGCGATCTCTTCGGCAGTCCGGTGTGAAGTTCCTTTGAAAAGCAAATGCTCAATGAAGTGGGCCACGCCGTTGAGTTCCGAAGTTTCGCTCCGGGAGCCAATCTTCAGCCAGATCCCCATGGAAATTGACCGGACATGTGGCATCTGCTCCGTGAGGATAGTTAACCCGTTGTCCAGAACTTCTTTCTTGATGGTATTCATGAACCGGATTTCCTGCTTCGGGTTTTGGTTGGAATTTTGAGTCGTGTGAGGAGGAAAGTAGCCAATGAGCCGTAGTGAGTTAGCTCAAAGCATCGATGAATCGACCCAAGCCAAAGTAACACATCGGCAGGGTGATTTCAACCGGAAACTCGGGAATAAAGGGGCGTTCGAAATGCAGATAAAGACTTTGATTACAGCAGCTTATAGCCGAAAAGGGAACCAGATCACTCCCTCAGGATGTTTCTTCGCAGCCGAGATGTCGTTCATGCCTCAACCCGGTCACTTGGATTGACTCCGACCCAACAGGCTGCGCCCGCCAGGTAGAGCAGGCCTGTGAGAATCAACGGTGCGTTCCAAGTCTTAAAGTGATTAAAGACCAAGGTAACAATGATTGGGCTAAGTGTGCCCCCGATTTGACCGGCTGTGTTCATGCACCCAGTCACCACCCCAGCGTGTTTGCCAGCGATATCCACACAGACGCCCCAGCTGGCACCCAAGAGGAAGGCAGAACTGGCGCCAGCGACCCCAATCAGCAGAGCAGAAAGTAGCGGGTTTTGACTGGCGGCGCTCCCGAGAATAGCAAGACCCGAGACTGCGAGTGATCCGCCTCCCACACCGCACCTACCCCAGCGGAGCCCGTACCGACGGCTTACGGCGTCCGTCGTGAGTCCGCCCAGCAGATCGGCCGCGACGCTGAGAATCAGCGGAAGGCCGGTTAGTATGCTGAGGGTGGTTGAGGAGAATCCCTGACTTCTTAGATAGGTTGGGAACCAGGTGATGTAAAAGTAAAAGCCATAGGATTGTGTGAAATACATTCCACAAAGCGCAAGAATGCTGCGGCTGCGTAAAATGATCTTCCAGGGGACGCGACCGTGTTCTCCGCTGTCGGGCAACCGACCACTTTGGATGTGTTCAAGTTCAGCTTGGCTGACGGCAGAGTGCTGGGCAGGATCGTCGCGAAACCAACGATACCAGGCTCCTGCCCACACGAATCCGACAGCCCCGAAAATGAGGAACACCATACGCCAGTTGAAATGCGCCAATAGAGCTGTCACCAGCAGCGGAGTCAGGCCACCGGCCAGGTGAGCACCCATGAAGAAGATTCCCTGGGCAGTGCCGCGCTCGCTCGAAGGAAACCAGCGGGAGAAGGTCTTGGCCGCGTTTGGCCATGCCCCGGCCTCTCCAACACCGAACAAAAAGCGCACCACGAGCAGAGAGCTATAGTTAAACGCAGCGGCCGTGGCCATGGTGAAGAACGACCACCAGCTGACAATGCGAGTCAGCACCCGCCTGGTTCCCACCCGATCTCCCCACCATCCCGTCGGGATCTCGAACACACCATAGGCAATCGTGAAGGCACTGAATACAAAGCTCATCTGCAGCGGCGAGAGCGACAGCTCACGCATGATATCCGGAGCGGTAATCGATATGCAGACGCGGTCAAGATAGGTAATCGCAGCGAGGCAAACACCGAATCCAAGGACTTTGTAGCGCACGCGGGAGACAGCGACGTTGGGAACGGTCTGCGGGGCAGGGGAATGCATAAGCGCTCCAATGAAACAAGGCGTTGGCTTCTCTAAATCACAAAGAGTTTCTTTGCCGCGAAGTGGGTCCAGTGCCCTCGCTCCGCCAAAGGAGCGGAACACTTTTTGCACCTATCGCGCTGGTGGCAGTGTGCGTTGAAGCCAGTGAACCGTCTCGCTAACGGCTTCCAGTAGCGGCTCAGAAGCCTTCTGGAACGGATGCCGCGTTCTGAACGTGTGGCCCGCCGATTCGATGATGTGCAGCCTGGATGAGTGCGGATTGGCACCTCGGGAAAGTGCCTGCGCTTCCGCTAGCTTCACTGGTTTGTCATCCCGGCCATGTATGAACAACACGGGAATGTTCACGGTGCGGATGGCTCGCTGCACGTCCAAACGATGGTGGTTCCGTTCCAGAGCATCCAACGCCTCAAGTCCCAGCGAGAGCTTCTTGCCTGAAGAGTCTTGGAGGATCTCCAACGCGCCACTCGCTCGCCACTGGCGCTGGGTTTCTGCATCATAGCGATGAAACGTCTGAATCGCTCCCCAGGCAACCACCGACTGGATCTGCGGGACGCGCTCGGCCATCAGGATTCCGAAACTTCCGCCCCGGCTGTGCCCAACAACCCCAAAACCGTCCAGACGCGTGGTTGCCGCATCCGGTAGCCGACCCAACAAGACTGAATCCAAGACCAAGTCCCAATCTGTCAACTCCTGGGAGGTCGAGTTCCTGGAAAACGCCAGTGAATCCGTAATCTCAAGGGGATTCTCCCGCACACCACAGAAAGCATGGCTGAAAGAGAGTGTTGCAAACCCTGCAAGGCAAAGTTGCTCAGCTAGAAATGGGAAGAACCCCCAGTCCTTGAATCCAAGAAATCCTGGCGCAATGATTACCAACCGACCCGACGATTGTCGGTGCGGGCGCCGTAGGGTGCACGGCACAGTAAGTCCATCGAAATGTCTGAGACTGAAGTTCTCTACGATCAAGGGTCACTGGATGATCGAGTGGATATCGGCGCTAGCCGGCGAGAACAATAGCGGCTTCGCCGAGCCATTGGCAACGGTAAAACACGCAGGACGGGAACTGAACATTCATCTTTGTGAGAGGAGCTATGGACACTGTGCTAAATTCGAGCGGTTCGCTACCGGGCAGTTTGCGAGAGAGTTTCATGCCGCCTGCCAGTGCCACGTTCGATGAAACAGCGTCCCCCTAAGGGGGGACTTCAGGGGGGTTTTGGAACGGGAACAAACCCACCCCGGCACTCCGCGACCGCGTGGAGTCTTCTCAAGACCCCACCTTCGCGCCATCCCTCCGGCGGAGGGGATTTCAAAAGTGTTGAGGACTCCGAAATGACGCATTGGGTGCTGGCGTCGTCATCTCCACGACGACAGGAGCTGTTGAAGCTGTTGCTGGCCGATTTCGAGGTGGTTCCGAGCAATGTGGACGAGTCGGTTCTGGCTGGCGAATCACCAGAGACACTGGTTGCGCGTCTGGCCCGCGAGAAGGCTCTCGCGGTTCAGGTGCGCTATCCCGCAGCTCGAATTGTCGGTGCAGACACTGTGGTGGTTCGCGATAGAGAGATTCTGGGGAAACCAGCTTCACATGATGATGGCCGGAGCATGCTCAGGAAATTGAGCGGGAAAACACATCAGGTTTTGACAGGGATGTGTCTTCTCCACATGGACACTACATTTGTAGAATGCTCGACTACTGACGTGACTTTTTTCCACTTGACCGATCTGGAAATCGAAACCTACCTGCAATCGGGTGAGCCCTTCGACAAGGCAGGTGCCTATGCAATTCAGGGACTCGGGGCGCGCTTTGTGGAAAGAATTGATGGTTGCTACTTTAATGTTGTTGGATTGCCCGTTCCAAAGCTTTATCAAATGATGAAACGGCTCGACCTCGAAGTTTCACGGAAACAAAGGGGTTAAAGCAGTGGCAACGCTCAGCCATGATGGATAATCTCAGCTTGGAAGCGCTGGTCAACGAACTCCGAGGACGCCTTCTCAACTCCGGCATTCATCGGATCAGACTGATCTCAGGCAGGACGCTCGTCCTGGCGTTGCGCTCACACGTGACGGAGTATCTGATCCTTTCCTTCAAGCCTGGTTTCCCGGGCCTATGCGTTGCGCCGCACGAGATCCCCGCAGAAACTTTATCTTCTGATGTGCAGGTGGCTCTAAGGAAGTATCTCGTCGGGGGCAAGATTACTGCTCTGCGCAAGTCCCTCGCTGATCGGGTTGTTTTTTTGGAGATCGAAAACTGCCGGCTTTCAGATCGCGCTGAGCGGTTTACCCTCGCGATGGAACTAATTCCCAACCGGCCTAGGGCTTGCCTGTTGGATTCTGAGCAAGCGGTCCTGGTGTGGCTTTCCTCTATCCCCGGGCCTTTCGGCACCTATTCATCGCACCCTGCGCCCGCTTGCCGCGTGGATTCAATTGAGGAACTCGAATTCCGCAGCTTGTTCGAGAAAGCCGAGGATGCCCAGCGATTGTCTCCCATCTTCGGACTCAGTGCGTGGTTCGCTCGCGAGGTACTTTTCCAAAGCCAGCAAGACCCGGACAAGGCTTGGCAGGCCCTGCAAGCGCTCCTGCGACGGGTGGCGAGTGGTCCGTACTCGCCGCGAATCTATAAAGTTGAACAAATGCCGGCAGGGCCCATTGATGATCCTTCGCGAGAATCGCGGACAAAACTTGTGATTGCTCCGTTTGCACTGGAATCTCTAAACTCAGCGCAGTACGAAAGTTTCTCTTCTATGAATGCACTGAGTTTGGAGGTTTTCCATCGATCGTTTGGAAGGGAACCGGGTCTGAAGGATCTGCAATCCGTCCGCAACAAGATGGCGACCGAGATCAAGAAGAAGGATCGCTTGAAAGAAAAGCTCGAGGCGCAGCTAAAGAAGGCTGGGGAGGCTGAATCGCTGAAGACCTACGCCGACCTGCTTTACGCCCAGCACGACAAGTCGGCCAAGGGCTCGACGCTTCGAGTGCCCAACCTGTTTGATCCCGAGCTTGGCGAGGTGGACATTCCTCTGGCCCCCGAACTCTCAATTGTCGAGAATGCCAATCGCTACCACCGGCTGCACCGGAAGGCCGTGCGTTCAATTCCACAGATCAATGAGCGGCTCCGTACGCTGGAGTCGGAAATTAGCGCATTGCTGCGAGAACAGGAGAGACTCTTGAAAGCGCATTCTGGAACAACTTCGGCCGCCGGCCACACCGACGACGTCCGCCATCGAGGAGATACAGGCAAGCCACCAAAACCCGCTGTTTTGGGAGATCAATCCGAACTCCGCTCTGGCGCAGAAACTCTGCTGCGACGAACCGCCAAGGTATTCCGATCTTCGGAGGGAATGCAGATTCTGGTCGGGAAGAGCAGCAAGGACAATGACACTCTGACGTTGAAGATCGCCCGAAGCGAAGATTTTTGGCTGCACGTGGCAGGGTACGGTGGATCGCATGTTGTTTTGCGAAATCCGGAGAAGTTGTCGGCTGCCCCGAAACAATCTCTGCTGGAAGCAGCTCAACTGGCTGCCTACTTCAGCCAGGCTCGAAATGCCCCAAAGGTGGAAGTACACTACACCCAGAAGAAGTTCGTTTCCAAGCCCAAGGGAGCCAAGGCAGGGCTCGTTCGCTTGAAGGAGTACAAATCGATTTCTGCCAGGCCACAGTTGCTCAAAGAAAGGTCCCCTCAGGAAACCTCGCCATGACTTTTGTCCAGCAAGTGGGCTGGTACGAAGATCTAACCTAAAGCCGTACCCGAAGCGACTTTCCCAAGGCTGCGCGCCACATGACAGACGGCGTGTTGGCATCCTTTCAAATTTGCATTGTCCAGCAATCACGGTATAATCGCCGCTCGTTTTTGCAATCCCAAGAGACGGTTTACGCCGGGCATAATCTAGACAGGTAATCGCCTGAACACTCCTATGAACGAACTACTGAAAAAGATTGCGGAAAAGCGAGTTCAGCTCGGTGTCATTGGAATGGGCTATGTTGGATTGCCGCTGGCCGTGGAAATCGCGAATGCTGGCATTCAAGTGGTCGGGATTGATCTGGACCGCTCAAAAGTCGAAAGGATCAACGCAGGAACTTCCTATATTCCTGATGTTCCTTCTGAAGCGGTTGAGAAGCACGTGAAGGCGAAACGTCTCCGTGCAGTGGCGGATTTTAAAGTCATTCGTGAGCTGGATGCAGTCATCATTTGCGTGCCGACTCCATTGGGCAAAACGAAGGACCCTGATTTGTCCATGGTTGTTTCAGCTGTCGATCGCATTGCCGAGAACCAGCGGCCTGGCCAGTTGGTGGTGCTTGAAAGCACCACATATCCAGGCACGACTGAAGAATTGATTCTGCCAAAATTGGAAGAACGAGGCCTAAAAGTCGGGAAGGACTTTTTCCTGGCCTTCTCACCAGAACGCGTCGATCCTGGGAATCCAACCTTCCACACTTTCAACACTCCCAAGGTCATCGGAGGCGTGACTCCGCAATGTCTTGACGTTGCTTCGAAGCTGTACAGCCACTTCATTCAGCGGATCGTGCCCGTCTCCTCCTCCCAGGCAGCCGAGATGGTGAAGCTGCTAGAAAACACGTTCCGAAGCGTGAACATCGGTCTGGTAAACGAAATGGCCTTGATGTGCGATCGGTTGAAGGTGGACGTTTGGGAAGTGATTGAAGCTGCGGCAACCAAGCCGTTCGGCTTCATGCCGTTCCAGCCAGGGCCAGGTCTAGGCGGGCATTGCATTCCCATTGATCCGCTCTATCTGTCGTGGAAGCTGAAAACACTCAACTACCGCGCCCGCTTTATCGAACTGGCTAGCGAAATCAATGCGGATATGCCCCACTACGTGGTGAACAAAGTAAACGACGCGCTCAATGACTTCAGTAAGTCGGTGAAGAACTCCAAGGTCTTGATCCTAGGCGTCAGCTACAAGAAAGACATCGACGACCTCAGAGAGTCTCCAGCTCTCGACGTCATTCAGTTGCTGCAACAGCGCGGTGCCAAAGTGATGTATCACGACCCCTACGTGACGGAACTTGGGTTCGAGCACACCCTGCTCAAGTCCATGCCGCTCGAACAAGGTTTGACGGAAGCAGACTGCGTGGTTATCGTCACCAACCACAGCAACATCGACTATCCGAAAGTGGAGCGAATGGCCAAAGTCATTTTGGACACCCGGAATGCGATGCGCGGCATCAAGAGTTCCAAGGTCATCAAGCTTTAATGAATCTGCCGAATTTCCTGACACTGTCGCGGATTTTCGCGGTGCCGTTGCTCGTGGTTGTGTTGTTAACACGGGTCTACAACCCCGCTCGTGAAGTGGTCGGCGTTTCCATCTATCTAGCGACCGTGATCTTTCTAGGAGCTTCGATCACTGATTATTTCGATGGCTACCTGGCACGAAAGCGCCAGCAAGTGACCACGCTCGGCATCTTGCTCGATCCTGTTGCCGACAAATTGCTGACTTCCTCTGTGTTCATCTCGCTGGTGGAACTCAAGTGGGTTCCGGCTTGGATGGTTGTCATCATTGTTGGCCGCGAATTTGCTGTTTCCGGATTGCGCAGTATCGCTTCTTCGCAAGGCTTCACCATTGATGCTTCCGATCTGGGAAAGGTCAAGATGGTGATGCAGGTGGTGGCGATCACACTCGTCATCCTGAGAAATGTTTTCCCCTGGCTCACCGTGTTCAGCCGGGTAGCGCTAGGGTTGGTTGTGATTTTTGCCCTAGCCTCCGCAGTTCAGTATTTTCGTAGATTTTGGAAGAAGGTAGATGACCGCGTCAAAGCCCGTCAGCGAAGAAAGCTCCTCGTCCTGAAGAAGAGGCAGCGCGATGTCCCCACTCAGTGAGTCTGCTCAGTCGGAACTACTCACTCTCAGCCGCAACAGCCTTCAAGAATTCCTAAAGCAAGGAAGAAAGCAGATTAAAGAATCAACCTCGCCGGAACTGCTGGAACGTCGAGGTGTGTTCGTTACGCTCCACAAACATGGAGAATTGCGGGGTTGCATCGGCGTTCCCGAGCCGGTTTCTCCGCTGTTCCAGGCGGCGCAAGAGTGCGCCCTGTCGGCAGCAGGATCAGATCCCAGATTTTCTCCGGTCACCGAGGTCGAACTGCCCGACGTAAAGCTTGAGATTTCGGTGCTTTCACCCCTTGAAGCCACGGAAAACATCGACTCGATTGTCATTGGAGTGCACGGGCTGCTGTTGAATCATCAAGGCCGGCGCGGTCTGCTCCTACCTCAGGTTCCAGTAGAACACGGTTGGGATCGTGAGATGTTTCTCGAGCAACTCTGTCGGAAGGCGCATCTACCAGCGACAGCTTGGAAGGAAGGCGCGAAGATTCAGCGTTTCAGCGCCTTCGTTTTCGGTGAGAAATAGGCGGGATTCCCGAGGTTCAAGCAAGAGCTTGAGGTATAAAACGCTACTCTTTCTCCATGCCGTCACCAACTGCAATGGACTCGGTACTGTGGGTAATCATCATGGTTGACACGTTCGGTTCAACGCGGAGCACGACAGCCTGGCCAATTACCTTCCGAACGCTGTCGAAAGTTTCCTTGTTCTTTGTGTAGTCCCCTCGATTGAAGAGGCTGATGGTATCCTTATTAAAGCGTCGGATGACTCGGAAATAGTCTCCCACTTGGACGTTTTGTTTGCCGCCCGCATCCAGATAGACGATGTGGCCGGTACCGAGGAGCCTTCGGAATTCCTTGGTCATGAAAATCCGGCCCGAGGTGTTGTTATTCGGGGCCGCAAACTTGTCAAAAGTGATTTCCGGGCGCTGCAAAGGAGAAACCCTCTGTTCTCCCGCGGTCACCAAATCGCCAACCAGAATCTCTTCACAGGCGAAAATGATCTCGGCGGTAGCGGCTTTGTCCTGGGAGAGCAGGACGCGAACCCTGCCGACATCTTGATAGTAGTGGCCATACTTCTGGGCTGACTTCGCAGGACCAAACTCGGTTCCCCACTTCGCAAAATCCCTGATGAGCCGGACCACTTGAAGCTCGTCGCCTGCTTTGATTCCCGCAGACGTGCCTTGATTGAGGTAAATGACGTCGCGATCGCTGAATAGCGCCTTCGATTCTGACTCTTCGCCACCCACCAAGATAGCTTTCTGCTGAACTGGCTCGGCACTAAAGAAACCCGCGCAGTACAAGTCACTGTAGGTTGCCGCGGGCGGTGGGGCCTACGGGTGCCGTCGGTGTCGGAGGAAGTTGTTGGACGGTCTGCGGCGGGGCAGGTGGTGCAGGCGGAGTCGAAACCGGTGGTTCAGGCTGTTTTGCCGGCTCAGGGGTCTTCTCGGCTGGTGCCGTATTCATCACAATCAGCTTCTTGATCAGAATCTGGTCGCCAGGATATATCCAGTGTGGGTTCCTGACATGATTGTTCATCTCCCAAATCTGGGGCCACAAGAAGGGATCGTTTAGGTACTGTTTGCCCAGTTCCCAGAGAGTATCTCCCTGTTTCACAGTATGAACTTCATACCCTTCGGCTCCTGGAGCAGCCGGATTGACAGACCAGTGATTGGCCGGTTGCTGCTGGGATAATGGTCGAGGGGGAGTTCCTTGAGCAGGCGGCTTTCGAGTTTCTGCCTGTCCCGCTCCCAAGAACAATAATCCAATTAAAGTCCAACGAAGTGTTTGAGTCACTTTCATCACGCACGTCTCCTGAACAATGCCAAGGAATACTCAGGCTGGTTTCATTGCCCGCTTACGGCGCTCGAATCGATCTGAGAGTCTACGCAACTGACGCTAACAAAAGGACTTTTTGGCTGTCAAGCGATTAGCCCGATGCTGGGGGCTCTCTAGGTTCCCAACGGTCCTTGTGTTAGACTTGCGTTCTTGCCGCACCCCGTTTATCGGAATCCTTGCGATGGCACTTTAACTTTACTCCTTGAAATTCAACTGCATAAGTGAGCGCAGTTCGGCAGCCGGTAACCCAAGCAGGGTCTGTGTTGTTGTACGCGAGGCAAATCCCGCTTCCATGGAGGCTTCGATTGTCAAAGCTCGAGACTCCAAGGGGATCATGGAGTTTCGCCTTGACTACCTGAGACCTGAACATCTTCACGCATCAAACGTTGCGAAGTGGGTGGAGCTCGCGCAAGGTCCGGTTGTGCTCACCTTGCGTCGAAGAGCCAATGGCGGAGAATTTGATGGTGGCGAAGCGGACCAAGTCCGAGTCCTCGAATCGCTTAGGGGAGCTTTCGTCGATCTGGAGATCGAAACGATTGAAGGGTTTCTGGGAGGAAGTCTCGCTCCTCTAAAGCCGGCTCCATTCTCCTGGATTGCTTCGTACCACAACTTCCACGAAACGCCGCCAGATCTATCGGTCATCTATCGTCGCCTGAGGAACTGTGGAGCCAACATAGTCAAGATTGCAACTCAAGCTCGCAACTTCTCGGACAACATTCGCCTTTTTGAACAGGTCGAGGAAGCCCGCCGAGACGGAATCCCAATCATCATTGCCGCAATGGGTGAGTTGGGAACATTCTCACGTCTTACGGCGACTGGCAGGGGTTCGCTGTGGACGTACGCTTCGCTCCAAAAAGGCCGCGAGAGTGCGCCGGGCCAGTTCACCGCCTCGGAGCTGACGAATCTTTACTCAGTCGATGAGATAGACGAAGCGACACAATTCTACGGAGTGATTGGCTGGCCCGTAGGTCACTCGCTGTCCCCGCACATCCATAATCCGGCGCTGCGACAATTGGGCATGAATGCCCGGTATTTGCCTTTTCCAATTCAGGACCTGAAGGATTTTGGGCCTCACCTGCGACGTTTCGCAGGCTTCAGCGTTACCATCCCGCACAAGGTGCAGATCCTGGATTTCGTCGATGTTGTTGACGAGACCGTCAAGGAAACGGGCGCCGCAAACACCCTCGTCCATCGAGCAGGAAAACTGTTTGCCTACAACACCGACGTCTACGGAACGCAACAGGCGCTCAAGAAGCCCTTCGACGATGGGGTTGACACAGTAACGATGGTGGGAACGGGGGGTGCCGCTCGGGCCGCGGCGATCGCACTCAAAAAAATGAACTGCAAGGTAACGGTTCTCGCCAGAGACGTTGAGAAAGCTCAGCGATTTGCGGCAGAGTTTGGATTTGCAGGCAACGCACTGAGCAACGCGGAACAATGCAAAGGCGATCTCCTGATCAACGCGACATCCGTCGGCATGTCTCCTGGTATCGACCAGTCGCCGATACCTGCTGAGGCGCTGGATTATCGCTACGTATTCGACATGGTCTACAATCCGCTGGAAACGCGCCTCCTGCGGGAAGCCCGGCGAGGGAGCACTGTCATCAGCGGAGTTGAGATGTTTGTCGCTCAGGCGGCACGGCAATTCGAGTTGTGGACGGAGCGCAAGGCACCAACACAGTTGATGCGTGAGATCGTCTTGCGGCAGTTGGCAAGCTAGTGCGCAAGCAAACCATGAAAAGCGAACGCCTGCGGCAGTATCTAGACCAATGACTCTTCGGAGATCCATTCAAGTTCCAGCAAGCACTACAAACTTGGGTGCCGGTTTTGACGTCCTCGGTCTGGCCTTGCAGCTGTACCTGCGCGTCAACCTTGAAGAAATCTCGCGTCCGCAACCGGAGTTTGAGTTACTGGGAGAAGGTGCCGCTGACTTGCCCGCTAGCGAGGAGAACCTACTGTGGAAGGTGACGCGCCATGTCTTTGAGGGAGAAAAGCAATCCGTGCCTGGAGTGCGCCTCAAGATTGAGAACCAAATTCCGCTTGCCCGAGGCCTGGGAAGCAGTGCTGCAGCGATTGTGGCGGGTATTAGTTGCTTCGAGGCTCTCACCGGGCGCGAACTCTCGCCAGACAAGTTCTTCCAGTATGCTTTTGAATTCGAAAACCACCCCGACAACATCACAGCTGCTCGATTTGGTGGTTTCACCGTCAGTGCTGTGACCGAAAGTGGGAAGGTGTCGTTCTTCCGGGCCCCCCTTGCGCCAAAGCTCAAGATCCTGCTCACCGTACCGGAGTTCCATTTGGAAACACAGAAAGCGCGTGCGGCGATTCCACAGACCCTCGACCTGCGAGACGCGGTGTTCAACCTTCAACGAAGCTCGCTTACGGTAGCGGCGCTTCTTAGGAGCGAGTTTCATTTTCTCCGCGAAACGCTCCGCGATAAGCTTCATCAGCCGTTCCGGGCACCGCTGATTCCTGGCTTTGAGGAGATTCTGAGTTTGAATCGGGAAGAGATTTCGGGCCTGGCAGGTATTTGCCTCAGCGGCGCCGGTCCGAGCGTCCTGACTTTTGCCGAGGGGAATTTGGACGAGATTTATTCCCGAATCGCTGCGATCTTCGAGCGCCACGGTCTTCGATCCAGACGCTTCGAATTGGAAGTTGACAATCAAGGTAGGAACGATTTCCTAAGAGAAGGCAACCGCGAAGACGCGAAGAACGCGAAGAGAGACCGGTTAGGGTGATGCTCGATGATTCAGGACGTGCTTCCCTGAATTCTAGTGTTTTTGTTCTGGATTGTTTCAGCTCTCATACACCATTCTTCTTTCTGAAAGGAGACTTGCCTCACCGTTAGTAGAAGCTAACAAAACGGCTGCGCGAGACAGACCTTGAAGAGCACTGAATCAGTTTTCTTCGCGTTCTTCGCGCCTTCGCGGTTAGTCTTTCTGTCGCTATGAAAACACTCACTCAGATTCCCCTCGGCACCCAGCTCCTGTTCGGCAAAGCTGCCAAGAAACGTCGTCGGATTGAACGGGCGATCTTTTCGGTCTTTGAACGCTGGAACTACGACGAGATCATTCCGCCCATCTTCGATTACTACGATGTTTTTGCGAGAGGCATGGGAGCTGCGTTTGAAGACACGCTTTATCGTTTCATCGATCGCGAAGGCAACATTCTCGCGCTGCGGCCGGAGTTTACCTCGTTGGTTGCCAAGTCGGTAGCCACGCGACTTGCCGATCATCCGAAGCCGTTGCGCCTGTGCTACTGCGGCGAAGTGCTCCGATACGAAGCGCCGCGTGGCGGAAGGCAGCGCGAGTTTTTCCAAATCGGAGTTGAACACATCGGCGGAGAGCACATCCAGTCGGATGCTGAGATCATTCTGGTCGCAATCGAGTCCCTCAAAAAGCTGGGCATTCGCAGGTTTCAAATCAATCTCGGAGAAATCGGCTATTTTTCCGGCATTGTCGAGCGGATGAACTTTTCCCGTGACGATCTGGCGACGATCAAGACCCTGGTGGATCTGAAGGACACCGTCGGCCTGCGCTCGGAACTCGAACGCCTCGCGCTCTCCGAAAAGCGGCGGAACATCCTCCTCACCCTCGTTCATCTCACTGGCAATTCAGACACGCTGCAAACAGCCCGCCAGTTGGTCACAAACGAGAAGTCGCTAAAGGCACTGGATCACCTGGAGGCCTTGCTTGCAGAACTGAAGAAGCACAAGGTGGAGGATCACATCACGATTGACTTGAGTGAAGTACGCGGGCAGGACTACTACACGGGAAC
Organism: uncultured Acidimicrobiia bacterium; assembly: GCA_963791795.1. Taxonomy (GTDB): domain Bacteria; phylum Acidobacteriota; class Terriglobia; order Versatilivoradales; family Versatilivoraceae; genus VFZK01. Next base: position 60,553 of record CAWBTP010000002.1, read on the forward strand.
CATTTTCAAGGTCTATGTCCCCGGCCTCGGTTTCGAAATCGGTGGCGGGGGCCGCTACGACAACCTGTTCAAGAACTTCGGATGTGACTTTCCATCGGTCGGCTTTTCCTTCAGCCTGGAACGCCTGATGGCAATGGGGGAATGAGAGCTATTCAATGAAGGAAACGATCACCATTGCGCTTTCCAAAGGCCGCTTGCTTGATGAGGCGCTGCTTCTTCTCAAGAAGGCGGGCATCGAGATTGCCGAGTCGAGCCTGAATTCACGCAAGCTGGTAGTGACAGACACACAGAAACGTTTTCAGTTTTTCATGGTGAAGCCCATCGACGTTCCAACCTATGTCGAGTACGGGGTTGCCGACGTTGGCATTGCGGGCCGGGATGTTCTGGCCGAATCCAGTGCCGACGTCCATCAGCCTCTCGATTTGCGCATTGGGTTCTGCAGAATGGTGGTGGCGGCACCCAAAGCAGCGGCGCGACAGGACTACAAAGAACTGTCGGCCGTTCGCATTGCCACGAAGTATCCTCGTGTCACGACCGAATACTTCACGCATCGAGGCATTCCAGTCGAGATCATTCCTCTTTCGGGAAGTGTTGAACTGGCGCCCCTGCTGGGACTCTCAGACCGAATTGTCGACTTGGTGTCTTCCGGACGGACCCTCGCTGAGAACGGTCTCGAGATTGTTGAGCCCATCATGGACATCTCGGCACGACTGGTTGTGAATCGTGCCAGCTATCAAATCAAGCGGTCAGCAATCACCGGATTGATCGAGATGCTGTCGAAAGTGGTCGAGAAAGACTGAAGGTTCCGAGGCATTGAGACACAGAGGAAGAAGTTGGACGCAGAATTCGCAGATAAACGCAGATCGAGCCAGAGAAAGCAGAGAAACTAAGAACAGCGACCACGCCGGCACTTGTGCGGAACCCTCTTTTGGGACCCGCTTCGAAAAAATCTCGTAGTTGGCCTGCTTCCATCTGCGTTCATCTGCGCAATCTGCGTCCGATGCTTTTCCTGGGTCTCCGTGCCTCAGTGGCCATCCCCATCTCATGATCATTCCGATTTTCGATTGGAATACACCTGAACTCCATAGCTATCTGAAGTGGATTGAGTCCCGCGGCTCAGCGCCCGACGAGGCCATCGAGGCAGCAAGTGTCCGAAATCGTTACGGCTGTTCGCACGCGGGGAGACGACGCAGTTCGCGAATTCACACACCGTTTTGAAGGAATCGATCTCAAGAGCCTTCGCATTGACCCGGAGGAGATTCGCAAACTTGCAGCGCAAGCCGACCCAGAGCTGCGGCAAGTGCTCCGGCTTGCGAGGGAAAACATTCGGCGGTTTCACGAGCGCCAGTTGGAAAAATCCTGGGAGATCGAAGGGGCCGATGGGGTCCGCCTCGGCCAGCGGATTCGTCCGCTCCAGTCGGTTGGGCTTTATGTGCCAGGTGGCACCGCCGCCTATCCTTCAACGGTTCTCATGAACGCAGTGCCGGCACAAATTGCAGGGGTGCCGCGAATTGTCGTGACGACACCGCCTCATCAATTCCACAAGAACCCGGTCATCGCGGCGGTTCTTGAGGAACTGGGGTTGGAGGAGGTCTACGGAATAGGCGGCGCTCAGGCCGTGGCCGCCCTAGCCTATGGTACCGAGACAGTGCCCAAGGTGAATAAGATTGTTGGGCCGGGCAACATTTATGTGGCTACAGCCAAGCGTCAGGTCTACGGCGTGGTTGATATCGATATGATTGCAGGCCCGAGCGAGGTCGTTGTGGTCGCGGATGATTCTGTCGACCCGGATTTTGTGGCGGCCGATCTCCTGGCTCAAGCAGAGCACGACGAAAACGCTTGCGCGATTGCTGTTGTCGTGTCGAAGGAGTTCGCTCTAGCCGTTCAAAACAGCGCGGCTTGTCTCATCAAGAATCTCAACCGGGAGAAGATCATTCAGAAAGCGTTGCAGAACTATGGAGCCGTCATTGTCTGCAGCACCTGGGACGAGGTTGCCGAAGCGGTTAATGCCATTGCGCCGGAACATCTCGAATTGTTGATGAACACACCGGAGCCATTCGCGGAAAAGATCCATTCCGCTGGAGCCATCTTCTTTGGGGTCTATTCGTGCGAGCCAGTCGGCGACTACTTTGCGGGCCCCAACCATGTCCTGCCAACTTCAGGCGCCGCTCGCTTTGCGTCTCCGCTCGGTGTCTACGATTTCCTCAAAAAAACCAGCCTCATTAAATACACTCAAGCGGCGCTTCAGAAAAACCATGGTTACATCGAGAGATTTGCTGAATCGGAAAAACTCGATGCCCATGCCCAGAGTGTCCGTATCCGATTCAAATCCAAGTAGCCAACCCTACAATCTCGAGGCGCCGTCATTCCCGCGAAAGAACGTCACCCCGGCGGACAGTAAGCCGGGGCGGGAATCCAGTTTCCGTAGCATGCAGCCGCTGAAGCTAAGGGACCCTCCTCGGGATTAGCGCCGGGGGATGGGTTGGAACTTGAACTCCATCTTCTGATGCTTCCCCTTCTCATCGCCTTCAATCTCGGCACGCAGGGAGCCATCCGCTTCTTTTGAGTACCGTATGACCTTGGGGTTATCGTGCTGAGGGTTTTCAAACACCGCCCGATTCTCCGATCGCTGCGTCAATTTGAACTCGACGGGTGGCCGGCCTTGTGGTTGTGCCACGTACACCGGCCCATCCGGCCGGCCCTCGATCCGCAAGAATTCAAAGGAAACAGTGCGGTCCCCTGCAACCGTCCTCGAAACCCCCAGCATCATGCCTCCCGCCGGCTGGATCCAGTGTTCCTCAATCTGCGCTTTGCCCATTGTTCCCTGCCATCCGCCGGCCAGCCAGGCAAGATCGGATAAGGACTCCCGGCTCTGTGCGGACAGGTTCGGGCCACCAACGACGAACATCAATAGCGAGAGCGACACAGCAAGCTGCATCTCTTCTATCTCCTTTACTGCGAACCAGGCAGCCTTGCCAAGCTGCCATCACAGTTATCGTGTTGATCCCTCACTCTCTGTCGTACACGATGCGGCTGAGTTGTCGCAGGTCGTCGATCAGAAAATCGGGCTTGGGTTCGTGCAGGGTGTCACTGGCAAGGCCGTAAGTCACGCCGCAAGTGGCAACTGTGGCGCCACGTCCAGTCTGGATGTCGATGTAGGAGTCTCCTACCATCACCGTCCGTCCACGCTCAGTCCCGGTGTCGGCTAGGATTTGCTCAATACCCACGGGATGAGGTTTCTTCTGCTCAAAGCTGTTGCCGCCGTAGACAACCGCAAACCGGTCGTCAATCTGCAGGCCTTGAAGAATTGCCAGCGTCGGTCTGACCGGCTTGTTTGTCAGAACCGCCAGCGTCAGAGGTCGGAGCGCTTCGAGAGCTTCAGCGACACCCGGATAGAGGGTGGTGTTGTCGAGAAGGTGCTCGCGGTAGTGAGACAGAAAGATCTCCAGTGCCCGTTGGACGTCCAACTCGCTCAGCCCTTCACCCATGGCGCGACGAATCAGCATCGTTGCGCCATCTCCTATGTAGCTGAAAATGAGTCGATGTTCGAGCTCTGAAAGCCCTATCTGATGCCGAGTGAAGTTGACACTGTTCGCCAGATCGAGCTTGGAATCGATCAGGGTGCCGTCAAGGTCGAAAATAACGAGATCGTAACGTTGCCGGCCATTGGGTTTCATCTTTCCTCGAGTTCACTCCTAATCGCGATCCTTCAACGACCGATGCCTCTGATCATCTCATCGAACCACGATGGTTTCTAGCAGAGCGTCCGGTGCTCGTCAAGTTGCAGCCCTCGGGTACAGGCGTTGACAGGAGCTAAGCCGGAGAAGACAATCTTTCCATGCCTGCCATTTGGATTGCTGCTGTTTTTCTGCTTGGCCTGCCAGACGCCTCGGAAGTTGTCTTTGAAAGAGCAGCCTCGGCTCTGGCAGCACAGGATTACGGCGCGGCAGAGCAGGGATTCGCCGCCGTTCTCAAGAAGCAGCCTAATCACATCGGAGCCCTCGGCAACCTCGGCGTTGTCTATTCCCGGACACAACGGTCGGCTCGGGCCATCGAGACTTACCGGCGTGCGCTGGCTTTGAACCCGGGAGACCTGGCCCTGCGCCTGAATCTAGGCTTGGTGTACTTCAAGCAGGAAAACTACCAGCTCGCCGCCAGGCAGTTTTCTCGGATTGTCGCAAAGCAGCCCAATCATCGTCAGGCACAAGAGCTGCTCGCAACGTGTCAGATTCATCTGGGTGAACCGAAGCTCGCGATCTCTTCTCTGGAATCCCTCAGAGAGTCTGATCCGAAGAATGCCGGCGTGTTGTATCTCTTGGGTATGGCCTACCTGAGAAACCAGCAGCCAGATAAAGCAAAGCCGCTTCTCGACGAGATGATGCTGACGGCTCTGAGCCCCGCGCAGGCACACTTCCTCTTGGGGAAGGCCTACTACGATGGCGCCCGATTCGCAGAATCCAGAGAAGCTTTTCTGAAGGTACTTGAGCTCGAACCTGCTTTCCCCAACGCACAACTGGAGCTTGGCAAGGTGTTGGTAAGTTTGAGGGAGCCCGAAGAGGCACGGGCCGCTTTTCTGACGGCGATGGAAAGGAATCCTCAAGATAGCGAGGCCCCATATTTCTTGGGGTCTCTCTTAGTGAACGAAGGACGCGTAGACGAGGCTGCTTGTTCCGCTGGCACGAGCAGAGCAACTAAACCCAGACTTCTGGGGGACGCTTTACTATTTGGGAAAAGCCAAATTGCAACTGAAGAACCCAGCGGAAGCCGTCTCTCTTCTGCAGCGAGCTGCGGAGCTGAACAGCGAAGAGGATGCGATCTTCTACCAACTGGCACTCGCTTTGCGCGCCAGCGGTCGCCAAGCCGAAGCCAAAACAGCCATGGAACGGGTCAGCCAACTGAAAGCAAAAAAAAGAGCCCCGCTGTTGCGGGGCTCTTGAAGAACGACGTGCGGAGATGAGGATCTGAGCATAGCGAGCAACCTCATACCATCGAGGGTTGGCCTCCGCTGTGGACGGCCCCTCACCCGGCCTCCGCGACCGCGTGAAGTCTTCTAAGACTTCACCTTTGGCCACCCTCTCCCAATGGGAGAGGGGTTGGGGGTGAGGGGTCAGTAGTTCAAACAAACTTGACCAAGTTTGAACTACCGCTGCCAAGTGGAACTAGAAGTAAATCTTGAACCCAAATTGAATGTTTCGCGGGTCGCGGGTCGCATTCACCTGCCCGCTGGTGCCGCGAGTGGCGGCAGTGACTTGGGCGCCTGGGTTTGCTGCAGCGAGACCCGTATTAATGCCTGCCCACTGGGTATGGTTGAAGGTGTTGAAGGTCTCGAACCGGAACTGCGTGGTGATGCGTTCTGTGATTTTTGTGTTCTTGAACAGCGAGATATCCCAATTGTTGATGCCGGGTCCGTAGAGAATGCCCTTGCCAGTGGTTCCGAGCGACCCGTTCAGGGGACGCGCAAAGACCAGCGGGTTGAAGTACTCTTCACGCGATTTCTTGGCAGGATACAAATCTCCACTCACATAGTCAGCTCGAACTCCGGTAGCTCCATTGAGTGTTCCTGCGTCAGCATTGTTAGCGTTCATGGTCATAGTCAGCGGCGTGCCACTCCAAAAACGCGTGATTCCCGAGACCTGCCAACCATCGAATACCGTTCGTCCAACTGCATTGTTCATCCACTTGGTTCCAACGTTTGGTAGCTGATAGACATAATCCAAAGTGAAGACCTGCCTGCGGTCGAATCCGGCAGGACCTCTTTCCCTCGCTCGATCCAGATAATAGCCGATGCCGGTGCTATCGTTATCCACTTCACTGATCGCCTTGGACCAGGTGTAGTTGGCATTCATGGTCAGATTGTTTGCAAAACGCCGGCTTAAGCGGGCCTGAAGCGCGTGGTAGTTGCTGTTGGCTCCGAAGTCGGTGAAATTGATACTCGTGTAGCCTTTGAATGGACGAACAGCGTTGGCAGTATTATTGGCCTGCTGCAAGATCGTTGTATTGGTGGTTGTACCGAGAGGCAGCTGATTAATATCCCTGACATACTGCAGATGGCGGGCTGTGTTGCCAATGTAGCCGACGTCGACGGAAGTTTGACGGCCCAGCTCCCGCTGGACACCAAGACTCCAGGTATAGATTGTTGGGATGAGGCCCTGGGCGTCGAACGCTCTGAGCGCGACGGGGAAACGCGTCCCGCCTCCAACCAGATCCGGTGAGAGGTTGTCGACGTTGCCCCCGTACAGGCTGGGGTTGTAGGTCAGCGGCGGATTGGCCAACCCGTCGAACGAATTTACGTTCTGCCGGATGCGCTCAAAGAAGTTTCCGAAGCCGCCGCGAATGGAGGTCTTCCCGTCACCAAAAGGGTCATAAGCGAAGCCAAACCTTGGAGAGATCTGATTCTTGCGGTGCTTGGCAAAGCCCTTGGGAATTCCGTTTCCTTCGATCACGATTCCATTGAACGGGTCGCCTGAGTTGGGAATGATGCTGCCGTTCCGCAAGCCCGAAGCTGTTTCGATCTGAACAGCCTTGGACGCGTCGTAGCGCGCCGGATCAAAATATGGCTGCAAGAACTCGCCCAGGGTGTAGGTGGGCCCGAGGTAGACATAGCGAGCGCCAAACTCCAACGTCAGTTTTCGGTTCACCTTCCAACTGTCCTGCCCATAGAACTCCAGACCGTAGAATCTGAAGTCCCCGTAAAAAATGCCGTTGGTCTGAGTAACGCTTGTGTAGTTGCCCAACAGGAGATTCGCGAGCTGGTTGTTCGAGTCGTTGGGATTCTCCCGGTTCGGGCCAAAATTGAGGTTAATCGAATCGGTCCACGCAGGCTGCTGGCCATTGTCGTTACGATTAAAGAAGACGCCTGTCTTGAACGTGTGAGCGCCGAGCACTCGCGTAAAATTGTCGGTCCAGGCAAACGTCTTGCCTTCGCTAAGCCAGCCCGAGGCAAAGCCTGGGAAATTGCAATCGCCAATCCCGCAGTTGAAGCGCGGAAACTTGTTTCGGACGTTCACGGCTGGGTAGAGCTCCCTGAACGTAAACCCCAACTTGTCGCGGTCGTAGAGGCTCGTGTCCGCATCCTCGGTCACGTCGACAACCTGCGTCAGGTGGTTGTACGTGAAGATGAATTCATTGGTCGTCGTGGGCGAGATCACGTTGACAAGGTTGCCAGACCAGCTGGAACCGGGCTTCTTGCGGTACTGTGGGAAGACCGGATACGGCGTCGAGGCAAAAATGCCCTGCCGTTTGGTCTTCGCGCTGTGAATCGTCTGCCCAGCGGAAAAAGAGGTTGGTTTTCGAACTCGCCTGCCAGTCGATCCGCAACACTTTGGCGTTCTTGTTGAACTTGTAACTATCCTGGAATGGGACACGAACCAATTGCGGACTGTTGGCTACAGGTATGCCTCCCGACCGGTCGAACGCACTCAGGACCTTCAGAAAAGCCGGCGCGTTGCGGCTCCACTCTGCTCGTGGAATGATGTTGTCCGGATAGGCAACTCCGCCTGTAATCAAGCCAGCTGCGTTGCGGGTTATAGTTCCGGGGCGGAATACGGTTCCAATGTCAAATTGAGGGGCTGTCGCAATCGGGGTTCCACGCAGAAGTCTCCGGAAATCGCCGTTCAGCAGGTCCGGATGAGGCAGATCGCGTGTGTTGTTGCCAAGCGGGCGCGTTGCGCGGGTGCCTTCGTAGTTGAAGAAGAAAAACAACCCGCGCTTCAAAATCGGGCCGCCGAGATTGCCGCCGAACTGGTTAAAACGCAACTTCGGCGTAGTGCCGGTGGTATCGAACGGTTGGCGCGCGTCCAGGGCATTGTTTCTCAGAAATTCGTAAGCAGTGCCGTGAAACTGGCTGCCGCCGCTGCGGGTTGTGATTGAAAGCAGCACGCCGGGATTCCGGCCGTACTCGGCATTAAAGGCGCTGGTCTGCACTTTGAATTCGCCGACTGCATCCAGGCTGATCTGAGTGTACTGGCCGTCATTCGCGCCCACGTCGGTGTTAATGCTGCCATCGAGGTAGACGTTATTCGCACTGCCGCGCAGCCCGTTAACGTTGAAAGCATCTGTGTTGTTAAAGGCCAGGCGAAAATCCGAGCGATCGTTCGAGACCACGCCAGGTAACGTGCGAATCAGGGACTGAAAGTCTCTTCCATTCAGACTCAACTCGCGAACCTGCTGCGAATCGATGGTAAACGATTTCAGAGCGGAACTGGTTTCGACCAACGGAACCTGGGCTTCGACACTGACCGACTGGGTAATCTCACCCAGCTCCAAAGTGAGAGTTCCCAGATTCATGACCTGATAAGGGTCCAAGACCAGCCCTTTGCGCTCAAGGGCCTTGAATCCGCTGCTCTCAGCCTTGACGGTGTAGGTGCCGCGTTGCAACGGCTGCAACTGAAACGAACCGTCTTCCGCGGACGTGGTTTCACGAACCACCAACTGCTTCGCCTCATCGAAAGCGCTAACTTTGGTATTTCCAATCACTCCGCCTTGGGCATCAACCACGATTCCCCGAATGGTGCCGCTCTGACCAAAAACAGAGCTCGTGCCCAGAACAGCAAAAAGCAGTATGACGAAACTGCTAGTGCTCCAATGGCTATTCATGGCTACTCCTTGTGTAATCTATAACCACGAGTCAGGAAAGGACCTGTCAGAAAACAAGTCTTGCGCCGTGGATTTAGTGGTGGCACGCGATCGAGAGAAGTTACGTTCTCCCAATCTTGGGAATGCTCTGAGCGGCCCGCGTAATCGTGGTTCTCAAGCGGACTTGCTGAGGCACAGCTTTACGGCGCTAGGACAATTACACTAAGTCTAAAGCAGTCCTGAACAAAGTCAAGACATCGAGAGATAAGACTCATCGGGATATAGAACCTCTTCAGTTCGCTGTCTTCCGGAAGTTGCCCGACCACAGGCAGCCGTCCAGCGCCTCGGAAGCGCAACCCCGGTCGTCGCCACTTAAGGTCTCTGCAGAAAACCATTCCGAGGCCTCGCGTGCTACGGGCTCGTTCTGGAAGAAGCTGGGAAGTCTTGTGCTATAGTCCGGCTCTTGCTGCGAGCTGATGAAGTACCTTCTGCAATGTCTGAGGAGCGTTGAATCACGATGTTCAAAACGTTGGAATGGACGCAAGACGGCGTCGTCATGATCGACCAGCGCAAGCTGCCGGGTGAGGAGCTTTACCCGGTCTTCAAGACGTATCAGGAAGTAGCCGAGGCCATTCGAGACATGGTCGTACGAGGGGCCCCGGCCATCGGCGTAGCTGCCGCCATGGGCGTGGCGCTGGGGGTGAAGCACATTCAGACAGACAATCCTCAGGAATTCGAGCGGCAGTTTGGCGAAATCTGCCAAACACTCGCCTCAACGCGCCCGACAGCCGTCAACCTTTTCTGGGCGATTGAGCGCATGAAGCGCGTGTTTCAGCAGCATTTTCCTACAGGTGACTTGCAACGCGTCAAGAGTGCACTCGAAGCCGAAGCCGTCGGGATGCACGAGGAGGACATCGCTCTCAATCGCCGTATGGGCAGTTTTGGCGCTGGGCTTCTGGGTGAACGAGTCCTAACGCACTGCAATGCCGGCGCGCTGGCGACTGCCGGCTATGGAACGGCGCTTGGGGTTATCCGTGCCGCGGTGGAGCAGGGGAAAAAGATTCAGGTGTTCGCCGACGAAACGCGGCCCTTTCTGCAGGGAGCCCGGCTCACCGCCTGGGAGCTGCAAAAGGATCACATTCCGGTCACGCTGATCACAGACAACATGGCGGGCTATTTCATGCAACAGGGCAAGATTGACTGCGTTGTCGTCGGGGCGGATCGGATTGCGGCCAATGGAGATGTTGCCAACAAGATTGGAACCTACTCAGTGGCCGTGCTTGCGAAGGAGAACAATATTCCCTTTTACGTCGCGGCACCCATCTCCACGTTGGACCTCAGCCTGCCTTCAGGAAAACAGATCCCGATCGAGCAGCGTCCCGGTCGAGAAGTAACTCACATCCAGCAATCAGCCATCGCGCCCGAAGGAGTGCAGGTTGCCAACCCTGCCTTTGACGTGACCCCCAACCGGTATGTGACCGCAATCATCACCGAACGCGGCGTGGCACGAGCTCCTTACGAACAAAGCTTGAAGACGCTCTCAACTCTCCGATTGACGCCGGTAGTTCGCAGGCGGTGCTATCGAAAGTAGAAGAGAAGAATCCCATACCCCACGCCTGCTTCGTCGGTTGTTCGGGCGAGCTGAAACGCCATGAAGCGACCGTCAGTGGATACAACAGGGTTGGAAGCCTTGCCTCCTTCATAATCATTGAAGTTTGTAAGCCGCTGAAAGTCCTTCCCCGTCCCGTCGAGACGGAGCTTCCAGATGTCGATATTGCGAGACCCATGCTCGCCACCCAATGTCTCGACTTGACGATCCGCTTCCACCAACGTGTGTTTCCCGTCGGGCAGAATTCCTTCCACTTCGTTGTAGGTTCCCGGAGCCTTTGAGACGTTCTCGGCCCTTCCGGTTTCGAGATCCAGAACCATGACCGAAGCCAGGCCCTTCGGTTCGTAACAGGTAAAAGTCAGCTTCCGGTCATTGTCGAAAAAATCTTGCGATTCCACCCGGCAATCAGCGCTGCGGCTTTCATAAACCATGCGCTTGTTGGTTAGCCGCGGCGTCTTGCCCGAAGGATCCATATCCGCCACGAACAACTGGGACTGTTCTGGCGCCAGCGTGGGGTCTTGCGCGCTGAGCACCGCGAATGAGATTTTCAGGCTCGTCTTCGAAAGGGCAGCCCCTTCACTCATCTTCTGCCCGAAGCGCACAGGTTTCGACCCAGTCCGCTTGCTCAGGAACCACAGCTCGTTGTCTTCCCTCCGGCTGGTGCGCAGTTCTTTGAATCGCTCAGGCCCGATAAGGATGTAGTCACCGGAAACCAGATGCATGATGCGGAGAAACGCAGCTCCCGGGACGCTGCAGGTCAGGCAGCGGATTTTTCGGTCTTTCAGGCCGACAACAAACGCATCTCCGAAACTCTTGTTCATGAAGGCAATCTGTTGGTTGTCGGGTGAAATGTCGGCGCGCTCTCCAAAATGAGTCACCACTTCAACATTCTTCGGCAAGTGCTCCATGGGATTCTCGGGCTTCCTTTGCGCATAGGCACACCCTGCCATCAGGAGAACAATGACGAAACGAACCATCTGCTTCCCTCCTCAATCAGACAGCGCGCTTTGGTAGGGGGCGCTGCTTGGGATTCGGTGCGAAAGCCTTGCCGCCCATGCACCCTACTGCCGGGTTCCGACATCAAGAGCCAGGAGACTCTTGCGGTCCCGCACGTAGAGTGTGTTCCCAACCAGAGAAGGGGCTGTCCAGGCAATGTGAGTCAGAAGTGGGACTTTGGAGTGAATCTGCAAGCCACTCGGTGAAACAGTAGCCAGGGCCAGATTCCCATCTTCGTCGACCAGAAAGAACTTCCCATCTGCATAAACAAAGCTTGCTTTGGAGAGGCCGCGATTTTGCCAGGCAACCTCGCCGGTCTTGATGTCCACGGCAGAAAAGAAGGCCGGGCCAAAATCACCGCTGGAGCCGTAGATGTGGGCCCCAATGCGCACAGCGTTTCCGATGTGGATGCGCAATCGGTTTGTAAACCATAGTTGCCGGACGGTGGTCTTTCCTGCTTGTTGCGAAAGTTGCAGGAGCCGACTGCCTCCGCTGTAGGCCGAAGTGCAGAACAACAGGTTCCCTTCCGACCACACGGGTAGGCTGATGTTAAGTCCCCAGTCTGTCTTGTGAGGATGGCTCCATAACAAGGTGCCGTTGTTTGGATCGAAACCAGCGATGATATCGCCCAGGAATGCGACTAGCTGATCCTGCCCATCCACGTTGATGATCAGGGGAGATGATGGAGAGGATGCCAGATCGTGCTGCTTCCAGGCCACACTCCCATCCTTCTGGTTGAATGCCATCAAAGCCTGGCCCGTTCCGCCGACTGGAAGAATCACAGTCTGTTTGTAGGCGACCGGGCTGCAGGAATAGCCACGATCCCTGCGGGGCGCGCGGTATTCCTTCAGGAGGTCGTGGTACCAGAGCGTCTTTCCGGTGTTCTTGTCTTTGCAATAAAACTTGCCCGTAATACCCACCGTGTAAATCTGATTTCCTACCACCAGTGGCGTGACATGGGGGCCGGGGCCGTTCTCCATTTTCATGCCAGGTTCGAAGGGAGCATCGTAGGGGTCTTCCCACAACGTTTTCCCGGTTTGTGCGTCCAGCGCTACGACCACTTCCCGGTTAAACTTGCTGCCGGCTTGTGCAGTCGAAACCCGGTACATCGTGTAGAGCTTGCCGACGTCCGAGGCGATTCCCGAGTAACCTTCGCCTAATGGGCGGCTCCAAACCTTCCGTGGGCCCTCGGCAGGCCAAGTATTGGCCAGACCTTTTGAAGGCGAAGTGAAGTTGCGCAGGGGGCCTCCGAACTGAGGCCATCCTGCAGGAGTCTGTGCTCCAAGGTTCATAGGACCAAACGCGGAAAGCAGCGCCACTGAAAGGATATAGTCGCGAAAACTGGTGGAGTGCGTCATGAGTCCCTCGCCAATGAGTCTGGTCTCGGTTGACTCTGGGGTTTTTCGAACTCCAGAACGCTATCCCGAAGTTCGTCTGAAATGGGTTTGGCTCGCTTCGTCTCCGAGTCAAAACAGGCCTGAACGGTCAACCCGTCGGCGACGACGCGTCCTGTCTGGCTCTCAACAATCTGATACTCAAAAACGAAACTCGACTTCTTGAGCTCGGAAACTTTGGCGAATAATCGCAGCATTTCCCCGACGTGCGCGGGAGAACGATAGTTGCACTCGGCGCGCACAACCACAAAACTATGCCGACTGAATGCCTCGCTGCCAAAGAGATTCTTCCAGTAGTGCAATCGGGCGATCTCAAAGTAAGTGAGGTAGACCGCGTTGTTCACATGTCCGAGGGCATCCAGGTCACGGAAGCGGACTTCGATTTGAGTTGAAAACTTGAACGCAGACATCCCAGGAAACGATTGTTTGGGCGAGCTTGGACACAAACCCAGCGATGGACTTTTCACCGCAGAGGACGCGGAGACCGCAGAGAATCTGAGAAGTCGTTCACGATTCGCCGAACCATCTTTGAGAACAGTAACATTGAAGTTGATGAGCAGCCGCAATGATCTTGCCTGTTATCGCGTTCTCTGCGATGAATCTAGCCGCCGAGCCAGGATTCCAGAGCCAGACGCGCAGCCCCTCGAGCGCCCGCCATGTCGCCGTCGGGGGCGATCTCAACCGTCACACCCATCTGTTCATCCCGCAGAGGCAGGTGCTTCCGCAGCACCCCAAGAAACCACTCGCGGAACTCAGGCATCGTCTGCATCACGCCGCCGCCGACAAAAAACGCGTCCAGGTCGAGAAACTGCATTGCAATATCAAAAAGCACTGCCAAAGCGATGGCTTGTTTCTCGAAGATCTGCCGGGCCATCGGATCGCCATTCTCTCCAAAGGCCCGAACCTGCTTTGACCTTGCTCCGCCGGCATCGTTCACCTGCCAGAGAGGGTGATTCGGATATTTCTGCAGGTAGTAAGGCAGAAGATTATTTCGGATGCCGGTGAGAGACGCCCATGCTTCGGCATCACCTTCGCGGCCGCAGTTGCACTTGGGCATCGGTTGGCCGGGCTCCAGAAGACCGTGGGAAGGGAGAACCACGTGACCTGTCTCGGCCGCAAAACCGGTGTTGCCGACCACAAGCTGGCCATTCACGACGACACCGCCTCCCAAGCCGGTTCCAACAGCGGCAGTCATGGAAGAGAATTTCGAATCCCGGCCGAACTTCACGCGGTGGCAGTGCAGCGCGGCTGCGTTGCCATCGTTCGCGTACAGCGTGGGCAGACCGATCACGTCCTGGAACGCCTCACGGATTGGAAACCTCGCCCACTCGCTGTTGCCAAAGTTCGTCGATCCCTGAGCTGAGATCACGCCGTCGGCGCTTGCGGGTCCCGGGGTGTCGAGGCCCACGGATCTGACGCTTCTCATGTCGATCTCGCTGATCTTCGCTGCTTGCTTCAGCGCCACTTCCATCTGCTTCAGCGTCACCGCTGGTCCCTGCTCGACCAGTGATGGCGACTCCATCATCTCCGAGATGCGGAACGTACCATCCTCTCCCAGAATCGTGACGTTGACTTTGGTGCCTCCAAGATCAACTCCGGCGAAGAAGTTCTGACTGGACATGCAGGATCCTCAGTAGTCACTATCACTCAGTACTCATCACTTCGCTCGTAGCAGCAGGTTCCAACACCCGCGTCGCTTGCATTGTCCGGGAACCGAGGTCGCTGTTCAGGCGCTGGAGAAACTCCGCAAACAGCCGGGCATATCGGTCCAGAACTTCCAGGCCTCCGCCTTCGAGAAGAGGCGAGCACATTTCGTACGCCACAGCACCCTGAAAGCCTCCTTCGGCCAGCGTTTTCAGGAACTGAGCGTAATCAATGAACCCTTCTTCGATGGGAACGGCCTGAACGTAGGGCAGTTGCTCGGAGTAGTTCACGAGCGCGGGATTGTAGTGGTAGCGGGGCCGCCGCTGGTAGTTCGCGACCGTGGTCTGTACCGTCAGGGGTGCCAGCTTGCGCGCGGCAGCGACAAGGTCGACTCCGTGCAGCGCTGGCGCCCAAGCGTCGAACATCGCTTTGCAGTTGGGCTCGTCAACGGCCCGAATCAGATCGTTAAAGCTCTCGTATCCGACTCCGATGTCGTGGTGATTCTGAACGCCAAGGGTCACGCCAAACTCGCTGGCGCGGCGCGCCGATTCCTTTAGCGCCGCCACGATAAGCTTCCATTGAGCGTGGTACGTACTGGCAGGATTCTCGTAGCCAGTGAAAATCCGCACGAAGCTACCTCCCAGATCACTCGCCAAGCGGGCCAACTCGGTAATGTGTTGAATCTGAATTTCCCGGTGCGGTACCTCAGAGTGTTCCAGGTCTGCAGTCAAGTTGTTATACCCGGCAATGCACAAGCGTTCGGTCTTTCTGCGCTCCAGTTGCCTGCGCAACTGGGTCCTGGCCTTCGCATCCCAATCCAAAACGGAAAGATGCGGGCGCTTGGCCATCAGCATAACGCCACCAAAGCCGAGATCTGCGGCTCTGTCGATGAACTGCTCAAGCGAAAGAGCCGCCTGGCCCCACGAGCCGGAGTAGCTGACGGAGTGCAGCATTGGGACGAAAGACATCGAGGCCTCCTGTTGATGCAAGAATTGCTTCCAGCCCCCGACAGCCAGCGTCAGCTTCGGCTGATGGAGCGGTCAGCTCCGATGACAATCTCAAAAGTGAAGGGACGCCGAAGTGGAGGCTACCACTATCCGTCATCGTGGACAACCAGCAGGGGCCGGAATCCAGTTGTTTCTAGCCAAGCCCGACGACCCTATGGATTCATACAAACTAAATCATGATAGGCTGGCGTCGTTTCAGGGAAGAAACGACTTCAATCGAGGGGGAACCATGCAGTTTGTGGATCGAACAGTGATTGTTACGGGAGGTGGCTCAGGAATCGGCCAAGTTATGGCGATGCGCTTCGCGGCTGAGCGGGCCGCCGTCGTCATCGCCGATCGAAACGGTGAAAGCGCAATGGAGGTTGCCGGAAAAATTGCTGCCTCTGGTGGCAAGGCAATAGCCACTCAGACCGACGTGAGTGTGTCGCATGACGTGCAGGCAATGGTGGCACTGGCGGTGAAGTCTTTTGGCGCGGTGGATGTGCTGGTTAATAACGCGGCTGCTGCTGGAGGTGACAATGTGGCGTCGATGGATGAAACGACCTGGGACCGCGATCTGTCCGTGTGCCTCAAGAGCGCGTTTCTCTGTTGCCGCTACGTTCTGCCAGGAATGATCGAACGCAAGCGGGGCGTCATTGTCAATATCGCTTCGGTGAACGCTCTTGGCTACTTCGGCAACGAAGCCTACAGCGCAGCCAAAGCGGGCGTCATCAATCTTACCGAGAGCGTCGCCGCGCGCTATGGCCGCTACGGCATTCGCGCCAACGCGATTGCCCCGGGCTCGATTCGCACGCCCATCTGGCAGCATCGTATCGAGAAGGACCCGGAAGTCCTCAAGCGTTTGGAGAAATGGTACCCGCTGGGCCGCATCGGAGAACCCGAAGACGTTGCCAACGCGGCACTGTTTCTAGCTTCAGATGCAGCTGCCTGGATCTCGGGAGTGGTCTTGCGGGTTGACGGCGGCTTGATGGCAGGAAATCCCTTGATGGCAGATGAACTTCTCGTGGAGTCACGCGAGCAGGCAGGATAGATGCGAAGCGCAATTCCCCCTTAACAAAGGGGAAAAGGCCGAAGGCCTAGGGGGTTGTCTTAGAGCCACTAAACAATTCTGCCCGCTCTCACGCCCGACCTTGCTTCCCTACCGCTTCATTCAACTGCTTCGTAAGGCGGGGCACAGCCACTTCGGCAGCTTCGTCCGCTTCGTACTCTAGCGCCAGGTAGCCCTTGTATCCACCCTTGGCAAGCAGGGTCAAAATCCGGTTCCAGTCGGATGGCAGCTTTTTGCCATTCTCCGAAATCTCGGTTTTGAATTGCACATTCACGGCATAGGGCACGCAGGCTTCGATCTGGGCATACGTGTCACTTCGAAAATTGCCCGTGTCGAGATTGATCCCAACCCAGGGTGAGTTCACCGCTTTGACGATCTGCACGACTCTTTCCGCCTTTGACGTGATGCCACCGTGGTTCTCCAGTCCAAGGATGACACCCTTTCTGCCGGCGTAATCCGCGGCGCGCTTCAGGATGCCAACCACCCACTCCGCTGCCTGATCCTCCGTCGATCCTTTGGGCACGTCTCCACCGAAGACGCGAATGTGGCCGGCCCCAAGCTTTGCAGCCACCTCCACCCACCTCTCCAGCCAGGCCGACTCGCGCTCGCGCAGATCCTCGGTAGGTCGGCACATATCTGAGCGAATCGAAATGCTGTAGATCTCGACGCCGTTCTTGTAGGCCAGTCGGCGCAACGGCAGCAGGAAATCGTCGCTCGTGTTCGGGAACCAATACACGGTGAGATCGAGCCCGTCCACATCGAGCTCCACGGCCAGACGAACGAGGTCATCGTAGGTCATGGATTTCTTTTTCAGTGCGTCGCGAAATGAATACGCACAAATGGCGGTGCGCAACCGGGCACTGCCCTTGGGCAAAGTGTCAGCGGCCAGGACGCTGGAAGCGTTCCCGAAAGCAGCGAGCATAGGCAAGGACTTCAGGAGGTCTCTGCGGTTCATAGTGTGCCTCTCATAGAATTGGGGGAACCAGCAACGGAATTGTCCATCGAGGTGCTCAACATAGCTGTCGAGGCAAGGCATTGTCAAATAGCTCGACTCGACAACCAAAAGGGGTGGCGACAATTCCCCCTTGAAGGGGGCAGCACCAACAGGTGCGGGGTTTGTCTGAAGAGGCCAGAGAACCCCGAGGCAAGCTGTGAAAACTGTAGTGGCCGCTCTATGAGCGGTTCGCCGATTCTGAGAACTGGCGCAACACCAGCGCGCCGCGACCGGGGTTTCGGCCGACACAAGCGCTTGTGATGAATACCTCCGACATCTATAATGCGTCGGTTCACCGTCCACCGGCGCGATAGGTTGATAAGTGCCTGAGGACCACGATGAGAACGATCTTTAATAGGAGCCATCATGGATAGAGAGAGTTGTGACATTGGTCTGATCGGGCTGGCTGTGATGGGACAGAACCTGGTTTTGAACATGAACGACCACGGCTATCGCGTGGCAGTGTTCAACCGCACGGTCTCAAAGGTGGACGAGTTTATCCACAATGAAGCTGCTGGGACTCGCGTCGCTGGGACGCACTCGATCGAGGAGTTCGTTCAGTCCCTGAAGCGTCCGCGGCGCGCCATGCTGATGGTCAAGGCGGGCTCCACGGTTGATGAAATGATCGCCCAACTCCTGCCCCACCTTGAAAAGGGCGACATTGTCATTGATGGTGGCAATTCGCACTACCCGGATACGAACCGTCGCACCCGAGAACTGGCGGAGAAAGGCGTTCTGTTCATCGGGACAGGCGTCTCGGGTGGCGAAGAAGGCGCGCGACACGGCCCATCGATCATGCCAGGGGGAAATCCCGCGGCTTGGCCGCACGTGAAGGAAATCTTCCAGGCCATCGCAGCCAAAGTGGAAGACGGATCTCCGTGTTGCGACTGGGTGGGCGAGGAAGGCGCAGGGCACTACGTGAAGATGGTGCACAATGGCATCGAGTATGGCGACATGCAGCTCATTTGTGAGGCGTACCACCTGTTGCACGAAGGATTGGGGCTGAACGCCGATGAATTGCACGAGGTTTTCGCGGACTGGAATCGCGGAGAGCTGGACAGCTACCTCATCGAGATCACGGCCGAGATCTTCAAGAAAAAGGATGAGGACGGCGCACCCCTGATCGACAAGATTCTCGACACGGCCGGTCAGAAGGGCACGGGGAAATGGACGGGCATCAGCGCGCTGGAGTTGGGAACACCGGTGACGTTGATCGGCGAAGCGGTGTTTGCACGTTGCCTGTCTGCTCTTAAAGACGAACGCGTCAAAGCTTCAGCGGTTCTGACTGGCCCCAAACCGGCCGTCTCTGCAGATCGCGCCGCCTTCATCGAAGACGTTCGTCGCGCGCTGTATTGTTCGAAGATGATTTCCTACGCTCAAGGCTACATGCTGCTGCGCGAAGCGGCGAAGGATCAGAAGTGGAACCTGAATTTTGGCGGCATCGCCTTAATGTGGCGCGGCGGCTGCATTATTCGCAGCCAATTTCTAGGCAAGATCAAAGAGGCCTATGACAAGAACCCGCAGCTCAACAACCTGCTACTGGATGATTTCTTCAGCAAGCTGCTGAACGACTATCAGGGTTCCTGGCGGCGAGCCATCGTCCACGCAATTGAAGCCGGTGTCCCGACGCCGGCGTTCTCAACAGCACTGTCCTTCTTCGACGGATACCGTACGGGCCGACTGCCCGCCAACCTGCTTCAGGCGCAACGCGATTTCTTTGGCGCTCACACCTACGAGCGCGTCGACAAGCCGCGTGGCGAGTTTTTCCACACCAACTGGACAGGTCGCGGCGGCCGCGTGGCGTCGGGAACATATAACGTGTGAAACGCCGAAGGTGGAACGACCGCGGTCGTTCAACCTTCGGGTGTTGTCATGATGTTGAGAGCGCCGACGCAAGAGTGGAAGCGGCTTCCAGCCGCTTACTGGAATTTCTAGACTGTTTGCAGCAGGAGAGACGATAGCCTTGTCGTGCAGGCTGCTAGCCCGCAATTGGCTGTTCCAGCAAGCGGCAGGATGAGTTGTCCCCTCATCGGAGGCATCATCTCGAGAGCATGATGGAGGCAGCCACTCAAAGCCAAAAAGACATTCGAACGAAAAATCCCTGTGATATATTAGTCAGCGATCAAGTCGCACGGCTCCCCCTTGCGCGTCACCCCGGCGGATAGTAAGCCGGGGGTAAAAGGGGGAGATGAAGAGAGGGTTTATTCTCTTCAGGATATTTTTGACCTCATAAGCAACAGCCCACCGCTAAGCGGGAGTAATTCAGCGGTAGAATTTTTTATGAAAACCAAGAAAAACCATTAGATAAATAAAGATAATATACACAGTAAGTTAAAGCCGCCAGAAGTTGTGGGCGGCTTTTCTATTTTGCCGGTTTTTCGCTATTTTTGTTGCATACTTGGTGCACGGAAGGAGTAATATCCCCCGGGTTCTACTCCCAACCTCGGCAGATTCCAGGAGGCCAATGCAAATCAAAGTTCGGCATAAATTCCTGCGGGACGGCAAGAGGCGCACGGTTTATTTGGACTTCTACGAAAACGGGCGGCGGCGACTCGAATACTTGGGCCTCTATCTGACAGGCAATCGCATCCAGGATAAGGAAACTTTGAGGCTGGCCGAAAACATCGCGGCCAAGCGGCGTTTGGAGTTCGTTAATGATCGGCACGGTTTTGTGATGATGGCGAAGCAACAAGCCGATTTCGTCGCCTACTGCCGACGGCTGGGTGAGTCAAGGCAGGCTGCTAACACCCGTCTCGTCTGGCAGAACGCAATCAACCGATTGGAAGCCTTCACTGGCGGTCCCGTTCCAGTCAGCCAGGTCAATTATTCCTTCCTGCATGGGTTCAAGGATTACCTTCTCAAAGCAGTAAGTCCGAACAGCGCTCTCGTTTACTTGGCGCGAATCAAGACAGCCTGCCATCAGGCCGTCAAAGATGGCATCTTTTCCAAAAACCCGGCAGCGGACGTTTCCATTAAGAAGCGGGAAACGCGACGGCAGTATCTCATTTTGGAAGAGCTGCAACGCTTGGCAGACGCGCCTTGCTCGAACGACCAGGCGAAACAGGCCTTTCTGTTTTCAGCCTTTACGGGTCTGAGATATTCCGACGTGCACGCTTTGACGTGGCAGAAGGTGAAGTGTCTGAACGGGAGCTTTGTCTTGGAATTCTCCCAAATCAAGACTGGCGAAGTCGAAACCCTCCCGGTTTCGGAACAGGCGGCGGCGATCCTTAGGAAGCAAGTCAATGCTGAAGTATCGCCTAGGATCATGCAGGAGGTCGTGTCGGATGCGGTTTTCAAGCTCGGAGCACAGCAAAGTATCGATAAGGCTATTCGACAGTGGGTAAAAAGAACCGGCATCAACAAGAATATTTCCTTCCATTGTGCCCGCCACACCTTCGCTACTCTTGGCCTGACTTGCGGCGTTGACCTTTACACCATGAGCAAATTGCTCGGGCACCGTGACATTGCTTCAACTCAGATCTATGCCAAAATCATCGACAAAAAGAAATTGGAAGCAGTGGCGATGCTGCCCACATTGCAATCCCCTATAAAAGACTGACGGCCGCCGATCGCTTCAAGGCGGTCGGTTCCTGTCTTGGAAGACCCCCTCGACTGATCTATACTTCAGATAGGGTGCCTCGGGCCTATGATCCAGAAGTGATAAGAGGCAGTCAAAGTAGCTGGGCTGAACTCATGAGTCATCGCGTCAATGATGAAATCGGTTTGGAATTGGGGCGCCGAGTTGCGGAGCGACTTGAGGCAGAACCGGAGTTGATCGGGGTCGCACTCGCCAACCTCGACAATTGGTCCATCAGCAATGCCAAAGTGTCGTCGCTTCTGCGTTGCTATTCGGAATGGCGGGCTGTCCTGAAGCGTCCACTCGTGGAAATCTGCGAGTTGCTTCGCTCCGACACTGAGGAAGCACGTCGCCTCCGCCAGAATTCGCCCTTTGTTGGCGTTCTCTCGCCCCGGGAAGTCTGGGAAATCAAGCGCACGATCCGTCAACATGCACCGGTCTCACCTTGAGCATATCATTCGGGCATCTTCGGCCATTACTGGTGCTACGGAAATCGTTGTGATCGGTAGCCAGGCCATTCTGGCCCAATTCCCTGACGCACCGGCTGACCTTCTCGTCTCGATCGAAGCAGACGTGTTTACACTGAGGAGTCCCACTGATGCAGAGTTGATTGACGGCTCGATTGGCGAGGGATCTCCCTTCCATCATACCTTCGGATACTATGCCCACGGTGTAAGCGAAGACACTGCTGTCCTGCCAGCCAATTGGAAGAGCCGTCTGGTTCCATTGCGGCATGAAGATACAGGTGGCGCCACGGCATTCTGCATAGAGATTCACGATCTGGCTGTTTCCAAATTGATAGCAGGACGAGAAAAGGATCTGCAGTTCGTTGCTGGGCTTTTGCGCCTCGAGTTGGTTGAACCGGAAATTTTTCGCCATCGATTGAACGAAACCCCGATAGACGAAGACCTGCGCGCCTTGTGCGAGGCAAGGTTGCTGCGCTTTTCCACTCAGGCATGACGATTGATATACCTTCAATCTCATCCTGATCATGCTGCATCCTGGCGAGCCTGGTTGGGTGCTTCCCCATCGAGACGAAAAGCGCGGTGACGCTGCGGCACTCCAGGCTACGACTACCGTGCTGAATCCGTTGACGCTTGGCGCGCGCCATTCGCCGGAGAAATAAACCCACACACACAGCAAGAATGGGCAAACGGCCAGACTCTCCTGCGGGAACCCTCAAACGGGCAAATTGGAAAGGGCGAAAGGCCCAGCTGGAAGCCCGCATTGCCTGCAAGAAGGTCAAGGTCACATTGGGTGACCATCTACGCCTGGCGGCCGCCGAAGCACGGAAATACTCAGAGAGCCTCGAGGAGATGATTCAACGCCGGGATGCTCTGCAGGCTAGGGCACCAAAAGGAAGACACAATCCCGAGTTGTACCAGCTTGAAAGGCATATTCGGCGCCGGCAAACTCATCGTACATTCAGAAGCGGCAAACTATTGCTGGCTGGGCTGCATGGTCGCGGCCGACCCAAGACCTTCTACCGTTTGGCATTGGAAAACGATTCTTCCTTCACGCCGAAACAGTACCTCGATGATTGGGGTCGAGGGAGATACCTCTCCAAGAAACAGCGGGCCATTGTGATGAAGAGATTGGAAAGGATTAGGGCTTCATTCTTGCGTTCTCTCAGAAACAGTGGTCAGCCAAGGCTACAGAGGGTATTGCCCTTATCATCGAAAGAGTCGAACGAAAAATAGCCAAACAGCGTCAATGACTCTGAGGAGCTTATTTCGATTCGCCCGAAGTGTTCCGACAGGCTGTGGAGAGAATGTGATCGTCTCCTGTCTTTAGGACCAGGCCTTCTGTTTGCTCTTGAACTTATCAATGGACGATCGAATGGGTCAGAGTGGTGAAGCGGTAAACGTTGCAGTCTACCAGGCGCGACGCGCCTAGACGGGATCTGATCTGCAATCCGTTTCCCAGGCACTGGCGGCTGAGCAGGACAATTCGTTCGCCAGGTCCTTTAAATACAGCTGCCGCCCTGGCGTTCAGCTTGTCGGGCTCAAAATGCAGCCATAGCCCACAATGTGTATCCAAAAGGATCTTCGTTCATAAAATTCCTGCAGCACCTCCTCAAGCAGTGGCTCATCGAAATTGTCGGGTACTGTGCTTTCATTTGACGGGCTCCTCGTCCCCAAAATGGCCTCGCTGTTGAACGGCGCTACAAGCTGACGATTAGCGATGAACCAAGTAGTGTTCCCCGCCATGCGGCTCAAGACACGTTTCCCTTGCCATTGAACAAATTAGACAATAAATAGGGGTCACACCAAAACCGCGACTGCTCAAGAATGCACGTCACTCCTAGATTTCAGGTCTGTCAAGAAAAAAATGATTTCAAAAATCGAGAATTCCAGCGACTCAGAGTCACTCAGAAGAACCAATAGAACAAAACAGCTAAAACTCGCGACTCAATCACAGTACTTCCTCGGGACGGAAAAAAAGTAGGGTTTATATTGCACGTTGTTTACGGATCGTACGGTCGACCGGAGGCGTAACGTGCAAAAGGAAATTCTCTCCCGCTTGGATGAAATTCAGGCATCTATCCGAGACCTGAAGGAAGCCACCGCACACACACTGACTTTGGATGAAGCGGCCATTTATCTTCATGTCTCCAAATCCCACATGTACCAACTAACCACAAGGGGCTGATCGCCCATTTCAAGCCCGCTGGAAAGAAGATCTTCTTTAAGAAATCGGACCTTGACGCGTACCTGTTGAGGAGTAGACATCCGAGTCAGAGCTCGAACGAGTAGCAGCGGATCGGGGCGTCCGAAGTGCGGGACAGCGGTGACTACCGAAGAAGGATGTCCTTTGCCCATGGGGTCTCGCAGGGCGGGCTGCGAAGGAAGGTGCGATGAAGTTGGGCTGCGATCGCCGTGCTCGACGAAGCGGTGGCCGGGCCGCATTTGGCAGCATCTTGGATCAATACCTCTTTTGCGGAGCAAGCGTCTCTGTCGAGTAACAGCGGAGGAAGCCGAAGCCTAGAGGGCTCAGCTATCGACAGCACTCAAGCCAAGGAATGATCGGTGACGAGCTGCCATCGGGGCATGTCGAGTCGGGTCCCTAAGCCCCAGCTGGCAGAGCTGGCCCTGCAATATGTCGAAGTGTAGATCATCGTCGCAATTGCGGTGCTGCGCACCGGCTTTTGGATTGACACGTCACCCCTTGGAGGGTGCTGCAGGCTAGCCTGCGATACCGTACGCGAACTTGTTGATCGTGAATTGATTCCTGCAGTGAGGATACCGTATGGGATCACGCCAGAACTCGACTTTTTCTCCCACCGCTGAAGATAAGAACCGGTTCTCCTAGCCGTGGGGACAGTGCTACGGCAACCTCTGTTTCTCCTCCTTTTGTACTCCCATGATCGACCGTTCTCACTTCCCGCACCAAGAGTATCGGCGTCAAAGTGACCGAGGCCGACTTCGCCCGTCTTCACGCTCTGGCTGAAGCTGAAGGCAAACCGATGGGTGAATGGTGCCGGGACGTTTTGCTGATGACGGCTGATGGAGAGAAGACCAGCCTCACGGAACAAATCCTGCTATCCGAAGTTCTGGCACTACGGACACTGCTGTTGAACACACTTTTTGCCATTGTCAGCGGCACGACTGTCACTGAAGAGGACATGACGCAGATGATCGAGAGGGCCGACCAGGAGAAGCTGACCAAGGCGCTCGCACTGCTG
>CAWBTP010000003.1:0-449389 GCA_963791795.1 uncultured Acidimicrobiia bacterium
AGACGCATCAGATTTCGTTGATCCTCGATATCTTCAATTTGTGGAATAGGAGCAATTTTCTCTTCGCCACAAGCATTAACGAACAGGGCTCTTCCATATTCCTTGGATCGTTGTGGGGTAGAAGTCAAACGCCGTTGCCCACCTTCCGAAGCGTGAGGCTGCCTGATGGGAGCATCAATAAGAACGGCGTTATTTCCTCATTCCCGTTTCAGTTACAGGTGGCCGTGAAATACCATTCTGAGGGCGTCTCCCTCGACCCGTGCGAGCTACAGATCCGTGAGAAATTGTTCCACTATTGTTATGGTCTGTTGCATTTCGTCTCTGTTCGTTTCGCTGGACAGCGAACAGGCGAATGGAGTCCTTCTGGGTTCAAATCATCTACCGTTTCAGAAATCACGGCTGGTAGCGAGGCAAGAGCCCCAAGAAATCTGGAACCCGCACAGAACTTTTCAGAATTGCAGTCCTACTTGTACCCGGACGAACTTGTTCTGATGTACGAGCTTCAAGAACCTGATTCTGAATGCCTGGTGATCGGGCAAACCAGCTTGACGGCCTTGAAACTGGCTGGCCGCAAGCACGTTGAGGCCTTGGTCGATCGCTATCGGCGTGAGATCCGGTCTAGGGAATCAAGCTTCACACTGGCCAGAGAGCTTTATGACTTGCTGCTCGGAAGTATTCAAGAGATCAAAAAGTCTCCTCGGATCACGGTAGTCGCTGATGGCAAGCTGCATCTGCTGCCTTTTGAAGCTCTCGTCGGCCCCGAGGGCGATTACTTGATCGTCTCTCATCTGGTTGATTATTCGCCGTCGGCAACGGTCTTTTGCAAGACGAGAAAAGAGAGTGCAACCCAGCGCGGGAAACTCCCGTTTCTTGGAATCGGCGACATCCCACAGAGGCTTGGGGATGCGTTTTTCAGGTTGAGGAACGTCCGACTCAATCCTCTGCCTGCCAGCAAAGACGAAGTCATTTCCATCTCGGAACTGGTTGGGAACAAGAGCATCGAGTTGCTGGGCGAACACGCCACCGAAGGAGCGTTGAGGGCGCTGCCACTTTCAGACTTTCAGATTCTCCATTTCGCCCTTCACGGGATCTCGAGTGAGGGAGGGCTAAAAACGTCAGCACTTGTGTTAGCGCCAAATCCTGAAACCGGTGAGGATGGTTTTCTTGAAGCGTCGGAAATCATCGATTTAAACCTTAATTCTGATTTGGTGGTTCTTTCAGGCTGCGATACAGGCCTCGGCGATTATCTACAGCCAGATGGCGTCGTTAGTCTGGCGCGGTCTTTTCTGCTCGCCGGAGCCAAGACCGTCGTTGCAAGCCTGTGGGGTGCAGACGACTACTACACGCGGACTCTGATGAAACGATTCTATTCCTATCTGGTCCAAGGGATGGACAAGGGCTCTGCTTTGAGGCTTGCGAAGCTTGCTCTGATCAATTTCTATGGACGCGAGAAGGCTCTCCCCGTCTATTGGGCTGGGTTCGTGATGATCGGTGAAAGTTCAGCACCGGTCTTCCCTCAGCCTTGAGGCTGACTCTGTCACAACATGACTGCCAGGTCTTACAGGCAACTCGTCCTTGCGCTCCTCTTCCTGCTGTTGTGTTCGCGGTGCGGCGTGGAGCAGCCGTCCCCTCGGTTGGAGCAAGCCCAGAGGAAGGCTGGTTCGTTTCGAATCGCTTTTGGCTCTTGTGCCAAGCAGGACAGGCCGCAAACAATCTGGAAAGCAGTTGTCGAGACCAAACCGGATGCTTGGGTCTGGTTGGGTGATGCCATCTATGCCGACCGGCAAGAAGACGTTGCCTCGATGGTAAAGCACTATGGACTTCAGAAAGCCAATGCGGAGTACCAAGGCGTCCTCAAGAACGTGCCAGTGATATTGGGGACTTGGGATGACAACGACTATGGAAGCAAACGCAAGGGCAAAGCCTTTGAAAAAAAGAGTGAGAGCGAGAGGTTGTATCTAGATTTTTTGGGGGAGCCCCTCGATAGCCCGCGGAGAAAACAGGAGGGGATCTATTGGTCGTACTTGCTCGGAGCAAATGAGCGGCAGGTCCGAGTGATTCTCTTGGACGTGCAGTATCACTGCGATCCACCTGGTCCCGATGGCGACGTTCTCGGTGAACAGCAGTGGGCGTGGCTTGAGAAGGAACTGCGAGAGACGCGGGCCGCTGTGAACATTATCTTTTCCGGGATGCAGATCATCGCTGCAGAACAACCGTTCGACAAATGGGCCAATTATCCGAGCTCGCGCCAGCGCCTTCTCAAACTGATCAAGGACAGCAAAGCTCCAGGTGTAATTCTCGGAAGCGGAGATCGCCATCTTGGAGAACTCTCCAGGATGGAGACTTCTGAAACTGCGTATCCGCTCTATGACCTTACCTCGAGCGGTTTGACTCATCATGTTGACTCGGTTTGGCATGTTCGGAATTTCTTCTCGCCGGAAAAGAATCGTTATCGGCTGGGGCAGCTTTTCACGCAGAAGAACTTCGGCATCATTGACGTCGACTGGGGCGCCGGTCTCACTTGGATCATTCTCCAGGTGAGGGATGAAGAAGGAAGAATTCGGATTGAGGAGCGCATCGATCTGTCGAAACTGCGTCCAGTCCTATCATCAGGGGTACCAAGCTCTCTTTTGCTCGACCGTCGGCTTGAAACCGTCAATCCTTCGTCTTCTTTGGATTGACATTGGTTCTGGCCGGTGCGAACTGGATTCATGTGAACGACCATTCCTGATTACAGGGCCAGGCTGTGAGCAGGTAACTCTTCATGGATAAACAGCTCGAGTCCCGAGAATTCACAGAGGCCTACCAGTCTGCTTTGGAGCAGGCCGCAAGGGTCACCAAGGAGAACGGGAAGGATGTCAGTCTTGCCCAAGACGCCGTCCAGGAGACGATAGTCAGGCTGCTGCTGCGGAAGAAGAAAGAGAAGATCAGAAACTGGCTGGGTTTCTTGAGCACGAGCGTACGACGGACCGTAATCAAACTGATCAAGCGTGACGAAGCAGCGCTGCGACCTGCAGTGACGCCATCGTGTTCGGATCTCAACTCTGCAGACGCCATTTTCAGCCGCATTCTGGTGAATGAACTGGAGAGCCAGCTTCCGGAAAGGGACCTCGAAATCGTTCGATTGTCTGAATTCGAGGGTCTGGACTGGAAGGAAATCGCCCATGCTCAAGAACATCAGCCCGGAGGCAGCCAGGAAGCGCTACTACCGGAGTACAAGGACGATCCGAAGGGTGTTGCAGAGTCAGACGGAAGAAGGAAAGGACGGAGTCGAAAAATGACTCAAGTATTGGAAGAGATTATGCCGCGAGGCGCGCTAAAAAGGGAGATTAAGAAACAATCTCCAAACACCAGGAGATTCGGCTGTCCGAGTCCATCCGTCCTGCGCGAAATGGCGGGGGATTCCCAAGCCCACACGAAACTCTTCTACCACGTCTTGCTCTGCGGAGCCTGCGTGGAGGATTTTGAGCGCTATCGGAAGCAGCTGACTCAGCCGCGAAGCCGTCTTCTCAGAGATCTCCTTCTTACGGCTGCCGGAATGTTGCTGACTCTTGGCATTTGGTGGTGCCTCTCAAAAGCACTGTTGATATCTCAGCACGAGAAGATAAGTCAGAAGCAACCAGCTACTAGCCCCTCAAAGCAGGGTTTGCACACTGCCGCGAACAGTTCGGGTCAACAAACGACAAATGGCTCGTTTCCGAAAAGACCGAGTTTGAACGCAGCCATTCCTGTTGAGATCGTTGAGTCGTCACTGCCGATTGTCGAATACACGATAGTTCTCTGCGACCCGGGATGCGGAGCCAGAGTTTTCAGAACCTGAAACCTTAAATTTACGAAGAGAGCGCACGAAATTGAGGATTCATTTGCCGCTGGGAAGTGAGGAAGGAAAATACAAGGTTAGGTTGCAGCGCAAGGCGGACGCAAAAGTCGTGATGAACAAAATAGCTCGTGCAAGCAAGGACAATGAGTTTACGCTAACCATCGAGGGCGACTTCAGCAAACTCAGGTCAGGGGCGTATTCTTTGGAAATCTTTCCGCCTGGCTATATGGGACAACTTCCCGAGTATCCTGTTATGTTGAGCGATCGATAAGGAGCCTCGCCCAGCCAACGGGGTGAATTCTCAGAAGCAAGAAGCGAGGTTCGCCTTTTGTTTGCTGGCAGTTCTGATGGCACTTGCATTTGAAACATGCTGCTCTCTCTGGCGTTTCAATGCGCAACAGCGATGCTTAGATAACTGGCTGAGGAACAGGCTACTTATAAGTGATTGCGCAATGTTGCGCGCTGGTGCTCGATGTGCAGGATCAGCACAAAAAACGGACTTCGAATCCGCAGGTCGCCCGTTCGAGTCGGGCCGGGCGCACCATCTTTTCAATAACTTACAGGCGTCTCCCTTCTGTCAATTTTTCTTGGTGCCGGTTTTGGTGCCGGTTTTTTTCGTCAGTAAGTCCACCGCTCCTTTCAAAAAATCGGGGGCGAGATGCGCATATCGCTCCGTCATTTTCATGTCGTGATGCCCCAAAAGTTTCTTCACGGTATACAAATCCGCCCCCGCCATCACAAGTCGACTGGCGAACGTGTGACGGAGATCGTGCCAATGAAAGTTTTCGATTTTGGCCTTCTTCAGATATTCCTCCCAATACTTCGGGAGGTCGTTCATGTGAGCACCTGCTTTCCGACCCGCAAAAACGAAAGGACTGTGGGTCCGCCGCGGCAAGGCTTTCAGCGTTTGCACCACAGCAGCCCGCGCATGACTGTAGTCGGTCGGACGAAGTGTCGCTGGTGCCTACATCCTTGAACCGGAATTCCAGCCAAAACAATTCTGCGACTTCTGTGCAATACTTTATTAATAAGGGGTTAGAGGACCATCAATCAATAGTGGTCGTTGTTCATTATTAATGAACATGTTAATATTCTGAACATGAAAAGAGGCCCTCTTGCGACCGATCTCGACCTCTACCGTGCCGCCATCCAGCGGTGGATGCCTGGAGTCGATCTTCGCGTGCCCAAGAAACCCCTGGAGCGCTTCAACGGAGTCATGACTTGGAAGGCTCTGCAAGAGCCGATCCGTTACTTGGTTGAGGAAAAGAAACATCTCCGCCACCAGGACGTGAGAGTCGTAGTGGAACAGTTACTCCGACGACGCACGGAAGCTGGGCCTGAGCACCAGCGCGACCGAATCCTCCTGCTCGCGCCTCACATTCGCGCAGAACAAGCCGCGGTCCTTGAACACGGGCAAATCGACTACGTAGACCTTGCAGGCAACGCGCACCTGCAGCTTCCAGGGTTACTCGTTCACGTGGAGGGCCGCCGGCCACCAAGAGAGGCCGTGCGGGCTCCACGTCGCCCGAACAAAGGCTGGATCAAAACGGTAATGGCCATTCTCGTCCGCCCAGACTTGGCGACCGTACCCTACCGCATTCTCGCTGAGCAGGCAGACGTCGCGCTGGGCACGGTCGCGGGTTGCATGAATGACTTGGTCGTGCGCGGACTGATGCACGAGGTGAAAGGTGTTCGACAGATCACCGATCTCGCGGCCCTTGTTGCTCTCTGGGTGCAGGCGTATGTAGAGGCATTGCGTCCTGGACTGAAGGAACGTCGGTTTCAGATTCGCGCTGCCACCAAGGAGCAGATCCATGGGCAGCTCGATGCGGTCCTCAAAAAACAAGGAGTGCAGTGGGCTCTGACCGGCGCGGATGCCGCCGAGCAACGTAAGCACTTCTTCCGGGCTGAAGAGACTGAGATCTATGTAGCTCCGCATGTGGTCGAAAATCGCGACACCCAGAAAGCGCTCGTCGCTCAGCCTGCAGCTCGTGATGGCAACCTGCTGGTTATCGAGCCACCCGGCCCCCTCGCTACACTCGTCAACGCCACGGAGGGGACGCCTCTTGCTCCAGAGCTTCTCATCTACGCCGAACTGCGGTACCGGGGTACCGAGCAAGCCCTTGAGGCGGCGGAGATGCTATTGCCGCGGGTGCTAAACGATGGCACGCATTGAACCGTTTCTCATTCCGGTTGTTTCCGATCTTGTACAGGGTCTCCGTGAGATTGGGGTCGACTTCTGTCTAGTGGGGGCTCTAGTTCCAGAAATCCTTCTCAATGTGAGGCCACGAAGGATGACCAACGATGTTGACGTTACGGTGGTTGTCGAAACCCTTACTGATTTCGAACACCTGAAGGCTCGGCTGGCTGCGTTCGGCTTCAGCGGCACCCGCCTGCTCTATCGCTTGCAGCATCAAACCGGCGGCTTGCTGGACCTTCTCCCCTTCAGCAAGGCCATCGCGCCCGACGGTCGGCTGGACCTCGGGGAAGACATCATATTCAACATGGCCGGGTTTGATCAGGTGGTTCCTAACGGCGTCCAAGTTACGATCGAAGGTGAACTGACGGCTCCTGTCGCTCCGCTGCCTCTATACGTGCTCCTAAAACTGGTCGCATTTAGTGATCGGAACGCGGCAAAGGATCTCGCCGGTGTCCTTCATTGCCTGGAGCACTATCGGGAGGATGACGATGCTCGCTATGGACTGGACTATGAGGGCGAGGCCGTGCCATTCGAGTACACGTGTGCCTATCTCATCGGCTTTGACGGTCGCCGTTTCCAGGATGAGCGGCTGAGAGAAACCGTCCGAGTTGTGCTTGATCGCTTCAGCAGTCCGGATGCTGACGTTGTGAGCCTTGTGGCTCGCGAGAGTGGCCGCCTCCTCAAGGATCAGGATCGAGTCACGATTTTCGAACTTTTCAGGTGGTTTCGCCTTGGTGGCGGTCTTAGGTAGTGACTCAGTTTGAGTCACTACCCACAATTGGTGAAGGTTTATGGTGCACCTCCAGCAAACGATACGCGCTACAGTCCAGCTCAGTGTCTCGGAACGATTGTTAGTGAAGTCAGTGGAAACCCTGAACCAAATCACATCTCAACGAGCTACGTTGAGCGACAGCGAATGTGTATGCGCCGATTCACGCGGGTAACGAATGGCTTTAGTAAGAAGGTTGAAAATCTGATGCATGCGGTTTCACTTCACTTCATGTTTTACAACTTTGCCAGGGTACATCAGAGATGTTGAGGGTAACTCCTGCGATGGAGCTAGGTGTTGCGGATCATGTCTGGACGCTTGAAGAGATCGTCGAAATGGCAGAATCAAAAGCTTAAAGACAGAGATCCTCTGGATCAGTCCGATCCTTCCCCTTTCTGACTCTTGAATCTTGCTTCGCGGATTCTCGTCAAGACTATATCGTGAAGCTGATCGAGGAAGCGGAAGCAGCGCAACTACGGTATCAAAGCCCTAAAGAGTTCCGGCCTGATCGCAATGAACAACGCCATCATCCCGACTGCCAATCCCACCTTTATGCCGGCAGTCAGTTCCGGCCTGACCGTAATGGCCAACGCTATCATAAGCCCGACTGCCACTCCAATGAGTGTGCCGGCAGCTACTCCGCGCCAAAGCACCTTTTGTTCGCTGGTCATCATTTCAACCTCCCAAAGGCATGGGAAACCCTACCACATCCTAGATCAACTGTAACAGTACAGACAATCATTTCTCCCGTTTCTTAACTCATAGTACATTTTTAGGGCCCCGGGCTGAACCCACTCGAGCCGGCGCTGCACGCTGTTGATCTCTCTCATCCGCCTATCCTCCGTATACGTTCCGAGCGCTATCGGCCGATGATAATCTTCTCGCTGCTGAACAACCGCGCCGTGAGTCCCACCAACACAGCAGTGCACGCAATCAATGACAGTGTCGAGAGTACGTACCAGATCGCCGCCGGCGATTCCCCGGCCAGGATCGCCTTCGCCAGCTCGAACTGCCCGAATATCGGCACAGGGGCGAGCCAGAGTCCGGTCACCTCGGGGAAGGCCATGCTGCCCATCAGCCCCAGCATGGGAACCATGATCACAAAGCCCATGTACTGTTGCGCTTCTTTAAACGTCCTCGCAAACGAGGCCAGATAAACCTCAATCGCCGGCGCCAGCAGCCCTGCCGGCAACACCACAGCCAGCCATTGAAGGACCTGCGCCACGGTGAAGGAGAATCGAACTCCGGTGTCTGCAAACGGAACCATCGCAAATGCCCCCACCATCAACCCGAGGGTCGCCACCATACCGATCACGGCGAAAATCGCCGCGGCCAGCCATTTTCCTGTGATCAGCTCGATTCGCGGCACTGGATTCAGCAGCAGCGATTCCAACGCTCCGCGTTCGCGCTCGCCCGCTGTGGAATCGGAAGAGATCTGTAGTGCCGCGGTGAACGCCGCGAGCAGCACCATCATCGGAAGCATCGACAGCACCCGCGCGGCGCGCTGCTGGACTGTCGAGATCTCAAGATCCGCGACCGGAACCGCGCTGGCCACCGAGGGACTCACACCCCGCGCAACCAGCCGTAAACCTCCGATTTCCGCGCTGTACTGCCCGATCAGCCTACGGAGACGCTCGCGGGGCCCGCTGGACGAATTGTTGGTGCTGTCCCGCACGATCTGCACCTGAGCCGGCCTCATGCCGGCGAACTTCTTGCCGTAGTCCTCAGGGATCGCTAAAACGAAATCCTCGTCTCCGTCGCGCACAACGGCCTGCGCTGTCTCGAGATCCTTAGGCCCATCGACTACCGTTACATCCGGCTGCTGCCGCAGCCAGTCGACCAGCAGCGGGGCATATTGACCGCCAGTCACTGGCACGCGAACCTCGGTTACCGTTTGGCGCCGGACCTGAAAATTGAGAATGACTGCGAGCAGCACCGGACCCACCAGGGAACCGATCACCAGACCGATCACGGCCCGCCTGTCGCGGAAGGCATCGACGAGCTCCTTGCGGGCCACGACCCAGGTGCGTTTGGCGTTCATACCGTCTCCTGCTTCTCACCGGTCAACGCGACGAACGCGTCTTCCAGGTTCTGTTCGCCGGTTTGTTGGCGCAGCTCATCCGGAGTGCCGTCGGCGGCAACGCGTCCGCGGGCGATCACCACGATGCGGTCGCACAGTGCCGAAACCTCCTGCATCACGTGGCTGGAGAATACGACGCAGCGGCCTTCCTTGCGGAGCGCGCGGATTACCTCGCGTACGGCTCGCGTGGCCATAACGTCCAGTCCGTTGGTGGGCTCGTCCAGGATCACGTTCTGCGGCCGGTGAACCAGAGCGCGGGCCATGGCTACCTTGGTGCGCTCGCCGTGTGAGAAGCCACCGGTGCGGCGCTGAATGATGCCGTCCATGCCGAGCGCGCTGGTCCAGTACTGGATATTCGTCTCGAGCTGCTCCTTCGGGAGCCCGCGGAGCTGCCCGAAATACTCGATGTGTTCCCGCGAGGTCAGCCGCGCGTAGAGCCCGGAGATGTCGGGCAGCGCGCCGATGCGCGCCTGCGCCTCCAACGGGTTGGCGGTCACGTCGGCGTCGTCTACTTGGATGCGTCCGCCATCGGGACGCAGCAGGCCGCAGATCATGCGCAATGTGGTGGTCTTACCCGCGCCATTCGGCCCCAGAAGTCCGGTCACCAATCCGTCGCGCGCCTCAAAGGAGACCTCGTCTACGGCAACCACGTCGCCGAAGCGTTTGCGCACCGCTTCGACACGAATCATGGTCGATTCCCTTTCGATTTCTCTTGTTTCGCTGCTGCATCTGGCGCGGCGGGTCCCGCGTAGCTGAGGAAGAACGGCTGGCGGCGGAGCGTCTCCGCGCAACTTGGATCCACGCCGCCCGGGTTCGCTTCATTCAGGAACCGCCGGATCACGCGCATCATGCAGCCTCGCATCGTGGCGCCATGGCCGATGCCGGGCACCACCACGTGCCGAGTGTTCCGCCACTGCTTGGCAATCTGCTCGCCCCAGACCGGCGGGGTGACGGGGTCGAACTCGCCGGAGAGAATCAGCGTGGGCGCTTCCGATGCGAATGGCGCATAGTAGTCGGCGGGGATCTCCCCGCGCGGCCAGAACTCGCAGGGCTTGAGGAACGCCTTGGCCAGCGTAGCGCCGGCGAATGTGCCCCTGGTTTCGCGCAGGATCGTTTCGTCATTTACGCGCGGAGCGTCCTCGGCGCAAACCACCGAGTACCGCATGCCCATGCTCATCCCCTCGATTGCGCCAACGCCCGCCGAACTCAGCGCCAGCAGGCCGGTGTAGTCGCCCTCCGTCGCGCGGTGAATCAGGAACGGAAGCATGGCCGCGGTTTCCGGCAGGTAGAGAGCGTTGAAGACGACGGCGCTGATCGCGAGGCGATCAAAAGTGACCTGCTCCGGCTTGCCGGTCCGTGGATGCGTCACGGTGACGCGCTCCGGCTTGCGGTCCAGGCGCGTCAGGAGCTGTTCGAAGCGATCAGCGAGGTTCGGGAAAGCTTGAGCGCAGCCCGGATCGGCGGCGCAGGCCGCGGTCAACTGCTCGAAGGCCCGCTGGCTGTCGCGCGCGAAGTACAGGGGAAAGGTCATGTCCGGCGGAGCGACGCTGTCCAGCACCACGCTGCGGACCGTCTCAGGATGGCGCCGCACATAGATGATAGCCGCCCGCGTGCCGTACGATGCGCCATAGAGGTTGATGCGGCCGTAGCCCAGCGCCTCGCGAACCTGGTTCAGGTCGTCCATGGCGATCGGCGTGGTGTAGAGGCGCAGATCGGCGTTGAAGCGCTCCATGCATCCGCGCAGCAGGCGGGTACGGCGGCTTCCGGATCGGTCGCCAGCGGCTCGCCTTCTTTGGGTTCGCAGGCCAGCGAATTCGATTCGCCGGTGCCGCGCTGGTCCACCAGCACGATGTCGCGGTCGGCCAGCACGGGCCGGAACACTTGCTGGATGCCGGACGCCATCCTGGGCGGCCGCCTGGCCGGGTCCGCCAGCGAGGTAGAACAGCGGGTCGGGATTCTCTCCCCGTCGCGCGCCCGGCAGAACGACGACCTTCAGACTGATCCGGCGGCCGGTCTTCGCTTGGCGATTCTCCCAAACCTCGATGGTTCCACAGTAGCCGTCGAGGGGCCCCTGCTTGCTGGTGCAGCGCCTCAGAAGATCGAGTGCGTCCGTCCGAGTCTTCAAGGTGCCGCATCCGGCAAGGAGCGCGGCCCAGACCGAGGCGGTCGCCAGCATGCGATAACGGGTCATGCTTGCTCGACCTCCTGGTCCAACCGGTCCACTTCGCCTTGATAAGCGGCTCCGCTCTTTCCGGTGGCTCCACGCGACCACGCAGTTCTGCATCGCGAGGGCGCCCAGCAGCATCACACCACCGCGGAAGCGGGGAACCGCAACAGCCAGCGCGTAGAGGATGAGCAATACCGCGGGCACGGACCAGTAGACGAACACGCGACACCCGAGATCCATTTGCCGTATCAATTCGCGGCGATGGAACGCGCGCAACTCATTCCAAGACAGCGAAGTGGGAACCACTGTCGATCGGCCGCGCACCCCGTATGCCTGCCACGTTGCGCCAATCCACCCAATCGTCATCGCGAGACTCACCGACTCATTGAAATGCCACGCGCCTCGGGCATTGAGCAGGAACACTCCGATGACCAAGACGACGCTGACAAAGATGACGGCATTACGGAACCAGACCTGCGTCTGGTGCTGTTCCGCACGGCTCCGCAGGTCGCCGGGAACTGCCGCGGCCCATGCCGATCCGCAGGTTACGATTCGCCGCATCTGGCTCCGCCACACTTGAGGAACCGTAGTCACGACGTCGCCCACGTAGCCGAGCCATCGTGCGCGTGCGCCGCGTTCGCCGAATCGTTCTTGCAGATCGCCGAGTACGGGTTCCCGATAGGCGGGCGGCAGCAGACACGAAACCGCAGCCTGCATCCATCGAGGTGGGTCGGTGTGTAAAGGAATCGTGATCATGCTTACCCGAGCTCCTTATCGGGATCTCCCCAGATAGGCGTCACTGAGACAGCCATGCGGCGGGCGGTAGCGAGGGACTCTTTCAAGGCACGTTCGCCCGGGACCTCCAGCCGGTAGCAACGCTTTGCTCGACCGCCCCGCGCCGCAGTCGGCTCCGAGAGCCACGACGAAACGAAGCCCTTGTCCTCCAACCGATCCAGCGCTACGTATATAGCGCCCAAGGTGACGGCTTTGGAAGAGGCTAGCTCGTGTACCTTTTTGTGAATCGTGACCCCGTATGCGTTATCGCCCAGCGTTACGACCGAAGTGAGTACAAGCTGCTCGAACTGGCCTAGGGAGTCGCTGCGGGGCATTTGTCTAACAAAGTATCATATATCCTGCGGTAAGGCAAGAAGCGCACCTTCTGTTTCCTCAGAAGTCCCCGTTCTGGGAAACTGGTCGGTGAGTCGCGAGTAACGCAGTAGTGTCTACCGATCCAAGATCCGCGTGCACTATCTATAAACGCCAGGCGACTACTCGCGGAAACCCGGCCTCTGACCTCCAACTTCCGGATGGCCGACCATCCGGACGGAACCACTCACATTCCGGTGACCAGACTCTTCGGGTGGAACCACCCCGACCTGTCGTCTCAACGGGTCAAAAAGGGAATCACTGTTCGGTGAGCCCAAACAAACGGTTTGACAATTCCTATCGCATATTTGTATACAAAGCCAAAACCGACCCAACGATCTCCCTATTGTTCACTGCGCTTGAGGAAATTCGGTTGCCATCGATTCCTTAGACGAAAGGAGAGAGACGATGTCTAGAGATATCTCGAAATGGCTTTGCTGGGCAGCAGGAGTAGTAATTCTTATTGCCGGCATAGCAGTGCCTGCTAACGCTCAGACCACGGGGGAAATTACGGGAACCATCACCGACACTTCTGACGCCGTTGTGTCCGGCGCCACCGTCATCGTTCGCAACGCACGGACAGGTGAAGAGAGAACACTCACGACGAACTCTTTAGGGCAGTACGTGGCAAGCGCGCTGCCGGTGAGCGACTACGAGGTCGAGGTGACTGCAGCAGGGTTCAAGAAAGTCAGGCGTGCCGGCATTGCACTTAGCGTGGCAACGCGCTTGGCCATCAACATTCGCTTGGAAGTAGGCGAACTGACCGAAACGGTTTCCGTTGAAGCGGCTGCACCCGTAGTAGAAACCGAAAAAGGCGATCTCAGCTATCTGCTCAGCAACAAACAGGTGACTGACCTGGCAGTGAACGGTCGGACTTTCACATTGCTGCAACAACTGACGCCGGGCGCCTCGCGGCAAACCGGCGACGAGGGTGGGGTTGGATTCAGCAGCAACAAAGGGTTTGCCATCAACGGCCAACGCACCGACTACAGCGGCATTCAACTGGACGGCGTGGAAAATACGGACATGGGGAACCAGTCTGGACTCTTCGTGTCCCCGGGCATGGAGACTTTGGCCGAAGTCAAAATCCAGAGCAGCAACTATTCCTCAGAGTACGGCACGGCAGGAGGGGCAAATATCTTGGCCGTGACGCGTTCTGGCACGCGAGACTTTCATGGGGCAGCGTACGAGTTCCTGCGCAACGACTCGCTTGACGCGAGGAATTTCTTTGCGGGATCCAAGCCGACATTGCGATACAACAACTTTGGCTATCGCATCGGCGGGCCTGTCACCATCCCCGGCTTCTACAACGAAAAGCGTGACAAAACCTTTTTCTTCTTCGCCCAGGAATGGCGACGACGGCGGACTCAACAGATCATCCGGGCAGCGACGCCCACTCCGGAGATGCGCAACGGCGATTTCTCGGCTGAGGCGGCTCGCATTGGACGGCCTCTCCTAGACCCAGACACCAAGCTTCCCTTCGCTAACAACCAGATCCCTACCAGCCGGCTTAATCGGAACGCTCAGTTATTGCTAACCCATGTGTTTCCCCAGCCCAACAGCGCGGGGTTTTTGAACTACCAGCAGAACGGTGGCATTCAGGAAAACTGGCGGCAAGACACAATCAACATCACCCACGACTTCACTCCGAACGTGAAAGTCATGGTGCGTTACATTCAGGAAAACTGGACGCAGAATTTGCCCACGCTCTTGTTCAGCAGCGCGCAGTCGTTCCCGACCATTGGCACCGATGTGTTTCTGCCGTCCAAAAGCTTTGTCGCCAAGCTGACCACGGTCATCAATCCCACGCTGCTTAACGAGTTCTCGTTCAACTATGGCAGCAATTATGGACCGGAAGAAAAACGCGCCGTCACGCTGCGCGGCAACTATTTGGAGCCTCAGGGATTCAGCATGCAGCGCTTGTTCCCACGAGTGGCGGGCCTTCCGAACAAGATTCCCAACCTGGGGTTTACGGGTGGGTGGGGAACCATCAACAGCAGCTATTACCCATGGTGGGCGCATCACAACATCGCTGCCGCTACCAACAACCTTTCCAAGACGGTAGGCTCTCATTCGTTCAAGTTCGGCGGCACTTATCAATTCTCCAAGACTCCCGTGGAGTCGCAGATCGGCGATGCCTATCAGGGAGGATTCACCTTTGATGGGAGCTTCTCAAACCATCCGATTGCGGATTTCATGATGGGTCGCGGGGCCAGCTACCGAGAGCTCGACAATCTGCTGGCGCCAAGCTACGACTATCCCCAACTTGAACTTTACGCGCAGGACACCTGGAAGGTGAACTCCCATTTGACTCTGAATCTGGGCGTGCGTTGGTTCTACATTCCTCATCTGCATGAAGCCAGCGATCTGATCAGCCCATTTCGTGTCGCGAGTTATGACCCCTCTAAGGCGGTCACCGTCTTGCCCGATGGCACGATTCAAAGTGGCTCCGGCACGAAATTCAACGGTATTGTGAATGTGGGCGGTAATATCCCGCGCAGTTTGGTGGATACCTACTACAAGACATTTGGGCCGCGCTTTGGCTTCGCGTGGGACCCGAGCGGCAGCGGGAAGACGTCAATTCGTGGCGGTTATGGCGTTGGCTATTTCCGTATTGAAGGGAACGACACTTACCAGATGGTGGCCAATCCGCCTCGTGCGCAACAGGTACAGGTTTTTAATCCGTTGCTGGACAATCCGGGGGCGGGACCAGCATCGCCTGACCGTCCGGTCAACGTCGTGACCTTGGATCCGAAGTTTCTCGTTCCCACGACACAGACCTACAGCTTGGGAATTCAGAGGGAATTGGTGACGGGGACAGCGGTTTCCATCTCCTACGTGGGAACGCGTGGTACACACCTGGAAAGAGCCCGCGATATTAATCAACCACTGCCAGTGAGCGGCTTTGATTTCGATCCAAGGTTGAATGCCCGCACTATTCCGACGGAATTGATCCGTCCCTTCAAAGGATTCGGTAGTATCCGGCAACACGAAACAACCTCTTCTTCGACCTATCACTCGCTCCAGGCCACGTTGCAACGTCGCTTTTCGAAAGGCTTGCTGTTTGAGAGTTCCTATACGTGGTCACGAGCCATCACCGACGCGAGCGGATTCGGCGAAACCCCCCAGAATGCTTATAACCTCAGAGCTGAACGAGGTCCTGCCGGCTTCGATCGTACGCATATGCTGATTCTGAACTACATTTACGAATTGCCGTTCTTCCGAGATCGTTCCAAGATGACGGGTAAACTGTTGGGCGGCTGGCAGGTCTCCGGCATAACCCAGTTCCAGGGTGGGGTTCCGCTGAATCTCAGTATCACAGGGACAACGATCGGGTTGGCGGCCCGGCCTAATGTCAAAGCTGGCGCCAGTTCTGAGGGCCCCCAGACCGTGCTGCAATGGTTCAATACAGGCGCATTTGAAGCCCCGGCTGCGGGTTTCTTTGGCAACGCCGGCCGCAACATCCTGCGCGGTCCGGGCATTCATAACTGGGACATGTCGCTCTTCAAGACTTTCGCGGCCAGTGATCGCGTCAACGTCCAGTTCCGTGCCGAAGCATTCAATCTCTTCAATCACACGAATTTCGATGCCGTTAACACGCAGTTCGGTGCAGGCAATTTCGGCCAGGTGACGAGTGCCAGGACGGCACGTGTGGTGCAGTTTGGCTTGAAGGTGGAGTTTTGAAGCATTGATTTTCGATTGACGCCTTCGACTGCCGATTGTTGAATGGGGGCTGTGGGGATGTTTCACCGCAGCCCCTTTTGTTTTTCACGGGACTATTAGCTGCGGCAAAAATCCGGACTCCAATCCTGCAAGCCCCAGCGCACATCCTGACCCGATCGGTTTGCCGGTTCATGGGATCTCAAGCCATTATCATTCTGCTCGAAATCGTTCTTGCCACGCTTTTCTGTCAGGATGCACGTACGTGCATCCACCGACTTCGACGACGCTCGCCGACACCAGGATGCAGGCCGTTACGCAGAAGCAGAGAAACTCTATCGCGTTGTGCTCAAAGCGCAACCCAAGTCAGTTCCCGCTCTCACAAACCTGGGTGTTGTCCTGGCCAGACAAGGGAAATACAGCGAAGCGGTTACGGCCTATAGGAAGGTGCTTAGACTGGATCCTGATTTGTTGCCCGTGAGGATGAACCTTGGCATCGCTTTCTATCAGGCGGCCCAATACGCTGAGGCTGCGGACTGGTTTCAAAGCGTGCTGAAGGTCAGTCCCGGGGAAGCTAGAGCGCGGCACCTATTGGCCGTCTGCTATCTGCAAACCAGTCGGTACCAGGAAGCTGCCGATCAATTCTCGAGATTGCTCCCATCCGCTGACGTTTCTTTGAATGTGGGAGCTGCAACTGCTTTCTTGAAAACGGGACGGCAGGCAGAGGCTGAAGGATTGTTAGAGAAAACCTTAAAGGGCCAGGATCGCTCGCCGCAGATTCACTTGATGATCGGCCAGGCGCATTTAGGGCTGAATCAACCTGAACAAGCTGCCCGGTCATTTCAGGCTATGGTGACCCTGGTGCCTTCTCAGCCTGATGGGCACTTTTACTTGGGTGGAGCTTATTTTAAGCAGGGCGAACTCTCCAAAGCGCTTCAGGAGTGGCGCGTCGCGACTCGCTTGGATCCTCACTACTTCCCACCGGTGTTCGCTGTTGGTGCGCTCTTGGCGGGCCAGAGAAATTTCGACGAAGCAAAGGAATGGCTGACGCGGGCACTCGAGTTGCGTCCGAACCACGGGGCCACGCGCTTCGAGCTGGGAAGGCTCGCCTATCGGCTGAACAAGTATGAAGAGGCTTTGCCCGAATTGTTAGAGGCTACCAAACAGCAGCCCGAACTCAAAGAAGCCAGTTATCTACTGGCGAATACCTACCGTTTTCTGGGAAGAGCGCAGGATGCGCAGAAGGAATTCCTGCGCTATAACCAGTTGCAGAAGAGCAGACTTAGCCAGGATAGAGACCTGATGCAGGCTGCAGTAAGCGACAGCGCAGGCCCGTAGCCCCCCTTTCACTTCAACTCGATGCGAATGGCATGCGAATTCGTCTTTCCGGTATTTTCACCTCGTGCACTACCGCGTCGCTCCAACTTACTGTCCCAAACTTCCGTTGAGCCTGAGTCACTTTCTTGTCTCGTCGCCTACCGTTTACCAAAAACAGTCAAGTTGACGTATGACGCTGCTTCCGGAATGCCGCGCCCTTCCCGCGGTCCTCTAGCCGATGATGGGCCGACCGGAGACTGACGCTCGCTTCCTCCAAGTCATCTGACTATTGGTGATTGGACTGGCTGAGAGACTAGGTGGGAATGGATCCGGAGCCTTGATTCTGACCGCCTGGCGGAGATGGCGAAATTCGAATCTTCTCTTATTCTCTCGAATCAGTAGGTTACTGAGTCCACAATCCAGCACATGCAAAAACATAGAAAATGAACCATCGTGTAGTGTTCAAAAACTCGATGTCATTGATTCACTGGAGGAGCGTGACTCGCTACCAAGTGATAGTCTTCACGCATGTGCTCCGTTTTGGACCCACTTCAATTTGTGGTTATTGCCATTGCTGGATGGATGAACCACCATCAACGGCAAGGCGTCGAGTAGCTTTTGGAGGAGAATCGAGTTCTTCGAGAGCAGATCGGCAGTCGCCGAATGCAATTCAATGATGACCAGCGCCGTCGGCCTGCGGTCAAGCCACAGCGTTCTCAGCTTGGGAGTTCCTTCATCGGAAGGAGTGTGTAGCGGTATGAGAAGTTTCTTTATCACGCTAGTGTGCGGTCTTTTGTTCATTGCCGTCTTCTCCCGCTCTCGAGTCATGGAAGCGACCGGCGAAAGAATGGTAGTGCTCACTTTCGATGACGCGGTTAAGTCTCACCGGACAGTGGTGGCGCCTCTGCTTAAAGAACTGGGTTTCCGTGCAACCTTTCTTGTGACGCATCGCTGGATGGACGATTCCGAACACTTTCTCAGTTGGAAAGAGATCGCGGAAATTTACCAGATGGGCTTTGAAATCGGAAACCACAGCTGGACGCACACCAACTTTAGCGTTCCCAAGAATGCCGCCAGGCTTGCTGCTGAGCTAACTCTGGTGGAGAACGAGCTGCACAAGGTGGGTGTCCCTCGCCCAGTCAGCTTCGCTTACAGCGGAAATGCTTTCGGCCCTGAAGCTGTCGAACAGCTGACCCGCGCAGGCTATAGGTTTGGCAGACGCGGCACCCAGCCTGAAGCAGACTATCGTAACCTGGAACTCGGACCGCTCTTTGATCCTCGAAAACACCACCGCCTGTTGATCCCCACCACTGGGAATGCTTACCCGAACTGGACTCCCGAGCAGTTTCAGAGGATCGTCAACCAGGCTCAGGACGGTCGCATTGTTGTGCTACAGTTTCACGGCGTTCCTGATGTGAAACACCCTTGGGTGCACACCCCGCCCGAGTTGTTTCGCCAATACATGGATTATCTTAAGCAACAGGGTTTCAGGGTGATTGCTCTACGAGACTTACAGGAGTTCCTTCCTGACTCGCCCGTGCCTTCAGATCCAATGACCGAGGTGAGGTACCCAGCCTCTACGAACCAAACCCTTGACCTGCCTTCTGAGATGGTAGGCACCCGAAGGGATCAAGCGTATTGGCTTGAGAACATGCTGCGTTACCACCGGTACACCTGGGACGAAGTGGCTGAAGTGATTGGGCGTCCTGCGGACGAGGTGAAGCGCGAGGTGCAAGAACTTCAGTTGAATACGAGCCAGCTCGGCGGCAGCACTGCGAAAGGAGTGATTCGTGTTGCTCCTTACCCTGGAGGAAGACATCCGCGCATCGGCTTCCA
The DNA here is from genome assembly GCA_963791795.1 of uncultured Acidimicrobiia bacterium. Lineage (GTDB taxonomy): Bacteria > Acidobacteriota > Terriglobia > Versatilivoradales > Versatilivoraceae > VFZK01. Next base: position 18,996 of record CAWBTP010000003.1, read on the forward strand.
AGGAGGTGCTGTCCTTCCCCATCGAGGAACGAAGGCCAGTGTCTTTTTGCCCTGGGACGTTTCCAGCTATGTCGTTGTCGATCTCCCAGAAGCCATCTTCAGTAATCTGGGTCTGACCTATCTGGCTCACACCCACATACCGACGATTTGGGATGCCCGTAACCTCTGGCTCGAAAACGTTGACTGGATTCGCCGACCGGCCGGAGATCTGAGTGGTACACGGACCCTTCCGAATCAAATTACCTTTGGCGCTTCGATTAAACCCGGTCCAAAACGAGTTGGGATGGAGCTGTGGCTGCGTAACAATTCGAATGAAGTCATCAGCGGCGTTCGGACACAGATATGCGTGATGCTCGGAAGGGCTTCGGAATTCGCTGCCCAGACAAACGACAACAAGGTCTTCCGAACGCCAATCTGCGCGGTCAAATCATCGCAGAGTAAACGCTGGGTTCTGACAGCCTGGGAGGGAAGTCGTCGCACTTGGGGTAATGCGGCTTGTCCTTGCATGCACGCCGATTCAGTCCTTCCCGACTGTCGACCGGGGCAGACCGTTCGTCGCAAGGGTTGGCTCTGGTTCTTCGAAGGGGAAGACATTGAGTCTGAGTTTCGGCGAGCGAAGAAAGCATTTGCTTCGGTTATAGAGTGAGGATGCAAACAGCGAATTCGGTCCGCGGCTAGCGATCGAATCGGGATTGAGCCGGTATAGGGGACTGATCCGTTTCCAGCAAACCTTCAATTCGCAATCAAAAAGGAGTCGAATGCTGTGGCCTCAACGAGCTTTCTCCGTGTGCTGTGGTTCACTCTGGTCCTGCCAGGGTTATTGTTTGCCATGGCGTCAATCTCCGTTGTCCATAACGCCCAGACGCCAGCAGCTGGCTCTGGGCCCCTCAAAGTCAGCGAGAATGGCCGCTATTTTGTCAAGGACGGCAGCCCTTTTTTTTGGCTTGGCGATACCACATGGTCACTTGTAAATCAGTACACCAAAGAAGAGGCTGAATTTTACCTTGAGTACCGACGGAAACAGGGATTCACTGTCGAGCACGTTATGCCGCTCTTTGATGGCGGGCCAGGAATAAAAACTTCTTCCGGTAATGCGGCTGGAGAGGAACCGTTCTTGAACATGAACCCAGCCACCCCGAATGGGGCTTATTTCGCGAACCTGGACCACATTGTGAAAGTTGCGCAAGGAAAGGGTCTTGTGGTGGTGATCTTGCCCTGCGGTGGTTCTGGCGGCTCTTTTGTCGATAAAAAGAAGATTGTGACGAAAGAAAATGCGGGGGCCTATGGAAGGTGGCTAGGTCGCCGATACAAAGATATGCCCAATATTGTCTGGGCGAATGGCTTCGATCTCAAGCCATGGAGATACGAGGAGATTGCTAGAGAGTTTGTTGCTGGATTGCAGGAGGCAGATGGTGGTTCCCATCTGATTACGTACCACCCGAGCGGCGGTGCTTCATCTAGCTACTTTCACCACGAAGATTGGCTTGCCGCAAATATTATCCAAACTTGGGCCGATTATTTGAAGATTTATCCGATGGTCTTCTCCGATTACATGCGCATCCCCCCCAAGCCTGTGATCATGGCTGAAGGTGCTTACGAAGAAGGCTCAGAATACCCAACCAAGCCAATCACACCACTGCTTGTTCGTAAACAAGCCTATTGGTCTTACCTCGCTGGTGGGTTTCACACCTATGGACACAACGACATCTGGCGGAAAAACCCTACCTGGCGTCAGGCCTTAGATGCTCCAGGTGCCCGGCAGATGGGCATTCTCAAGAAGATTTTCACGGCGCGCCACTGGTGGAAACTCGTACCTGATCAATCCATCTTCGCTTCCGGGGCAAGTGGCGAAAAGACTCTCAACGCATCAGCGCGATCAGCCGATGGTGATAGCGTAATTGTCTACTTGAGCAGCCCGACCACAGTGTTGCTCAAGATGAACAAGATTTCGGCCAGTAAGGTCGTTCGCGCTAAATGGGTGAACCCAGAAACAGGCGAAGAAACCATTATTGGTGACTTTCAAAACTCAGGAACACGCTCTTTTACCACGCCTCAGTCGCAAGAGGATGCTGTTCTACTTCTCGACGCTGTTCTGTAACCGCAATTGTTTATCGGTTACTGAAGAAACCGTAGGCCAAATAGAGGCGTTTGGCTTGAAACAGGACACCTGGGTCATCCAGGTGCTGCTGTTGCGCTGTCTGAAGCAAACCTGCAGCCTCAACTGTCGCCCGCGTAGTGTGCAAAAACACCGTTGTGGGCGATTGGCGTCGACCGCCATTTCTTTCAGCGCTTCAGATGGTCCCGCATGGCGGACACAACTAGCGCGCTTTGCCGTACTGGATGCGATCGCCCGACTGCAGGGGCGGCTTCAACATATCGTGTGAGTGGCCCGAGTGTTGTACGTCTATGCCGCCGTCCTGTGATGGTAATTGAGCAGCCACCCAACCTTTGCCGTCGCAACTCCGACTCAATTGTACCCGTACCAAGGGTTCTGGAAGGTTCCTAGCTCCGTGACCACTACGAGAGCGCGTTGATCTTTGAAGTAGCTACCAGTTTTCGTTTGGGACTCGGGGTTCGCACAGGAGGCATTTGGTATAGTTCGAACGAGGGGAGAACTCAAACATGAAGATTGCCAGGGTTGAAGCAATACATTTGCGCATACCAGAGGTTCAGGAGATCGCAGACGGCACTCAGGATGTATTGGTGGTTAGGATTCAGACTGATTCTGGACTTGAGGGAATTGGGGAGGTCACGAGCCAATCCTACGTTTGCAAGGCTATCTTTGAAGCTCCTCCATCTGCCGCGCGCCGGCACGGTCTTGCGCACTTATTGTTGGGACAAGACCCGCTGGATGTCGAGGGACTGTGGGAGCGCATGTATTACCACACAAACCGCTATGGCAGGCGGGGAGCCGCCATCCATGCCATCAGCGGAGCTGATATCGCTTTGTGGGACCTGCGTGGAAAGATCCTCGGTAAGCCAGTTTGCGAACTGTTGGGAGGACAAAAGAGAACCAGTGTGCGCGCTTACGCGAGTTATCTTTTTGGAGCTTCTCCTAAGGAAACTCACGAGCTTGCCAAGCAAGCAGTCGACCTCGGTCTCACCGCTGTGAAGTTTGGATGGGGCGTCTTTGGAAAAGATGCGGGCACGGATCTTGCACACGTGGAAGCTGCCCGAGAAGCTGTAGGAAAAGATCGGGCGTTGATGGTCGATGCGGGACATGCCTGGACTTCTGCCGTGGCACTGGAGCGTGCGCGGCTGCTCCAACCATTGGAGATTTCCTGGCTGGAAGAACCTCTGTCTCAGGATGATCTCAAGGGCTATGCCGAACTATGTCCGTTGTCGCCAGTGCCCATTGCCGCCGGTGAAGGTGAGGTTACCCAATGGGGATTTCAAAGCTTGCTCGACTCAGGCATACATGTCATTCAACCCGACGTCGCTTTTTGCGGTGGATTGACCGTCAGTGCGCAGGCCTCACACATGGCTCAACGAGCCGGCAGGCGCTGCGTACCCCATTGCTTCAGTACCGGGATCAACCTGGCTGCCTCGCTTCACTGGATGGCTTCCTTCTCTGATGGAGATCTCGTTGAGTATTGTCTTCGGCCTTCCCCATTGATCCGAAGCTTGGTCCGAAACATGCCTCCCTTGGTGGACGGACGAGTTCCGGTTCCGCAAGGTCCCGGACTAGGAATTGAGTTGGATCAATCGGTGCTTGAGCAGTATCGAGTTCGCTACTAACGGCCAAAAAACTGACTGTTGGACCATGCAATGATTGTCAAGTCACCTGTTCCCTCGCCAAGTCCAATCTCCGGCGTTCGCTACCGGATACTCCTCATGTGCTTTTTTCTCTCACTGATCACTTATCTTGATCGGGTATGCATATCGGTGGCGGGACCGTTCATCATAGCTGAGCTTGGGTTGTCGAAACTCCAGATGGGTATGATTTATGGAATGTTTGCTTTGGCCTATGGCCTCTTTGAGATTCCAATGGGTTGGTACGGAGATCGTGTGGGCCAGCGCCGGGTATTGACACGAATCGTTGCCTGCTGGTCTCTCTGTACCGTGGTTACGGGACTGGCATGGAACTACTCCTCAATGCTAGTTACACGGTTTGTCTTTGGAGCGACGGAGGCAGGGGCTTTTCCAAATCTGTCGCGTGGATTAGCTCGCTGGTTTCCACTGCAATCGCGAGCGCTCACAAGTGGCGTGCTGTGGATGGGAGCACGCTTGGGGGGCGCCCTTGCACCACCTTTGACCGCCTTACTCATCTCCCCGTTAGGATGGCGATTCACTTTTGCTGTGTTCGGAATGGTTGGGTTTGTCTGGTGTGTTTTCTTCTGGCGGCACTATCACGACAATCCGGGAGAGCATCCTCAAGTTAACGCAAGGGAGCTCGAGTACATTGGTTCTCACTCCGTAAAGCAAAATGCAGACACCCTTGTTCCGTGGCGTCGGTTGCTGCTCAGCCGCAATCTGTGGGCTTTGTTTTGGACCTACTTTTCATTTGCATACGGTTTCTACTTTTTTCTGACCTGGCTGCCAACCTACTTGCGCCAGGAACATGGCCTGAATCTGGAAAGGTCCAGTTTCTATGCTGGGTTACCTCTGGGCGCTGGAGCCGTCGCCTGTCTATGCGGAGGTGCTCTTTCAGATTGGCTCTATCGGTTTACGGGCAATCTCAAGTGGAGTCGTCGGTTGATCGGTATGTGCGGTTCCGTGATTGCCTCTGCCGGATTTGCCAGCGTTGTCTTCGCCAAAGATCCTTTCACGGCAGTGTGTTGTTTCGCCGTGGCTCAAGCTGCTCATGACCTCACCCTACCGGTTGCTTGGGCCTCTTGTTTGGACATTGGCGGAAATCACGGAGGAGTCACAGGTGGCTTCATGAACATGGCCTCCAGCTTGGCTGCCTTGGCTTCGTCAATCTCGGCTGGATGGCTCGTTGAAGTCTTTTCTTCTTTTCGGCTGGTATTTATTGTCGCTGCATCCTTTAATTTCCTCGGTGCGCTGCTGTGGCTGCGAATCGACCCAACTGAATCCCTCTAACCGAATTGACAGAAAGTGAGGTTGCCCGAGAATGGAACGCAAGGACTATCTTTATCAGCACTACACCTGGCCTGAGCTAGCGGCCGTCGTCAAGAGACAACCCGTGATTGTTCTCCCCGTTGGATCTGTGGAAGACCATGGGCCGCATCTCCCTCTCGACACAGACAATTTTTTGATTTGGCGTGTCTGCGAAGAAGCCGCGAAACGCGCAAACGGTGAGATCCTGCTCTTGCCCATCATCCCCTATGGTTTCGAGACCCATCATATGGATTTCCCAGGAACCATTGACATCCAGATGGAGCACCTTCTTCACTTTGTTCTGGATGTCACCAAGAGTGTCGCACGTCACGGGTTTAAGCGAATTCTCATCGCTGACGGACACGGGTCTAACATGCCTATTCTAGAGTTGGTTGCACGTCGAACCAACTTGGAGACCGAAAGCCTTTGCGCGACCTTCATCTGGCCTTCTCTTGCTCTCGAACAGATCCGCAAGGCACGCGAGTCTCCTCGAGGGGGAATGTCTCACGCATGTGAACTGGAAACTTCTGTCTATCTATTCCTGGACGGGCAACGCGTTCAAATGGATAAGGCGGTAAGAGAAGTCGGAATGCCAGACTCTGATTTCATTTGGCTCGATCTTCTGGGAGGTTCGCCTGTCAGATTCATGGATTACTGGACATGTTTTAGTAAGAGCGGCGTAAGCGGAGATCCGTTATTGGCAACTCCTGAAAAGGGGAAAATCATATTCGACGCTGTCGTCGACGGATTCCTGCGCCTTGTTAAGGAATTCAAGGCACGTCAGCGCGGCGAACGTACAGACTGGCACAAAGAGCAGTGGAAGCCTCACCCGCAGCCTTAGAGACCTGTCATCGAGCTCCCTTTACACCTCGCTGCGCTACCTGGCTTCGGGCACCTTTGTCACCAGCCCGGTGTGCCTTCGTAGAGGAACCAGCCACTCCAATGTTCCTTGTTCGATCGCCTCGATCCGTCCGAAAGCCCGGTCTTCACGACAGCCTTGATAGTGAACAGCGGTACTGGCGACCGAACCGGATGAAGGCCAATTGGCCTTTCAGCGGGCCATCCCCGATATCCCACTTGGATGTGTAGTCGGCACGTCGGCCTCGTACCCCCCGATTCCACCCATGGCGTTCTGGGAGATAGGTCCTAGCTTGTCGCCTTGTCGTGTTTACCTATGATTCGACCGGGAAACCGCGTAACCGAGATTCAGGTGGGCACTAGGCTCATCTGTTCCTAGCTTCCGTGTAGCCGACTTAACCGGCCAATCTCTGCTCATTCTTAGGGCGTGCGGAGTTTGCGCGCCTCGATGACGATTTTGGTGAGCCGATTGGAGAGTCGGTTGAGGCAACTGCGAGAAGTGCTGTTCGGCAGTGCGCGGCGGAACATCTCCAGCACCTGTTGAGCAGCGAGTAGAGAATCGATCACCCCGTCGAGGCCAGCTCGAGGGGCAAACGGCACCTTTGGCTGCGGAACAAGATGCCGAGGTTTTGAACGAGCCCGCTCGAATTCCCGCTGGAGATCATTCAACGCCACATCCAGATATTGCATCGTCATCTCGGGAGAGGTGTGGCCGAGTAATTTCATCAGGGCGGGCAGGCCGACACCGGCTCGAAGCATCTCCGTGGCATAGGTGTGACGAAACTGGTGGGGGACGATGCGTGTGGAAAGGCCGAGCGAATGGCAGACCTGATGCAAGTAGTCACGAAGGCGCCGAACGAGTGTTGCTTTGGTGCTCGGACGGGCCAGGAGCCGTCCATCCGCAGGCAGCGGATCAAGGGAGCGAAAGAATCGGAGGCGATGGACGAGTTCGCACACAAAGGAATCCACGGGGACCATCCGTTCCGTTTTGAGTTTGCCGAGCGGCACGTGAATCGCCCATTGACCCGGGCTGGAGGAGCGAAGGCAGTCGAAGGACAAATCGGCGCACTCACCGATGCGCATGCCGGTGTGGCGAATGAGCAGAAAGGTGTTGCCGCCCAGATCATTGCGGCCGCGGAACTCCCGCTGCAGAAGTTGATCCTGCTCGGTCGTGAGCGGACGTGGCAGTCTTTGCGGGACGCGCGGAATGTCCTGGCGGCGGATCAGATGAGCGAGTTCAGAAAGCTGTTCGGTCCAAGCCAGTTCGTTCAAGATGGAGCGCAGAGCGATGAGCCGGTTGAAGTAGGAGGCAGTCGACAGCGGCGGCCCTTGTGAGCGCAGGCGGGACATCCAGGCCAGAATGTGAGGCTCACGGCGCAATTGGTCCAGGGAGCTGACCTCGGGATGAGCGGTGCCGAGATAGCTCAGGAAGTTGTGGGCAGTCCCGCGGTGATGACGAGTGGTCTCGGGACTGAGTGCAGCGCCGAGGGAATCGACGGCGCGGTCAAAGACAGGGACCAGACGATGTTGGAGCGGAAGGCGGCGCGCGCGGTTCATGAGGAGGTCACTGGAAGGGGGCGAATGTGCTGCGCCACCGCACGCGCATACTGAAGATAGACGTCTTGTGGGGTGACCTGCACATAGCGCAGCGTGGTCTGGATGTTGGCGTGACCCATCAGCTGCATAAGCGCGGGCAGGCTGATACCGGCGCGTACCATGTCCGAGGCAAAGGTGTGTCGAAACCGATGGGGGTTGGCGAGCTGGATGCTGGTGGTCTGGCGATGGTAGCGAAATAAGGAACGTAATCCCGCAGGGGTCATGCGGGCTCCGCGCGCGCGTCCTTTGAGTGAGACGAATAACGCGGCGGAGCAGGGATTGGGTCGTTCCAGCCGCAGGTAGTGTTCGAGCAGTTGCACGGTTTCCGGCGCCAACGGCAGGAAGCGAAATCGGTTGCCTTTGCCACGAACCCGAAGCTGGGCTTCGGAAAGCAACGCGTCGTCCCGATTCAGAGCCAATACTTCGGCGGACCGCAGCCCTTGCAGCAGCATCAAGCCCACGATGGCGAAATCACGCGACGTGCGGAAACTGGACCAGAAGCGCGCTACTTCATCCACGGAGAGCGGCACCGTGTTGCGCTTAGGCACCTTCACTCGCAACCGGCTCATCGCCACCCACGGCCGGCCAAGGCCCATCGGTCTTCGCCGCAAGAAAGCTTGATGAAAGCCGCGGGCGATCTGACAGGGAGCATCGGGGAACTCGTTGCGGAGGGCGCGATCGGCGACGGCGACGCGGTCATTGATGGTGGAAGGGAAAGGCCGTGGTTGTCGGCTGGACTGGAAGCGCACATAATCGAGGAGCGTTGACTGAGTCAGGTCACCTTCCCTAACGTCGCCGGTGTGATGAACACTCTCCCACCAGCGGATAAAGTGCAGGAGGTTGTGAGCGTAGATGCGCAGGGTCGTGTCCGCCAAGCGGCGGACATATTCGCGGTCCAGGTAGCGATTGATCCAGCCGACCTCTCGGCCGGTGGTTTGCTCGACGACACGAACCGGACTTTGTGCTGGGTTGGAGGTCTGCTGGTAAATCACGTGGAACTTCATGGCTGAGCGGCCTCCAGGAGAGACTGGAACTGTCGCGCATCACCGCCTCGGACGAAGAAGGAGTTCGGATCGTGGCCATCGGGCAGGAGAACGCGGCGAGGGGCGATGCCTTGTGCCCGGAGACGATGTGCGAGCCGCCGCGAGGCTTGTTGGCCGCTGTCGTTGGCATCGACATCGAAGGTGAGATAAACGGTACGCCGACAGTCGCACAGCTGTCGAAACTGGCAGGCGTTGAGATGGGTGCCCAACGAGCAGGTGACGTGGTGAAAACCCGCCTGCCACAACACGGCATAGTCGAACAGCCCCTCGACGAGAATCACCTCGGGGCATTGTCGAACCTGCTCCCAGGCATACAAGCCACCCTTGGAGCCTGGGAGGAATCGATGAGCGAAGGCGGCAGCGATACTGCGGCCGTAGAGGTTAACGATGCGTCCGCCTTGGCAGCACGGGAAGACGACGCGCCTGTGGAAGGCGTCGCAGCCCTGCGGGTTGAGCAGACCGAGACGCCGCAGGAAATCGAAAGAATAGCCTTGCGCCGTGAGATGACGGCGCAAGCTCGCGCCGGGGGCGTAGCCGATCCGCAGCTGTTTGATCGAGGCGGGATCGTGCAGTCCGCGTTGCCTAAGATAGCTCAGTGCCTCGGGGTAGCGATCGAGTTGCTGTTGATAGAAAGTGGCGGCTTGTTCGAGCACGGCGGCAGGGTCGGCTGGAGGAGCGCATTGCTGCTGGAGGTAAGCAAGGCTTTGGCGGAAGGACAGATGGCGGGACAACTGGACAAAGCGCAGGAGATCGCCGCCCTGGCCGCAGCCGTGACAGTAAAAGAGATTTTTGCTGGCGTTGACATAAAACGAAGGCCGGGTTTCCGGGTGCAGAGGACAGAGTCCGACGAACTCGGAGCCGTGACCGGCAGGGCGGGCGGTCCAATTCTGCCGCTGCAAGTAATCAAGGAGCGGCAGGCGCTGTTTGAGTTTTTCAACCTCTTCGTCCACGGCGCTGTTTTGCCTCCGGAGACGAGCGTAGGAGAAGGCCGCCAACCTTTCCAGGGAACGAGGGTGGGTCGAAAAATTTTCTCAGAGACGCAGAGGCCAAAGGATTTGCAGAGCCGGAGTCAGCCAAGACAAAGCTTCGTGACTCGTCTGGTCGGCGAGTGTCAGCCAATGAGCGATGCAGGTGAGGGTTTGACGCAGAAAGGAAGCCGCTGGCTGGGAGGGATCCAGGCCCTGGGCCCAGCGACGGAGCGTGGAGGGATCGGGCACCCGATTAGGGTCTTTGAGCGGAGGCCTTGCCTCTTCCCAGGAGCAGTGCTCCACCACACGCCGCCGCCATGCCTGACAACGAGCCAGTAAGCTGTAGCGCGTGTAAGGGAGCGAAAGCCCCGGCAGGAAGGTGAAGGTCTTCCCGCAACCGGGGCAGCGACCGCGACGGATGCCAATCCAGTCGTGATGCTCATCGTGCGCCTGCTTGCGGCGGCGTCCGTGACCGATGATCGAATCGCGTTCACAAACGGGGCATTGCCGCAGAATAACCTCGGCACAGCTTGCAGCCCAATCGGTTTCGAGCTTGTCCGGCGGGACGGAAAGTGGGATAAAGAGAATCGTACCTCATGGGAGCTCTGCCCCAGGCGTTGACCTGCCAAGATCTGAGCCGGAAGCGGAGCTCCTCCCCCCTGAAACGAAAATCCCAACTGGAAGAGAATAACGCTTCTCGGCTACAGTTTTTGAGAAGTGTGATTCAGAACATTGGCCGGTAATAATCGACCACACGACAATTAGACTCGGTCAGCAAGGCTAGGGCGTTTGAACCGCTTGGGCGGCGGACGCTACGCGTCTGCAGGGAGGCGGCATCGCGGCTCCTGGAACTTGGCCTAAGAAGGCTGAAAATTTGTGGGAAGGACTCCCTGTCTGCGGCTCGCAGGCCTGGTCACGTAAGAGACGATCAGAAGGACCAGCAGCACCAGCAGCACCAGGGGTATGCTCCATACTTGCGCGCCGTCGCCCGCTGAGTAGTGGGCGACTACCGCCATCACCCACGTGAAAGCCGCGCCCGCGTAAGCCCATTCCTTCAGCAAAGCAAACCTCGGCAACAGCAGGACGATTGCGGCAGCCGATTTGCAGCTCGAGGGGCTGCGCAGAGCGAGCGGAACCTCTCTTACCCCAGCAGTTCCGCCACAGGCTCGCCGGTCTGGTCGTCGAGCGAGTTGGCGATCTTGACGGGCCGTCCGATCGGGCTCATGTACTCCTTGCGCCAGTCGATCCCGAGGAGCTTGTAGATCGTCGCGAACAGGTCTCCCATGGCGACGACGCGGTCGGTGACGTTCGCGCCGCGTTCGTCGCTTGCGCCGACGACGATACCCCGCTTGATCCCGCCGCCCGCGAGCGCCAGCGACCAGCAGTTCGGCCAGTGATCGCGGCCGAGATTGGCGTTGATGAACGGCGTGCGGCCGAACTCCCCCATCGCGACGACCAGCGTCGTCTCGAGCAGCCCGCGCGCCTCAAGGTCGTCGATCAGGGCCGAGAGCGAGCGGTCGAGCGGGGGGGCGAGGCGGTCGCGGTGCCCGCGGTCGTTGTCGCTGTGGGTATCCCAGGAGGTGCTGTGGTAGCCCGCGGCGGTGACGAAGCGGCTCCCCGCCTCGACCAGGCGCCGCGCGAGCAGAAGCGACGATCCGACGGAGTCCTTGCCGTACTGATCCTTCGTCTTGTCGGATTCCTTCGACAGGTCGAAGGCGTCGCGCACCGCGGGGGTGAGGATCATCTTCCAGGCTTGCGCGGTGTAGGCGTCGAGGTCGGCATGCTCGGCCTTCTCGTTGAGCGCGCGGTAGCGGCGATCGACCGCCTTCAGGAATGCCGAGCGGCTCTCGACCGACGCCTCCGAGACCGTTTTGGGGAGGCTGAGATCGGTGACCGCGAAGTCAGGCTTGCTCGGATCCGGGATGCACATCGGGTCGTACTCGCCGCCGAGGAACGCCGCGCGGAAGTAGTCCTCGTATTGGCGGCCGCGGTCCCACTTCGGGACCAGAACGTGGGGTGGCACGGCATTGCGCGGCTTGAGTTCCCGAGAGACGATCGAGCCGAGGCTCGGGAACTGCATCGCCGGATTGATCTCGTGGCCGGTGACGCAGTAATGGGTCGCCTGCGGGTGGTCATTGCCGCGGGTGTGCATCGAGCGCACCAGCGCCAACTTGTCCATCCGCTTGGCGAGCTTCGGCAGCAGCTCCGAGACCTGGATGCCGGCGACGTTGGTCGACATCGGCCTGAAGTTGCTGTTGGGCTTGGGATCGAAGGTATCGATATGACTCGGACCCCCTTCGAGCCAGAACAGGATCACGCTGTTCGCCTTGGCCGTCGCGGCAGGCGAGGCGGCAGCGGCAGCAAGCGTGTCCCGGAGGGTGAGACCAAGGAACCCGAGGGAACCGACGGTCAGAAAGTCGCGGCGTGACGTGGGATTTGTGGCCATGATTCTCCTCAGTGGTTTTCGGCGAACTCGCGCGAGCTGACGAGCGCCCAGACAAATTCGCGCAGCCCCGCTTCGCGGTCGTTGCGGCGAGCGAGGATACCCTTGAGCTCGTCGAGCTCCTCGCGCGCGGGCCCGCGGCTCAGCGCGGCCAGATAGAACTCCTCGAAGATCGCCTCGTCCGTGGCGCCGGACTCGAGCAACCGGTTCAATCGGCTCCCCTTCGAGCCGAGGCGATCGACGTATGTCGATCCCGCGAGCATGTGGAGTGCCTGCCCCAGGCTCGGCCGGGTGCTGCGTTCCGGTATCGCTCCGCGGTTCGGCCGCCCGTACAGCTCGAGAAAGCGCGAGTAGTACATGTCGGGATCCTGAAGGTTGATCGCGCGGGTTCCGGCGGGCGCCTGCCCCACGGACGATCCCTCGGTAACTGCGGTCGAGAAGGTCTCGGGCACACCGGTCACGTCCACGACGGCGTCGAGCAATACCTCCGCGTCGAATGTCCGCGGCAGCGAGCGCGAGTAGTTCACGACGTCGTCGCGATTGGTCGCGTTCGGACCGCTCGAGAGCTGATACGTGCGCGACAGGACGATCCGCTTCATAAGATGGCGCAAGTCATAGCCATGCTCGCGGAAATCGCGCGCGAGCGCGTCGAGCAGCTCGGGGTGTGTCGGCGGATTCGTCGAGCGGAAGTCGTCGACCGGGTCGACGATCCCGCGTCCGAAGAAGTGGCTCCAGATGCGGTTGACCGCAGCCTCGGCAAAATACGGGTGCGAAGTCATCCAGCGTGCAAGCTCGCGACGCGGATTGGAGTCCGGCGCCATCCGGGGACGCGACGCGTCGAGGAAGACAGGCTCGACCGGCGCTTTCGTGCGCGGGTGCAGCACCTCGATCTTGCCGTCAACGTCCTTCGAGCTGAGATCCATGTTAACGGGATGGTCGAAGACGACCGGACCCATCTTGAACAGACGTCCGAAGAAGGCCGACATGCCCCAGAACTGGTCCTGGGTCCAGTTCTCGTACGGGTGATTGTGGCACTGCGCACAATCGAGCCGCCGCCCGAAGAAGACCCGGACCTCCTCGGCCATGACGTCCGCGGGCGGCCCGATCTGGTTGTACGGGAGGAAGTGGCGCGACGCCGGACCGTAGCCTTGCGCCGAGAGCCGCTCGCGCGCGATCTCGTTGTAGGGCCGGTTGGTCTCGATCGCGGAGCGGATCCACTCCCAGTAGCCCTGACTCCACTTGGGAGTAAGACCGTTGGCGAAGATTGAGACGCGGAAGACGTCAGAGAACCGGAAGGTCCAGTAGTCGACGAACTCGGGAGAGCCGATCAGGGCGTCGACAACTTTCTCACGCTTGCGCGGATCGCGGCTGGCGAGAAACTCCCGTAAGCGCGCCGGCGGCGGCAGCGTGCCGGCCAGATCGAGACAGACGCGCCGCAAAAATTCAGCGTCGTCGGCCAGATCAGACGGAACGATGTGGAGCCGCTTGAGCTTGGTGAAGACCGCCTCGTCGATGAAGTTCGTGCGCGGGACCTGCGGGTAGTGTGACAGCGGCGGCCCGACGACACCGACCGTCGCAGCCGCAGCGTGACCGGCGGCGCGGATCAGGATGGCGGTCTCGCCGCGGCGCTTCGCTGTCACGATCCCGTCGGCGCCCACGGAAGCCACGTCGGCATCGTTGGAGCTGTAGACAACGTCTCGGGTAAAGTCCTCCGTGCGGCCGTCACTGAAACGGGCGGTGACGAGCACGCGGTGCCCGCTCCCAACGGGTAAGGCGATCATCGAAGGGTACACCTCCAGGCGCGTGAGCTTCGTCTCCGCGGATCCCTCGGTGCCGTATGGCACGCCGCTGCGCACCCACTCAAAGATCGTCCTGTAGTCCGCGGAATCCCGGTCGAAGCGCTGCCCGCCGCCGTGTGGGACCGCCGCTGTCGCCTTCATCAAGAGAAGGCTCTTCTCCGGCTCGCGGACGTCGACGCGCGGCACCCGCGCACCCGCCACATCGGTCGTCAGAACCTGGTAGACGCCTCCCTTCACGATCCACTCGTGGTCGTCGTGTGGAGCGAGGACGTTGGCGGAAAGCTTGAAGCCGCCGCGCCCTTTCACGCCGCCGTGGCAGGCCGAGTCGTTGCATCCTCGGCGCGTAAGCACGGCGCCGATGTCGCGCGCGAAGCTGAACGTACGCGGTGCTTGCGCTCCCGCGATTCGCACTGACGATTGCGCGCGTACTCCGCGGAAGGTCGCCGCAAGCACCATCTCGCCGTCGGCGGCCGCGGTCAGCCGCCCGGGCGCCGCGCTCTTCGCCAGCTCCGGTTTACCTATGCGCCACTCCACCTCCGCAGTGACGTCGCGCTCGCTTCCGTCGGAATAGGCCGCGACCGCGAGGAACTGCTGGGTCGCGCCCGCGCCGTTGAGGACGACCGCTGCGGGCACCGTCTTGAGCGAAACCGGCTCCACGGCTGGGCCGGCGGCAAACATCCATAGAGCGAGGAGAAGGTGGGTCATGGCTGCTCCGCAATTACGACGACCGGAATCTCCCGTGCCGCCAGGATGGCGCCGGTCTTGCCGTCGACGACGGGCCGGACAACCAAACGGACGACCTGCGGGGCCCGCGTCGGCGGGGCATCCGGCGACGCGGTGAAGACAACTACCACCCGTTCGTTGCGCGGGACATAGCGCTCACGGTTGGCGCGCGCAGGCGGCGAATCCTTGTCCGGCTCATAATCCGCGCCCGCGACGACCGAAACCCCGGCCGGGAGAGATTCCGCCGAGACGGCCACTGCGCCGCGAAAGTCTTCCTCGCGGTCGAAGGCCACCCGTATGGTCTTGGCCTCGCCCGGCGCGAGGTTGATGCGATCCTCTTCGATGCGCACGTTGCCGACGTGCGGGACCTGCGGGCGGATCTGAACCCGGAAGCAGAAGTCCTCGCCGCCGAGGTCCGACGTCGCGTCGCGCACCTCGATCGTGTATTCCCCGACGTCGCGCAGCGGAACGAGGGTCTTGACCTGCTGCGACTTGGTGAGGGCCCCGGTGCAGGCGCCGCGGCCGGCGAGGATGTTGGTCGCGACCTCCGTGCCCGCAGCGTCGAGCAGGCGAACGATCGGATTGAACAGGGGCGGCGCGGCAGCCGGCGTCTCGATCTCGATCGCGATGTCCACCGGCGAATCGACGCGGAAGCGCGCGCGCCGGGCCTCGCCCCCGCTCGAAAGGGTCCCTTCGAGCGTGGCAGGGATCGAGACAACGGGCGACCCGGGCAAGGGCGCTGCGGCAGAACCTGCGCCGCGCAAGTGCGCATTTGCGGAGTCCGTTGAGGTCGGATGGGAAAGAATCGGCTTCTCGTTTCCGGCCTTGCCGCCCCGGACCGCGAGTTCTGCCAGCCGATCGGTGCTGAGGCGACGTGAGTAGCTGCGCTCCTCCCAGGACGCGGTCGCGACGGGAGTGCTGCGCGGCGCGTCCCCCGGGACGATGCGGAGCTGGTAGCCGTAATCCGGTCCGCCCTGGCCCGAGAACGCTTCGACCCGGAGTAAATAGCGTCCCGAGCGCGCGAAGCGGTGCGCGAGATGCGCGTCGGTCAGCCGGCCGATGACCCACAGCGGCTCATCGTTGGCTGCGATCCGGTTCCAGCGCTTCGGGTCGAACCAGCTCCCGGCTTGCTCGAATATCTGTAGCTGCGGATCGAAGCCTTGGGCGTTTCCGCCAGGCCCGCCGATCGACGGCAGTCCTGAGATCGCCTCGAACGTCACCGTGTCGCCCGCCTTGGCTTCGAGCGCGTAATAGTCGGTCTCACCGCGGCGCGCTATCCGCCCCGCGAAGACCGCCGGAATCCCCGCGACGGCGATCGCGGTCTCGGGGTCGTCGTGCGAGCCGTCGGGCTCCGCGACCACGGGATGTTCGCTGACATCCAACACGAGCGCGTTCGATATCCCCTGCGGCGTCACGATGCGAAACGGATACCGCCCGGTCCGGGCGTCGCTCGCGACCTCGACGCGCAGCCGAACCCGATCGAACGGGGTCTTGTTGCGGCCGCCCGACTCCGCGGGGGGCTCAGCCTCGGTCGCCTCGATCGCGATCGCAAGTGAGGTGTCCTGGAGGAAAACAGAGGTCGCACCGCGGAGGCCGTTGCCCCGCACCACGACCGTGAACGCCGTACCCCGCTGCCCGACGAATGGATGTACGGATACCGCTCTGGGCTCCACGCGCGGCGCGAAGGCGCCCCCGATCACCAGAAGGAGTGAGGCGATGCGAAGAGGCGTCATCCGATCCTCCACTGCAACGTTTAGTCTACATCAGAACAGGACGGCCTGCGGTTCTTTCGTGGTCCGAGTATCGCGCCCGAAGGAGATCCCGCATGAACAGATTGAACTCCCAAACGTCCATGTCTACGGAACACCTGCAATCGAGGACCCTCGCCAATGCCGCGCCGAATTCCAGCCGGTTGGCAATCGAGGGAGACCAATAGGAATTTGCTTCAACGACTGCTGAAGGGCGGGTTCAGGTGCGAAATAACGGATTACCCGCGATATGTCGCCCAGTGTTTACCGACCATCCCGCACACTCAATCAGAGATTCCTCCCAAGCACCACTTGGTTGGTTAACGGGCAAACCGGAACTGCGTGTGGTACTTGCCTGGGCATCAACCTCGTTCCTCCTGCCATCTAGTCGATCCGTGTGGATTTCGGACTGCGGAGATTTGGACATCGCTCATCCGGATCGCTTGAGAGTAAATGGCCGAGTGCCTGCTAGGGATAGTCCTACTTACTCTTATTGAGTGACCTGAAGTCTGCGATTGGTCTGGCCTCCGGCATAGCTGTTTTGATGTGTGCTCGTATTACTTCGCGCTATGCACTTGTAATGCAGCGCTTGTGAGGGTGACGCGAAGGGTGAAAACAACTTTCCGGAGGTTTGTCACCTGTTAGCGCAGTGTTTGTCGCCATGAACGTCCTTGGATCGACGTCGATTTGATGGGCAGGACTCACTGCGGACTTCATTCGAGTCCAGCCTTTCAACCGTTCGGTTGCCATTGGTCCCCTTCGTTCCATTCCTGATAGAACGATTCATATCGAAATCCTGCGTATTTCTTGCGCGCTTGGTTCAGGAAAACGAGCTCCTCGGAACCCACTTTTTCGTACTCTTGCCGCTCCCAGGCCTGCCTCAGTTCGATTTTGGCAGACTGCAGGTGCCTGCCGGATCGTCTGCCACAGTGAAAGCCTGGGAGGACCTATGGCTTTGCGTCATCCGGCGTACGAATGCCGTAGAGCACCTTGGTGCGTGCCTCGATGCTTTCGGCAAGAGCCTCGATCAGGCGCAGCCCCTCTCCTGCGGCTGAGTTAGCCTGCTCGGTGAGGTAGCGACGCGCCAGCGCGGCTTCATTTGCCTTCAGCAGAATTTCTGCAGTGCGCTCGACTCCAGGCTGCGCCGCTAGCTGGCGACTTTCGAACGCGGTTAGCGCCGCTGCCACCTCCGGCAGGAACACATCCCGGCGCTCGTCTACGAGATAGAGCAGGCGCTTGACGGCGCGGTTCACGTAGCGGGTCGATTCCAAGCCCTGCTGCGCCCGCTGGATGTTCCCTTCGGCCTCCCCTGCCGTCAGGTAGCGATGTCGCCGGTACTCGGGCGGGACCGACTCGGCACCGATCCTCCACGGGACGAACGCAGCCGTGATCGGCGGCCCCGGCGCCACCCAGAGCGTACGAAGATCCGAATGGATCTCAGCACGCAGGTGGGCTACCTGACCATAACCCGACGAGTCCCTGCCGCTCATATGCAACTGCTCCATCAGGAGCGGCACGTCCACCTTCGGTGCGGCCGCCCGCACTGCCGCTTCGACCTTGCGTGCCTCCGCTGCGCTCGGCTCACCAGACCTGTCCCGGCAGTAGACACCGATCACGTTGAACGGTGCTGTACCCGGTTTGTGCCAGCCCTGCTCGACCGCGAACGATTCGAAATTATCCGAGGCCAGATAGTCCGGATTTTTACGCCAGTCCGCAGGCAGCGTCTGCACGTAGCCCATCCCTGTATTCCCCCGCCAATTGAGCCACACGTCGTTCGGACCGAGCCGCTTGGCGACCCAGAGCCCTTTGCCCCCAGCGAACGTGAGCAGGACCCAGCCCTCGTTCGGATCGGCGAATGCGTGGGAGTTGCCGCCGTAGGTGAAGTCACCATACCGTTTGATGAGTTCCACCGAGATATCGAGTGCCTCCCGCGCCGTCCGCGCCCGCTCGAGGGCGATTCGCGCCACGTCACTGTAGTTCAAACCGCGTTGAGGTTTCGGCGTCATCTCCACAAGCTCGCGGCGCGAGTTCAGGGCCACATCGCGCACGGCGACACCGTGCTCGTTCATGCCACCGTTGGTCAGTGGCGCCGGGAGACCCACGTAGACAGAGTAGTCCATCGAGATGTAGCGGAAGGTCTCCTTGACCTGTGGAATATTGATGAGCTCGCCAGGCAGACGTGCCGCCGCCGTCCCACCGACTGGCTTGGTCGCACCCGCCGGATGCTGCTGGCGCGGGGCGATCGTCAGCCAATGGCTCGACGGTTCGTCGCCGTAGCCCGCCAACAGCACGCTGCCGTCTTTGGTAAGGTTCTTGCCGACATAGATCAAGACACTCGCGAGTCCTACTTGTTGGCTCGTCAGGATCAGGAAAGCGGCGAGCAATCCAGCAACGATCGTGGTGGGCCGACGCCTTCGTGAGAGTGTGGGAAGGTGCCGCAGCAGGGCGATCTTGGTGACCAGGGCTTCATCCCGATTGGACCTCGCTGCCCGAACACGTCCGCTGATGCAGTCCGCCAATAACCAATTTGCCATTGTAGAAAACCCTCCGATCAGTGTGGTTTAGCATCGTAAGGAATCAATGCCAGTTGCAAGCGTACGTTCCCGTTCTAGGACCTCAAATTGCGCATCATGTCTGGTGCGCGAACTGTTACGACCCAGGTCTAGACGACTTGGTTGTAGAAGTCTACAAACGCACGAGCAATGGAACGGACAGCGGCTGTCAGCCAGACGTTTCCGAGATCGCCGTCAGCCCGATCCGGGCTGTCAGAATAGCCATCAATGGCCTGCCAGGCGCCATGCGCCTCGACCCGATAGGGCCCGAAGAAGCTGCGTGGATCGGATCTTTCCACCGCGTCGCGATGGGGTCTCGCTTCGCTGACGAGCTCGGGACGGAGTGCCATGATCTGAGAGGTCTCGAAGACTCCCGCGTGTCCTGGGAGGAGGCCATGCTCGTGGGCTTTCTCCTTTACCAGATCATCCCAGGCGATCGTCCAGTAGGCGGCTGCCCCAACCTGCACCGGATGCTTTAGAGCAAGATCCCGCGCAGCCAGCTGAATGAGTTCGTTGTTTCCTCCATGGCCGTTGAGGATAAAGAGGCGCTTGAACCCGCTGAGAATGAGGGACTCTCCCAATTCGAAGATGACACGAAAATAAGTCTCTGTACTGAGCGACAGGGTGCCGCCAAAGGGAATATGGTGGTGCGACGATCCGAATCGTAGCGTTGGCGCCACAACTACGGGAATGGATCGAGCGGCTTCAGCGGAAGCGGCTCGAGCGAGGTGTTCTACTGTAAATGAGTCTGTTCCCACAGGCAGATGCGGCCCATGTTGCTCTGTCGCTCCGACCGGAAGAACCGCAAGCGCCTGAGGAGCTATCCGATTGAGCGCTTCCCGCGTCATCTCCTCCAGAAGCAAAACTGCAGTCATAAATGTCTCACCCGCTCTTCGCTTTCGAAGGGCAACCTTGGGCCGATTGCCAAGCGCATTTCGCTGCCCTAGCCCAGGTTCACTTCAAAGCGCCACGGCAGCATCAAGCTCCTGCGCAGTGAGGAGACTGCAAGAGCTGAAGCCACTTTGGGACGATCCTTCCAGCAAAGCCAGCGTTAGGGCAGCTCTGCTCGCCTCGCTGGAAGACTTCAGTCTTGACCACCTCTGGGCTTTCATCTTCTTCCGGAACCAAGCTGGTTTCGTAACAAGCACGTTTTTGCTTCTTGTCCGACAAATTTAACACTCGTAGATTCAATCGATTGTGCATAGTATCAATGCACGGCTATATCCTGTCAAGAATTAAGAAAAATTTTGACATGTTTTCACAATCATGGTAATTTTTGCCCGGCTAAGATCGTCCAGTCGCGAGTCCCCCAATGTCGAACAATTCATCGGAACGCAAGGTCCATCGGCGGGAACGGAAGGCAGGTCAGGCGATGGCGGCCAAAGCCATGTCGCCCATCCTCTATGTCCCGCCAGTTTTTAATTTGCTCGACGAAGAGGGTTTGGAGCGACTCCATCAAGCCTCGCTGCGCATTCTGAGCGAATTTGGAATTGCCTTTTACGATGAAGAGTCCCGCTCGATTTTGAAAGCTCATGGGGTTCGATTGGAAGGTGACATTGCCTATTTTGATCCGGCCTTGGTCGAAGAGTATGTTGCCAAAGCGCCTCGAAGCTTTACTCAATTGGCCCGAAATCCGATCAACAACCTTGAGATTGGCGGGAATACGATGGTCTTCGCTCCCGTTTATGGCCCGCCCTACGTGGTGGACCTTGAACAGAAGAGGCGCGAAGCGAAACTGCAAGACTTCATCAACTTTGTGAAGCTCGCTTTCCTGAGCCCGTACATTCATCACTCCGGAGGAACGATTGTTGAACCGACCGACGAGCCTGTAAGCACCCGCCATCTGGACATGGTGTTCAGTCACATCAAATATAGCGACAAGGCTTTCATGGGCTCGGTTACAGCGGCCGAAAACGCGGCTGATAGCGTCGCGATGGCGGAAATCCTGTTTGGCGCGGAGACAATCCGGCAGTCTCCGGCCTTGCTTTCGCTGATCAACGTCAGCAGTCCGCGGCGCTTTGATGACCGCATGCTTGGCGCGATGAAGGTCTATGCCCGTGCCCGGCAGGCGATGATTATCACACCTTTTATTCTCGCCGGCGCCATGGGGCCGACGACCATCGCGGGGACCGTCGCCCAACTCAATGCGGAGGCGCTGGCGGGGATCGTATTCACGCAGATGATCCAACCTGGAACCCCGGTGGTTTACGGCTCCTTTCTGACCAACATCGACCTTCAGAGTGGCGCTCCGGTGTTTGGTTCTCCCGAGAGTCAAATGGCTCTGTACGCGAGTTCCCAGCTTGCACGGCGCTATGGCCTGCCTTTTCGTGGCGGGGGCATGTTCTCCAGCTCGAAGATTCCTGATGCTCAGGCAGGTTACGAGTCGGTGATGGTGATGCTTCCTACCGTGCTGGCGCGCGCCAATTTTGTGCTGCACGCGGCCGGCTGGCTCGAAAACGGTCTGGCGGCCGGTTATGAGAAGTTTGTTCTGGACTGCGAGATTCTCGGCATGCTCCACGTTTGGGCAAAAGGAATTGATTTATCAGACGATGCGATGGCGATGGACGCCATCGCGGAAGTCCCCCCGGGTGGTCACCACCTCGGTACTGAGCATACGATGCGCCACTTTCGCACGGCTTTCTACCGCGCAGAACTTTTTGACTACAACTCGGCTGAGGTCTGGCAGGAAAACGGCTCGCAGGACTCGTACACACGGGCGCATCACAAAGTGAAGGAGCTCTTGGCAAGTTACGAGCCGCCGCCGCTGGACCCGGCCGTTGAAGAAGCCTTGAAGGACTTCATGGATCGCCGGAAGCGAGCGGTTCCGGCCAGTGCGACCTAACGCGATGGGCGAATCTAGTTCCTCCAACTGCCGTCTTGTTTTTATGCCTTCCGGACTGAGAGGCGAAGTCCCGCCCGGCACTCTTCTCCTGGAAGCAGCCGGACGACTGGGTGTGGAATTGGAGTCGATCTGCGGAGGCCGTCAAACTTGCGGGAAGTGCCAGATTGCTGTTGAAGAAGGCGATTTCGCGAAGCATGCGCTACGGTCGCATTCGGCCCACGTTTCTCCGATCGATGGCAGGGAGCAGGATTACTGGGAGAAACGAGATCGGCAAGGGCTCCGTTTAGCGTGCGCCGCCCAAGTGTTGGGAGACTTGCTCATTCTCGTCCCGGAAGAGAGTCAGGCCCGCAAGCAGATTATTGCGAAGGCAGCGACTGACCGGGTGATTGATGTTTGCCCGGCCGTGCGGCAGGTTTATGTGGAGTGTGAAGCGGCCCGCATGGACGATCCACGCGGAGATTGGGAGCGGCTTCAGGAAGCCTTGGCGTCACAGTGGTCGCTACGCGGACTGACGATTGACGTCTTGGCGCTACGAACGCTCCAACCCGCGCTTCGCGAAGGCCGGAACGCGGTAACCGTCAGCATCTGGCAGGATGCGGAAGTCCTTCGAGTCCAGCCCGGTTATGCCGAGGGCGTTTACGGCTTGGCCATTGACGTCGGATCAACCACGGTTGTTGCCCATTTGTCAGATTTGAGAACTGGCAAGTTGCTGGCGACCGAAGCGATGATGAATCCGCAGGTGCGTTACGGCGAAGATCTCATGAGCCGCATAAGCTACGGAATGATGCATCCTGATGGAGCCGAACGCCTGCACGAGGCGATCGTCGAAGCTTTGAACCGGCTTATCGAACAAGCAGCGCGATCGGCTGCCGTCTCACCGCAAAACATCCTCGATCTGGTTCTGGTGGGCAACAGCGTGATGCATCATCTGTTTCTGGGTATCGATCCTGTCGAACTCGGCGGAGCACCGTTTGCCCTGGCGGTTAGCGGGGCCCTTGACGCGAAGGCTCGCGACCTGGGTCTGACGTCCGCCAACGCTTCTGCTCGCGTTCATGTCCTGCCTTGCATCGCGGGTCAAAACGGCGCCGATAACATGGCGGTGCTGCTGGCGGAAGCTCCGCATCTGCAAGACGAGATGACTTTGATTGTGGATATCGGAACCAATGCCGAAATACTTCTCGGAAACCGGCAGCTGGTGCTGGCTGCTTCCAGTCCAACCGGTCCCGCTTTCGAAGGGGCCCAAATCAAACACGGCCAGCGGGCAGCTGCCGGGGCGATCGAACGCGTCCGCATCGATCCGGGAACGTTGGAAGTGCGCTTCAAACTCATTGGTTCTGACGAGTGGATTGATCCATCCACGCCGGCACAGGCGACCGGTATCTGCGGCAGCGGAATCATCGAAGCCGTGGCGGAAATGTTTCTGGCACGGATCCTCGATCGAGATGGCCGCTTCCAGGACTCGGCTGCCGAACGCAGTTCGAGAGTTCGATTTCAGGACCGCTCTGCGGAGCTGGTTCTAGCCGATGCCCATCAGACAAGTAACGGCCATCCGATCGTCGTGACCCAGAACGACGTGCGAGCCATTCAGTTGGCCAAGGCGGCACTCTACGCCGGAGTGAAGCTCCTGATGGAGCGAGGCGGGATCTCTAAAGTGGATCGAATCATTTTGGCGGGAGCCTTTGGAACCTATATCAGTCCCCAGCATGCCATGGCCCTGGGTCTGATTCCGGATTGCGACCTTAGCCGGGTGGTCGCCGTAGGCAACGCCGCCGGCGACGGGGCTCGCATCGCGCTATTGAATCGAGAGCGGCGGGCAGAGTCCGTTCAACTTGCCCGATCGGTCCGTTACGTTTCCATCGCTGTCGAGCCGAAGTTTCAGGATGAATTCGTGGCGGCCATGGCGTTACCCCACGCGACCGACTCCTTCCCTCATCTGAGCGAAGTCTTGCCATCGCGCGAACAGCCGGCTTTCAGGGAGCGAAGGCGCCGCCGGGTTGGCCAGCCTGGAGAACCAGCCATCCAGTGATAAGAAACACCTCGTCTGCGGATTGCTCGGCGGGTGAGTGGTCCTAAAGGGGCTTGACGGGAGGTAATAACCGCTGACGCGGAACACAGGAGCAACGATCACCTATGAGCGAGTCGATTGACATTGCCCAAATGGAAACGTCCGAACTGCTCGGACTCATGCATGAGGACCTTTATGACGGGTTGGCTGACGAAGTGGTGGCTGGAGTCAACGAACTCCTCAAGAGGCGAATGTCTCCTTATGATGTGCTGACTCAAAGTCTGGTAGCTGGCATGGACATCGTCGGCGTGGATTTCCGGGATGGGATTCTGTTTGTTCCCGAGGTGTTGATGGCCGCGAAAGCAATGAAAGCGGGCATGGCCATCTTGCGGCCGCTGCTGGCGGAGACGGGCGCTCCCGCCATTGGCACTATGGTCATTGGCACGGTCAAAGGCGATATCCACGACATCGGGAAGAATCTCGTGACGATGATGATGGAAGGCGCCGGATTCAAAGTTGTCGATTTGGGAATTAACAATGACGCGGACAAGTTTCTCGCGGCGATTCGCGAGCAGCAGCCGGATATTCTCGGAATGAGCGCGCTGCTGACGACGACCATGCCTTATATGAAAGTTGTGATCCAGGCCCTCAAGGAGTCCGGGCTGCGAGAGAAGGTTATAGTCCTGGTGGGTGGCGCTCCAGTGAATGCTCCTTTTGCCGAGGCTGTCGGCGCGGATGCTTATTGCCGCGACGCTTCGGTCGCTGTGCAGACGGCCAAGAAACTTATTGCTGAACGCCGCAGTCAGGTGCCAGTGCAGGTTTGAGCTGTTGGGACATTTGTCCCCCTTTTCCAAGGGGGACGCCGCGCTTTTTGCGGCAGGGGGTCTTCATTATCTCGTAGCACACCCCCTGTAGTCCCCCTTGCCAAGGGGGACAAAACATCTGGCCTTCGGCCAGAGTTGGCGCTGGCGCAGCCAGCGCCGGGGTGGTGCGACCGGCCGTTGCAGAAACCGCAAGGGACACTTAGCTGCGAACCGTGGTCAAAAAATGCAGCCAGAGACGAACAACTTGAAGTCGGGAACAGCACTAATCGTGTGCGGTGCGTTGGTCCAGGAAGTTCTCCAACTGAAGGCCAAGCATGGGTGGGACGCCCACATCGCGGCAGTCCCCGCTCTGTTGCATAACCATCCAGATCGTCTTCCTGACGCAATTCAGGAACGCATACGGGCGGCTCGCCAGGAGTTCGGCCGCGTGGTCGTCGTCTACGGAGACTGCGGCACCGGAGGGCAATTAGACCGTCTGCTTGAGAGCGAAGGCGTGCGCCGCGTTCGCGGGCCTCATTGCTACGAAATCTATGGAGAGGCGGCGTTTGACGAGATCATGGCGAAAGAACCGGGCACGTTCTTCCTGACCGACTTTCTGGTCAGCCAGTTCGATGCGCTGGTGATTCAAGAGTTGGGATTGGATCGCTATCCCGAGTTGCGTGATGACTATTTTGGAAACTACTCGCGCGTAGTCTATCTCGCTCAGCGCGAAAGCGAGGCCTTGGAAGAGAAGGCCCGGGAAGCAGCGCGGCGGTTGGGCCTTCCACTTGAGATCCGGCACGTTGGGTACGGCGGCTTGGAGTCACGGCTCATGGAGTTGATGGCGGAATGACGGTTGAATATCAGATCATTTTCTGGCGCGACATCCCTGCCCAAGTCAAAGTTCGTGCCGGCGGCAAAGCGCTTTGCCCGTAAATTGACCGAACGTTTTGAGCAGGCCATAGATCAAGCCGCGATGCATGCGGGACTGGCCGGCACAGACGCATACCTGGCCGAGTGGCGGACGTCTCCCTGGAATCAGCACGAGGGCGAGCCGGAGTTGGTTGCCGACGGGGTCGTGTCTGAAATCGAATCCGACTATCCACCGGAGAGGTTGTCCGGCTTGGTCGAGACCGAAGGACGCGACGAGAAAGATTGGATGAGTGCGATTGACATCGGGCGGAGGCACCGAGAGTTTCCCTTCGTTTGTCGGTCTTTTTCAAGGGGGTTTTTCATGCCGCGTTGCGGCGCCACGTTCGATGAAACTAGCGTCCCCCCTTGGACAAGGGGGGACTTCAGGGGGGTTTGAACGCAGGAACAAACCCACCCCGGCGCTCCGCGACCGCTGTCGCTTCGCGCCACCCCTCCGACGGAGGGGATTTTCAGAGGGGATGCCGCGTTTGTTGCGGCGGGGGGTCAGAATGAATGTAAACCCCCTACTTGATCTCCCCCTTATACGCTTCGCAAGGGGGAGAAGGCCGTCGGCCTAGTGGGACACGATGATCAAATACCTTCAGAACAAACCGCGCTGGCTGGAAAGAATATACGCTGCGACGCACTGGATGCTTCGGCCGCTGCGCCGCTGGTTGAAGCCGGGCGGATGGGTGGAAGGCGCTTTCGTCCGGATGGAACAGTTCAGCAAGAAAGCGCTGTTCGATTGCCAGATGTGCGGCCAGTGCGTTTTGCATAGTACGGGAATGACCTGCCCGATGACCTGCCCGAAAAACCTGCGCAATGGTCCCTGTGGAGGCGTGCGCGAGGATGGCTGTTGCGAGATTGAACCCTCCATGCCGTGTGTCTGGGTGAGTGCGTGGGAGCGCTCCAAGGAGATGCCATTGTACGGATCGCAGATCCTTACGATCCAACCACCGCTGAACCGACAGTTGCAGGGCACATCCGCTTGGATCAACGACCTGACCGGTGTCTCCATCGGAGCAGGATGGAGACGATGACCGGTCCGGCACTGAAGAGCGATTCCCGCCTCGAGCGCGTTTTGCGCTCCGGTCGCTTCGCTGTCACGGCGGAGCTAAATCCACCAGACAGCGCAGACCCGCAGGCCGTCTATGAGCGGGCCCTCGTGTTGGCCTCGGTTTGCGACGCGATTAATGCCACCGATGCTTCCGGAGCGCACGTGCACATGTCGAGCGTCGCCGTCTGTGCTCTGCTCACCAGAGCGGGCTATGAGCCCGTGCTGCAGGTTTCTTGCAGGGACAGGAATCGGATTGCCATTCAAGGCGATCTGCTCGGCGCAGCCGCTTTGGGTGTACGGAATGTGTTGTGCCTGACGGGCGATGGCGTCCAGGTGGGAGACCAGCCCGAAGCCAAACCGGTATTCGACCTCGACTCAATAACCTTGTTGCGCACCGCACAGATTCTGCGCGATCGTGGCGAGTTCTTGAGCGGTAGAAAACTGGAATCGCCGCCGCGCCTGTTTCTGGGCGCCGCGGAAAACCCGTTTGTTCCTCCTCATGACTTTCGTCCTCTCCGCCTGGGCAAGAAGGTAGAGGCTGGCGCCGATTTCATTCAGACCCAGTTTTGTTTTGATGTTGCGCGGCTCCGTCAGTTCATGAAGACGGTTTGCGATTTGGGTCTGCACGAAAAAGTGTTCATCCTGGTTGGTGTGGGGCCACTACGGTCGGCAAAGGCAGCCGAATGGATCCGATCCAAGGTCCCAGGCGTGGTGATTCCGGATGCTGTGATTCAGCGACTCCAGGGCGTGCCCGAGGATCGGCAGAAGCACGAAGGCCGGCAAATCTGTCTGGAAATCATACAGGAGATCCGTGAGATCCCAGGGGTTCACGGCATTCATGTGATGGCTTACCGCCAGGAGCATCTGGTGGCGGAGATCATCGAGGAAGCGGGACTCTGCCCCGTCGTGTGCAGCGGGAACGGGCGCAATGGGATCTAACGGAGACAACCCAATGGAAACGGCTGTTACCTCGCATGGCCGCACAGTAAGGATCGGTCCGCAACACCCATTTGTCATCATCGGCGAACGCATCAATCCCACCGGCCGCAAATCCTTGGCGGCGGAAATGGCCGCCGGAAACTTCGAACGGGTTCGAGCCGATGCGCTGGCTCAAGTGGCGGCTGGCGCCCAGATGCTGGATGTGAACGCGGGAATTCCACTGGCAGACGAGCCAGCCATTCTGGCGGAAACGATTCGTGTGGTGCAATCAGTCACAGATGTTCCGCTGAGCATCGACTCTTCGATCGTTGCAGCGCTGGAACAAGGGCTGGCTGCCTATCGTGGGAAGCCCCTCGTGAACTCTGTAACGGGCGAGGAAGAACGGCTGGAAGTAGTCTTGCCGCTCATCGCCAAGTATGGCGCGGCTGTGGTGGGTGTCGCCAACGATGAAACGGGAATTCCGGACGATGTTTCGCTGCGCTTTGCCGTGGCCAAAAAGATTGTCGAGCGCGCGGAATCTTTCGGGATTCCACGTCAGGACGTGGTCATCGATCCACTGGCGATGCCGGTGGGTGCGGTCTCCTCTGCGATCGTGACCTTCCTGAAGCTGGTGCGCAGGATTCGTGAGGAACTGGGTGTGAACACGATTTGCGGCGCTTCCAATGTTTCCTTTGGATTACCGAACCGCCCCGTCCTCGGCGCCGCTTTTTTATCGATGGCTATAGGCGCTGGTCTGACGTGTGCCATCACGAATCCGCTTGAATCTGAGATTCGAAAAGCCATTCTGGCAGCGGATGTCATGCTGAACCACGACGAGAACTGCCAGGCTTGGCTGACCGCTCACCGGCCGACTTCCGAAGAGCCCGGGGGTGACCGGAGCGGCAGACGGCGCGTGTCAAGGCGTTCGGCCCAGGCGGCCGAACCAGGAAGCACGGCCGGTGGATGAGCATGCAGCTTTTGCAGACGCTCGCGGATGGTGGCTATGACGTCAGACGTCGCATAGTGTCTTAGCGGGTGTCTGAGGCCGGCGGGCCGTTACAGGCTGGGGTCGGTGAGAACGACGTCTCATTCCGGCCAAGTGTATCGCGAGCCTGAATCCAGGCTGGATTCCCGCCCCGGCTTACGATTCGCCGGGGTGACGTTCCTTCGCGGGAATGACGGAAGTGAAGACAGCGTCTCCCCTTGGACAAGGGGGGAGGGGGACTTCAGGGGGTTTAGGAGGGGTTTTTTCCGGTCGGCTTTCCCAAACCCGTCAGGACAACCCCCTGAAGGCTTCGCGACCGCGTGAAATCTTCTCAAGATTTCACCTTCGCCTTCTTTCCCCCTTTGGTAAGGGGGATTCTCAGGAGGAGCAATGACTGTGAACCCGCAAGAAGGTCACAAGACAGACCGCACGCCGGCAGAGAGTTTTACTTCTGCGTCAAGCTGCTTCCTGCCGGCGCTGCTGATCTCCCTGGTCGGAATCGCCGTAAGCCTGGTTTCTCCGGACTGGTTTCGGAGTGTGATTCTGGGAATTCGCGATCAGGTCCTCCTTCAAGCTGGTTGGTGCTACATCTGGCTTGATGGGATTTTTCTTGTCGCGGTGTTGGCACTTGGTTTTAGTCCCTGGGGACGCATCAAACTAGGGAAGCCGGATGATCGTCCTGAGTTCTCGTTTATCGAGTGGTTTGGATTGCTGTTTTGCGCAGCGCTGGCGGCCGGATTGGTTTTCTTCGGAGTGGCTGAACCGTTGTCACATTTCGCCAATCCTCCGAAATTCGCCGGTGTTGAAAGATCCTCCCCGGCTTCAGCGCAATGGGCCTTGGTCACTTCCTTCCTGCATTGGGGTTTCAATGCCTGGTGCATTTATCTGGTGATTCCCATTCCACTGGCTTACCTGGTTCACAAACGGGGTTTTGCATGTCGAATCAGTTCCCTGCTCTATCCGCTGCTGGGAAATCGCATTCTTGGATGGCCGGGCAAGGCGGTTGACGGCGTGTGCACGCTCGTCTCTGTGTGCGGCATTGCGATATCGCTGGGATATGTTGGGCTTCAACTCGCTGGGGGTATCCATTATGAATATGGAATCAATTTGGGCTTGCCAGGAACTCTAGGCCTCATTCTTCTATTGACGGTGTGCATGACAGCATCATCAGTTGCGGGCCTGGAACGAAGCATCAAAGTCCTGAGCAACTTGAATGTCGTCCTGGCGCTGTGCCTCTTGCTGTTTGTTTTCGTGGCGGGGCCCACGATCTCAATCGTTCAAATTACCGCGAGCTCTCTTAAGGAATACATCTTGACGTTGCCCAGGCTGGCCTTCCGGGTTGTCGAGGGTGAAGGGTCGACCTGGATGAATCAGTGGACGGTGATGTACTACGCCTGGTGGTTCGCCTGGGCGCCGATGGTCGGAATCTTTTACGTGCGCGTATCAAAGGGCCGAACGATCCGCGAGCTTGTGCTCGCAGGCCTGGTCGCTCCAGTGTTGGTTGATGTTCTTTGGTTCGGGGTTTTTGGCGGATCGTCGCTGATTCTCGATCTGCAAAACAAGGCGGAACTTGCAAAGGTCGTGGCTGAGCAAGGCATGCAGTATCCGGTCTTCGCATTGCTGCATCAACTGCCGATGCCATCGATAACAGTGCCGTTGTTTCTTCTGCTGATCGCGATCTTCTTTGTAGCTGGGGGTGACGCGACCGCGATGAGCATCGCCATCTTGTCGAGTGGTGGAGATCTGGATCCGGCGAACTGGATGAGGGTCGTCTGGGGAGGCCTGCAGGGATTGACAGCCGCAATCTTGATCATGATGGGAGGGATGGTGACGATCGAAGCCACATCCATCGTGGCGGGATTCTTCATGGTGTTCCTTCTCTGCGCAGCATTGCTCGCGACCGTCGTGCTGCTTTACCGAGAAAGCAATGCCCTACGTGCCGAGTCGGCATCTGTAGGTGCGGCCTCTAAGCCAGAATTCCGAATTTGAAGACCTGCAATTCTGCACGAAGGTGGGGCAGGCTTTCCAGCCTGCCGCTGTAGTTTGAACATTTTCTCGCGCTCGGAGGTTGCTCTCATGTAGTGCCCCCCGGCCTGGAAGGCCTGAATAGTCAAGCCCAGGGCAACGCCCTGGGTTGCAAACGCCAACTCCGGTTCCGCCCTGTAGGGGCAGCCTAACGGCAAGTGGAGGCCTCCCATGCCACAGTCATTAGCTCAAGTCCTGGTTCATCTGATCTTTAGTACCAAGAGCCGCGAACCCATTCTTTCTGATGAAATCCGGCCGGAATTGCATCCCTACATGGCTACGGTTCTGAAGGGAATGGACTCGCCGGCTATCCTGATCAACTCTGTCGAGGACCACGCCCACGTCTTGTTCCATCTCTCCAAAAACCCGCCTTGTGCGACGTGATCGAGAGCGTGAAAAAGGAGTCGTCGAAATGGATCAAGACCAAGACAAAAACCTACCGAAATTTCCATTGGCAGAGCGAGATGGACGGGGCCTTTTCGGTCAGCCAGTCCAGTGTAGCTCGGGTGATCAGGTACATCGAGAACCAGAAGGAGCACCACCGAAGGCGATCTTTTCAAGAGGAATTCCGTGCGTTTTTGAAAAGATACCAGGTGCCTTATGACGAGCGGTACGTGTGGGACTGAACCGTTAGATGGCCCTTACAGGGCTTGGATCGACGGGAACTTTGAAACCCAGGGCGTTGCCCTGGGCTGGATTAGAGATGGCCCTCTGGGCCGTTGGAGTTTGCTAGCGTCATGATTGCAATGACAAGCATCAGTCACGGCAAAGCTGCAATTCCCATCCCGAATGACAGGTCCGACCTTTTACCCTGGGGGTTCTGCCACTGGCCATTTAAAGAGTGTACAAACTCCAGGGGGCACCTTTCCAGTTGCACGCAGGACGGACTGGAAAGTCCGGCGAACCGACAGGCTGGAAAGTCGCCCCAACTGGCAGACAACAATGTCTGCCCCACAAGCTTTGCAATGCCGCTAGCGAACTTCGGAGTTCAGGGCTAAGTGATCGACCAAGTACAAGTCGAGGTAGCGCAGGAAGGCTTTTGCAGAGCAGCCCGAGTATGCAGGTCTGATTGGCTTCTCTAAGGCGATCTCTTCTTCCGAATCTCAGAAATCAGGGCAGGAAGAATCTCGTGTAAATCTCCTACGACACCATAGTCGGCTCGCCGGAAGAACGGAGCCCCATTGTCCTTGTTGATCACCATGACATGTTTGGCTCCCTTGCATCCGACCAGGTGCTGAATAGCGCCACTGATTCCACAAGCGATGTACAAGTTTGGAGCAATGCGATTTCCGGTGAGACCGACCTGGTCGGAATGCGGCCGCCAACCATTATTGGTAGCCACACGCGAACCTCCTACAGCGCCCCCCAGCAGGCCGGCCAATTCCTCCAAAGTTCGAAAGCCTTCCTCGCTACCGACTCCCCGCCCGCCTCCCACGACAACTGAAGCCGTTCTTAAGTCGACTCCATCCGAATGGGTTTCCTCTCGGGCAGTAACGCGGACTCGAAGATCCTTCTCTTCCAGAGTAGGGAAGAAGGTCTCCAAAGATGGGTCTGCGCAGGTCTTCCCTTCTTTGGCCTCGATGACATGAGGTGCGATCGTAATCAGTTTCGGATCACCGTGGAGTTCCGCTTCTTCCAGCAAGCTGCTTCCCCAACGTTGACGAAGCACTTGAAAGGGTGAGCCAGGGTTCACCTGCATGCAGTTGGCCGCCATGGGTAACTCTAACAAAGCGCCGACGTGCGCGAGAACTTCATTTCCTTTGTCAGTCGAAGCGGCCAGCACCACCCGGGGTTGCACTGACCTGATCAACTGCGCAATGCTCTTTGCCCAGGCCTCCGGGGCGTAGTCTTCCAGCCGGGGATGGTTGACGACGTGGATCCTTGAAACGCCGTAGCGATGGAGCTCATCGCGAAAACCGGCAGGATCGCAACCGATCAGCACAGCCTGCAAGGGAACACCTAGAGTCTCCGACAGCTCTCTTCCAAAGGTGAACACCTGGAAGCAAAGCGGATCCAATACTCCGCGGTCGTAATCGATGAAAGCCAGAACCATCTCTTAGAGGACCCCCAGTTCTTCCAGGACAGCGACAATTCGCGGAACGGCTTCTTTTCCTTGACCTAGGATTTCGGCGCCAGTGCCTTGGTCGGCTGGAAGCTTCAACCGCAACAACTCCAGCCCAGGAGCCTTTCGATCGGGTCGAAAGCGCTCTACCGGCTTTTTTCGAGCTGACATGGTTCCCCTGAGCGAGGGGTGTCTGGGCAGGTTTAACCCTTCTTTCACAGTCAGCACCGCCGGCAGCATCACTTCGTAAACTTCCCAGCCGGTGGCACTCTCCCTTCTGGCAACTACTTTTTCCCCTTGAACCTCCAGCCGCTTGATTCCTGTGACACAGGGCAGATCCAGAGCGTGAGCCACACGAATCCCGACCTGGTAATCGCCCGAGTCCGCCGACTCGTTGCCGAACAGGAACAGGTCGAACCGGTCTCCTTGCCTTTCTCTCATCCGAATGGCTTCAACGATAGCTGAAGCGGTCTGGGCAGGATCCCACTCAGTGCCATCCGTCTCCAGCAGGATGGCACGATCGATCCCTCTGGCCATCGAATCGCGCAGCTGGTCTTCCGCATCGGGAGGTCCCAGCGTAAGGACTGTTGCACTGCCACCCAGCTTCTCTATTATGCGGACTGCTTCTTCGACGCCGCATTCCTCGTGAGGGCTGATTGTGAAACCCAAATTCCGGGTCTCAATCGCTTTTTCCCCGGCAGCGATTTCCATCCGCGCTCCAGTGTCGGGGACCCGCTTAACACACACCATAATATTCATGCGGCATCTCCAGCCTCATCGTTTCATTCTCTCATCAGAGGGGTCGAACAGAGGCGTGCTACCCGCCACGGCCACCGTAACGGGATAGTGTTCACCGAAATACTCGACTTTGAGTTGTGTCCCCACGCTCGCGTACTTGGGCGGGAGATAGGCCATTAGTAAATGCTTGCCGACCGAGGGACCGGCACCGGCGCTGGTGACGTAAGAACGCCTGCCCTTGCGGTCCTCGATCGGATCTCCTGAACGCGTCAGCACCGGCTCCCGGCCCAGCATGTAGCGCCGATCCCCTGATGACGACGCATGATCGTCAACGATTAACGTGCAAAGGGTGGCTGCCGGCTTTTCTTCTCGGGCCTTCAGATAGGCCTGCTTGCCAACGAAGTCCTGTGCCTTGACCCTGGGGCGGGCCAGACCTGCTTCAACGGGATTGTACTCAGTCTCGAGTTCGTTTCCGTAGAGCCGATATCCTTTTTCCAAACGAGCGGTGGTTCCATACACACCAATCCCCATCGGCACAAGGCCATGTTCCTGTCCGGCCTTCCAAAGAATATCCCACAGCAACTGCCCCTGTTCCATGGGAGCATACAGTTCCCACCCCAACTCACCCACGTACGAAATACGCAACGCCCATGCCGGAACTGGACCGATCTGTATCTGTCTGGCCGTGCTGAATGGGAATCCTTCATTAGACACGTCATCGCGGGTGACAGACTGGAGCAGCAAGCGGGCCCGGGGACCCCAGACGCCCAGGGTGCAGAGACCCGACGTCTTGTCTTCAAGGTGCGCAGATCCGTCCTCAGGTAGATTGTCCCGAAACCATTTCCCGTCAATACCCCCTTGGCTTCCTCCGGTAACAATTCGGAAAGAGGTTTCCGTCATCCGCGTGATCGTCAAATCGGACTTCAGCCCGCCGGAACGGTTGAGGAGCGGTGTGTACACGGCTTTGCCCGGCGGAACATCCATCTGGGCAACCGTCAACCTCTGGATATAGTCGAGTGTTCCCGGTCCTGTCACATCGAAGACCGCAAAAGCTGAAAGGTCAACCATTCCTACCCGATCCCTCATAGCCAGGTGTTCAGCATTGATGATCGGCGACCACCACCGGGCATCCCATTCGTTGGGACGACTCAGGACGCGCTGCCCATACTCCTGCAGCAACTTGCCGTTCGACTCGTACCAGTGGGGGCGTTCCCAGCCAGCGGTCTCAAAGAAAACGGCACCGAGCTCCCTTTCTCTGGCATGGAACGGACTCAGCCGAACGTTTCGAGAAGATTGCCACTGCTCCCGGGGATGAACGATCCCGTAGATCTTGTTGTAACCCTCCGAAGAACGGCCACCGATGTGGCTTTTCGTTCGACCGTAGGGATAGAAACGCGCAATGTCGACCTCATTTGGATCCAGTTCGGGTTCACCTCCGACCATCCATTCTGCAACCATGCGGCCCACACCCGGCCCTTCTTTGATCCACACCGCGGCGGCCGACCAGAGACCTTTGACCTCCGGCGTTTCTCCTAAAACGGGAGAGCCGTCCGCGGTCAAGGAAAGCAGTCCATTGATGGCGTGCTGTATACCAGCGTCCCGGTCATCCAGCAGCTCCGGCAGAAGCTCCAGCGCCTGAGCCATCTGTGGTTCGAAGTCTTCTTTGGTGAAGGGCAGTTCCGTTGGCGACAGCTTCGCCTGCTCGATCGAAGGAATGTCATCCGGCTCGTGGAGAATGGGACGGTGCGCATAAGAGCCGATCTCCATGTCGCTTCCATTCTGCCTTTCGTACATCATGGTGCTCATGTCCCGGATAATCGGGTAATCGATCTCTTGCGTTGTCTTCGCGAATGCCTTGATCGGGCCGACGCTGATCATCTGGTGCACGGCCGGCGTTAGAGGAATCGAAGCTCCCGCCATTCGGGCTAGACGCGGGCTCCACACGCCGCAGGCGATCACGACATAGTCCGTTTGGATCTCGCCTTTGGATGTTTTGACGGCTCGGATTCGCCCGCCCTTGACGACCAGGCCGTGAACTTCTGTGTTGGGAGACAACGTCAGGGCACCCATCTGTTGGGCGGCTTCCCGCATCATTGTCCCGGCGCGAAGAGAATCCACAACTCCAACCCTCGGAAGCCAGAAGGCTCCTTGGATTATTTTGGTGTTGATGAAAGGCATCAACTCCTTCGCGCGATCAGGAGTCACCACTTCTCCTTCTTCCCCCCAGCATTTGGCGGTTGCCACGCGCCGCTTCAATTCCTCAAAGTTTTCTCGGCTTCTCGCCAGTTCCAGTCCGCCGCTTTCTCGGAAAACCCCTAGCTCTTTGTATTGCCGCATGCTGTCCCGCGTGATCTGTGTCATCACTTTCGCGTGATCCACCGGGAAAATGAAATTGGAGGCATGCCCCGTTGAGCCGCCCGGGTTGGGCAGTGGCCCCTTGTCGATGAGTAGGAGATCCTTCCAGGAGTTCTGGGCCAAGTGGTAGGCAACGCAATTCCCCACAATCCCTGCGCCAATAATGATCACTCTTACGTGGCTCGGTACACCGTCCATCAGTCGCCATTCCTTTCAGTCTTTATCTGCTGGTCCTAATTTTGAGAGTTGCAAATTGTAATGATAGTTTTTGCGTGACCGCTCTGACCCCCACACACTCACGATAATCGGCGCCCCTCTCCCGCGTTGGGGAGAGGGGAGTCAGAGCGTCGGTTGAGGGACGGCACGTTGTCACGCGATGTTTCTGAAAAACTTTGACACTTCTGACACATTCTTGAGGATTCCAGATATGAGGCAGAAAAAATTTGATGCCAACATCAAACCGAGTGGCGTATATATCGTCAGTCCCGACAGCTTGTCAAGATTCCCAATCCGCCCATCTTCTACAAGTGTGATCAAGGTGCCGAAGGACGGTCGAAATGCCCGATGATCGAGTGACTCGCGAGGTTTTCTGGAATATCTCTTTTCCCGGAGAGTTAGCCTTCTACGCGTTAGCGCTCCTCTCGCTGGGCCTTTTTGGATATGGTTTTTCCCGGCACTTGAAGAAAGTGCTCAAGGGTAAGCCAACATCGCTGTCTTGGGGAATGATCCGAGCCAGCCTGGTAAATTCGGTTTCTGAGATTCTCTCCAACCGCACCATCAGGCACCGGCATCGACTCGCCGGCCTCATGCACCTGTTGATCATGTGGGGTTTTATCGCCCTGTTCATCGGGACCCTCATTGTCTCCATCGAGTACGACCTTTTTCAGAAGGTCCTCAAACAACGTCATGGCTTCTGGGTCGGATCCTTCTTTCTCGGTTACGAGCTCGTCCTGGACACGATGGGGGCCCTATTCCTGGTCGGCCTCCTGGTAGCGCTTCTGCGCCGCTATGCACTGAAGCGCCCGCAACTGACTTGGAAACCCATCGACCTTCTCTTGCCCGTTTGGCTACTCCTCATCGGGTTGACCGGTTTTGTGGTGGAAGGGATGCGTCTGGCGGCAACGGCGGCAGAGCTCGGATATTCGCCCTACTGGTCCCCCGTTGGGTTATTTCTTTTCCCAAGGTTGGGAAGGCGTCAGTCCCCAGACAATCCGCATGTGGCACTGGCTCGCCTGGTGGTTTCACGGAGCGCTTGCGTTGGGATGGGTCGCTGCGCTTCCGTTCACGCCCAAGGTAATGCACATTTTGACAGCGGGGGTGAACGTTCTGCTCCGTGACCTTCGACCAAAAGGGAAACTGGCCGCTGTTGAGGTGGAGGCCGCGTTCGAGAACAATGCCCCGCTGGGATTTGTAACTCTCGAGGACCTCACGCGAAAGGATCTGCTCGATCTGGATAGCTGCACCGAATGTGGTCGGTGTGAGATGAGCTGTCCCGCCCACAATTCGGGCAAGCTGCTGTCGCCTCGCAACATCGTGATCAAGTTGCGCGATCAGGCGGATCGTGAAACTCCACTTTTCGGGAAGGTCAAAGAGCGACAACCCATCATGCAAGCGACGATCCAGGCAGAGGAAATCTGGGCTTGCACGACCTGCATGGCCTGCGTCGAGGCCTGTCCCGTGTACATCGATCCTCTCGGCAAGATCCTGGAATTGAGGCGTAGTGAGGTCATGATCAACGACCGCTACCCGGATACTTTTGGCGACGTTTTCACAGGGACTCAGAAGCGAGGGAATCCGTGGAGCCAACATCCATCCAGCCGGCTCGAGTGGGCAAAGGGTCTGCCCGTGCGAACGATGGCGGAAATCAAAGGAGCCGGCGAAACCGTGCAGTATTTGCTCTGGGTCGGCTGCTCGGCGGCTTTCGATGCTCGCAATCAGAAAATCGCCCGCAGCCTCGTTCAGATTCTTTGCCAGGCGGGGGTCTCTTTCGGCGTTCTGGGAGAAGAGGAGAGCTGCACAGGTGACCCGTCGCGCCGAATGGGACATGAGTATCTTTACCAGATCCAGGCTCGGTCGAATGTCGAGACCCTGCGTGAATACAAGTTTGAGCGCATCCTGACCCTCTGCCCCCACTGCTTCAATTGTCTCGGAAAGGAGTACCCCGACTTCGGTGGAAGCTACTCGGTTGTGCACCACACGCAGTTGATCCATGAGTTGCTCGAGCAGGGCAAGCTGCGCCTGTCAACTCCCCTTCCGGGACGAGTCACGTACCACGACTCGTGTTACCTGGGGCGTCACAACGGTGTCTTCGATGCCCCGCGACAAGTATTGAAGAAGATTCCGGGTCTGGAGATCGTGGAGATGGAACAGAGCCGTGAAAAGGGCATGTGCTGTGGAGCCGGTGGAGGACTGATGTGGATCGAGGAAGAGCCTGGCAAACGCGTGAACGAAAGACGTGTGGACCAGGTACAGGAAGCGATCGGCAGTGGACCAGCCATGGGAAAACCTGGCATCGTGGCTTCCGCCTGCCCATTCTGCATGACCATGATGGAAGACGGTCTGCTAGCGAAGAAGGCTAACATTCAGGATAAAGACATAGCAGAACTGGTGGCCGAAGCCATGGGCCTCCACGTCTGACAAGGCACAGACTCACAGGATGCCGTTTTTCGGCCCCTTGAAAAATTTTGAAAAGTCTGAAAGCATCACCTGCCGCTAGCTGAGCTAACTTTTCCTTTCGGAGGAACCATTGCTGCTGCGTGGCGGCACCCCGAAGGACGAAAATGATTCCCCTCCCCGGGGGGCGTAAGTGCCGGCTGGCCATAGGGTGGGTTTTTGAGTGCGGAACGACACCTACCCCGGCGCTTCGATGAAGGCTTCTCAAGCCTTCATCCCCTGCGATGGAGGGGATTTTCAGGAGAGAGCGTTTGGTAACACGCAAGTCTGGAAAGTCCAAAGGCAAGGTAACGATGCAGCAGGTGGCCCGTAGAGCCAATGCCAGCCTGTCCAGCGTTTCGCGTGTGCTACATCAATATCCAGGAATTCACCCGGAGCTGAGGGAGCGCATTGGCCGCGCCATGGAGGATCTCGGCTATTCACCGCCAGGCGGCAAGCAACGCTGGATCAAGCCTGATAAGCGGTTGATCTATTTCCTACTCATCAACCGCGAACTCCACATTAACCCCCACTCGCGAATCCTTCAGGCGATTGAG
Organism: uncultured Acidimicrobiia bacterium; assembly: GCA_963791795.1. Classification (GTDB taxonomy): domain Bacteria; phylum Acidobacteriota; class Terriglobia; order Versatilivoradales; family Versatilivoraceae; genus VFZK01. Next base: position 57,698 of record CAWBTP010000003.1, read on the forward strand.
AGAGAAACCAACCGTCGAGGAGATCTGCTGGTGTATAAGAGCCTACGGTTAACCTCTGAGTTCTCCAACCAGAAAACGCCCAGCGCCGGGTTCTTGGAACTGGGATCACCTGGAGGATTTCCCGCCGGCGTGATCTTGACCGGCCCAACGCCTCCACATGTGCTGGAAGCCCTCCAAGAGCTTGCGCTGCCATATATTCTCTTGGGCAACAACTTCTCTGGACATGAACCGCCGCTAACCGATGCGGTATTTTTTGACGGATATCAAGGCGCCTATGAATCAACGCGCTACTTGCTTGATCTTGGACACAAGAACATCTTGTTTATCGGAGACCCGGGTGTCGGCTGGTTTTCAAGCATCTATGAGGGCTACACCGATGCCGTGGCGCAAGCGAATCTCAATCCAATTGCACAGACCAAGACGCTCTCAGACAGCTTCTACTCCAACGGTTACTTGAGCGTGCAGATGGCGTTCGAGAGGGATAACAGCATCACCGCGATCTTCGCAGGCTGCGACGAGATCGCCTTAGGCGCATCAAAGGCATTAGACGACCGGAATCTTTCAGTGCCCCGGGATGTCAGCTTGATTGGTTTTGATGATGAGGATTATGCCTCATTCACGGTGCCCCCGCTCAGCACCGTTCGGATCGATGTCGATGCGATAGGCCGGGAATTGATCTCTCTACTTTACGCAAAACTGGAAAATCCGGGGTTAAGAACTCCCGCCGTGCGCCTTCCTTCCAACCTCATTAAACGAGGCAGCTGCCGCCCCTTGCAGGTTCTTTCCGAGGCGCGGTGAAGAGCTCAGCTCGGCGTCACAACCGCTGTCTCGGCTCTGGCCCGACGTGATGTGCAGCTGCAACAAGACGAAATTCTGTTGCCACGAGCGGGTGGAAGCCGCTTCCTTAGGATTCGACGTTTTGAGTCCCCTCCTCGGCTGAGGAGGGGCGGGCACTGGCGCAGCCGGTGCCGGGATCCTCGGTTGAGCCAAGTTCCAACTATGCGTTTCGTGGCCGCAATTGCCTCAGACCACCCCCGTGCCGCTGCGCGGCACTTCCCCTCCTGCTCTCAGGAGGGGAGCCTAGAAAACGCCCAATCTCCAACCAGCGGCGGGCGGGACGCCCGCGCTCCCAGGGCCACGCACATGCAGCGGCATGGGCGGCCACTAGGCCTTCACCTGAAAACGTCGCAGGGCATCTTCATCGAGATCCACTCCCAGACCCGGTAGACGCGGAACGTCGATGTATCCATCCTTGACGGCGAATGGTTTCGCCAACAGATCGCTCTCGCGCAAGAAACAAACCGTGTCTGACGGAATGGTACAGCTCCGCGTCGCCGCGGCCGCATGTATGAAGGACATATCGCGAATTCCTAACTCGATGCCCGAGCCATGCCAGATTGGGATGCCAGCCGTTTCAGCAATAAACGCGATCTTTACGAATTCGCGCATGTTGAAGCCAATGTTGAGGAGGTCGCAGGCGCCCTGTTTGATGGCAAGCATCGTGTCGGCAGCGCTGGCAACAGTCAAGGCGAGAGGCACGTCCATTTTTTCGCGCAGATCTGCAAACCAATCGATTCGCGTCGGGATCGGATCTTCAAATTTGAGATTAAAACCTTCAAGCCGCTTGGCGACTGGCAGGAAGCTGGAGATATCCGGATAAGACGAATTGAAATCCACCGTGAGTTCTAGGTGCGGCGCGACTTTATCCACGGCACGCACCAGGTGCACGATGGAATCCATTTTTTGCTGGTTGAATTGAGCTTTGAACTTCAAATGCTTGTATCCCATTTCCACAGTTTGCCGGGCAATCCTGACCAGATCGGCCTCGTTGCGTTCTCCCGTCCAGTAAGTGACGGCGACTTTATCTTGAAACCGGCCTCCCAGAAGCATGTGGACAGGAACTCCCAAGCTCTTCCCAAGAAGGTCGTAAATGGCGATCTCAAAGGCATCGGCCGTTCTCGCTTGAGGCAAGCCGAGTGCTGGATCTGCCAGGTTCAGCTCGAGAATATTGCGGCCGGTGAGAAACTGGCAGTTCTTGGCGAGTGGGGCGTCCAGATTGTCTCCTCGCCCCGTCTCGCCCAAACCCACCAATCCGTTTGAAGCGTGGAGTTTGATGATGTGCTTTGGGATGGAGAAAACATCCCAGGAATCGCGGATTTCAGGAACTGCGGCGTAGTTGTCGCTCAACACCGTGCCAGCCTTCATTGGAACCACAACCTTGAAGGTCTCGATGCGTTCAACTTTGATCGACTTGATCCGATTTGAGGAAGCCACCGGTGTTGTCGTTGAGGCTCCCTTAGGAGCCGGTGCCTGTGCCGCCGCCAGGGGGAGCAGTGATCCCGCTCCCAGAGTTCCCATCGTTAGCTGTTTTGCGAATTTTCGTCGGTTCATGGTTGAGCCTCGCTGCACTTTTCCTGAAATCTAGTTTCCTTGATACCTCATCCTTGGCACGGAACAAGAACGTCGGCTGAGTTGTAGTCCCCGCAAGACCCCCTCTTAATCTCCCCCTTATGCGCTGACGCAAGGGGGAGAAACAATTTGCGCCGCTGACGCAACAGCGGCCTCAGTTCTGTTGCCGTCCGCGTCCTGACACCTGAAACCTGACACCCGACACCTTACAACAACCGCCTCGGTTCTGTCGCTATCCACTGCTTTTGGAAAAAGGCAGTTCCATTTCGTGTCACGTTCAGGTTCACGATGATATGAAAGTGCGTTTTTGTCGCCCGTATGCTGCTTTCGGCAGTGACCTCGATAATCCCATCCTCGCGATGCATCGCCATCTTGTGCACGCCGACAATGCTGCTGTGGGCTGGATCGCGGACCGATACACTCACGCGGAAGTCCCGCTCAGACACGATCGCCCCTAAGTTGCCATCCAAGACGGTTCTGCTCTCCAGGTGTCCCGACATATTCACTGTTCCGGCAATTTGATCGTACATCAGCTGCTGGGTTGGCGCCGAGGCATCGGTCGTGACCAACTGGAAAAGCTTAGGTGGAGAAAGAAACTCGGGCGGCGCCAGCTTGGATTCGGGCGCCACTGGCAGCACGATGCGGGAAGGGTGGGTCTTGCCCCGATAGATTCGGTTTCGCGCCGGCAGTGGCGTGGGCCACAGGTTGGGAAAGTCGGCGCCTGAAATGGCGACTCTCAGGCGGTGTCCGGGCTTGATCACCCAACCCGTCGGCCACATCGGGATGCTGAGCTCATAGACTTCATCCGGCTTCATCGGACTCGGGTCTGTCAGCGACTGTCGGCGGGTCCCATTCAACGAGCCGTCGACAATGAGCGCGGAATGGCCGTCGGGAGCCACGTCCGCCAGCTTCACCACAAAGGTCGCGATCTCGGCATTCGAAGAGGCGTGAAGAACGACTTTGGGCCACCCCAAAATGCGAACCTCCCGGTCGAGCGGCGTCGTTGTGAACGTCAGAGAGTAGGCTTCGTCAGCCCTCTGGTCATCCGCCAAATAAAAAGGAATGCCCCCTCCGGACCAATAGCCATTGGTTGTTCCAACGGCTGGGTGATAGTCAAACTCCTCAAAAGCCGGATCAGTCGACGTTCCAACCTGTGGTGAGAGCGTCCCGTTCTGAGCCAGATAAAGCGTCATCTCCGTCGAGCCCGGCACGGGAAAGTCACTGTCATTGCGCCAATGGCCGGGGATGAGGTCCAGAGTGCGATCCGGGGTCGTGTACTCCTGCATGTAGAACGAAACCGGAGGCTCTTTCATGATGCCCGTATCCTCACCTCTCAACCAGTGAGCAAAGAAACGGCAAGCTTCGTTCATCCAATCGACCCTTGGCCCAGGCACGGAGCTATGCGGCAACTGATGGACCCACGGCCCCATCCAGAGTTTCTTCGGAGCCTTCAATTCCGTGTAAAGGCGCAGCATCGGGTTGGGATAGCCGTCGCGCCAGCCTCCAATCAGAAAAACAGGGCACTGAATGCGCTCGTAGCCGGGACGTACCGAGCCATTGCGCCAGTAAGGGCCGTCCACCTGGTGCTTCATCCACTTCAGCAGATAGGGCTCATTCTGCTCGAGACGTTGCTTCCAAAGCTCGGCCCAGCGCGGTCCCGCCAGTTCCGGAAGCGGCGGCAAAGCGTTCATCGCCACCATCCAGCCCCCATAACTGGCGACGTCGTAGTAGAGCCGCATGTTTCCGCCGGGAGTGTAGTGGCAATCGTCGGTGTAACGGTCGTCGGTAGCGTAAAGCGGAACGATGGCTTTCAGGTGAGGAGGGCGATGCAGCGCCACCTGCAGCGCGGTGAACCCGCTGTAGGAAATGCCATACATGCCAACGTTGCCGTTGGACCATGGCTGCTGCGCAATCCATTCAATCGCATCGTAGCCGTCCTGCTGCTCCTGAGGCAGGTACTCGTCGGTGTTTGTGCCTTCCGAGGAGCCTGTGCCGCGAGCGTCGAGGCGGACGGAAATGAATCCGCGCTCCGCGAAATAGTGATGCTCCCCAAGGCCGCCGCGACCGACATCATCCTTGCGATAGGGGTGGTACATCACGATCGCCGGGAAACGGCCATCGGCATCGGGACGAATGAAGTCGGCGGAAAGCCGCTTGCCATCCCGCATCGGAATCATCACGGCCCGTTCGATTCGGACTTTGTGCGTTGGTTTCAAAACCACCGGCTGCGCTGCCTCCATGAGAGTATCCATCTTCCCGAGCAACAAGAGTGCGACGACGAAGAGCAAGTGGATCCGGCGTGTCTTGCCAGTTTCCATAGAAGGTCTCGATTCCTGAGGCTCTCTGGCGAGTGTATCCCCATTCATTCTGAAGACAGCAGCAACAGCTACCGCAAAGACGCTGAGACGCAGAGATCCTCTTCGCTGAAAGTCCCCTCCTTGGAGGGATGGCGCGAAGGTCTTGGGATAGCCTGCACCGAATCGCAGCTCGGAGGCGGCTCCCAGGTGGGTGAGTTACGCCCAAAACCCCCCTGAAGTCCCCCCTTGTCCAAGGGGGGACGCTCTTTTCATCAAACGTGGCCGTCTGGATTCAAGAAGGCCGGATGTCGCCAGATCTTCGTTCAGCTTTTTTCGCGAGATCGAAAATGGAAGAACGTCATGGCTCATCCCTGTTTCTCTGCGTCTCTGCGGTTGTCTGAGCTCCTGGCGGAATGAGGCCGGACTATAGCATGGCCATTAGTCCATTGAAAGTTTTTGACACTTATTCGAAAATCGAAAGAATATCTTGACAGTTTTCCAAACTTCCTGATAAAAGCCATCTCGTTGATCCAAAAACTTCCACGTTGAAGACTGAGGCAGCGAACTTCGGCTAAGACGCGCGGTCATTTGCCTTTGGGCTCGAAGTGAGTATCCAAACGCTGCCTTGCGAATTGCTAGTGTCGCCCATCAAGCGCGTACGGTTGACAGCATGCCGAGCTCAAACGCGATTCGACAAGGCACTCGGCTCTATTATCCGAATCTAACCAACGAAGTGAGTCCTGCAGATCTGAAGGCCCAAGTAAAAGGGTCAATTAGATCCTGAGCAGGCGGGAGGTCAGACATGAGTTACTTGCTACCTTGTCATTTCAGCGATCATCGGTTCCCGGCGGCTGTTGTGCGGGCGGCGGTCGTCTGTATTCTCATCGGTGTGGGCTCCTTCACCGCTTTCGGTCAGGCGTTCACGTCTTTGTCTGGGACTGTCTCTGACGCAACCGGCGCTGTGGCGCCCAATGTGACCGTCATCATCGAGGACACGAGCAGAGGCATCAGCAGAACTGCGGTCTCCGACGAGACGGGACGATACAGCTTCGCGCAGATCCTGCCAGGAAAGTACCGCCTCACCACAAAGGCGGTCGGATTTGCCGACGTGATCGTGGAAAACCTGGAATTGCAGGTCAACTCGCCCGCAACGGTGAACGTTTCGCTGCGGGTTAAAGAGGTAACCGAGACGGTGACGGTCAGCGCCGAGGCGATCCAGGTGAACACTACGGATGCTTCGCTGGGCAACGCCATTGGGACTAAGGAAGTCTTGCAGGTGCCGCTCTACCTGCGCAACGTGGTGGGCCTGCTGGCCTTTCAGCCGGGCGTGACGTCGTTCAACCAATCCAGCACTGACGACCGCAATGGCTCGGTGAACGGTGGCAGGGGCGATCAAGCCAATATCACTCTGGACGGGATCGATGTAAACGATCATCACCAGCGGCGGGCCTTCACTTCGGTCGTCCGGCTTAGCCTGGATTCGGTCAGCGAATTCCGGACCACGACCTCCAATGCAGGCGCTGACTCGGGCCGCACCTCCGGCGCGGACATCGCTATGGTGACCAAGAGCGGGACGAACAACTTCCACGGCTCGGTCTACGACTTCCATCGCAACACGGTCACTTCGGCGAATTCATTTTTCAATAACAAGACGAAGGTTCCGCGCCCGGCACTTCTGGTGGACGTGTTCGGCGCGGCGGTGGGCGGCCCGATCAAAAAGAATCGGATGTACTTTTTTCTGAACTACGAGGGCCGCCGCGATCGGAGTGCCAGCTCGGCCTTGAGAACGGTGCCCTCGACCCTGTTCCGTCAGGGAATCATTCAGTACAGAACAACGGCGGGTAGCGTCGCAACTTTGACTCCCGACGACCTGAGAAACAGGATCGATCCTGGTCGAATTGGAGTCAACGCCCCCTTTCTGCAGTATATGCAGTCCTATCCCCAGCCTAACGATTTTACCGTCGGCGACGGGCTGAATGTCCAGGGGTTCCGTTTCACGGCGCCACAAAAGTCCAGGTATAACCTCTACACCGCGCGGTTCGACTTCGCCCTGGATTCCAGCGGCCGTCATAATTTGTTTTGGCGCGGGAATCTTCAGAACGAAAACACGATTGGCGTGCCCCAGTTTCCGGGTGATGATCCCGACTACGGTGGGGCTGGACAATACCAAGGGCTTTGCGGTGGGTTGGAACGCGGTCTGGAAACCCAACCTGGTCACCACCACCCGCTTTGGCCTCACCCGCGCGGGATTCGAGAACACTGGTGTACAGACTCAAAGCATGATCGTTCCGGAGGGCTGGGACAGCAGGTTTGCGAATACACGTGGTACGTCGCGCATTATCCCTTCCTACCACTTGGGCCAGGACCTGACCTGGATTCGAGGGAAACATGAGTTGAAGTTCGGGGGCACGTTCCGCCACATTCGAAACCGTTCGCTGAGCTACGGCAGTTCGTTTCATGAAGTCGTGATGTGGCAGGGCTGGCTGCGAGGTTCCGCCTCCGAGTACGACGTGCCTGACCTGGACCAGAGTTTCCAGAATCCCTATCGCCGAGCGGTGGGCCATGCTCTGGGGGTGATCCCACAGGGAAACGCCCGATACAATTATGAGCTGGACGGCACCGTGATTCCGGTGGGCACTCCGCTGGCCCGCACCTTCGGCAACGAAGAATACGAGTTCTACGCCGCGGACACCTGGAAAGTAGGCCGGTCGCTGACCCTCTCGGCAGGTCTTCGCTACTTACTTGCGCCGCCGGTGAGAGAGACGAATGGCGTGCAGGTTTCGCTCAATCAAGTCTTAGGCGCGTGGGGTGGTGCGAGGTACGACCTCGGGAAGCAAGGACTCCCTCAGCACCTGGTTCCTCCCCTCGTGTACGTTCCAGCCGATGATCCCGCCGGAAGACCGATCTATCCCTACCACAAGAAGAACCTCGCTCCGCGCTTTTCCCTCGCCTGGAGCCCATCCTCGGACTCGGGCTGGCTTAGCAAGCTGACCGGAGGCGCCGGGAAAAACCTCTATCCGGGCGGGCTTTGGCATGTTTTACGACCAGTTGGGCCACCCCATGATGAATGTTCTGAGCGGCGCCGCTTCGTTCGGGCTGTCGTCGTCAGTCACCAACTCCGCAGGAACTCTCAGCTCGACGACCGCGCCGCGATTCACCGGCCCCTTCGACTTACCGCCGGCGTTGATCCGGCCGGCGCCGCCCGGAGGCCTTCCGCAGGAAGCGCCGCGTATCCAGGCTCTGATTAGTAACATCGATCAGGGGTTGCGATACCCGTACAGCATGAACATGAATTTGAGTGTCGGGCGCGAGTTCGGCGGCGGCCTGTTTGTTCAGGCTGCGTATGTTGGCAGGCTGTCGCGCAGTTCCCTGCTCAACCGCGATCTGGCACTCCATACCGACATGAAGGACAACGCAAGCGGAGTGACCTATATCCAGGCCGCTCGCGAGATGCTGGCTCTGTGGCGCCGCAACGTGCCAGTTGGCCAGGTGGGTCCCATTCCCTATTGGGAGAATATGTGGCCTGGTGCTGCCGGAGGCGGGCTGACGGCCACGCAGGCCATTTACAATGTGTTCCGTGCCTATAACGTCGACACCAGCGCCGTTACTTACGACATTGATATCAATTGCGCTCCGTCGTGCAGCCGGTTCGGTCCCTTTGCCTTGTTCAACGAGCAGGTTGCCACTTACAACAACTATACCTCCGATGGCCGCGGGAACTACCACGCCATGCAATGGACGGTCCGCAAGAGGCTGGGCACCGATCTGCGGTTTGATTTCAACTATACCTGGTCCAAGTCCATCGACCTGAACAGCAACACTGCCCGGTCGTTCGGGGTTCTGCCCCACAGCTGGGACCCGAACGAGATCAGGGGCCTATCGGATTACGATGTTACCCATGCAGCCAACATGTTTGCGATTTGGGAACTGCCCGTCGGAAAAGGCAAGCGGTTCCTTGGCTCAGCCCCGGGAGTGGTTCAAGCAATCCTCGGAGGTTGGCAGTTGAGCGGAAGCTGGTTCCAGTCCAGCGGGCTTCTGGGCGCAGTAAACAACGGGGGCATCTGGCCCACCAGTTGGGGACCTTCTCCGTACGCCACTCAACTCACGACTCCCGTTCAGAAGACGACCAAGAACGCACCGGCGGTTCTCGGGGAGAGCGGCCCGAACATTTTCCCCGACCCGGCGGTAGGACGGAAGTCCTTCGAATTCACGCTCGTCGGTAGTTCCGGGAGCCGGAATAGTCTGCGGGGTGATGGGCTGTTCATCATCAACACCGGCGTGGGGAAACGATTCATCATGCCCTACAGCGAAGGACATTCCATTCAATTCCGGTGGGAGACGTTTAACATGACGAATAGCGTCCGGTTCGATCCCCGGTCGCTCAGTCTGGCGCTGACCACTACGGGCAGTTTCGGAAAGTACACGAACACCCTAACCAGCCCGCGGCAAATGCAGTTTGCTCTGCGGTACGAGTTCTAGAAGGTCGGAGAGTATGGTGACGAAACTCTCCGTCCGCTAAGACACTATAAGCGACCTCGGTCCTGTCTCCCTCACGCTCCACAATCCGCGGGAGGAGGATCAATATTGAATAGCCACGGGCTGAAGCCCCTAGCGGAACTCTGTGGCTGCTGATCCACCATTGATCCCACCCCAACCCTTCGCAGGGGTCGAACCCATCAACTACGGACACACGGGAATTCAACTCTCTTCAGTGCTAGGCATCCGTTCCTTCGACTAACCGAAACGGGTTGCGCTCTGGGACTGGCGTCCCGGATAGGCTACCAACGCCGTGGCTAGTCGAGATTGATCGCCATCGGGATTGCATGTTCAATAAACACATTACGCTAGTCTATCTCATGAAACGGAGTCCTTAGCATGAAAGCTACGATCCGGGTCTTGACCGCCATCGCGGTGTTCACGGCAACATGTGATTTTGGCTGGGCAAGCTACTGTATCTACGTCGGCAAGAACCTGACTGTCGACGGAAGTGTGTTTCTGGCGGGGTACGGAGACGAGCCGTCGAGCCACTGGCTGGAGATCGTGCCTGCGCGCGAATGGCCGGCCGGCGCCACCATCAAGGTTGGGGCGACAGCGGCTTCGCAGTATCCAGGCATGCTGATCGAGATCCCCCAAGTCCGGAGCACGGCAAAGTACATCACCATGAACTATTCTTCCTTTGCCGGATTTCCTCCGCCAATTACAAATGGTGGGCTGAATCAGCACCTGGTGGCAGCCCGTGATGTCTGGTCGCCGTCGCGCGAAGAGCTGCGAAAGATGACCCCCAGCCCACAGCGAGGACTCAACTACAGCGATCTTTCCCGAATCGTCATGGAAAGGGCCAGAACCGCGCGGGAAGCGGTGGAGATCGTCGGTGAACTGGTCAATAAGTATGGTTACGCGACCTATGGCGGCAACTCACACTTGTTCGCGGACGCGGACGAGGGCTGGGTACTGATCGAGTTCGCGGGCGGCCAGGGACTCTGGGCGGCCCAGCGGGTGGGTCCGGATGACGTCCGTGTTTCGCGGCCCGGCTACATCGGTGAAATCCCGCTCGACTATCAAAAGAATCCTGGCTATAGGGGGTCGCCAAATCTCATCTCCTTCGCGGTCGAGAAAGGCTGGTATGACCCGAAATCCGGGGCTCCTTTTAACGTCAACAAGATGTATGGCGACGGCAAGATGCGGCACGAGGCGGTTGTAATGATGGAAGAACGCCTGCGCAAGCTTGGCGGCAAGATCCGGATTGAGGACATGATAGCCGCCGTGCGAACCACTGAAGTCACCCGCGACTCGGCTGGCTATGGTCAGGTAGCTCATCTGCGAAAAGCGATCCCGCACCCGGCTCTCGGCGTGCTCTGGGTAGCAGCCGCAACACCCGTGACTGCGCCGTTTGTGCCATTCCGCTTGGGCGTGAGCGACGCGCCTCCAGAATTCAAGCGCCACCGTTATCTTACCGCAGGCGAAGCGGATCGCTTTATGGACAAAGAGTGGCAAGGGATCGAGTCAACGTTATACGCATACCAAGCTTTCAAGCGGCTGTTCTATCTGACGAGCGAGCATCGAGACCAGTTTCTGCCGGAGGTCACTGCTTCACTGACAGCGTTTGAGGCGGGCCTCATCGCCGCTCAGCCCGCCGTTGAGCGAACGGCGTTGAAACTCTACGAAGCGCGAGAGCCGGACCTCGCCGGCACCTACTTGACGTACTACAGCAATACCGAGGCAATGAATGGACTACGCCTGGTCGAGGCCTTGGCTTCCAGTGTCGAAGCTCGGACCAAGGTGCAGTTTGGCATCCGGAAACCGCAATCATCCAGTGCGCCCAAAGAGTGAGACCGATGAATAACACTGTGTCTGAAAATCACTTGGGCCGGAGTGGCCCGGAACCCTATCTCCACTGTGCCTCGATTCGTCATTCCCGCGAAAGAACGTCACCCCGGCGGATCGTAAGCCGGGGCGGGAATCCAGCCTGGATTCCGGCTCGCGCTGCGCTTGGCCGGAATGACGAGGGGTCCTGCCGACTCTCAGCCCGCCCCCGCCAGTTAGGTTCTGTCGCGAAATACCGCAATGAGGCTCCCCTCCTTGGCCAAGGAGGGGATGCCGCGCCCAAGGCCGCGGCGGGGGTGGTTCGACAGGCTGGGGAAGAACCACACCAGCACCGGGATTCCAGTAGGTCGCACCACCCCTGTGGCGCTGCGCGCCACATCCCCTCCTCAACCGAGGAGGGGAGTTTTCCTGCCATCCTCCCGTTTCGCGACAGAAACCACTTAGGCTTTAAGACACGCTCTAACAACCTCCGCTCGAAATACCCTGATCGCCTGCCTCCTCGTCTACCTGATCGCGATCGGAGCCTCTTCCAGGCTTTCCGCCGCGCCTGTTGCGCTCAAAGCTTCCTACAAGGTCCGAACCGAACGAGCAGTGATGATCCCCACGCGCGACGGCAAGCGGCTCTCGGGCGACGTGTTTCGCCCGGACGCCGAGGGACGTTTCCCGGTGATCATCATGTACCATCCGTATCGTAAGGACGACGTCGGCCGGGGGGGCGTCGGCGAACACTTCTATTTCGCCGAGCGTGGCCTGGCATCGGTACGTTTGGACGCCCGCGGCACGGGTACGTCGGAGGGGATCAATACTGATGAGTATCGCCTTCAAGAGCAGCTAGACGGTTACGACGCCGTCGAGTGGATGGCAGGCCAGCCCTGGTGTAATGGTAACGTCGGAATGTACGGCGGCTCTTACAGCGGGTTTACTGCTATGCAGGTGGCTTCGCATCGCCCGCCCCATTTGAAAGCCATCGTGCCGCTCTACGTCACCGACGACCGTTATACCGACGATTGTCACTATGACCGGGGCGGCAACATGCGCATGTACTACGACGTGGGCACCTATGGCGGAAACATGGTCGCCATGAATGCGCTGCCGCCGCTTCCGGAGCTGGCGGGAGCCAAGTGGGCTGAGACGTGGAAAGAGCGACTGGAGAATAACCAGCCGTACCTGCTGGAATGGGTGAAGCACCAGGTGGACGGGCCTTACTGGAAGAACGGGTCGTCTGCGGCCCGACTACGATCGCGTGCAGGTTCCGGTGTTCCTGATCGGTGGCTGGCATGACGGATACGTCAATGCCATGGTGCGCATGTACACCCACTTGAAAGGCCCCAAGAAGCTGCTGATCGGACCCTGGGTTCACACCCAGCCCCACGCGTCCGTCCCCGGGCCCCGCATCGACTGGATCAACGAAGCCTCCCGCTTTTTTGCGCATTGGCTTCGCAACGAAGACACTGGGATCATGAAGGAACCGCCGGTCTCCTTTTATATGCAGGAGCCAACGAAACCGGATCGCAGACTCGACATCATTCCGGGCTCCTGGCGCAACGACGCGAACTTTCCCCCTTCCTCAGCCCGCGAGGTTGTCTTCCATTTGGCGGAAGGCGGCCAACTCACCAGCTCACAGGGCGCGAAACCGAAACAAGCTTTTGACGAGATCGAATACAAAAGTACTGTCGGATTGAGCAACGCCTTTTGGTCGGCCGGCAGCATCCGGTTCTATCTGGCGGACGATCAGCGAGCGGACGAAGCCTATTCCCTGGTGTATACGAGCCCGGTGTTTGAGCAGGAGACCCACTTGCTGGGTTGGCCGCAGGTGATTCTGCACGGCGCCTCGAGCGCCAAGGTGGCCTCGTTCGTTGCCAAGCTGGCCGATGTCGCCCCGGATGGCTACTCCGCGCTGATTACCGATGGCGCACTTAATGGGACCCGCCGCAAATCGTTGACGAATCCGGAGCCGATGCAGCCCGGAGAAATCTATGAGCTGAAGATTCCAATGGCGCCCACTGGGTGGGTTATCCCAGCCGGACATCGGCTGCGGCTGGCGATCTCGAGCGCCGATTTTCCGAACTTGTGGCCAACGCCGTATCGAGCCACGAACCGTATCTACAGAGGAGGCGCTCATCTGTCCCGCGTCGTGTTACCCGTTGTGGCGAAATCCACGGTCGCCCCGCCGGAATTCCTTCCTCCGCCCAACCTCCACCGCCTGGTGACTTCGAGTGGGACGCCTCCCCTCCAGCAGGTTCTTTATGACCAGATTACCAACGCCGCTACGGTGCTGTTCCGTACCGGCGGCACTACGGTGCTGGACGACCAGCTTGGCTCCGTCATCGGGGACCATGACTTCCGTTGCACGGCGTCCGCCGATAACCCCGCCCAGGCCTCCATCGTCGGCACGCACAAGATAGCCTTCCGGCGAGAGGACGGTGACATTGAGGTGACTGCGGAAAGCACCATTCGCTCGACGGAGACCCACTTCCATGTGACGGTCAATATCCACGTAACCCGCAACGGCCTTACCTTTTTCCAGAAGCAATGGCTGCGCACCGAACCCCGGCAGCTTCTGTAAGAAGAGAACCTTGCCCATCCCCGGCAAAAGCGATGGCATGGGACGTCTGCAGCCCTGGATTCCAGCCGAAGGCGATCTAAGCACAAAGCTTGGAATACTCGACCGCAATTCAGAACCCCAATACTTAGGTTCACCGAAATCGCACTGGCAAACCAATCGAGTACACTCTTTCGATACTGCTCTGGGAGCGCGGACGTCCCGTCCGCATCCGGAGCAGCTGTATGCATTGAGGCGGGCGAGACGCCCGCGCTCCCAGGGCAGCTTTTCGAGGATACGCTTGGCGTTCTTGGCGGTTCAACACTGTTTTTCTCGGTATGAGGTCGCTCGCTATTCTTAGGCTAGTGCGCTCATCTTGATGATTTGGCATCGCACAAAGGAAGTCATTCCTGTTTCGAGCCGGTCGGCATGGCTCCTGGTGGGCTTTTTGGGCGTGGCGCTCTTTCTGAACAACAGCGATCGCCACACCGTGTTTTCAATTTTCCCCGTACTGAAGACAGACCTGAAGTTCACAGATCTTCAGCTCGGGTTGACTGGATCGATCTTTCTTTGGGTCTACGCAATATGCAATCCCATCGCCGGCCAGATTGGAGATCGGTACTCCAAGCGCAAGCTGGTTACCTGGAGTGTGATCCTGTTCAGCGGGGTAACGGTGCTAACTGGCTTCGCCACGACACCGTGGATGTTGCTCTTCTGCCGCGCTCTGCTGGGGGTGACTGAGTCGCTCTTCATGCCGAATGCGATGGCTTTGATCGCTGCCGCTCATGGCCCCGGCACACGTTCCTTTGCTGCCAACCTTTTTGGAGTTGGGGAGTATGTCGGTGTTGCCATGGGCGGGTGGTTCGGCAGTTATGTCGCGCAGGAATTTCATTGGCGCTGGACCTTTTATTCTCTGGGTCTGCTAGGCATTCTCTTCGCGATACCCTACCGCACTTTCTTGAGGCGCTTCGAGGATGGCCCTTCCGGTGAACCTCGAGGGGGCGAGAGCTTGTCGATTTCCGCTCTCATCAAAGTGCCAACCTACCGGTTTCTGTGCCTCACGTTCCCGGTCGCTTTCGTGGTGTTCTGGCTCCTCTATACTTGGCTTCCGGTCTTTCTCTATGAGAAATTTTCGTTGAGTCTGGCGGAGGCGGGGTTCACAGCGACGGTCTATTTGCAGAGTGCCAATCTCGTTGGATCGCTCCTTGGAGCTGCCCTGGCGGACAGGCTCTACGCTCGCACCAAGGCTTCTCGGCTCTGGGTGGCTTCGATCGGGTTTCTTCTGACGGCGCCCTGCCTGTACCTCATTGGGAACAGCGACTCGCTGCTGCTGACGAAAGTTGCTGCCATTGGTTTTGGATTGTGTGGAAGCCTTTTCATCGCGAACCTGCCTGTTGCTGTCTTCGATGTCATCCCGGCTCACACGCGGGCTTCCGGCTATGCCTGCCTTAACCTGACTGGGGCCGCGGTCACAGGTTTTGCCTCAATGCTCCAAGGGAAGTGGAAGGAGAGCCTTGGCATTGGAAATATGATGACGATCGCTGGGGCCATGTGCATCGCGGTCGGCATTCTGTTGATCTTTGTGATCTGGTTCTATTTTGACGAGGACCACAAGAGGGCTCAGGGGCCTGGTGTCACTTGGTAGGACTTTGCCACGAACGACGATTGCTAGTGGTAGGGCTCTTGGCCGCCTTTCTGTCTCCAGGCTTCGTGCTGGCAGAAGACGAAGGGCCGGCTTCGTGGAGAGGTGTGCTTCGCGACCACACCGCTCTTCCCCTGGCTGGGGTGGTGGTAGAACTTCAGTCCGCCTCTGGGCGCGAAAACCTGAAGAACTCCACCGACCACGCCGGCGCGTTTACCTTTGCCGCCATTCCTGCCGGCACCTATCGCATCGTTGTCCACCGAAAAGGCTTGCAGCTGCCAGGCCAGGAAACGATCCAATTCAAACAAGGCGCGCGTCTGGAACTCTGGCTGGAGCTCGCGGCCACAAACCAGTACGTTGTGCTGCGCGGCCCCGTTGTCGAAGAGCCAAAAAGCAGTGGAGGTGAGGTGATTTCCAACCAGGAAGTTGCGGATCTTCCACTGAACAAGAGGGACTATAGCAAGCTGCTAACTCTGGAGTCCGGAACATCAACAGACACGAACAGCGGCGTGGGAAACTTCACTCAGCAGTTCGCGGCCAATGGGCAGCGGGGCACGGCCGCTGTTTTCAGCGTTGATGGAATCGAGGCGACCGACCCCGAGCTAGGCGGAGCCACGTTCTCCAACTTTAACGTAGACGCTATCGAGGAGATCCGAAGCAGCTCTGGCGTCATGCCTGCCGAGATTGGGCATGGGGCGGCTGTCTTTACCAACGTGATCACGAAGTCAGGCACCAAGCAGGTTCATGGCAGTCTCTTCGAGTTCCACCGCAACGCAGCCCTGGATGCCCGCAATTTCTTCGACCGTCGGACGGAGTCCAATCCAAGACGGTTGCCTCCCTTCGTTCGCAACGAATTCGGCTTTACCAACGGAGGCCCTGTCGTCATCCCCGGCATCTACAATGGCTCGGAAAAAACGTTCTACTTCGGGCAGTACCAGGGCTTTCGCGAGGTTCTTGGCACCACCCAGGTTCTGGCTGTCCCAAGTCTGGAAGAGCGGAGAGGGATCAATACAACTGCGTTTCCTGGAGACACTCTCTATGTCCCCGTTAGCCCGTTGATCGCTCCTGTCCTCGCTGGTTACCCGATGCCCAATGATCCAAGGGGGCCGTTTGGACCCAGGACTTATGCGACCTCGTCCAAGGTGGAGACGGTAACCAATCAGTTTTCGGTTCGCATCGACCACAAGATTTCAAACACGGCGCAGCTGTTCAGCCGGTTTAGTTTGAACAACGTCGATGGTCCGCTGACCAATCCAAGCCAGACGGCGATTGATCCCAGTTTTGCTGTTCGATTTCTCGACAGGCAGAGGAACTTTGGCCTGACTTACACGCGAACTTTCTCGCCACGCGTGATCTCGGAAACAAGCCTGGGCTTCCTCAGAACGACGCCGCTCTTCCCCACTGCGAATCGCATTCAGCCCTCTCTGGTTTTTGCCGACAGCCTCTTCGAACCCTTCAATAGGCCAGGAGGCCAAGTGTCGGGAACCTTTGGCAACGTGTTTCAGTTCCGCCAAAGTCTGGCCTATGTCCGGCGGAGCCACAGCTTCAAGTTTGGCTTCGAAACCCGCATCCACCGGGATTCGATCGTTTTCGCGTTCTATCCAAACGGACAATACATCTTTGGTGGTGGCACGGCCTACTCGGCGGTTGACATTCCCTCGGCCAGTGGTTTGCATAACATCCGGGCTGGGGATTCCTTGCCTGATTCGCTGTCGGGACTTCTCACCGCTACGCCGTTTGCATTCACCACGTCCGCGGCGCCGGCAATCTTTCCTCAAGGAGATCGCATAGGTCTCAGCGCTATTCGCAGGGAGTCCTATAACTTCTATTTTCAGGACAACTGGAGAATCAGCCCAAGTTTTTCGCTCAGCTATGGGCTGCGTTACGAGGTCAATACTCGGATTCGCGAACCCAACCGGCTGACGTCCCGCTTGCGTCTTTCCGGGTCGTTTCCATTTGAGGTGAATCCCCAACCACCTTACGTGATGGACTGGACGGGCTTTGCGCCGCGGCTGGGCCTGCAGTGGCGCCTGGCATCCAGGACGCTCCTCAGGGCAGGCGGAGCCCTAACGACTCTGTTACCAAATCTGTTTCAAACTAATCTTCTGACAGGCAGCTTCCCTTTTGTATACAGCCCGTTCATTTCTGCCAAACCGGGAGCCCCCGTTGCATTCCAGAACTCTGTCACACGCTTCGAGCTACCGCCTGTTTACACGCCATCCGGCCAGGACATCTACGCCTCAGGGCGATCGACCGACGTTGCTCCCAACACCGAAATTGACCTGCAACGTTTCCAGGACGAACTCGCGGCAGCGACGCGACAGCCCGTCCTGCCGATCTCTCCCTTTGTCATGTCGCCCGACTTCCGCAACGGATACATTGGTAGCTACATTGCCGAGGTGGAACAGGATCTGGGCGCAGCCAAGCTTACTGTTTCCTATGTCGGCACAGCCGGTGTCAGGTTGGCCAGCCTTTTCTACCCGAATGGCTACGAGGGAGCCGATCCGGCGTTTGCCCCGTTTACGCGTTTTGATTCGAGTGGCCGAATCATTGGCGGCCTTGGGCCCTTCAATGTTATGGCTTCCCGCGGGCACTCCACTTTTCATTCGCTACAAGCCTCTGTGCAAAAAACATCATCCCGTGCGGGGCTCGGGTTCCAGATCAGCTACACCTTTGGAAAAGCTCTGGACGATACGAGCAGCGCGTACAGACCTCCGCAGGACCCATCAAACTGGCAGGCCGAGAAAGGGCCGTCTAACTTTGACGTGAGACACAGCCTGACGTTTTCGGTTTCTCAATCGTTACCGCTGGGGCGCGTGCCAGCGATTCGCTTGCTAGGTCGAGCTTGGACGTCCGGATGGAAGGTGATTAACATTTCAACACTGACTGGCGGTCTTCCTTTTACCGTTTTTTCGGGAGTGCAGCAGACGGGATGGGGCTCCCGGCGTGCGGATCGGCCCGACCAGATTGGCAGTCCGGATCTGTCCGTGGATCGCGAGATCCGGGAGGACTACTTCGGAACGGGCGAGGCAAACGCCTCGTTCTTTAGGATTCCAATCGGCCTGAAGGAGGGCACCGGGCCAAACCGGGGTCGTCACGGAAGTTTGGGCCGCAACACATTTCGCGGACCCGGATTTTGCAATTTCGATTTCTCCCTGATCAAAGACACGCCGATTGGCAAACGCGGGGGAGGTGATGCCTTGACGGTGCAATTCCGGGCCGAGTTTTTCAACCTATTCAATATTGTGAACTTTGCAGTCCCCGAGAGTTTTATTCGCGGAACGGGCTTCGGCTTTATCACCCGCACGGCAGGTACATCGAGGCAGCTTCAGTTTTCGCTGAAGTTGATTTATTAATGCGAATTACAGAAGGTGGTGACGACACTCCTTGTCTCTCGAAACACTCGATAGATTTCGGTCCCCCTCGCCCCAGCGCGGGAGAGGGGCTAGGGGTGCGGGGTGAGGGGGCGAGTACACAGCTGGAGCTCCTTTTCAGTGTTCTAAGATCCCAATCCAGCGGAGTGGAGTTGATATGAGACCAAGAAAGAGAATGGACCGAAGGCAGTTTGTGCAAACTGCAGCTGGAGCCTCTGCTTCTTCCCTGCTGATTTCGCCCGTCCAGTCGGCGCTATCGGCGAAGCCCAGGAGGGACAATCCCGTGGTAGCGGAGAATGCGAAACCTGGGACCGCGGACTGGCAGCTTCAGTACACAAGTTTTGACGATCCGATTACTCTGGCTTCGTATCCGATGAATCGTCGCGTTCGCTCCGTGGCCATTGAAGGCTACGCCTCGAAGACGAGTGTTCTCCAGGGAGAGAGTCTTGACCTGATGGTGAGCCAATCACCCGCAGGCAACTACAACATCGATATCTATCGCCTCGGCTACTATGGCGGCGCCGGCGGACGGCACATGGCTCGCCTGGGACCTTTCAAAGGGAATCCGCAGCCGATTCCGATGATGAGCATGGAGCGTCTTCGAGAGTGTGCCTGGGAGAAAGGAACCACGCTCAACATTCCGAAGGAGTGGCCGAGTGGCGTCTACCTTGCGAAACTGACACGCGCCGAGGAGTTCGGCGTCGAAAGCTATGTGATCTTTGTCGTGAAGGAACACCGCAAGGCGGATCTTCTCGTTCAGGCGAGCGACCTCACGTGGCAGGCCTATAACAAGTGGCCCGGCAAGGATTCCCTTTACGACGACGGAACGCCTGAAGTTTGGTACACGGGACCCAAAGTCCGCGTGAGCTTTGACCGGCCCTATGCCAAGTATTGCCAGGTTATCGATGCGCCAGGAAGCATCGGGAGCGGGGCATATCTGCTCTTCGAGTTTCCGATGGCGTTCTGGCTGGAGCAGCAAGGCTACGACGTGATCTATTGCTCCAACACCGACCTTGAGACGGATCCGGTCTTGCTCGACAACGCCAAAGCCTTTCTCTCGGTCGGCCATGACGAGTATTGGTCCCGGCCGATGTTCGAAGCGGCCCTGAAGGCTCGCGACCGCGGCTTGAGTCTGGCCTTCTTTTCTGGCGACACGATGTGGTCAGAGATTCTCACTTACAAGAGCTCGGTGACCGGCTCTCCGTTTCGTGCCTTCGCCCGCAAGCGTGATTTCGACGGAGAAGAGCAGAAGCTGATGGGAGTGAAATCGGGTCCCAACGGCTATGGTGACTGGACCATCACAAAACCAAAGCACTGGATTTATGAAGGGCTCGGCGCCAATGAAGGCGATAGGATCCGCGGCCTGGTTGGCTGGGAGTACAACTGGATTCCCGCGACGGATATTCCAGGCCTCGAAGTTGTAGCCACCGCTCCGCTCAATCCTAGAAATACTCAGTGGGCCAAAGATCAAAGGCACCATGCCGTCGTGTACCCTTGCAAACAAGGCAACTGGGTCTTCAATGCAGGAACCATCTGGTGGCCAGAGGGCCTGAGCGTTCCGCCGGGCCATATCCCGGCGCGGGTAGCTGGGATGGGAGCAGCCTTCGGCGTCCATCCCTGGGTTCAGCGTATGACCGCAAATGTTCTGGATCGAATGATCAAAGACTGCCCGCGCACTTGACAGGATGTTGTGCTGCGGAACCAGATCTTGTTGAAATGTACCTGGAGGCCATGGATTTGGCGGATCGCACGAGTTGTTTGTCGCTTGTCTGTGGCCGTCGCGCAGAGGCCGCCTGTCGCTGCCTACCTCCCGACCAGGTGAATTCCCGCTGTCAATCCTCCATCTACGATAGAGAGTGTATAAAGTGAAAGAGACTGCAAAACTTTTGGTGTCCTGCCCTGATCAGCATGGCTTGGTGGCGAGAATCTCCGACTTTGTGTTTCGTAACGGAGGCAACTTTCTCCACTTTGACCAGCATACTGACATTCATGCCGGTGTTTTCCTGGCCAGGGCCGAGTGGGAATTGGACGGATTTCAGATTCCGCGCGAACGGATCAGCGAGTGCTTTCAAGGCATTGCTCTTGAATGTGGGATGCACTTCGAGCTGATCTTCAGCGATCAGGTTCCAAAGATTGCCATTCTCGTTTCAAAGCTGCCTCACTGCCTGCAGGATCTCTTGCTCAGGCATCAGATCGGCGAGTTTCGAGCTGAGATTGCTCTGGTCATCAGCAACCACCGCGAGGCGGAGGGCATTGCCAGCGCGTTTGGCATCCCGTTCAAACACGTGCCTATCACGGCCGAGAACAAGCTTCAACAGGAGGCCGATGAGATCCAGATGATCAAAGACACAGGTGTAGAGTTGGTGGTGCTGGCGCGCTATATGCAAGTTCTCAGCGAGCGATTTGTTGCGGCGTTTCCGAACCGAATCATCAATATTCATCACTCCTTCCTGCCGGCCTTCATTGGAGCACAGCCTTATTACCAGGCTTTCGCGCGTGGAGTGAAGTTGATCGGGGCAACCGGCCACTACGTGAATTCCGAACTGGACAACGGACCTATCATCGAACAGGAAATCATCCGGGTGAGTCATCGTGACTCCCTCGAAGATCTCATTCGCAAAGGCCGCGATCTGGAGAAGGTGGTTCTCGCCCGTGCGGTTCGCTTACATTTGATGCACAAGGTTCTCACGTACGGCAATAAGACGGTGATCTTTGACTGACCTTGCCTGCCCAAAGTAACCGAAAAAGACTGGAGAATCACGATAGATATCCCCAGATGTGCGGAGTGTCGCTCGAGAGATAACGGCTCTTCTCCAGCGGAATCAGAGCATCCTGATCGCATGGCAGCCAGAAAGGGACCTTTATCCTTGTTCGACTGTTGAATGGGAGCTCACCCATGGAGCTGCTGATGAGCAGTGCGGATGCCTGGCTGGCATCCGTACTGCTTCTTTGCGCCTCATCGCTCTGTGCTGCAGAATCAGCAAGGAGAGGAAATCCGCTGGATCACTCTCCAATCTGCGGGTCCCCTTTTCCGAACGGATTCCAAGCGGTCGTTCGATTTTTCACCTATGCAGTCTGGGTTTTCCCCTGCCGGCGTTTCCACTTCTATCACCCTACTGGCCGAATCACGGCGTAACCGGAGACTGGACGATCCGGTAAGATGACCTGTCGAGAACCTCGTCGATTGTGTCTCGCACATGAAGTCCCGCGTGAAGGACGTCGAAGCGACACCAGTATGCCTCCTTCCTGGCGGGATTCACTAGGGTTCTGGTATGATCCATTCCCTACTCACTTTTCTTGGCCAATGATTACAAGGTGAGAGACGCTACGAGGCCTAAACTGGAGTCAAAGAAGGGCTGGGAACTGACCGCGGACGCATTCCGTCAGCTTCTGGAGTGGCTCGATGAAGGGACGGATTCTGGCGGAGAGAAGTATCTGGAGATACGCCGAAGACTCGCATCTTTCTTTGACCGGAAGAACTGCCTTGCCCCAGATGACCTCGCCGACGAGACTTTGAACCGTGTGGCACGCAGGCTGACGGAAGAAGGTGCCATTACAAATACCACGCCTACTCATTACCTTTACATCGTCGCCAGGTTTGTCTTTCTGGAATATCTTCGTCGCAGCGAAACCGGTGCGGTGAGTCTGGACAGTGCCTCACAGCCCAGTGCTGCGAGTGTCAGTGTGGCGCCAAATTCTGACTTGCAGGCTTCACGGGAAGAAAAAGAGAAGGTCCTGGATTGCCTTGAACATTGCTTGGACCGTCTGGAGCCGGAAAACCGCGAGCTCATTCTGCACTATTACTACGGAGAACAACGGAAAAAGATCGAGAACCGCCAGGCGCTGGCCGAACGACTGGGTCTCACGATCAACGCGCTCAGCATCCGCACCTGTCGCGTTCGGGCTCGGCTCGAAGCTTGTGTCAGCAAATGCACCGGCCACAGAGAGTGAAATCCTTTTGCAATTTTGGCTTATCTTAGCAGGAGGGGTGTGTCTTCAGTGGATCCACAAACAGCTAGCGATCAACTTGTCACCCAGTATCTTCTCGGTTCTTTGTCTTCAGAAGAAACGGAACGGCTGGATGAACTGAGCTTGGCCGACGATGAATTCGCGGGACGATTGCAGGTGCTCGAGAACGAGCTGATCGACGCCTACGTCGAAGGCGAGCTTTCCGGTCAGACGCTGGAACATTTCAATTCATTCTATCTTGTCCTCGCCGAAACGACGCGAAAGGGTTAGATTCGCCCAAGCCCTCCACACAGTCTCAGAGCGCGCCGCAGTAGGACAACCGGCAGTGAACAAGCAACCAGTCGTCAAAGAGCCTCAGGTATTGCCAAGGTCCGGCACGCCTTGGGCGTTCAGTTTGCGGGCACCGTCTGGCTCGGGACGAACTTTGCAATGGGGATTGGCCGCCGCGGCCTCGCTCCTGCTCGTGGCGGGCAGCTGGTTGATGATAGAGAATTGGCGGTTGCGCGGCCAGATGAAGCAGGCACATGCGGAACGAACGGGAGTAGAGCAGCACCAGAGGGAATTGCTGGCACAGTTAGCGGAACAGCACTCATTTGCTTCGGCGAAGGAGAAAGAGCTTGCCGGCCTGCGCGAAAGCCTGGACCGCATCAAGCAGGAGTCAACAGGCTTACCCTCGCAGCCACCATCAGAAGTGCCAACGATTGTCGCTTTCGCGCTGGCGGCTCAGACCCGCGGCATCTCCCAGATCGCTACCCTAGTCGTTCCTGCGGAAGCCGACTACGTAGCTGTCGAGCTTCAGCTGGAATCAGGAGGCTATCCCGGTTACCGCGCGATACTGAAAGCAGCGCCGGAGAACCAGGTCATTTGGCGGAGTGGGAGACTGAAGGCCAGAAGCAGCGGCGACCTCAAAGTCGTCGGGATTAGTCTCCGTCCCGCCCTGTTGAAATCATCTAGATATATGGTTGAAGTGTTTGGTGTTGCCGCCGACGGCAGCAGTAACGAGATCGCCGGTAGCTATGCGTTTACAGTCATCAAGCAGTAGTTGGCGTTCGGCTACTCTCCTCCTATGGGGGCTGAGCATGTGCTGGGACAGCGCGTCGGCGGGATCAAGAGTTTTGAAATGCTTGTTGTTCCTCGGAGGCGACAAATGTGAATAGCCATGGGTCTGAGCGCAGCCGTGCGAAGCGAAGCCCGCGGTAGCAGGACAGTTTCCAGATTCAACCCTAAAAGGGTTGAACGGCCTCAATGTTAGTCACGGTTTCCGTTTGGGTTTTCGACTCCTTCCGGGTCAGGCCTTTCTAGCGACTCTAACCCTGGGTGGCGCCTGAGTGTCGCGCCGTCCAGGGCTATCCACACTTGGTCCCCTTCCGGACGCAGACTCAAACCCACCCGCCGGCTGAGTCCGGCGACCCGATTTATGGATAAACGCACCCATAGGGAGAGGTCTTCGCCGACTAGTGGCGGGGGTTTTGACGTTAGCTCCCCTGCCCTTGGCGTATCCTCCCGCAGGACAAGGAGGCCTATGTTTTTGTCCTTACCCTGCCTGTTCCGATCGAACTGCTGGCACGCTCGTCTGTACACCACCGTGTTGCTTTGCGTTTCTTTTGTGCTTCCGTTCGTGCCAGGCCGAAGCGCGCAGGCGGTGATGCTGCTTGCTCCAGAGCAGCAGTCATCGCGGGCCGACAAAGGCGGACGTGATTCCGATGGAGTTGGGCTGCCAACCCTGGGCCAGTCCGTCGAGCGTGAACTGGCAGGCGGGCAAAAGCACAGCTACCAGATCACACTCGCTGAAGGTCAGTACCTCAGCGTGGTTGTCGAGCAACGCGGCATCAATGTGGCGGTGCGGATGGTCGGAACCAAGGGAGAAACCATCACAGAATGGGACCGTGAACTCACTCTCCAGGGGCGGGAGAATGCCGAACTTGTGGCCGACACCGCCGGGAGCTATCGCGTCACCATTGAAGCGAAGCCGAGGATGGCTGCCTCCGGTTTCTATAGGATTCGCGTCATGGAGTTGCGAGCTGCGACCGAGACAGACCAGACGTTAGCGGAAGCACGCAAGCTGCATTGGGAGGGTCGCCGCCTTTATCTCGCCGGAAAGTACGACCAGGCTCTTCCTCTTGTAGAAAAGGCGCTGCGAATCCGAGAGAAAGCGCTTGGGCCGAACCATCTCGAAACGGCGTTGACTCTCTTGGTGCTCGGCAACATCCACCAAGACAAGATTGAATTTGGAAGGGCGGAGGAAGCCTATCAGCGTATGGTCTCCGTCATAGAAACCGCGCTGGGCCATGAACATCCGCTTCTTGCTCTAGGCCTTAACAATCTTGCTAATACCTATGAGCGAAAGTATGAATTGGAAAAATCCGAACGGCTGCACCAGCGCGCGTTAGCAATCCGGGAGAAGGCCCTGGGGTCCGAACACCTGGATGTTGCTCAATCTTTGAGTAATCTTTCCATTGTCTACAGCAAAAAAGGAGACTCGGCCCAGGTGGTGCTGCTTCTCGAACGATCGCTGGCGATCAGGGAGAAGCTGCTGGGCCCCCAAGACATTGCCATGGCTATACCTCTGGCCAATCTCGCACTGGAATATCGCGCCAAGGGTGATTACCCGAAGGCGGAAGCCATGCTCCAACGCGCGCTGGTGCTGAGAGAGAAGGAGTGGGGGCCTAATCATCCGGACGTCGCGATAGCGCTCGGTCAGCTTGGTGAGCTCTATCGCGACAGAGGCGACTACGTCACAGCAGAGCCGCTGTATCGGCGCGGGCTGGCCATCCGCGAGGCCGAGCTGGGGCCCGATCATCTCGACGTTTCAAAATCCCTCAACAGTCTCGGCAACCTCTCCGAGGCCGCCGGGGACCTAATCAAGGCGGAACAACTCTATCAGCGGGCCTTGGTGATCATAGAAAAGAACCTGGGACCGGACCACCCCTATGTCAGCAGGAGTCTCATGTATCTGGCCGGCCTCTACCAGAAGAGAGGCGACGATGCCAAAGCAGAACCGCTGTACCAACGGGCGCTGGCGATCCGGGAGAAACGATTGGAGCCCGACCATCCCGACCTTGCTGAGGTGTTCCATGGTCTCGCAGAGCTTCACAGATCAAAAGGAAACTACGACCAGGCCGAGCGGCTCTATCAGCAAGCGTTGCGAATCATAGAGAAGGGGTTGGGACCGGACCATCCCAAGCTTGTTGCCATCCTGAGCGGTCTCGCGAAGCTGCATGCCGCGAAAAGAGAGTTCGGTGAGTCTGTCGCTCACCAGGCGCGAGCCATGGAAGTGATTGAGTATAACGTTGATCTGAATCTCACAGCGGGATCGGAACGGCAAAAACTGGCTTACCTTGCCACGCTATCGGATGCGTCTGATCAGGCTGTCTCCCTGCACGCTGACTTTGACCCTGACAATCTCGCTGCACGCCAACTGGCTGCTACAGCGATCCTGCGACGCAAGGGCAGGGTACAGGATGCGATGGCAGATAGCCTTGCGGGGTTGCGCCGACGCCTTGGGCCAGAGGACCAAGCGCTGCTCGACCGGCTCAATGACACAACGTCGCAACTGGCCCAACTCGTTCTTAACGGGCCACAGCACATGGCTGCGACCGACCATCAGAAACGAGTCAAGGACCTCCAAGAACAAAGGGAGAACATCGAAGCCCAGATCAGCCAAGGTAGCAGCGGGTCTTACGGAGCGTCCCGTCCCATCACTCTCGACGTGGTGCAATCGCTGATCCCTCGCCAAGCCGTGCTGGTTGAATTCGCAGTATATCGCCCGCTGGATATAAAGGCTAAGGCGGACCAGCCGATCTTCGGCGAACCACGTTATGTGGTCTACATTGTGCGCCAGCAAGGCGAGGTTCAGTGGGTGGAACTCGGCAAGGCCAAAGTTATTGATGAAGCCGTCGCCGCTCTGCGCAGTGCGCTTTGCGATCCCAAACGGCGTGACGTGCACGAACTGGCCCGCGCGGTGGACGAGAAAGTGATGCAGCCGGTGCGCAAACGGGCCGGCGACGCTTCTCAACTGCTGTTCTCGCCGGATGGCGTGCTCAATCTTCTTCCCGTCGCGGCACTTGTGGATGAAAAGGGCAGTTACCTGATCGAACGTTACTCGATCAGTTATCTGACCAGCGGCCGCGACCTGCTGCGTCTTCAGATGGCCCGGCAAAGCCGCAACGCTCCACTCGTGCTCGCAGATCCCGTATTCGGGGAACCGGACGGCGTTCAGATCTCCAAGGCGGAGATCCCAGCCAAAGGGCGATTGACGCGGGACCGCTTGCTTCGAAGTGTGACCACGGGCTCGGACCTGTCTGAGGTCTATTTTGCCCGTCTGGAGGGAACCAGTCAGGAAGCCGGCGCCATCCGGTCGCTGTTTCCGGACTCCGTGGTCATGACGGGAACGCAGGCGACGGAGTCAACCCTCAAGCAGGCGGCTGCGCCCCGGCTGGTTCACATCGCGACACATGGATTCTTCCTGGAAGCAAACACCCCAAAGGCGCCGCAGGAAGCAGATCGCCGCGGGATCAACCTCAATGTGAGGATCGAGAATCCGCTGTTGCGCTCTGGACTGGCGCTGGCAGGCGCCAACCTGCGGTCGGATACTAGTGACGACGGCATCTTGACAGCTATGGAGGCTGCGGGGCTGAATCTGTGGGGAACAAAACTGGTGACGCTCTCAGCCTGTGACACCGGGGTAGGTGAAGTGAAGAACGGCGAAGGTGTCTACGGCTTGCGCCGTGCGTTCGTACTGGCCGGGGCGGAGACGCTGGTCATGAGCCTGTGGCCCGTCAGCGACCGAGGTCACGCGAGAATTAATGAGTCGATACTACGAGGGCCTGAAGCAGGGACAAGGACGCGGCGAAGCCTTGCGGCAGATGCAACTCGACATGCTCAAGCGAAAAGATCGGCAGCACCCGTTCTATTGGGCCAGTTTCATTCAGTCCGGCGAGTGGGCCAACCTGGATGGCAAACGCTGAGGACGCCCAGGAGCGCAGCGATTGCAGCCAAGTGTCTGCCGTGTTATTTCCTTCAGACTCCCCTAACCGTAAGGCGAAACGAGGTTCTCCCCTTCATCATTCGCTACAGATGCAACCAATCCTCCCTTAGAACAGCCCCCCAACAGCAGGTGCACCCAAAGATCAGCTCCGTCCTCTGAAATGTTTTTGCGGACGTGTCTTATCCAAGTGGAACCGAGAGGGCACCAAAGGTGGCCGGTTTCTTCTGGTCACCAACAAAGGAGTCAAGCCTATGAAACCCAAGAACGAAAATACTATCAACAGAGATCTTAGGGATCTGGCAGGATTGGAACGGGCAGCGTTCCCAAACGTCGTAGCGCGCAGCTTCACGGTGACGCCGGAGGCTGTGGAAACGGGTGGGTCAGTCACCGTTGCCTGGAAGGTGACCGTGCCGGATTCCGACGATATTGTTGAGCTGAAGCTGAATGGGCAATTGATTGGTGCCTTTGGTCAGAAGCGTTTTACCAACTTGACTGAAACCACTGACTTCGCACTGTCTGCCGCGACCGAGCGTGAAGAAAGGGTGCTGCGCAAGTTGAGAGTTCGCGTGGACACACCAGAGTGCCGGTGGGCGACCCCAGTCGAAGCCTTCGTGATCACCGCATTACTGAAGAAAGAGTTCGACGATCGCTTTAGCGGAAGCAGCCAGTTCAGTCTGCGTGGTAACGGAACTGTTGTGACTCTTGATGCCGGTGCGATCAACATCGCGGTGCCTGTGACGATCCACGTGGAGGACTGGTTCAATGCGGACATGGACGTCGCGATCAAATTGTCGGTCACGGGAGGGGGAGGATCACCAGTCCTAGTACTGTCCCGCGGTGTTAGTCTCAATGTGAGCTGGTCTTTCTTCGAGCATCTGCCCAGCCTGGGGTGCACGCATTTTGTCGAGAGCGGAATGTCGCAGTTGGGACAGGCGCTCATGTCGGATATTGTCAAGTCGGAACTGGTGCCTAAGGTCGCACGAGCGTTCAATGACCAGGTCGATAAGTTCATCAAAGAGGTCCAAGAAGGGGATCCGCAGCACCGGACGTACGTGTTGGCGTTCTTTGCGCTTTCGCCCGACGGCCTTAGGTTCAAGGTTTGCCCGGGGTAGAAGCCGATGCTTCCTTACAACAAACCCTCCGATAGCAGGTATTCACCGTCAACCAACCGCAACGCTCGCACGACCCTGATTATCCAGTGACAGGTCGGCTTGCGAAAGCGTAGTCCGCAGCGGTGGTGCTTGAGGACCGTCGCTTATCAGGGAAGCTTTCTCAAGGAAGCCGACTGGCAAAAAGCGCCAGCCGCTGAATCCTGGGGTGGTAGGCCGCTTACATCCAACCATTCGCCAAAAAAATCTGCTCCGCCTTCTGAAATGTTTTTCCTGACATGTCTTATCCAAGTGGGTATGAGAACTTTATGACACCGTTGGACCTGGTAAGACTTACAGCATTGACAGACCACACTACCGGTAGGCCCGATGTGATCATCGGGCTCATCGATGGACCTGTGGCGATGAACCATCCTGAGCTTGCTAGCGAGCATGTTCGCGAGATCGCTGGAAATGTCGAGGGGCGCCTGCACCCAGGCCAACAGCATGGCTTGCTTGCACGGCACTTTTGTGGCTGGGATTCTGTCCGCGAAGCGGGGATCGGTCGCTCCAGCGATTTGTCCCAACTGCACCCTGCTGGTGCGACCCATCTTTGCCGAAACGACAACGGCGAACGGCGAGATGCCGAGCGCCATGCCCGAAGAACTGGCCCAGGCCATTCTCGACTGTACTGATGAGGGCGCGCGCGTGCTGAACGTCAGCGCCGCTATAGCCCAACCTACCATAAAGAGCGAGCAGGCGTTAGAAGCGGCTCTGCATCACGCCGCCAAGCGCGGGGTCATCGTGATTGCGGCAGCGGGCAATCAGGGGACTCTTGGCAGTACAGCCATCACTGTCACCCGTGGGTGATACCGGTGGTGGGTTATGACCTGCAGGGCAGGCCCATGAATCACTCGAACCTGGGAAGCTCAATTGGCCGGCGAGGATTGGGCGCACCCGGTGACCGAGTCACTAGCATTGGCGCCAATGGCAAGCCGCTGACCCTGGGAGGAACTAGTGCCGCCGCGCCTTTTGTGACCGGTGCCATTGCGTTGCTGTGGTCGGAATTCCCAACCGCTACAGCGACTGAGATGAAATTTGCCGCTACCCACGCACAGACCGCAGGGCGAACACAGTCGTCCCGCCCCTGCTGGATGCCTGGGTGGCGTATCATCCTAATGATGAGGACGTAAAGACCATGCCTGAGGAAAAGACCAAAACCGAACGCCAGCCCTACCGAGTGCGCCTTCCAGGGTTCGTTAGCGACAAGGATATTGGCCTGGGCGATGCCATCAAGCATGTGACTTACGCCCTCGGAATCCGACCCTGCGGTGGCTGCGAACGCCGGGCTGCCGCGCTCAACCGCTGGTTTGTCTTTACCGGGCGAACCAAGTGATCCAAGTCCGAAAAGATCCATCTTGAAGGAGGAGAACCATGGACCAAGAAACGAAAGAACAATCAGCAAGCCGGGAAGAGACAAAGCGCGGTACTGCTCTGGTCACACCCTCTCAACGGGATGTCGTCGCAGCTTCGCCGGCCACAGAGACGCCCTGCCCCACTTGCGCTAGCGGTGCGGGTTCCATGCCGGTCTCTCACGTCTATGCGATTGGCCGGATCGAGGCGCGCTTCCCGCGCCTCTCGGTCGAGAAGGAATTCGCTCAGGCGGCAGGACGCGCCGAGACCGCGGGTCAGACCGATCAGCAGATGTTCTACAACGTGCTCTCCAAACCCGAGAGCCGGTATCTCGCCCGCCAGCTGTGCTGGGTGTTGATGATCCAAGGTCTCGAAACCTACATCGTGCAGCCTCGCGATCCCAGGGATTTCGATCGGTTGGTGGAGGCCATCCGCCCCCAACCAAGCCCCATGGATATCGATGTCGTCATTGGTATGCGGGGGCCTATCGCTCCGCCTGAGCTCTGCAATGGGCTCATGGTTCCGATCGTTGTATTTGACCAGATTTACTCTTTCGACCGCGATGCGCTCATCAAAGCCATCCCGCGGCCAGAGAAGATGACGGCAAAGCAGTATGAAGCGGCGGCGGGGGAAGTGTTCGATAGGATCCTGCAGATGACGGACAACGCAGGGGCGACGGATGACCACCGGACGCTGAACTACTTGGCCATGCGCTATCCTGGGATCTACGCCAAGACGGCGGAAGAATTTGCACGGGATTTTTCGCTAACTGGGGTCGATGTGCTTCCTTCGCCCTTGAGCGGCACGCGCAAGATCGTGGATGTGCATCTTTTCCTACACCAACCGCAACACCGATTTCACCGAGAAGTTTTCTGTGCGCTGCGATATGACTGAGGAGTTTCCGTTCTTGGTCACAAAGATGTCGCCGTACTATGACCGATGAACTTAACTAACCGAAAGGAGACATGAAATGAACGCTATTAATAGCGGCTAAAGCCGATCTTCGGGGCCCCAGCTTCGACCGAGACGATTAAACCTAACTAAGATAGGAGATATAGGAGATTATAGGAGATATCAAATGAACACTATAAATATGCCTGGTTTTACCGCGGAAACCTCACTTTACAAGCACAGGACATCCTATCGCATGATGACAGGTCGCAATGGCAATGACTCGTCCGGCGTCATTCCACAGATGGCCCCAAGCTGGATGTGTGAGTATGCGGGCGAGCAGTGTGACAATGATGATTTAATATACTGCAAGGCTTGGCGCTCTTGGAACTGTTTCCGCGGCAGCCTATAGGACGTTGAGCAACTGCCGACCGAGAGTTGGGGGCGGGTGCACCTGCGACACCACGGTCACCGCGAGAACCGGCGACTGCGGTGATTGACTATCCGGCGCATGTCGGAATCGCATAAAAACGAGTGTTGTCGAACACGATAAAAAGGGGTCAGGCCTTGCATTCACGTATCCGGCCTAACGCTCCACCCGAGCGCGTTGTATCTCATGGCTACCTATGACGCATCGATCAAAAAGGCTTTGGATCCCCAGCAGGATGATCTCATCAAGCACAAGGAGCATTGCTCGGCCGACCCCGAAAAGCTCGGGACGACCGGGCGGGCGCTCTGGCATCAGGTTCGGATCAAGCGCAACGACGACGAGTACGGGCTCTACACGGTTAGCGAGGTGCGCCAGGAGAACCCGGACAACATCGTACGCATTGGCAAAGGCGGAAGAGAGCGACTCGGTACGAGCGACGAGTTTGACGGTACGCTCGACTCGCAGGTGCCACATGCGACCCTCTCCGACGCGGAGGCCGAATGCAACGGCGAATTCGTCGAGCGGCTCGACGATGATGGCGCGCACACGGGGCTCATTGCCATCGCACCCCACGGCGGAGACATCGAGGCGTACACTGACCAACAAGCCGAGCGCGTCACGTCGCAGCTGGCGGGCAAGGGTGTCAGCTCGTGGCGATGCAAGGGCTGGCACCCCAAAGGAGCCTTTGACCACTGGCACATCACCTCGACCGATATCCACGAGGCGAGCTTTCCTCTTCTCAACTCGGTAATCTCTCGGGGCTTCAGCAATGCCGTCGCCTTTCATGGGTTCGACGACGACAACATTCCGTTCGACATTCTCGTCGGCGGCCTCGCGTGCGAGGCCCTGAAGGAGAAGGTCAAGGGAGCCATCGAAGGCGTCGTCGGCTCGGATTTCACAGTGCACATAACGAAGCCGGATGAGCGGTTCGGCGGCGACGACAAGCGGAACATCGTCAACCGGCTCACCGCTGGCGGAAGGCATGGCATCCAAATCGAGCAGAAAAAGGGGCCTCGAGAGAAATACGCGTTGCCCATCGCCGATGCAGTCGCCAACGTCTACGACTCCGAGCTCGGGCTACCCACTCAACAAAAACTGAATTAGTCAAACCCACGGATCCCGCTTCAAAGCAGCGGCTTTCGCTCGCCCTCTCGCCCCCGCATGTGACCATTCAACAAAACCGGCCATTCAGCCCTATGAAATGTTTTCGCGGGAATGTCTTATCGAAGTGAAAGCGAGAAGCCTCATCAGACGCGTTCCGCTTTCTGTGAAGCCCCGGCTCAACACACACTATCAGCTGAAAAGAAAAAGACGGTCCCTGAGAAAAGCCATTCGATCACCGAGATCTTGATGGGGCCTTTTACCGCCGGAAGCCGCTCAAGCAAGAGCCCAGCGGAAACACTCGCCGTCCAGAAGGGCAAGGCGACTAGGGAGGACAACATGATTAGGATTCGGACAGCATGCACTCTGACTCTCGGAGTGCTGTTTGCAGCTTGCAGTTCACTGATAGTTCTCGGTCAGCTGATCGACAGGACCAAGGCGCCTAACACGGCTGGTGCGGGCATCGGCAAGTCCCTGGCTGAACAAATTGGCGTTGGGCGGGGCGATGCGATGACGCCTGACTCTTCCTGTTTCACTATCAATCGTGATCCCTTTCGAGCCATTCGGCGAGGGCGTCAGCTCTTCCAGCGCAAGTTCACTCGAGCCGACGGACACGGGCCGAACGTCGGTGACGGCAACGGCGACATGAATGCGACGCTAGCAATCGGTGCCGGATTGGCCGACAGTTGCGCAGGTTGTCATGGACGTCCGAGCGGCTCGGCTGGCTTCGGCGGTGACGTGGCTACCCGGCCAGATAGCCGGGACGCACCTCACCTTTTCGGACTTGGACTTAAGGAAATGCTGGCAGACGAGATCACACAAGACCTGCGGGCTATCAGGGCCCAGGCTCTGCTGCAATCCAAGAGCACAGGCCAACCTGTCAGCCAGCGTCTGTTTAGCAAAGGAATACGTTATGGATGGATCACCGTGCAACCCGACGGTTCAGTGGACACTTCCAGGGTCCAAGGAGTAAATCCTGATCTCCGCGTCCGCCCTTTCTTTGCGCATGGCGAAACCATGTCCATTCGAGAATTCGTGGTCGGAGCCCTGCAGAATGAAATGGGTCTTCAAGCTGCGGATGCCGAGCTTGCTCAGGCGCGTGCTGGAGGCAAAGTTACCACTCTGGCCGGCATGGTGCTGGATGGATCCCTCGATGAAATTGAGGCTCCGCCCACAGCTGATCCGCTGGCTGATCCCGATGAGGACGGCGTCAAAAATGAAGCACCGGAGAGTTTGGTGGACTTTTTGGAGTTTTACCTACTCAACTACTTCAAGCCGGGAACCTACGCACAAACGGCGACTACCGAGAGGGGCCGTTATCTATTCCAGGGTGTCGGCTGTGCCAGTTGTCATCGACCCAACCTGTTACTCAACCGGGACCGACGCGTGGCCGACGTGGAGACTGCCTACGATCCTGACCGCGGCATCTTTAACAATCTGTTTGCCACCGCCATGCCGCTGAACATTTCAGTCAATGACACCTCGGGTTTTCCTGCCCTAAGGCGACCGAAACTGGACCCTTTCCTCGTCACGAATATCTTCACGGACTTCAAGCGGCACGACGTTGGTCCGTATTTTTATGAACGGAATTACGATGGATCGCTTCGAAAACAGTTTCTGACGACGCCCTTGTGGGGAGTAGGAAGCACCGCTCCTTATGGCCATGACGGACGCAGCTTGAATCTGACTGAAGTGATATTGCGTCACGGCGGGGAAGCGCAAACCTCACGCGATCGATTTGCTAGTTTGCAGGAGGACGACCGGTTGGCTTTGCTCGCTTTCTTGAGTTCATTGGTGGTGTTTCCTCCCGACGACACCGCATCCAACTTGGACCCCGGAGATCGCAACACGCCCAACTTCCCACAGTCTGGCCACGGTAGTATCAAGTTGGGAGTTTTGTTCAACGATCCTCATGATCCAGAATAGAAAGAACAGAAACTTACTTCGGAAGCCCCAAATGCGAGGCAATCGCCTCCTTGAGCTGGCCGAGATCTTCAGGATGCACGTAGCGAAACCAGTCTTCCGGGCTGAATCCGATTTCCCCCTCTTCGCACCCCAACATGAATTTCCAGCGCGGGGAAAAGTAGATGGCATGGGTTCTCAGGTTCCAATCCCAGAGGCCATCGTTGGCGCCCTTCGGCTGCCAGCGCATATCGCTCTTCGCTTTCACGCAGTGCCGCCTCATTGTGTTGTGGGCCAGGTGGGCTTTGACGCGCGTCAGCACCACCGGAAAATCAACCGGCTTGGTCGAGTAGTCGTTAGCTCCCAGACTCAGCGCTTCGACGATGTCGGCGCTTTGATTGTTGGCGCTGACCACGATGACCGGAAGCTCGGTGGGCGTCTTGCTTTGACGCAGCGCCTTCAGCACCTCGAGCCCACTCATCTCCGGCATCTCAATGTCGAGCAGAATCAAATCGAAATTCTATTTCGCTGACCAGCTCCAACGCTTCCCTGCCGTCTCCGACCGTGGGATCACCCTTCTCCATTTTTGAAATGGTCTGGGACCAACTCGCTAAGCCAAGACTGAATAATCATTTACACGAAGTGAATTAAAATGAGCTTTGTTCAGAAATCGAAAGGAAAGATGCGTTGAATCAACGCCGCCTGACACTGATCACCTGGACATTTCCGAATTGAACCGTTTTCGGTCGAAGTGCCTGAGACAGCACAAACTACAGGTCGGACGCCATGCCAGAGACAATTCAAAAAATCAGGAACAATGCAGCTTGCCAATGAGCAGGCGAATGCTGAGATCCCGGGCCCAGTTCGACTTGCTGCCCACGCAGTTCAGCCTTCGGTCAAATTCGAGAACTCCCTCTCCCGTTTGTGGGGAGAGGGGTGAACGCTTGATAAGCGTTCACAAGGCCGGGTGAGGGGTGAAGAACGGAGCCCTAATGCCTCGGCGGTAAGAGGTCGCTCGCTACTGTTTGGCTCGCATGGGCCTATTGCGGGTGAGGACACCCTTCCTGAGGATCTCAGCCTGCTGAGGAGTGAAGTCCAGCAATCCCTGGGAGGCCTTCCGCCACTCACTTCTCTTCGAGTCTGCTACGCATGATACCCGCGTCCGAATGTCCCGGAGCAATCAGCAGGTGTCCAATTTCGTGGGTGATTGCCACTCCTAAGACATCCTGTTGTGGAACTCTCCGATCTCTTGGCTACCGTTTCGATCACGTCACCAAACAGGTAGACAATTCCGTTGCCCGGAGTCGTATCAAGTTCGTCTGCGAATCCGAGCTTTCGACAACCGATTTCGTCCGTTGCCTTTTGGAGCTGTCGAATTATTCGGATGGAAATCTGGCCGGGTCCGGTGAAGCCTGAGCAAGGAGGAACGGATCGACTTGCATCCAGTGAACAGTCCACAGTCAACAACTCGACTCCGGTCGATCCGTAGGATCATGGCAGCGAACTCTAACCCTTGCTTTAAAGCCTTACGATCCACATCTGCTCTGTTGATAAAGCCGACGGTGATCTGGGGCATGCTCGGCTTGGGCACTGATGTCTGGGACGATGATTAAGCAAAAGGCTAATTGCCAGGGTCTTCCCGCTTTGGATTCTCATGGTCTCTCCCTCCTGGCTGCCATAGGCGGGAAGGGAGAGCGAAAACCTGAAAGGGCAGAAAGTTTTTTTTGGGCCCTTATTCCAGTCTGAGAAGGAGCGGTGGTAGAGTGTCGGAAACCGACGAACAAGTAGGCGGGGGCTTATGGCTTCACTCCCACGCGATGAAGTGACGCAACTGCTGCTGGCCTGGAGGCAGGGAGAGCCATTGGCTTTGGAGGAACTGATCCCAGTCGTCCACAAGGAGTTGCGAAGGCTCGCCCACCGCTACATGAGTGGAGAACGGGAAGGACACACTCTGCAGACCACAGCTCTGGTGAATGAGGCTTATCTGCGCCTCGTGGACTCCAGCCAGGTGCAGTGGCAGAACCGCGCCCATTTTTTTGCGACGGCTGCCCAACTGATGCGTCGAGTTCTGGTGGACTTTGCCCGGACGCGCAACTACCAGAAACGAGGCGGCGAGGTCCTAAAGGTTGAATTCGACGAAGCCTGGATGGGGTCCACTGGGCGGGGGAGTGATCTGGTGGTGGCTCTCGATGATGCGCTGCAGGAACTGGCGAAGTTCGACGCCAGGAAGAGCCAGGTGGTGGAGATGCGGTTCTTTGGGGGCTTGAGCGCCGAAGAAACGGCTGAGGTGCTGAACGTGTCGGAGGATACCGTCTTAAGGGACTGGAAACTGGCGAAGACTTGGCTCTTGCGGGAACTCAAGAAGGACAACGAGCGATGAAGCCTGAGCGTTGGCAGAAGATTGACGAGATCTTTCATGCCGCCTTGCAGTACAAGCCGGATGAGCGGAAGGCTTTCATCGAAGAAGCCTGCCGGGGTGACGAGGAACTGCGACGGGAACTCGAGTCCCTGTTGGCCGAGGAGAGAGGAGCGGACCAGTTCATTGAAGCAACCCGCGATGGAAGTCGTGGCAAAGGACCTGGCCGATGAGCAGAAGGAGGTGCTCGGATAGGGGAAACAATCGGCCCTTACAAGATCCTTTCCCTGCTGGGTGCGGGAGGGATGGGCGAGGTCTATCGGGCCGAAGATAGCCATTTGAAACGACACGTCGCGGTCAAAGTTCTGGCGAGCCGTTTCGCCGATGATCGGGAGCGCATGGGGCGATTCGAGCGGGAAGCACACCTGCTGGCTTCGCTAAACCATCCCAACATCGCCGCAATCTATGGACTACAGGAGTCAAACGGTGTTCGGGCACTGGTGATGGAGCTGGTGGAGGGCCGAACGCTCGCTGATCGCATTGCAGCGGGACCGATACCGCTCGACGAAGCGCTTCCAATCGCCCTGCAGATGGCTGAGGCGCTGGAGTATTCGCATGAAAAGGGCGTCATCCATCGGGATCTAAAGCCGGCGAATGTCAAGCTGACGCCGGAGGGCATTGTGAAGGTGTTGGACTTCGGACTGGCCAAAGCTCTGGAGGACGGTTCGACAAAAAGTGACCTGGAGAAATCGCCAACAGCTGACAGTAGCAGACCGAGACCGGTTTGGTTCTGGGGACGGCGGCCTACATGTCACCCGAACAGGCTCGTGGCTTGCCAGTAGACAAGCGTGCCGACATCTGGTCGTTCGGGGTGGTCTTCTACGAGATGTTGACGGGAAAAAGACTCTACGCCGGGGCTACCACTAGCGACACACTGGCAGCGCTGTTGAAGGTTGAACCCGACTGGAATGCGTTGCCACCAGAGGTTCCACCGAGGATCCGGAGACTGCTGCGCCGCTGCCTGACGAAGGACCGGCGAGAAAGGCTTCAAGCCATTGGAGAGGCCCGAATCGAGATCGCGGGTTATCTGGCCGATCCGGTGGAAGCAGCCGGTCAATCAGCAACCCGCATCGGGTTGAAGCAGAAACTATTGTTGGCCGGATCGGGTCTAGCCCTGATCATTGCCTCGGCGTGAGTCACCTGGCAGTTGAAGCGAGAGCCTGCTCCGCCAGCACCTCTTCGTTTGGAAGCAACGCTACGGGAGAACCTCTGGCATTGATAGCTAGGCACCTAGCTTTTGCGTTTTCCCCTGACGGCAGACGGCTGGCGTATTTTGCCGGGAGGTATGCCAGTCGACGCTTGTACTTGCGCTCCCTGGATCGTTTCGAGGGAGAGGAACTGGCCAGTGTAGAGTGGGGCAGCACTCCCTTCTTTTCTCCGGACGGAAACTGGGTGGGTTTCGGCACTCCCACAGCTTGAAGAAGATACCAGTGAACTGGCGGCACAGCTGTGACGTTGTGTCCCTGCGATCGACGCTCGCGGAGCCAGTTGGGGGCCGGACGACACGATTGTGTTCGCAGCCACTCTTCCCAAGGTTCCTCCATTGGCATGATGAAGGTGTCAGCGGCGGGAGGAGTGCCCGAGCCAGTCACCACTTTGAAGGGTAAGGAGATTAGCCACAGCTGGCCGCAGCATCTCCCAGGAGGAAGCCTGGTTCTGTTTACTTCCTACGAGTCCGCCGACTATGACCGTGGCAGCATCGAAGTGGTCGATTTGAAGACGGGCAGTCGGAAGGTCGTGCATTCAGGGGGCACTTATGGCCGCTATGCAGCCTCGGGACATCTGCTCTATGTTCAGCGAAACA
This sequence comes from uncultured Acidimicrobiia bacterium, assembly GCA_963791795.1. Lineage (GTDB taxonomy): Bacteria > Acidobacteriota > Terriglobia > Versatilivoradales > Versatilivoraceae > VFZK01. The sequence goes on from CAWBTP010000003.1 coordinate 96,287, forward strand.
CCCTCTGCGCCGCCCCGTTTGATCTGGGACGGCTGGAGATCACGGCCAAGCCGGTGCCGGTGCTGAAGGATGTGATGACGAATGGTAGCAGGGGGTGCCCATTACGATGTTTCACCCGACGGGAACGCTGGTTTACCTGAGCGGGCAAGATGCTTCAGCTTCCGGAGGCGATTGTTCTGGGCAGAGCCGGGTGGCAAGCGGACCTCAATCAGCGAAAGGCTGCGGAATTACTACTGGCCGGCCATAGCCCCCGACGGCAAGCGATTGGCAGTGACAATCTTTGAGCAGGACAATTGGGATCTGTGGATTCACGACCTGGAGCGCGACAGCCAGACGCGACTGACCTTTCATGAGGGCGCGGACTTTTTCTCGGTCTGGTCGCCAGACGGGCGTTGGATTGCCTTCTGCTCGCAGCGGGATGGGCGCTCTCAAATCTACCGGCAAATGGCAGACGGCTCAGGACAGGCGGAGCGCTTGCTGGAGAGCCAATATGACCAAGGCCCCGCATCCTTCTCTCCGGATGGGAAGTATCTGCTCTTCTGGAGAGCATCATCCCGACAGCCTGTGGGACATCTGGGTGCTTGCGCTGGAGGGAGAGAGAAAGATCGAGGTATTGGCGAACAGCAGGTTCAATGAGCGTTCACCTGTCTTTTCCCCGATGGGCGCTGGGTCGCCTACCAGTCAGATGAATCGGGAAGATATGAGATCTATGTTCAGGCCTTTCCGGGGTCGCGGCGGCAGACGGCAGATCTCCACGAAGGGCGGCGAGTCGCCTCGCTGGTCTCGGGACGGCCGCCGGCTGTTCTACAGGATCGACGAAGGTCTTGATGTCCGTGGTCGTTCGGACGGAGGGAAATGAACTCCAGGTTGGAGTTCCTCAGGCGGTCGTTGAAACGGACGATTCGTTCTCGGGCATTTGGGATTGGGATGTCGAGCCAGACGGAAAGCGCTTTGTGTTGATACGCGACGAGGAGAGCGGCGGTCCGGCCTGGTCCAACCCTGCTGAAGTTCACTGTCCACTGGTTCGAGGAACTCAAGCGCCTCGTTCCCAGGAAATAATCAGAGGTCGATGAGACGATGACTCTCCCAACCTCGCCGTGACTGACCCATTGCCGGGTGCGATTGAAGTGGCGTAGAGAGAAGGAACTTGGTGGAGCGGGTGGCGGGCGCTCCCGCGCGCACCTGCTTTCTTCCGGAAGAAAGCCAGCGTGCGCAGGAGCGCCCGCTCCACCCAGAGTACGTCCAAGTACCTCTGCTGTACGCGACTCTCAATCGCACCCATCGCGGAGACGCGAGTCAGTTGCTCTTGTGGAATCGTCCTGCTAGAGTCGGATGCATTGAGGCAGGCGCAACCCGTAAAGCATGTTCCCCTCGAAATCGGCATTCATCTCCTTCCTTTTTGTCTTGATCGCTGGTTCCGTCCAACCTTCTTTGACCGCGCAAGCAGACGTTCACGATCGTCTGAAGCAGGCGGAGCGGCTTCTTTCAGAACAGAAGTTTCAGGCTGCCCGTGAGATCCTCGAGGGATTGGTGGTTTCCGCGGTCGAAAAGGCCCCGCCTCAAGCCTATTACCAACTCTCACTCTGTTATGCGAAGCAAGCCGAGTGGAAAAAAGCCGAACAAGCCATTCAAGAGTTTCTGAAACTCTCTCCGGAAGATTTCTCAGCGCTTTATCTGAAAGGCTTCGTGCTCTTCAGCAGCGGGCGATACCAGGAGTCGTTGAAAGTGATGGAGCCCTTGGCAGAGCGCAACCCGGTAGCACGCTGCGACGCGGAAAGTGATTGGGCTCAATCAATACATGCTGAATCGAGCCGATCTGGCTGAGGCGGAGTTGAAGCGGGCCGTGAGCCTCGCACCGCAGGATGCAGAAGCTTACTACTATCTCGGCAGGGTCCTTTTCATGCGCGACAACCCGGCTGGAGCGCTGGCTGCTTTCCAAAAGGCTACCGAGTTGGATGCGTCGAGCGTGAGGGCGTACAACCATTTGGGTCAATCTTACGAAGCGCTGGTGCAGTATCCGGCAGCGCGCGAGGCGTATCTGAAGGCTATCGAACTGGAAAAGAAGCAAAGTGCAAAATCAGAGTGGCCGTACTTCAATTTGGGGGCCTTGTGTTTGCGTGAGGGTCGGGCTGCCGAGGCGGAAGGTTACCTCCGTCAAGCTTTGGAGCGACAGCCCCGCTGGTCGGAAGGAAAAGCCAAGTTAGGGATGGCGTTACTTGCCCTGGATAAGCTGCCGGAGGCTCTTTCCTATCTCGAACAAGCCGTCCAGACTGATCCGCAGAACGCCGACGCCCGTTATCAATATGCGCGCCTCCTCATCAAAATGGGAAAGCCGGACGAGGCCGAGCGGCACCTCCAGGTTTTCCGGCAACAGAAGAAACCATGAGGTCAAGACTGACCATGAACTCTCTGGCTCGTCTTGTTGCTCATGTTGTCTTTCCTCGTTTTTTCCTCCAACTCTCCTGAAAATCCCCTCCTTGGGAGGGGTGGCGCGGAGCGCCAGCGGTCGCGCAGCGACAGCGGTCGCGTAGCGCCGGGGTGGTTTGTTCCCGCGTTCCAGAACCCCCTGAAGTCCACCCTTGTCCAAGGGGGGACGGTATTTTCATCGAACGTGGCGCCGCAACACGGCATGAAAAACTCCCATAAAAATGAAATTCGATTTGTGGACGCTGCTGCTGAAGCTGGTGTCCAGCCGACGATTCACAATGGCGGACCGGAGAAGCAATGGATTCCGGAGGCTAATGGGACTGGAGCAGCTTGGCTGGACTATGACAATGACGGGCGGCTGGACTTGCTCATTGTTAACGGGTCCACCATGGATGCGCTGCCTGGTATCGTTTCGGGCAGTGCCCCTCAGCCCAGGAAGGATGGGGTTTTTCTTTACCGAAACCTGGCGGGACGGCCGTTTCCGCGAGGTTACAGCGGAGGCCCGGTTGACGAATTCGTACTGGGGCACGGGAGCCAATGGCGCAGACTACGACAACGATGGAGATACAGACATCCTGATTACAAGCATTGGCGTAGACCTTCTCTATCGAAATAACGGCAACGGTACGTTTTCTGAGGTTGGGAAGACGGCCGGACTCCAGCAAAAGGTGGCCTGGCACACCGGCAGCGCGTTTGGCGATGCCGACCATGACGGCGATTTGGACCTTTACATAGCAGGCTACGTGGACCCCGCCGCACTGACCTGGACCGGCACGGCACCTGTTTGCCAGTACAAGGGTCTCAGCGTTTTTTGTGGTCCGCGTAATCTTCGCGGAGAAACCGACCTCTTTTACCGTAACAACGGCAACGGAACGTTTACGGAAGCCACCCAGCAGGCTGGGCTTTCAGATACAAATCGCTACTATGGCTTTGCAGTTCTTTTCGAGGACTTGAATGGCGACGGGAAGCCCGACATTTTCGTAGCCAACGATTCCTGCCCCAACTACCTGTATCTCAACAAAGGAAACGGAACTTTCAAGGAATCAGGACTGATCGCCGGGGTGGCGATGAACGGAGACGGCCGCACTCAGGCGAATATGGGTATCGCCAGCGGTGATTTTGACAACGACGGCGATCCGGATCTTCTGACCACCACGTTTTCAGAGGACTACTTCCCACTTTTCGAACAACAGAAGCCAGGTTCGTTTGAGGATGTGACTTTTCGCGTTGGTTTGGGAACCGACACGGTCCCCTACCTGGGCTGGGCCTGCGGGTTTGCCGATTTCGACAATGATGGAGACAAGGATCTGTGGACAGCGAACGGGCATGTTTACCCCACGGCTAACACCCTGAACACGACAACCTATCTGCAACCCGTTGCGATCTTTAGCAACGAGCACGGCCGATTTGTTGCAACCAGCGCATCCGTAAGTCAGGCCGAAAAGAAATCGTTTCGTGGCGGTGCGGTGGGCGACTTCAACAACGATGGGAAGCTGGATATCGTTGTGCTACCTGTGGATGGGAAACCGGAGTTGCTGGAAAACCGCAGCCAAGGCCCTGGATCATGGGTCGGCTTCCACTTGTTGGGAACAAACTCCAATAGGGACGCCCTGGGGACAAAAGTCGAAATCCAGGCTTGCGGCAAGAAACAATCGGCGACACTGCACAATGGAGGAGGCTACCTTTCCCGTGATGATCCGCGCCTCCATTTCGGTCTCGGGAGTTGCGGGCGCGTGGATGAGCTTTCCATCGTTTGGCCAAACGGCACGATTCAAAGGGAGAAGAACGTGCTGACAAATCGGTACACCACGATCAAGCAGAGGCGTTAATCCAAGACTTCGGGGCACAAACGTAATCTAGTAGGGACGCGGTGCTCCACGTCCGTGTGGGTTTCACGCTCGTAGCCGTGGACGCGCAGCAGCGCGTCCCTACCGCGAATCGTTCACAACTCCAGCTGGTGGGAGAGAGGCATTCACGGCTTCGCAATCGTTTTGTCCTTGGTCTTGTCTTTTGTCTTGTCTTTGGTATTCTCAAAGGCCCGCATTTCCTTTTCCGCTTCTGCAATTCGACCCAACTTGCGGTAAAGCACAGACAGCCGATAGTGAGGCGTTGCATCCTCGGGATCTATCTCTACAGCTTTACTCAGATGGTGCAGTGCCTTCGCTGTTTGCTGCTGGTTGGTGTAAAGCTTTTCCAAAGCAAGATGGGCTTCGATCATGGAGGGTTCAAGCTTTACCGCCTTCAGGAGGTGTATTTCGGCCTCCGCGAGCTTACCCTGTCCATAGAGAATGTCGCCGATCTCATAATGCGCTTGCGGATGATTCGGATCGAGCTTGATTTCTTCTTGAAGCTCCAACAAGGCTTCCTCGGATCGGCTTCTAGTCCAGAGAAGATTTCCAATGGAAAAATGCACGTTTTGCAAATCCGGTTTGAGGGCCAAGGCGCGCTTATATTCCTGGATCGCCTGCTCGTCCTTGTTCAGCGCTTCAAAGTATTGCCCTTTGAGTTGGTGCGAGCGATAGGAATTGGGTTCGGTCTCAAAAACCCACAACGAAGACAGGTAGGACAACACCTGATAGCCCTCTGCGAGAGCATAGAGTCGCTCTGCCGAGTTGTCATTTTGCTTCTGGGCGGCCTGGACATGCTGCTGATGCCGTTGTATTTCTTCTCTGATTTTGGCTCCGCTCGGTGGGGCGTAAAAGAACGCGATCGACCCGTCAATCGCTTCACTCCCGGGACCTGCTTCGAGCGGCGCCACTGAAGCACCGGATGCCTTCTGTGTTACCCAGTCGAGTCGCTGACGCAGGCGTCCGTTTTCCGGGCGCTTTTCGAGCGCACGGCTGTATTCTTCTCTGGCCGCTTCCCAGTTTTGTTCGGCTTCGTAGAAGTGAGCTCGTGCCAGATCCGTGTGAAAGGCGTCGCGATAGGTTTTGTGAAGGTCATCAAAAGACCTCTTGGAAAGATGACTGTAGGATTTGCTCAGATGATAGATGGCGTCGAGATCGCTGCTGTCGATCGAGACGGCTTTCTCCAGATACCGCGTTGCGCTCACGTAGTTGGCTCGAGCATAGTGGTTGTATCCGGAGTAGAGCTGGATGGCAAAGTTTGATGGGTCTTGAGCCTCGGCTTTTTCCAGATATCGTGATGCTTCCGCATAGTTGCGGGCGTTAAAGGAAAGCACTCCGAGAAAAAAATAAGGGCCGGCCAAGTCTGGTTTCAGCTGGATGGCTCGTTTGAACGATTTCAGGGCCAGCTCCGATTGCTTTTGTTGATAGTACAAAGCACCCAGGTTCGCGTGGGCTTCAGCCATATCGGGGCGCATCGATATGATGCGCTTGTAGTTCTCAGTTGCCTTCTTGAGGTCGCCAGCAAGTTGGGCCTCGCGCGCTTCTTTGTAGAGATCGGCCAGTCCATCGGTGGATTGAGCCCACAAGCAGGACTCCCGCGATTCGAGTCCGCTCCAAAGCACGAGGATCGAGACAATGCCGAATCGACAAGGCCTTACATCCCGACAAACCTCAACTTTTCGCGCCTTCTCGGCACCTTCGGATGCCGACACTCTAAGACACAATCTAGTCTGAATAGCTCGGAAAGGAAATCAAAGTGCGAAAATTCGTCCGTTCGGTCAATCTAGCCTTCTTGCTCTTATTGGGCCTTCCAGCCGCAGCCAGACCTGCACAAAACGAGCCCGCCCCGGCGGCACTCCAATTTCCATCCATCCGGCAAATCCCAAATACTTCCTGTTTCGGGGGAAGCCACTCGCGCTGATCACGGCGACCGAGCACTATGGTTCGGTCATAAACTCCCGCTTTGACTTTGAGCGCTATTTACGCGACGCTGCCGACAAAAAGCAAACTCTGACCCGTCTTTTCCTGCTATTTCGTGAGCAGCAAAGCCAGCGCAATCCCTATTCTCCGCTCAAAGTCGAGTCGCCCGACTTCGTAACGCCCTACTTGCGCACCGGGCCGGGAAAGGCACTGGATGGGGAACCTAAGTTCAACCTCGATCAATGGAACCCGGTCTATTTTGCCAGGCTCCACCGATTTCTCGCACGCGCTTCGGAGTTGGGCATCGTTGTGGAAGTGACCCTGTTCAGCAATACCTACGCCAGCCAGGTTTGGGCGCTCAATCCGCTCCGTTCCGAGAACAACATCAACGGCTTGAAACCCCTCGAATGGCCAGAATACAACACGCTGAAGGATCCAGAGCTGTTCAAGCGCCAGGCGGCGTTTGTTCGCAAAGTCATCAGCGAGATCAACCACTACGACAACATCTACTATGAGATTTGCAACGAACCCGGCGGAGGCGTCAAGGGTTTTGCTCCTCCGTCAGACGTGGATGCCTGGCAAACCGCCGTTGCCAAAGTCGTCCGCGAGGAAATGTCGAAACGGCCGCAGCGCCACCTCGTTTTCGGGAGTGAGGCTTTCAGCTATACCCCTAAGTTCAACCAGGGAACCGACGCCAGTTTCAAGAACCCGGACTTCGATGCTGTGAACGTCCATCCGCTGCCGGACACCCACTACGGCGGGCGTACGTATCAGATGGGCAACTTCATGTCGAAAGAACTTATGCTCTCCGAGTTTCGCGATTACTGCCTGGCCACCTACGCTGAGCGCAAGCCAATGATCATGGACGAAGACAATTGCGCCAGCCTGTATCGGGACGAGGTTGGCTGGACAATCCATCGAAAGCGCGCCTGGACGGCATTGCTGAGCGGCTCGCACTATGACTACATCGATTTTTCTATCAACGTGGGCACTGAAGCCGGAACCGAAGAATCACGGGCGAAGATCCGTACATGGATGAAGAATCTTTCGGAGTTTTTCCACTCCTTCGACTTTGTGCGGTCTCGAGCGCTGAGCGACTGGCTACAGGGCAAACCTGCCGGCACCGTCGAGTCTGTGCTGGGAATCGAAGGAGAGGAGTATGTCGTCTACCTCGCAGATGCTCGGGAAATCACAGATACAAAAGCTAACTCACCGATTCAGGCCGCCCTCAAGCTGCCGCTTCCCGCCAGGACGTTACGAGGCAAGACTCTATTCGCCTTCCAGCGGCGGCTACTCACCAGCAATTTGGATCCAGAGTACTGGTATGGCAGAAATCGATTTGCCTTCCTTCACGGAAGACATTGTTATCCGAGTCCGTTCACGCCCAAAATCGTGACTCGGTGCCCAGTCCAAGCCAGTAGTGGCGCAGACTTTCCTCCCACCGCTGCGTCGTGAAGTTCAATTCCGCATTGTCATAGTTGAACAATTTTTCTTGACAAGACGTGGCGAGAGATCTATCTATCGCTCAAGAAATTGTCACAGTTTTGTCGTACCGCCCTGCGACCAACCTGTAGAAGTTCCAATTTGGTTGAAGTTACTCCAGCAAACACCGCCCTTTCTCGATTTAGGAGACCACCATGACTAGCACACTGAAAAAGGGTCTTTGCATCACCGTCGTATCTCTTCTAATCAGTGGACTTCTCATCGCCCAGAGCGAGCGTGGAACGATTCGCGGGACTGTCACCGACAGTTCCGGATCGGTTATGCCGGGAGTCACCGTCAAGGCGGTGAACGTTGCTACCGGCATCGAGACGCCGACCGTTACCACGGATTCCGGCTTGTACAACATCCCCCAAGTGCCGCCGGGCAACTACCGCGTAGAGGCCGAGCGCACCGGTTTCAAGAAACTGATACGTGAGAACGTAACGGTGGCAATTGCGGGAACCGTCGGATTAGATCTCCAATTGGAAGTAGGCGAAGTAACCCAGGAGGTATCGGTCACTGAAGCTGCGCCTCAGTTGAAAAGCGAAACGAGCGAAGTGGCAACGGGCATCAGCCCCAAAGCGTTTCTCGATCTCCCATTGACCGCGGGCGGTGGCCGCTCCGCAGAGTCATTCATCTTCCTGGCTCCTGGAGCGACAGGAAACACCTTCGATGCGCACATCAACGGCAGCCAGACCTTGTCGAAGGAGATTCAGCTCGACGGCCTGAGCATGACGATTGCCGAGGTGGGCGGCGATCCCAGAGTGTTGACCTTGCCTCCGGACGCTCTTCAAGAGTTGTCCATCGCCACGGGCAGTTACTCCGCGGAGTTTGGAAACAGCGGCGGCGGTGTGGAACGCTTCACGATTCGATCTGGCACCAATAGTTTTCACGGAAATCTCTACGAGTTCCTCCGCAACGACGTGCTTGACGCGCGCGATTTTTTTCAAGCTTCGCGATCCGTTCACCGCGAAAACGAGTACGGAGGCAGCATTGGCGGTCCGATTATCAAGAACAAGACGTTCTTTTTTTTCAACCTGAATTACTTCAAGTTCCGGTCAGGGCCTTCCAACCAGATCGGTTCGGTACCAACACCTGCCTTTAAGAATGGAGACATGTCGCAGCTAAGAAATGCCGACGGGAGCCTCATTCAGCTGTACGATCCGGCCACAACCCGATCTGACGGAGCCGGTGGATTCACGCGCGACCCATTCCCCGGAAACATCATTCCGGCTGGTCGTATCAGCGCAGTCTCCAGGAAGGTCCTCACTTTCGTTCCAGATCCCAAGATCGCTGGGATCTTCAATAACTATCCTGCCAGTGAAAAAAGCCGGACCGATAATCGCAACTTCACCTTCAAGATCGACCATCAGTTAACGTCCAATCACCGTCTCAGCGGTGCCTGGAACGATGGCAAGAACACCGACTCAGGTCCTCTCGCCGTGCTGCCCCACCCCATCTCCGCCACCCGCAACGGAGTGTTAGGCCCGGCACAAAAGACGCTTCGACTGTCGCACGATTGGGTGATTACGCCAACCGTTGTGAATCATTTATCGGCGGGGCATACGCGGCAGTATCAGCGGTTGGAGGCCGAGGAAGAGGGAGGCAATTGGGCCCAGCAGTTGGGCATCACCGGCGTTGCCAATGGTGCGTTCCCAACCATCAACGCGGGGTTCCTTGCCGGAGGCTTGGCTTGGGGCGAGAATCAGCAGCTGCTGGTTACCGTCTCGAATACCTTCCTGATTGCTGACAGCCTTTCCATGGTGAAAGGGAAACACAACCTGAAGTTCGGACTCGATTTCCGAAAGTACCAGAACAATCAGTCAGTTCCCAGCAGCTCGGGAAACTTCCAGTTCAACCGCAATGAGACGGCCTTCCCTTCTGCGGCTTTGAGAACGAGCACCGGGCATCCCTTTGCCAGCTTCCTGCTAGGTCAGGTTGACTCCGGCAGTTACAGCATCAACGAGGTTACCCGTGGGATGCGCTACCCCTATTTTGCGGGTTACTTCCAGGACGACTTCAAGATGAGGCCAAACTTCACCATAAACATCGGACTGAGGTGGGACTACATACCCAACATGACTGAGGTGAACAATGTATACACCGTCATGGATCCGACTCTTCCGAATCCCGCCGCAAACGGCCGGCTCGGTGCTATAGCCTACGCCAGCGATGAACGTCAATCTCTTGTCAATGGGACGTCTTATAACAATTGGGGCCCACGGCTCGGTTTTGCCTGGTCACCGATGAAGAAGTTGGTGGTGCGCTCCGCCTATGGTATCAGCTACTACCCTACCGGTGCACAGGGTGGCGGCAATGCCAAACCTTCAGGGCTCGGGTTCACAGCGAATCCTACGTTCTTCTCCCAGGACTCGGGACTCACGCCAGGCTTCGTTTGGGACAACGGTTTTCCGCAAAACTATACGCGACCTCCGATCATCGATCCGGGATTTGGAGTCGTCAGCGGTAGTCCCATTGGCGTTCCCTTTGGGACCCGAACGCCAAGGAGCCAACCAATCGGCAGGATTGGAACTTCGGGATTCAGTATCAGCTGGCCGATAACTGGCTGCTCGATGCTTCCTACGTAGGATCCAAGTCCACGCGCCTGGCCACCGGGGTTGTGAACTACAATCAGGTCGATTCCAGGTATCTGAACCTTGGAGAGCTGCTCAATCGAAACATCGCCGATCCAGCCGTAGCGGCGGCAGGGTTCACCCGCCCATATGCGAGCTTCAACGGGAGTTTGGCCCAGTCACTCCGGCCATTCCCCCAGTATTCTGGGCTTGCCGCCACAAACTCTGCGAATTTTGGGAACATGACGTATAACTCGCTGCAGATGAAAGTGGAGAAGCAGTTCTCGCAGGGATTGTTTTTCCTTTCGTCATTCACCTGGTCGAAGACCCTGACGGATGCTTCTTCCGCTCTTTCGGGATTTTTCTCGACCAGTGCGCGAGACAATTACAACCGGAAGCTGGAAAAGGGATTGGCTCAGTTTGATGTCCCGGCGCGTCTCGTCGTGGCATTCAACTATGAGTTGCCGATCGGCCCGGGCAAGCCGGCTGGAGGCAATACTACAGGCGCTGCGGCTAAGATTCTGGGAGGCTGGCAGATCAATGGCATCATGGCCTACCAGTCAGGAGCGCCGATCGGAGTCGGTGTGAACAACACATTGTCGCTGTTCAATTCCCGCAACCTTCCCAACATGGTTCCCGGCGTGGATCCCAAGCTGGACACCAGCAACTTTGATCCTGCAAGGGATCTCTACCTAAACATCAACGCTTTTCAAACACCCGCTCCGTTCACATACGGGAATGCTCCAAGTCTGCTGAACGTGCGAGCCTTTCCAAGCTATAACGAGGACTTTGGCATCATGAAGCGCACCTACATCAGAGAGCAGATGAACATCGAGTTTCGCTTTGAGATGTTTAACGCCTTTAACCGTCATATCTTTGCGGCTCCTGCCTTGACCAATATCAACGACCCGACCACCTTTGGGAAGGTTGTTTCCGCCAGTGGCGGAAGAAGAGGGCAGTTTGCCTTGAAGTTTAACTTCTGACGAACGCCCTTAGGTGCGGAGTCTCTCTCGAAACGCCACGGCGAACCTTCGTCCGTGGCGTTTGTTTTTGTGGTGAAACGCGCGCTCCGCGAGCTTGCGATTTCTATTCCAGTCCTTTAAAGGGGAGCCACACTTTGCGGCAGGGGGTCAAGAAGACCCCCTTGATCTCCCCCTTATTCGCTTCGCAAGGGGGAGAAAGGATGCTTCCTCGGTCAGCCTGGAAAGGCTGACTGGAACGCTCCTACCCCGCGCGTTTTTCGGGTGATGCTACAAGCGTGCGCAGGGGGACAGCGGTCCCACGCGCCCCTCCACCTACTGCCTTTCAATGGGCAAATGGCGTATCATGAGAGTTGACCGAATACCTATGAGGAATCTCACCTTCATTCTGGCTTTTTCCCTTGCCTGCATCCACGCGCAGGCCGCAGACCGTGCCGACTTCTTCGAAAAGAAGATCCGCCCGTTGCTGATCGCGCGTTGTGCGTCGTGTCACGGCGACAAGGTTCAGATGGGGGGCATTCAGCTCACTTCGAAGGATGGGTTGCATCGGTCTGGTGTTGTGGTGCCGGGCGATGTGACTGCGAGTCGCCTCGTCCAAGCGGTCCGGCAAACTGGCAAGATCAAGATGCCACCCGATGCGAAACTGGCGGATCGGGAACTGCAGGCGATTGAACAGTGGGTGGCTGAGGGAGCCTTCTGGCCGGAAGCATCCTCCGTCAGTCCTGCCTCCAATGCCGCAACGCATTGGGCCTTTAGACCCGTAAAGAAGACGAGCCCCCCGGAAGTGAAGACTAACGAGTGGCCTCGCTCTGACATCGACCGATTCATTCTTGCCAAGCTGGAAGAAAAGAAGCTTGCTCCGGTTGCCGACGCCGGCAAATACCATTTGCTGCGGCGTGCCACCTTGGATTTGACAGGACTGCTGCCGACCGCCGAGGAGATTGTGGAATTTGAAAAAGACTCTTCTCCACAGGCTTTCGAACGTGTGGTCGATCGCCTCCTGGCGAGTCCAACCTATGGTGAGCGGTGGGGACGCCACTGGCTCGACGTCACCTACTGGGCTGACACGACCGGCGTCGGCCGCAGAATTCCGCTCCGAGACGCCTGGCGCTATCGCGACTACGTGATCCAGTCCTTCAATGCAGACAAGCCGTACGATCGTTTCATCCGGGAGCAGATCGCCGGGCCCGGAGGCAAGTCGTCCGGTGAGAAGGAGAAGCCTCCCACGTCCGGAGGAGCAAGCCGCTACAGGATTCCTGGTGTTAGGCCCATGGGCTTGGTTCTCGTATGACCGGGAACAGCTTCGCGTTGACGTGGCCGACCTGCAAGTGGATCTGGTCGGCCGAACATTTCTCGGCATGACCGTTGGATGCGCACGCTGCCACGACCACAAGTTCGACCCGATTCCGAACAAAGACTACTTCGCCCTGGCGGGCATCTTCCTGAGCACCAAAACGCTGTCGTCCAGCAACATGGATGGAGGCATCAATACCGTCCACCTTCCCGAGACGTTGGAGAGCGTCAAGCAGTACGCTGCCGATCTGGAGGTTTGGGAGCGTAAGGTTGCTGAACTGGAAGAAGTAGAGAAGGTGAACACCAAGGATCGGGAAGACCTCCAAAAGAGCATTGCCGCGCTTAAGGAGAAGCCTAGCAGCCCGGAGATCGAATCTGAAATCAAGGCACTCGAAGAGAAACTGGCGACAGTTCGCAAGCGAAGTGGGACAGCCGGCGACCGGCAAATTCTTCCCTTCACCAAATACATGAGGCCGCGGCTGCCTGACGTTTACGCTGCTGCCGATATGGATTTCCCTCAGGATGCGCGTGTCACAATACGTGGGGATGCTCACCAGTTGGGCGATTCCGTGCCCCGTGGATTTTTGAGTGCAGTTAACTGCGAACCGGCAACAGACATCGATCCTCAGGGGAGCGGCCGCAAGGAATTGGCTGAGTGGATTGCGAATCCAACCAATCCACTGACCGCTCGCGTTTATGTGAATCGCATTTGGCACCATCTTTTCGGCGACGGGATTGTGCGGACGACCGACAACTTTGGCATTCGGGGTGAACTGCCCACACACCCGGAACTGCTCGACTACCTCGCGAACCGGCTTGTAGAAAACGGCTGGTCAACCAAGAAGTTGATTCGTGACATCGTGTTGAGCCATACCTACCAATTGGCCAGCACTCAGGACAACAAGGCCAATGAAGTCGATCCTGACAATCGCTTGCTGTGGCGGGCAAACCGCCGCAGACTAGAGGTCGAGGCAATTCGCGATACTATTCTGCAAGTGAGTGGACGTCTGGATTTGAGCCGGGGCGGGCCATCGTTGCCGCTGACCGCCCAGAATGTCCACACGATTGCCCCCTTCTTCCTGGAGGAAGATTCTGTCATCGAAGATCGCGTCAAGAATCGAAGGACGGTGTATCAGCCGATTCTTCGTGGCGGCCAGTTGACCGATGTCGATATTCTGAACCTGTTCGACTTTGCGGATCCGGATCAGGTGGTGGGAACGCGGGCCCAAACGGTCGTGCCTACGCAGACCTTATACCTTTTGAATTCGCCCGCCATCAGGGAAGCTGCACGAGCCCTGGCCGAAGTCACCATGAAGGACTCCGCTTTGAATGATGACGGTCGCATTTCCAAGATCATCCTGACAGCGTTGAGCCGCCCCGCCGAAGAGCGCGACAGGCAGCAGGCGCGGGAGTTCGTCTCTGGTTTTCAGGCTGACGTGTCGAAGCTTGGCGGGGAGTCTGATTCGTTGTTGGAGGCGTGGACACGCTACTGTCAGGCAATTCTCGTCTCAAGCGAGTTTCTCTATAGGAGGTGAACCATGTTCCATCCGGTTCAACCGTTTCCAACGACCCGGCGCGACTTTCTGAGGTCCATCGGGGGAGGCTTCGCCTCGGTCGCAATGTCTGCGATGGCTGCCGAGCAGGCCGCAGCGGACGTGCGGCAAAATCCGCTGAGTCCCAAGGCACCCCATTTCCCACCTAAGGCGAAGCGCGTCATCCTGCTTTGGATGCAGGGTGGGCCCTCCCAAATGGATCTGTTCGATTACAAGCCGCGCCTGAAAAGCGAGGCCGGGAACCAAATCCCGTTCAAATTGAGCTCCAGCGACGTGCGTTTTGAGAAGTCCGCGCGCCTGATGCCTCCAGTGGCTGAATTCAAGCAAACCGGCCAAAGCGGCATGTGGGTCTCAGACATGATGCCTCGTCTCAGCGAAAAGGTGGATGAGTTGTGTTTCCTGCGTGCGCTGCAGACGGATAGCCCGGCGCATCCGGGAGCCATTCGTCTCTTTCAGAGCGGATCCTTGCAGTTTGTCCGCCCTTCGCTGGGCTCATGGATTCTGTACGGTCTGGGAACTGAGAATCAGAATCTGCCCGGGTTCGTCGTCATCAGTCCCATGCTCTACGGCGACGATGGAAGCACGCTGGACTTCTCCAACGTTTTCCTGCCCGCCGTTTACCAGGGCACGCGAATTGGCGACGCGCGCACACCAGTGAAAGAATCAAAGATAGGCTATCTGACCGATCCCAACCTCCCGCCGAGTTTACAGCGCCAACACTTGGATCTGATTCAAGCTCGCAATCGGATGGATCAGGAAATCGGCGGTGAGGATCGCAACGTCGAAGGCCTGATTCAGTCCTATGAGCTGGCGTTCCGCATGCAGATGGAAGCGCCTTCCGTCCTGGACTTCTCCAAGGAATCGAAGGCCACGCTTGACCTGTATGGGATTGGCGACAAGGAAACCGACAATTTTGGTCGAAAGTGTTTGATGGCCCGCCGATTGGCCGAGGCCGGGGTGCGCTATATCCAGGTTACGGATAACGGTTGGGATCACCATACCAAGATCGGCGAACTGCTGCGAAAGAGTGCGCGAGGAATCGACAAGCCTCTGACGGGCTTTCTCACCGATCTCAAAGCACGAGGGCTGCTCGACGACACTCTCGTCATCTGGACAGGAGAGTTCGGGCGCACGCCTTATGATCAGTCCGCTGCAGGCGCCAAAGGACGACAAGCCCGGCCGGGATCACAATCCCTATTGCTGGACCATGTGGATGACGGGCGCGGGCGTGAAGCCAGGCATGGTGTACGGTGAGACGGACGAATATGCGTGGAAGGCGATCGACGGCAAGGTGCATGTGCACGATTTGCATGCGACGATCCTGCACCTGCTCGGCCTGAATCACGAGAAACTGACTTATCGATACAGCGGTAGAGATTTCCGCTTGACCGATGTTCACGGCCGCGTGGTAAAGGAGATTCTCACTTGATCGTTCGTGCGTTTTTGGCTTTCTGCCTCCTCTCTGCGTCTGTGTCCGCCGCAGGAATCGAAGTGCGGAATGACATCGAGTTCGCTCGGCCCGGCGGCGAACCACTGCTCATGGATGCTCATATTCCCCCAGGATCCGGGCCTCATGCCGCGGTGATATTGGTCCATGGCGGTGGCTGGACGACCGGCACCAAGCAAGCCAACTTTATCAAGCCGTTGTTCGAGCCGTTGGATGAAAGCGGTCTGGCGTGGTTCAGCATTGATTACAGACTGGCCCCTAAGCACCCTTATCCTGCTGCCGTGCGCGATGTCGAAGCAGCAATTCGTTTTGTCAAGACCCACGCCAAGGACTATCGCATCGATCCCAAGCGGATCGCCCTCATGGGTGAATCGGCGGGAGGGCACCTGGTGGCATTGGTGGCCACGCGCGCGACACCAGAAACCAGAGTGGCCGCAGTGGTTCCCTTTTATGGCGCATTCGATCTCGAAGCTCTGCTGGCTCCGCGGAAGGAAGTCTCAAAGGGAATGACTGGATTTCTCGGCATCACAGATATGAGCGAGAAATCTCGAGCGGTGCTTCGTGAGGCGTCGGCTGCCACCTATGTCAAGAAGGGACTGCCTCCCTTTCTTCTCATTCACGGAACAAAGGACGAAGCCGTGCCATACGATCAGTCGGTAAAATTCAACGCCCAACTCAAAGCAGTGGGTGTTAAGACGGAGTTCTATACCGTTGAAAACGGCATCCACGGTGTCATCAATTGGGAGAAGGTTCCCGAACAACACACCTACAAGCCAGTGATGGTGAAATGGCTGCGTGAAACCTTAAAGGTTCGCAGCTAGGTGGAACGCGCGCTCCTGCGCGCGTTTTGACGAAGCGATTGCCGTTGAGTATGGATCAAAGTCGATCAGCGTGGCGCGGGACGGCAGTCCCATGCGCCCGCTTCACCAAGTGACGTGGTTTTTGGAGGGCAGGGGTTCTTCGATGTGTTCGAATACACCCCCAATGTTCCAACCCAGGCTTTGGGTGCGCATTCTGATTAAATCTCATCCGGAAAGGGCAGAATCCGAATGCTTCTGGGCTGGGTGCTGGCGACAAAAGGGAACGAACACCGGCGTCTACGCGTCCCAGTGGACGTGTCTTCTAAAAGATCTCCACCTACGCGCCTCACCCTCCCAGGGATTTTCGGACGGCAAGAGATTCGCGTTGCAGAATTCTGGTTCTATTCTACTTTTGTCTCCCTTGTGCAAGGGGGACGCCGCGCTTTGGCTTGCGGCAGGGGGTCTTCTGGTAGGTTGCGGGAGTACACGCCCTATGGTCCCCCTGGCCAAGGGGGACAAACCCGTACCTGAAGTGACAATCGTTCGATGGCGTTCAATCGAATTCTGGTTCTATTGATTGTCGGCCTGATCGCAATTCTCTTCATCTGGCCAAGTGACCAGGCAGTAACTCAAGGAATTCAGTTCCCCCAGCCAAGCCCACATTTGTCTCCTCAGAAACCTGTAAGTCCTGTCATGCCGAACGGCATGAGACCTGGCTGAAAACCGCTCACGCTTACTCGCTGCGCGAACCTTCTGCCGAGGTCGTAGCAGGCCGATTCGACGGCAAGCCCGTTGAGACGCGCTATTTCACGGCGACTCCGTTCCGTCGCGACGGAGGGTTCTGGATTCGTGTGGATGCAAAAGACGCCCGGCCATCGGGCGAGTTCAAGATTTCGAGAGTGATCGGCCGTACTTTCGAGCAAGCCTATCTCTTCACCGGCCCTAAGGGAGAATGGCGAGTCCTGCCGCTTTGCTGGAGTCTGGAACGGCAGCAATGGGACCTCACACATCGGGTTCTCGACGACATCAGCGGCGGCATCAGCGTCGGAGAGGACTACGACACGCGTGAGAAGATCTTCAACGATGGTTGCGGCCAATGTCATGCCACGCAGTACGACATTGGCTACAACACGCGCACTGATTCCTATGCCTCAAAGATGCTGGAGGGCGCTGTGGCTTGTGAGTCGTGTCACGGTCCGGGCTCGGCGCATGTGGCATGGCACCAACAGAAGAGGACAGCCAGGCTCGGCCTATCAGTCGCCGGCACGGCTGTTGCATCCGAAGAAAGACCTGGACGCCAAAGGGGTGCTCGAATCGTGCGGGCGCTGTCACTACAAGCACATCTGGCGCTACGCCATCGACGAGGATCCGCGCGTTGGGTTCAACGAGATCGCCATTTCGCAAAACCACGACAGCCTGGGATTCTTTGCCGATGGGCGCCTTTCCGGTCTTGAATTACAACGGCTCTACACAATCGCAGAGTGCGTGTTTCAAGGGCGGCATGAGTTGTTTGAGCTGCCACCAGATGCACGGCGGCAAGCGTTGGGCGATGCGGTGGGAAGAGAACGATGACGCTCAGTGTGCGCAGTGTCACGCCAAACTGGTTGCGGCCTCACAGCCACATACACATCACAAGGATGTGCGTTGTGTCGATTGCCACATGCCAAAGTTCCTCACAGGCGTACTGCACACCATGCGAGACCACTCGATGCGCAGCCCGGAGCCTGAACTCACCGAACGTTTTCAGGCCGCGAATGCTCCCAACGCTTGCTCTAACTGTCACCAGGATCGACCCCTTTCGTGGATGCGCGAGTGGAAAGCGAAGTGGTGGAAGCCGACACCCCAGCGGATGGTCGAAAATGTCGGCTTGGTCGTCGACTTGAGGCGGCGCGCTCGCGTCGAAACGCAGCGGCTGGCGACGACAGCTGAGGATCCCAGCCAACGGACTTTTTTTCCGGCTCACCGCCATGCGCAAGCTGGCAGAGCTGTCCGATGAAGCCGCTCGCGCCAGTCTGCGACGCTTGCTTTCAGATCCACATGAAGAAGTCCGGCAACTGGCTTGCGCCGGCATTGCAGAACAGCCGCATCCGGAGGCTGCCGCCGCGCTGCTAAAGTTACTCGAAGACCCGGTGCGCACCGTTCGCGTTGAGGCGGCGTATGCGTTGGTGCGCTGCGGCTGGCGTGGAAGCACTCCAGCTTTCGAGCGTGTTTACCTGGATGCCGTGAAAATGCTCGAGCGGCAGAAGACATTCGATGACATTCTGGAGAGACTCGTCCCATTGGCCGACGCCAGCGGCAAGAATCGCGAAATGGCCGACCATCTGGCGCCGCTCTTTCGCAACCCCAACCGGCCGCGCACGATGGGCGACCTGTTGCAACGCCGAGGGCGCTCGCTGGCAGAGGAAGGGAACCACCCCGGTGCGCTGGATCTCTACGGCCAGGCCGTGGACCAATATCTCCGGATCTCCGGCTCATCCGGTCAAGCTTTGCCTGATCTGCTCTACATCGATCATGCAGCTTCCCTCCACGCCTTGGGGCGCCGTCAGGAAGCCGGCTCCGACTGGCAGCAACTGCTCGCACAGGCTCGACCCGGAAGCGTGCCACAGCTCATTGCCTCGGCGCGCCTGGCGTCTCTATCGGGAGTGGCTCTCAAAGAAACACAGGCGCTCGAAGCCGCGGTGGACCGACTCAAGAATGAAGCTTGGGCGGGGGAACTCCTGCGCCGTGCCCGATGGGAGATCAATGCCTTGTCTCCTGCACCATCCCGTCGCTGACTCGTCTCCGTGATACACCCTTTGCGACACACATCGATCAACGACTTCATTCGAGTTCCAGGCCGAACATTTCTGCTCGCGCTGTTCCTCGCGGCATCCAGTGTCTTCTTAGCGCGAGGGGACAGCATTGGGCCAGGCTATATGGGAAGCTCTGCCTGTGCGGCCTGCCATACGCAGCTTTATGAACGTTATTTGACGACGCCGATGGGCCGTAGCAGTGGCAGGGCGGGCTCGGGTAGTTTCCAGGAACAGATGACCTCGAGCGGGTTTACTCACACACTCTCCGGCGTTCGTTATCAGGTTTCAAAACAAAGAGACGGCTTTGCACTGGCATACGATCAGAAGCAGCCTCCGGGGTCGCCAGAGATCCGCGGCACCCAGCAACTGACGTACTTCATCGGTTCTGGCAGCGTTGGCCGAAGCTATCTCTTCTCCGTGATGGATTTTCTTTTTCAAGCCCCCGTTTCGTATTACGCACGCTCCAGCAAATGGGACTTGGCTCCAGGCTATCAACAGCATGGCGAGCTGTTCCTGATGCGACCGGTTGAAGCGGAATGTCTTGAATGCCACGCCAGCGGTGTGCAAGCGATCCCGGGCACTCAGAACGGTTACCGCGACGCGCCGTTTCTGGAAGGGCTCATCGGTTGTGAGCGGTGTCACGGTCCAGGACGAAGTCATATTGCCGCGCACACTTCGAGCCAATCAGTGACTGCGCAAGGAATCGTGAACCCGGCGAAGCTGGAAGTGCGGCCCCGTGACAGTGTGTGCGCCCAATGTCATCTTTTGGGAGAATCTCGAATCGTCAAAGCCGGTCGATCGCTCTCCCGTTTTGCTCCCGGCGAACGGCTCTCAGACTACGCAGCCTCGTTGGTCTGGAGCTCCAAAAACATCGCAGGCCTCAAAGCCACGAGTCACTACGAGAAACTCTGGCAGAGCCGTTGCAAACAGTCGAGCGGCGACCGGCTGTGGTGTGGCTCCTGCCACGCAGTGCATTCACCGCCGACTCCACAACAAAGCGGAGAATTCTTTCGCCAGAAGTGTCTCTCCTGCCATCAATCTCTAAGTTGTCGCGGACCAGCGAACATGCGAGAGACAAAGAACGATCAGTGCACCAGTTGCCATATGCCAAAATCCCAGTCGCTGGAAGCCGAGCATTCTGTGTTCACTGACCATTCCATCCCGCGTGTAGCGCGTGGTCAGCCCGTTGTTACCCAGGCTGATGCTGACAGCGAACTCGTCTCTTTCTGGGGCGACAAGGCAGAACCGCGGGAACTGGGACTCGCTTATGCACAGCTGGGGGTACGCTCGCAGGACAGAAAGCGAGTTGTGCGGGCGGTGGAACTACTGAAAATCGCTGAAGCCCAAGGCCAGGCGGACGGCGCAGTCCTGCTCCAACTCGGCTACGCCAGCGATCAATTAGGAAAGAGCGAAGAGGCGATTGCCTACTATCGAAGAGCCAGACAATTGGACCCTTCCCAGACCGTGGCCTCGGTCAACCTGGCAAATCATTTGGCGATGAAAGGCCAAACACGCGAAGCGATTGGTCTCTGGGAAGACGCTCTATCGAGAAATCCAGGGCTGGAATCAGCCAGAATCAACATGGCGACGGCCTACTTACAACAGCGAGACTTGAAAAATGCTGAAAGAGTCCTGTCAAAAGCACTGGAGTTGAATCCCGCTTTAAGATCCGCATGGCGTATGCTGGAAGAATTGCGAAGAAATAGGACTTCAAAATGAGGATCACCGCTCATGCCGCTCAGGCGGCGATATCGTCCTCATGATCGCCCCAGGGCGTTTCTTCGCAATGTACCTGTCTTTACCCAGCCATAACGAGACGAATGGGTGAAGTAGTGACCCAGATCATGCCAATAAACGTCTGAAGGCAGGAGTTGGGAGTCACGATTTAGGCTGCGCACCTTTGGGCGGGAGCTGCGATGTCAGGCAAGGCAGCTAGAAGTCTTGTTTTCCAGCTGCCTGCGAGGAATCAAACGCTTCGTTAGGGATAGCAACGTTCGACGGGGTGGGAAAGTCTTCGGGGCATTCGTTGATCAGTCTTGCGGCTTGCGGGTTCCAGTTGTGTCGCGTTTCTTTGGATAATGATCCTGGACGTAAACTCTGAGTTCATTAGCCGATACAGTCATCTGCAAGGGCAAAACCCGTTGATCAGTTTCCGTTGAGAGCTCGTTTTTCAGCATTGAAAAGCAGAGATCGGGTAGGTCTTGAATTTTGAACTGATACTCCTTCAGTAACGGAATCTTCGCACTCAACTCAAACTGACGCTCCGGTTGCGTGCTATTGAAGACCCGAAATATGCAGGTTCGCGCACTGTAGTCTTCCTCGTAGCCCAAGTATTGGATCATCATGTAAGAATTCTCTCCAGCTAATCTTGGTTGCGACGGAAACTCAGTTGAAACCCTGTAGAACCCTGACTAGATTTTCACGACGTCTGCCGCCTGCAAGCCCTTGGGCCCCTTGGTGACCGTAAACTCAACCGCCTGACCCTCATTGAGGGATTTGTAGCCTTCTTCCTGAATGGCGCTATGGTGGACAAATACATCGGATCCAGAATTACCTTGAATGAATCCATAGCCCTTCTCATTGTTAAACCACTTCACGACACCTTGTTCTTTCATACTTTCCTCTCTTGAAATGAATCTTGTTTGTGTGACTTAGAGTCTCTCCGACAGCCTTCTGGGAAACTCCAGCGCGTTCTCTGCCTGCCCTCTTGCAAAACAAAAAGGCCACAGAGTCATCGATTCTGTGGCCTTTCGTTCTATCCTGAGAGCACAAAAGCAGAATAACGCAGCCGTTACGGTAACGTTTAGTGCTGCGGATTGCAATGAAATTGTCAATTTACGCCAGTTACGCCAGGTTCCTAGCTGGTCAGACGCTTGCCAGGGGTGCTCTGTCGCCCTTCCCAAACTCCCCCGAACCGCCCGAGGCTTCCTGCAAACCCTGATGATTGTTGGTATCCACAAACCGGACACTTCTACTTTGGTAACAACCGGACATTTCTATTTTGGGTGGACAAATTCTCCAGCGCGGATTGCCAACCTAGCCGCACTAGGGTTAAACTCGCCGGGCATCAAATTCGATTTCGACGAGGTTCCGCCGCAACTGGAGAGCCGAGAGATCTCCATCTGGGTCGTAAGCAGGGTGATGCCCTCGGAAATCCACCCAGGAAGTAGTCCACGTGCTGGTCTTACCTTCACTTGGTGCGAAAGGAAACAACAATGGGAAAGCAACTGCCACCCGCCGGAATACGTGTGATCCTAGCAACACTTTGGACGCCTCCAACCAAGACTGATCCGTTCGGGAAAATGGATCTTCACGCAATGGGCGCGCAAGCCCGTCGGATGTATGACTCGGGCCATCGTGTGTTCATCACGACGGCAGGTTCCGGCTCGGGCTTCGACATTTCGGTAGGGCAGGTCATCGTCGCTGCGCGGGCGGTTTCCGAAGCACTCTCTGACAGAACAGACGCCTGGATTTACGTGGGTTGCGTGGCAGGACTCGAACAGTGCCTCGAAGTCGCAAACAGTGTGCGCGGCCTGAAGAACGTCAAGGGACTTCTTATTCTTCCGAATCGCCATCCTCACGGAGATCCCAAGGGTGACGGCTGGCTGGATTTCTACCGGATGCTTGGCCCGGCCATGCAACTGCCTTACATGATCTATCACGTGCAACCCGGGATTACGATCCAGCAGTACGTTCAACTTGCGCAGGATCCCGGCTTCGTGGAACTGAAATGGGCATTGGCGACAGCCGAAGGACTCGACCATCTGCGCCAGGCAGTGAAGGCTATCGGCGCCAGCGTGAGTGTCGTGTGCGGATTGGGTGACAAGAACGGCCCCGACTGGATCCGTGAATACGGCGTGCGCGGCTGGACTTCCTATACGGTCAATCACGCCCCGCGGCTTTGCAAGGAAATCGAACTGGCCAGCCTGGCCGGCGATACGGCGCGAGTGCAAGCGTTGCAAGACCCGGTGCTGGCGTTCGAAGATCAGCGCTTCGGCGACAACGTGCGCTTCAACAACCGGCTGGTTGTTGCTGCATTGCAAGGACGTGAGGCATTTTTGCGCCCGCCCAATCGCCGCTACGACGACGCGGAGTGGCACGATGCCGCCACAGCCATCTCCCGCCTGGCTGCAGCCGAAGCCGAAACGAGCGCCCGTTCCCCCGAGCCGATCGAGAAGCTTCAATCTCCCGCCGGCGTTCGCAGCTAGCACAGTGAAGCGCGAAATTCATTGGACGTGAGAGTTGCTGAGACGCGTGGCCGCCTGGTTCGTCGCCCATGAACGCCGAACCATGTGCGTCGGGATCGATCCTGCCAGTTCATACCAGCGGTTCCATGAAAAGCACGGTGCTCGATACATGAATCGGCATTGGCTGGTGCGGAACGACTTCGCCTGCGTCCTGGAAAAGCCGGAATAACACGGGGTCCAGTGGCTGGCCTGCATCGCCAGCGGATTGACCCCTTGAAGGTGAAGGAGGCCGCCCAGTGCTGTACATGGTAGTGGAAACCTTTAGAAACGGAGATCCAGCGCCAGTCTACCACCGCTTCCGTGAACGCGGGCGGCTGGCACCCGAGGGCGTGAACTACATATCGAGTTGGGTTGATGAGAGGCTTGAGCGATGTTTCCAACTCATGGAGACGGATAACCGGCTCTTACTCGATGAATGGATGGAGAATTGGAGTGACCTCGTCGAGTTCGAGGTTTACCCTGTCATGCCGTCGGCAGAAGCTGCCGAGCGCGTCATGCAGAGACCCTGAAGACGCGATGAGGACCGGCTGTGGAAAGCCGATCAAGTTCGAAGAACAGAACGCAACGAGGAAGCCTTCGGACCGAGCATCTTTACTCTTTGGGTTCCGCTCGGAACCCAACCCAGTCGAACAACGGCGAGCTGCGACCGACCTATCGGAGGACTCGAGCATGACTGGAACTGAGGCTCAGCAGACAACTGCTACCGTGTTTGGAGGCGTCACCCCGATTCTCCGTGTGCAAAGCCTTCCAACCAGCATCGACTACTACATTGGGGTGCTTGGGTTCAAAGTGGATTGGCACGAACCTGGGATTATGGCATCCGTTTCGCGCGACCGCTGCAGCTTGATGCTGTGCGAGGGCGATCAAGGAAATCCTGGGAGCTGGGTCTGGATTGGCGTGGGTGACGTTGAGATTCTCTTCGCGGAGTATCGGAAGAAGGGGGCGAAGGTGCGGCATCCACCAACCAACTATCCGTGGGCGTGCGAGATGCAAATCGAGGATCCTGACGGTCATGTGCTGCGGATTGGGTCAGACCCCATAAAGGATCGGCCTTTCGGCGAGTGGCGCGACATGCACGGCAGATCTGATGGAAGATGACGCCTGAAGGCGGATGGGCGCGGGTCGACCGCAGCGTGCGTCCTTGAAATGCCGGGCCGACGAAAGCTGTGGGTGAATAGCGGGCGAGGAGCAAAATGCGGATTGCCGTATTCGGGGCTGGAAGCGTGGGTGGATACTTTGGTGGCCGACTGGCGCAGGCTGGCGAGGACGTGGTGTTTATTGCTCGCGGCGATCACCTCAAGGCGATTCAGTCCGGCGGTCTGCGAGTCGAGAGCATCGAAGGCGATTTTGTCGTCCAACCGGCGCAAGCTAGCGACGATCCTAGAGCCGTAGGACCGGTGGACGCCGTCCTTGTGTGTGTCAAGGCCTGGCAGGTTCCCCAGGCTGCTGAGGCCGTGCGCCCGATGATTGGCGCACAAACCATCGTAGTGCCCCTTCAGAACGGCGTGGAGGCTCCCTCACAGCTGCAAGCAGCGTTGGGGCCGGACCACGTACTGGGTGGGCTGTGCCGCATCATGAGTTCAGTCGTAGCGCCGGGGCATATCAGGCACGCCGGCATCGATCCCTACGTGGCTTTTGGCAAACTGGACAAGCAGCAAAGCCAGGGCGCAGATCGCTTGCGCGATGCGTTCTCGCGGGCCAAGGGTACCCGAGTGGAAATTCCCGCAGACATTCGTGTGGCAATGTGGCGGAAGTTCCTGCTCATCACTGCGTGGAGCGGCATGGGTGCGTTGACCCGCTCGCCCATCGGCTTGATCAGAAGCCAGCCAGAGACGCGACAGATGCTGATACAGGCACTGCAGGAAATCCGTGCCGTCGCGGTCGCGCACCAAGTGGCGCTCCCGGAGCAGTCGATCGCTGAGACACTGGTATTTATCGACAGCCTTCCCCCGCAAGGAACGTCATCGATGCAGCGCGATATCATCACGGGACGTCCGTCGGAACTTGCGTCACAAAGCGGTGCTGTGGTGCGCCTGGCACGAGAAGCCAGCATCGAGGTCCCGGTGCACACGTTTATTTATCAGAGTCTTCTGCTGCTTGAAATGCAAGCGCGGGGTGAGGCATCGATCTCAGGCTGAGCTGGAAACATGGCTTGTGGTCAGGTCTGCGACGTTCCGAACCTCCCCGACCGCCGGTCACATGAGATCTGACGAGCCAGGCAGTCGGTGAGTCGTGGGGTTCGGCTACTTGGTTGACTAATGGGCTTTCGCGTTCTCGCTGACGCAACAGTCGTTCTCCATCTTGGTTTTGTGCTGTTTGTCGTCCTGGGAGGCTTGATCGTCGCGCGCTGGCGGAGCGTTGCCTGGGTGCATCTTCCCGCGGCAGGCTGGGGCGCATGGATCGAGTTCGCCGACTGGGTCTGCCCTCTCACTCCCCTCGAAAACTGGCTTCGAGAGCAAAGCGGTGGGACGGCCTACACCTCCAGCTTCATTGAGCACTACTTGCTGCCCATCCTCTACCCAGAGTCACTATCCCACGAGCTCCAATGGACGCTGGGTTGTATCGTTCTGCTCATCAACGCTGTCGTGTACATCGTCGTTTTCCGACATGGTGTGCGGCGGTAGAAGGTCCGAGGACTCGCAGTCGGCGTGGCCCAGCCGCTCCTGGAGAGACGCCCCTGGCTAATCTAACGAACCAAGGGCTGCCCGCTGTTGATATTCTGCATAGGGTGCGTTGCGCTTTTCAATGCACCATTCTGGAGGTGGTGCGTTACAAGGCGCGACGCACTCTACTGGTCGCTAAATGCCTGTGGAGGATCCTATGAGCGTCACACGCATCAATGATTTTCGGGCGAAAGAGGGAAAGGCCGATGCGCTTCGCGCCCTGCTCACGCAGGTCATCCCCAGCATCGGATCGTTGAAGGGTTGTCTGTCGTGCAAGCTGCTTCAGAGCCAGGACACTCCGTCACGGTTCGTAGTCCTTGAAGTCTGGGACAGCGTCGATTCACACAAGGCAGCGGTGAAGGATATTTCGCCCGAGATGATTATGACAGTCATGGAACTGCTAGAGGGCAGGCCGTCCGGAGAATATTTCCACGAGTAGGACCGCCTCACTATTTCAACGATCGGTGATCGTAGCTGATCACGCGCGTGATCTTCCAGACACCTTCCTTGTTTTGCCACAGGTGAATAAATTTTGCCTCCCCCAACGGCTTGTTCGGGTCCACCTTCGGCTGGTGGAAGCGATGCACGCCCATCTCGACAGCGCCGTAACCACGCATGGGATATACCTCAAGGGTCTCCGGAACCAGTTCCCGGCGCACTTTGCCGCAGATGTTTTTCTTCACTGATTCGGTTAGGTTCTGTCGGCCGAGGGTCACACCTCCCTGATCGTGGTAGAACTCCACGTCGTCAATGAAAAACGAGCCAAACTTGTCGAGATCGCAAGTGTTGTAGGCATCGAACAAGGCGCTGTCGAGTGACGTAACAGTCCGAACAAGTTCGTCCGGGGGCATCGTCTTGTTGGGAGACTGGGCGTGTGCCTGGAGGATGGTCGTGGACAGGAGAAGCAGCGACAGCAGCATTTTTCCTGGAGTTAGAAGTTGGTTCATCGGATTTTGGACCCTTCTCGAAATGGGAAATCCCTTGAGAGTACGGAAGAGCAGGAGAAAATGTTCCAATGCAGCGGTCGATCCACGAGAAAGACAAAAGGATTGCTGACAGCCTGTAATGGAGGAAGGACCAACGGAGCATCGGTCCGTGACCACACGTTCTTGGACTTCCGATTTCGCAGCACAACCCCCGCGCCTGCGGCGCTTCCCCCTTTGTTAAGGGGGAATCACAACCGATCACGTGTCTGGAGGTGGTCGCGCGTGGTAGGCTGTGGCAGGCTTGTGACTCTATCGAGTTCCTATTTTCCGGAGCTGAATCGAATGGCCATTCCTCTGAATCGGATTTGGTGGACCGCTCTCCTTTTGTTGCGCTTGTCTTGCACAGCGCTCGCTCAAACGGCAGACCCGTTGCGATCGCAAGTCACGATCTACCGAGACACGTACGGCGTTCCTCACATTGTGGGTGAAACACAGGAAGCGACATTCTTTGGTTACGGGTATGCGCAGGCCCAGGACCACCTGGAAGAAATGATGCTTCAGTACCGGGACGCTCAGGGCCGCCGGTCAGAGGTCATCGGTTTTGAAGCTTTGGGTGAAGGATATCTGCAGTTCATTCCGTACGATTATCGCTGGGACGGAGACTACTTGCAGCGCCTGCTCCGCACCCGCAAGGTTGTCACGGAGAGGAAGAATGAGATCGACCCCAAGACCTATCGTATTCTGGATGGCTTTGCGCGGGGCGTGAATGCTTACATCGAAGAGCATCGCTCCCAGATCCCTGCCTGGATCGACCGGGTAACGCCTGAAGACATTGAAGCGCTGGAACGAAGCCAATATTTCCGGTTCTACAGCGTGCACGACGCGTTGTCGAAGCTGGCCGACAAGCCTTACACCTTTCCCAACCTCGGATCGAATCACTTTGCCATCGCACCGCAAAGATCGGCCAATGGTCGGGTGATCCATGTCGAACATACCCACATGCCGTGGGCGAACCGATTTCAGAATTATGAGGCTCACCTCATCACGCCAGGCGAGCTGAATACCGGTGGAATCAGTTGGTTTGGAAGCCCATTCTTTCTGGATGGTTTCAACGACCGCATCACCTGGTCGGCAACCTACAACAGCCCCAACATTTCAGACATTTACGAAGAGAAGCTGAACCCCGAGAACTCGCTTCAATATTTGTACGACGGCTCGTGGCGGCCGATCCGTGTGGAGCAGGAAACCTTTCGAATCAAGGGCGTGCGCGCGATGGAATCGGTGACGCTTCCGCTCTACTACACACATCACGGCCCGATCGTAAAATTCGACCGCAAGCGGCATCGGGCCTACTCCGTAAAGCTACCGAACTTCGAGGGGGTGAACTACTCCACAAATCTGTATGGATTCATGACCGCGAAGAATCTGGAAGAGTTTAAAGGCGTCGTGGGAAAGCAACGGATGCCCAAGTGGAACCTGCTCTACTCAGACTCCCGGAATATTTATTGGATTCACAATGGAACCGTGGCCAAACGTGCCGACGGCTTCGACTGGCGCAAGCCGGTTCCCGGCTGGTTGAAAGAGACCGAGTGGGGACCTTTCTTGCCGCTTGAGGTGTATCCCCAGATTCTTAACCCGGCCTCCGGTTTCCTGCAGAACTGCAATAACCCACACTGGGTGGTTACCAAGAATTCCGGCCTGCGCCCGCTCGAACCCGCCGCTTACTACCTTCAGTCTTTACCCAAGGCTGACGCTGCAGAGGAAGCTCTCAATACACGAGGGGAGCGGCTTTTCCAAGTCTTGGGTGAGAATCGAACATTCACGCTGGATGACATCAAGCAGCTCGCACTGGACACGTATGTTCTCCCTGCGGATGTGATTGTGCCGCTCTTGATTAATGCCGTAGCATCGGCTGAACCCAAAGTGGATCCGCGCCTCGGAAAAGCCGTCGAGCTTTTCAAGGCTTGGGATCGGCGTTCGTCGCGGGATTCGGTCGCTTACACCGTTCTCCACTTCTGGGGCAAGGCGTATCAGGAACTGTTCCCTGGACGGTTTTCCAGGTTTGTGTCTCAAGAGCGAAAGCGCATCGACGTGCAATCGGCCGAAGAACGAGAGCGGGCCCTGGCAGCTTTGAAGGCGGCTCTCGACCGGATGGAGAAGAGCTTTGGATCGATCGAAGTCGCGTGGGGGAAAGTGAATATCACGGTTCGGGGCGGCGAAACCTTTCCGATGGACGGAAACACGATGTATGGGCCTCTTCATCCCGACCACGGCATCGAACAGGAGAATGGTCAGATTCACTGCAATGATGGCTGGGGACACCTGATGGTGGTGATGGAGGGAGACCCTAAGGAAATCTGGAGTCTAGTGCCCTACGGCCAGTCTCAGCATCGCGAGTCGCCGCACTACAATGATCAGACACGCTTGCACAGCCTCGGCCAGATGAAACAATTTTGGTTTACACCTCGCGAGATTTTAGATCACACCGAGTCAGTCTGGGGCGATCGAAACAGGATCAAACGGCTGACGCCTTGAGGCAACCAGATGAGTTTTAAAGCGTGCAAATCAGCAGTCCTGGCAATGAACTTCGCCGAAAATGGTGGGCTGTTGAGCTGGGTTCTCGCGAGCGTAGTCGATCAAACAACGAACGGCCTTGCCAATATCGGGCAGTTGGTAGGTCTTTGCCATCGTTTGTAGGAACTCCACCTTTTCTGCCTCCAACGGGATTTTCTGCTCTGTCTTGTCTTTCATCAGTTTCTCCTCGCGCTTGCAGATCGAACAAGGGTTCTCGTGCCAGCGGTGACGGCTTCTGAGAATTCCTTGATTGGGCACAGAGTCCAAGCTTTAGCTTGCTGAATACTGGGCAGCCTGAAGGCTGAACTCTTCACCTGTCTATACGTGCGTCATCTTATCACCCAAGTTCACAATCCAGATTACATCACCAAGCAAAGACGGGTACTCTGTTGCCTGAGCGCCCCTTTGCATCTGAAGAAGAGTGTTACGCGGTTCTCGACCTTCGGGAACAAATTTATCGCTTTGGTGTCTAATGTTTCACCTGTTGTGTGGGTCGCCCAGCACGTGCCAATTTGACCGCGGAGCCCCTGATGCTTGCCGTTGTGAATCTGACCAAGCGCTATTCAAGCATTCCCGCGGTTGACGACGTCAGCTTTACGGTCGAACGGGGCAAGGTGCTCGGCTATCTCGGCCCCAACGGATCCGGCAAGAGCACAACCGTGAAGATGCTCACCGGACTGCTGGTTCCCAGCCAGGGTCACATTCTGTTTGGCGGACGCGACATCCAGCGAACAACTCATCGAATACAAAAGCACGCTGGGCTATGTCCCCGAAGACGCCCAGTTGTACAACTATCTGACTGGGCGGGAGTACCTCCAACTCGTGGGCCGTCTTCGCGGCTTACCGCCAAAGGCACTCGACCGCAAGATCGACGATTTCCTACAGCTCTTTTCGCTCTATAAGAGCCGGCACTCGGCGCTTTCGTCCTACTCAAAAGGCATGCGTCAAAAGATTCTGATCTCGGCTGCGCTGTTGCACAACCCGGAGGTTCTCATCCTCGACGAGCCCGAATCGGGACTCGATGTGACTTCGGCGCTCGTTTTCAGACATCTCATCAAAGAACTGGCCACTAAGGGCAAGATCATTCTCTACAGTTCTCACGTTCTGGAGGTGGTGGAGAAGGTCTGCTCTCAGATTGTCATTCTCCACAAGGGCCGCGTGATGGCCAATGACTCGGTGGAGAATCTACGCCTGCTGATGCAATTGCCTTCGCTGGGAGATATCTTTGCGCAACTCGTCATTGCAGAAGACACCGAAAAACTGGCCAGGGAGATTGTGCAGGTGATGGAGCAGTGACGAAGACTAGTAGCACCGTTTTAGTCTCGCGTTTGGGGAACATAACAACCGAATGCCTTTGCCAGATCAATCCTTCCGAGGCCGGAAGCCTCCCTCGCAGTTCATCGAACTGTTGCGATTGTTTTGGCAAAGGTTTCTCGACAATGACCTGATCGCGCCGCAGGCTGAAACGCGCCTGGCTCTGGCCCCGATCCTGGCATTGCTGGCAGTCCCCGGCGTCATTTTTTCGCTTCGTTCCTACGGTCACTATTCGTTTCTGTGGACTCGCCTCGGCCATCCCGTCCCGCCCTTTCCGTTCGACCTGTCGGTATCCTGGTCTGACAAATTCTTGTTTCTCTATCTGTCCATGATTCTGATGGGCTTCATCACCGTGCTTGAGTGGGACACATTGTTCCCCGACCGCCGGGACTATCTAATTCTGGCGCCTTTGCCCATCCGGTTGCGCACGCTGCTGACTGCCAAAATCACGGCTCTCTTTCTCTTCCTCCTGGTATTCACGCTGGCGCTCAACGGATGCTCCTCAGTCCTTTTCCCGCTGATGGCTATGAATCCTCACGCGCCTGCTGGCTATGCCCTCCGTTACATCAGTGCGCATGCCACGGCGGTCTTTGCTGCTAACACGTTTGTCTTGCTGTTGTGTGTCGCGCTGCAGGGTGTGTTGTTGAATGTCCTCAGCACCCGACACTTTCAATGGATTTCACGCACCGTTCAGTTGTTCCTGTTGTTCTTGTTTGTGTGCCTCTTCTTTCTACTTCCCAGGACGTTTTCGTTCGTGAAGGGACTGGACCTCGACAACAACACTGTCAATTTATTTCCTGCCTCCCCTGTGGTTCACCGGGCTCTATGAGACCTTGCAAGGCCACAACCATCCAGAATTGCGAGCATCCGCCTTGTTGGCTGTACAGTCGCTGGTAGGAGCACTGGCAGTCTTTGTTCTCACTTACATGGTGGGTTTCAAACGCCATCTCCGGAGATCGCTGGAATCTGGCTCCACGGTTTCGCAGACTACGACGGAGTGGGTAGGAAGCATCTTGCAGAACCTTGACCTCCTGTTCCTCAGGCGTCCTGCCGAGCGTGCCGTCTTTCATTTCGCCTGTAGAACGATTCTCCGCAGTTCCCGGCACCGCTTGTATCTAGGCGCCTACGCAGGGGTCGGTGTGGCTCTAACGTTGGTTGGAATTGCAAGCACGGTCATTCGCTCCGCCGATATCGGCATTGAGCGCTATGATCCTGCGCTGTTGTCCATTCCACTGGTCATGTCTTTCTTCATTCTTTGTGGACTGCGTTTCATCTTTACCGTTCCAGCCGAACTGAATGCCAATTGGATTTTCCGATTGGTGCCAAGGATCCTCATCGCAGGAGTATCTTTCCGGCGTACGAAAGGTCATGTGGGTGTTCGGGGTTCTGCCGCTGCCAGTAGGCCTGTTCCCCTTCTATGCCGCGCTTTGGGGAGTTGAGGCATCCTTGCTGCATCTGGTCTTCGCGTTCACTCTGGCTGGAATTCTGGTTGAGGTTCTGTTGCTCAAGTTTCAGAAGGTTCCCTTTACCTGTTCCTATCTTCCGGGAAAGGCGAACCTGAAGCTCTACTGGTTTCCTTACGTTGCTTCTTTTTCGTTCTATGCCTATGGAATGGCCTCGATCGAATGGAGGATGCTGGAGTCTCCGCCTCGCTTTGTGATCTTCTACGGAGTTGCCTTAGCCGTTCTGTTGTACCTGCGATTGAGACGCCGACAGCTTCCAACCTCCGAACGTGCAGTTATTTTTGAAGAGCAGCCCGAACCGGCCGTCCGCAGTTTGAATCTGAGTCATTGAAGAAGGTCAGGGAAACTCCAACTAACTAGCCTGAGGCGAGCAACCTCTTAAACCTTCGGACCCAAAGCGTAGAACCGCCAAGGACGCAAAGAGCGCCAAGAGCCCTCCAGCAAATTCAATTGTCAACCGAACCAGTCCTGTGTTTTTATAGCGCGCACAGCTTGGAAGAATCACGACTGTCCCGTCTTTCTGAGAGCAATCATGCCGCGCAGCGCGTGTGATTCAAAGCTCCAACTAACGCGGTTCCTGAGACCCATCTCACCCCGAAACAAGGAAGGACCATCATGAAATATCGTCTCAATGCATTCACAGCGCTGGCACTCGCCGTGTTCCTCGCCGGTTCCTCCGTGAAGTGGCTGGTTGCGCAGGGAGCTCCAGCGGCTGTGGAGGTCGACATCCCATTCCAGAAGTTCGTACTGCCAAATGGTTTGACGGTCGTCGTGCACGAGGACCGCAAAGCGCCGATCGTGGCGGTCAACGTGTGGTATCACGTCGGCTCGAAAAACGAGAAGCCCGGCAAGAGCGGCTTCGCCCACCTTTTCGAGCACCTCATGTTCAACGGCAGCGAGAACTTCAATAACGACTACTTCCAGGCCATGGAGAGAATTGGGGCCACCGATTTGAACGGAACCACGAGCGAAGACCGGACGAATTATTTTCAGAACGTTCCCAAGTCCGCTCTGGATGTTGCGCTTTGGATGGAGTCGGATCGGATGGGGCATCTGCTGGGTGTCATCGACAAGGCAAGGCTCGACGAGCAGCGTGGCGTTGTGCAGAACGAGAAACGCCAGGGTGAGAACCAACCCTACGGTGTGGCGTACGAACTGGCTACCAAGTCCACCTATCCAGCCGGCCATCCCTATTCCTGGACTGTGATTGGTTCGATGGAAGATCTGAATGCCGCCTCATTGGAGGATGTGAAGGATTGGTTCAAAACGTACTACGGTGCAGCCAATGCCACCCTGGTGCTGGCAGGGGATATTGATGTCGCAACGGCCAAGGCGAAAGTGGAAAAGTATTTTGGCGACATTCCGTCAGGCCCTCCCGTCGCGCGGCACCAAACCTGGATTGCGAAGCGGTCGGGTACGCATCGGCAGCGCGTGGAGGACCGCGTACCTCAAGCCAGGATCTACAAGATCTGGAATGTCCCTCAAAACGGATCGCCCGAGTTCGAGTTCCTGAACCTGGTCAGCGATGTGCTCGGCGCTGGCAAGAACTCGCGCCTCTACACCCGGCTGGTGTACCGGGATCAGATTGCGACGGCGGTTTCGTCTTCGATGGATCCCAGAGAAATCGGCGGGCAATTTAATATCGAAGTCACCGCTCGCCCAGGTGAAGATCTGGCAAAAATCGAAAAGGCCATTGATGAAGAGCTGGCCCGTTTTCTGGCGGAAGGCCCGACAGAAAAGGAAATGCAGCGGATTAAGACTCAGTATGTTGCAAACTTTGTGCGCGGCATTGAACGCATCGGCGGTTTCGGCGGCAAATCAGACATCCTGGCGCAAAACCAGGTCTATTTCGGCGATCCGGCGCATTACAAAACAACGTTGAAGCGAGTTCGGGAAGCCACAGCTCAGAATCTGTTGAGTACCGCCAAGCAGTGGCTGTCCGACGGCGTTTACATTCTCGAAGTCCATCCGTTCCCCCAATACAAGACGATTTCCTCCGACGTCGATCGCAAGAAACTGCCCGAGCCGGGTGCAGCGCCTGACGTCAAGTTCCCGGATCTGCAGCGGGCAACGCTGTCTAACGGACTGAAAGTGATTTTGGCCGAGCGGCGTTCGATTCCAGTACTCAACTTCAATCTATTGGTGGATGCAGGCTACGCTGCCGATCAGTTTGCGACACCCGGAACTGCGAAGCTGGCGATGGCGATGCTTGATGAAGGAACGAAGAAGCGTTCGTCTCTACAAATCAGCGAGGAACTGGCATCTGCTGGGCGCGACGCTAGGTAGCGGTTCAAACCTGGACGTGTCCACAGTTTCTCTATCTGCATTGAAAGCGAATCTGGATGCGTCTTTGGACATTTTTGCCGACGTTGTTTTGAATCCTTCATTTCCGGATGAAGACTTCAAACGGCTCCAGAAGCAGCAACTGGATGGCATCCAGGCGGAAAAGGCCCAACCGGTGCAAATGGCCTTGCGCGTGTTTCCTGCGTACTTGTACGGAAAGAACCATGCCTATGGAAATCCGCTCACGGGTTCGGGCACAAACGCCTCAGTCTCGAAACTGACGCGCGCTGACGTCGAGAAATTTCACCAGACCTGGTTCAAGGCCAACAACGCGACGCTGGTCATTGTGGGAGGCACGACGCTCGCTGAAATCACCCCCAAGCTGGAGCAACTCTTCAAGGGCTGGCAGAAAGGCGAGGTCCCCAAGAAAAACATCGGCCAGGTGGCCCAGCAGGCAAAGCCGGTGGTGTACTTGATGGACCGTCCCGGATCGCTCCAGTCCATCATCTTCGCGGGGCACGTGGCTCTGCCCAAAGCCAATCCGGATGAAATCGCCATCGAGACGATGAACAACATACTTGGTGGCACGTTCACTTCGCGCGTGAACATGAACCTTCGGGAAGATAAGCACTGGTCGTACGGCGCCTTTACTATATTGTTCGGCGCTCGCGGCCAGCGACCTTTCCTGGCTTATGCGCCGGTGCAGACAGACAAAACCAAGGAATCGGCCGTTGAACTGGGCAAAGAGCTTCGCGAAGTGCTCAGCTCAAAACCCATCACTGACGAAGAAACAGCCAAAGCGGTCAGCAATCAAACTCTGGAGTTGCCCGGCTCCTGGGAGACGATGAACGCCGTAGGTGGATCCATCGCGGACATTGTCCGCTATGGGTTGCCAGACAACTATTATCAAACCTATGCGGAGAAGGTTCGCCAGCTTAAGACGCCGCAACTTTCCGCGGCCGCACAAAAGCTGCTCGTGCCTGACAAGTTGGTTTGGGTGATTGTGGGCGACCGGTCCAAGATTGAAGCCGGTATCCGCGAGCTGAACCTGGGAGAAATCCATCTGATTGATAGTGACGGAAATCCAGTCTCGTAGACAGTGGACTACTCGTGATCAATAGGTCCGTCAGACCTCCGCTGTGCCTCTCCGCGCCACTTCCCCTCCTCGTCTGAGGAGGGGACCCGTGGCCACCCGAACAGTCTATTCCTATTCATGGAGCCAGCTATCATGGCCAACGTCGTTTCAGTTCTGTTCATTCTTCTTGTGACTCTATCCCGCTCGGGAGACGCCGCGACGATTGCCTGCGTTGCCGGCTGTGGCGAGGGTTCCGAGAACACGGCTCTGGGTGCAAAGTTCGTTGAACCTTTTGCGGTCGCTTTCGACAAGCAGGGGAATTGGTACGTCTGTGAACACAAGGGCGAGCGCATCGTTCGCATCGACTCTTCAGGCAACGCAAGTGTCATGGCTGGAACGGGTAAAGAAGGCTACTCGGGAGACGGGGGTCCCGCCAAACAGGCTGCGATGTTTGATCCGCACGGCATCGTCATCACCGCTAACCAGCAGATGTACGTCGCGGACACGCGCAATCACACGGTCCGCAAAATCGATCTGAAGACGGGTGCAATTTCAACCGTGGCGGGTACCGGCAAAGCGGGCTATTCGGGTGACGGTGGGCTGGCAACCAAGGCAGAGTTCAACGGGACCTTTGCGATCGATATTGATCCCGCGGGGCGCAACCTCTACGTTGCAGATCTGGGGAACAGGCGTATCCGAAAGATTGTTCTCAAGTCGGGAATCGTCACAACACTCGCCGGCAGCGGAGAGAAGGGTGTGCCACAAGACGGAGCCGACGCCTCTAGCAGCCCGCTCGCCGATCCGCGCGCGGTGGCAGCGGATTCGAAAGGCAATGTTTATGTCCTAGAGCGTGGCGGTAATGCCTTGCGTGTTGTCGATACGAAGGGAAAGATTCGGACGTTGATCGCTCCAGCAGCAAGCGCTTCCGCTACCACCAAAGTCGAACCAGACCTGAATGGTCCGAAGCATCTCTGCGTGGATCGAAAGGGCCAGGTGATCATCGCGGATGCCGAAAACAACCTGATCCGGAAGTACGATCCCAAGAGCGGCGTGACGTCAATCATTGCAGGAACAGGAAAACCCGGCCGAGACATTGTCGCCGATGACCCGCTCAAGACCCAACTCAACCGCCCCCACGGTGTGTTCGTCCACCCTTCTGGAGCACTCTACATTTCCGACAGCTACAATCACCGGATTTTGAAGCTCACCGATTGGTGAGAAGCTGAGCAAAGGGCTCGTCTGAGGACCTCTTCATCCCGTCATTCCGGCCAAGCGTAGCGCGAGCCGGAATCCAGCGACGATACCGAGTTCAAGATTCGGTGGAATTCACATTGGTCCGAACCGCCAAGTGCGCCAAGAACGCAAAGAGAAATCTCAGCTTTCGTTTGGAATCTGAAAATCTCGGATCTTAGATCCAGATTGCCGAACCAGTCTGTCTATAAGGCTCTTTGCGTTCTTTGCGTTCTTGGCGGTTCGACTTTTGGGTTGTAGCTGTACGCAGCCGCTCACGAAGCCTAGCTTCGCCGCCGATTGGGCAGCCGGGCCTCTGGATCCCAAATGATCTGCGTGCGCGGCAAAGCAGCTTTCAGCGTTGCATGCCCCTTTTCGGTCACCAGAGTGTGATAGAGGTTCAGTCTCGCCAAGGCCGGATACTGGCGAAGACTTGCCACAGCCTCGTCCGTGATATGCGTGCTGTCCAGGCTTAACTCGCTGAGACGCGTCAAGGAGGCGAGATGCTGGAGGCCGTCGTCGGTAATCTCGCCGTAGTCCAACCTCAGCACTGACAGGTTCGTTAGCGCGCTCAAGTGCGCCAATCCCTCATTCGAAATACGGGTGCGAACCAGATCCAGGCTTTCCAGGCTTGCCAACCCCGCCAGGTACGCCAGCCCCTTATCCGTAAAGCGGGCGTCGCGGAGAACCAGCGTTTTCAGGTTCTTGAGGGTCTTCAACGGCTCGAGACCCGCATCCGTCAAATCCGTTGCCGCCAAATCCAACGATTCGATCGCCGCGAGTTTGTCCAGCGCGGCGCCATCCACAATGTCTGTCGAGGCCAGCGAGAGTTCGCGCAGGGCAGGCATCCCAGCCAGATGCTCGAGCGCCGAGTTCTGAATGGGAGAGCCGTGCAAATCCAGAGTCTCGAGTTCCGCCAGTCCCTTCAAGAATGCCAGCCCCTGCCCTTCCACATAGGTATTGGCCAGGTTCAGCTTTCGCAAACGGCGCAACCCGGAGAGATGTGCCAGGGCTGCGTCTGTAATCTGAGTATTGCTAAGATTCAGCTCTTCCAGTGACAACAACCGCGCCAGGTGATGCGCGCCTGCATCACCAATCTCGGTGGCTTCGAGACTGAGTTTGCGCAGTTGCGGCACCGTGCTCAGTTTTTCCAGGTCCGCATCGGTGATTGCTGCGCCTGAAAGCGTCAACGTACCTTCGGGAGAGGGACGGAAGAGATCTCCGGCGATTCTGGGCCGTGCCGACTGCTCAACGTAGAGGATTCGTGCAGCCGGACGGGCAGCCCTCAGAGCATCGATGCCACCGCGCGTCACGCGCGAGTAGCGAAGATCGACGTCAGACAGTTGCTTCAAGCCTTGCAATCCACTGGCCCCTCCGTTGCTGATCCGCGTGCGATAAAGGTTGAGTTCCTCCAAGCCGCGCAAGCGTGCCAGCACTTCCGCCGAGGTATCTGTCACCGCGCAGCCCATCAGGTTAAGTTTCTTCAGGCGGCTTAGTCCCTTCAGGTGCTGGACTCCAGCATCGGTGATCGCAGTTCCATGCAGATCGAGTTCTTCGAGATTGGTGAACTCGCCCACGACACGCATTGATGCATCAGTGATCAACGTGTCCCCCAGCCGCAGTCGACGCAGGCCTGTCATGCCGCGCAGGCTCTCTAGTCCTTTGTCGTCCACAGGGCAAAGCGTCACATCCAACGCTTCAAGCTTTCGAAAGGGCGCCAGCGTCTTGCCCGTCACGTCCGACTGGTGCAAGACCAGTTCGCGCAAGTTCGTGAGGCCTTTGATCTCAGCCAACCCTTCATCTTTGAAGCGGACCCGATCAAGAAAATGGTCGCTGAAGGTAAGCACTTCCAAAGTCGTAACGCCCGCAAGAAAGCGCAGATCCTTGCTTCCGTCGCGCCCGCCATCCGCGTTGCGATTCCAGAAGGGTCCGGGCAGATGCAGTTCTTTGAGACGACGCAGAGCGCTGAGGCGTTCCAGATCGGGCGGGTCAGCGTTCACACCCACCCAATCGAGAGCTTCAATTTGAATGGAATGACTTGGCAACCCAACGATGTCGGTAAGATAGCGCGATTGTCCGGCAAGCCGCACGCGGCCGCCCATGGAAAGCGTCCATTCGGCAACCGTCCGGTCGGGACTCTCCGCAGCCTGGGCGGTAAAGATGAGAAGAAGAATGAAGATGAAAATCCGAGGCATGAACTCCGTGTTCTTTCAAGCCTGCAGGTTATCCCCGGGGAACGAACTAGAGGCCTTGCAAGCTGAAGCGTTTCAGCTTCTCCACAGACTGTGGAGTCAGCTTTGCTCCTGTGAGGTAAAGCGTCTGCAAGCTTTTCAGCGAGAGCAACATCGGCACAGCGGAATCGTCCAGCTTGCGCGCAAGCCCCAACCGGAGTTCCTGGAGCCTGGGCAAGCCAGACAGCGCACCAAGAGCTTCGGTGGTGACGGGCTGTCGTGTCAGATCGAGCCGCTGCAGGTTGATGAGACCTGACAAGGCCGACAAGTCTCGCAGTTCAGCTCTTTCGGCTTCGGGATGCCCGGGCCGGTCAACTCCGCGATCGGCCAGCGTCGCTCCTGAAAGATTGAGTGCCTGCAGCTGGCGCAGTTGCCCGACGCGCGTCAGATTCTCCTCGGTCAGGGGCAGCCCCCACAGGCCCGAGTCCACGCGTTGAATACCGCTTACATCCAGATCAACCAAAGCTGGCAGTTGCTTTAACAGAAGCAGGCAAGAACCGCTCAAGCGGTTCCCTCCAATGGAGAGTTTCTCCAAGCGCGATAGACTTGCGAGCTGCTCAAAGCCTTCATCCTCGATCTGCGTGAATCCCAAGTCCAGGCTGCGCAGGCTGACTAGATGTGCCAGGTGCTCGAAAACCTGGCTCGTCACTTTCGTTCCCCGCAAACTCAGATGTTCGAGATGCTTCCAGCCTCGCAGGTGGGCGATACCGTCTTCAGTGAGGCGTTCTGCATAGTAGCAGTTGAGTTCGACGACGTTCTCAAGACCTTTCAGTTGTTCCAACCCGGCATCGGTCACGCGGGTGTGAGAAAGATCGAGCTTTCGCAAGTGGCGCATCTGCGCCACCTTCGATAGGTCTCCATCAGTGACCCAAGTCGAGGTCAGATCCAGTTCAACGACATTGCCCTGCGCATCTTTGACGGTTCGCGCGCCGTCGACGGAAAGGGTGAGCAAGAAGGCTAGGAGGAAATTCATGATTGGTGGAAGGTTGAGACGTCCAAAACCCCCCTGAAGTCCCCCCTTGTGCAAGGGGGGACGAGAATTATGCGAACGCACCAGCGCGACCAGGATAGGAAGTTATGTCGCAGCGATCTGACCTAATCGGGAAAACGAGGCGCCACAGGCCGATCGTCCCCCCTTGGACTTCAGGGGGGTTAACCACCAAACCGGCTATACCACCTCAGCCAATTTCGTCCCTGCCGTTGGGAAACTCCCGACACGGGCGCCGGTGACTTCCTCAGCCAGGGTCAGGTAAAGATCGCCGAGTGTGCCTGTGGTGCGCGTATGCAGACCGGTCTTCATCGACGATGCATGCCCCGCCAGAATCACGGCCAGGTTGTTGTTCTTGTGCGCGTTGGCTTCGGCGTGCTCGTGCACCATCAAGCAGGCAGGTGCTGTCGAGAAGAGAACCGGCCCCCTCCGGCGTGGCCTTCAATCGCCCAACCAGGTATGCAAACTCCTCGACGTGCCAGCGGCAGATGTCGCGCAAGATCCTCATGCCCCGCGGCGTCTCTACCTGGCCGTGTGTGTACTCATGATGACGCTGTGCGGTGTGGCCCAGCCACGGAAACCGTGAGAGGCCCTGGCACTTGGTGAGCATGTACGACGCGACGCGCGTCTGGCCCGATGCCAGTGCATGTACCAGCAGGTCGCTCTGCAGCTTGGCGATCCGCGGCCAGTCGCGCAGGTCGCCCCCTTCCGCCGGACGCTCAACCACGGTCCGATATTCCGGAGGCAGGCTTGCAATCGACTTCTCCAACTCACGGACCGAGCCCAGATACTCCTCGAGGCGCGACTGGTCGTCAGTTCCAAGCGACGATTTAAGCGCCTGCGCCTCCTGCTGCACGGAATCGAGGATGCTCTTCCTTCGGTTGATCCAGGTGGGTTCGTTCACGCCAAACAGCCGATCGAACAGCTGATGCGGCAGCATCTCGGGAGGCAGGGGACGATCGCGGTCGGACCAGCTCAAGTTGCGCTGAATGCTTTCACCAAAGGACTCCTGCGAGACACCAATCTGCAGCGACCGGAAGCGCGTCTCTTCGCCAATCTTGCGCGCGATGACCTGATCAATCGACCGGCCGCCAGCACCGCGTCCGGTGAAGGGCTGGCCCGAAATCAGCGCGCTCATTGAAGGATAGTGGCTGTTGCCAGGCTGCGGCACACGTGCGGCAGGACTATCGAGACCCGTGATGATGTGGATATCGTTACGGAACGGGGCCAGTGGACTGAGGCAGGGAGTGATCTCGAAGCCCGCACCGGTCTCGCGGGGAATCCAGTATTTCTCCGGGATGCCATTTCCGTTGAACCAAAGCACAAAGCGTGTCGGCACCGTCTTAGCGTTTGCGTAAGCCGTTCCACTGGAATTGAACATCGCCGCCAGCGGTGGCAGGCCAATGCGCACGGCTGCTCCAGCCAAGCCGATGTTCTTCAAGAACGCTCGTCGTGAGAGAAAAGTTGTCATGTCTTTACCTTCCATGAAAATGGGACTGAGTGAGGGAGCCGCTGTCCCCAGCGGCGATGTCACGTCCCTTGAGTCTGACTTTCAAAACCTGGTCGCGCCCCGTATGACGCCCGTTCGATCACCGATTCGCCGCTCCGGCAACAGGACCTTCGCGTGGGTCCGCTCCTAACGCAAGCCCCGCCGCCTCCGTGCTGCTCAAAGATACCGCGGTCGCAACCACCAACTCGCGGAACTTAAAGCCCGATTGACGAAACCGCTCCAGCGCCGTTTCAATCAGCGGCTGGTCGTCGGGCTCTTCCGGCCGGCCGCTGGCCCACCGGAACAACATCTTGGCGACACACTTCTGGCATCCTGGTTCGCCCGCCAGTATCTTGCCTAACTGCCGGGGCGACTGAAACCGCGCATCCTTCAAACCTAACACATCCCCCTCGGCTTCGATGCCCAATTTGTACTCCGTCGGCTGAACCTTTCTCTTGGTCGATGTTTCGTCAAACGTTGGGAAAATCGTCACCAACTGCTTCTCTCTGTGTTTGCCCACGGCGTCGAACTTCTCGAACCCGAATCCAACCGGATCCACCAACGAGTGGCAGCCAGAGCAGGCGGGGTTGGACAAATGGATCTGTAATCGCTCCCGCGTTGTCATCGGCTTCTCGTCCGTTACCGGCGGCAAGGTGGTGTTCACCCCGGCCGGCGGTGGCGGCACCACCTGGCAAAGAAAGTGTTCCCGCACAAAAAGTCCACGCTCAGTGGGAGAGGTTTCGGTTGGTTTGCTCGTCAACGCCAGAAACGTTGCTTGCCCCAGCACTCCGGCACGCTCTGAATCGGGGGCAAACTCCACCCGACCCCAGGGTTCATTTGGCGCCGGCACGCCATAAAGCTTGGCCAGCTCTGGCGACAGATAGGCATAGGAGGCGGTGAAGAACTCCCGAAAGTCGCGGTCTTCCCACACCAGAGATCGAAACAACCGGCGCGTCTCTTCGGTCATTGCGCCCACCAGCTCCGCGGTAAACTCGGGAAACAGGCGACGGTCGCGGATGGCATTCCTCAAACGATCAAAGCGCATCCATTGCGCCAGAAATTCATCAAGAGCGTCCTGGGCCCGCGAATCGCGGAGCATGCGGCTGACCTGTTTCTCGACCCCAACCGGCGTATCTAACTCACCGGCTTTGGCAGCTCGAAACAATTCTTCGTCGGGCAGAGTGTCCCAAAGGAAATAAGAGAGGCGACCGGCGGCGCCATAGGGGCCCTGCGCCAAATGGAACAGAAAGTGTGGTGATTGCAACATGGTTTCAACCACCACCTGCGCGCCGGACAAGAATTCCTTCTCCTGCGCAAACAATGCCTCGTATCGCTTGACTTCACTATCGTCGAGCGGCCGGCGAAACGCCTTTCGACCAAACACACGGATGAACTCGCTACGGCAGTCCGTCGCATCCGTCCGGCACGGCACCAAACGGCGCGAGTCGCCGCCGCGGAACGCTGTGCGCGCCAGGCGCTCGGCCGCTCGGGCATAGGCCTCGGCCAGCAGCGGTGACACGGGCTGCCCCTCGGCTTGGTTGGTGAAGCCATGCACAAAGTCTTCCTTGGGGAATTGGTCAGCCGGCCGCGTTTCGTCGCCCAACAGATCGCGAACCGTATGGTTGTACTGGCTATGAGTCAAGCGTCGCAAAACCATGCGAGTCTTGCCGACGCGCGCTTGTTTCTGGACCGTTGTGGTTTCGGGCAGCGCCGCCAGATGTTCCACCCAGGCACGCAGAATCCTCTCTTCCTCACTCCCTTGCTTGATTCGCTCTCCGCCGGCGTGGGCGACACGATTCGTGGGTTTCAGCAGTAACAACGACGCGTCCGGTTGCCCTCTCTGCACAACAGCTCGAAGGCGCAAACCGAAGGCCTCAATCTCCTCGGCTGCAGCGCCCTCTCGCGGAAACTGCACCCGGGTTACCGACGCAACTCCGTTGTCGTTATGGCAGGTGCGACATTGGGCTTTTTCGAGAACCGGATAGACCCGTCCCGCGAAATCCTGCGCGAGGAACGCAGCCGGCAAGAAAACCAAAATGATGGGAAATGTCCAAATCACGATGCTGGGCTCCAGGCAACCGACGGGAGGGCGAGGCTCCCGAGCCTCTTTGCACTTTCAGTCTGGCGGCTCGGCGGGAGCCTCGCCCTCCCAATCTCTTATTTCGCCGGCTCCGGATCAAACAAATGCGAGATATAAGGGAACGCATTCATCGCCAGGCGACACGAGGCGCCGGGACCGTACCAACGCGGAAAATGGAACGTGTGCTTGGGCACATAAACCACGTCGCCCGGGTCGGCGATCACCACTCCCTGACCTTCGATGGGATAGCGGATCTGGCCGGCCATAATCAGCCAGTACTCGGCGCATTCGGGATGATAGTGCCCGCGATTCTTCGGATCGATTGGCGGCAGATTCTTCTCGTAGCCGTAAATGAAATTGGCGGCCCCCCGGGCATCCTCCACCACTCGCAAGGTGCCCTTCGCTTCCCCGGAGTCCAGCTTCTTCGCCAACTCGTCGAAGGTCACATGCGGCTTGTTGCCTTTGTCGAACTGGCCCAGTTCACGCCTAAAGGACACCGGAACCCAGTCGATTCCCACCGTCTTGGGTGCGTCGGCTTTGTTTTCGTAAATCGTGCGGGCTCCAGCCACATTCGTTTCGAAGACGAGCGAAGGCTGACTACCCACCGTCTCATGGGAGAATAAACGGGCGAATGGAACCTGCACCATCGAGCCTTTCCGCGCTACGAAAGGTTCGACGCCCTCGATCTCGAACCGGACTTCGCCCTCCATGACCACCCACCAGGCGCGTGTGTCGGGATGCAAAGCGCGCGGTGTCTTTGTTCCCGGACGGGAGAACACATATTCACTGCGCAGGTGCTCGTCATCGACGATCACCTCGCGCCAGTCGGTTTTCCCTTTGTGCTTCGCCTTGAGATCGGCTAGCTTCGTGTGCGGTTTGTGCGGCGGAACATATTTGGACTGCCCTTTGGGCGCCCACAGCTGTTGACACTCGGCAGAAATAGCAGTCAGAAAAAAGACGGCAGCCACCGTCGTGGTGAGTAGAATCGATGTTTTTCGCATGATTGGAATTCTAACCCCAGGCCCCCATCGTTTACAATCCCCACGGCGAGCAAGTCTCCGTTGCAATCCCCTCCTTGGGAGGGGTGGCGCGGAGGTGAAGTGCTTGAGAAGACTTCACGCGGTCGCGGAGCGCCGGGGTGGGTTGGCGTTCCTTCCGCCGAAACCCCCCTGCCAG
This sequence comes from uncultured Acidimicrobiia bacterium, assembly GCA_963791795.1. Classification (GTDB taxonomy): domain Bacteria; phylum Acidobacteriota; class Terriglobia; order Versatilivoradales; family Versatilivoraceae; genus VFZK01. The sequence goes on from CAWBTP010000003.1 coordinate 141,140, forward strand.
ACGGCTCGTCCCCCTTGTCCAAGGGGGGACAGTTGTTTTCATCCTCGTCGGCTTGCCTTCCCAGAGCGAGCAGCGCGGCTGCGTACGAGGATCGAGACCCAAGCAAAAGAGAGGACCCAGTATGAACCTACTTGCAGGCAAGGTCACCATCATCACCGGCGCAGGGACGGGCATCGGCAAGGGCATTGCACGGGCGTTTGCGGGTGAGGGCGCTCAGCTCGTTCTGGCCTCGCGCAACGCCGCAAGATTGGACGAAACTCGAGCCCAACTCGAGCCGCAGGGCGCGAAGGTTCTGGTAGTTCCAACGGATGTCACCGACGAAGGCCAGGTCCATCGATTGTTTGAGGAAACCCTGAAAGCATTCGGCCGGGTTGACGTCCTCGTCAACAATGCTGGCAGATTTGATGGAGGGCCGCTGGAAGAGCTGTCACTGGAAACCTGGCAAAAGGTTCTGTCTGTGAATCTGACTGGGCCGTTCCTCTGCAGCCGCGAGGCGATGAGGATCATGAAGCGCCAGGGTGGCGGACGCATCATCAATATTGGCAGCATCTCAGCGCAGATGCCGCGAATGCACTCGGTACCCTATACGACAACCAAGCACGCGTTGACTGGTCTGACGAAGGCATGCCGCTTTGGAAGGACGCGAGTTTGGCGTGGTGGTGAGTTGCCTGCATCCCAGGCAATGTGGCGACGGAACGCAGGCAAGCCAGCAAGGCGAAACAAGACCAGGAACCGATGATGACCCCAGACGAACTAGCCGCTGCTGCCGTCACCATGGCGACCCTGCCTCCGCACGTCAACATGCTGGAAGCGATCGTCCTCCCGGTGATGCAGCCATACCTGGGGCGCGGGTGACGCCCTAGTCCTTCTTAAGTTGCCGCAGCAATCCAAGTAACTGCTCGACAATCCTGGTCGATGCATCGATTTCAAGATAGCTGGACCGGGCTCTCCATGTCTCGTAACCCCCAAGTCTGTGGTGTTCCGGAGTCGGAAGATAGCCGTTGTAGCCATTGGCCAGCGAGGTCGTAAATGTGGTGCCAAACGGACTCTGCATTTTGATTTCAAGGCCGATCTCAACGAATACCTCACACGGGATGGCCGCAATCCCAAGCTCACCGATTCTCAAGGCCTGCAGGATGAGGGAAACCTTTGGAGGATATTCGTCGATGAGCACGGTTTCCCTGGCGTAGATCTCTTCGGGAGTCCGCATGGCGGGTCCCTGCGCTTTGGCCATGATCTGCCGGGCGCGCTCCCGCTCCTCGGCTGTCGGACGGCGGACGCCTAGCTCGATCTCAGTCTGACGCACCGCCAGCGGAACCCAGTCGTGATAGGAAATGCTGTTGGCCACACGCAGCGCTTCGGTCGCCACGTCGTTGGCAACGGCTTTCATCCTTGCAAAAGGTGGCTCGACCGGGCGCTGCTGTCTGAAATCGATATTGTTGATGTTGCCGCTGGTTCCGTTCGACAGCATTCCGACAAACGGGGGGTCCTGGCGGTCGGCGCCCAGCAATTGCTGGATTCGATCGGCGAAGACTCCAAAATAGTCAGCCGAAAAGTGCCCCGCTCCCACGTAGTGCAGCGAGTAGTTGGCCAGCAGCGCGATCGGCCGCCCGTCTAATGCACGAACCGAAATGATGGCCAGATCGGGATCTGTGGGACCTGCCGGTTCGACCAGATCGGGACTGCCCGCTGCCGGATTCATCTTGACCTGGTCAATCCCCCCAAACGGGTTGGGTGGAACTGTGCCGGGCTTCATCTTCCAGCGGCGGTTGAAGACATGCTGGGGAACCTTGCCGACGGCCCATCCGACGCGCGCTGTTTCCAGGTTGTTCACCGCGAGCCGGACCGCGTCGGCAATCTTGCGGGTCAGAAACAGCTGGTATTCCGCGTCTGCCTCGCTTTGGAACACGGGTGTGGCGGTTCCGGCGGTGTGCGTGTGCGTGGCCGACATGAGCATGTTTTCCACGGGAAGGCCAGTGTGCTGCTGAACCCGCTTCTTGGCCGCATCCAATATCTGGCGAGGTACCATGCAACTGTCAACCGTGACCAAAGCCAGGCGTGTCTGGCCGTCATCGAGAACCAGGGCGCGGGCGTGCAACTCGTCATGCACGTGCCTGGAATCCGATCCTGCATTCCACCGTTACTGGAAATGCCAAGCCAGGGAGTGATATTGCTGGTAGCCGCTCCTGCGCGGAATTGTCGTTGTGGCTCGGCGATTGCCCTCAGACTGAGAAAAACAAAGGGCAGGGCGAGCAGAGTTTTCGCGGAAACCGACAGCCGCGCACCGACTGGCTTGTTGGGTGTGCTGTTCATTCCGGTTGCTTCCCCTTCACCGAAGACAATCTCTATTGGAACGTCGTGCCGCCGGCAATTGCGTCACGGATGCAAGATCAAACTCTCGGGGACTGAACTTCGCGCAGGCGTCGTTCAAGAAATCGGCGCTCGCTGTCGTTGGCAACCAGCGCCAGCGCTCGCTGGTAGCTCTTAGCCGCTTCCCCTGCTGATCCGGCACGGCGCAGCATATCGGCGCGGGCGGCATGCAGCAGGTGGTAGTCATCGAGAGTACCGGCCGCGGCGAGCTGATCGATGAGAGCCAGTGCGGGTTGAGGACCGTCCACCATGGCGACCGCGACGGCCCGGTTTAGCGACACCACGGGAGAGGGCTGCAGGCGTTCGAGAACATCGTAAAGCCGCACGATCTGACGCCAGTCAGTGTCTTCGGGACGAGCTGCCTGGCAGTGCAGGGCGGCGATGGCTGCCTGCAGCGTGAACGGGCCAACTTCGCCGCGAAGGGCTTCCTCGACGAGTGGCAGAGCCTCGGCGATTTTCTGTTGATCCCAGCGGCTGCGATCCTGTTCTTCAAGGAGGACCAAATCCCCTGCCTCATCCTGACGGGCATCGCGCCGTGAATCGTGCAACAGCATGAGGGCAACCAGTCCCGTCGCTTCCGCAGGTTGCTGGGGCGCCATCAACGTCCTGACCAGGCGCCCAAGGCGAATAGCCTCGGCACAAAGATCAGACCTGAACAACCGGTCGCCCCGAGTCGCCGCATAGCCTTCGTTGAACACCAGATAGATTACAGTCAGCACCGCGTCCAGCCGCGCCGGCATCTCGTTGGTGTCGGGAACGGAATAGGGGATGCCAGCGTCGCGAATCTTCCTTTTCGCACGCACGAGTCGTTGCGCCATGGTGGGGACAGGCACGAGAAACGCGCGCGCAATCTCGTCGGTTTCGAGGCCACCCAGCATACGGAGCGTCAAGGGAACCTGAGCCTCGAACGCTAATGCCGGATGGCAGCAAGTGAAAATCAGCCGAAGGCGGTCGTCGGGGATTTCGCTCGTGTCATAATCCGGTTCCTCGACGGTTGGGATTAGCCCGGATGCCGCATAAGATTCAATTTTTTCCTCGAACCGTGTGCGGCGGCGAATGCGATCCAGGGCTTTATGCCGGGCGGTCTGGATGATCCAAGCACGGGGGTAATCGGGGACACCGGAAACAGGCCACTGGTCCACAGCGGCGGCAAAAGCCTCCTGTGCGGCATCCTCGGCTACATCGAAGTCGCCAATCAGCCGAATCAGGGTAGCGACAATCCGCCCCCAGTCAGACCGATAAACCGTGTCGATCGCTACGTTTGCGTTCCCGAGCATGCCCAACTATAAATTAATTTGCGGAGAGGTGTCGATTCCGCGATTCGCCGTTCGACTTATCCACGGAGGCCACCATGAGATATATGTTGCTAATTTACCTTGAGGAGCAAGCCTTGGGCGAGGCGGAACGGCAGGAATGCTATATGGAGTCGGCACAACTAGCCCAGGAGATCCATGCGCGGGGCCAGTATCTGGCGGCCGCCCCCCTGCACCCGACGTCCACCGCCACCAGCATCCGGGTACGCGACGGCAAACGGCATGTGACCGACGGCCCGTTTGCAGAAACGCGCGAACAGCTGGGCGGCTATTTTCTCATCGAGGCCAAGAATCTGGATGAGGCCATGGGTATTGCCGCGCGGATTCCTATGGCGCGCAAGGGTACTGTCGAAATCCGGCCCGTGATCGAAGTCGCTGGCCTGCCAATGGGTTAGCCATCAATGGACGGCTGGAGGAGGTGTGCGATACGGATGTAGAAGATCCCAGTCAGGGCTCCTGAAAACACCAAGAACTGTGAGTGAAAGGAAGACGTCATGAAGACAGTATCATCAAAGGGCGGCAAGAGAGCCGCACGGGCAGACACCATAGACGGCTACCTTGCAGACGCTCCCGGAAGATGCACGGGCCACGCTCGCAGATCTTCGCAAGACGATCAAGGCCGCTGCGCCCAAAGCCACCGAAGTCATCAGTTACCAGATTCCGACATTCAAGCATCAAGGAATGCTCGTCGCCTTCGCAGCGTTCGAGGGCCACTGCGGTTTCTACATCATGAGCGAGAAGGTGTTACGCGCGCACGATGCTGAGCTCAAGGAGTATGAACTCAACAAGGCCTCCATCCGCTTCCCAGCCAGCAAGCCACTTCCTGCCGCTCTCGTGACGAAGCTAGTCAAAGCGCGCATCGCGGAGAACGAAGCCAGGCAGCTCGGGAAAAAGAGTCCGTCCTGATCCGCCGGTCTATCCGGACGTCAACTTCTTCAGGAAATGGGGAAGACAAGCTGTTTCATATTGCACCGCAACGCTGGCGTGCGGGGCATATATAGGCCAAATAATTTCCGGGCGGCATGTCGATTCGAGCATTTCTCGTTCGACTTACCGACGGAGGAACACATGAAATACATGTTGCTGGTTCATCACGATGAGGAATCTTTCAAGAAACGCCCCGAAACAGAGCGTCAGCAGATGATGCAGGAGTCTGTCCACCTTGCGCAGCAGCTCCATGCTAACGGGAAGTATCTGGGAGCCGCTCCGTTACATCCGAGTTCCGAGACCACCTGTGTTCGAGTTCGCGATGGCAAACCGACCGTGATCGATGGCCCCTTCGCAGAAACACGCGAACAGTTGGGCGGGTACTTCCTCGTCAATGCCAAGGATCTCGACGAAGCGATCAGCATCGCCGCACGGATTCCGGGGGCACGCATCGGTACCGTCGAAATCCGGCCGGTGACAGAGGTATCGGGCCTGCCGGGAGAGTAGATCTCAGCTGTTGAGAGGACTATCTATCAACGATCACAGAATAAAGTGACGGACCCCTCACCCCCAAGCCCCTCTCCCCAAGGGAGAGGGGTGCCGAAGGCGGGGTGAGGGGAACAAAACGAACAGGAGACCTATCAATGCGATTCATGGTGCTGGTGAAGGCTGACAAGAACACCGAAGCAGGCGCTCTGCCGGATGAGAAGCTGCTGACTGAGATGGGGAAGTTCAACGAAGAACTGGCCAAAGCGGGCGTGCTGCTGGCGGGCGAGGGGCTCCATCCAAGCTCCAAGGGTGCGCGCGTTCATTTCTCGGGGTCGAAGAGGACGGTGATCGATGGTCCTTTTGCCGAGACAAAAGAGCTCGTCGCCGGATACTGGCTGTGGAACGTGAAATCGAAGGAAGAGGCAATCGAGTGGGTGAAGCGCTGCCCCAATCCCACGGGAACGGAAGCAGAAATCGAGATTCGCCAGGTATTCGAGGCAGAGGACTTCGGACCCGCGTTCACGCCCGAACTCAAGGAGCAGGAAGCACGACTGCGCGCGCAGGTAGAAGCCAAGAAGTAGCGAATCCGGACCGGGGCACCCGCGCGCGGATGCCTGTGAAAGAATCATTGAACCTGTCGATTTCGTCGCGTCTCGTTCGACCATAGGGCAGAAGCTGGGCTGAACACCGGTGCACAGTAATCAAACGCGCGTTCCGGAGTCGTCCTCCGAGGCCGAAACCATCCAGGAGAAAACATGGCCACTAAGATTTTTGTAAATCTGCCGGTAAAGAATCTTAAGAAGTCTATCGAGTTCTTCACCAGACTCGGCTTCACTTTCAATCCCCGATTCACGGATGAGACGGCCACCTGCATGATTGTGGCCGAGGACATCTTTGTCATGCTGTTAACCGAGGAAAAGTTCAAGACATTCACGCCCAAAAAGATTTGTGATGCAACGCAGAGCACCGAGGTGCTTGTGTGTCTCTCCTCTGAGAGCCGGGCAAAGGTCGACGAGATGGTTCGCAAGGCCGTCGCTGCCGGCGGGACAACCTACAACGAACCACAAGACCATGGTTTCATGTATGGGCACGGATTTCAGGACTTGGACGGCCACATTTGGGAACTCGTCTTCATGGAACCCAGCGCCGCGGGCCAAGGCTAAGAGCGGCACTACTTCGTGCCTGAGCACCGATCGAAAGGAGAGATTTCATGCAATACATGCTCATGTGTTGCTTCGACGAGAAAGCGTGGACCAAGTTTCCGGATGAGGACAAGGAAATCATCATGCGGGAGTATGGAGAACTGATGCAAAGTCTCGCCAAGAGTGGACATTTACGTGGTAGCGGGAAGTTACGCTCGAGCTCGTCAGCCACGACTGTGCGCATGAAGAACGGCAACCCTATCTTCACCGATGGACCGTTCGCGGAAACAAGAGAACAGCTCGGCGGCTATCACTTGGTTGAATGCCAAACCTGGACGAAGCGCTTTCCATCGCAACACGCATTCCGACGCTCCCCGCGGGAGGGGTGATCGAAGTACGCTCTCTTGAACCGTTCCCCGAAAGGGACCTCGGTCAGCATCGGGTTGTCACAAGCAAAACTCAACAAGTCATCTAGTGGGAGAACTTCAATGACTATTTTTGGCAAACGTCTATCGGAGTATGTCGCTTTTTCCAAGCCGTTTCTCGGTTTGATCCTGCTCGTCGGGATTGTACGGCTCGCACTGTCTTTGGGCGGCGTGCCAAATTCGACGGTGAAGTGGATCAGCATCAACGCAGTGGGATGGATCGGGGTCCTATACTACTCGGTCCGAGTCCATACCAGCGGTTTCGGCAGCTACAAGCAGCTCCTCCCAATTTGTTTCCTCCAGATGATTGCGGCTCAGGTAGTAATCGTTCCCGCAATCATGCTGGCGATCTTCACGGGTACTGACAACATCTACAGTGCGCCCGAGTTCAGCTTCGGAGCTGACGGGAAGACTTGGTCTCATGTGTGGGCCCACCTGTTGATAGGAACAACTGTTGGGTCCCTCATCTCATGGCTGGTCGGATGCTTGGTCATGTTTGCGACGAAGAAACTGGCCCCGAAAGGAAAGAACGCCCCCGCCACGGCGAATGCGTGAGTCTTTTGATGGATCAACACCCTGATCATTTCGCTGGGCCACGAAAGAGTTGATGAACATGAACAAAGCTGTGCAGGTAACCTATCTCTTGCTGCGGCTTGTAACAGGGCTGCTATTTTTTCAGGCTGGCGCCATGAAGATCTTTGGGTGGTTTGGAGGAATGCCCGGCGGCGGTACACCGCCCTTGACTCCCAGATCGGAATTGGCGGATTGCTCGAAGTCGTGGCGGGATCGCCATCATGCTGGGTCTTTTCACGCGGCCGGTCGCATTTATCCTTTCCGGCGAGATGGCGGTCGCTTATTGGCAGTTTCACGCACCTAATGCCACATGGCCTGTTCAAAACCAAGGCCAACCTGCGGTTCTGTTCTGTTTCATCTTCCTGTACATGGCCGCGCGGGGTGCTGGCGAGTGGAGCCTTGATGAGCTAATCCAACGCAAACGCGGAGGATGAAGAAGGTGGATTGGATGAAGGACACAAAATTTGATCTTCGTTTTGGCGCAATGGGTCTAACTCTAAACCTCTACTACTGAGAAGGAGAATCAATGAGCACAGTACGAGTTCTAGTGGGTACCCGGAAGGGCGCGTTCATCCTGACGTCGGACGGCAAGCGTGAACGTTGGGATGTGGATGGCCCACACTTTGGGGGTTGGGAGATCTACCATTTGAAGGGTTCTCCAGCGGACCCGAATCGGCTGTATGCGTCGCAGTCCAGCGGTTGGTACGGGCAGATCATCCAGCGCTCCAATGACGGGGGCAAGACGTGGGAGCAGCCCGGCACGAAACCAGGCGAGCCAACCACCAATCCCGATGGGTCGCCAATGGGTCAAAGCAACAAGTTCGTCTATGACACTTCCTCTGCAACTGGCAAGCCCCTCACCACGCACCAGTTTTATGACGGAACGCAACACCCGTGGGAGTTCAAGCGTGTCTGGCATCTCGAGCCGTCGCTGACCGATCCGGACACGGTTTACGCAGGAGTGGAAGACGCGGCACTCTTCCGCACGACGGACGGAGGGAAGAACTGGCAGGAACTCTCAGGTCTGCGCGGCCACGGCACGGGCCCAAAATGGCAGCCGGGCGCTGGAGGCATGTGCCTGCATACTATCCTTCTGGATCCGAGCAATCCTGAACGGATGTTTATTGCCATCTCGGCTGCGGGTGCATTCCGGACCGACGACGGGGGCAACACGTGGCGACCCATCAACAAGGGATTGCAATCGCAATACATCCCTGACCCGAATGCCGAGGTCGGCTTCTGTGTGCACCGCCTCGCCATGAACCGGTCGCGCCCCAACGTGCTGTTCATGCAGCTGCACTGGCACGTCATGCGCAGCGATAACTCCGGCGATTCGTGGCAAAAGGTTAGTGGAAACCTGCCGACGGATTTCGGATTCCCGATCGAGGTTCATGCGCACGAGCCGAATACCGTCTACGTCGTGCCCATCACCAGCGACTCGCTGCACTACCCTCCTGACGGGAAGTTGCGCGTCTACCGCAGTCGCACAGGTGGAAACGAGTGGGAAGCGCTGACGAACGGTCTGCCGCAGCGCGACTGCTACGTCAACGTTCTGCGTGACGCGATGGCCGTGGACTCACTGGATTCGTGCGGCATCTATTTTGGCACCTCAGGCGGGCAGGTGTACGCATCGGCCGATGCCGGGGATCATTGGGCGCCCATTGTCCGGGACCTGCCACCTGTGGTTTCAGTCGAGGTCCAGACACTGTCATGATCCGCGTGGTGCTCCCCTTTCATTTGCGAACCTTGGCCCACGTTGATGGCGAGGTTCAGCTCGAAGTCAAGGGACCGGTGACACAGCGTTCGATTCTCGACGCGCTCGAGGCGCGGTATCCCATGCTCTGCGGGACGATCCGCGACCACGTCACCCAGCAACGCAGGGCGTTTGTACGATTCTTTGCCTGCGAGGAGGACCTGTCCCATGAGTCGCCAGACGCTCCGCTACCCGAGGCGGTCGCCTCGGGAGCCGAACCGTTTCTGGTCATCGGAGCGATTGCTGGCGGCTAGCAGTCATCTGCCGATTGCAAACCTGGCAGGGGTAGCCCCTGGCAGGAATCAAATTTCGACAGAACAAACACAGCCATTTAGGAGTCGATATGAAGAAAATCACACCATTCTTATGGTTCGACGACAAAGCCGAAGAGGCAATGAATTTCTATGTTTCTATTTTCAAGAATTCCAAGGTTGGGAGCGTTACCCGATATGGTGAAGCAGGACCGGGCCCGAAAGGGTCGGTAATGACCGCCACCTTCACTCTAGATGGGCAAGACTTCATTGCATTGAACGGAGGTCCTCACTTTAAATTTACCGAGGCCATCTCGTTTAGCGTGGATTGCAAGACCCAGGAGGAAGTCGACCAGTTCTGGGAGAAGCTTTCTGAAGGAGGACAAAAATCACGATGCGGCTGGCTCAAAGACAAATATGGTTTGTCATGGCAAATCGTGCCAACTGTCTTGAGCGAGTTGCTAGGAAGCAAGGATGCCAAGAAATCAAAGAAAGTCATGGAGGCTATGCTCAAAATGGACAAGCTCGACATTAAGACGCTGAAGCAGGCGTACGAGTCATAATGATCCAGCATAGGTTTCGACCGCGCCGACCGAAGACTCACGCTTCGACCGGAGGCCGGAAGTAGTAAGGAGACCCATCGCGGTCCATTTTCTTGTACCTTTAATGTAAATCCAAAGGAGGCAGTCATGAGTCAAGCAACCAAGAGTCAAATCGATCCCCTGAACCGAAATAACTACACCGCCATCACGGCCATGCTTACGGTGGGCGACGTTGGGCGGGCCTACGCATTTTATCAAAAGGCGTTCGGCTTCCAAGGACGTGTCCTCATGCCAGGTCCGGATGGAAAGCCCATGCACGCAGAGCTGAAGCTTCGCGAATCCATTCTCATGCTGGGCCCGGAAAACCCCGCGTGGCAGTCGGCCACTGCCAAGACCCTCGGCAACACTCCAGCGACCCTCTACCTCCTGGTGGAAGACGTGGACAAGTTGACAACGCAAGCCGTCAATGCGGGCGCTACTCTGGTCCAGCCACCAGCCGACATGTTCTGGGGCGATCGCACAGCCACGCTGGTAGATCCGGATGGGAACAAGTGGATGCTGGCCACCCACAAGTCAGAACCCACGCCCGCAGAAATGGACGCGGCAATGAAAAAGCAGATGGCTTAGGAAGAGGCACATCCCAGCCGCTCCCGTTGCGGCGCCGCGTTCGATGAGAACAGCGTCCCCCCTTGAGACAAGGGCGGGACTTAGGGGGGTTTGAGGAGGGCACGAAACCCACTCCGGCGCTCGCGACCGCGTGAAGTCTTCTCAAGACTTCACCTCCGCGCCCCCCTTCCAAGGGGGATTTTCAAGGAAACCAAACTGAAGAAACAAGAAGAAGCAATCGCCTGAGGAGGATTTATGCCCTACGTTGATGGCTACGTCCTGCCGCTACCGAAGAAAAACCTTCAGACCTACCGCCGCATGGCTCAGCAGGCCGGAAAGATTTGGCGCGAGCACGGTGCCCTTGACTACAAGGAATGCGCCGGCGAGGATCTCAAGAAAACCAAGTGGAGTGTACCGTTTTCGCGAATGATGAAGCTCAAGCCCGGCGAGACCGTGGTCTTCGCGTACATCGTCTTCAAGTCACGCGCGCATCGCGACCGTGTCAACGCGAAAGTGATGAAGGACCCGCGCCTGGGCGCAGGCATGGAGGACAAGCCGATGCCTTTCGACATGAAGCGCATGGTCTACGGCGGATTCAAGGTCCTGGTCGACGCCTAGCGCACCGCCGCCCGGACTCACCATTCCGTTCAACGGTCTTCATCTAAGGAGGGTTTTGTCGTGGAGAGTACTTCAAACAATCGAATAACAATTGCCCGTCTCATCCTGGTTCCAAGCGTCATCACTCTGGGAATTACGCTTCTGCGCGTCACGGGTGAACTGCAGCGCTGGTCAACCGCGCTGTTCAACCCCTCTGCAGGTGGCGGAGGTGCCCTTGTCGGCATCACCTGGCTGGTACTGGTCTTCGGCGTCTATTTCGCACTCAAACTGGCGAGCGACGGCTATGGGCCGGCGAGCACCGGCCGATCCATCGGAATGGCCGTCCTTGGGCTTGTCGTCATGGCATTCGGTGGATTCATCGCTGCTGCTCCGCAAGTCAACATTCCCGGAAAGCTGTTCATAGGGCTGCTGCTATTTGTCGCGGCGACAGTGCTGCAGTTCAGGACCTGGCCTGCGCTGTCCAAGGCGCTGCTCGCCTACGGCTACGCGGCCCGAATTCCTGTGGTCATCGTGACGTTTTTCGCCATCCGGGGAAATTGGGGTACGCACTACGACGCTTTGCCGCCGGGATTCCCGGAGACAAGCTTCTGGACGAGATTTATCCAGACTGCTCTGGTCCCACAACTGATTTTCTGGATTGCCTTCACGGTGGTTGTCGGAACACTCTTCGGAAGCATCGCGACCGCCATACGCAGCCGCCAGAATGTTGGCGCACCCGCCCATCGGGAAGCGTAGCCGATCGCCAAACCGACGCTGGAAGCCTGCACCACAGTGGTCGCTATTGCCTGCTGCAGGCTGTGGTGCGGGCGTCTCGCCTGCACCGAGGAATCCAAGTAGAAGATCGTGAACCTCGGGTTAATCAGCCCAGCGTCGGCGAGTTAAGGCTACGAATCTTTCCAGCCTTATTTGAGCGGACTCCAGGCGGAATCACGGAAGGACTGTCGTAGTGAACGCCAAGGAACCTCCCAATCATCCCACCAAGCACGTCGATTCGTTGACCAACACGACCTCCCCCGATTCACCGTGGGAATCAGCAAAGAAGCTGTAATCACCGGCGATGTCTCTGCCACTTGAGCGAGTTGCTTTGGAAACACCCGCAGTGGTTCAGCCAGGAGACAGCCACCGGCGTACGTGCCCAGCGGTCCGGGTCCTCACTATGCAGGTGCTGACGCTCGAACCATCATCGCCCGCGAACACGATTTTGAGAGTTTCGATGCGTTTGCGAGGCACCTTGAAGCACGGAGCAACTCGGCTTCACTCGTTTCACAATTTGAATCAGCCGTGGAGGCCATAATCAGCGGCGATCTGACGACGCTCGAACGATTGCTCCGCTTGAATCCCGCACTGGTTCGGGCACGTTCGGCACGCAGACATCACGCAACGCTCCTCCACTATGTGGGCGCAAACGGAGTTGAGGGGTTTCGGCAAAAGACTCCAAAGAACGCGGTAGAGGTTGCTGAGATGCTGCTGAAAGCTGGCGCTGAGATCGACGCCGTGGCCGACATGTACGGCGGATCGACCACCTTGGGGTTGGTGGCGACGAGCATCCATCCATGGCTGGCCGGCGTGCAAGGCGCGCTGATGGAACGTCCTGATGGACCACGGCGCCGCCATCGACCAGCCAGGAGCAGCGGGTAACGGTCAGGTCGCCGTCAATGGCTGCCTGGCCAACGGGCGCCCGGAAGCGGCCGAGTTGCTTGCTGCGCGTGGTGCCTCACTCGACCTGGAAGGAGCGGCCGGCGTTGGAAGGCTTGATTTGGTCGAGAGCTTCTTCAACGAAGACGGCAGTTTGAAAACGAATGCCACGACCGCTCAGATGAAGTCAGGATTCAACTGGGCTTGCGAGTACGGCCGAACCAGCGTCGTTGACTTCCTGCTCTCGAGGGGCATCGATGTCGGGGAGAGACACCACGGAGAGACGGGCCTCCACTGGGCCGCGTATGGCGGACATTGGGAAATCGTCCAACTGCTTCTGGAGCGAGAAGCGCCGCTAGACCTCAAAGACGAACGTTTCGGTGGAACCCCGTTGGGATGGGCGCTCCACGGTTGGCAGGAAGGCGTGCGCTGTGGCGGACGTGGCCACTACCACGAAGTTGTGGGGCTTCTGGTCACCGCAGGCGCGACCGTCGAAGCAGAGTGGCTTGCCAATGAGAAGGTACGCGGCGACGCAAAGATGCTCGCGGCACTTGGAGGAGAGATTCGCCGTTGAGGATCCGCGCCACCCCTCCAAAAGAGGGGATTTTCATCGGCGAGCGGCGGTTGGTTCCTTTGTTTACCGTTGAGAATTACAGAACATAGAGATGACACTCTTTGTCTCTCGAAAGACTCGATCGATTACGGTCCCCCTCGCCCCAGCGTGGGAGAGGGTTAGGGGTCGGGGGGATACCTCCCTGGTAGATCAACCCCCAAAACCGGCTCTGGATGAGGATCTTAGAAGACAGTACGGATCTCCAGCTGTGTGCTCACCCCCTCACCCCCAGCCCCTCTCCCACGTTGGGGCGAGGGGAGCCGATCTTGCGACTGTCTTGTATCGGACCAGCTTCCTGAAAGTGTCACCATGATTTGCGCGACGACCTCTGACAGGAATAGTTATGGAACGTGAATTGAGGCTTCGAATTGTCTTGCAGGAACCTCCGGCGGGCGTGGACTTTGGTTTGCAGAAAGGCAAAGGCAGCAACTATGAGACGGTCCTGAAACAAAGATCGACCACAAAAGACCTCCACTTCGAATTCACGATAGGACTCAAAACGAGTGCCAAGAGTCCAGTCCCTGATTTCTCCGGGCCCCTGGTGCAGGGCACACGCGGACAACGATTTGTCTATGTGGACATAGGCACCTACGCGGGTCAAAAAGATACGTGCTGGAGCCGCCGGCTGAAGGTCCCGCTCTCTGGTATCACCTGGGACATGATCCGCCGGTTGGATGGATCACGATCGATTCTTGAAGCTCGGGTCCCCGGTACTGGAAAAGATGGTGGACCGAATTGCGCTACGGTGACTCCCTTTGGTGGATGGAAACCGGTGCACTGAACTGAACAGAGCGCAGAAGAATGCGATTCAGCAAACATCGGCCGTATCGATCTCTCAAACGGTTGGCTTGGAAATTGGCGAGGTCGCTGCGATGAATCGTTGAAATGTTTCGTACTCGCCGAGGCAATCATCCGCACTGGCGAAGGTCTTCCAGACCACTCTGGCTCGGAAGCCGTACTCCTTGCCCTTCTCGACCTTGTGAATGACGTACTGAAAATCCCAGGCGGGCCGCGGGAACCTGGGCAGCTTGAACCTGAACAGGCTGAACCGGATCTGGTCCTGGCTGGTGCAGCCCCGGTCAAACATCATTTGGAACACCATCCCACGGGCCGTGCGCCCGTACCAAAACGGCTTGGTGAAGCGCGGCTGGTCATAGCTCCACAGATTCAACTTGAAGTTGTGGTTCTCGTCGTAACTGACATCATCGGCCTCCGCACAGCGGTAGGTTCCGCCTCTGTCCCAATCGAGATGAGGCTCAGAAGCATCGGCTGCAATCCATTCCTCTGACCCTCCCCGTTGATTCACACCTCGAAAGTGAGTCGCCACTTCAGCGACATTGTTCATATAGTTGGCGAAGAACAGAATCGCGTAACCGCGTTTCCCGAACAGCTCCGGCTCATGCGCTCTACAGCGGAACTCCAGGTCGATGTAGTGCGGCGGACTGACGGTGTACTTGAGGGTGCTTGAAACGGCCCACGGACAATCTTCCTGGCTGCGAACCAGGATGACTGATCTTCCATCGGGAAGCTTGAATAAAGAGTACCTGCCGTAGCGCGGCGTAAAGCGGTTTGCCGGGTCTGGATGTCCTGAAATGATGTGCTCGAAGTTCAAGCCCGCGGCGGCGCCGACAGTATCTGGATCGAAAGCATTGAAATCCGGAGCGTCCTTCAAGTGCACAAGCGATTCGACTCCGCTGAGGATCCGAGGCGAATAGGAATTGTCGCGGAAGTTAACTGCCAGGTTGCCAGACACGATTCTTGCGGTGCGGACTTTCTCGATGGAAATCTGCTGAGCAGCAGGGAGCTGTGAGCGCCACCGCCCCTCTCAAATCTCGTTTTAGCAGATCGAGCAGCGTTAGCGCGCCTGCGCCAGTCATACTGCCATGCAGAAACTGTCGACGTGCCTGATGAAAGCTCATGCGATTGCTCCAGATCTATGAACTCGTTGCGATTGAGGGACGGCGGAGAGTAGAATCAGAGCCGTCTCACCATGATACCAAACAGAGTATCTGCCCTGCAGCTGTCTGCCTACCTCGCATAGACTGCGCGCCGAGTGGAGTAGGCTCAGGCGCGCCATTGGCAAAGAGGTATCTAGCATCCTGCAGCTTCATTCCAGATACTGTCGACGAACCGGCATGAGTGGAGATCCAGGGATTGTTCATGGCGGCGTTGACCGGCGTTTTTATACGTGGGCTGCGCTCGGCGCCTGCGTCATCGTCCTCGCAGGTTTTTCTCAAAGCATCTGCGCAAAGGGAAGGAGACAAAAATGAGACGACGTCGCATTCTCGTGAGTGTCCTGGGGCTCTTGCTGGTGGCTCTCTATCACCGGGCCTGGACGCAAGCGCAGCAATGCCGGCTCATGATCACGCTCGTTGACAGCCAGACACAGAAACCTATACCGGGGGTCATTCGCTGCCTGCCGCGTGAAGGCAACCAGGCGATTCCCATCACAAACCTTTTGGCCCGAGGGCAGGGGTTGAATGACAAGAGTTCCATCCAGGATTGGTACGTGGTGTCTTCACCGACCGAGGTTCTTCTTCCACGACAGCCGCTGCGACTGGAGGCTTTCTCGGGGCTGGAAACAGAACTCAAAAAGGTTTCGCTCGATCTGACTGGGAAAAAT
The DNA here is from genome assembly GCA_963791795.1 of uncultured Acidimicrobiia bacterium. Taxonomy (GTDB): domain Bacteria; phylum Acidobacteriota; class Terriglobia; order Versatilivoradales; family Versatilivoraceae; genus VFZK01. The sequence goes on from CAWBTP010000003.1 coordinate 157,020, forward strand.
CAACAGAGCCTTACGATTCCCTTGCGCTCGTTCAGCCGGGTTTCACAACAGAGCTGGTACGGCGCAAACACTCATCTGCATCTTTCCCATTTGAACAAAGACGAGGCGGAGCAGTACCTGCGGGAGATTCCTCGCGCAGACTCTCTGGACGTCCTGTTCATTTCCTATCTTGAACGCGCGATCGCCGACAAGGACTACATCACCAATCGCTACCCGCTGGGCGATCTGAAGGAATTTGGGCCGACCGGTGTGCTGGTGAACAATGGTCAGGAACACCGGCATAACTTCGGAGACCAGGGAGAAGGTTTTGGTCACGTGATGCTGTTAAACATCAAGTCGATGATTCAGCCGGTCAGTATCGGGCCGGGAATCAGCCACCGCGGAACGGATGGTATTGCGTTGCAAACAGGAATTGAGGAAGCCCACCGTCAGGGAGGCACAGCGATTTGGTGCCACAACAATTGGGGCCGGGAAGATGTGCCCAACTTTGTCGGTGGAAAGCTGGACGCACAAAACATCTTTGATGGCGGCAGCCATGGAAGCTACGAAGACAGTTTCTATCACTATCTGAACGCCGGACTCCGTGTTCCCTTCTCAACCGGCACCGATTGGTTCATGTATGACCTGGCGAGGGTTTACACCAAAGTGGAGGGCAGGCTTGGCATCAAATCGTGGCTCGATGCTTTGGTCGCGGGAAAGTCGTTTATCAGTAACGGACCGCTCCTTAGCCTGAACGTTGACGGAAAGGACCTTGGGGCCACCGTCGACCTCTCAAGCGGACGCGAGGTGAGCGTGAGGGCCTCCGCATCAAGTCGAGTCGCATTTGCGAAGCTGCAGTTGATTCAAAACGGTAAGGTTGTTTCTGAGAGTGAACCGCAGCCCAAGGATGGCTACGTCGAGGCTCGCATGGACCACAGAATCAAGATTGACGAGCCTTCCTGGCTGGCGGTTCGAGTCTCGGCACAAGTTAACAGCGAGTTTGGCCGTCCACTCTTTGCTCACACCTCACCCATCTACGTCAAGCTGAGTGGCAAGTCCGTTCGACAGCCGGACGAGGTGGCTTACCTGGTGAAACAAATGGAGGAGGCAAAGCAAGAGATTGCCGCGAAGGCTCTGTTCGCATCCCCAAAGGAGCGAGAAGCGGTCTTGTCTGTCTATGACAAAGGCATCCGGACGCTGCGGAGCCCTGGGGGCTCATAGCCTCTTGAACCGATGTGCCTCACTTCATCCTCTCGACGCGAAATCGACGACGGACACTGAGTTTGAACTGGCGTCAGCGATGTAGACTGATCTGAGATTTCGCTAGAACGGCTGTCACGCGTGCCACTGTGGGCCGGCCTCTATCAACGCCTCCGCCTTTTCGGCGTCTATCGGTCTCGAAAAATAGTATCCCTGAGCATATTCGCATCCTAGAGATCGAAGTTGGTCGAGCTGTTCAGCGGTTTCCACGCCTTCGGCAACCACGTCTAGACCCAGTTGATGAGCGAGAATCACAATCGTGTGGGCAATATCTTTGCCTTGCCCGTTCGTGGCCATCCGGCTGACGAAAGAACGATCAACCTTCAATGTATCCATTGGGAACTGGTGCAAATAGCTCAACGAGGAATAGCCCGTGCCAAAATCGTCCATGCTCAGCTGAATTCCGAGCGCTTTCAACTGAGACAGCATTGCGGTGGCGGAATCGACGCTGTCCATGATCAGGCTTTCGGTGATCTCCAGCTTCAGACTGTCACTCTCAAGACCTGTTTCCCGCAGAATGTCCTCGATCTGCTGGACCAGATCCGGCTGCTTAAATTGCTTTGTGGATAGGTTGACGCTAATGATCCAGGGAGCGGTAATGGGGAATTGTGCCTGCCAGGCCCTCATTTGCCGGCAAGCCTCGCGCAGCACCCATTGGCCAATGGAGACAATCATCCCGCTTTCTTCGGCGGCCAGAATGAAATCCCCCGGGAGAACCAGGCCTCTCTCTGGATGCTGCCAGCGCACCAGTGCTTCAAAACCAACGATTCTGCCCGTTGCCAGAGACACGATCGGTTGGTAGAAATTTTGGAATTCCTGACGCTCGATGGCCTTCCGCAAGTCAGTCTCTAGCCGCAGACTAGCCACGGCGACGTCGCGCATCGCTGGGTCGAACAACTCATAGCGAGCCTTGCCCAGTGCTTTTGCGCGGTACATGGCCGTATCTGCGTCGCGAAGCAGCTCCTCAGGCCGAACATAGCCGGTCGCACTCACTGCGATTCCAATACTGGCAGTAGTGAATACCTCCTGGCCATTCAAGTTGAAAGGCAGGGCCAGCTCCTTTTGGAGCCGGTCGGCGACGCGTGTGGCGTCCGCAATATGTTTGATGTGGTCGAGCAGAATGGTGAACTCATCGCCCCCCAGCCGAGCTACCGTGTGGCCTTCGCTGAGCCTGGCGACAGCATCGGTCGAGCGCAGGCACGACTCGAGTCTCCGAGCCGTCGCGATCAGCAGTTGATCTCCCATGACGTGCCCTAAGCTGTCGTTGATCACTTTGAAGCGGTCGAGATCGAGAAAGAATACGGCGAACAAGTAGTCTTTGGTTCGTCCGGCATTCTTGACTGCCCGCTCCAACCGGTCCATGAACAACAAGCGATTCGGCAAGCCTGTGAGAGCGTCGGCCACCTTTCCTTGAGTGATGTCGGTCTGCGATCCTGCCAGTCGGGTGGCTTTCCCTTGCGCGTCCCGAACGGCCAATCCTCGGTTGAGCATCCAGTGATAAGTTCCGTTCTGATGCAGCATGCGATGTTCGTTTTCGCAGTGTGGTGGTTCGCCCCTCCAAATGACTGGCAACCGCCTCCTTCACTCTTGGGAGGTCGTCCGGATGAACCCGTTTGAACCACTCCTCGGGACTACTGCCAACTTCGTCCTCGTCGTAACCAAGCATGGATTTCCAGCGAGGGGAAAAATAGATCTCATTGGTTTTGAGATTCCAGTCCCAAAGCCCATCGTTTGCACCACGAGCAGCCAGTGCATACCTCTCTTCGCTTTCTCGCAGCGCCTCCACCATCCGTTTGTGTGACAGCTGTGTTTTGATGCGGGCCAAGGCTACTGGAAAATCAATTGGTTTGGTCACATAGTCATTGGCTCCGAGGCTCAGTGCATCCACAATATCGCGGCTTTGAACCTTGGCCGTTACCATGATGACGGGCAGTTGGTTTGGAGAGTAAGTTTGGCGAAGAGTTTTCAGAACTTCCAAGCCGCTGGTGCCTGGCATCTCAATATCCAGCAGGACCAGATCGACGTCGTATTGCCCGACCCATTCCAGAGTTTTGTGGCCGTTTTCTGCAACGCTGACAGCATAGCCTTTCCGTTCCAGGCGACGGGACAACAGATCCCGGTTCATCTCATTGTCATCCACGATGAGGAGCGACTCTGGCTTCATGCTGGGGCCGCCTCTGAGAGCAAAGTCTCAATCTTCCGCAGCAGACGCCGGAAGTCCACAGGCTTGGTGTCGTAGTCATCGCAACCCGCCTCAAACGCTTTCTCTCGATCCCGCGCCATCGCGTGAGCCGTCAATGCAATCACCGGGATATCCCGCGTGGCAGGGTCGGCTTTCAGACGGCGGGTAGCCTCCCAGCCGTCGATCTCCGGAAGGCTCAGGTCGAGCAGAATCAGGTCGGGATTCTCCGACCGAGCCATTGCGATCCCCTGCCGCCCATCTAGCGCCAGCAGAACCTCATACTCCCTCCGCTGCAAACGCCGGGACAACATGTCTCTGTTCATTTCGTTGTCTTCGACAACCAGAATCCTAGGCATCTTTTTCGTTTCCCGCTCCGTTTCCGTTTGTCCTGACGCAAGCGGCCACTCGTTGTCCGACTTCCAGCAGCAGTTCCTCGCAGCTGGACGAACCCTTTCGCAGAATCTTGGCTACCTGCCGATTGAGCCGCCGCTGGTCTTCCTGGCTGATGTCCCTGGCACTGACAACCACAATAGGAATCTCTCGCCAGGCCTCACTTCGTCGAAGCTCCTCCGTAAACTCAAACCCATCCATTTCCGGCATCATCAAATCCAGGAGGATCAGCTCAGGCCTGTGCTTCCGAACCTGCTCGAGTGCCATGCGGCCGTTGTTGGCTTCGCTCACCGTCCACCCCATGTTTTGCAGCCTGCGGCTAAGCGTCTCACGCGTATCGGAATCATCTTCAACAATCAGAACCCGGCCCGAGGTCATGTGACCGGCGTACTTCTTCAAGACCCTGGCCAGTCGGTCTGAATCAATTGGCTTGGTGAGGTAGTCCGAGGCCCCCAGCGCAAATCCCAAGTCCTGATTGTCCAGGATCGACAGCATAACCACTGGAATTTCGGCCGTCTCGGGATCGGCCTTTAGTGCCGCAAGCACAGTCCAGCCGTCCATTCCCGGCATCAGCGCATCGAGCGTGATGACCGCCGGACGCAGCTCCTTGGCCAATCGCAGCCCTTGTTTGCCGGTCGCGGCGGAAACGGGCGAAAAGCCTTCTTTTGCCAGAAAGCGAGCTATCACCTCTCTGGATGCAGGATCGTCGTCTATGACCAAAACCTTGTTCAGCTTATTCGGCGCCTCGGCAACTTCACTGGCAGAGGCGCCTCGCCGCTCTTCCGAGGCCACTAGAGCCGCGGAATCGACAGCCGCCTCAGCAGGCAGTCGCAGCGTAAAGGTGGATCCGATTCCCAAGGTACTCTCGACGCGGATGTCACCGCCCATTATTTGACAGAAGCTGCGGCTGATCGCCAGGCCCAGCCCCGTTCCACCATATTTCCGGGTTGTCGAAGCATCGGCTTGAGAAAAGGCCTGAAACAACTTTCCCGTCTGTTCTGTCGTCATGCCGATCCCAGTGTCGCAAACGCGGAACTGAATCCAGCTTTCGTCGCCCACGGACTGGCGCCTCACATCTAACGTGATGGTCCCCCGCTCGGTAAACTTGCCTGCGTTGCTCAAAAGGTTGAACAGTATTTGCCGGGTCTTGTTCAGGTCCGCCTGCATTGTGCCGAGTTTCTCAGGACAGTCTATAACCAAGCGATTGCTGTTCTTCTGCACCAACGGTTGCACTGTGCTGGCCACTTCCTCAATCAGGTCCTCGATCTCAAAACGCTCCACGCACAGTTGCATTTTGCCGGCTTCAACCTTTGAGAGATCCAGAATGTCGTTAATCAATCCCAGCAACTGTTTGCCGGCCCCTTGAATCTTCGTCAGATCAGGGACGAGGTCTGGTTGGTCTTCTTCGGCCACCTCCTGGAGTAGTTCGCTGTAGCCGATGATGGCATTCAGCGGCGTCCTTAACTCGTGGCTCATGTTGGCGAGAAACTCACTTTTGGCCCTGTTGGCGGTTTCGGCCGCTTCTTTGGCCTGTTGTAGTTCAGCTTCACTTTCTCTGAGAGTTCGCAGACTCGTCTGCACCGTTTCGTTGGTAGCCTCCAGTTGAGCCTGTCGATGGGCAATTTCTCGCATCTCGGCTGTCCCCCGAATGCAGGATCGGATCAAGAACACATCTTCAAAAATGACCCAAGCCGCGTGCTCGAGCCAGCGCCACTCACTGGCCAAGACCATACCGTAAACCGATTGAGGCCAGTAGAGGCCGCGGAAGAAGTGATCGGCAGCGACAATCACCGTTGCGGAAAGCAAGACCTTGTAGTCGCGATAGAACGACAGAAATGCCAGCGATCCAAAAACGTGAAAGTGGGTCTCAATTCGGCCCCCGGTGAGATGAATGAGCAACGCAGAGCACAACATTTGTGCCACCGCTATGGTGTGCCGGGTGGCGACCGAACCCGGGCGGATCAGTGCCAGCAGAATAGGAAAACTGACAATCGTCCCTCCAACCAAAAGGAAAGGGCGCCCCTTCTCTGTGGTAGTTTGGAGTTGCTTGAGACTCTGAACGCACAAGGAGGAAACGCCCTATGGGACACAAGTATGTTGGTCTGGATGTGCATCAGTCAAGCACGGTAGCGGCGGTGCAGATGAGGAGGTAAGAGTGTGATGGAGTCGATTCTGGTTACGAAGCCGAAGCGATGGGGGATTTTCTGAAAGGGCTGCGGGGAACGATCCACGTGACTTTGAAGAAGGGACGCAGGCGGTTGGTTGTATGAGATCGTCAAGCCGTTGGTGGCGGAAGTGATCGTGTGCAATCCGAGGAGGAACAAGTTACTGGCAGTGGGGAACAAGGCGGACCGGGTGGATGCGCAGAAGCTAGCCGAGCTGCTGCGGTGCGGACAGTTGAAGCCGGTGTATCACGGGACGCCAGGAGTTCGGGTGCTGAAGGAGTTGGTGCACAGCTACGATGCTGGTGAGCGATACGACGCGGGTGATGAATCGGGTGAAGGCGATCTATCGGGGACGAGCGATCGGCTGCGCGGGGCGGGATGTGTATTACCAGCGGAACCGGGAGCAATGGTTGGAGAAGTTGACCGAGCCGGGAGTGCGGCAGCGGGCAGGGTTTCTCTACCAGCAACTGGACACGTGAGGAGGCTGAGACGGGAAGCTAAGAAGGCGATGCTGAAAGAATCAGGGCGACATCCGGCCTACGCGATTGAAACAGATTCCGGTGCTGGGGCGTTGGATGCGCAGATCTTGGCGAAGGTAGCCAGTCGCACGGTTTAGGACCAAGCGGCAGTTTTGGGCTTACTGTGGGTTGCGTAGTGACGTTCGAGCGCGGACTACCAGTTTGGAGGAGGCAGAGAGAAGTGAAGCGGGCACCGATGACACGAGGATTGAATCCGAACTTCAATCATCGGCTCAAGTATGTGTTTAAGAGTGCGGCTTTGGTGGAATGCACGAAGCGCGGTTCGAAGGCTATTATGCCCGGCTGCTGGTGAAGGGGATCGACCGGAAATGGCTCGGTTGACGCTGGCGAGAAAGATGCGGTGGTAACGTTGACGTTGTGGAAGCGAGGAGAGCGATTCGATGAGTTGAAGGTGAGTGAGCAGGCGGCCTAGAGACGTGGGGAGTAGCCGTTTCAGAGTCACCGATGGGACGCGTCGAAGTCACTGGAGTCGGAAATGCAACAGGTCGAGGGAGAGTATCAAAGCGCTTGTGTCCCGGTGCCTTCAGGCCGAGGACCTTGCCTAACTGTATGCCCCCTCGCATGACCGGAATAGCTGTAGGCCTGAGCCTCCAATAGAACCCTGGTTGGCAAATGCCCCCAGTCGGCTAGCCAAGCGAACGAAGCAGCGACAGAGTTTCAGGTAGAACCAGCGGCAAGAATCTGAAGCTGAAGTAACAGACAAGAACACAGGGCGCGGGAGCGGGAGAGAGAAAAGGGGGAAGGAAGAGAAGAGGAAAGGGAAGAAGGAGAGTGATAAAAGAAGCGCTGCCCAGACGTGAGGATGAGTTTGGCTATAGTAGCCCTCCCAGGTTCTTGGCGCGATCCAGAGTGCAGCGACAATCGCAGCTACCCACTGGAACAACATCAGGCCAGCAAATAGCCTGTCCGTGCGTTGGAGGTTCGTTCGTTGATGGGACTCGAACAGGAACTCAGCACGACGACTGACCGCCTCGGCGACCTCCTGTTTCAGAAGTTTCAATTCCGACATAGCGTATCCCTCCTATCAGTCTCTATGGGCAGTTCTGCTTGGAGTCAGAGCACAGCCGAAGACTGGCGTCTCTCTCTCTGTCACCTGCGTTTGGTTCAGCAGTGAAAGAATGATCTGGCGGCCAGCGCTAGCCCCCACCTGGCCACGGGCGCGAGTGATACCGCCACGAAAACGTAGTTTTCTATTGACGTCGTAGACCAAAGTGTAGCCAGAGGTTGTGGCGCCGAATCGAGCAGCTTCCATTCCGTCAATGTCGTCGTGGACTGTGACTTGTGGTAGGGCTCTGGCTAGCCCTGACAAATCATCCTTGTCCCAGTCGGCAGGACGCTTTGTGGGTTGATAGAACAGCACACGCGCGCTTATCAGCCCCTTGCTCCGCACCATGATTTCGCCTAACTCACCCAGACTGGCCCGAGTGCAAGGGCAATTTGGATGGGCGAACATGACTAGGTTGGTCCGACCCGCGTGAAAAACTGCACTGGTCCCGGAAGGCCAGGTTGCAGAGGTTAGCCCAGACCCTCCGGGAGTCGTGTCAAAAGCCATCAACGACCACATCCCTACTCCCACCGCAGTAATCCAAAGAATCCCAGCAGCAAAGGGTAGTGCCTTGGAGCCTTCAAGGTATCCTCTGAAGAAATTGAGCAGTTTGAGCAGGAACAGGCTATTCATGACCGATGGCTAGCAGAGTCCACATTGTAGTTGTCATGTTCGAGGCGGGTAATCGCCTCGGGGAGGCTAGCTATCTTCAGTTCAGGTAGAGAACTCTTCAACCCAGCTCCCACTGAACATCGTGGTTGGGTGAGGTCTATTCAAAAAAGAAACCCCAGTTAAGATCGACTTAAGTCAAAGCAGGGTTTAGTGATTTCGAGCTTGTGACCTGGGCCTATAGGGCGATCAAGTAGGCGCATCGCATCGTCAAACCGCCTCGCTGGCGGCCATCTCGACTCTGTGGTCTTCGATGAGGTGAAGGCATAGCCCGGTCGAAGTACTGCCAAGATCGACCCGGTCCTGGATGGCTCGTCACCGTGGCTGACCCGAAGGTGAGTGTCCTTGCTCGGTTCGTTCGGTTCCTCGGACTATAACTGGCGCTTGTCGGAATCCACGGCGTCATGACCTGCGTGGTAGCGCAGCCCACAAACGGCATCGGTCGCGCGTGTGTCACTCGGTGCCATTCAGGACAGGCTGGTGTCTCTAGTGGTCAGAAGAGCGGCGGGCCTAGGGGGATGGTCATCGGCAGTCGCAGGGGCATGGTATCTGAGTACTGGCGTGACGACGTTCCTGTAGCGAAGATCCTGGATGATGGATTCCATAGTCATCCCTGGGATGTCGAGGACGCTTCCATGATTTGACGTGCAGCTTGACGAGCTTTTCGGCCCATAATCCTTGGCTCAATGCGCAGTGCTCTGGGTCGGGGAGCCGTTTCCAGTGTCACTGGGCGTTCGTCTGAAGGAGAGTCTGGAGCTTGCTCTCGCAGGTGCCTTTGTCCACCACGCCGACGTAGGAGGTGGCAATCTCACCGCTGCGATCAATCAACAGGGTCATCGGCATGGAACTGAGCGCGTATTTTCCTGCGACTCCTTGATTGTCGAGCACCACAGGGTAGTTCACCTTCTTCTCCGCAACGAATGTCTTCACTGGTTTCCAATTTTCGTCCATTGAGACGCCGATAACCGAGAGCCCCCCTTGTCCTTGTACTTCTCTTGAAACTCAATGAACCACGGAATTTCAAGGACACAGCCCTTGCACCAGGTCGCCCAGAAGTTGAGTAGGACTACCTTGCCTTTGTAGGCGGACAACCTGATGGGGACACCTTCGGAGTCATTCAGAGCAAAGTCAGGAGCCATTTTGGAGGACTTAGCTGTTTGAGCAGTCGTACACGCAGATAACACGAGGGACGCCACCACCAGAATTCCGATTGCGAATCCTTCGACAACACGAGGTAACCTCATCGTATTGGTCTCCTTTCTGCTGGTCGTCTGTCAGGCTAAGGGATAGCTTCTGCGTGTGGCGCTGGTCGCGATCCCACTCAGTGTTTCTGCGAACCCTTCGACCCTTCAAGGAATCTGGCGAATTATTCCATCCACATTACGGACCGGTTTCAAGAACCTTCCTCGCACAATCACTCTTCTTGGCAACGTGTGAGACGAGCGATAGCCCCACGTCTTTGGGCATCCGTGAATGAACGAAACGAAGCACGGCCGCCAAGCCGATACCTAAGGCACCCAATCCGAGGAGCACCCACAAGAACTGCACTCCGAAAAACGCGCAAGTTGTGAAGACCACGAAAAGCACAACAAGCAGGCCTGGAAGACCAGTCGGACTCATTTTCATATAGGGACCTGATGAGTATTCAGTCATATAACCTCGCTTCTCTAAGCTATGGCCGATCGCAACAAAGACCCTGCAGGAAGTTCTGTACCTGCAGCTCACTGATCGGGATTGGATTGAAGAGAGATTGCGCAACCGTTCTCCATTCAAATCTATGACGGTTTCGCTCCGCCGAGCGCTGCTGTCGCCAGCGTACCGCTTAGGCCCATCGTCTCCACGACGGACGAGGGCACGATGACCATGGCAGCCTCGCTCTTTGATGGCCTCGTAAAGCATGTTCATCGCCCGCAAATGCAGCGCGACAGGGTTGTTCTGATAGGTCAACGCCGCCTGCGCGAACTTTTCTGAAATCTCTGTTTCTGCCTGTCCCAGGATGATGCGCGCCTGGCGCTCGCGCTCGGCCTGGGCCTGGCGGGACATCGCGTCTTCCAGAGCCTGCGGGATACGCACATCCCGGATCTCCACGGACTGCACGGTAATGCCCCACGGGTTGGTCTTCTCGTCGAGAATACGCTGCAGCTCCCGCCCGAGCATTTCGCGCTCCGTGATCATTTGGGCCAATTCGTGACGCCCGATCGATTCCCGCAGGCCGGTTTGGGCGCTCATGGTGATGGCCTGAACGAAGTCCTCAACTTCCAGGATGGACTTCTCAGCGTTCCAGACCATCCAGAACACGATGGCATCCACATTCACCGGCACCGTGTCGCGGGTGAGAGTGGACTCCGCCGTCACGCTGGCCACACGAACCCGCTGGTCGACGTACCGGCTGAGCGTATCGACGATGGGAATCACATGAAACAGGCCCGGCCCGCGCAGGCCGACATAGCGGCCCAGCCGCAGCACGGCCACCTTCTCCCACTGATCCGCCACCTTGATGGAAAACAGCAGATAGACGCCGACCAGCAAGCCCGCGACGAGCGGCGCCCGATTACCGAGGGCCGTAGCAAGGCCCAGACCGGCTGCAACTGAAATGGCGAACAGCGCCACTGCTACCCCGCTGACCTGACTCTTGCTGCGATCTCGCCACATGACTTCTATCTCCTCTTTTTGCCCGCATCTCTTCGAAGATCCTGAAGCTGCTCGATCAACTCCTCAACCGTGAAGCCTTCCGAACCCGCACGCGCGGCCAATTCACCCACCAGCTGACTCAAACGGCGCTGCCGCTCGGTGGCATCACGTTGCACCGTCTGGTGGCTGATGAACGTCCCGGTACCCTGCTGGGTTTCCAGCACGCCTCGAATTTCGAGTTCGCGATACGCTCGGATGACCGTGTTCGGATTGATCGCCAGATCGACCGCCAATTGACGAACCGTGGGAAGCTGATCGCCTCCGGCCAAAGCCGAAGCGGCAATGCCGCCGACCACCTGATCGATGATCTGCCGGTAAACCGGCACGCCGCTGTGCAGGTCCAAGCCGAACTGGAAGGGCTTTCGTTGTGTCGATGCCGCACTCATGGAATCTATAGTGTACTAGTTAAATAGAACAGTCAATAATATTCTTGAGGTTGTGTGCAGTTGTTTGCAACTTTGCTGCTCGCAGGCGACCAGCGGGGTTGCACGCTAGGCACTGGGTGCATAGTATGGTGGATTCAAATCGTTGGAACTCTGCATACGGACAGCCAAAAGGAGAGGATCTATGGGACGTCTGCAGGATCGAGTTGCGGTGATAACCGGTTCAGGAGCGGGCATGGGCGAAGGCATGGCCCGGCTGTTCGCCGCAGAAGGAGGTCTGCTTGTCATCTCGGGCCGCGATGAGAAGAAAGGGCAAGGCCGTTGCCGACAGCATCGTCCAGTCTGGAGGCCGCGCGGTCTTTGAGCGCGCCGACGTGAGCGTGGAAGCGGACTGTCGCGCACTCATCGAAGCGGCTGTGAAGCACTATGGCCGTATCGACGTGCTCGTGAACAACGTCGGTCTCAGCACTCGAGGAAATATCGAGGATACGACTGTTGAGTTATGGGACCTCCTCTTCGCAACCAACGTGCGAAGTGCTTTCATCTGTATGCAGCAGGCTGTGAAGCATATGAAGACTCTGGGCCGGGGATCCATCATCAATATCGGTTCGGTGAACGCCTACATCGGCGAGCCCAAACTGATGGCGTATTCGGCTACGAAAGGCGCTCTGATGACCCTGACGAAGAACAATGCGAGCTATCTCAACCGGTACCGCATCCGAGTCAATCAGCTCAACGTCGGCTGGACCGAAACTCCAAACGAACATCGTGTCAAGACGCAGGAAGAGGGGAAAGGTGCAAATTGGCTCGAGGAAGCCGCGCGCACGCGGCCGTTCGGCCGTCTGCTCGTTCCCCGCGACATCGCTTTCGCGGCCCTTTATTTCGCGAGCGATGAAAGTCAGTGTATAACCGGATCAGTCCTGGACTTGGAACAACACCCCGTGGGAGCACCGCCGAACTGGTAGGAGGCCGGGCCGAGGGTCGGTAGCAATAGTGGGTCATTCCCGCCAAGCGCGGCGTGAGCCGGAATCCAGGTGGGATTCGTGCTTTCAAGGGAATGACGGGCAAGACACACTATATGGCGGGCAGCTGGTCGGCAGCGGTAGACCTGCTGGAGCGAAGGCACCAACTTTCATTCGTCAGTGGTTCCCAGGATGGAGGCGTAGTCCCGTGAAAAAGCATTGGCTTTGGATGTTGCTGTCACTGGTGTTGATCCAGCCATCAACACCAGGATTGACGTCGGCCCAGACCGTTGACGCGGAGAAACTGCCCGCTGCCGCCAAGCTCCAGGTTGAATTTCGCCGCGATATCGAGCCAATCCTCAAGGAGAAGTGCCAATCCTGCCATGGCGCCGAGCAACAGTTGTCAGGCCTCCGGCTGGACTCGCGCAGCGCTGCTCTGAACGGAGGCAACAGCGGCGCAGTGATCAAACCCGGAAACAGCCGGGAAAGCCGGTTGATTCACCTGGTGGCGGGCGTTAACAAAGAATTGAGAATGCCGATGACCGGCGATCCGCTCACCGCAGAGCAAATCGGTTTGCTACGGGCATGGATCGACCAGGGTGTTCTGTGGCCAGAGGATTCTGCAAAGCCTCCTTTACCCACAGGTACTTCACGAAGCAAGCACTGGTCCTTCGTGCCACCGCAGCGCCCAAAACAGCCCAGAGTCAAGAACACCGCCTGGGTTCGAAACCCGATCGACAGTTTCGTTCTGGCCCGCCTTGAGAAGGAAGGTATCGCTCCGTCGGCCGAAGCCGATCGCGAGACACTGATCCGCCGACTGAGCCTGGATCTCGTGGGACTGCCACCTTCACCAGACCAAGTCGCGGAATTCCTGGCAGACAAACGCCCGGATGCCTACGAGCGATTGGTCGATCAATTCCTGGCCTCGCCCCACTACGGAGAAAAGTGGGCCCGGCCCTGGCTGGACCTGGCTCGTTATGCCGACAGTGACGGCTACGAAGAGGACCGCATCCGGCCCCACGCCTGGCGCTGGCGCCACTGGGTGATTGAGGCTCTGAATCGCAACCTGCCGTTCGACCAGTTTACGATTGAACAACTCGCGGGAGATCTTTTGCCTGACGCGACTCTGGAACAGAAAGTGGCGACCGGTTTCCATCGCAATACCCTGACCAACCGCGAGGGCGGAGTCAATCGAGAGGAGTTTCGCATCGAACAGGTCATTGATCGAACTGCAACGACGGGAAGTGTGTGGTTGGGACTGACGCTCGGTTGCGCTCGCTGCCACGATCACAAATACGATCCGATCAGCCAGAAAGAGTTTTATCAGTTGGCTGCCTTCTTCAACACCGCGCGAGAGGTCGATCTCGAAGCACCTCTTCCTGCAGAGCGGGGACCGTTTCTGCAGCGTCAGCCCGAGTACGAACGAAAACGCGTCACCCTTCTCGAAGAGTTCAAAGTGGCTCAACTGCAATTGGAATGGGAACAGAAGCTGAGAGCAGCGTTGGAGCATCCCGGAGTGGATCTTGGTTCCGACTATCAGTTGAATCTGGTACAGGTGAAGACGGATACCGGTGAAGAGTCTCTCATGCTCCCGCCCGAGAAGCGAACGGCGAAACAGAAACGGATTCTGACGGACCAGTTCATTCGCAGCGGTGGATTTAAGGAGCTGAACACGCGATTGAGCGCCCTGGCGGAGGAGTATCCGGCGCTCACCGAGGCGCCGACGATTGCAGAGAATCCGCGCCCTCCCAAGAGCCACATCCTGATTCGCGGCAATTTTCTCACCCCGGGAATTGAAGTGCAGCCAGACACCCCGGCGGTGTTGCCTCGCCTTCAATCGGATTCGCGCCCCTCGCGCCTCGCCCTGGCGCGCTGGCTCGTCTCCCGCAACAATCCGCTCACGGCCCGCGTTACCATGAACCGTGCCTGGCAGGAGTTCTTCGGAAGAGGCCTCGTCGACACGCCGCAGGATTTCGGCCTGCGGTCGAGTCCGCCAACGCATCCGGAACTACTCGATTGGCTGGCCGTCGAGTTCATGTCGAACGGATGGAACGTCAAGGCCATGCACAAGCGGATTGTCGAATCGGCAACCTATCGGCAGGCTTCGAGCACCCGCAAGGATCTGGAGTCGAAGGATCCGGACAACAAGCTGCTGGCGCGCCAGACTCGACTCCGCCTTCCTGCGGAACTGGTGCGAGACGTAGCTTTGGCCTCGAGCGGTCTGCTCAACCCCGTCATCGGTGGAAAGAGCATTCGGCCCCCACAGCCAGCGGGTGTGGCGCTGAAATGGAAGGAAAGCGAAGGTGGTGAACGCTATCGCCGCGGCCTCTATATCTTGTTTCAAAGGCGCTATCCATATCCCGAGCTGGTCACGTTTGATGCGCCCGACTCGTTGAATTCCTGCCCTCGCCGTGACCGTTCAACCACTCCGCTGCAAGCCCTGACTCTGCTGAACGATCCAGTTTTCTTTGAGGCTTCGCAAGCCCTGGCTGTGCGTCTTTTGCAGGAAAAGAGCGGCACGGAAGAACGCATCGAGCATGCCTATCGACTTTGCCTCGGCCGCGCTGCCCGATCTGAGGAAAAAGAACGAATGGTTCAGTATCTCCAGCAGCGCAAAGATCTGTTGGCGCGCAAACCGGAATCGATTGAAAAACTTTTCCCGGCGAAGGCGCTCGATGGAGTCGATCCCGCCGAAGCAGCGCTTTGGATTGGGGTCAGCCGGGTGCTCCTCAACCTGGAAGAATTCATTACGCGAGGGTGACCATGGACGTCAGGAAGTTTCACCGCATACAAACCCGTCGCAGTTTTCTCGACCAATGTGCGGGCGGGCTTGGGACGATCGCACTCTGGCACTTGATGGAAGGTGAAGGCCGGACAGCCGCTGCCGAAGACTCGTTGCCAGAGATCAATCCCTTGAAGCCGAAAGCAACGCACTTTGCACCCAAGGCGAAGAACGTGATCTTCCTGTTCATGGAGGGAGCACCGAGTCAGCTGGATCTCTTCGATCCCAAACCGGGACTGGTCAAACATGACGGCCAATCCCTGCCTGCTTCGATGACCAAGGATCTGAAGCTCGCCTTTATCAAGCCTGACGCCAAGGTCTGGGCCAGCCCGCGCGTGTTTACAAAACACGGTCAGTGCGGCATGGAGTTCTCCGACTATTTGCCCCACACGGCGGAGTGTGCCGACGACATCTGTATGATCCGGTCGATGGTGACAGACCAGTTTAACCACCATCCTGGTCAATTGATGATGACTTCAGGCACGAGCCTGCTGGGACGCCCCTCCCTCGGAGCATGGGTGACTTATGGTCTCGGAAGTGAGTCAAAGAATCTTCCCGGTTTCGTCGCGCTGACTTCGGGCGCTGGATCCCCCGGCGCTGGAAGCGGAAACTGGAGCAGCGGCTTCCTGCCGTCGGTGTATCAAGGGGTGCCATTCCGCAATTCGGGGGATCCGGTGCTCCATCTCTCGAACCTCCCTGGGATCGATGCCGAGGACCAACGACTGACACTCGATGCGATTCGCGATCTCAACCAGCAGAACTTTGCCGTGCCGGCGACATCGAGATTGCGTCGCGCATCGCCTCGTATGAGCTGGCGTTTCGCATGCAATCGGCCGGACCAGAGCTGCTGGATTTCTCCAAAGAGACGCCAGCCACTTTGGAAATGTATGGCATCAACAATGAGACGACACGTCCGTTCGCCACGAATTGCCTGCTGGCGCGCCGCATGATCGAGCGGGGCGTCAGGTTCATCCAGATCATGCATCCCACCTGGGATGATCATTCCGACCTGAACAAGAAATTGAAGAAGAATTGCGACATCACCGACCGTCCCACAGCGGCTTTGCTAAAAGATTTGAAGCAGCGCGGCCTGCTGGACAGTACCTTGGTCATCTGGGGCAGTGAGTTCGGCCGCACGCCTTTGATTCAGACTTTGGGCATTGCCGGAGAGAGTTGGGGCCGCGATCATCATCCCAACGCCTTCACGATGTGGATGGCTGGAGGGGGAATCAAGCCGGGGCAGGTTGTCGGAAAGACCGATGAACTGGGCTTCAACGTGGTGGAAGACCGGGTCCACGTTCACGACCTGCATGCCACGATCCTTCATTGCCTGGGTTTGGAACACAAGCGGCTGACCTATCGCCACATGGGCAGAGACTTCCGCCTGACCGATGTGGAGGGTCAGGTCGTCACCAAGCTTCTGGCTTAACGGGTTAACGCTCTGAAGCGGGCGAAAGGATTCCCCCTTAGTGAAAGGGTTAGGTTGGGGAGTTGTCTTGCGAATTGCGGAAGCCTTGCCTTAGTGCTTCGTAGCTCAATTGGACCGCCATCTCGATCGGCCTTCCATGCTCGCGAGACAACCCCCGCGCCTGCGCGACCGCTGTCGCTTCGGCGCTGCTCCCTTTGTTAAGGGGGAATCTCTGCATCTCTTCCTCAAGCGGGATTTTCAGGCGAGTAATCCAAGAATCGCCACTCCAGCGAGTGCCGTCCGGCGATCTCTACCACTTCGTCGACGTCGAATTCCACGAGGCGCTCCGCTCCGGGAAACTCGGCAGCGCGTTCCTCGTCCCAGAGGATACGGGCCCTTCCTGTAAGCTGCAGCGTACGTCCCCTCTCAAAATCAACGAATAGCAGACCTGCTTGTGGATTGACGGAAATGTTTCCCAGAGTTTGAAACATGGTGTTGCCGGCATAGTCAGGCCAGACCAGGAGATGGTCGTTCAACACATGTACGAATCCTGGATACCCGCCGCGGTGAGACGCATCGGTGCCAGCCTCCGGATGATGGCTGGCGATGAAGAAGGTGTCTGATTCGCGAATCCATTGCTGTTGGTCTTGAGACAGGATGCTTTGTCGTCGGACCATGGGTGTGGAATCAGCTGCAAGCGGTCGTTCGCGCCACCTGCGTGCTTGAATGTACTTCGGGCAGTTGGAGTACACCTGCTGCGCGCGAACAGTGATTGCTCCGTCCTTTCCGACTCTCGGCTTTGCCGTTCAGCCGCATTCGCCGTCGCGTGGCAAACTCGATCGCAATCAGTCCCACCGCATCATTCGCCGCGAGGTTGTCGCCGAGCGGATCGCCCGCCGCTGGCTGGGCGTTGATTCGCACCGTGTTCTCGTCGATCGCCTGAACGAGGCCGGGAGTGCCTGTCACCAAAGACGCCCACACTCGCCGGCCTGTGTCAACGCTGCCAACAACGACCAGAGGCTGACTACGCAAGAAATTCCACGCAGTCGGCGGAATGGTGGTTCCGACGGACCTCCCGATGCGGTCCGCCATCTCGCGGACGCCTGCCCGTTCTTGAACTGAGCGTTCGCCCGGATGATAAACCCGTGCCATCTGCTTTCTCCTTTGTTGATGAGTCGCTCAAAAGAAACCGCAGGAAGGTGCCCCCGGGGTTGGCGCCGCGTGGTCACCTGCACCTGTCGGAGCATAGACCTCCAGACGGATGCCATCCGGATCCTCAAAATACAGGCCACCCGATTGTGCTCCTTCTGAATGGGGTACGATTCCGTTGTAAATGAGCGGAACGTTCAGCGCCTTCAACTTCTGTGAAACTTTCTGAACCTCTTGGATCGCAGCTACCTGAAATGACAAGTGATGAAGTCCAGGATGACCCTTCTCAAACCGACCCTCGGCCTGTTGCCAAAGGGTCAGCACCAGCTTGTCTTCCTGGCCCAGGAAGGCAAAGCGTCGCCCCTCCTCTTTGGACTCTCCGACAGCCGTAAATCCAAAAACCTCCTCGTAGAACTTCTTGGATCGATCCAGGTCGCTCACATTCAACCCGATATGGCCTGTCTGGAAGCCTACTGCATGATTCGTACCCATGGTGAAATCTCCTTTCCTGAGAACTAACCATCAAATACCGACTTTTGACAGTTATATTCCCAGTGAGTTAACCTGTCAACGATTATTTTGCTGGTTAGGTCGCAACTCCGGGAAGGCCGGAAATGACTTCTTCAAAGGATCCGCCTGAGAACCGCTTTCTATTCGTTGGCAATTACCTCTGCCTGGACTTTATCAATACAGAGATGGTGGAGGCCGGCCAGCCCGTCGACCGATTGAATAGCTTCGACAGCCTGGTAGCCTGGCTTGCTCAGTCGCAGACTCTGGATCAAAAGCAGGCTGAAGAGATTCTTGGAAACTGGAAGGGCCGAGAAGCTGGGTCGATCTTCAGGATGCGACAAAGCTGCGGGCCAGTTTGCGAGAGATGGCAGAACGGCTGGTCAAGGGAAGGACTGTTCCTCAATCCACGGTGGCTACGATTAACGAGTGGCTGGCTCGTCAAACCGGACATGCCGAGTTGAAGCGCGTGAGCGGCGGGTTTGAAAAACGTTTTCGGGCAGAGTTCCGAGAGCCAGCTCAGTTGCTTTGGCCGGTGGCAGAGTCAGCCTGCGATCTGCTTTGTTACGCCGACCTGACTCTAGTGAAAAAGTGCGAGAATCCGATCTGCGTGCTTTTCTTCTATGACACCACGAAGAATCACAGCCGGCGGTGGTGCAGCATGAGCGTGTGTGGCAACCGGATGAAGGTAGCCGCGCACTACCAACGTCTGCCGTGACAGTAGGTGAGAGACAGATTTGGCATCGACAGCTGGCTAGACCGAAACCAGCAACGACCCGACGAAGCGAACTGATTTGCGCTCGTCATTCCGGCCAAGCGAAGCGCGAGCCGGAATCCAGCCATTGCTAGATCGCAACAGCCGCCTGGATTACCACTTTCGCGGGAATGACGGATCCAAGCAGGCAGGAGTAGCTAGAGTTCCGCCGGCTTCGGCGTTTCAGGGTCGAGCGGATAGATGGGGCGGGGCACGCGGCGGAAGGAAGTTTCTCAGATTCGCGGTGCTGACGCCGGGCGTGTCCACCAGGAATATGGCTTTCGCAATCGGCTCATACGCCGCACGAAATCCGTTGGGCGATTTCACCACCACGATCTTGCAATGCAGCGGTTCAATGCCATGGCTGCGGAACAGCTCCGGATCCACCGTCATCGACGAACGTTCGGCGATCAGAATCAACCGGCCCACTTCCAGAACCACGGCGCGCCCCATGCAGGTCGTGATCCCCGTGTTGTAGCCGCGCGCGCGCGCCAACCCAGCGTCCATCTGAAATCAATTTCACCATGCCGGTCACTTTCACGGGCTTGGAGTGCTTACGATCGAAGGCGCCGCCAACCTTCAGGGTGACCGTCGAGCCGATGCCTGCCTTGATCGCCGCTGCCACCGAGGCTGGATCGACCAGAAAGATCGCCGCAGGCTCGGTCAGGGAGCGCGTACCAGATGCTTCAAGAACCCCGGTGCTATCCCCCGGAGATCCTGACCCAGTGCTGTCTGACGATTCTGCCAGCACGACCGGCCCGCCCTCAATCCGCATTGCCGCGGCCAGGGCCTCCGCCACCGGCGTCAGGTTGGCTTCGAAGACTCTCTTGTCGTCCCAAAGCCGGCGTGCTATCGAGTCGGCCTGCCGCTGCGCCGAGACGGAGATCTCCATTCGTCACCGAAACCACGGCGCAGCCCATCTCTGCGATGTCCATCCACGGCTGTACAGGAAAAATCGAAACCGCCTCCGCCTTGCCGCTTCGCTCCAGCGCCTGCCAGCGCCATCAGTTTGTGCATCGGGCCGCGCGTCGTCTGGAGTTCTCGGCCTGAATGATCAGCGGCAATTTGCGGTAGCGCCATCTGCGGCCGCACCGGCCGTGAAGAATACGGAGGAGCAGGCGCGCCGCCTTTTGTCCCACCTCGAACATGTCGATATGCGGATACGTGTGATAGCCGACAATCGCGTCGGCGACGTTCCACCATCCGTCTGGTGACATTTGCATGCAGATCGAGCGTGAGCACGATCGGCTTGTCCGGACCCAACAAGTCGCGCGCGATTTGCAAGACGGCACCTTCGACATCATCCTCCCCGACCGCGGTCTGTGCTCCATGCATGGCCAGCAACAGCGCGTCCGGCTTTCGACCGCCGCAGGTGCGCTGCAAAGCCCTTGATCGAGCTGCTCGAAACCCGCCCGATCAAGCCGGTTGGCAGTGATCGCCCAAGCTGCGCAAACCGGTGCGATCGCGAGCCTCGGCCTTCTTCAATACGTCGATGAATCCGCCCATCTCGGTGAGCTTCCCTTCATGACGAAGAATGCCTTCCGCCCGAACACTGGCGAAAAATCTTCATAACGGGTCATGACGGGAGAGAACGTATTGCTCTCCTGCAGAATCGAGGCAATGGCGATGTTCAAGTTTCGACCTCCGGCGTGTTCTGCCGCTGCCAAAAATGTTGCTCGTCGGGAAGCGTGCAGAGTGTACTCTATGCCCGGCACTTTGTTCACCTTCCACAGTTTGAGGTTGGACGGAAACCGATTTCTAATCTTCGATCAGGAGAGTTCGACTTGACGCTCAATTGGCAACGATCCCGTGAGATGCTGGAACGCTCAAGCCGGTCGCTGGCAGGAGGAGTCAGCAGCCCATTCCGGGCCAGGGCCCCTGTTCCGCTCTTCTTCGAAAACGGCCAGGGGTCTCATTTGTGGGATGTGGATGGCAATGAATACATCGACTATCAGCTCGCCTGGGGACCGATGATTCTCGGCTACAACCATCCCGTCATGGTGGACCGCCTCCGTCGCCAGGTCGAGAAGCCTCTCAGTTACGGAGCACAGCATGAGTTGGAGATCGCGGTAGCGGAACGCATCCAGTCGCTGGTGCCGTGTGCCGAGCGCCTTGCTTTCACCTCCAGCGGCAGTGAGGCGGTGCAGTTGGTGCACCGGCTGGCGCGCGCTCATACCGGTCGCCCCTGCATTCTGAAGTTCGAAGGCCACTATCATGGCTGGATGGACGGCGCACTGCACAGCTATAAGCCGCAGCCTCATGAGACCGGCTCCCTGGCCTCTCCTGCGGTTGTGCCGGGTTCGAAAGGACAGGTGCAGAATGCCAGCGAGAATGTGGTCGTGGCGCCCTGGAACAATCTGGAAGCTCTTGAAGGCGTCCTTCAATTCCACGGCTCAAGGATCGCGGCCATCATGACCGAGCCTGTCCTGTGCAACAGCGGCTGCCTCATTCCTGCTCCTGGCTACCTGGCTGGAGTGAAGCGACTGGCCGCCGCGGCAGGAGCCCTCCTTGTTTTCGACGAAGTGATCACGGGATTCCGCATTGACGTGGGCGGTGCCCAAAGTCACTTCGACGTCGTCCCAGACTTGGCGACCTTCGGCAAGGCTGTTGGAGGTGGTGTCGCCTTGAGTGTCGTTGCCGGACGCGCGGATCTCATGGAGCAGATGTTCACGGGCGGCGTGGTATTTGGAGGGACCTTCAATGGAAACCCGCTTTCGCTGGCTGGAGCCGACGCTTGTCTGGGCGAACTCAGCCGCGATGGTGGCGCTGCGCTGAAATGGGCCAATCGCATGGGCCGCCGGCTCATGGTTGGGATTGAAGACCTCGCCCGCGCCCATCGCATTCCTGCCAAGGTCACAGGGTTTGGGGCGGCCTTCTATCTCCATTTCACCCAGCGGGAAGGCCTTCAGGACTATCGTGATACCTTCGAAGATAACAAGGAACTCCTGCAGCGCTTTCTGCACCTGGCCTTGGCTGAAGGCGTGATCGTGGTGCCTGACGGACGTTTTTACGTCTCAACCGCGCACACCGAAGCCGACGTGTCGCAGACCCTTGAAAAGCTAGCCAATGTTTTTAGGGCTTTGGATCAGTAGGGGTTGGATCGAGCTGGAGTGGCGCCTTCAAGAAACCACGACAGGTCTTTCTGGAAGTAACTTGGTGGGAACCTGCCCGCGACATGTGTTCAGAAAAGCAGCTCAGGACTTCCCGCCTGTGGCCTGGAGTTTTTGCTCCGGCCAGTCTGAGCCTGAAGTAGTGTCTTCGTTTGCTCTCGATTCTCAATCTCCATGTTTCTAGGAAGGGAGAACCAGAAGGTGGCGCCCCTCCCAACAGCACCCTCGGCCCAGGTGCGACCGCCGTGCCGCTGAATGATTCTCTGGACATTGGCCAGGCCGATCCCATTCCCGTCGAACTCATGCTTCGAGTGCAGCCGCTGAAACACGCCAAAGAGCTTGTCGGCTTGCTGCATCTCGAATCCAACGCCATTGTCCCGCACAAAGACGACGACTTCGTCTTCCTGCACCTCGGCGCCAATCTCGATCTCCGCAGGTGAGCCACCGCGGCTGAATTTGATGGCGTTGGAGAGCAGGTTCACAACGACAACACGCAGAATAGCCCGGTCTGCATAGACCAGCGGCAAGAGGCCGAGCTTCCACACCATGTCCCTGCCATCCGTCAGGTGCACCAAATCACGGCGGACTTCATCGACGAGTTCTTCCAGACTGATCACGCTCTTCTGCAAATCGATGCGTTCGGCACGGGAGAAATCCAGGAGGTCATCGATCAGGTGGCTCATGCCCCAGACGGATTTGTTGATCTGGTCTAGATACCTGGTACCTTCGTCGTGCAGGAACTGCGCCTCGCGCTCCCGCAACAACTCAACGAACCCGCTCAATTGTTGAAGCGGCCCACGGAGATCGTGCGCCACGGAGTAACTGAACGCCTCCAATTCCTTATTCGCCGCGTCCAGTTGCGCCGTCCGCTCTTTCACCCGGCGGTCCAGCTCCTCGTTCAGATGCATCAGTTCCTTTTGCGCCCGGTGGCGATCGGCGATTTTTTTTGTCAGGAGCGCGACAACGCTACCCATCATCGCGTAAACAATACCGACCGGACGCTCCCCAAACAACGCCGGCAACAGACCAACGATGCAAACGAGTCCCGCGAGACTCATCACGATGACAGGCAAAACCTGTCTAAGTCTGTTCTCTTGTTTCATCCCAGTACTCTTCAAGCGCGCCTGGCCTGCTCAGTCCAAGCGTCAGAACCGTACGCCAGTTGTTAACGAATTCCAGCACAAATGTTATCACAAGCCAGGCCTCGGCTTCGTCTTTCCTTGCGGCCTGCTCGTCGGTTTCTGCGATGCTTCGACTAGCCCCGGTCGATGAACCTGCAGCAGCTACTTCGGAAGAACGACTCAACTACAACCAGGGTCACCCGAAGCTTTGGGTAACTTCACAACCCCAATTCAGCGAAAGGCCAGTTGGCCCAGTTCGCACAGGAAGACGGTATCTGGAACGTCGGTGTGAACAGAGTGCGGTCTCTGCGGTGCTAAGTTGACCCAGGCGATGGGCATCGATTTGCCCCGCTTCATTTCTCCAAACAGCTTTTGGAAAAACCGGCTAAAGGCGTGTCCTTTGCGATCGAGCGTCATCACGAGGTTGGCACGGCCGTAAGGCTTCTCTTTCGCTGCGGCGTTGTAACTCTCACCGCTGTTCGGCGACGCCACCACGACGACTGCCGCGCCCGAATCACGAATGATCTCCCGCAGACCTAGGTGATGGCGCACGATGCTGCCATCACTCTCAAGTGCGCAGTAGAGCAGCAACAGATTACAGCTCGGCGTCTGCTGCGTGCTCTCGCTTACCTCCCGAAAGAGCCGCCCTAGTGCGTCCCTGTCGGCTGCCACCCATTCGTCTGCATCGTTTCCGCACAGATTCAAAATACCCAAGGTTCCCGCTTCAACAGTTCGCGCGCCAAACAGTTTGGAGAGGATGCTGGCCATGGCGATTCTCCTCGATCTCAACAAACGAGATAGCGCTCAGCCAAAATGGAAACGCGGAAGTAAAGTCTTAAGAAGACTTCACCGATTGCGAAGCGTTCAGGGTACTGATAGTTACGAAAAGGCTAGCAGGACAGGCAACCCATTGTTTGGGTCGCGCTTTCCGCCAGCAGCCGAACACAAGTCAACCAGCCGAAAACTTCGAGTGGACCCCGGCTTACTACCGCCGGGGTGACGAGCCTAACAAACGTGGGCGACAGGGAGCGTGACCCTGCACGCACGTGCCCCCTAGCTTTCACATTCGGAAAACGTCTATTGAGCGACGTTACTCGACGAGGTCCGACCCGGCTGTTGCTGCAAGCGATAGAGATGACTGGCACTCCGAATGAAAATCGCCTTGTCGGAAACGGCCATGGACGCGAGGGTGTGTCCATCGAGCTGATTGGTGGCAAGCTTCTTGAACTCCTTGCCCGGTTCGATCACGATGGACTCGCCCTCCTCACTGAGAAAATAAATGCGACCCTCGGCGAAAATCGGCGAAGCCGAGTGGTTGCCACCGAGGCGTTGTTGCCAGTGAGTCTTGCCGCTCCTCGCATCCAGACAAGAGGCAATGCCGTTGTCGCTCACCAGGTAAAGCTCGTCGCCTACCAGCAGCGGCGAGGGCGTCAGGGGCACAGAGCGTTTCAGCGTCCAGGCAACATGCGAACTGGTGACGTCGCCGTGGCCGTCAGGACGCACTGCCAGAAGCACGGCCTGCTCGAACCCCGAGCAGATGAACACCAGCCCGTGACCGTACACCGGGCGCGGAACATTGGAGTAGCCGTCGCCATAGTTGACCGACCAGATTTCCTTTCCGGTGAGCGGCTCATAGGCAACCGCGCGATGAGCGCCCGGGCTGATGAGCTGGTCTTTGCCCTGAACTTGAATCGTCAGCGGCGTGGTGTACGCCTGATAACCTTTGCGGGGACTCTTCCAGCGAATCTTGCCGGTGCGCTTATCCAGCGCCACGACGAACTGGTGGTCGTAGCCGTCGCAACTAACGATCAACAAATCGCCGTAGACCACCGGCGAGCCGCCCGGCCCGTGGCGGTGATAGTACTTAAGCTCCTGGGTCTTCCAGACGATCTGGCCGGAACGCGTGATGCAGGCCGTGCCGTGCGAACCAAAGTGCAAATAAACGCGGTCGCCTTCAAGAATGGGCGTGGGCGAAGCGTGGCTGTTTTTCTGGTGGACCGGGCCTGGATCGGCGAGCTTGAAGACCTCGACGTTGTGCACAATGCGTCCGGTGTCGCGGTTGAGGCAAATCGCGCGCAACGACCGGCCGTCGTCCAAAGCTGTGGTCAGCCAGAGCTGATCGTCAACCAGCACAGGCGATGACCAACCTCTACCCGGAATAGGAACCTTCCAGGCGACGTTTTTGCTCTCGCTCCAGGTCAGGGGCAGGCCTTGTTCGCGGGAATGCCCCTGGCCGCCCGGACCGCGAAACTCTGTCCAATTCTCAGCCAGCGCAATGACGGGAAGCAGAAGCAGTGTACCCATGATAACCCGCCGCGCCTTTGGTCTTGTTGTTTGCTGGTCCTTCATCAGCCGATGGTCCCCCTCACACAGGAATGTTCACGTCTCCCGATTCTCGCCTCTAGCGTCTTCAATCGACGGAACTATACACAACATCGTTAATTCCAACGCACCCTCACCCGGCCTCCGCGACCGCGTGAAGTCTCCTCAAGAATTCACCTTCGGCCACCCTCTCCCATGGGGAGAGGGGCTGGGGGTGAGGGGCTAGCCGCAAAGGAGCAACGGTCATGCGAATTTACTTATGTTGCCCTGTTTAGAATAGACCTAATCGTCCGGATCGCAGTGCGAATTTCGTTGCGCTCGTCTGATTCTCGGCGACAAGCGAAGCAACGATTGATAAATTGGCCTTCACCACCACAGCTTGAGGGCTGCGCCTTCCTTGCCTCTTTGGTACAAGACGTTTTTTTGGAGGAACCAATGACGGAAATCTGTGCAAACCAGCAAAGCACCGGGGTCACCAAAAGGCGAGGCTTGGTGTTTCACCGTTTCCTGCCGCTTTTGTTGGTTTCCATTCTGGCCACCGTTGCGTACGGCCTCGTGTGGATCGCGAGCCCCTCTGGCCAGGAGAAAGGGCGCGGCCCCTGGCGCGCCATCGGAGCCATCGATTCGCGGATATCCCCTACGGGCAAGGCAATTGTATTCTCCTATCAAGGCGCTCTCTGGCAAGTTGGCCGCGAAGGCAGCACCATGACTCGGCTGACGAAGGCGCCCGGTTTTGATACGGAGCCGGCGTGGTCTCCCAACGAAAGGACGATTGCCTACTTCGAGGTGATGAAGGGCGAGCTGAACCTGATTGACGCACAGTCGGGCGAGCCGTTGAAACTTCCTCAGAAGATAACGGGGGGCGGGAAGCTGTTTTTTCATCCCAATGGAAAGAAAATATTGGGCAACTTCAACCGGCCCGAGACCACGTCGCGCAGCCTTTCATGGCTCGACATTGGCGCTGGAACGCTCGAACAAGTGTTCAACCCACCACGAGCTCCGAGGGTGTTCTGCGTTTCGGATGAGGGAACACAGATCGCGTTTGCTGTTGATATGGATGTTGCAGGCGAGCAAACAGGCGTCAACGGTCCGCAGATGGATTTGTTTCTTGTGGCCCTTGCAGGGCAGCCCAGAAAGCTCACGCGCTTTCCGTCGCGAATCTTCGACATGAGCTGGAGCGGTAATCAGCTGTATTTCTCCAGCGACGTCGGTGGCGTGCACAACAATGTGTGGACTCTCGCAATCGACCAGCCTGAACGACCCCGCAGGATGACCTCTGGCCATGCCGACGAAGATCGTGCCTCGCTAAGCGCCGATGGCCGCTGGCTGGTTTACACCGACAACCGCGAGAATGCTACAGCCCTGGCCGTGCGCGACCTGAGTACAGGAGACGAGCGATTGCTTTCAATTTCCCGGCTCGACTTCGGGGAGCCCACTGGCACGCTTCGGCTTTCGGTGGTAGAGAAGCAAACAGGGCGGCCGCTCACGGCACGCCTGTCGATACAGCAGGAAGGACGCAAGTATCTGGCGCCGCCGGGTTCGCTCTATCGCGTTCAGGGTGGCTTGCTCCATTTCTATGCCACGAGCCACGCACAAGCGACGGTGCCTGCCGGAAAGCACATCCTGCGTGCCTTTCGCGGGTTGGAATATCGTCCGCTGGAGCGGCAGATTGAGTTGGCGCCGGGTCAGAACCTGAACGTGACACTGGAACTGGATCGTTGGAACGATCCGGCCGCGCGTTCGTGGTACAGCGGAGAGAGTCACATTCACGCCAACTACGGATATGGGCACTGGTACAACACGCCTGAAACAATGCGCGAGCAGCTCGAAGGCGAGGGCCTGAAGGTCGCAAACTTCATGGTCGCCAATTCCGATGGAGACGGCGTCTTCGATCGCGAGTTTTTCCGGGGAGGTCCCGACCCGCTTTCGTCTTCCGAGACGGTTCTCTACTGGAACGAGGAGTTTCGCGCCACGCTTTGGGGGCACATGACTCTGCTCAACCTCAAACGACTTGTGGAGCCGTTCTTCACGGGTTTCAGAGATACGACGAATCCGCTGGATACTCCAACCAACGCAGACATTGCCGATGCAACGCACTTGCAGGACGGTCATGTGAATTTCACGCATCCAACCAGCAGCACTGGCGATCCGTTCCTGGGTGCCTACGCCGCCAAGTCGGTTCCGGTCGACGTGGCGCTCGGAAAGATCGACAGCCTGGACATCAACTATGGAGAACACAACCCTGCAGTTGTGGTATGGCCTGCTGAATTGCGGATTTCGTTTGCCGGCGTCGGCCGGAACTGACTGCTTTCTCAATCGCATCCAGAGCCGGCTGCCGGGTTCGGATCGGGCGTACGTCAAGATTGACACCGCCTTCTCCTACGGGGAATGGATTCGCAACTTGAAAGCAGGCAGGTCGTTCGTCACCAGTGGGCCGCTGCTCGAGTTCAGCGTTGATGGCAAATTCCTCGGAGACAACCTTGTTCTGCCTGCCTCTGGGACCGTTTCGGCACGGGCTTCCGCTGTTTGGCGATCACCGCTGGACCGTGCGGAGCTGGTTTACAACGGGTCTCCCGTTGCGACGGGACAGCTCTCCGCTGACCGTTTGTCCGCAACGTTGGAACAGACGGTCAGGATCGACCGCAGCGGTTGGCTGTGTTTCCGTGCTTATGCTCAGGACCGGACACTGGGTCACACCAGCCCAATCTATGTTACGGTCGCAGGCAAACCTGCCGCTTCGGCCAAAGATGCCCAATACTTTCTGCAGTGGATCGATCGTCTGGAAGCGAAGCTTAACGAAAGGAACCGGCTTCCCTCGCCCGCGCTTCGAAGCCGCGTGGAAAGCCAGTTGAGTGCCGCCCGCGAGGTGTATCGCAAGGTTGCAGCACAGGGTGGTTGATTCGATAAATGAGGTTTCCGAATACCATGAAGAGATTCAACTGCTTGTTCGTTATCGCCGCTGCCCTGTCTGGCGTCGTCTTGCCTGCTTCTGCCGAGGGCGAAACGGTGCTGAAATCTGAGTTCCTCTACGAAGTCGCTCCCACGCCAGCGTGCCACGCCTCCACGATCGTCGAGACACAAGGAGGAGCTGGTTGCTGCTTGGTTCGGTGGATCCTACGAGAAGCACCCCGACGTTGGGATCTGGGTCTCTCGGCACGAGCGCGGGCAATGGAGCAAACCTATTGAGGTTGCGAATGGCGTGCAGCCGGACGGTTCCCGGTACCCCACCTGGAACCCCGTTCTTTTTCAACCGGCCAGTGGCCCGCTGTTGCTCTTCTACAAGGTGGGTCCCAATCCTGAAAAGTGGTGGGGGATGTTGATGACGTCGAAGGATGGCGGCAAGACATGGTCCGCACCCCGTCGCCTGCCCGAGGGGATTCTGGGTCCCATTAAGAACAAGCCTGTGCAACTCGCCAAGACGGCAGCCTGCTGTGCCCGTCAGTACCGAAGACGGCGGGTGGCGCGTCCACTTCGAGCGCACCGACGATCTTGGCAAAACCTGGCGACGTATCGGGCCGGTGAAGGCTGAGGGCATCGGTGCCATTCAGCCGACCATTCTCCGCCATTCGGGCAACCGGCTGCAGGCGATCGGACGAACCCAGCAGGATCGGGTTTTCACCGTCGAATCGACAGATGGGGGAAACTCCTGGGGTGCGATGCGCTTGCTCGACCTCCCGAATCCGAACTCCGGTGTGGATGCGGTGACACTTCGCGATGGCCGGCATGTGCTGGTTTACAACCACGCGGGCCGTACCAAGGGAAAGTGGGACGCGGGTCGTGAGGTCCTGAACGTGGCAGTCTCAACGGATGGAAAAGCGTGGAACGCCGCGCTGGTTCTCGAACACGAGCCCAGCCAGGAGTTCTCCTATCCGGCGGTAATTCAAACGGCCGACGGATTGGTCCACGCTACCTACACCTGGAAGCGCAAACGGATTCGACATGTCGTTCTCGATCCTGCGAAGCTCCAGTTGCGTCCTATCGTCGATGGCGTGTGGCCGAAATAGCTGCAACTCTTGCCTCCAGCGCCTTTACCGTGGCGTAGTGTTAGCTGGGAGCGCGGGCGTCTCGCCCGCATTTTGGCCCAACTATCACCGATCTGGCTTCCGGCTACAGTATTGCGGGCGGGACGCCCGCGCTCCCAGGTTGACTACCCGGAATAAGACGAAACGCTCGAGAGAGTTTGACTCCGTTGTGGAAACGACAAGGTGCTACCTACTCGCGCGGCTCCGGTGGCGCCGCTAATTAAGATTTGTTCGAGAGGCATCCTCAATGCTCGCAATCCATCTGCAGCACTTTCGACATAACAGCCTTCTGTGCCTCTTGCTCGTCCTGTGTCTGCTCACCGGACGAACGATGCCTGCACAGGATGGAAGCACTTCAGCCAGGGTACAGGAGAACGCTGGCGACAAAGTTGTGGTTCTCACCTTCGACGATGCCGTCAAATCGCATCGGACCTTTGTCGCCCCGCTTCTGAAGGAGCTGGGATTCGGCGCCACGTTCTTTGTGACGCATCGCTGGATGGCCGACGCCACCAACTTCATGACCTGGGAAGAAATCGCCGAGATCCATCGCCTGGGGTTTGAAATCGGCAACCATAGCTGGACGCATGGCAATTTTTCCTCACCCAAAGAGGCGGCCCGGCTTCCCGCCGAACTCGCTCTGGTTGAGTCTGAGCTGCAGAAGGTAAAGGTGCCAAAACCCACGAGCTTCGCTTACTCCGGCAACAGTTTTGGTCCGGAGGCAGTGGAGCAGTTGAAAGCGCTGGGTTACACGCTTGCCCGCCGTGGCATGCAACCTGAAATACCTTACGGAAAGATCGAAGCCGGGCCCCTTGTATGATCCGAACCAGCATCATCCGCTCTTGATTCCCACCTCGGGAGACTCTTATCCGGGTTGGACCTTGGATCATTTTCAGAAGGTCGTT
Organism: uncultured Acidimicrobiia bacterium; assembly: GCA_963791795.1. Lineage (GTDB taxonomy): Bacteria > Acidobacteriota > Terriglobia > Versatilivoradales > Versatilivoraceae > VFZK01. The sequence continues at coordinate 187,362 of CAWBTP010000003.1, forward strand.
GACCAGGCCCGCCCTGGAAAGATCGTAGTGTTGCAATTCCACGGCGTTCCGGATCCCAGCCATCCATGGGTGGACACGCCACCTGCGCTGTTCCGGGAGGAGATGAACTACCTCAAGCGTCAGGGTTTCCGGGTCATTGCTCTTAAGGACCTCGCCCAATATTTGCCGAAGACCCCACCGCAAGATCGATCGCTTGCATTCCGGCAGTCAAGCCAGCCGGCGCAGCAAGCTGTCTCTGCCCGTCGAGATCGAAGCGACACGCAACGATCTCAATTATTGGCTAAAGAACATGATCCGGGATCACGGTTACAGTTTCGAAGAGGCGGCCGCCACCAGTGGTTTGAGCGTGGCTGAGGTTGAACGTGAAGCGAAGAAGCTGGGGTTGCTCGGAAGTCCACCATCTCAAAGTCGCAAGACGGTGGGCGGTGCAATCCGGGTGTTGCCATACCCGGGAGGCCGGCATCCCCGAATCGGTTTCCTGGAAGGCGCAATCCTTCCACAACGTGGCACCAAGGCTACCGTGTTCCTACCCTGGGAATCTTCGGGCTATGCCGTCGTCGATGTGCCCGAAGCAATCTTCAGTAATCTTGGACTCACCTATCTGGCGCATACCCATATCCCTTCGATCTGGGATGCTCAGAATCTCTGGCTGGACAATATCGATTGGAAGCGAGAACACAATCGACTGAGTAACAGCCGAACCCTACCCAATCAGGTGGCTTATGGAATGCGCCTCACTCCCACAGCCAATGAAGTCGAGATGGAGCTGTGGTTGAAGAACGATTCAGCACAGGCCTTGACTGGTCTGCGGGTGCAGGTCTGCGTCATGCTCAAGGGCGCGCCGGAGTTCAATCGCCAGACCATCGCGAACAAGCGCTTCACCGCTCCCATCGCTGCCGTACAAAGTGACAAAAGCAACCGCTGGATTCTAACAGCCTGGGAACGTTGTGGCCGCGTTTGGGGAAACACGCAGTGTCCGTGCATGCACTCTGACCCGGTGCTGCCCGACTGCCCAGCCGGACAAACAGTCCGCGTGCGAGGCAAACTCTGGTTTTACGAGGGGAACCAGATTGACGAGCAGATCAGCCGGCAAAGCAAAATGTTTGCGATTGAGTCAGTACAGTAGTCGGAGTTCGTAGTGCGCCATGCCCAGTGGCGAACCTTGAAAACCGGGGTGCTAGGTTTCTGGGCGAAAAGCCGCATCCGGTTTTGAGCGTCTGTTCCTGATGCCCAGCGTGTGCCGAAACCGGGCCTGGCTGCTGCGGCTTCGCCAAAGGAGCGAGCCTCATGAAACAACAGCTGCTTGTTACCGTGCTGGCGATGTCAAACCTATTGCAGACTCCTGGCCAGACGAGCAATCCCCACAAAGTAGGGGTCGAGAAAGCTCTGGCGCAGCACCGTCAAAGGATAGATGTTTTGGACAAGCAGATCGTGTCTCTGCTCAATGAGAGAGCTCGGATCGCCTTGGAAATCGGCCGCATTCGGCACCGGGAGGGAATACCGCCGTCATCTGCCCGCGGTCGTGAGGACGAAGTCGTGCGCAACGCAATGGCCAATAGCGTTGCCCCATTGAGCCCCGAAGCCGCCAAACGAATCTATGAAAGGATCATCTCGGAGATGGTCGCGATCCAGTCAGTGGATAGAAAGAGCCAAGGCGCAGGAAGCGGCAGACAGATACGCTAGCAAGGTGTTCGCTGGGGCTCGGAAGAAACAACGGGAACCTGGCGACAAATCAGACTCGTCTAAAGATTCGAGCATCTGATTCGGCTCGCTTTGGAGTAATCTTGCTCCTTGAGGATAGGTCCATGATTCCAGGAATGATTCTGAAGTTTTTGCAGGACCGGGGCACCATCGCCGTGAGTGGGACGCGGGACGCGAACCGGGTCCCTCATGTTCACTATGTGTCGGGGTTCGATGTGGAGCCAGACCAACAAACCATCCGATGCTCCGTGAATCGAGCCTACGTCGATCATCTGTTCAGTTCACTCGAAGATAACGGCCAGTTTTCCCTTACGGTTGAGCAGATTGGCACCCACGAGACTTATCAGTTCAAGGGAAGCTATGTCGGCACCGCCGAACCGAACGAAGCAGACGTTGCTGCTCACCAGCGGATGGCTGAGAGGTTTGCCAAAGCGGTCAGTCTGCTGTTTGGCCACCCAGAAGAGGCCGGCCGGGCCTACATCACTTCGCCGAGCGTGGTTGTCCGGTTCATGGTGAGAGAAATTTTTCTCCAGACTCCCGGCCCGGGTGCTGGACATAGGGTGTTTCCTCCGGAGGGACGATGACAGACAGCCCCAAGCTCCCGAATGAAATCAGACCCGTGATGGACAACGGACTTCCCGCGGTCGTGGTCACGTGTTCAGCCGATGGGATCCCCAATGCCACCATTATTTCGCACGTGCACTACGTGGATGAATCGCACGTTGCCCTCTCGTTTCAGTTTTTCAACAAGACCATCCGGAACGTCCGGGAGAACCCCCACGCGTGTGTTTCTCTAAACGACTTGAGAGCCAACATGCAGTGGATCCTCGATGTTGAGTACGACCACTCCGAATCGGATGGGCCCATCTTCGACGAAATGGATATGCGCATCGAAGCCATTGCGTCTGCCTCTGGTATGGCAGGCATCTTCAAGTTGCGGGCTGCGGATGTCTATCGTGTGAAGTCTTTCAAGTCACTCAAACAGGCAGCATTTGATCAATGACGGGTCCGGAAAAGTCCAACGATCTCGTTGAGCAGCTGGCGCGGAGGTCGGCGGAAGTCGAAGTTCTGCGCCGCATCGCCCTGGACATCAATGCGACGCTCGATCTTGACTCGATCTACGAGGTCGTTCTGCGCACGATGGACGAATGCTTCGGTTTCCGCCATGCGATCATTTTGTTGCTCGAGGATCCAAGCACGTTGCGGGTTGTGGCGAGCCGTGGCTATGGAGAGCAGGCTCTGGGGGGAACGGTCGAGGTGGGTGTCGGAGTCATCGGCATGGTTGCCAAGCGGCGCCGGTTGATGCGCATGAATCATCTGCGCTCACAGCAGGCGTACTTCGAGCGCATCCGCAGCCAGATGCACGCCGCTGGCCGGGCCGCCGAACTTGGCGAGGTCGTCGCTGTGCCTGGCTTGCCGGACGCAGACAGCCAGATTGCGATCCCGCTCGTGATTAAGGACCGGCTGATCGGCGTCCTCTCGGTTGAGAGTCCGGAACCGGAGCCGTTTAGCTCGCACGATGAGACACTGGTGACAATTGTCGCCAGCCAGGCGGCCAGCGCCATTCAGAACGCCCAGTTGTACCGCGCCGCGGAGGAACGGCGCAAGGAACTGGCGGAGGCTCATGGGCACTTGAAACTCTTGAACGAAACCCTGGAAGAGCGTGTCCGAACCCGAACTGGCGAACTGGAGCAAGCCAATCGTGAGTTGCGCGAAACCCAGTCCCAGTTGGCGCGAACCAGCACGATGGCATCCTTGGGAACGCTGGCCGCAGGTATTGCGCATGAGCTCAACACACCCATGGGGGCAATTCATTCCAACGCCGATGTGGAACGCCGCGCAGTGCGCATTATTCGAGGCATTCTCCGCGACCCCTCCGTTGCCGTCAAGCTCGGGCCCGCAACCCCGATTGGAACGCACCCTGAAGATCTTTGATGATATCAACCAGATGACGCTGGAGGCCGCCGAGCGGGTCACGCGAATCGTTCAGTCTTTGAAGAGCTTCGCCCGGCTGGACCAACCTGAACTGGAGTGGGTGGATTTGCACGAAGGGATCGAGAGTACCTTGACGCTGATGGAACATCTCATCAAGGAGCGGATTCAGGTGGTCAGGAACTACGGCGAGCTGCCGAAAGTGCAGTGTTACGCCAGCCAGATCAATCAGGTGTTCGCGAACCTGCTGACGAATGCGGTACAGGCGATTGATGGGACGGGTATCGTTTCAATAGCGACGGAACAGGACAAGTCGGACGTTGTGATCCGGGTGGCAGACACCGGTGGCGGAATCAGGCCGGAGCATTTGGAGCGTATCTTCGACCCGGGATTCACAACCAAAGGCGTAGGCGTAGGGACGGGTCTGGGACTGTCGATCGCTTATCGCATCATGGAAAACCATCAGGGATCGATTCACGTGGAGAGCCAACTCGGAAAAGGCACGAGCTTCACTTTGCGCCTGCCAATCTCAACCCGCTAGGTCTTGGGAAGCACGGACGTCTCGTTCGTCTCTTTTTTGGCGCGGTGCGCCAAGCGAATCTTGAGTCGAGACTATGGCGGATCGCATTATCAACTTGCGCGAGCTCAATCGGGCAACGCTCGCCCGCCAGATGCTCCTGGCGCGCGAAGGACTGTCCGTCCTTGCGGCCGTCGGGCGACTGGTCGGCTTGCAGGCGCAACTGCCCGTGGCACCCTATGTTGGCCTATGGACGCGGTTGCGTGACTTCAGCCGCGACGACCTTGCCCGCGCCATAGAAGACCGGAAGATCGTCAAGGCCACGTTGATGCGGGCAACGCTCCATTTGTGTACGGCCGACGACTACGTGCGGTTTCGCTCGACGCTTCAGCCGATGCTCAGTGGGGCTGGGGATGCAATCTCAAAACAGCGCGGCGGGCAGGTCGATTCGAAGAAGCTCCTCGCCGAAGCGAAGCGCTACATTGGCGAAAAGCCGCGCACGTTTGCCGAGATCAGCGAATGGGTCGCCAAACTCATGCCGGGTCAGGACGTGGGCGCACTTCGTTATACAGTGCGGACAAATCTTCCGCTTGTCCAGACACCGATCGCGACCGGTTGGAGCTTTTCGGCCAAGCCCGAGTTCACTCTGGCAGACTCGTGGATTGGCCGGTCTATGGATCGCGAAGACAACCTATCCGATTTGGTGCGGCGTTATCTGGCAGCCTTCGGCCCCGCTTCTGTTACCGATGCGCAGACTTGGCTCGGAATGAAACTGAAAGAAACCTTCGAGAAATTGAGACCCGAGCTGAAAACCTATCGGGATGAGGGGCGTCGCGAGTTGTTCGACCTCCCGAATCTGTCGTTGCCCGCAGGCGGATGTCCCTGCGCCAGTTCGATTCCTGCCGGAGTACGATAACCTGCTGCTGTCGCATAGTAATCGCACCAGGGTGATTGCCGACGAACATCGGTCGAAGGTCTATCTTCCAGGATTGCGCGTGGCAGCCACGATCCTCGTAGACGGCTTCGTGCGCGGCGCCTGGAAGATCGAAAGGATCAAGGACGCAACGACACTGGCAATCCAGCCATTCGCGAAACTGACAAAGCCGGAGCGTGCTGCGCTCAACGACGAGGGCGAACGGCTGGTACGATTCGTCGAAGCGACCTCTAAGTCGTTTTCGGTGCGAATCGGGTCGCCTGCATAAAGGCGTAGCGAGCCCGCCGCAAGCTGGCAGCGGCTTCCGCGAACAGGAGAAGTGACCAATGAACTGGCTGGCTGACCCGCAAGCATGGATTGCTTTTTTAACGCTGTTAAGCCTGGAAATTGTTCTCGGCATCGACAACGTTATTTTTATCTCAATCCTGGCAGGAAAGCTGCCTTCCGCACAGCAGGGCCGAGCCCGCTACATCGGTCTCGGGCTGGCCATGTTGACGCGCATTCTTCTGCTCTTGTCGCTCTCGTGGATCATCCGACTTACGAAGCCCTTGTTTGCAGTTCTTGGGCAGGAGTTTTCTGGACGCGATTTGATTCTAATTCTTGGGGGATTGTTCCTGCTCGCCAAAGCCACTTTTGAGATTCACGAGAGCCTTGAAGGCGAATCCGGGCACGCTTCAGCAAAGGTCAAAGCGACCTTTGCCAGCGTACTGACCCAAATTCTGCTTCTTGATATCGTTTTCTCGCTCGATTCGGTGATCACGGCGGTAGGCATGGTGTCGCAAATAGGAGTCATGATCGCCGCCGTGGTTGTGTCCGTCATTTTCATGATGTTCTTTGCTGCGCCGGTGAGTGGCTTTGTCACGAGGCATCCAACGATCAAAATGCTGGCCCTGAGTTTCCTCCTGCTCATCGGATTGACGCTGGTTGTCGATGGCTTCGGAGTTCACCTCCCAAAAGGCTACATTTATTTCGCGATGGGCTTCTCCGTCTTTGTCGAGTTGCTCAATCTTCGGCTACGTGGCAAATCGAGCCCGGTGGATTTGCATGAACGTTACGCGCCAGGCGGCGACGGGCCATCGGTGAAGAGAAAATAGTCCTGGTCTGTGCAGTGTGCCGTTTTTCTAAGGAGTTTTTCGTGCCGCGTTGCGGCGCCACGCTCGATGAAACACCGTCCCCCAACGGGGGACTTCAGGGGGGTTCTGGGAACGGTAAACCGTCACGACACCCCCGAAGCGCTCCGTGACGGCTGTCGCTTCAGTGAAGGCCGTCGTCTCAAGCCTTCATCCCCCTTTCGGTGAGGGGGATTTTCAAGGAGGTCACTTGCGACGCCCAAAACTGACTCTTCTACTCCTGGCTGCCTCGACAGTCCTCGCGCTCGCCCAGATCCGGCATTCTGAGGGTACTGCTCAGGCCTTCAGCATTGTCGAGGCAACGATTCCTCAGATGCAGGCCGCCATGGAACAGAAGCGTGTCACCTCCCGGGAGATCGTCTGGCAGTATCTGACGAGGATAGCGACCTACGAAGACAAGTTGAACGCCGTGATTACGGTGAACCCAAAGGCGCTTCAAGAAGCCGAAGAGCGAGACCGTGAGCGCTCTCAGGGCAGGATTCGCGGGCCTCTGCATGGCATCCCCATCGCACTCAAAGACAACATTCATACCACCGACATGCCAACAACCGGTGGCGCTCTCGTCTTCGATGGACTGGTGCCGCCTTACGAGGCCACCCTCACCAAAAGTCTCAGAGATGCCGGCGCCATCATTGTTGCCAAGACGGGAATGACGGAGCTCGCCAACTGGGTAGCCAGCGGGATGCCGGGCAACTACAACGCCCTTACGGGATATGGCATGAATCCATACGACCCGCGGCGCGATCCGCGTGCAGCAACCGGCGATGGCCGGCCCGTGCTGGGCACCGGGGGTTCAAGTTCTGGGATCGGCACCGCCGCGAATTTCTGGGCAGCCAATGTAGGTACCGAAACTTCCGGGTCCATTCTGAGCCCGGCAAACCAGAACATGCTGGTGGGAATCAAACCCACCGTTGGTCGTGTGAGCCGGTACGGAGTCATCCCGATTACGGCCGACCAGGACACGCCCGGACCAATGACGCGCACAGTAACGGATGCCGCTATTCTCCTTGGTGCTCTGGAAGGCGCGGCGCCGGATCCCAACGATGCGACAACGAAGACGTGTACGCCGCCTCCCGGCCGCGACTACACACGCTTCCTGAATGCCGGAGGGCTAAAAGGGGCACGCATTGGGATTCCCAGGGCCTTCTTCTACGACAAGCTCACCCCGCCCGGCGGGAAAGAGCCTCGCGGGGGGCTGAGCACCGAGCAAGCCAAGGTCATGGCAGAAGCCATCGCGATGTTGAAAGAACAAGGTGCGATCATCGTCGATCCGGCCGACCTTCCGAGTGTGATCTCACGCGATCCGAAAGCGAATACTTTGCTTTGGAACATCTGTACGGGTTTGGACGGCGCCAAGGGCAAAGATGCCGATTGTTCGGTGGTCTTGAAATACGGTATGAAGCGGGACTTCAACCAATGGCTGGCTTCATTGGGCGCGAAAGCGCCGGTGAAGAACCTAACCGAGTTGCGGGAATGGAACGTGAGACACCAGAAAGCCGGGGCGATCAAGTATGGTCAGGCAAACCTGGATATCTCGGATGAGATGGACGTCGAAACAGACCGCGCTCGTTACCAGGCCGATCGCGCCAGGGACCTTTTGCTCAGTGCGACGCAAGGTATCGACGCGGTCATGAAGGAGCACCGCTTGGACGCACTGCTTATTCCCGGGCGCTACTGGATATCCGATTCCGGCGAAGCCGGGATATCCCACGATCATCGTGCCATTTGGCCTGGTGCCGAATCCACCCACGCCCCCCTTCCCTGACGGCTTCAACGCAAAGCCAGCCCCATTCGGCGTGAGTTTCACCGGGATGGCCTGCAGCGAGCCACGTCTCATCGAACTTGCGTACGCGTTCGAGCAAGCCACGAAACGGCGGGTGCCGCCACCCTCGGCACCATAGGGGTGCCAGACAGTTGGTGAGAGGATTGTAAAATGCGTAAGCTCAAGTATTACGTGGCCTGCACGGTCGACAGATTTATCGCCCGCGAGGATGGTTCGTTTGATTTCTTCCTGAGCCAGGGAGAGCATCTTGCTGCGTTGATCCAGCTCTTTCCCGAGACCTTTCCTGGGCACCTTCGCGATGCGCTCGGCGTCCGTGCAGCGAATCAATGCTTCGATGCTGTTCTGATGGGACGCGGGACGTACGACGTGGGGATCAATGTCGGTGTCACCAGCCCTTACCCACACTTGAAGCAATATCTGTTTTCGCGCACGCTGAAGAAAAGTCCGGATGAGAATGTGCACCTTGTTTCGGGAGACGCTCTAGCATTCATCAGAGAACTGAAGAAGCAGCAAGGAAAAGACATCTGGCTCTGCGGCGGCGGGGCTTTGGCTTCGACTCTGTTTCCTGAGATCGACGAGGTCATTCTGAAAGTGAATCCGATACTGCTCGGCTCAGGGATCCCACTGTTTTCGGGTGCCATCAAGGAGACCCGTCTTGAGCTCGCCGACAGCACGGTCTATAGCAACGGTTTCATGTTGGTTCGTTATCGGTTAAGGCACCTATGACTCACAGACTATGGATTCTCCTTGTCGCGTTGACGGTCACGGGCAGGTTTGCAGTTGGCCAGAACCTCGCGCCTGGTCACGTCGATCCCTGGCCTGTTTTGCGAGCTGCTGCGAAAGCGATGGGCGCCGACAATCTAAAGTGCGTTACGTTTTCCGGGACCGGGTACGCCGGCAAGGTCGGCCAGAATGTGACCCAGGATACCGATTGGCCACGCGGGGAGCCGTTGGCGAACTATTCCCGGACCATCAACTACGAGACTCGATCCTCGGTAGAGCAGTTTAGTCGCAAGCCCGGAATGAACCCGCGGTCGTGGAAATACGGCACCGGTTGGCTGGGAGGAACGCCTCTCCAGCAGAAGGAACGACAGACATTCGTGGTCCACGGAAATTTCGCATGGCACCTGGATGGAGAGGGCGACCAATCCGATTCCGGCGCCAGCCAGCGCGGAGCTTTGGCAACTGGACATTTGGTTGAACCCGCCGGGCTTCATCAAAGCGGCCATGGCGCCGGGAGCGAATCCGACCGCGATCTGGCGGTGGGAGATGGCAGAAAGCGGCCGTGATGGCGCTACGACCGCGGGAATCGAGAAGGTGACGATTGTTTCGGCGACGGTACTCGGGAAATACCGGGTGAACGCGACGATCAACAGTCAGAATCTGATCCAGCGAATCCAAACCTGGGTTCCGCATCCGGTCCTGGGCGATATGAATTATGAGCATGAATACACGGAGTGGCGGGATGTCGGCGGAGTGAAGTTTCCAGCCGGGTGGCATCATCACGATGGCTGGGATGACGAGAGGCAGATTCCGACCATCAGTGGCGGCCACAATGGTTTCGGTGGCAGCTTCGGAAAGATCGAGCCCAACGTGTGCGGTCCGCCACTAACGGTTCCTGAAGTCCGTGCAGCAGGCCGCTGTTCCTCGGGCTCAGGTCGAGACACAGAAATTGGCAGAGGGCGTTTGGCTATTGGGAGGTTCCTCGCACAACAGCGTGGCTGTCGAGTTCAAGAATCATGTCGCGGTGATTGAAGCGCCACTCGACGAACAGCGATCGCTCGCTGTGATCGCGGAAGTCGTCAAGCTCGTTCCTAACAAGCCGATTCGTTTCATCATCAACACGCACGCTCACTACGACCATCTGGGCGGACTTCGCACCTACCTGCACGTGGGCGCCACAGTCATCACGCATCAGCGGAATCGCGTCTTCTACGAGACCGAACTGCTGAACTATGTACCACGAACCCTGCAACCCGACATGGTGTCCCTCTATCCGCCGACGGAGATTTCGGAGGGTTATACGATGGAGGACGTGGACGAGAAGTACGTGCTCACGGATGGGACTCGTAACCTGGAGATTTATTATGTTCAGGGTCTCGCCGCCCACGTCGAGGGCATGTTGATGGCGTATCTGCCAAAGGAGAAGATCATCATTGAAGCGGACCTGTACGACCCACCTGCTTCCGATGAGCGCTTTGCCGGCCACTTCCAGCGAGATTCACCGGGCGTTCTACAACAACGTTCGACAACTCGGGTTGGACATCTCAACGATTGCACCCATTCACGGGCGCGCTGTGCCGTGGAGCGACTTTGTCAAAGTGGCTGGCAAAGAAGACTAGTAGAGCGGATTCTCGGACGACAAGGCAATGGTTCCGCAGTAGTCGCAGCGAGGCGCGAAGTGACGCGGCCCCGATCAGAGTCTCACCGGATGTCGCGACTCACCGCTTGCTGAAGCCTTGGCACAGCGACGAAATATCGTCGATCGACGCCGTTCGGGTCTCACTTCGCCGATTATTCCCTAAGGCCCTTCCTAACCCATTCTAAAGAGTTCATGCTGTTCATGCGGTCGTGGAACAAGGATTGCGACTCAGGTTCGCAAGCCTTGGCGATCTTCTCTTTCTGACGTTGTTTCCGTCCGGCGGTGCTTGCTGAGCCAACCCGCAAAAGGAAGCAACTAAACAAAGATGCGACCATGCGACGCAGCCGCGGTAGTGCCGTCCCACTGTGCGAGTTCCACAGCATGATGCTCGGGTATTGTGGAACCCTTTACACCCTTCCTGAAGGGGACTAGAATCGCTCGCTTCAGACATCCGTTCGCGTCAGAGAGGGTCCTCAAGCGCTTCTCTGTTTGTTTGCCGAATTGATTCAACTCAAGGGAGGTTCCAATGAACCCATACGTGCACCCCGAAGTGTTGGTGACCACTGAATGGGCAGCCAGCAACACCAACAATCCAAAGGTTAGAATTGTCGAGGTCGATGTCGACACCAAGGCCTACGAAGAAGGTCACCTGCCGAACGCCCTCGGTTGGGCGTGGAACACGCAATTGTGCGACACGGTTCAGCGCGACATCATCCCCAAGGCCCAATTTGAAGCCCTGATGGGAAGTTCCGGCATCGGGAGTGACACGACGGTTGTCATCTACGGCGACAACAACAACTGGTTTGCAGCCTGGGCTTTTTGGCAGCTCAAGATTTACGGCCATGCCGATGTTCGCATCATCAATGGCGGCCGAAAAAAGCTGCTGTCGGAAGGACGCGAACTGTCCAACGAATCCCCGAAGGTTACGCCGACAACTTATCGTGCGGCCGATCCCGATCTATCCATTCGGGCGTTTCTGCCGCAAGTCCAGGCAGCGGTGAGTCAGCGTGCCGTGGAACTGGTAGACGTGCGCAGCGGTCCGGAATTCACCGGTGAGATTCTTTCTCCTCCCGGTTTGCCGGAGACCTGCCAGCGTGGCGGTCACATTCCTGGCGCCCGCAGCATTACGTGGTCGAAAGCCTGCAACGACGATGGGACATTCAAGACGTTCGACGAACTCAAAGCGCTCTATCAGAACGAAGGGATCACGGGTGCGAAGCCGATCATTGCCTATTGCCGGATCGGAGAACGCTCCAGTCATTCCTGGTTTGTTTTGAAGTACCTGCTCGGCTACAAGGACGTGAAGAACTACGACGGTTCATGGACCGAGTGGGGCAACCTGGTGGGCGCCGCGATTGAGAAAGGCGCCGCCGCCACGGCTTCGGCCTAAGAAGGGGCCTATTCGTAGCGAATGACCTCGTACCGCCGAAACCCAAAGCAGGGAACGAAGCGCCAAGAGCGCCAAGAGGTTGCCTGGTGGAGCTTCTCTTAGAGGTACTCGGCCGGCCATCACGATCCAAGATCCGTGGTGCGAGACTCTCAGACTCCCGATAACAGCTTGGATTCCCTTAGCGTTCTTGGCGCTCTTGGCGGTTCAAACAAATGCCGACTGCTCTCGATTTCAACCGCTGTCGATTTTCCCGAACCTTGAACTGGTTGTCATCAAAGTGAACCTAGCCTGCAATTCAGGGAGGTCTACAACCTCCCCTTCTTCTTGGTCTGCTAAGAGTTTCCAATGATCCTGAAACAGTACTATCTCGGCTGCCTGGCCCACGCCTCTTACCTGGTTGCAGACGAAACCACCCGGACGGCTGCCGTAGTTGATCCTCAGCGCGATGTTGACTTGTACCTGGCGGATGCCGAGGCCCACGGCGTTGTGATTCGCCATGTGCTATTGACTCATTTTCATGCCGATTTTTTGGCTGGACACCTGGAATTGCGAAACCGTGCCGGTGCACAGATCTACCTTGGATCGCGAGCAAAAGCGGAGTACGCATTCACACCTCTCGGCGATGGGAGCGTTGTAGAATTTGGTGATGTCCAGCTTCGCATTCTTGAAACACCCGGACATTCTCCTGAGTCGATTTCCGTGGTGGTGCATGACCTGAAGCAGGACAAGCACAAACCCCACGCCGTCCTTACCGGCGATACCTTGTTTATTGGCGATGTGGGCCGCCCCGATTTGAGAGCGGCGATGGGATATTCGGCAGCGGAACTGGCTGGGCTGCTGTACGATTCGCTGCACGACAAGCTGCTGGCGCTGCCGGATGAGACTCTGGTCTACCCGGCACACGGTGCGGGCTCCTTATGCGGGAAGAGTTTGAGTGCGGAAACAGTTTCAACCATCGGTGTGCAACGCCAATACAACTATGCGCTGCAGGCGATGAGCAAGGCGGACTTTCTGGAGTTGGTGACAGCCGAGCAGCCGGAAGCACCTCCCTACTTTACTTATGACGCGATCCTCAACACCAAGGAGCATGCCACTCTGGACCAGACATTGGACCAGGTGCTGAAACCGCTTTCGCTCACTGAACTCCTGGCCAGAATGAATTCCGGCGCCCAGGTCCTGGACGTACGGGACCCGGCCGAGTTTGCGGCAGGACATCTGACAGGCAGCATCAACATTGGCTTGGGCGGCCAGTTCGCAACCTGGGCAGGGACTGTGCTCGATCGCGAGCGGCCCATTCTGCTGGTGGCTTCGCCCGGCCAGGAGAGACAGGCTACCACCCGTCTCGGCCGCATCGGTTTCGACCATGTGGGTGGATACTTGAGTTTGGGAATGGCGGCCCTGGAGTCGCACCCGGAGTACGTCGCACAAACGCCACGCGTGGCAGCCACCACTCTGGGTGAGCAGACCGCATCGACGGCTGCTCCACTGCTGTTGGACGTGCGGGCAGACCGGGAAAGAAAAGACAAGTTCATCGAGGGAAGCCTGCACATTCCTTTGAATCATCTGCAGGAACGCGTTGGAGAACTTCCTGCGGACCGGCCACTGGTGGTCCATTGTGCCGGAGGTTACCGTTCTTCGATTGCGGCAAGTATCATCAAGCGCAACGGGAACTCGAATGTTTCCGAGCTTCTCGGCGGTATTGCGGCCTGGGAAAAATCGGGCCTTCCCGTGGCGGGTCAAACCATCCAAAGGAGCAAGAGCGTGAAACCGACAAACTTCTCCGAGAGAATTCTGGAAGTGGCCGGCTGGAAGCTGCGCCTCACTTCTTATGAACTCGGCGGCAAGTACTTTTGCAAAGCCGACAATGTAGAACCGGGTGCCTGCATCGCTCGGACGGAAGGAACTACAAAGGAGGAATGCGAGCAGAAGGCTCTGGAGATGGCGCAAGACTATCTCTCGAGAACCCGCCGCTTTTCAGCTTGATAACTTCGGGTAGGGTGCGTTTGCTTTCTGAACGCACCACGACTGTTCGTGGGAAAGACCTTTGGGACGGTGCTTGTCCTCAACAAAAGTTCGAGCACGACGACGAGGACGAGGACGAGCACGAAAAACTTTCATCGAACGCGGGATGAAAAAACTCCTCTGAAGATCCCCTTACCAAAGTGGGAAAGAAGGCGAAGGTGAAATCTTGAGAAGATTTCACCCGGCCGCGAAGCCTTCAGTGGGTTGTCGTGACTGGTTTAGCAAGGTTGGCCGGACAACCCCCCTGAAGTCCCTGCTTGTGCAAGGGGGGACGATGTTTTCATCAAACGTGGCGCCACAAAGCGACATGAAAAAACACCCATGAAACTTCATTCCACCGTTGTGGTCATTCTTCACAGCCCCCGGGAAAAGGTCTGGGGACAACTCGTTGATCTCAATCCCGCCGGAGTTACCATTCATGGTCTGGACTTGAATGGTTTTGATGAATGGCTGCAACAGTGGGGATCCGAGGAGGAGGGCGGTTTGGCCACGGTTTTCTATCCACTCCACAGGGTAGAGCGCATGGAGCTGGATGAGCCTATAGGAGACATTCCATCTCTGGAACAGCGATTCCAACAGAGAACCCACCTTACCTTGACCGACTATCTGAAGACGCGACGCGGGGCCACCAACAGCTGAGTGGGAATGAGTATCGCAAAGCAGGGCATTCGCCGTAACGCTCGAATCATTCTTGCAGGCCGTTTCCCATGACAGGAAAACTTTGACCTATGACGCGACTCTGCAAAATCATCGGTGCTCTCGCTGGGTCTCTTGTCGTTGTGCTGCTACTTTGCGCAGCCAACGGTCCGCAGGCTTCCAGTGAAATCAAACCGGCAAAGGAAACCTTGGTCTATGCTGCAACGTCCAAGGGCATCCAACTCTTCTGGCTGCAGACGAAGAATCTCGAAGTTTCCCAGAATATCACTCTGGTTCCCCTGGGGCTGGCGGCAGAGACACCGAATCCTTCGTTCATCGAGCTTGACCTCAAACGCCGGCGGCTCTTTTGCGTGAATGGAGTTCAAACGTTCGAGGGCAAACCCACCGGCGCGGTCAGCGCTTTCGCGATTGATCCGGATACGGGCAAACTCACGCTCTTGAATCAGCGCTCTTCGATGGGTTCCGGCCCGTGCCATCTGGTGTTAGACCAGCAAGGCCGCAATGTGCTGGTGGCGAACTACAATGGCAGTGTCGCCGTACTGCCTGTTGGGCCGGATGGGCGGCTGGGTGAGGCCACGGCGGTGGTGCAACACACCGGGAAAAGCGTCAACCCCGATCGCCAGGAGGGTCCGCACCCCCACTGCGTGACGCTCGATCCCGCTAATCGCTTTGCCTTCGTGTGCGATCTGGGATTGGACAAGGTCCTGATCTATCGGTTTGACGCGGAGCAAGGCAAACTGACTCCGAGTGAGCCTGCGTTTGCTTCACTTAAACCCGGCGCTGGCCCACGTCACATGACCTTTCACCCGGGCGGGCGTTTCGCCTACGTCGTCAATGAACTCGACTCTACGATCACTGCGTTCGCTTATCTTCCGGAGACAGGTGTCTTAAGGGAACTCCAGACGGTACCTACGCTTCCACCGTATTATGACGGCCCCAATTTCCCAGCCGAGATCGGAATCAAGCCTTCCGGGGAATACCTCTATGCCTCGAATCGCGGGCACGAAAGCCTGGTGGTATTTGGAATCGATCAGGACAAAGGCACACTCAAATACATTGAAGAGCAGAATGCGGGAGGAAAAACCCCGCGGCATTTTGGAATCGAACCCTCAGGAAAACACCTCGCCATCGCCAATCAGGATTCGAACTCGCTTCTCGTTTGCCGGATTGACCCCGAGAATGGCCGATTGAAACCGTCCGGAGTCTTTGCGGAAGCACCATCCCCGGTCTGCGTGAAGTTTCTGCCCCCACTGGAATCGGGAAACTGAACCTCAACCAAGCTGAGCCGGGCCATTGCCGGGATGCGGTGAAGCAATGGCCGATGCTCCTAGCCGCACCGAGGCATCCAGACTGTTGTAGGTAGGGTGCCAATGGTGATATATCAGTAGCCAAGTTGAATTCAACCAGGTCTGAGACCAATGCTGCGGACGAGTACCACAACCCTTCTGCTGTTCCTGGGAACTCTAGCCGTGAGGGCTGCCACACCCGATCCACCTGAACTCGATCTCGAACGCCGTTTTGTGGAAACCGTGCGTCCCTTCCTTGCGAGCTACTGCATCAGTTGCCATAGCGGGGAGAAGCCCATGGCCCAGTTTGATCTGGGCCAGTATTCCAATCTGGGGGCTGTTGTTCAGGATCACCGCCATTGGTCGCTGGTGCTCGAAAAGCTCACCGCGAAGCAGATGCCGCCGCAGCAGGCCCAGCAGCCGGCTTCCGAGCATCGGCAAACAGTGATCGCTTGGATCGCCGCAGTACTCAAGAACGAGGCGCGGAAGAACGCAGGGGATCCGGGTTTGGTTCTGGCACGCCGGTTGAGCAATGCGGAGTACAACTACACCATCCGCGATCTGACGGGTGTGGACATCCGGCCGACGCGGGAGTTCCCAGTCGATCCCGCTAATCCCGCTGGCTTCGATAATTCGGGAGAGTCTCTGGCGATGTCGCCGGCCTTGCTGAACAAGTACCTGCAGGCTGCGCGCGAAGTGGCCAATCACCTGGTACTAAAACCAAACGGCCTCGCCTTCGCACCGCATCTGATGCTGGTCGAGACGGACCGCGACAAATACTGCGTCAGTCAGATCGTGGATTTCTACCAGCGGCAAGCCACCGATTACAGCGACTATTTTCACAGTGCATGGCGCTTCAAACACCGTGCGGCTCTGGGCAAACCGAAAGCGACTCTGGCAAACTTCGCTGCCGAGAGCAACGTCAGCCCCAAGTACCTCGCCACGGTCTGGCGCACACTGGAAGGGCCCAAGGAAGACGTGGGCCCTACGGCGAAACTCCAGGCGATGTGGCGGGAACTACCCGCGCCGAAGGGCAACCAACCGCAACTTGCGCGAGACGGCTGCAACCGGATGCGCGACTTTGTGGTGCAACTTCGGAGAAAACTCGAGCCAAGATTTCCCGGCCTCACGGTAAAGGGAATGCGGCCGACTTCACAGCCCTTCTTAATGTGGAAGAATCGGCAGTACGCCACGCACCGCATGGATTACGACCGGGACGCCTTGCAGGTGGACGGCGAAGCACGGATGGTCCAGATTGATTCGGCACCAAAGAAACAGAGCGCTGCTGAGAACAACGTTGCCGATGAAGAGGCAGCCGAGCGGGCTAGGAACCGGCAACCGAATGATCCTGACCTGCGGGTTCCGGCTGGTCAGCGGGCGCGTTACGAGACTGCTTTCGCGCGATTCTGCGCAGTGTTCCCTGACGCCTTCTACGTTTCTGAGCGCGGTCGCAACTATCTGGATCCGACAAAGGACAAGGGCCGGCTTCTGAGCGCCGGCTTCCACAACTTGATGGGATACTTCCGCGATGACCTCCCGCTCTACGAGCTGATTCTCGACGAGAAGGGGCAAAAGGAACTGGACGCGCTGTGGCAGGAACTCGATTTCATCGCTTCCGCCAACGTCCGGACTTACGTCCAGTTCTACTTTAACGAGGCTGGCGAGGCTCATGGAAAGGGTCCCGAGTCGGGTGCTCTTCGTCCTGCAGACAAGGAAGTTACCTCTGAAGTAATGATCCAGCAGGTGAAAGACTCCTATCTCGCTAAGGCGCGCGAGAGCTCCAACCAGATTGCGATCCAGGCGATCGAAGACCACTTCCAATGGGTGAACGCCGGCCTTCGGTGGGTCGAGCGGGCGCGAATCGAGGCGGAACCCCGGCACCTGGAGGCGCTCCAGCAGTTTGCAGCGCGCGCGTATCGGCGTCCCTTGTCCCCGGGCGAGCGGGCCGATCTGCTGGCTTTCTATCGTTCGCTGCGCGACAAGAGTGGCTTGGACCACGAAGAAGCAATGCGTGACTCGGTGGTGAGCATTCTGATGTCGCCGGATTTCTGCTATCGGATTGACCTCTTGGACTCAGATTCTGCTCCCAACCCGCCGGTGAGCCAGCGTCTGTCTCAGCACACCAAAAAAACACCAACCGGAGCGCTGCGACGTACGGCCGCCACTAATGTTCCGCCAGGCTCGCGTCCGCTATCGGATTTCGCGCTGGCCAGCCGCCTCAGCTATTTCCTTTGGTCGAGCATGCCTGACCAGAAACTGTTGGCTCATGCCGAGGCAGGAGAGCTACGAAGGCCAGAAGTGCTCTCGGCCCAGGTGCGTCGCATGTTGAAAGACCAGCGCGCACAGGGTCTGGCGACGGAGTTTGCCGGCAACTGGCTTGACTTCCGCCGTTTCGAGGAGCTCAACACCGTTGATCGCGAGCGGTTCACGAGCTTCAACAACGAACTGCGCCAGGCGATGTTTGAGGAGCCCATCCAGTTCTTTGTCGACGTGGCCCGCAATGACCGATCCGTGCTCGATTTCCTCTACGCTAATCACACGTTCGTGAATTCGGTTCTGGCCCGGCACTATGGAATGCCAGCAGGCTCAATGCAGCCAGACGAATGGGCTCGAGTTGAGGATGCAAATCGCTACGGGCGCGGGGGCTTGTTGCCGATGTCAGCTTTCCTCACGAAAAACGCGCCCGGCCTCAGAACGAGCCCAGTGAAGCGGGGATACTGGGTCGTGAAGCGTGTGCTCGGCGAAGAAATTCCTCCGCCGCCGGCCGTCGTGCCAGAACTACCTCGCGACGAAGCGAAGTTGGACCTGCCGCTGCGAGCAGTGCTGGCCAAACACCGCCAAGACGCAAGTTGTGCATCCTGTCACGCACGCTTCGATGCGTTGGGCCTGGCGTTCGAAGGCTACGGACCCATCGGCGAGAGACGGACGAAAGATCTGGCTGGCCGGCCTGTAGACACTCAAGCCACTTTTCCCGGCGGCAGCGAAGGCAGCGGCTTCGATGGTCTCCGTAACTACATACGGTCACATCGTGAGAACGACTTCATCGACAACCTTTGCCGGAAGATGCTGGTCTATGCTCTCGGACGCAGCCTGTTGCTTTCGGATGAGCCCACCATCGAGGCAACGAAGCGGAAACTGGCGGCGAATGGCTATCGCCTCAGCAGCTTGGTGGAGAGCATCGTCACAAGCCCTCAGTTCCTGACGAAACGAGGGCAGGAGGCCGTTGCGGGTAAAGCAGAGCTCCGTCGGAGTCCTGCGCTCAGAGGCAGCTGAAGCATTTGCTATTGTTTATTCAGTATTGGCTATTGGTTGTTTTGCTTGTACTTGTCACTAAGAATCACGGTGACAGCTGTGCGTGCCCTATTCCGATGCGCTAAAGTCGGATAGAATCGGTCGCAATAACATCCAGCGGTGTGCTGGTCCCCTCACCCCTAACCCCTCTCCCGCGCTGGGGCGAGGGGGACCGAAACTTCTCTAAGGATTTCTAAGTATGCCGTTCTCGAGTCGACGCTTTTCTTTCACAGGAAGGTGAACACATGCTCGACCCAACGACAAAACTGACTCATCGCGATCGGATGTCCCGTCGAATCTTTCTCCGCGGCGTCGGAGTCAGCATGGCTTTGCCCTGGCTGGAATCCCTTCCGGTTTGGGGCTCTACGCCCGCCACTGGAATGACGCCGGCCGGCTTTCCGAAGCGCCTCGCCGTATTGTTCATGGGCAACGGCATCAACGGGAATCATTGGTGGGCCAAGGGATCGGGCGATGCGATGAAGCTGAGCAAGAGCCTGGAGCCGCTGGCGCCGCTGAAGAAAAAAATCAACGTCATTAACGGCCTCTTCAACAAGCCCGCCGTGGGCATGGGCATTCACCCCGGACAGACCGGCAACCTTCTTTCCGGCGTGCCCATTCAGAAAGGAGCCATTGTCAAGGCGGGCATCACCATGGACCAGGTGCTCGCCAAGCATCTCGGCCAGGACACGCCGCAATCCAGTCTCGTGCTGGCTTGCGAGCAACCCATGACCGGTTATCACGAGACGAATTTCTCGATGGCTTACAGTTCGCACATCTCCTGGTTCAGTGCGGATTCACCGGTTCCTAACGAAATTTATCCTTCGCTCGCCTTCGACAGTCTGTTCGAAAACCGCGGCAGCCTCCGCAACCAGAGCGTTCTGGACCGGGTGAAAGACCGCGCCGAGAGTCTCAGCCTGAAGGTCAGTTCAAGCGACAAGGCCAAACTGGATGAATATTTGACGAGTGTGCGGGAGGTCGAGAAGCGCATCGAGCGCATGCGGAGCGACAAGGACAAGGCCGAGGACCACGCCAAGAAGCAAGGTCGCGCGGTATTCACCATGGAACGCCCTGAAAATGGGTTGCCCGAAGATCTGCGTGATCATACGCGATTGATGTGCGACATCATCGCTCTGGCTTTCCAAACCGACAAGACTCGCATCGCTTCCCTGCTTCTTGCCCGAGACCTTTCTTCTCTGTACTACCCATTCCTGGATGTGCGTGAAGGGCATCACGGAGCTTCACACGACGACCTCTCCGACGGTTACGAGCGTATCTCGCGCTTTCACTTGAGCCAACTCGCCTACCTGGCCGGAAAGCTGGATGCTATGCCGGAAGGCGAAGGTACCGTGCTCGACAACTGCTGTCTGCTGTGGCTTTCGAATATGTGGGCCGGCTGGAAGCACGACAACATGAAGGTGCCGGTTGTGCTCGCAGGTGGGTTGGGTGGAACGCTCGAAACGGGCCGAACGTTGGACTACTTATACGCCGGAGACGACAACCGCAAGTTGTGCAGCTTGTATCTGTCCCTCATGGACCGGATGGGAGTGAAGCTCGATCGCTTCGGCGACGCGGAAACCCGCCTGGCCCGATTGTGAGGTTACCAGACTAGTTTTTGAGGCGAAACTGGGAAAGTCCTGTGGTGTGGGGCCTTCAGCCAACCTCTGAAACAATTTCGGCTCTCCTCGCCCCAACGGCGAGGGGCTGGGGGTGAGTGGGAGGCACGCATCATTTACTTCCGTCCGAAGACCACCGACGAATATTTCATTCTCCCGGCTTAATTCTGACTTTCATTCCTCCGATCCACTCCCTGATGAGTCTCATCGCGTCGCGGTCCACCACCGAAGTCGCAAGCGGCGGCATATGACCACGATCGCGGTGTGACATTCGATGGAGCAGGACCGATCGTTCCGGGCTCCCGGGCACGATCAGGCGGGCTTCGGGGAGGCCATAGGTATCGTGGACCGGTCGGACATCGACAAGCCTCGTCTTCTCCAAGACGGTCGTGAATTCAAGTTCCATTTGAGAGTTGCCGCCGCCGGCCGCGACGTGACACTGCGAGCAGTTGGCGTGCAGGTACGCGCGGGCCCGGCCATCCAGCGCCTGTTTCGGATCATACGGGTTCGCGAGCCGCGAGAGTTTGTCTGGAGCAACCGCGAGGAGCGACGAAACCACTGGCTGACGTTGGGCGCTGTTGTCCGCCACCGACTTCCGGACGTACTCGTCCGCTTGAGCTTCCGTCATGCCGCGGGATCTGGCCTCGGCGCGCAGCTCATCTTGTATCGTTCGCTCCCAGTTCAGGCGCAGCATTCCAAGGTGCTCCAGCACTCGAAGCTGGTTGTCGCGGACTTTCCCGTAATCGTGCTCGCGGTTCATCTGCAGCGTCGTCAAGCCGAGGACGAAGTTGGCGGCGCGACTGTGGCACGTCATGCACTCTGCCCGGCTGGGGTAGTGCCACGTCTGCTTACGGACACCGTCCGGGCTCTGCGCGGATTTCGGTACGCGAATGACGAACTCGCGGTCGGCACCTGACGCCTCAACCAGTGTGGCCTCTGTCTGAGCCTCATTCCAGAGGTACGAATAGCCGACCCACTCGCCCTCTTGTTTGGTGAGGAAACGGGTCTCAACCCAACGCCGGGACCTTGGGTTCCCCTCTTCGATATCCAGTGCGAACGATTTCACCAGGACTGCGCGGTCCGGAAAGTTCCAGCCGCCGTTAGCGGTGAACTCGATCTGCGAGTCCTTGCCAGGCAGGGCAATGTAGCGCTCTTTGTAAGCGCCATCCGACCACAGCGGAGCATTGACAGTGTAGGGAATCAGGGCAGGTTCCGGTACGTGACCCTTCACCGACCGGAAGAGCCCGCTTTCGCTAAGGCGGGTGGGGAAGGTTGGAACAAAGCTCGTTACCTGGGGTGCGGCTTCGAGGGTATAGATCCCGCCCTCATCCTTGTCTTTCATGTCGACGATCAGGATCTCGCCGCGCGAGTCGGTTCCGAAGCAGGTAATTTGCAGAGTCGTATCCGCGATCTCCTTCTGCCACAACAGCCGGGTGCCGTCGTGGCGCGCTGCCCAGATCTTGCCGGTAGAATAGTCGCCGTAAATGTACGCCCCACGGAGCTCCGGAAACCGCGAGCCGTAGTAGACAATCCCGCCCGTCAGCGAGCGCGACTCCGAGTGCGAGTGTTCGAGAGTCGGCTTGGTGTGCGGGGCTGGACCCAGCTTGCGATTCAGGTAGAAGGGGTGACTCCCCTCATAGACGCTCCAGCCATAGTTCGCCCCGCGCTCAACGAGGTGAGCCGTCTCCCAGAGATCCTGGCCGCCGTTTCCCACCCAGATATGGCCGGTCTCTTGATCGCGGGTCATGCGCCAGGGGTTGCGGAAGCCGAATGCCCAGGTTTCCGGACGTGCGTCCTTCACTCCGACGAAGGGATTGTCCTTCGGCACCGAGTAGGCTTTCCCCGGCTCCGGATGGTCCACATCGATGCGGAGGAGCTTGGCCAGCAGCCGCGTCATGTCCTGACCAACGTTGTCGTCGTCTGAGTCGGAGGTGCCGTCGCCCGTAGTGATGTAGAGCATCCCGTCCTGGCCGAAGACAATGGCGCCACCGTTGTGACCGTTTGAAGGCCAGTCGATGATGACCTGCTTCGGAAGCGCGATCGAGACCGAAGGGGGAGCTGGCGCGCCATGGTGAACCGTGCGATCTGCATCTTCCCGCCTGACCCTTCGGCAGAGAGCGGGCCCTTGCTGCTGAGATAGAGATAACCATTCCGCTCGAAGCTGGGGTGAAACGCGATGCTATAGGCCATGCGATCGACAGACAGCAGCGTCTCTGCCGAGTCGACATCCAGGTCATCCCTGAAGCGAAGGAGACGCGACGCTCCACTCGCTTCGTGAAGGATGGCGAGCAGCCGATCGCTGCCCGGCTCCTGAACGACTGTCACCGGATTGTTCAGCTTGAGCTTCGGATAAACGCGCCGGACGCGGTACGGAAGCGGCGGGTCCGGAGAACCGATCACCCGGGAGGTGGTGAGCGGAATGCGCCGATCGATTCCGAACGGCTTCTGTCGGGCGCTCGTCCGGGCCAACGAACCGCAGCGACGCGTAGTCTTCGTACCTGTGGAAGCTGGGCCTCGTCAGTGGCGCCGAGGTGGATAACTCCGGCTGTGTACTGTCAATCCGGTAATCGTAGCGGCACAGCGCGAACTTCCAGCGCTCATTAGCCTCCGGGCGACCGCCGGTCCGAAGAAAATCCCGCCACGGAATACGTCCTTCCACAACCCAAGCACGATCCCGATCCTGCCGGCGGTTGAGCGTGCCCTGTAGCGCGACTTTCGCCTCCATGTGGAATTCGTCGGCGCTTCGGTAGCGTTCGTATCCGCCATTGCCCCGCTGTGGCAGGAACATGTCGAGCATCGTGCCCGCCGCGTTCACCTGGAACTCGTAATAGCCAGGCTTGTCCTCCGCCGGTTTGAAGAAGAGCTCGAAAACGTCGTCACTCCAAGTGCGGCCGTCGTGCTCCAAAACTTCAGCGTAGATGTCCGCGTCCTGCATCTCTGCCAGGAAGTAAAGATTCTCGCGGTCCCACAGCAGGCGTGCATTGGTCGCCGTACTGGCAGTTTTACCTGCCCAAGGAATGGCAAACCGGTCGATGACTTGGGCCCCCTTCCAGGCCGTGTCATCCCCTTTCGCATCGATTCGGACCGGCAGGTCCGTCCAGCGGCACTCGAAGAGACCCGGCTCAGCTGGCCCGGCCATCGGAGCCACGGCGGCGGCCCCTGGCCAGCCACGCGGCACGACGACGCATGCGGCTAAAAGAGCAACTGCAGCCACTAAGCGCTGAAGTCGAGATAGAGAGGAAGAGTACAGGGCGAGGGTCACAGACCGAACCGTTGTAGAGAGCGCGAACCGTGAACTGCCCGGAATCACCGAGAGTCTAAGGATAGCACGATGTGTTTTTGATTGTAGCCGCTTGGGAGCTGCTGGCGAGTTCCACACAGCGCGTTAGGAACGCATACGGCGACTGAAGTTAGACTTCACCTTCGGAGGTCTAGGGCTAGCCGGATAAGCGACGAATTAACGAATTTACCATGTCGCCGTGTTGGTGACTTACCAGGTTGCCCAGCGAATACCCGAGATCAGATTTAAGAGATTAGCGTTATCGCTTGTTGGACATCTCGTTGCCGTTCCAAATGTCGTGCGTGGTCTTCCACGTGCCGCCGGCCTCGCGCTTCATGATGTTGATGTACTTGGCGGTGGAAGCCAGTGCTTCTCCTCCCTGCTTAGGGATCAAAGCCACCTCGGCGAAACCTCTCCCATAAGCAAGCGGTCCCGATACCTTCACCTCCTCGTAGTAACTTTTCAGCCGGGTCTCGTATTCATCGAAGATACGCTGATAGTAAGCCTGGACAGCAGCTCTGCCTTTCAATGTTGGCTGATCAGGTGCCATCAGCAGGGCATCCTCCGTGAAGTGAACTGCGATTGCGGCAGCATTCCCTTGATTGAAGGCGTCTGCCCTGGCCTTACTTACGGCAGTGATCGCAGCGATATCCTGCTCTTCAGAAGCGGCAATAGGTTCCTTTCGGCTACATCCCTGGAAACAAGGCAACAAAAGCAGGTAAGTCAGAGTGACGATCTGAGACAGGGTCCTGGGAAACATAGTCTCCTCTCCGTTAGCGTCTTTCAGTTTCCATCTCGGAGAGATCGTGGGGCTTTCCCAATCCTCCGCAGTCAGCTGCCCGAGTAATTCAGGTGAGCTGTCAAGATGGGCGGAACGTTTGCATAGTGGCGTCTTTCGCAATTACGGTGACATATTTGCCCGGCTTCCTAATTCCGTCATTCCCGCGAAAGCGGGAATCCAGGTTGTTGGGCTCCCTCACAATGGCAACGGGGGACTGGATGCCCGCCTGCGCGGGCATGACGGATGGAACGTCCGGCCGGTGTCCATCAAATACGTTACCCTAATTACGAATAGCAGCACTTTGTTTGTCCATCATCCCGTATCATAAGACATTCCCAAGACAGTCCAGCGGCTTCAATTCCAATTTACTCGTCTAGCACCAGCAGTTGTTGGACGTTGGCTTTAGCAGCACGGTAGCGTATAACTTTTGTATGGACGAGATCGTGGTAAGACGTGCAACAGAATCGGACCTTCCGGTCCTTGGGCAGTTAGGGGCGTTGTTGATGCAAACTCACTATGCCTTCGATAAGCAGCGGTTCATGGCGCCCGGCCCCAATCCGGCAGAGGGCTACGGCTGGTTTCTGGGCTCCCAGCTTACGGAAGAGGACGTGGTCGTTCTGGTCGCCGAACGCGCAGGAGTTGTCGTTGGATATGTATATGCTGGGCTGGAGCCACGATCATGGAAAGAACTCCGTGAACCCGCCGGGTTCATTCACGATGTGGCAGTGCAAGAATCGAGCCGGCGGACACGAGTAGCCACGGCGCTCGTTGAAGCTGCTATCGATTGGCTTCGCTCACAAGGTGCGCCTCGCGTACTGCTCTGGACAGCGCAGCAGAATGGCGGGGCGTTGTCCCTGTTTTCCGACCTCGGGTTTCGCCGAACTATGATCGAAATGACGCGCGAGCTTCATGGAGAAGAATAGCGAGCCTGCGGGCACCCTGGTTGGAACGCTCCTCCCAGACAGATGGGCTACGGCGAGTTGCGTCCGATTCGACGCAGCGACAGCACTTCGCGTGCGGCCCGGCCCCCAGACGGTAATCGCGTAAGTCCCGCCTAGCGCTGTCTGCCTCGAGATTAAGTCCAGCGGTCGTTTCGGCGACCAACCAGAACTGACCCACTTCGCTGGTGTCGCTTTCGGAAAGGGCATCTGGTAAGATTCGTTTCTGATGATTGCTCCGCGGGCATTCCTAAGGCCTCATCCCGCATTTCTTCTGCAAAAGAATCTAATCTCGAACGGAAACCTGAAGCATGCCATCCTCTTTTAACCTTAACGACATCGGTAGAATTCCCAGTCCTGGTGACAATCTCGCCATCGCGATACGCCGGCTGGAGAAAGGGACGCAGGTCGTCTCGAACGGGGCAGTGTTTGAGTTGAACAACACGGTGCTGGAGGGGCATAGGTTTGCCGTGCAGCCGATTCCTCGCGGGGGCCAGTTGCTCTCCTGGGGATTGCCCTTTGGTCTGGCAATTCGAGACATCGTGCCGGGTGCATACGCCTGCAATGCTTCCATCCTGGCAACGCTTCGTGACCGGTCGATTGATTTCGAACTGCCAGACCGAACCGAACTTTGAAGACCACATTGAGCCCTACAACCTGGACGAGTCCCGCTTTCGTCCTGGAGTTCAGGTGCCGCTGCACGCGACGCCTCGAACCTTTCTGGGATACCGGCGAACCGGCGGCCGCGGTGTTGGGACGCGCAACTGCATCGTTTTGCTCGGCACCACGTCGCGAACCGCCAGCTATGTGAAGCAGCTCGAAGCGCGGCTGAAGGGCGTGGCGCAGGCGTTTCCGAACATCGACGGCATCGTGGCCATCGCCCACACCGAAGGCGGCGGCACCGAGCGTCCGAACAATCTCGATCTGCTGTTGCGGACACTGGCCGGCTACATCGTCAATCCCAACGTTGGAGCTCTGTTGGCGGTGGATTACGGCACGGAGCCTCTCACCAACGCGATGCTTGAGCGCTACATGCGCGAGCACCAGTATCCACTGAACAGCTTGCCGCATCGGTTTCTGACGTTGCGGGGCGGGTTTCAGGCCAACCTGGAACAAGGAGAGACCATCGTCCGCAGCTGGCTGGAGCCTGTAAGCCAGATGGGCCGAATCGAAGTTCCAGCCTCCGAACTAAAGATTGGCCTGCAGTGCGGCGGCTCGGATGCTTTCTCGGGCATATCGAGCAACCCGCTGCTTTCCTGCGTGGCCAAAGAGATCGTTCAGAACGGCGGCATTGCCAACCTGGCTGAAACCGATGAGCTGATCGGCGCCGAGTCTTACGTGCTGAAGAATGTGAAGGACCTGGACACGGCTCGCAGATTTCTCCACGCGATTGAACGCTTCAAGGAACGGACTCGGTGGCATGGAACCTCGGCCGAGGGCAATCCGTCAGGCGGAAACAAGTTTCGCGGTCTTTACAACATCGTGTTGAAATCGATTGGCGCCGCTAACAAGCTGCATCCGGACGTCCGCCTGGACTACGTCATCGAGTACGGCGAACGCATGCTTCAGCCCGGCTTTTGCTTTATGGACAGTCCCGGCAACGATTTGGAAAGCGTGGCAGGCCAGATCGGCGCAGGCGCGAACATGATCTTCTTCACCACCGGCAACGGCTCCATTACCAATTTCCCCTACGTTCCGACCATCAAGATCATGAACACCACGCGGCGGTATGAGTTGCTGTCGCGGGAGATGGACGTCAACGCGGGCGCGTATCTGGACGGGATACCAATGGAGGAACTCGCCCAGGGCATGTTTGAGCTGACGCTGGAGATCGCTTCCGGGAAACGCAGCAAAGGCGAGCTGGCCGGCCACGCTCAGACTTCCATCTGGAGAAACTGGAGGCAAACCGACGCCAGCCAGGTGGAGACCTTGCTCAATACGCCGTTGCCTCCCGGGCAAAGCATCCCGATTCGAGCGAATGGCGCTGATGCCTCTTTCCGGTTTGAAGCGTTGCGTTCCCGAGGCCGCACGGCAACGGACCAGGTCGCTCTAATCCTGCCCACCAGCCTTTGCGCCGGTCAGATCGCCCGGATGAGTGCCGATCGTCTGAACCAGAAAGCCCTGGGCAAGGAACAGCATCTTTCACGTTTTGTCTCGTTGGTGCACACGGAAGGTTGCGGCCATTCTGGCGGAGTTACGGAAGAGATGTATTCCCGCACGATGCTCGGTTACCTGAGCCATCCATTGGTGCGGTTTGCACTCTTGTTGGAGCATGGCTGCGAGAAGATGCACAACGACTACATGAGGCACCAGGCGGAGCAGCAAGGCATCGATCTCAGCGGGTTTGGCTGGGCCAGCGTCCAGCTGGATGGCGGCATCGAGCGGGTGACGCAGAAGATTGAGGATTGGTTCCGCACCGCCATCTCCAATACGCAGCCGCCGGTAACCGAGAAGGCTGGGCTCGAGAGCCTTCGCTTGGGCATTCTGGTGACAGGCCCGCTTCCCCCTGAAGTCGCATCGAGCCTCGCGGAAGTGACTCGGGCCGTTGTCTCAGCAGGCGGCACCGTGGTCGTGCCCCACAACTCAGTGTTACTGTCCACGCACGCATATCTGGAAGCGACCGTAGGTTCTCGTTCTCTCGAACCAACGCTCGCCTATGGACAGAAGGCCTCAACCACTGGCTTCCACATCATGGAGACACCCACCGACCATTGGGTGGAGACCTTGACGGGTTTGGGTGCAACGGGAATCGAAATCTTTCTCGCCCATGTGGGTGAGCGGCCGATGCAGGGGCACCCCTTGGTTCCACTTCTGCAGATTTCTGCCGAACCCTCGGTGCAGCAGTCTTTCTCTGACGATCTAGATCTCTCGCTGGAAGGAAGCCCCGCGCTTTGGACTGCCGTGATTCTACAAAAGGTATTGTCAGTAGCGTCGCGGCAGTACACGCCAAAGGCGCTGCTTCAGGGCAACAATGATTTTCAACTGACGCGCGGCTTGCTGGGAGTATCGCTGTAGACGGAAATCCCAGAAATTCCCCCTTAGAAAAGGGGGCAGCGCCAAAGGCGCCCGGGGGGGTGTCTGGCGACGCAGGAAAGCCAGGAGGGCGGCACGATTTTTTAGAGGCGCGCGCCGAGGTGGGGTTTTTCCGATTCGCAAAACAACCCCCAGGGGCCCCCTTTGACTAAGGGGGAATTGTTCGCCGGTATCTTCATCCCCCAAACTTCTGTACTTAGGCGCCTCTTCGTGAGGCAGCCCAGAGACGGCACACCTTAGGCCGCGACTGGCGCGGTCTGCGTCAGATTTGGGCGCCAGATACTATATGACGAGCCCAGCAAACAGGCGGCGTGGCGCTTCCCGGCGATCGGTCCTTAAGGCCGCGGTCGCCTTACCGTTGGCAGAGGGTCTCGCTGTTGTGCCCGCAAAGAAGCCGCACATCGCCGTGGTTGGAGCAGGTGCGTTTGGAGGCTGGACAGCCCTGCATCTCCTGCGTCGCGGTGCTCGCGTCACGTTGCTGGATGCATGGGGGCCCGGAAATTCGCGGGCCAGTTCCGGGGGCGAGACCCGCGTCATAAGAGCCACCTATGGGCCGGACCAGATCTACGTCGAGATGGTGGCCCGCTCGCTCCATCTTTGGCGGGAGAACGAAACACGTTGGGGGCTGAAACTCTATCGGAGGACGGGAGTCCTTTGGATGGCGAGCCCCAACGATGCGTATGAGAAAGCTTCCCTTCGGCTGCTGCGTGAAGCTCGTCTTGTGGTTGAGGAATTGAGCTCCGTCGAGGTTCGCAAGCGCTACCCGCAAATCAATTTTGACGGAGTGTCGTGGGCTCTCTATGAAAAGGACGCCGGATATCTATTGGCCCGCCGTGCCTGCGAAGCCGTGTTGGAAGGCTTTCTCAAGGAAGGTGGTGAATACCGGCAGTTGTCCGCTACTCCTGGAGCTGTCAAAGGAAGGGAAATGCAAGCGCTGGCGCTTTCCGATGGTTCAACGCTCGCGGCCGATCACTACGTGTTTGCCTGCGGACCGTGGCTGGGCAGTCTCTTTCCGAAATTGATTGGCAATCGAGTAGCGCCAACTCGCCAGGAGATCTTTTTCTTTGGCACGCCGGGGGGCGATCCCAGATTCTTTGAAGAACAACTGCCGGTCTGGATCGATAACGGAAAGGATTTCTTCTATGGCATTCCCGGAAGCGAGCGGCGCGGGTTCAAACTAGCCGACGATGCCCGCGGGCCAGGTTTTGATCCAACCCACGGCGACCGCATGCCCACGCCCGAAGGTGTGAAGGCGGCGCGCCGTTACATGGAGTTTCGATTCCCCGCCCTTAAGGGGGCTCCACTGCTCGAGGCGAGAGTCTGCCAGTATGAGAATTCGCCAGATCATCGCTTCATTATCGACCAACACCCAGAGGCCGGGAATAGCTGGATCGTGGGTGGTGGGTCCGGCCATGGTTTCAAGCACGGCCCGGCAGTCGGAGAACGCGCGGCAGAATTGGTGCTGGGCAAAGCTCGTGTCGATCCATTCTTTGCCTTCTCACGCCTGTCTAAATAGCAGGGAGCAGCAGCAACCCCCAGAGTAGCTAACCTAGAAACCCTCCAACCTAAGCGGGCTTTCTCTCCGCGGGTGCATCCAGGACCTGCCGAACCTTGCGCAGCAGGGCTTCCATGGTAAAAGGTTTTTGGAGAAACGGCAGATCAGCCCCCAAGGAACCCCGCTTGGCGATGGCATTTTCGGTGTATCCCGAGACATACAGGACCCGCATCGCGGGCCGCTGGGTCTCCAATGCCTCGGCCACCTGCCGGCCTCCCATTCCCGGCATGACCATGTCGGTCACCAACAGCTGGATTTCTCCGTCATGCCCGCGAGAAAGGGACAGAGCTTCTTCTCCGTTGCTGGCTTCGATAACCTGATAGCCGCTCCGCTTCAAAACCATGCTCGTGAAGCTGCGAACCGCACTCTCATCCTCAACCACCAGCACTGTCTCGGAACCTTTGGCACGTTCTTTAGGAAACTCTTCACTTGCCTCGGTTGCCTGGGCTTCTTGCAATGCCGGCAAGTAGATCTTAAAGGTGCTCCCCTGGTTTGGCTCGCTGTAAACCCAGATCGATCCGCCGCTTTGTTTGACAATGCCATAGACCATGGATAATCCCAAACCGGTGCCTCTGCCTGGATTCTTCGTCGTGAAGAACGGTTCGAAAACGTGCGCTAGTGTCTCCGAGTCCATGCCGCAGCCAGTATCGCTGACGGCCAGCAAGGTGTAGAAGCCGGGGACAACCGATTCGTGCGTGCTTGCGTAGTCTTCGTCGAGCACCACGTTCGAACTCTCAATCGTCAGCTTGCCTCCCTCCGGCATGGCGTCGCGGGCGTTGACAGCCAGGTTCAGAATCACTTGTTCGAGCTGCCCTGGATCGGCTCTTACCAGACCGAGGTTTGGTTGAAAATGCATGTACAACTCAATGTCTTCGCCCAGCAGTCGGCGCAGCATGTTATCCATGCCTGCCACGACGGTGTTCAGATTGATCACACGCAGTTCCAGGACCTGCTTGCGGCTGAACGCCAGCAGTTGGCGGGTAAGCGTGGCGGCGCGCTCGCCTGCCCGGCGGATCTCCAGTACGTCCGAATGCATGGGATCCTGATCGGGGAGATCTTCGAGAATAAGATCGCAGTAGCCATTAATGGCAGTGAGCAGGTTGTTGAAGTCATGAGCAATGCCGCCGGCCAACTGTCCAACCGCTTCCAGCTTTTGAGAATGGCGCAGTTGCTCTTCGAGCGAGCGCACATCTGTAATGTCCTGTTGGGTTCCCACCATGCGTATAGCCCTGCCGTCGTGGTCAGTTATGACTTCGGCCTGCTGCTGAACCAGCCGCACCTTTCCGTCAGGAAGGAGGATGCGGTGCTCAACGCCGTACGGTTTGCCCAACCTTCGGGCTTCGCTGGAAGCGCGGAGCACAGCATCACGATCCTCCTTATGAACCCTCGCGAGGAAGAATGCCAGCGAGACGACTGGCCTCTCCGTGTGATACCCGAAAATCCGGTAGCTCTCAGCTGACCACCGCAGCTCTCCGTTCAGCAGGTTATGATCCCAACTCCCAATGTGGGCAATGCTCTGTGCTTTCTCCAAGTTGTCTTCGCTGGCGCGTAACCTCGCCTCTGCTTTGTGGCGCTGGCGAATATTGAACAATAGGATTGAGATTGCCGCACTCTGCAGCAGCAGAAATGCGGCAACAATCCAGATCATTGTGGTGTGCTGCTGGTAGAGCGAGACGGGACGGTTCAGGACCAAGCTTCCCTGCGGCAACAGCGAGGAGTCGATCTGCCAACGCTGAAGCTGCACGTAATCAAACTGAAAACGGTTGATACTTTCACGGAGAAGAGGCAGTGAGCCCGGCGCGGCTCCTTTCAGAATTGCCAAGGCGCAGCGTGCAGCCTCTACTCCCTGAAAATAGCCGTCTTTCAGCCGTCCACCAACAATGCCATGGAGAAAAGTGTTGGCATTAACGCCGTAAACCGGAAACGGGCAATTGTCTGCAATCAGTCGCGTGGATTCCGACGCTGTGAATGTCTGGCCTGATTTGTTCTGGAAGAAGGCCTCTACCAATCCGACGCTATTGGACGGCATGCTTCTCAGCCGGCTAAGAAGCTCCGGTAGCTCCAAGTCAAGTGGATCCAAAACGATAAATTCCACCTGGGGAAAAACATCTTCGAGATGAGGCGGCTCACTTTGGCCTGTCCTGAGCGCCGGCTGGTTGTCAGTGATCACCACCACGCGACGCGCCTCGGGATGCAACCTTAGGGCAAGCGCTATGGTATCGACGATGTCGGTTACTTCGAGGATCCCTGTAAAAAGTGGCCTCTTGGAAAAATCGTAGTCTCGCGCCATCATGTCGACGCCACAGAAGACGACAGGAGTCTGAGGAAACAAAGCTTGGTGATTCTGCAAGAGGAAATTCAATGCGGCGTTGTCGGAGGCGATGATGACGTCAAACTCAAGCCCCTGAAACTTGTACTTGTAGTAGTCGTGCAGCCGGGCAAGGTCGGATGGGGTGCCATGGCGCCGCGCATCCATGAATTCGACATGGAGTTCGGCCATGACATGGTTCTCTTGAAACACCGAACGAATGCCAGCCGCGATGCCTTCAGTCCAGTCGTATCCGAAGTGGTAGGAATGCAGAATGAGGACCTTGCGAGCCGGTGGACTCTGGGCGACAGTCACTGCAGGGAATATCATCAGGCCAGTGAGCAGGAGCCAGAGAATCCGCGCAGCGCGTTCGTTTTGCGTCCCAACGATGGGCCGAAGTCTGAGATTCAACAGGGCTTGGGCGAACTCTTCCATTTCAGATTCGGATTCGAGTTACGACCGGGGAATTCTGTCAAGGTTTTATTGATCAAGCTGCCTAACGATGCAAGACGATACACCAAAAAGGCTGTGTCACCGGCACTCAATGCGTGACGCAGAACCCAGGAGAACTCAGGTCATACTTGAAGGAGGGTTATCGACCCTGGTTTAAGGGCCTTGCTGAAATGAAAACTTCGCTTTGGCGTGACTCCCTGGAGCGCCCGTTTTGGCCAACTCCAGGCCAGCTCAATACTCTTTGACGCTGACAACCTTGCCGTGAAGGAAGGTGACGAAGACAATCTTGTGCGGTCGTTCACCGTAGATCCAGTCTTCCGTCGATTCCTCGCCCTTGGACTCTCTGATTTTGCGAATCGGCCTGCCCAAGGTTGCCAACACCAGATCTTTGTCCATTCCTACGACAGCTTGTTTGTTTTTGACCGCTTCCTGAAACTCCTCGGGGATGGACTCGATGAAGGACTTCGTGGCTGACTTTTTGCTGAAGTCCAGAACGTTCGAAAGAATCTCCTTCACGTCTGCAGGGGTCAGGTTTGGAATCTGCTTTTCGAACTGAATGGAAACATACGAACCCTGTGGAGGTGCTTGTGCCGTGGGGCTCGCCACCGGCGCCATTCCGCCGCCGCCGCCAATCTGAATTCTCTCCAGGAATCGTTTCTTCTTTTTCTTGCCGCCCCCGTTTACTTCAAACATCATCTTGTTGCCTGAAAAGACAACATTCGTGACCTGAACCGTGATACCCGGAGCAATAAACTGACCGGCGCTAATGGAGGATTCCTCGTTCTTCTTCCAGTCGAACTCGCCTTTGGAGTTGATGGTCAGCCCATCTTTGTTGATCGGCAACGGAACCTTGAGTGCCACATACTCGCTTCCCAACGTGCGGATGATTTTGATCCGCCCATCGCCATCCAGAGCGGACGGGGAGTCAGCCCGCAGTGGCAGCATGACGCCAAGACCAAGTAGAAACCCACTGGCACAAACGGAGAAGAAACGACCGGAAGGCATAGGACACATCCAAGAGACGACAGCCTTGATTATAGACCCAAAAAATGGTCACGCAGCGAAATTGTCGGTCGTGCGTCAGTTTGGAGGTTCTGCGATTTCAACTGCCAGCCAAACCTGATCAAGAGATGGTGCCACCGGAGGCGGCTGCCGTGAGAGAGCTACCGGGCTGTGTCCAGGTCGTCGTCGAGGCTACTGCATCAGGGCTTACTGCGGTATCGCATAGTATCCGTTGCGGCTTCGAATTCGGTCAGCCTTAATGCTTCGGTTCGCCAAACGCACTTCAAGCTTGCGGAACACGGTGCTTTCAACAGGTGTCTTAGGCGCGAAGCCCAGCACGTACCTGTTACGAGCCATCTGGGTGATTTTCTGATAGGTCTCAGCAAACCCACTGTTTTTCACCGGATAGAAGACTGCGCCCCCCGTAGGGTTGGCATACCGGCTCAGAGTGTTCAGCCTTCGGTAGAGCAACGACGCTCCCTGAGCGATTCCAAAAACCGTGATCTCTCGCTGGTGCAATGCTTCCATCGTCCTATCGTAGGAATTGCGATTGCCGGGAGCGTTCTGTCCGTTTGAAATCAGAATGATGCTGCCACGGCGGTTGCGGTCGCGTCCACGTAACGCTTGCGCTCCGGTGAATACAGCGTCGTGAATATGGGTGTTAAGGGTTTTTGGAGGTGGCACTTTGCCTTTGCCTGTTTCCAGTGGTATCCCGTTGACGGTAGTCTCTGACGAGAACTCTCCTCCGCTTCCGCCGAGAGGGCCGCCCCCAAATCCTGGAGCCGACCCCTTCAACGTCACTCTATCAAAGGCTTTGAGCAATTCGTCTTTGTTCGAGGTGAAGTCTTGCACCTTGTCGGTTACATGCTCGAATTGGAAGACAGCCACTTCATCAAACGGGCTGAAGGATTCAATCAGCGAAAGTAGCGTCTCTTTCAGCAGGTTCTGCGTGCCGGCATCGGTCGAGCGATCGATCAAGATAACGGCAGACAGCGGCACTGGATCCGTAGAGAAATACGTTATCGTCTGCGGGATTCCTTCCTCGAGGAGTTCGAAATCTTCCTTCAGTAAACCGGGGATCAGCCTGCCGTCACCATCTTCAACGCTGACCGGAACCAGCACCAACTCAACGGGCACGCGGAGACTAAAAGGCTTTTCCTGCTGCTGATTTAATGAGTTGGCAAATAGTGACGCCGCCAATAGAATGGCGCAAGCAATGGGTAGGAATTTCGACAACGATTTCCGAGAGCGATTCAAATTCATTCAGAGTTGGTCTGCAGCAAGAGGTCGAGAACGCAACCTCCAGTCAGGATGTTGGCACAGATCAGAAAAGCATACCACAGGCTCCTGGGTTCAACGGAACTGCGAATGCCGAGGCGGTGACTGCTTTTGTGAGATGAAGCCCCCTGTTGAGGAGTTGCAATAGAGACGTCGGGCCCGAAACCCGGGATGGTAAAACTCAACAACGAAATAGGACATCGACCCAATGCAGAAGACGATTCTTATCGTGGATTTTGAACAGGAATCCAGTGAAGAGCTCCAGCAGATTCTCCAGAGTGAGGCGTTCCGGGTTCTGACGGCTGTGGATGGACAACAGGCGCTCTCGGTTTTTGAAGCTTCAATGCCAGACCTGGTCCTCACGGAGGCGCTGCTGCCCAAGCTTAATGGCTTTGAGCTGTGCAAGAAAATTACGAACGGCGAACTGCAGCAGGTTCGGCCTGTCATTATGTACTCTGCCATCTACAAAGGGGAGAAGTACCAGAAAGAAGCGGTCTCAGGCTGCGGAGCTGCGGAGTTCCTGGATAAGCCGATTCCCAAATGGCTGTTACTGAAGGCCGTGCGCTCTGCACTGAGTGAGCCCGCACCGAAGAAGGTCGAAGCCGAGAGCCTACCTAAGGAGGCTGAGATTGTTCCGGTGCTTGAGATGGCTTCGGCAAAACCTGCACACGATCTGGGAGATCCCCTTGAGATCGATACTTTGTTTGACGTTCCCGCGGCAACTCGTGCGCCAGAGCCCGCCATCGCGAACGCTGCACCCCCTGTCGTACTGGAGACCCCACTCGTCGAGCCGAAGGCCGCCTTGATGCCTTCAATCGACAGCAATGAAATTGACGAGGCGTTGGATGCGGTTCGAGTGGATCTGCATCAGGAGGCCCAGCAGCGCGATGAACAGTTGGCCAGGCAATTCGAGCATGAACTCCGGCAATCCGGACACAGCATTCTGGAGTTCGAGGCCTCGATCGCCAGCACTCCCCAAAGGTCTCCGGCAGAGACTGGGGATGGCGAGCTTGAGCTGGATGAAGTGCTTTCGCACACGGGTTCAGAACCGCCAGTTGCCAACGCGGATTCCAGTGCGCAGCCGATCGCGGCGCCAAACTTTGGAATCAAGCCATCGTCTTCGAGAAGCTGGCTGCCTATCTTGATCCTGGTCCTTCTAGCCGTGTTGGCAGGAGTGTACTTCTGGTTTTGGGGTTAAAACGGCTAATTGCCGGGTTGGATAGCGTCTTAGCTCGGAGCGGCGTAGTAACCCTTCCGGTGGAATGTTCTTGCGTCTTTGCGGATTGTGTTGATCTGAATGCGTCGAAAACTGCCATCACGCTGTTTGTTGGTGGAACGATAAGCCAGCGAATACTGGTTTCTGAGTTCGATGCTGATATCCTGGAAGTTGATCGCCATCTCGTCGATCTTGCCAGGGAAGAAGGCCCGCCCACCCGTTTCTTCCGCCAACCGCTTCAGAATCTTGTCGTTCTTCGGTGCCGACATTCCAAAGAACCCGCTGGTGTTTGTACTGATGGCGTAAATCGCAACTTCAGCGCGCTGTGCCGCCTCGATCGTTGAGCCCAACATCTCAAAGCTCATGTTGTCATCGCCGTCACTGATCAAAACGAGCACACGCCGCATCCCCGTTTCCTTTTTCAGATGCTCCTGGCAGGCCAGTTGAATCGCGTCGAACATCTTCGTGCCGCCTCCGGTCTTAAGGCGGCGAACGGCCTTGGTTAGCAGGTCGGCGTCGTCTGTAAAAGGCTGCAGGACGTCTACGGTTGAGTCAAAGCTCATCAACATGGCTTTGTCCTGCCGGCGCCGCACCGTTGTGTGAAAGAAGTCGATGGCTGCCTCTTGCTCTACTTTGAATTGCGCGCGAATGCTGTTGCTGGTATCGATGAGTACGGCCAAGGCCACGGGTCCGCCGGCTTCATGGGTGAAGTTGGTAATCTTCTGTGTGGCATCGTCCTCTACAATTGAAATCTCGTTTTGGCTGAGGTCCGGGATCGCTTTTCCCTTCTTGTCAAGGACGGAAAAGACCACGTTGACCAAGTCAACATCGATGACCAGCTCCTTCTCTGCTGCTGGGGCGCTGGTTGCGGCAGGAGAAGGTGCCTGCGCCAAGGTTAGGTGAACCGCCGGCGAGCCTGTTGCCAAGAGCGAAACGACAAGGATGGTTCCTAGTTTCATATTTAGAGAGTTCCGTGTGATCTAGAGGTCTCAATACCGCGAAAAATTATAGGGTGCGTGCCCGAATAGGTCAACCAGCCCGCATTGACTGGGGCTGTTGTCTTGCCGAGCTTCGCCCCCTGCCTCAGCCCATTTGAGTCATTCCCGCGCAACCGGGAAGCCAGACCGTCCTTCCAGGAAAGGCACGTCGTTACCGCCAAAGCGCACTGGATTCCGGCTCGCGCCGCGCTTGGCTGGAAAGACGACTATCTGCTGCGGGCGTCAGGGCACTCCGGTTTTGCTGGCATCGTAGACAACTTGTCCTTCCATGATGGTTTGCTGCAACTGAAGGGTCCGAGAATCCGCATTCCATTCGAAGACGATCAGATTGGCGTCGAAGCCTTGTTCCACCGTTCCGATCCGACTGGAAAGACCCATCAGCCTGGCTGGATTGGCCGAAGCCATCGCTATCGCTTCCGAAAGAGAGACCCCCGCGAAGCGAATCACGTTCTCAACTCCGCAAAGGAGATCAATGGCTGATCCAGCCAGAATGCCGCTGCCGGCGCCGTCGGCTCGCTCGGCGCGATAATTGGGTTGCACCACAATATCGACAGCACCGAGCCTGTAACGACCTGGCGGCATTCCGGCCGCCGAGATGGCGTCGCTGGTGAGAACGCTGCGTTGCACCCCTTTGGCGCGAACCATGCACTTTACTACCGACGGGGGTAGATGATGACCATCAACGATGAAACTGGCGCACAAGTCGTCGGCCGCCAGTTGTTCCCAGACATAGTTGTGGTGCCGTGGCATTTGTAGATGGGAACCATTCCCCAAATGGGTGCACATTCGGGCACCAGCCTGTACCGCCTAGCGAATGGTTTCGGGACTCGCGGCGGTGTGACCAATGGCTACGACAATTCCCGCACCAACAAGCTTTTCGATTACACCGAGCGCCCCTGGAACTTCCGGCGCCAGGGTCACCATCCCGATGCGGCCACCGGCTGAATCCTGTAGCCGCAGGAACTCTTCCCAGTTGGCGTTGCGAGCATGCTCCAGCGGGTGGGCCCCACGAGGCCCATCCTCACGGGAGATCCACGGGCCCTCCAGGTGAATCGCCGGGATGCAAGAGGCAACGGCAGGCTCCTGACAAGCACGGTCGATAGCGCCGAGGCAAGCAGCGAGGTGCTCAAACGAGTGCGTAATGACCGTTGGGCAAAACAATGCAACGCCCTTCGCATGGAGTTTTCTGATGGCATGCCGGATGGCATCAGACGAAAGGCCTTGGGAGTTGAAATCGACTCCTGCAAACCCATTAACCTGAACGTCGAAGAAGGCAGGGGCAATCAAGCGGTGCGCGCCGCTGGCCGCACAAGCCGACTCCGATTGAGCCGGACGAATCGTCCGAATCGCCCGTCCTTCAACGACGATTTCGGTCAGTCCTGACCCTGGAGCTAGTCGCCCAACAATACTTTGTGTCACGCCCACCTCTTTTGAACTCAATGAGTGCCAGGAAACCTAGAATCGGACGCTCGCGGTCACGCTGCCGCTGGTCGTCAAAGATTACAAGCTCTTTTGGATTTCCGCCAAGGATCTTGGAATCACCTTGTCGTCGATCCAACTAATCGCCGGAGGGTCTTTGTCGTCCAGGCCGCGGAAATACCCCTTGACCTAGATGAGCTATTCAAGTAGCGTTTGGTGGCGAATTGTAGTGTAACTTGTTGTTTCTAAGAATAGTGAATCTTTAGACTTGCCCTTCGAAATAACCAGATTAGCTCAAGGGTAGGCACTTCTTAGATTTGTTTCGTTCTTTAACAAAAAGCAGGAGCTTCTTCAGCCTGCCTCAGCGCTCCCGGTTCTATGATTGGCGAGTAGACCTAGGGAGCTTCGACAAGGAGTAAAGCTATGAAAGACTCCGATTTTGTCAAAGCTCTCAAGGACATGAAGCTGAAGTATCCTGAAGGGGAAGTGACGAACTACTTCCCTGACAAAGGCTACGGTTTTATTACGAACGACAAGGGTGAGAAGATTTTCTTCTTCCTGCCTGAGGTCGACACGATGGGGTGCCGGACCGACGACATTCGCAAAGGGATTCGAGTGGGTTACGATGTGTCGCTCACGGCCAAAGGTCGGCGAATCTCCCGAATGAAGATTTTGCGACAGGGTAAGTCTTGAAGGGTTGGATCAAGCTCCATCGGAATGTTGAACCGCAAATGTCCTTGGAACAATTGAATAACAGCTGACATCGCCACCATCTTGCCGAAGGATTGGCAGGATGGTGGTTTTTCTTTGCAGTAATTCTTCCGAAAACCCTCGAAAGGCCCGACTGCTTCAACCTCAATGAGGAATTACTTTCCGTTGCTGCTGATGTTTGCCGTTGTGGCGGTCATCGTCGGCGCCATTATTTTCCTGAGCACACTACTGGGTCCAAGAAAGAGGGGCAAGGTCAAGGACTCGCCGTTTGAGTGTGGATATCCTCCCTTCCAGCTGCCTACCGATCGATTTTATATCCGCTTTTATCTCATCGCGATGCTGTTCATCCTCTTCGACATCGAAGTGGTGTTTCTTTTTCCCTGGGCCGTGGTCTTCAAAACGTTAGGCTGGCCAGGCTTTTGGAGTATTTTGATTTTCATCTTTGTCTTGGGAGCGGGGTACGTCTACGCCTGGAGAAAGGGTGCGTTTCAATGGGAGTAGCTTCCAAGTTTGAAGCTGCTCTCATGCGCTTTATGGTTATCTCAGAAATACAGCGCAAGCTAAACTCGTTGGTCGATGTTGTAAAGGATGAGGAGAAGGTGCTCATCCTCATGCATGACAATCCCGATCCTGACTCGATCGCCAGTGCTGTCGGTCTTCAGTATCTTCTCGGGAACCTGGCCAAGAAGCCCTCACTGATTGGATATTCCGGCATCGTAGGTCGTGCGGAAAACCGCGCAATGCTCAAGCATCTGGGCATCAAGATGTGCTCCATGTCCCGGATTTCACTTCAAGACTACCCCTGTGTGGCGTTAGTCGATACGCAACCGCTAACGGGCAACAATTCGTTGCCGGCAGGCAAACCCCCTGACATTGTGTTTGACCATCATCCTTATCGGCCGGCAAGCCGGAAGGTCCCGTATCGGGAGATCAAACCGAAATACAACGTGACCGCATCGATCATCACCGAATACCTCATCGCGTCGAAACTCGAGTTCGATTCCAACCTGGCGACCGCTCTGTTCTACGCCATCAAGAGCGAAACCGAGGGGCTGTCACGCGAAGTCGGCAAGGTCGAAGCCCGCTTGCGGCACTATCTGTATCCACACGTGGATCAGAAGCTCCTGTCGAATATCGAAAATGCCCGCGTCAGCCGCGAGTATTTCAAGATCATCCACAAAGCTCTGGAGCAGTGTGTGATTCATGACGACGTGGTGATCGCGAATCTTGACAAGGTGAGTAACCCCGACATCGTCGCCGAAGTGGCCGATCTGTTGATGAGGCTCGAAAGAATCGCCTGGGGTTTCAGCTTCGGTGCCTACAATGGAGATATCCTCATTTCGGCGCGCGCGATCGACCGTTCTAACGATGCGGGTTCCCTGATTCGAGAAGCGGTCGGAGATCTAGGGACGGCTGGCGGTCACGAAATGATGGCTGGCGCCAAGATCAACGTAAAGGACAAGACCCGCAAGCAGAAAAAAGCCCTGATCCGCAAATTGATTCGCCGTGTCTTGGAACTAACCGGCAACCAGTCAGCTAAAGGCGAAAACCTGATTGGCTGAGTTGAAAGCAAGCTATGGCTACTGAACTCGAACAGCCAAAGGAACTCACGCCGCGGGCGATGCTGTTGAATATTGGGCCTTCGCACCCGGCGATGCACGGCGTTATTCGCATCGTGACGGAGCTGGAGGGCGAGACTGTCGAGAAATGCGATGTCGAGATTGGCTACCTGCATCGCGGCTTCGAGAAGAGTTGCGAACAGGGCGGCTACAACCAGGCCATTCCCTACACCGATCGGCTCAACTATGTCTCCCCGCTTATCAACAATTTTGGCTATGCGATGGCCGTCGAAAAGTTGATGGGGATTCAGGTCACCGAGCGTTGCGAATATATCCGCGTCATCATGAGCGAAATCTCTCGGGTAACCGACCATTTGACCTGTGTCGCCGCCTCAGCCATGGAACTGGGAGCCATGACCGTCTTCCTATACATGATCAAGGGGCGCGAATTCCTTTGGGAGTTGGTCGAAGACGTGACCGGCGCGCGGCTGACAATCTCCTACGGCCGGGTTGGCGGCATCAGCGGGGATCTGCCGGAAGGATTCAAAGACAAGGCGCTCAATACCTTCAAGGAAGTGCGAAAGATCCTGGTGGAAGTAGACAAGCTCCTGACGCGGAACCGCATCTTTGTCGATCGCATCAAGGGCGTTGGCACCATCTCCAAGTCTGAAGCCATTGCGTACGGCTTCACCGGGCCGGTCGGCCGCTCTGCCGGAGTGGATTACGATGTTCGCCGCGACCAGCCCTACAGTGTCTACAACCGGTTTAAGTTTGAAGTTCCTGTGGGTGCCAGCGGCGACAACCTCGACCGCTACTACGTCCGTATGCAGGAGATGGAGCAGAGCCTGCAGATCGCCGAGCAGGCTTTGGCAACGATTCCCGGCGGAGCCATTAACGTGGACGCAAGTGGCAACGTCATCGAAGCCCGCGACATGGTAGACCGCGCCAAGATGGGGCAAACACGCGGCATCAAGCAGACTCTAGTCCAGCTCTCTCCAAACCTCGATGGCTTGAAGGATCCGATGTACAAGGAAGTCATGACACCTGAAAAACGAGCGGTTCTACCGGCCAAGAGCAACACCTACGGGAACATTGAGGGCTTGATGAACCATTTCATGCTCGTGATGGACGGCCATGGGATTCGGCCGCCGAAGGGCGAAGCCTATGCCTGCGTGGAAGGCGCCAACGGAGAGCTAGGCTTTTATGTGGTTAGCGACGGAACAGACCGCCCCTACCGTGTCCGCGTGCGGCCACCCTGTTTTGCCCTGATGTCTGGCGTCCACAAGATGCTGGAAGGTTTCATGATGGCCGATATCGTCCCCACCTTCGGCTCCATCAATATGATTGCCGGAGAACTCGATCGGTAGGGAGTTCGAACGACGAAGTGTGAAGTTCGAATAGGTTCAAACTTCGTACCTGAGTCTTCGGCAAGTCTGGGAACCTAAGACTTCGCTATTGGTGCTTCGAACTTCATCCTTCGCAATTCGAACTTCGCAATTCTTACTTCGCTATGTCTGAACTTGTTCTCCTGAAAGATGTGCAGGACCGGAATCTGATGACGGTGGAGGAATACCGGCAGACGGGCGGCTATGAGGCGCTCAAGAAGGTGCTCCTCGAAATGAAACCGGACCAGGTCATCGAAGAGGTCAAAAAATCGGGCCTGCGCGGCCGGGGTGGCGCTGGGTTTCCGACTGGCATGAAGTGGAGTTTCATTCCGAAAACCAGCGACAAACCCAAGTACATGGTGGTGAACTCCGATGAGAGCGAGCCCGGTACTTGCAAGGATCGCGTCATTATCGAGAAGACTCCTTTCCTGTTGATGGAAGGAATCGCCATCTCCAGCTATGCCATCGGATCGAGTACCTGCTACCTCTATATTCGCGGTGAATACTACGACCAGGCCATGATCCTGAAGAAGGCCATTGAGGATGCCTACAAACACGGCTACCTGGGCAAAAACATTCTTGGACTCCGGCTACAACCTTGATGTCTACTTGCACCGAGGAGCTGGCGCTTATATCTGCGGCGAAGAAACCGGTTTACTCGAGTCGCTGGAAGGCAAGAAAGGTTGGCCCCGGCTGAAGCCTCCGTTCCCGGCGACTTCAGGCCTCTACGGCTGTCCAACCTGCGTCAATAACGTCGAAACTCTCGCTGCTGTCGTTCCCATCATTCAAAAAGGTGGCGATTGGTATGCCTCACTGGGCACCCCGAAAAATGGCGGCACGCGCCTGTTCTGCGTGAGTGGCCATGTGAAGAAACCCGGCACTTACGAGCTGCCCATGGGCATTCCTCTGCGATCGATTATTTACGACTATGCAGGTGGCATCAAAGACGACCGGAAGTTGAAGGCGGTGATCCCCGGAGGCAGCTCGGTGCCGATTCTGACGGCCGACGAGATTGACGTGAAGATGGACTTCGATTCCGTCGCCGCCATTGGCTCATTGCTGGGCTCCGGCGGTGTCGTCGTCATGAATGAAGATACCTGCATGGTGAAAGCGCTGTTGCGCATCAGCAAGTTCTATGCGCACGAATCCTGTGGGCAATGCACGCCTTGCCGGGAGGGCACAACCTGGCTCAAGAAAACGCTTCAACGCGTCTATGATGGCGACGCTCGCCAGGAAGATCTCGACCACTTGTTGGGCATCGCCTTCAACATGATGGGCACCACCATCTGCGCACTGGCAGATGCCGCTGCCATGCCTGTCCGCAGCTACATCCAAAAGTTCCGGCACGAGTTTGAGTATCACGTCAAGCACAAGTGCTGCGACGTGGAGGCGGCCGTCAGGGTCTAGACCTGAACTGCGCCTCAAACTTCCTCATCGACAACTATGCCAACTGTTACGATCAACCAGAAACCCATCGCTGTGCCCGACGGCACGACCATCATCCAAGCCGCCGAACAGCTCAACATTGAAATTCCTCGCTACTGCTACCATCCGGGATTGACTGTGGCCGGATCGTGTCGTATGTGCCTGGTAGAGATTGAGAAGATGCCGAAGCTGCAACCGGCATGCAACACGCGTGTGACTGATGGCATGGTGGTCACGACCAATTCTCCCAAGGTGAAAGAAGCGGTGAGCGGCGTGTT
This sequence comes from uncultured Acidimicrobiia bacterium, assembly GCA_963791795.1. Classification (GTDB taxonomy): domain Bacteria; phylum Acidobacteriota; class Terriglobia; order Versatilivoradales; family Versatilivoraceae; genus VFZK01. The sequence goes on from CAWBTP010000003.1 coordinate 231,599, forward strand.
GGAGTTTCTGCTCATCAACCATCCGCTGGATTGTCCGGTGTGCGACCAGGCCGGGGAATGCTACCTGCAAGAGTACTACATGAAGTTCGGCTTGTATGACAGCCGCATGAATGAGAACAAGATCAAGCGGCACAAGGCTGAACCTATTGGACCGCACGTCATTCTGGACACGGAACGCTGTGTGTTGTGCTCGCGATGCGTGCGCTTCGTCCGCGAAGTCTCGCAAAGCAACGAGATTGGCATTTTCAACCGCGGCGGGCAGTCCGAGATCCGGTTGCTGCCGAACCAGGTTCTGGACAACAACTACTCAGGCAACGTAGTAGATATCTGTCCGGTGGGCGCCTTGACGGACCGCGACTTCCGCTTTCAATGCCGCGTGTGGTACCTCAGCAAAGCCAACTCCGTATGTAATGGTTGCAGCCGCGGCTGCAACATCACGGTCGAAGCCAATCGCCAGCGCCCGCATCACGGCGAAGGGCGTCGAGTCATGCGCCTCAAGCCCAGGTTCAACAAGGACGTCAACCAGTGGTGGATCTGTGACGTTGGACGGTATGGTTACAAATTCATTGACGACCCCTCCCGCCTAACCCAACCGCTTGAAAGAAAAAATGGCGAGTTTGAAGCGTTGGACTGGAAGACCGCTGCGCAGCGAGCGGTGGATCAAATTCAGGCAGCTCGACAAACCGCGGGAGCGAACTCAATCGTCGTCGTCGCGTCCCCTCAATTGACCAACGAGGATCTCTTTGTCACGCGGAAACTCTTTGGCGTGGACCTGGGAATCGGGCAAATCGACTTCCGCCTTCCCGAAGTTGCGCCCTCCGAGGGCGATGGCTTCCTCTTGCGTGCCGACCGTAATCCCAATACACGCGGAGCTGAAGCAATACTTTTGGACGGTGATGGTTTTGCCCTGTCCCAAATCATCGAGTCGCCTGGCAAACAGCCTTTCAAGCTGCTTTATGTCTGTGAACAGGATTTGACTAAGAAGCTTGGCGATGCGCGGGCTCGAGAGTTTATCGCCCAATTCGAGACTGTGATTTATCAGGGCAGCAATGAGAATGAAACCAGTCTGATGGCCAATTTGGTACTGCCCGCCGCTACATATGCTGAAGTGACTGGCACTTTCACCAATTTCGAAGGTCGTGTGCAAAAGGTGAATGCGGGTATCGAACCTCTGGGCGACTCAATGCCGGCTTGGCAGATCATCTGCAAGCTGGCAAAGGCCGCTGGCTTCGACTACGGCTATGACTCGGCTGAAGAGGTTTTCGCAGAGCTGACGCAAACGGTCACCGAGTTTGAAGGTCTGAGCTATGAGAAGATCGGCGACCAGGGCGCGAAGCTAGCAGAATCCGCACCTGTGCAGGCGTAGGTGTTCTCGCTTTCCGACGAAAAAGCGGGATCTGAAGATTCGTGAAGCGGCAGGAGGCCGCTTCCTCCCTAAAGAGCCCCATCGGGGCGTCAGAGGGTAGCCCAGGGCAAGCGCGAGGCAGGAGCTGCGGGACCGCCGTCCCCTCGCGCGCCGCCCTGGGTCGGTGATCCACCCAATTCACTCCTCTCCCCCGAATCGCCCGCGTTTTGGGCGATTCGGGGGAGAGGTTGGGAAAGGGGCATGCATTGACCCGTTGCTAAATCTCGTGCCTCGGAGTTCATTCCGTGATCGTCAGCACGAAGTCGGAACGCCGGCCCGCTGCCCTATGGAAGAAGTAGCCTCCTGCCGCTTCACAAAATCTCTGGATCCCCGCTTCCGTGGGAATGACGTTCTAAATGGCCTAGACTGTAATGATCATCGACATCGGAATTGAACTAGCCAAGGTCCTCGCCGTGCTCATCGGCGTCCTCAACCTTGCGGCCATCCTCACCTGGATGGAACGCAAGCAAAGCGCGGTGATGCAGGATCGCATCGGTGCCAACCGGGCCACGATTCTCGGGTTTCGCATGTTTGGCCTCTTCCAGATTCTCGCCGACGGATTGAAGATGTTCGTCAAGGAAGACTTCATCCCAGCCGAAGGCAACCGGTTTCTGCACGGCCTGGCTCCATTTGTGGCGGCGTTCTTTGCGCTGGTGGGTTTTGCCGCGATTCCGTTTGGCAATACGGTCAACCTGTTTGGACGCGAGATCCCGCTTCAAATCATCGACCTCAACGTAGGCGTCCTCTACATCTTCGCCGTGATGTCCCTCGGGATTTACGGTGTCGTGTTGGCAGGTTGGTCCTCAAACAACAACTACGCCTTCCTCGGCGGCATGCGAGGAAGTTCGCAGATGTTTTCCTACGAAGTGACCATCGGTGCGACTATCCTCGGCGTGTTGATGATTTTTGAATCGATGAGTTTGCAGGAAATAGTGCGAGGCCAGGGGCAGTTACTCTGGGGCGTGATACCCAAGTGGGGATTTATCGTCCAGCCACTGGGCTGCATTCTCTTTCTTGTCGCCGGGATAGCCGAGACCAAACGTATCCCGTTCGACTTGCCGGAAGGCGAGTCCGAGATTATCGGCTTCTTCGTGGAATACAGCAGCATGAAGTTCGGTTTGTTCATGCTGACCGACTTTGTGGAAACGGTTCTGATCGCCGCTCTAGTGACCACGCTGTTCTTTGGCGGCTGGCAAGTTCCTTACTTGATGGCAGACGGGTTTCACTTCCCGGGTGGAAGCTTCCTGGCAGTGCCTCAGCTGGTCGTCGCGCTTCTGCAGGTTTTGTCTTACGGCATCAAGGTGTTCTTCTTCTGCTGGTTCATGCTGCTGGTGCGATGGACACTGCCACGCTTTCGCTACGACCAGCTCATGCGGTTGGGCTGGCAGATGATCTTCCCGCTTTCGATCCTGAATTTGTTAGTTACTGCGGTTGTGATTTTGATGCTGAATTGAGCCTCTGGTTTCTGGTCTCAAGTCTCTAGTCGAGAGACCGAAGACCAGAGACCCGAGACCAGAGAGATCTATGGACCGAAGCAAGCTGAATTTTGCAGAACGCCTTTACCTGTTTGAGGTCTTCAAAGGCCTCTGGCTGACCAGCCGGCATTTCTTTTCCAACATGAACAGGCACCTGGCACGTCAACTCGGGTTTACTCGCCTCGAGAAAGGCGCGGTCACGTTTCAATACCCCGAGGAGCGCCGGCCGTTTTCTCCACGTTACCGGAGCCGCCACCGCCTGACGACACGTGAAGACGGTTCACCGCGTTGCGTCGCCTGCATGATGTGCGAGACCGCGTGCCCGGCCCGATGCATCTACATCGTTGCGGGTGAGCACCCCGATCCAAACATTGAAAAATTCCCCACCCGCTTCGATATCGATCTCGGTGTTTGCGTGTTTTGCGGATTCTGTGTGGAAGCGTGCCCGGAAGACGCCATTCGCATGGACACAGGTATCGTCGAAATCGCCGCCTACAGCCGGAAGGAAATGATTTATCACATCGAGGATCTGTTGAAGTAATTGTAATTCCGGCTCACCTAAGAATCTCTCAACCCTCAAAACGGAAGCGATCTGATGCCCTTGCCCCAACTCGGCAAGGAATCCACAACAACAACTCAAAGGCGCTTGCCTGCCATGCTGGCAGTGTGCTAAAAACTTCTCGATTCGGCAATCTCATGAGGCATAGATCCCGGCGTTCGACTTCGCTGGTCCGAAGCCAACCAACCGCCTGCTTCCGACGAAGGGAGGAACCACTGAAGATTTGGGGTTCGTTGGGGCACGGCTTTAGCAGCTTGAGGAGGAACCTATGAAGCTCTCATCCTGTCGGGAACTGAAAAACCAACTGCTCCGGCGAGCCTACGCCTTACCTGGAGAGGCCCGTCACCTTCGGAGTTACCCGCTACCGAAGGCTGCCCGTGCAGTAGCCAAGCGGCGAGGTGTAGAAACCAGCGAGACCACCTCCATTGCGGCGTTGGGGGTGGCGCCAGCCGGGAAGAAGGACTTTAGACTTGCAGTGCGTATCTTCAAGGGCCAGGAGCACCGGGAAAACCAGTTGCTGGAGGGACTGTCTCGCCACGCAAAAGGAGAAATGGATGTGGCCCGAGGCGTGCGATACAAGCCTCGCGCTGGGATCACCGTCCGAGCTGGCGGTTCGTGCGGCCACTTCAAGATCACAGCAGGCACACTAGGAGGATTTGTCGAAGACCAAGGCAGTTACTACATGATGAGCAACAATCACGTCTTCGCTAACAGCAACCAATGTTTTGGGGCGGATCCGATACTTCAGCCCGGGCCTATAGACATCACGGGCAAATTCCACACCATCGGCTTGCTCGAAAAATGGTTTCCTCTCAGCAAGAGCGGCAGCACTGGTATTGACGTGGCCATCGCGACTTTCAGCGATGAAGTCGCCTCTTTCGAGCCTTGGCGCTACGCTGGCGTTGGAACCATCAAGAAGCAACCTGCGTCGAATCGTTTCTCTGTTTCGCAGGTTATCAAGCTCGGACGAACAACCGGAGTTCGACGCGGAACCGTCAGCGCTTTCGAACTCGACGGTGTTCAGATCGACTATGGTACACCTTCCGATCCCGCTATCGTGACCTACGACGATCAGATCGAGGTTATCGGTGACCCACCCACCAAGGCTTTCAGCGATAGCGGTGACAGTGGCTCCTTTATCGTTGATCGTGACACGATGGAGGTCTACGCTCTATTGTATGGAGGCGGCCCCGACAGTGCAGGCATAGACCGCACCCTGGCCCACTTCATGCCCGATGTTCTCAAGGCGATGAAGGTCACATTGGTTCAGTGAAGGAGTGGAGTAATGGGTCCAGCGACCAAAGCAGATCTGAAAAGCGTATCCAGCGCCAAGAAGGCGCTGTTGAAAAAGTTCTCTGGCCGGCCCTGGTTTCGGGGGGCCGGCATCGCACCTTCGAAGACCGGGCTCAAGCTTCGCCTCAACGTTACCCCGGACGCGAACGCAAAAGCGGAAGAGATCCCGAAGCAGTTTCGAGGGTTCGACGTCGAAGTCGTATTCATAGACACGTATAAGATTCGGGAGCTTGGGTAACCCCGGGGCCACTTTCCTCAGTTGACCGTCACCACCTCATCATAGCGAACCGGTTCGATTCCGTTTTCGCGGCAATACCTTACGATCCGCTCATCCACGAACGCCAGGCGCTGCCAGTTCAGGTTGTGCGCCACAGCGGCGCCGGGGTATCCCAAGTGGCCGAGGCTGCGCAGTTCGGCGTCGTCATACCCAGGATGGCCGACGATCAGGTAGTCGCCTGATTCGGCGGATTGAAGTGCGGCGAGGACCTGCTCAACATAGTCGCCCTGAATCCGGCGGTCCGGATTGCTCCAGGAGTCCGGCAGGCGCAACCTCGCGCCAATCTGGTGTGCGGCGATGATCCCCTGGCTCTCACACCAGTCCCGCCATTTCTCAAGCAAACCAGGTACGAGAGCTACTGTGTTCATGTGGAGGTCGGCGTAGCGAATGTCGAGCCCCAGCCCGCGCGCCTTGTCGAATTGCGCCTGTAGCTCAATCAAAGCCTCATCCGGTCGAACCTTAGCCCGGGCCGCGTCGTTGGATAGATGAAGAAACCCCTGCGCATCCACAAGCGAAGGCACCTTCTGTCTCGGCGCCACGGGGCCCCAGCGCCTGTTGTCCCACTCCGAGGTAAGAGCTGAGTGCAAGCCAAAACAGAGTCCCTTGGCTGACGCCAACATTCTCACGCCTTCTTCGAGATATGGCGCAGGTGCCAGAACCGAGCAGTTCTTCAAGATCCCTTTTTCAAAGCATTCCTTCATTGCAAGGTTGAGACTGCGGGCACAACCCAAATCGTCGCCGCGAGTGATGAGACGGACTCTGCGTGGTTGGTCGGCGGCGATGCCATATTTCGCCAAGAACGGAGCCCAAGGGGTATGCTTCAGAAACGCACGGCGGTGCATTGAATGCTCCTGGCGATGAGTAGCGAGCAACCGTGCCCGCCCATTTTAGAAAGTGGGTTGGTCAACCTCATTACTCTCAAACCGCCAAGACGCCAAGAACGCCAAGATCGGAACCCGGAAGAAGTACGACCGAATCCAGGTCATCTGCCTGTGGGAGAGGGTGGACGAAGGCCGGGTGAGGGCAGCTTGATAGATCTCTCCTCTGATCTTTGCGCCCTTAGCGTTCCTGGCGGTTCAAACTTCATGAATTTCCGAACTTCACCGGTAGCAAGTCACACCAGGTTGATCTCCGGAGATCGTTGCCTTGAGGTCCAATCAGCCATGGTCACTCCAGCCGGACTCTAAGGAAATCTCTGAACTGTCTCGGGGCTGTCGAGGAAGCCTAGGCGGCACGCCCTCGCGCGCAGACTCACAGGTCCTATTAGTGTTATCTCCTGGCTGTAGAGCTTCCAGCGGGCACGATCGCCGGTTTCGGTCGCATAGGCTATGGAAGCACCCGGAGTTTCGCAGGTCAGGTGGACGATGAAAGAAGTGCCGCCGTGGGCGCCAGCCGTTGTGATCTTGGGTTGCGACGCTTGCGCCCAAACGCCGCCGGGGCGCATGCGCTCTCGAAGCTCGCTTTCGGGAATCGCTCCCAGGTCCTTCGTTTCCTTCTGCCACTGCTCGAGCGCCTGCCGCAACCGTTTCAGATCTGATTGATGCCGCTCGGAACTCGCCAGGTTCTTCACCTCATGAGGATCGCTATTCAGGTCGTATAGCTCTTCCGCAGGTTTCTCGGGCAAAAAAAAGATCTGTTGAGCCGCTGTCATGGCTTTGCCGTAGTCGGGCGACAGGGCGTTGAAATGATCCTTGTGCACCCGGCGCATCTCGCGCATCGTGGGCATTTCTTCCATATAGCCAATGTGCTGCGCGTAGGGCCGACCTGGAAAGAAATTCCGGATGTATTTGTAGCGGCCGTCGCGCACGGCACGCATTCTGTCGTAAGCCTCGTCCATGCGATCGCGGTGACCGAAAACATACTGACGCACCCCAGCGGCTGCTGGGCCGAGAAACACCTGTCCTTGCATATGAGCCGGCACTGGAACTCCCGCCAAACTAAGAACGGTTGGCGCGAGGTCAAGAAGGCTGACCAAATCCTCTCGCACCGTTGCAGGTTGAACCTTGCCGGGCCAGCGCACAATCAAAGGGACGCGAATGCCGGAATCATAGAGCCAGCGCTTGGCTCGTGGCAAACCACGCCCGTGATCGCCCCAGAAAAAGACGACGGTATTCTCCGCCAGCCCATCTTCTTCCAACTCCTTTAGCAGCCTGGCTGCCTGAATGTCCATCGCGGTGATCAAGTCATAGTAACGCGCCCAATCGTTGCGAACGATGGGCGTGTCGGGGTAATAGGGCGGAAGAACGGCTTTGGCTGGGTCATGCCGGTCTTGCGGTTTCAACGCGGCCGTATTCCGCGCAAACTCATCGGTGCCGGTGCGGATCTGGCTCTCATGAGTCACGACTAGGTTAAAGACTGCGAAGAACGGCTGACCAAGAGCCCGATTCCGCCAGTGAGCGCTGCGACTTGATTCATCCGAAACTGTGATAGGCGGCGTATTCGAAGGAGGTGCTTCAAAGTTATAGTCTGTCTTTGAATTGTTGGTGCAGTAGTAGCCAGCAGCACGCAGGTATTCCGGGAAGGCTTTCACGCCAGCTGGCGGCACCGCCTTGGAACGCATGTGGTGCGAACCAATGCTGGTTGGGTACATTCCAGTGATGATGGCTGAACGGCTCGGCGCGCAGACTGGCGCCACCGAAAATGCCTTGGTAAACCGCACTCCCTGGCTGGCCAGTTTGTCCAGGTTCGGAGTGCGCGCGTAGACATCGCCGTAGCTGCCGAGATCAGGGCTGAGGTCCTCGGCAGAGATCCAGAGAATGTTGGGACGGGATTGGGCGGAGGCCGGAAGGGCGGAAACCAGAAGGAGAACGGCGATCAGAAGGGGTTTCATTAGACCTCACACGAGACTCTGCCGGGAGCTGCGGTGAAAGGTGTCGTTGACCCCACAGCCTGATTTGTCATTCCCGCGAAAGCAGGAATCCAGTTCCTTCTGAAGTGGGGTTGCTGGATTCCGGCCCCGGCTTACAATCCGCCGGGGTGACGTTCTTTCGCGGGAATGACTGCTGGGATTAGCTTCACTGGCGGGACGACATCAGATGCTGTTTCTGACTCGCCACTCCGCACTCGGCACTTACTTCTTGTTCTTGTGCCCTTCGTGGATCAATCGAGCTGCTTCACACGGATGTTTCGATAGCGAACAAACTGTTTGGTGCTGTCCCCGCCTCCGTGCACCTGCAGAGCAATGCCGCCGGTATCGGGAAGGCGTTTCTCGGTGTCGTTAAGTTCCATGAACTTCACACCATTGATCCAGGTGGTGAGGACGGGTGGATTGCCAACAATCCGCGCACGCAGTTCGTTCCATTGGCCATGCCGCCAGAAGTAGCGCCAAGCCTCAGGTAGCACGGGTAGCACAGTCGGCACACCTTCATTGGTGGCGCGGATCTCCGTCACGCTCTCACCAAAATCAAAATTCCTAGCGTGAGGTTTGCCCTGCATCCTCTCTCCGTAAATGCCCATGAGATTCCCCTTGGAGTGATAGTCGATCATCGCCTGGTAAGCCGCCCCTTCCTCAGTACTCCTCATGAACAGGCCGCTATCCGGGCCAAAGTCGTTGTTCATCTCCAGCACGACTTCAAAACTGCCAAAGGGTTTGTCGGTAATCACGATGCCCCCGTTGCCAGGAGTATCCTGGCTCCCGACAATCGCTCCCTTTTCGACCACCCAGCGGCCGCCACTCTTGTTCCCACTGGTCTTGCTGTGGTTCGATTTTGCGCTCACATGCCAGCCCGCTAGGGTCTTGCCGTCGAAGATCGATTGGAATCCCACTTCAGGGGCTTGCGCATAAGTCACGGCCGCATTGATCAGAGGTGGGCAGATCGTGGCGACTAACGACAACCAGAGACGACGAGTTCGAGTGTTCAACGATGAATCCCTCCGTGCAGAGTTTGAATGCTGAGATGAACGAGTATGTCACGAAGACGCGTTCCCTGTCTTGGGTGCTTGCTTCATTGAGGATCACGTGAAGATGAAAATGTCTGTCTCAACCTTTTTCGTGACAGCTGAGGTAAGATAGCGCAACCCGATGTCAATTCAGGAGGAAGAAATGAACAAATTCGCGCTCTCTGCCGCGCTGACGGTGGTCACGATCCTCGCTTCCGGCAGCACGATTTCAGCTCAAAACTCGACCTATCTCATTCTTCAAAAGGCCGAAAGTTCCATGGGTTTCTATACGCCCGCCGGACAGCACCTCGCGAGCGTGCCAGTTGGCAAACATCCGCACGAGTTTGTCATTTCCACCGACGGTCGCTACGCCTATACCACGGACAATGGCTCGATGCTGCTCGAAACTCCCGGACAGGGTGGTAACACAATCTCCATTGTCGATCTTGTGAGCCGCAAGAAGGCCGGTGAGATTCCGTTGGGAGAGTTTCGCCGCCCTCATGGCATTGACCTCGATCGGAAGACGGGACGGCTGGCCATCAGCTGCGAACTGCCAGACCGGTTGCTGATCGTCGATCCAGTTTCCCGCAAGGTGGTTCGCGACTATGACACCGAGGGGAAAACCTCTCACATGGTTACTCTGGGACCCGGGGCTGAGTGGGCCTTTGTGAGTAACAGCACTTCCAACAATGTCGCTGCTATTCATCTCCAGTCAGGAAAAACAAAGCTGATTCCAACCACGCGGCGGCCGGAAGGCAGCGTGCTTTCGAAGGATGGTTCAACCCTCTACGTCGCGACGCGCGAAGGCATCTGCATCATCGACACGGTCAAACAGGCCGAGAAGGGCCGAATCGCGACGGGTAAAGGTCCAAACCGAATTGCCCTTACCTCTGATGAGCGCTATCTCGTCTATTCGTTGATCGACGAAAACAAAGTGGAGATTGCCGACCCAAAGGCTCGAAAGGTTCTGGGACAGGTTCCTCTCGCAGGAAGGCCTGTCTCGCTCACCATCTCGCGCGACAACCAGTATGCCTTCGCGGCAGCCCAGGATGACGACACGGTCTACGTGGTCTCCATTCCTGACCGCAAGCTGGCCCGCGAGATCAAGACCAAGAAAGGATCAGGGCCGGACCCCGTGCAAGAGGTTGTGCTGCGATAGAGATCCTTTGGAACGGCCGTGCGGAGCTTGTCCGTCACATTTGGGTTCGCTGGAGGGAGAGGCTCCTGCCGAGCCCAAGATGTTGATAAGTGCGAAAGTGGCAGCGGCATCCGCTGGGCTCTCAATTGATATGCGGGTGTTGCTGGTAATGCTGGCGGAGTAGATCCTTGCCGTAGTCGTTGCCGTTCGGGGTCCGCACCACGGCGTGGATGTGCTCACGGTTCGGGGCTTTGGGATCCGCGGCAAGGTGGCGCAGGCCGACCGGCTGCTGATGATCGAATTCAATCAGAATCACCGGGCTGTGGATCCGGTAGTAGAAGACACTGTTCGGTTCAATGCCCCCAATCCAGGCAAACCAGGTATGCTCGAGGTGTTGTCGAACCTCGCTCATTTTCACGCGGCTGTGCCCGTCGTCCATGTTTCGTACATACTCGGCTACCAATCCAACCAATTGTTCCTTCTGAGGCGCTGCAAGCTCTGAAGCCTTGATGCCAGCATAGTCCAGCACCAAATTGTCCTTGAATGCCTGCGCCAAACAATTGTTACCCGTCTTGGAGGTTTCGAGGATTGCCTTGCTGCGCTGCGGTCCCGTCAACGCGTTGATGAGAGCGAGAGCCTTGCTTTGCTCTGCCTGTAGAATCTGGACGCCTTTGAACTTGCCTGCATGGGCGATCACAGGTTCTGAGCCGACAAAGTACGGGGTCATCACTACCTGATCGCCCAGGACAAAATAATTGATGATGGCATGGTGCCCGTCGAGCTGCCAGCCCCATGGCTCCTTCGCTGAAGGCGAACCCATCACCGTCAACCAATAGAGCCATTCACCATACTCTTCAAAGTTGTTGCTGTTCAGTTCACCCAAGGTATGGTTCAGCCGCATGATGTCGCGCGTCAGTTGCAATCCCTTGGCGCTGAGCGAGGTGCGCATCAGGCCGATTGCCGCTTCGCGCTGTGGTTCACTCATTTCCTTGAAGCTGACGCCCTGCCGCAAATAGAAGTGTTGGTTCATCCACTTGCGCCACTCCGAATCCTCCACCGGAAACACTGTCTTCGCCCGCAAATCGGCACTCAGCGACGCTAGGAAAGCGTCGGCGGCCTTGCGGACGGGTTCAGTCGAAACTCCTGTCGAACGAATTGGAAACAACCCTGGTACCGCACCACCGCCCGTCGTCATCCCCTTGAACGGCTCGGCCAGTCCTTGGGTCTCAGCGTCCACCGACATCTTTCGGTAGCGCTCTACGCGGTCACCCGCCGGTAACTGCGAGCGCATCGTCCCGGCGTGCCACAAAAACCCGAGAACCATTAAGAGAGTCGAAATCAAGAGGTAGCGTGTTTTCATGATGAACTCCGTCGTATTGCGAAATCAGTGCGAATTTCTCTGTTGCGAACTCGGCCCCCTCGACCCAGCGCGGGAGAGGGGTTGGGCGTGAGGGGGATTCGGATTGATGAATCAGGGCCAGCCGCAGAAAGGGACCCCAGCGTGCTGATACTAGTCCTTCCAGCCGAAACTATTTCGAACTCCCGCCACTCGTCGTTGGCGCCGCCGGAACTTTTTTCACTAGTTCCAGATCGACGACAATCGCCACCTCGTCACTTACGGCAACACCGCCAGTTTCCACAGCCCGATTCCAGGTCAGGCCAAATTCGCTGCGGTTGATCTTGGTCGTAGCCGAGGCACCTGTCTTGATGTTCCCGCGCTGATCCTTGACCTGATTGGTCAACCCCTCGACGTCAAGGATCACCGGTTTGGTTACCCCGTGCAGCGTTAGATCGCCAGACACCTTGAATTTGCCCTCTGCCTGCCGGGTTACGGATGTCGACTTGAAGGTAATCGTCGGGAATTTGGCCACTTCGAAGAAGTCGGCGCTCTTGAGGTGATCGTCCCGTCGTTCGTTGCGCGTATCGATGGTGGTTGTGTCGATGACGGCTTCGACGGTCGACTTGCTGATATCCTTCTCATCCATTTGAATCGCACCCGTCACTTTGCGAAACTCGCCCCGCACTGTCGCAATCATCAGGTGGCGAACGGAAAAGTGGGCGCCCGAATGTGCTGTGTCAATCTCCCAGGTTGAAACTTGGGCAGCCGCGGGAACCGTGCCAAGCATCATCACAATGGCAATCATGCAATAGCGAAACATAGGATTCCTCCATTCAGAGTTTTTCCAAGCGCCAGGGTCAATCCGCATCAACACACCTGCATGTCAGCATGGTAACTTTACGATACACCCAAGGTTCCAGTTACATACTATCTGGTTTGCCCTCGAGGCCAGTTGCCGACTCGAAACAATTTAGTCTAGAACGACCGCAGGCATTCGTCCACGTGCTAACTGGTTGATCGCGCAGGAGCCCTGCTTTCTCAGCTGTCGGCTGGGACTCGTTGTGGAGAGGAGCAGAGGACCCAGGAAGGATTAGAACTTCGTGCTACTCGTGACGAAGCGCTCGCATGGGGTCGAGGCGGGAGGCACGCCAGGCAGGAATGAAAGCCGCTGTGAGTGACGCAGCGAGAAGTGTTGCGATGCTAAGGATAAAGACAGACCGGTCGAGTGCTTTTATTCCAAAAAGTTGGCTTTCGACATATCGGCCGCAGAGAACACCACCGATGGCGCCTACAGCGATTCCAACAAGAATCACCAAAAGTATCTCGCGCACCACCAGCAGAATTACGTTGCCCGGCTGTGCACCCAGCGCCAGACGGATTCCGATCTCCCGCGTCCGTCTCATGACCACAAAAGCCAGGACGCCGTGGAGTCCAACCACGGCAAGCAAAGTCGCCAGCAGTGCCAGGCCCACCGATAGAAACGAAAGCATGCGTTCATTCGAAATGCGCATATTGAGCTGGTCGTTCAGTGTTCGCATGTCGGAGATAACCAGATTTGGATCCACATGCTGGACCTGCTCCCGGAGGAGCGGCGAGATTTTTCGTGGATCGCCCTGAATTCGCACGTGGACATTAATCGAACTGATGTTACGAGCGCGGGTATCCATGGCGACGAAAATCTGGCGTGGAATGCTTCCCCGCACGTCGTCGTATCGGGTATCGGCGAAGACACCGACAATCTCGAAGTCGGGCGGTCGATTGGTTCCCTGTGCCAACATTCGCCCAATGGGATTGGCGCCGCCAAAGTATTCCCGGGCCAATGCTTCGTTCACCAGGCAAACCTTGCGCGACCCTCCCCAGTCTCTCCAGCTTAAATCGCGGCCTGCCTTGATCGGGATGCCCAGTGCTTCGAAGTACCCTGGAGTGATGGCATTGAAGAAACTCCAGGGGTCGTTCCCGTCTTTAGCAACAAAGCCAGGAATGGTGATGTTGCTGTCCCACCGGCCGCCCGTCAGCAGGCGGTTTCTATTCGCGCCGACCGCTTTGACCCCAGGCACCGTAGCCAGGCTCTCCATCAGCAGCCGGAAGACCTGAATCTTCCGCGCTTCGTCGTAAACGGTGGCTGGGCGCAAGCCAAACATGAGCACGTTCTCGGTGTTGAATCCGAGATCGACGTTCTGTAAATTCTGTAGCGTACGCGCGAAGAGACCCGCCCCGAGCAGCAGCAAACACGACAGTCCCACCTGCAGGGCAACGAACGCCTTGCGCAACCGCACATGCTCGTGGCTTCCGCCAATGGCGCCCGATCCTTCCTTCAGCGTCGCGCCCGGCGAGACGCGCGAGCCTCGCAACGCCGGTATCAGCCCAAAGAGGAGCGCTGTAAGTGCAGTAATTCCGGTTGTGAAGACCAGCACGCGCGTATCGGGCGATGCCGACAGAGACATGTTGGCAGGATCGAACGGCAACAATCTGACGAGGACTCTCGCCAGCCAGAAGCTGAGAAGCAACCCCGCGGCTCCGCCGATCACCGCCAGAGTGAGGCTTTCAACAAAGAGCTGACGAACCAATTGAGCGCGACTGGCTCCCAATGCTCCACGGATGGCGATTTCCTTTTGTCGTGCGGCTGCACGGGCGAGCAGAAGGTTCGCAACATTCGTACAAGCAATCAGCAGCACCACTCCGACCAGCCACTGCAACACGACGAGCGGACGCTCGAATCGGGAGCGTAGAGACGACTGGCCGCCGCTGGCAGGGATGAGTGTGAAGTCTTGCTGCAAGAACCGTTCCCTGGCCTTCGGAAACTCCTGGAAGTAGGTTCCCTTCAGTTCTTCCTCTTGCCGCTGGCGGTACAGCACTTTCATGGCAGCCTGTGCCGCCTCAAGGGTAACTCCAGGCTTGAGACGGCCAAACAGGTAGAACCAAGCCAACCGCTCATCGTCGAGCCCATCCCAAGTCGGTGTGATGGTCGGCTTCATCATGACGGGCACCCACAGGTTCGTTGGAATCCCCACGTCTGTCCCTTCGAATTCCGGGGCGGTCACACCAATGACGGTGAAGGGAGAGCCATTCAAGCGAATGGTCGAATCCACGATGTCCTGCCTGCCTTCGAAGCGGTTCCTCCAGAAGTTGTACTGCAATACGGCGAGTGGATGCCCGTTGCGCAGCTTGTCGTCCTCCGGCGTGAGCAGTCGGCCCAGATGGGAACGAACGCCGAGAACCTGAAAATAATTTCCGGCGACAAGGGCCACTCTCACCATCTCATTGCGCGTGTCGCCCACAAGGCTGACTTGTTCGATGCGCTGCCCGGTCAGGCCCGAAAAGACTGTGTTCTGGTTCTGGAGCCCCAAAAAGAGTGGATAAGAAAACGTATGCCGACCATCGCCGTCGTTTTCACCAAAGCGACCACCCAACAACCGTAGTTGCACGAGTTCACGCGGGTTCGCTACGGGAAGGAGCCGCAACAAAATCTGGTCCACAAGCGTGAAGATTGCCGAATTCGCGCCAATGCCAAGAGCCAGGGACAAGATGGCTGCCAGCGCGAAACCAGGATTCGAGCGGAGCTGCCGCAACCCGTAAGTGAAGTCCTTCCAAATAGCGGCTGCGAAAGTAACGTGGTTCATGGGGTTGGTTGTTCGTAGCGCAAACCGTCTTCGAAAAGGGAGGCTATGAAAAATTCATTCAATGGTGGGGGCGCGGCGAAACCTCTGGCCGCATTTTGTCCCCCTTGGCAAGGGGTACTACAGGGGGTGTGCTACCAGCCAACGAAGACCCCCTGCCGCAAGAAACGCGGCGTCCCCCTTGGAAAAGGGCGACAAATGCCGCGTCCCGACTCGAAGTGAACCCCCTTGATCTCCCCCTTGTGCGCTCTGGAAGGGGGAGACTCGCCACCTCATTCATCCCGCAGCGCCACCATAGGCTCCACAGCGGCCGCGCGACGGGCAGGCAAGAAGCTTGAAGCCAGAGCTACCATTGAGAGCAATGCCATCGCCGCGATCATCGAAATCGGATCGTGCGGCTTCAAGCCAAACAGAAGCGTGGTCGCAGTTCGCCCTGCCCAGAATGCGAGCACAGCACCAATTCCGAGCCCCACCACCAGCAACAGAATGGCTTCCCGCAGCACCAGCCGGATCACTCGACCACGATCTGCACCCAAGGCGATGCGTACGCCGATCTCTTTTCGGCGCCGCGCCACCATGTACGAGATCACGCCGTACAGCCCGAGGGTTGCAAGCAATCCAGCCAGGAATCCGAAACCTCCTGACAGTGTCGCCATCAGTCGTTCGCGTAGCAGCGACTCTTCCAATTGTTTCGACATCGGTCGGAACTCAATCCCAATGGTTGAATTGACCTGGGCAACGGCCGCCCTGACGTGGCCCATCACCTCACCCACAGAGCCGGAAATCCGCAAAACAAAGGTTGCTCCCGCTCCCGGATCGTCATTCTGGGCGATGGGGAAAAAGCCGATGGGCAGAAAATCCTCCCGCAGTTGGTAGTATTTGGTGTTCTTCACCAAACCGACAATCTGGAACAGGGGTTCTTGCTTACCCTTCTCGACCTCACGACGGAAGGTGCGGCCCACCGGGTTGGCCCCGTTGAAGAACTTCGCCGCAAACAATTCGTTGACGATCGCCACTTGCGGTGAAGCGAGAGTGTCACCCTCGTTGAATTCGCGGCCGGCAATTACCGGTGTACCCATGGTCTTGAAATAGCCGGGACCCACGCGGTTGAAATAGGATTCCTTGCCGCTGCCTCCCGCGACTGCGCCATCCGGTCCGATATTGTTGTTCCAACCGCTGCCGCTGATGGGGGTGAAGTTCACCTGGGCCACCGACAAGACCCCGAGCTGCGTGGACAACCGATCCTGCAGGTCGCGGTAAACCACCGGCAGCTGCTGTTTGGAATAGCCGGGCCGGCGAAGATCGAGACTCACTGCGAGGATGCCTTCGGGCCGGAAGCCCGCGTCGACGGCCAAAAGGTTTCGCAGGCTGCGAACAAACAGCAGCGCACCCACCAGCAGCACGAGCGACAATGCAACCTGCGTCGCCACCAGAGCCCGCCGTAAGCTGAAGCGCTCGCGGCCCGCAGTAGTACCCCGCCCTCCGCCGCGAATCACAGCCGCCGGAGCCAGATGTGTGGCCCGCATTGCCGGCACCAGGCCGAAAAGTAGACAGGTAATCACCGCCAAAGCAGCCGTGAAGCCAAGCACCCTGGCGTCCACGCCAAGACCCACAAAGGTTGGGCTATTGGTAGTGCTAAAGAAAGCAATGATGCCACGGCTCAGTACCTGTGCGAGCCCGGCGCCGAGAGCTGCGCCGAGCAACGCCAGGAGCAAACTCTCCGCGAGAAGTTGGCGCACCAGTCTCCCGCGCGAAGCCCCCATGGCCAGTCGCACCGCAATTTCACGTTCGCGCACGCTGGCGCGGGCCAGCAGCAAATTGGCAAGATTGGCGCATGCAATCAGAAGCACCAGTCCGGTGGTTGCCATCAACAGCCAAAGCGGCCTTTCGTATTGGCGGCGCAGACCGGAAATTCCGGTGCCTCCTTCCGTCACAGCAAGCTTGTTCGCCAAATAACGCTTCGCCGTGTCCGGAAGATACGTAGGCGGTAAAGTGGCTTCCATGATCCCGGGCGCAAGCGTCTGAAAATGTGCGTTGGCGCGTTCCACGGTCCAGCCGGGCTTCAGTCGCCCCAAGATCGCGAGCCACCATGCAGCTGGCAGGGGTCTCCTACCCTTCTTGTCCTCCGCGATCAGCTGATCAGCGCACAGCGGAACGGCTACGTCGAAAGCTCTTCCAACCTCCACGCCAAAAAAGGGCGCCGGTGTGACGCCGATCACTGGAAACGCATATCCATCGAGATTGAGCGTTCGGCCTACCACGCCTCGGTCACCACCAAATTCGCGTTGCCAGAAGCCGTAACTCAGCACCACAGCAGGGTCACCGCAAGCTGGACTGTCGTCCTGAGCCGTGAACACGCGGCCCAGCGCAGGTTGCACCCCCAGATGGCGAAAGAACTCCCCGCTGACGTACAGACCTTCGGCGTAACGCGCTTCTCCCCCGGCGGCGAGATTAAACCGCGTTGCACTCCAGGCGACTACGCCCGAAAATACCTGTTGTCGGGCCTGAATCTGCTCCCACTGGCCATAGGTGAAGCGGGAATTTCGCGTGGAGAACCAACCGGACCGCTGGGATCCAGTAGGAAAGTCAATGGCCACCAATTCATGTGGGTTCTGAACCGGCAATGTTCGCAAACGGACGGCGTCAATCAGCTGGAAGATTGCGCTGTTGGCTCCAATCCCGAGTGCCAATGACATCACAGCGACCAAGGTGAAGCCAGGACTCTGCTTCAACTGCCTGGCCCCATACCGCAAGTCCTGCAGAAACGATTCTATCCAGTTCATCTTCACTCCGGGCGTGGTGATTCAGTTTCGCGCACAACAAAAATGGCGCGTCGATGCTTCAGAGGTTTTTTCAGTCGGCTGGGAATACGAGATACCGGAGTCCATGGAATCCTCTGGGGTCCCTCTGAAAGCTGTCCTTCGGGTTTCTCCGGGCAAGCAGCCGAGGACGACCAAACTGAAGATTCTTCACGGAACGTGGTGTGACAATGCGGCATGAACGACTTCCTGAGGCTGTGAAGGGACTTGCATCTCAATACCGAAGTCGTCGCTTCACATCGTTCCCGTTGCACAAAAGAGTAACTACAGACGGATTTGAACGAAGTTTCCAAATGTGAATTTGAGCGTGTCCTCGCCGTTCACTTCTCAACACTTCTCTCTGGGTTAGACGGTGCCGACGGGAAAAAGTTAGGAAAAAATCAGGTAGGGCCATGCCGGGCAGGAAGCGGACTGCGTCATTGCGTTCCGGGCAGGCTGGATCCATTCGAACCGCCTATCCACAGCATCATCAACAATCACCCCTCTGGCGATGTGCGTGCTTTAAGAGACGTCATCGATTGGAGGCAAGAGTGAACCGCCCAGCAAGGATGGTTTCCATGTTGGCAGGGATCCTAACGTCTCTGTTGCTCTTTCAGGACCTGTCACTGGCAGCCCGCAAAGTGGAACTCGCTCTTCGATGGAGCGAACTTCAGCCGCATATCGGCCAGCACAATGTAGCTCTGGTTTTGCCTGAAGGAGTCCACTTGGCCGGCAAAGTGATGGAGATCACTTCAGACCACCTTGTGTTAGACGTAAAGCAGAGTTCGGACCCCAAAAGCCACCCAAAAGGAACGACTCGTATCGCTCGATCTCATGTGTCCGTAATTCAGCTGAATGAAACCAAGGGCTCAAAGAGGCACTCTGGTCGACTGTTGGTGTTGAGTGCTGGGCTTTGTCAGTGGATGGCTTGTGGCCGAAGGCGTCTACCATGTCAGCGGCGAAGGCCAAGGCCTCTGGGCAGAACCTGAAGGAGTTGGACTGATTTTGGGCTTGGCGGGCGCAGGCGGTGCTGCTGGCTATTTCGGCGGACGGTCGTCCGACAGGGTCGAAACTTACATCAAGATTGTTCCTGAAAGTCCATTGGAAACGGCCTGCCCGACTCGGTGTCCTTTGCAGTTCCAGTGCAAGGATCAATCAAAATTGTCCCCCCTTGGACAAGGGGGGCACTTCAGGGAGGTTTGGAGGTTAACTACCGTCCTCCGACAGTGTCATGGACCGTTAACTCTGAAAAGAGATGCGAGTGTTCGCTACCGAAGGGAGCAATAGGTATGGGTCAATGAGGTAAAAAGACCTGTCACGCCGGCGGATCGTAGCAGGGGTCCACGATCCAGAGAGTTCCCGGATTCCGACCCCGGTTTTCGCCAGCTGACGTTCTTTTGCGAATCCATCCAACCCCAACGATTCGGTCTCTGCATTACTTGCGCTTCAGACCTGACAGCACTGCTGGTTGGCTCCGAAGGACACCAATCTCTTCTTCAGTGAGCGCCCGGTTAAACAAGGCGAGCTCATCCATCAATCCAATGTAACTCACTGCGATGTAGATGCCGGCTTTGTCCAAATCCCAGTCCATCGAGATCGGATAGTCTTTCTTGATCTCTCCCATCAGTTTTCCATCGATGTACAAAGCAGCGCTTGCATCATTCTTGGCGGTGTCGAAGTTGCGCCAAACGAGAGCGACATGGTGCCAGTCCCCGACCTTGAAACCTGGTTTGTCCACCCAAACCATAGGCGAGAACGCCTCCCGAGATTCCTTGAGGGGTGCCCCACCCTCAGCGACAGCCGGGAACGTTCCCATGCGCAGATTACGATTTGGCTTGGCGTCGTTGTAGTCGAACCAGATCGCCCCATTGCCGGCACTCTTCTGGGTGATCTGCACCGGATCGCAGAAGCCTGTCTTCAGTTGCGTGTCCGGGTCGTGGTTGATCCACATGGACAGCGTCCCGCTCCAGCCTCCCTTCTTGTAGGCGATGTTTCCCTTTGCTGGAAAGAAGATCCGGCCATTGTCGGGTAGAACATCCACCGCCTCCAGTGCTCCGCCGGAAATCCCCTTCCCTGGAGCAATGCGGAAGGCCTTTTGCGGAAATCCCTTCTCGAAGACGAATACACCTTTCTCCGTTTTGTGATTGAAACGCGTGGACAGGGTCAGTTCGCCGCCACCGAAATCCCCTTTCACCTCCGAATCAAAAGAAGCGTACAAAGTGACTGCTTTGGCGAGATCGGCGCCGACCGTTGGGTTTGGCAAGGCAACCATGAGCAAGACTCCGAATGTCAAAAGAAGGACAGGTTGAGACGATCTCAAGGGTCGAACCTCGCAACGCCGTTCTGCTCGTTCACGGAAAGACGGGATCGAGCGCATAGGGTTCTCCAAATTCTCCGCTCGGCCCAAAAGGGCCACCACTAATATAGCGCAGGGCAACGCCCTGGGTCACCGTGAATCCCCGGCCGAAGCCCTGTAAGGGCGATATACCGGTGACCGCCCCAACAGGGCGGAACCCGCATTTTGCGATTGCACCCAGGGCGTTGCCCTGGGCTTGACTATTTCCGGCCTTTCAGGCCGGGCCGCGGAAATTAAATGACACTCCCATCTAGAATGATGGCGCCTTTCGGAATCACGACGATTTGATCGCGAACGTAAAAGGTGGCCGCGTCGAAGTTGCAGTGGCTGCCCGCATCCTTGATGACGACATCGTTTCCGACCCGGGCGTCGCGATCGATGATTGCATTCGCAACGGAAACATTTTTCCCAATCCCGATGTTAGGAATTCTCCGGCGGCGATTCTCCGCCATTTCCTGGCGCGTCTCATATTTGCCCGCCCCGACCACATAGGAATGGCTGATCGTCGTGCCCTCCTCGACGCGAGTGCGGCAGCCAATGATTGAATGATTGATCCTGGAGCCGTCGAGAAAACATCCGTCGGCAATGAGGCAATGATCCACCTGGCAGTTGTCGATCTTGGACGCAGGCAAGCAACGAGACCGCGTATAGATCGGGTTCGAGACGTCGTAAAGGTTGAACTCGGGCAAGTCCGAGGTGAGGTCCAGATTCGCCTGATAAAAGGAACGAACCGTTCCGATGTCGGCCCAGTAGCCGGCAAATTGATAGCCCATCATGCGGTGCTTGAGGGCTGTCTCAGGAAAGATATGCCTGGCAAAATCGTTCTTGCTGGAGGAATTCAAAAGGTCAATGAGGAACCTCTTCTCGAAGACATAGATACCCATGGATGCAAGATAGCCTCTGCCGTCGGGAAATTTTCTGGAATCATGGTATTCGCTTAGATTCGTCTCCAAACCTTCCAGCTGGTTCTCTGTAGGCTTCTCTTGGAAGAATGTGATCTGGCCAGTGTCATTCACCTTGACGATCCCAAAACGTGAAGCCTCGCTGGCTGTCACCGGAAGGATGCACAATGTGACATCCGCTTTGCTCTCGCGGTGAAAATCAATGAGCTTTCGATAATCCATGTGATACAGGTGGTCCCCATAGAGCACCAGCACTAGCGAGGCATCAAGATCTTCGAAATGTCGAATACACTGCCGGACGGCATCCGCGGTTCCTTGAAACCAGCTCGCGCTGTCGGGCGTTTGTTCAGCAGCTAGAATGTTAATGAAGCCCTGGGAGAAATGATCAAGAAGATAGGTCCGAGCCACATGGGCGTTGAAGGACACAGAATTGAACTGAGAGGCCACGAACACCTTGCGGATGCCCGAATTAATACAATTGCTCAATGGGATGTCGATGATGCGATACTTCCCGGCTAATGGGACGGCTGGCTCGGCGCGAAATTTGGTTAGAGGAAACAGGTGCTCCCCTGATCCGCCTCCCAGAATAATGGCTACAACATCCGGAAGATTCGCACTCATTGCAGGCACCTTGGCGTGCTTCTCAACGATGAGAACGAGGCTGAGGGATTATACCGAGGTGAAATTGGTTGGGACACTGCTACTTTTCTCTGCGACTCGACCCGAAGGCCATCACTAGTACAGCCTCTTCAACTCGGCCCAAAGGGCCCTCTCTAATACAGCTCAGGGCAACGCCCTGGGTCAACCGTGAATCCCGATTCAAGTCCTGTAAGGGCGGCCTATCCGTTCAATCCCAGACATACCGTTCGTCGTATGGCACCTGGTATCGTCTTAGAAATGTCCGAAACTCCTCTTGAAATGTGCGCCTTCGATGGTGCTCCTTCTGCTTCTCGATGTACCGGACCACCTGGGCCTCGTTGGATTGGCTGACCGAAAAAGCCCCGTACCCGCTCTGCCAGTGGAAGCCTCGATAGTTCCTTCCCTTGGTCTTGATCCACTTTGAGGAGTCTTTTTTCAAACTCTCGATCACATCGTACAAAGCATGGTTCTTTGAGGGGTGGAACAAGACGTGGGTATGATCCTCGAGGGAGTTGATCAGAATGGCTGAGGACTCCTTGCCCTTTAAGATGGTAGCCATGTAGGGATGCAATTCCGGCCGAATATCATCCGAAAGAAAGGGCTCACGGTTCTTTGTGCTGAAAATCAAATGAACCAGAACTTGGGCTAATGATTGTGGCACCGAAAATCTCCTTCCCGGTAGGCCGCCCCTTCAGGGCGGGGCCTTGTTTTGTGATTTATCCCCAGGGCGTTGCCCTGGGCTGGATTATTTCCGGCCTTTCAGGCCGGGCTGCAACTGGAATTACAGGCCAGTGTCCCGTTCTTGAGGGATTCGTGCAAACTGGCAAGGGACATTCGACGGCCGGTTCACGGAGGACGGAATCGCGCGTATAGGGTCATGCTAGCCTCTTGAGCTCGGCCAAAGGGCCATCACTAGCACCGCCAAGGCAACGCCCTGGGAACAATTACGAAATACGGGTTCAAGCCCTGTAAGGGCGGCCTATTGACGACTTCAACCCGAGTAGTCTTTCGGCAACCCTGAAACAATGCGGACTGTCTCCAGGCTGACTTGGATCACCTGGCCCACGAGGCGAACGATGTACTCTTCGTCATCAGCTCGGTTGGGGTCGGACCGAATGCCGGTGCGGTGGTCTTCGGTTACCTGGTATTGGTCAATCACCCATTCGAGGGCGCTGCGGTTGCCTAGGCGGTATTGGAAGACTTCAGGTGGAATGCCGCTGAGGGTCAGGGAAGGATTGATGGTGAGTGATTTCTTGTCCTTGCTCAGCCGCATCTTGTCTTCAACGCGGTAGGAGAGCGGCACGTCTTGCGACTCAATCCATTTCAACGGAAACGGTTTCATCTGTTCGTAATCTAGATGCAGGCGGGCCAGTTCCTTCCCGGCAGCAGAAAGGGCGCGAAAGTCTTTGGCAAAGGGAAGGCGAGGCAACTCGCGTTTGAGATTGTCGGCAAATTTCTCGCGATAGGCGGGGTGATGCAGCATTCCGTAAACGTAGTAGAAGATGTCCCACTTGTTGACCCTCTTGTCTTGGTAATGCGCACGAAATTGTTCCAGTGCCCAGTCGGTAATGTTCTCGTGGCGGTGGGTACCCTCTTCATCGTAGGTGTAATAAGGAAAGCATTGAGCACTGCACCCAGCACCGACCAAATGCAGATCCGCGACAGTTTTTGCCGCAAGACTCATAAATGGCTTTTCTGAGCCCAGATCAGTCAAGGCAATCAATCGATTCTCCCTTTCTGGTCCCTGCATTGGGAAGATCTGTGCGAATCGATAACTTCTCTCAACTAGAATTCCGTTGAAACACAGAAACCTGTTCGTGAATGGTCGATACAAAGCTGGCCGGAGTTGTGAGCGGTCAAATTTGGCGTAGCGCCCACGAACAAGATTCGACTTTAGAGTTTCGCTCCATTTGATTTTCTCATACCGAACAAAGTCGTCGACACTCTCTATCTTTGAGGCGCGTTTGTACCGATCGACTTCAGCGTTGTAGTCCTCCACAAATGCACCTACCCGCTGAGCCAATGTTTCCCGAACAAAATCATAGGCTGTGTCGTCGCGATTTGTCTTTACTCCACTCGAAGATAATTTGAAGAAGGTGTCTGTGGCCTTTGCCTCTTTGTCGACCAACTGAATGAACTTTGAGAACTCATCGGCGTGAGTCGGAACCAGCCAAGTATGTTGGCTGTTGGGTTCTAACAGCTGCCACTGAACGTGTTTCGCTGTCCCGGATGTGCGCAAGAACGCGGTCTTTTCTTCTCGCCTCCACGACTCAGGCACCCGATGAAAGTGAAGGCTTTGATTTCCCTTCTGACTTGCACTTCGAACCGCGATCGTGATGCCGACACCCACCTGAATTCCAAAAACGTTGTGCGTCGTTCCACTGAGCTTCGGATTCTTGCGGACATTCCCGTGCAGGTCCACGTGGTAGAACTGGCTGAAGTCCTTGAGGAGATGTTTCCGCATCCCGTCGAAGGCGACTTGATCCACAAAGCTGTTGTTTGAGACAAAGCAGACAATGCCGTCACGATCCTGTAGCCGGTCTGCCGCCCAGCGAAAGAACTTCACATACGCATCCGACAACGCGTTCTTGTTGGTAGCAATTGAGTCGTGAGCGTAAGTATCCCGAATGCGTTGGTCAATCACCGGATATTTCCGGTTCTTGTTGTTGTCGTTCTCGTTGATCTGTCCCACGTTGTACGGTGGGTTACCAATGACCACCGTAATCGGCGCCTTCTTCTGGCGTTCCACGCGCTCAGTATTGGCTTCGGTCATGAAGCCAAACTTCCCTTGCTGCGCTTCCGCCATATCCAGCGTGTCCACAAAGCAGAGTCCCTCAAACGGCTCGTAGCTCCCCGTCAGCTCGAAGTAGGCGTGCTCAATGTTCAGAGCCGCAATGTAGTAGGGCAGCAGCATGATCTCATTGGCGAAGAGCTGCTGGCGGTACATGCGCGGCAGATCTTTCTTTGGAATGCGGCGCAACAGGTTGACGATGAAATTGCCAGTGCCCGTGCATGGGTCCAGGATATGCACGTCTTTGTCGCCCAGGCTCTTGCCAAACTCCGTTTCGAGCACCTCGGCCACGCTGGCGCACATGAAATCGACAATCTCCTGCGGCGTATAAACAATCCCGTGCGTGTCGGCCACTTTGACGGAGTATCCCTGGAAAAACCGTTCGTAGACGGTGTTGAGGAAATGCTGTTTCTCGGTAAAGTCCTCCAAGCCGCGGGCAGCGTCTTCAATGGCACGGTAGAAAAGATCCAGAGACTTGAGAAAATCATCCCGGTTGAAGCTCTTGCTCACCAACGCAGCGATGACCTTCTCCACTTCCAGGGCAATCACGTTCCGCTGCATGAACTCCGGGTTGTCGAAGATCTTGCGGATGAGCCTTTCGGTAAGCAGGTGCTGCACTAGCATCTCGTCTACCGCCGCCCGGCTGATGTTGGGATTCAATGCCGTTTGACAGAGGCAGAAGAAGTGATCGAAGGCAGCTTGGAACTTTGTATTGCTCTTGTGCGCGGCCTGGATCTTTTCGACCAGGCCCTGAGCTAGGTCGGGAACGCGCTCTTTGAATGAATCAACGGCCTGGTCGAAGCGCTCGAAGTCCGGCAGTGTGAAACTGAAGTATTGGTTAAGCAGGCGGGCCAATTGCTCCCGGTCTGCCAAGTCGGCGCGCAGGCGCTCCTGACCGTTCTGGAAAAGCACCGCCCGGCGGGTATCTTCAAAGATGATGTTGGTGAGCGGATAGCCCTTGGCGATCTTTTTCTGGATTTCAACGTTGAGATCGTCTTTGCTGTCTTTGGCTTCCCAAAAACCGCGATGAAGGTTGTAGGCGTCGCGGAGCGTGCCGTCAGGAATCACAGCCTTCCCACCCGACTTCGTGCGTTGCTCCGGCACCAGGATCCATCCCTGACTCTTGGCAGTATCTGCCAACAGGTTCTGGAAGGCTGAGCGTAAGGCCGTTTCGTGCTCGACATCCAGAGTGCCGTAGCTTTGAAGTGCTTCGTAATATCGCTGAATGGCTTTGTGGGAGGGCTTGATCGCGTCTGTGCCGGGCATGAAGGGCAGGGTTCTTCCGCTTGTAAGATGAACGGCGGGATTGTACCATCGCGGCCCGAAACATTTGTTGAAAACGGTCCCCAAGCCCGCAAGGATTTGCTACTGTCTGTCGCGATACACGCTCTGAAGCGGTTTTTGCAGGTTTTGGTCGCCACGATAAGAGCGCTGTTTGCGTTTATCGTGGACATGGATCACGGCGGATAGGCGTGCAAGAGGCAGGGCAGGCCGCAGGGATTGACCACGATTGGTGCAAAAACGCATCAATCGTGGCTACCCAATTTTAGGATCAGCGTGAGGGTCTACCCATTTGAATGCGCAAGCACCCATGGCGAGTGATTTCAAGAAGCTGATGGCCGCTCGTTTTTTGTTTACCCTGGCTGTGCAGATCCAGACGATTGTCCTTGGTTGGCGGATGTATATCCTGACCAAGGATCCTCTGTTCTTGGGGCTCATTGGTCTGGCGGAAGCCATTCCGGCGCTGGGATTGGCACTGTATGCCGGATACATCGTGGACCGCAGCCGGCCGATGGTGGTGCTCCGCCGCATCTACGGAGTCAGTTGGCTGTCTGGATTGATTCTTCTGGTCTCACAACTCCCAGCCACGGGCGTCAGCGAACAGGTTCAGGTTGTGGCGCTCTTTCTGTCCTCATTTCTGACGGGAACGGCGCGCGCTTTTTCGCAGCCCGCAATGTTCTCGATCGTTCCGCGCATCATCGGCAGAGAGAATCTACCGCGGGGCTCAGCCTGGATGGCCTCGACTCACCAGATTGGTAGCATTTCGGGCCCAGCGCTCGGAGGACTGTTCTTTGGCTGGCTGGGTGTGTCTGCCACGGCGGGGATGGTTTGCACAATTCTCCTGCTGGCGATGGCAGCGTTGTGGTGGATTCAGGCTGCCCCGAATCCCCTGCCTTCTTCCGGGAAAGGTGAAGGGAAGAAGACCCAGCTGCTATCAGGCTTGCGGTTCGTGTTTCGCCATCCGATTCTCTTGCCCGCGCTCAGTCTGGACATGATCTCGGTCTTTTTCGGTGGAGTGACCGCGCTGCTTCCCATCTACGCAGCGGAAGTCCTGAGGGTTGGACCCAAGGGACTCGGGATTCTGCGAGCGGCGCCTGCCATTGGTGCGGCGGTCATTAGCCTGTGCCTCACGAAATGGGACATTCGAGTGAAGGCGGGTACCTGGTTGCTTTCAGCTGTGACCGGCTTTGGTCTGTGCATTTTGGTCTTCGCCGTGAGTCGGAACTATCTGTTGTCTCTGGCGGCGCTGGCACTGAGCGGCGCTTTCGACAGCGTCAGCATGGTGGTGCGCATGGCGGCTGTGCAGCTCTCTTCGCCCGACTCCATGCGCGGAAGAATCTCGGCGGTCAACTCAATCTTCATCGGATCCTCAAATGAGCTGGGAGAATTCGAATCCGGCGTGGTGGCTCACCTGTTTGGAGCAGTAGCGGCCGCCATCTTCGGAGGACTCGTTTGTCTGGCAACAGTCTTGACCGTAGCCTGGCTTTCCCCACACCTCAGAAACCTGAATCTGGAAGAGTTGAGGATCGCTCATGAAGTAGAAGCGCAGGTGTAAGGAAGTGGAACACTCGTCAACGCTAAAGTAAGGAAGGGCATTCTCGAAATTGCGTGAAATTCGTCCTCGGCGAGGTGAGGAAAGGAGGGGAGCCTTAATCCTGATTCCCCAGCGGACTGGAAACAGGCTCCCCGTTCAAAGATGGAGTAGTCTTAGCGCGTTACCGTTAAGGGTTCGGCCAGCTTGAATGTCATCAAGGTTTCAGAAGGATACTTGAGCTGTTTGCCCTTGGTCGCCAGGACATAACCGCTACTACTACCTCCACCCGCAATGGCGCCAATCGCAGCACCCTTCCCTCCGCCTGCAATTGCGCCGATAGCGGCCCCGATGCCCGTCCCTGCACCAATGATGGCCGCGTCCTTCTTTTTCTCGGCCTTTGCAGTTTCACTGAATGGCTGCGTTTCCAACGGGAGCGGGCTGCCTTTCCTGGGCTGGATTTCGGTCAGTTGAAGTGAGATCGACGCAACACCTTTTACCCGTCCCGGTTCGTCTACAGTGAGGACTTTGCCGCTAACGGATGTGTCCTTTGCAAAGAGGGTCACCCCATCCACTGTCAAAGGCTCCGCCAAGCTGGCAAGAAAGGTGTCTCCCGCTTTATTGGTTTCCGTGCTGACGCTGTCGATAAGCCGCACCGAAATCGTGGTCTCCGCAGGGAGCGTATATTTTGTTGAGACAGGCGTTAGAGGTCTGGATACCTCGGGCTCGGCCACAACCGGCGCAGGTGTGCTGCTCGCTATCCTTCGTGGTTTGCTGGCTGGTGCTGCGGCGCGGGAGTGTAAAACAGCTGCCTGCCTGGCTTCGGGCGCCGAAGCCGGCTGCGTTTCGGATTTCTGCGCGGTGTCGACTTTCTCCGATTCGCTCGTAACTGGCGGCGTGTTCTGGCATCCAATGCTCATCATCAACAGGCCACAAACTCTGACTGTGTTCGACAACCTTTTCATCACAAACATCCTCCTCGATTTTTTCTGGTATTCCGAAAGCTCTCTTCGCAATAGCTATGCCAAGACTGCCAACGCACGGCGGCGCACTATCAAGGTCTGCAACCTGTAGGGCGTGCTGGGTTTTTTGCGACGAGGCTCATAAGAATCTCAACCACGTTCCCCGACAGGTTTTGGACTGCGAGTACAAATTGGAACCAACGATCTGATGCCGATCCATGTCTCGACTGGAAGGCCTTGGGAGGATCGTCGCACTATTTGAAATACGATGCGCTGAGGTGAGGTCTCCATTGATTGAGGAAATTCAGATGTTTCTTGAGTATCCGCTTTGCTCGATCGTGAAGTTCAACTACCATAAGACCCGCCATCACGCCTCGGCATCGATGGATGCCGGGCGCGCCCCAGAACTCTCCCGTTACTAAGATTGGATCCGGTGACTTGCGGGCAGACCTGTAGAGTGAGGAACGATAGGTGCGGTGTTTGCCAACAAGCCCTGACTATCTTTGCGTCAGAAGTGCAAAAGGAAGATTGCCCCTGCAAGTGGCACACGTGAAGACCTTGAGTCTAGTCCCTCGGAGAGGGGTCCTGTGCGTGTTCTTCTTGATCGTTCTCTTGACGTGTTCTGCACTAGCACTCGCCCAAGACGCCTTCGATTCTGAAGAATCCGACGCACTCGGACACCAGGCGGCTTCAAACGGCGACGCTCCTTCACAGGAGACTCCGGCATTGGTCCCGGCATCGCGAGCGGCCCGAATTGGATCTCGACAGGCCGAGAAGGCCAAGCAGAGTCAACCGCGCCAAACAAACAAGGCCGAAAAGTGGATCCGCATGGCCGAAGGGGCCTTGTTCGAGGAGTCCATTGGATTCGCTCCGGCCATGGGCAGTGTCTATCATGGAGGCGGCATGGGTTTTGGAGCAAAGTACAAAAGGTACTACGGAGATAACACCTTTTGGAGCGTCAAAGGGCTGTACACCATCCAGAATTACAAGCTCGTAGAAGCGAAGACGGAATCCAGGGAGCACCTGGGAAAGCGCTTCTCCTTCGGCAGCCGGCTGGGTTGGCGCGATGCCACACGAGTCGGTTACTATGGGCTGGGAACGAACACTCAGCGAGAGGCGCGGGCGAACTTCCGCTTTCAGGAAACGTACCTAGACGGCCACGCGCTTTTTAAACCGGTGCGCTGGATTCCTCTGAAGGGCAGTGTGGCCTACGAGCACTTCAACACCACTCAAGGGCAGGGCAGTTTCCCCTCTATAGAAACGCGCTACACGCCGCAAAGCGCCCCGGGACTGGGTGCCGATCCCACTTATCTCCACAGCCAGCTATCGGCTGGTATTGACTGGCGGCAGTCGGAGGACTACAGCCGTAAAGGCGGGTTGTACCAGGCTACCTTTCATGACTACCGAAACAATAACGGTGGCATCTACAGCTTTCAACGGCTCGACGGAGACGTGATTCAGCACATCCCACTCCTGCGGGAGACTTGGGTACTCTCGATGCGTGGCCGCGTGCAAACTACATTGAATGAAAACGATCTGGTCCCTTATTTCCTGCTGCCTGCCCTGGGAAGCGGCAGGACGCTGCGCGCCTTTGACAACGACCGATTCCGCGATCTCCACAGCCTTTTGATGAGCGTCGAGTTTCGCTGGATACCGAACCCATTTGGTCTCGACATGGCCTTGTTCTATGACGCAGGCAAGGTCACCAACCGGCGTCGGGACCTTAACTTCAAAGGGTTGAAAAGTGACGTGGGCATTGGAGCCCGCTTTCATGGGCCCTTTTCAACGCCCCTGCGGCTGGACCTGGCGGTTGGCAATGAGGGATGGAGGTTGCGCCTTTCTAGTAGCGCAGTCTTCTAAGTGGGGGAGTTCCAAGAATCGAAAGGGAAATGACTCAGAATTCCAAACGAACCGAGACTGTTGGCTGGCAGGTGATGCGGAAGCTGCTAATCCTCGTGCTCCTGCTGGTTTCTCGCGCGGTGTTGGATGCTGCGGAGCCAAGATTCTACGACGATGATCCCATCGCCGTGGAACCCGAGACGCAGGATGCTTCGCAGGTGAATCCGTGGAAGATCGATCTGATGTACGACCTGATACGGAACCAATTCGCCCGCCCTGGAGAGCCGGTGGGACGTCGCGCGCAAAATATCAACACCAGCGACGAAGTGCCAGACTCCAATTGGTTCACCAACCGCATCCTGGCGCGTCCGCTCAGCCCTGAGGAAGCAGCTCGCGGCCCAGCAACCGGGAAAGGACCGGCGCCTGGAACGTGGAAGGTGACGCAGACCAAGAAGGAAGGCGATGCTCCTGGTTTTACGATTCGTGATGGCACAGGCGAAACCTGGTTTCTGCAGTTCGATCCAAAAAGCAACCCCGAAGGCGCCACCGCTGCGGCGATGATCGCGAACCGGATTTTCTGGACCCTGGGTTACTTTCAAGCGGAATACTATCTGAGCGAGTTACGACCGGAGCAATTGAAGATCGACCCGGAAGCCACGTTCACTCCGCCCTCTGGAAAGAAACGGCCCTTGAAGTTGGAAGACCTTCAGCCTGTCCTGAATCGCGCTGCTCGCAAACCCGACGGCAGCTATCGGGTCTTCGCCAGCCGCCAGCTGCCCGGCAAGATTCTGGGTGGGTTCCGTTTCTATGGAACCCGGCCTGACGATCCCAATGATGTAGTTCCCCACGAGCACCGGCGAGAATTGCGAAGCCTGCAGGTCTTTGGCGCCTGGACGAACCTGGTGGACATGAAGGCGCTCAACACCATGGACACACTCATCACAGAGAATGGTCGTGCCCGCGTGCGCCACTACTTGTTGGATGTGGGCTCCACCTTTGGCATGGGCGCCAATGGTCCGCGCGAGTGGATTGAGAGCTATGAGTATCTATTCGAGGGAGACAAACTTCTGAAACGTTTGGTGAGTCTTGGGCTCTACCTTCAGCCGTGGCAAACGGTGCCTTACCAAGAGAACCCGTCAGTGGGTCGTTTCGAGGGTGATCAGTTCGATCCGGACGCTTGGAAGACGCGGATTCCTGCGTCTGCGGTTTTGAGAGCTCGCGATGACGACAACTTCTGGGCGGCTCGTCGGGTGATGGCCTTCAGCGACGAGATGATTCGGGCAGTCGTCAAGACGGGTCAGTTCAGCGATCCCGCTGCCGAAAAGCTTCTGGCAGACGTGCTCATCAAACGGCGCGACAGGATTGGACAGTTCTACCTCACATGCATCAATCCGTTGGTAAACTTCTCTTTGGATCACTCAGGCGGGTTGACCTTTGAGAATTCTGCGGTGAAGTCAGGCGTTGCCAAGGCACCCGCTTCTTACACAGCTTCCTGGTCCGTCTTCGACAACGACACCGGTGCGATGCACCCATTGGGGGAAACCAAGGGCTCGGCCGAGTCTGTACCTGCTGTATCAGGCTTGCCGGCAACGCCAGGGACCTTCGTTATCGCCGAAGTTCGAGCCGTTAATCCTCCTCACCCCTCGTGGACCAAACCCGTGCGGACAACGTATCGTCGGATGGAGAATGGTTGGAAATTGGTTGGGTTGGAACGGATGGAGGAGATGGAACCCCCGATGGCTGAACATCAATGACGGTTGCTTCTTTATTCAGGATACTGCTACTCGCCGCGCTCCAAAAACTAACCAGACTTCGGTTCCCCTCGCCCCAACGTGGGAGAGAGGGGTCCAGGGGTGAGAGGGCGACCGCACGGTCGGATTTTCGCAAGCGTTCCGAGACCTTCCTCCAAAACCCAGTTCGGGCTAACGTTCAGGGCGATCCCATGCGCCGGTCACCCACGTTGTATCTATTCCGTTTGTGATCGCTTGTAGAAACTGGCAGTGAGATCCTGTAGCGAACGCTCGCGACGCCTCGCCTGACCGAGGTGTTCCAAGAGGCCCTGTTTGTCGGCGTCA
The DNA here is from genome assembly GCA_963791795.1 of uncultured Acidimicrobiia bacterium. Classification (GTDB taxonomy): domain Bacteria; phylum Acidobacteriota; class Terriglobia; order Versatilivoradales; family Versatilivoraceae; genus VFZK01. The sequence continues at coordinate 263,755 of CAWBTP010000003.1, forward strand.
CTTCGCTCCTGGCCGAGTTTGAACTTGCCCTCCAGAGACTCGATCTGCATTTCGAATCCAACGATGCCGCCCAACATTGGAGAGACATAGCTCTCCGGTAGCTTAGAGAAGTCGTAACCTGAAGCCTCCTGGCTCTCGAACTTTTCAATCAGCCTGCCGAGCAGTTTGTGGAGAGCGGTTTTGTCAGTAATCGCCGAAGGCCGGCCGGCTGGCGTGAACCACCGCAAAGTTCCACGTCGGCACGGCTTCCTTTTTCGAATACCACGTGGGTGAGATGTACCCGTGCGGGCCACGGAACACGATGACACCCGTCTGGCGCCCGTCGAACGCCTGACTCTGCGGATTCTGCCGCGAGACATGTCCCATAATCTTCCGTAAGTGCCCGCTGTGCGTTCCAGGATTACTGGAATGTGAGTGATCCGCAGCGTCGGCGAGGAAGTAACCAAATCCACAAAGGCATACTCGTCCATGAACTCGTGAAGCAGCTTGAGATCTTCCACGCGATGCGCCTTGGGAATGTACAAAGTGGGATCGATCTTTGCCGGCTCCTGAGCTGATAGACTCGCGCCACTAGCGGCCACCAAGGAAGCCAGCATCGCTCGACGGTTGATTTTCATGTTCGTGTTCCTTCCCTTGGGTGTTGCAACTAGAGACGCTCTTACGTTGATAGATTTCCACACCGTTGAAGTAATCGGTTCGCCTCTCCCCAATGTGGGAGAGGATGAAGGCTTGAGAAGCCTTCATGAGGTGAGGGGGGAGCGCACCGTCGCCAGTGTCCGCTAGGCTCGCAAAATCGTCAAGCAGCACTCGTCTCGCCGGTATGATTCACTTCTGTTGAGTGATCTTTGGGAGCGGAACGGATTGGGCAGGTTCAAACAATCCAAACGAAAAGACAGCCGTGGCGGAAACAATCGCCACGTACTGCTTCCCATCGACTTCATAGGTAACGGGCGAAGCCGTCAGTAGCTCGCCCATATTGAAGTGCCAGAGGTGCTTGCCGTTCCTGACGTCGAGCGCCACCAAGTGTCCGTCGTCATCTCCGACGAACAGCACACCGCCAGCGGTGGACACGGTCCCGGACCACATTCGTCCCTCTCCCGTCATGGGATACTCCCAGGCGCGCTTGGCGGTTTTCGGATCGATGGCGCGCAGGATAACCTGTCCTCCTACCTCCGTCGCCCCTCCCCCAGAAAAATTCTTCATCGGCTGCGGCTCTTGCGAGGAGCTACTGAACATGCCGCATTGCTCGAGTGTAATCACATAGAGCAGGCCCGTGCCCGGATGATAGCTCTGCCCCATCCAGTTGGTGGCGCCTTTCACGCTTGGACACACCCAGTTGCCTTCAGGGGTCGGATCTTTTCCAGGAATCAGAATCGGGCGGCCTTTGGCATCGATGCCGCTCGCCCACGTGACGTTGTCGATGAGCTTCGTCGCACGCAGGAACTCGCCGGTGGTTCGGTCGAGCACATAGAAGAAGCCGTTGCGGTTGGCATGCAAAACCACCTTGCGCATCTTGCCGCCAATTTCCGTGTCGATCAGCACCGGCCAGCTTTGAGCGTCCCAGTCGTGCGTGTCGTGCGGCGTGAACTGAAAGTGCCACTTCATCTTGCCGGTGTCCAGATCGAGAGCTACAAGAGAGCAAGAATAGAGATTGTCGCCTTTGCGAGTGGATCCAGTGAAGTCAGGCCACGGATTACCCGTCGTCCAGTACAAAGTGTTCAGCTCGGGATCAAAGGTACCGGACAACCAAGCGGCGGCGCCGCCCCATTCGATGAGGTCACCCCAGGTCTCTGAGCCGGGTTCTCCCTTCGCAGGAACGAAGTAGGTCCGCCACAGCTCTTCGCCAGTCTCCGCCGAAAGTGCAGTCACAAAGCCCCGCACGCCACTGTCGCCGCCGGCGCTGCCCACCAGCACTTTGTCTTTGACGACGAGCGGCGCCGAAGTTGAAGTCGTGCCCTTGTTCTCGTCTGCGAATTTACGGCTGAAGACCACCACACCCGTCTGTCGATCCAAGGCCGTCAGATAGTTGTCGTTGGTTGTGAAATAGACGCGGTCGCCGTGGATTGCCGCGCCGCGGTTGACGCCCTGTCCCTTGGCCCGTGAATCGAGATACTGCCAGACCAGACGGCCCGAGCGCGCGTCCAAGGCATAGACAGAATTCGCATTCGTCACATACATCACGCCCTTGTAAACAATCGGCGAGCTTCGCAATCCGCGCGCGTTCGGCACGTGATAGACCCACTTCGGCGCCAGCGATTTCGCATTGTCCACCGTGATCTGCTTCAGCGGGCTGTACCGCCAGCCTGGGTAACTGCCTGCGTAGGTGGTCCAATTTTCGCCGGGACCCTTCAGAATATCCTCATAACGAACCTGTCCGGACGCAGGAAGACACAGAAGGCAAGTGAGTAGGAGCACTCGCATCATTTCAGTTTTTCCCCTTGTTGGAAGTGGTTCCGGGCGGGCGCAGGCTCTGGCGCGACAGATAGGCGAGCAAGTCTTCCAGCTCCTGTTTGGACAACCGCGTGCCGAAATCCCCTGGCATCGGTGACTGCTGCGATAGGGCGAGGGCCTTCACGTCCGACATTGAAATCAGATGCAAAGCGCCCGTACGGTCCACAACCTGTAGCGAATAGTTGCTGCGATTGCGCGCCAATCCTTGGATGACCTTTCCATTCGTCAGGGTGACCGTCACCGCTTCGTTCCCCAGAAAGGTCAGGTCCTTGGACGGCTGAAGCACGGCCTGCTTGATGACACCCAGAGGACGGGTACCACCGATGTTTGTCAGGTCAGGCCCCATGCGCCCGCCTTGCCCGCGAATGGAGTGGCAATTCGAGCAAGCCGCTTTGCTACCCCAGAAAATCTGCCTGCCAGCCTCAGTGTTCCCTGACACGTCGTTGTCGATAGCCGGGCCACTGATGGCATGAATAAAAGCGACAAGCTTCCATGTTTGGTCGTCGTCGAGCTTCGTGGGAGGCATGTCCGCCCCGGGCAGTCCATTGCGGATGGCGTTGAAAATTCCCTCATCGCTCAACGGGTGCCATGAAGCCCGTTCCACGAGGTTCGGCCCGCGACCGCCGCTCCCGTCCGGTCCGTGACAACCGGCACAAGAAGTGGCGTACAACTTGGCGCCTGCCGCGATGGCCTCGGGGTTACCAATCGCCGCATTCTTGGATTCGCCGAGATATCGGCCATGCTGCAGCAACATGGCAGCGAGAAGCATCAGGGTTGGAAGAGACATAGCGGCAGTTTAGTATGAAATCCAATTCGTCCCCAAGCGGAAAGGGAAAATGACCAATGACGAAGCTCGAATGACGACAGAATGACCGAACCAGCCGAGGGCCCGGCAGGAGCCTCGCCCTCCCGAGTCTTTACTGACCTTGTGTTTCCCAGTCGCCGTTCATGCCGCGCTCCCAGGTCCCACGAGCCTTCGTCGCTTTCAACAACTGCGGGATATCCGGTCCCAGCAGCCCTTTCCAAGGGACAAAGAAGAACGGGATCTCACGATCATAGGCGAATCGATCGTTATTGTCCTTGCGGAGCTGATAGGAAGTTTCCAGCGACTTGGGTCGGTTCAAGAAATCACGGTAGCTCTGAAAGCCCTCATATAAAGCGTAGGATTCAAGACGAGAAAGATGAGGTAGCGCCCGCGCAGCAGCAAGGACAGCGTTGGGTCCGCGTGCCAAGAGCGCGATGGGCTTGCCTTCAAAAAGAGAGGCGGTGGCCAAAAGATCCAGCGCCTGGCGCTCAACAAACGAGCTGCCCAGAAGCAAGCTGACTGCCGACAGCCACCCGGTTTGCGTCGTCGCCATCTCTCCAATACCTCGCGGGTCCACCCCGCAGAGTGACCAGCCATCCCTCAGCGCATTGATCACTCGTTCTTCTTTCAGCGTCAGCTCTTTGCCCCGATCATCCAGCGCTAAAAGCACTCCTCGACCGTTTCCTCGAATGAAAAAAGCAGGAATCTGAAGTTCTCCCGCCATAGGAATAAGCAACCGCTGGATAGGTATGTCTGACGAAATGGTGAGATCCGGGCGTCGGGGCTTAAGGGTTGGAATGGTGCTGTTAGGCTTGGCCCGATCTGCGATCCTCTGCACCGCAGCCACAATTCCCGGACCGGCAGGTTCGTTGCGGCCTTGTGGAAAGCACCGCAGCTCAAGGGCGTCGAAAGGAAGGACCTGAGTTGACGGTTCGGGGTGCGGTCCTCCTTCACCCTCTCCCTTCAACCATTTCCGAAACCAACCATAAGCTGCCTCGCGCTTCTTCTGCTGATATCCGTGACCGGAGGTAGTGTCTTCAAAAAAGCCGATCTTCTCAGGGGTGCCAGACGCCCGGTACAGAGCCCTTCCATACTCAAACACGCGCCGCACTCCCGCAATCGGAAAGCTTTGGTCCTGAGAGGCTGCAATGATCATGACCGGCTTCGGCGAGGCCATCGCCAGCAATTCATGGTTGTTTGCGTAGCGGATCAACTCGGGAATAAAGTGACAGTGTTCAGAAGCGCGATACCAATCGAGGGATCGTGTGACCTGAATCTGCTCGTAGAACTCGCTGGTTCCCACCACTGGAACTGCGACGGCAATGCGGTCGTCCAGCGCCGCAGTGATCCAGGTGTTGTAGCCACCTCCAGAAGCCCCCGTGATGCCAATACGCTTAGGATCGACGTCAGCGCGCGACAACAAGTAACTGAGAGCACGCTGCGTCTCGTACTCCGCGATGCCCTGCTGCGAAACGCCAACCAGCAGCGATTCAACCCGACGGTGGTCGCGCGATGAAACGCCGCGCTCACCCTGGCCGAAAGGATCCCAAGTCAGCACTACAAAGCCCAGCCGGGCCATGTTGATGCAAAAAGCCTGAAAGTCAGGATGCGTCTTACTGTCGGGCCACCAATGTCCCACATAAAAGAGGATCGCCGGAGCCGGAACGTTGACCTTGTCCGGAAGATACACATGAGCCGGCACACGCACTCCCGGCAGCGTTTGCCAGATCAGTTTTTCGATGCGGTATCCCGGCTTGGCAAGGGTTCCTACTGTCTCAACCTGCAGGTCCGGAGGCCATGGCAACCGCCGCCAGCCGAGCGATTCCTCCAGCTTGCGCCGGAGCTCCGGTCTTGCCCGGTCAGCCTCATCGCGAGTTCCAGCGTGCTTGATAGCATCCAGTGCCGTGCGAGCCTCGCGCTCCAAGCTATCAAGCAGCGCCGCCTCCTGTGGCTTCACATCTGCAGGCCGGAGGGCACGGACGGCGGGTTCGTAGTCTTGTGCGACGGCGAATTTCGCAAGGAGACACAGGCACCCGATGGCTTTGAGGTGTGTCTTCATCTTAGGCGGCAATTGGAAGACCTCCCATGCTGCATTGTGACGAATATTCCCGTAGAGTAGAGGAGGATCCGTAGTGGTTAGGCTTCGACATACTCTGTTTCAGGGTTTCCCCAGATGTGTCTCACGAGTCGCATGCCGTGCACTTCGGGTGCCTCCTCCCTCGTCAAACCGGACGTGCGGATTTCCCGCATCCGGCTTTCGCCGGAACTGTCGCCGTGGGCTTCGCAGGCAGTTGCGCGAGTGTCCTCCGCAGGGGTCGCCAGCCCAGCTGTTGATAATGCTGGTAGGCGCTAACTCCCTGGGGAATCCGATAGGGTCGCTGGCTGCGTCTCTTCAGGTGCTGCCAGAGACGGACTTGTACGTAGTGGTTGATCTGGGAAAATGCAGCGCTGGGGTAGCCGAAGCGAAAGTAGTTGGCCCAGCCTCTCAGATGCTGATTCAGTTGCCGAATCAGCATCGGGATCGGCCAGTAGCTGTGGCGTCCGCTGGTCATGTCTTTCAGCTTGACTCGCTCGCGCTCCAGGCTCTTGTCCGAGGGATGCAGATTCCAGTAGTGTCCCGGCCCCAGTCGGCTCCGGTCCCACCGAAACGTGAATCCCAGAAAGTCCAGGCTCGCTTCCTCCTGCTTCAACTCCACCAGGCGCGTCTTGTCCCGATTGATCTCCAGCCCCATCCAGGTTTCCAACTTCGCCTCGATCCAGTCCACCAGCTTCTGGCTCGGCTGCCGCACCAGCACGACAAAGTCATCGGCATAGCGCACCAGCTTCGCCTTGGCCCAGTGCGCCGGCCCCCCGAGACGGTGAAACACCGTGTCGAACCAGTGCAAGTAAAGGTTGGCCAACAACGGCGAGATCACTCCCCCTTGCGGCGTCCCTTTCTGCGACCGGCTCACCTTCGGCGCTCCGCCCTTCGTCTCTGGCGCTTCCACCACCGGCGTCTCCAGCCAGAGCCGAATCAGTTTCAACACCTGACGGTCGGCAATCCGCAGGCGCAGACAGGCCATCAATCGCTCCTGCGGGATCGAGTCGAAGTAGCCCTTCAGGTCCGCGTCATAGACCGCTTGATGCCCCGCCCGCAGGTGGCTGCGGATTTCTTCCAAGGCATCGTGCGCCGAGCGGCCCGGACGAAACCCATACGAGCAGTCCTGAAAGTCCGCCTCAAAGATCGGCTCCAGAATCAGCAGGGTCGCCATTTGCACCACCCGGTCCCGCACCGTCGGTATGCCCAGGGGTCTGAGCTTGCCGTTGGCTTTGGGGATCCACACGCGTCGTACCGCCGAAGGCCGATAGCTCTTGGCTTGCAACGATTGCTCGATCTGGTCCAGAAACCGCACCAAGCCATCGCCTGTGGCCTCGATCTGTTCGATCGTCTCGCCATCCACACCCGGCGCACTCTTGTTGCGACGCACCGCGTGCCAGGCCGCCTCCAGCGTGTCCCGCCGATAGATCCGGTCATACAACGCGTAGAACCGGAACTTCGGCTCCTGCTTCGCCTTCTGGCCCAGCTTCTGTCTCAGCTGAGAAAGTTTCACCGGCAGCCACCGTTCCCGATCCGTTGCTGGCACCGCGTCGATGGCTCCCCGCTCTTCCGTAGTGGGAATCTCTTCCAAGCGGCTTTCTCCTCCTCTTACAGAAGCACTTCCCGGCTCAGGCCCCTTCGCTCCACGGTCATTACCCGCTTCCCCGCTACTATGGGCCTGTCCGACTCCCGGCCGGTGCCGCTCTCAGGGTTATGGATTCCCCCAAGGCGTTGGCGGTCTCTCCCGCCACCCCGCCGGGCCTCCCAGGTTCCTCGACTGATCTGTCCGCGCGCGCCGTCCCCAAGCACCCCGGAGAGTCCGACGACTGCACGTACCCATGCTTCATCGCCGGTGGCAGGCTTCATCCACAAGGGAGGGCTGGCCACTCTCAGTTTTACCCTTTCACGAGGCCGAATCGGTTCGCTTTCGCTACGGCTCACGAGTTTGCCTCCCCAGGCTTCGCCACCAGGATCACTCCTGCTGGCGCTGGTTCGGCTACATGTACGATGGGCAATTTACATGGTTAGCACCTCGCAGCTAACAAGATCCGCCAGGCTTTCCTGGCGCACCCTTATAAAAGGGGCGGCGCGTAGCGCCAGGGGGTTGTGTGTCAAAACTTCGCTACAATCTGCGAAGACAACCCCTTAAGCTGCTCGTCCGCGACGGTAAACTCAACACGGACGCGGAGCACCGCGTCCCTACCGGATTAGGCTTATACACCCAACCGAATTTTTCCACAGCTTCCCTTTGTGAAGGGGGATTTCATCTGAAATGAATCCCGGTTTTCGGCGGTCTGAGTTACGATAACCATCGATGCCTTCAATGGGACTTCCTCCGTGACTGACAGGTTCCGCCAACTTTCCGTCTTGCCGATTCCTCAAGTGACTTCCCAGATGAGATGGCTTTCTGATCAACTTCAAATGACTTTCCTCCTAGCTACACTCTTCAGCTCTGCTGTTTGGGCCCAGGATCGGCCCGTTAGCTTTCATCAGCAGATTCTACCCATCCTCGAGCGGCGTTGCTACGCGTGTCATCAGTCGGCCAATGCGGGAGGCCAGCTGAACCTTACCAGCTACCCAGATCTTCGCAAAGGCGGCAAACAGGGAGCGATTCTGGTACCTGGGAAGCCAGAAGACAGCTTGATCGTGAAAATGATCAGTGGAGAGCCTCCGCGCATGCCCATGTCCGGTCCGCCGCTGAGCAAGGATGACATCAATCTGATCCGCCACTGGATCTCGCAGGGCGCGGGTAATGACGTTCCGGCTGGCAAAGAGAATGCAGCGGTTTGGTGGTCGCTGAAGCCACTGTCGCGGCCGACTGCCCCACCCACTAGCGATCCCTGGATTCGCACACCCATCGACGCGTTCATTCTGGCAAAGCTCAAAGAGAAAGGCCTGACGCCATCTCCCGAAGCCGATCGACGCACTCTGATTCGTCGCTTGACCTATGATTTGCACGGTCTTCCGCCGGCTCCTGAAGAAGTTCGACAATTTCCTCGACGACAAATCACCGCTGGCCTATGAAAAATTGGTCGACCGTCTGCTGGCTTCCCCGCGCTACGGCGAGCGTTGGGGACGGCATTGGCTCGACACCGTTCATTACGGCGAATCACACGGATACGATAAAGACAAGCCTCGCCTCAATGCCTGGCCCTATCGTGACTACGTGATCCGTTCGTTCAACGACGACAAACCTTATGCCCGTTTCGTGGAAGAACAATTGGCGGGCGACATACTGTTCCCGGCTGATCCACAAGGTATCGTTGCCACAGGATTCATTGCCGCCGGCCCCTGGGATTTTGTCGGGCACGTGGAACTGCGCGAGGATACGGTTGACAAGCGCATTGCCCGGCTTCTGGATCGAGACGACATGGTGATGACGGCGATGTCCACATTCGCAAGTCTCACGGTCCACTGTGCGCGCTGCCACGATCACAAATTCGATCCAATCAAGCAATCAGACTATTACAGTTTGCAGGCTGTCTTCGCCGGTGTCGATCGCGCCGATCGTCCGTATGACGATGATGCGAAGACCCACCGCCTTCGGCAGGTCCTGCTGGCGGAGAAGCGGCCTGTCCGCAGTGAGCTTCAACCCTATCTGGAAATGGCAGAGAAGGTCCGCAGCGACGAAACAGAGCGGCTCGACGCGCACATGAAGAAGCTTCGGGCCAAACTGAACGACCTGCCGAAACCCAGTGCGGGAGTTTTTGAAACTCTCGATGTCCAGAATCAGCGCAAGGCCATCCAACAAGAGGTGGACGAGACACTGGCACAACGGAAGCTCGCGGTTCTCACCGCCCTCGAACCTACGGTGCGCGGGCGTTTGCAGTCCCTGGAAAGCCAGGTCGCAGCTATCGACAGGAAGCTCGGCGAGTTGCCGCCTCCGAAATTGGTTTACGCGGGCACCAATTTCTTTGAGCCGCAAAGTAAGTTTGTTCCAGCGTGGACGCCGCGTCCGATCAATCTTCTGCAGCGGGGTAGTGTGGAAGCGCCAGGTGAATTGATGCAGCCGGGAGCTGTCACCGCAGTAGACGGGTTGGAGTCGCGTTGGCCGCTTGATTCCACCAGCGGCGAAGCCCAACGGCGCTCGGCGCTCGCAAAGTGGTTCACCGCCCCGAACAATCCATTAACGTGGCGATCGATTATGAATCGCGTTTGGCATTATCACTTTGGTGCCGGGATTGTCGACTCACCCAACGACTTCGGCCGCATGGGCACCCTGCCCACGCATCCCGAACTACTTGACTGGCTGGCCGCGGAGTTCAGAGACGACGGTGGTTCCATCAAACAGCTGCACCGCTTGATCCTGAAGAGCTCGGTTTACCGCCAATCTTCACGGGAGAATCCGCAGTACGCCAAGCTTGACGCTGGAAATCAATGGCTGTGGCGAATGAACCGGTGGCGGTTGGATGCCGAATCGGTGCGGGATTCAGCCTTGTCGATCAGCGGTCGACTAGATCTGACAATGGGGGGGCCTCCCGATCAGGAGTTTTTTTTCAAAGACGATCATTCCCCGATCTATGACTATTCACGGGGGGACGCGATTCGAGCTTCCCGGCATCGTCGAGGTGTTTACCGCTTTCTGGTGCGCAGCGTTCCCGATCCATTTATGGAGAGTTTGGATTGCCCCGATGCCTCCCTGCTGACTCCCAAGCGGAATACCACACTAACAGCGCTCCAAGCGCTTGCGATGTTGAATGATCCGCTCATGCTGAAGCAGTCCGAGAGCCTTGCACAGCGGTTGAGGGCACTGCGAGCGGACCTTGCTGGACAGATCCAGGAGGCTTACAGGCTGACCGTTGCGCGTGAACCCCCGCAACGGGAGTTGGCATTACTGGTAGCGTATGCCCAAAAGCATGGGCTGGAGAATTTCTGCCGTCTTCTGTTCAACAGTAACGAATTCATGTTTGTTGATTAGTGCCCTGGATTGCTGAGAATCATGAATAGCTCCCATCGCTGCTGTTCCCAGCAGATTCCCATCGAAGTTGAATCGAACCCAGTCGAAGCCATCGATCGCCGCCAGTTTCTCTGGAATTGGGGAGGCGGGCTCGGTGGCATTGCTCTGGCCCATCTACTCGGCCGTTCGGGATTGTTAGCGGACACGCTTGACTTGAAACCCCGACCCGAGCTGAACGGCGGCTTGCACCATCGGGCCAAAGCCAAGCGGGTGGTGCAGCTGTTCATGTCGGGCGCTGCGAGCCAGGTGGATACGTTCGACTACAAGCCGCTGGTGATTCAAAGGAGCGGCGAAAAGTTTGATCCTGGGGGCAAGGTTGAGCTCTTCCAAAGCGATCCCGGTCCCATCATGAAAAGCCCCTGGGAGTGGAACCAGCACGGAGCGTGCGGGAAATGGGTGAGCAGCCTGGTTCCGCATCTGGCTTCGTGCGTGGACAACATGGCGTTCCTCCACTCGATGATCTCAAAGTCCAATGTCCACGGCCCTGCTACATTCATGCAGAACTCCGGTTTCGTGTTGCCGGGGTTCCCCAGCATGGGTGCTTGGGTTTCCTACGGTCTTGGAAGCCTGACGGACAATCTTCCCACGTTCGTCGTGCTGCCCGACGTTCGGGGCTTCGCCCCGAACGGCCCAGGAAACTGGACTGCCGGTTTTCTGCCGGCGGCACATCAAGGAACGATGATCCGTGTGGGCCGTCCGAATCCGATTCACGATTTGTTCCCAGCTGAATCCTCAAAATTTATTACCCGGGAAAGCGAGATCGAAAGTCTCAAGGTACTGCGAGAGTTAAACCAGGCTCACTTGGCCACGCGCGAAGGAGACTCCAGGCTCGAGGCGCGCATTCGCTCATACGAGATGGCGGCCCGCCTTCAGGTGAGTGCACCCGAAGTTTTGGATATCTCCAAAGAGTCTGAGGCCACCAAAAGACTCTATGGCCTCGACTACCCCACCACAGAGGACTTTGGGCACCGCTGCTTGATCACGCGCAGGCTCCTGGAGCGGGGCGTCCGCTTTGTGCAAGTCTGGAGCGGCGCTGACAACGGGTTCCCCCGCCGCAATTGGGACAGCCACGAGGATATCGCGAAGGATCATGCCGACATGGCGAAGGGAATGGACCAACCGGCCGCAGCCCTGATTCAGGATCTGAAGTCGCTAGGGTTGCTCGAAGACACGGTCGTGTATTGGACCACCGAGTTTGGACGTATGCCTTGCAGCCAGGGCGGCAAAGGGCGCGATCACAATCCGTTCAGCTTCACGTCATGGCTGGCGGGCGGTGGAGTCAAAGGCGGCACGAGCTACGGAGCCAGCGATGAATGGTCCTACAAAGCTGCCGAAAATCCGATCTACTGCTATGACGTACACGCGACGGTGTTGCATCTGCTGGGCATCGACCACAAGAGGCTCACATTTCGCCACAACGGCATTGATCGCCGTCTCACCGACGTTCACGGCGAAATCATCGAACCAATATTGGCGTAGCAAGTCTCAGGCGGGGTAGGAGTTCCGATCAAGAAACAACTTGCCCTCAACCGTGCTCAGGATTGAGGCGGGCAACTTCTCGGTTGGTTCAGGAGTAGCCAACAGGCGCGTGATGATATCTCGCTTGAGAGCAAGCGGCACGATCGTGAAGACATGCTTCGCCGTAAGCATCGCAGGGATGGTCATCGTGATCCCCTTGGCAGGAATCTGAGGAAGGTCTCGGAAGTTTGGATCGTCAGCTAGTTGTTTGCGGGACTGTTCGGCGACGTCTACTACCCTAACCCAGACCACATCGTGAAAATCGGTTTGGCCAGGCTCGTTGAAGGCAAGGTGACCTGAAGTCCCAATACCCTGGCAAAGAATGTGCACTGGACCCGCCCTACGAAGGACCTCTTCAAACCGCTCGGCTTCGCCCTCCGCATTCGGGGCGGTGTGTTGAACGACATGAAATCTTCTAGGATGAACCTTGTCGTAAAGCTGGCGCCGCAACTGATAGCCGCAGGTTAGGGTTTCTGGGATCTTGGGATCCCAGAAGTCGTCCATGTTGAAACACACGACACGACTCCAGTCGATGTCCCTGTGTTTTGCCAGAGCGTCGAGAAAGGTGATCTGGCTCTCTCCGGCGGCCAGGATCATTCTGATTTCTTCCTCTTTCTCGAGTAGCTCCCGCATCGTCTCGGCAACCGCGGCGGCGGCTCGGTCACCGAGGTCGAACTCATCTTCACAGACTTTGACTTGGGTCTTACCGTAACGCATGATTTCCTCTGCATGCCCCCCCGTACGACTCCGCTCCCAATCGCAGCAACTAGTATTTCCGGGGAATCATACTCCGACAGTGAGGCGGCGTCAGTAAAGTCACCCTTCATTCCGGCAGAAGATCCTGGACCCCGGCTTTCGCCGGGGTGACGATCCTGCGAGAGACGGGAAGATCAAAGTATCCCTGAAATGAATCCGCCTTATTCCCCGCCATTCCTCTCCCCCTGAGATTCACTGTCACGGTAGAAGTCTTGCACCCGTCATTCCGGCGGAAGCCGGAATCCAGCCTGACCGCAATTTTGGACACTGGGTTTTCGCTGGGCGTGACGTAGTTGCGAAGATGGTTGCCTGATCGACGGCAACATGGATAATGGGTGGCAACCGTTTGTAGCTACCAAATTACAAGAAAGGCGAACTCGATGAAACTCCTTGTCACGCTAGTCATCAGCCTTGGTTTTTTCTTGCAGGCATCACTCGTCCAGGCACAGCAGGCCCCTCCCTCCAAGGTCCAGGACGTCGAGGCAAAGTTGAAGCAACTCGGCATCAAGCTGCCCACACCAGCGAAGCCGGTCGCGAACTATGTGGGGGCCGTACGAACAGGTAATCTCATTTTCCTGGCGGGAGCTGGACCAAGAAAAGAGGACGGCACCTATTTGTCTGGCCGCTTGGGGCAGGATACTTCGATTGAGCAAGGCTATCAGGCAGCCCGTCTTGTGGGAATCAGTCAGTTGGCAGCGCTAAAGGCTGAAGTCGGGGATCTGAACAAGGTCAAACGCATCGTCAAAGTGTTGGGGATGGTCAATTCGACGCCCACATTCACCGAGCAGCCAAAAGTCGTCAATGGGTTTTCGGATCTAATGGTTGAGGTATTTGGCGATCGTGGAAAGCACGCCCGTTCCGCTGTGGGCATGGCTGCGCTGCCGATGAACATTCCCGTGGAAGTGGAGATGATTGTGGAAGTCGAAGGCAAATAGCGGGAATCAGACCGCGAGTAAGCTTTCAGTTCCAGTCTCAAATCATACGGTGGCCTTCTGACTTGCGACGTGTTCCTGTAGCGCCTTCGCCGCTGCCAGATACAGATCCATGCCGGCTGTATCTACGGTGCAGTGGGCGCCTTTGAAAACCATCAGCAGCCCGCGTCGCGGCCGGTCGCTCAGGTTCCTTTCACTTCGGTGAAGCAGGCAGCAGTGATGGAGAATCGAACTGCCGCGCCCAATGATGCCAGGCACTTCGTCGAGTTGGCTCGGGTCTGGCCGTTCCGCAAGCCCCCAACTGTTACCTGGAACCAGAGAAGCTTTATGTGGCAGAACTCCCTGGCGATGGCTGCCCCGCGCATAATACACACAACCGTTCTCCACGGTGCTGTCGTCCAGAGCCAGCCAAAATGTCAGCGCATCGGGGGGCGTCAGGTTGAAGTAGCCGTTATCCTGATGGTAGGGAACGGCACTGCCAACACGCGCCGGCTTGGCAAAAAGTTCCACGGCCATCAACACGGGTTCGCCATTAACCAAGGTTCTCACCAAGTCGATGATCTGCGGTTGGTGTGCAAACTCGTCGAAATAGGAACTGTATTTTTCCATGCGCCACAGGTTGCGAACTCCGGTTCGCTGGCCCGTAGTTGAGTCAGTTTCGTAGACGATGTCCCCTGGTGGTAGGGTTGGAACGACGCTCTCGTTGTACAATTTCAGCTCGCGTTCGAGTTCCAGCAACTTCCCTCCACTGAAAAGATTCTCAACCCGCAGGAATCCATCCTCTTCGAATCTCCGTTTGCTGTTTGCAAGGTTCATTACTCTGTTCTCCCTTGGAACTCCCCCTTACCAAAGGGGGAAAGAAGGCGACACGACGGGCGGTCGTGAAGCCTTCAGGGGGTTGTCGTGACCGGTTTGGCAAGGCTGGCCGGACAACCCCCTAGCGCTTCGCGCCGCCCCCTTTGTTAAGGGGGAATATTTTCGTCGAACGTCGCGCCGCAACGCGGCTTCAAAAACTCCTTGGAAATGGGACTGGAAAGTGGGAACCGTTGTCCTCAGCGGCGATGAGTTCGAGTTCAAGCTTTAGCTTGCTGCGGCCCGCAAAGAAGCAAGCTGAAATCTAAGCGCCGATCGGGCGTCAGCGGACACGCGAGCAGCTCCCACATTTTCATCGGGCGCCGGTCGTCCAGCGGCGAAAGACTCCTATGAAAAGCAAAGCGGGATTCCGTTCACCTATTCAATGTCTTTCAGCGTCCAGCGCACTACGCCCATGTGATACCGACGATGTTGCGGAATGCCATTGCTGTAGTAGGCCGTCACCAGGCTTCCGTCGCCTAGTTGCACGGTTGCCGGATAGCCTCCATCGGTCGTTCCTTCAAGATTTGTCAGGCGCGTCGGCGCTTTCCAGGTCTGCCCCTGATCGGTGCTGATGCGGACTCCAACGCCCTGGTGGTTCTTCTCCCGGATCCCGTAGGTCAACAAGACACGGCCATCGGAGAGCTGCATCAAGTGTGCCGGATGCTGACTGGGAAGCGTCAACGGTCCAGACTTCGTCCAAGTGCGTCCTTCGTCCTTCGAAACGAAAAGGTCGAGGTGCCCATCGCCAAAGGTGCGAGCCGCGGCCAACCAACGATCCGGCGCCAAACGGAGAACTGCGGTTTCATTGTAGTCGTCCGCGCCAATCACGACAGCATCACCCCAAGTCACGCCGTCGTCTTTGCTAAAGAGAAGATATGAGGTCCCAACCCGCTTCTTCTTTGGATCGCGCGGAGCGCCAAAAGTGATTTGCTCGTGATAAAAGGGAGCGGCTACGAGTTTGCCCGAAATAGGAATGACGTCACCGAAAGGAATCAGGTAGTCGAGACCTTTAGGAAGAGTGAATCGCCTCAGAACGCTTCCACGTTTTCCCGCCGTCGGTAGAGCGATTTGCCCACGGCTTGAGAATCTTTCCGCGAAAATTCTGCCCCTCCCCAGCCTGAGGCCAGCACAATGAGTGACCCATCATTCGCCGTTCCCGCCGCCACATTCATGCGATTCGTTCGAGGTTCGTGAGGAGCGGGAACGCCCCGCAGCTTCCAAATCTTGCCTCCGTCGGTGCTCGCCCAGCACTCGACATCACCCTCCGCTAAACCATGTGAAGGATGATTAAAAATCGCTGCGACGATCGTCCCATCCTTCAGAAGAGTTAGATTGGGCCAGGCACAGACATTGTCTACCGCCACGTAACGCTCGAGTTCGGCGGCTGTCAGTGACAGGGATCCTGCCAAAGCGACAAGAAGCACCAGCCATTTGGATTTCATTGTGAGCTCCTGAAATCTTGCTCGTCGTCGTACTCAATCAAGTGCTCGGGAAAAGTTCTCGGAAACCAAGAGCAACCCCCCTGAAGTCCCCCCTTGTCCAAGGGGGGACGAAATTCTGATGTTGTGCCACATCCTCAAAAATGCTCCGGATCAACCTCGGCAGAACATCACGGTCGCCACCAGGTTCCGCCGATGAAGAATCTCTGAAAAAGGTTGAAGTAGTAAACCGTCAACAAGCGTCCGTCGGCCGTTTGCAGCGACTCTGGATAGCCGATATCCATGTTGAGAAAATCCTTGCGGATTTGCACCTCTTGATCGATCTGCCAGGTCTCGCCATTATCTGCACTGAACGCGGCGCGAATACCGCCCGGGTCTCCATGTCTCCCGGGCCGGTAGCCGTAGGTGCACAACAGCCGGCCATCCTGCAGCTGAATGAGATCGGGAGGATGGCCAATCATGGGCGTGGGCTTGGCCTGCGTCCAACTCTTCCCATTGTCATCGGACCAGGCTGTCCAGATGGCATTCTCCGGACCCTGGTTTCGAACGGCCACCACGAGCCGTCCAGTCCGAGTCCGCACGAGTGCCGGCTCCTGAAAGTGTCCTTGTTTTCCACCGGGGTCTTCAACAACCGTTGAAAGGTGCTGCCACGTCTTGCCTTGATCCACGGTCTTCAGAATAACGGCAGCCTGATTGTTGATGTCGCCACGAACGTTATAAGCCATGACAGGCATCAGTACCGAACCGTCCGGCATTTCGATGGGCGCGTCAGCCGGGCCTTCCAGATCGGTAAAGGGCATTCCTCGCGTATCGACATAGCGCGGCGCTGACCAGGTCTTGCCATCGTCCTTGGAGGTGATGGTGTAGCTTCCCAGGTGAAGCGTGTCGTGGCTGAAGCGCACATCGCGAGCCCATGCCCAGTTGTATTCCCCATCCGGGCGATAAAGTTTGTTGACGAAAACGTTCATGAGGATGGAGCCGTCTCGCAACTGGAGCCCGCAGCCTTCACGCTCGTCCACATCAGGGATTCCACCGATCACCTGCCGCTCTCCCCAGGTCTTGCCTCCATCGCGCGAGCGCACCATGACCACGTCGCCATCGCGCGAGATATGCTCACTGGCTTCGCGCGTGGTGAGGAGAAGGTCGCCATTCTTCAACGGGATCAGGTCGGCCGGATGCAGATGGCGGTGCCCGTTCGTGTAGATCGTGAAATGTTGGAAGTCGCGGTTGTCGAGCAACTGGTGATACTGCTGGGTTGCGAGAACGTGCGTCAGCTCCCCAAGGCGCGCGACGTCCTTTTGGAGCTGATTCACCTGCTCCTGCAAAGCTTCGTGGCTGGGTTTTAGAGTGTCTTTGTAGGCCTTGACATTGAACCAAACCTTTGGCCAGGCCTCAAAAGGCAACAGCTCGACTTTGAGCGTGCAGGCCTGGCCCAGAGTGACCTGCGAAGCTGGCACAGCGAGCTGGTAGATGCCGCTATTGCCGTTCATCTCGAACTGCCGGTGCGCATTCGAGTAGGGCCACTCCACCCGCTTGGAGAGGTAGCGCAACTCGACTTCGCCCTCTCTCCAAGTTCGGTCGCGGTTGACACCCAATTCGAAGGTCAACACGTATCGGTCGTTGACAAACAACTTGGCGCGCGGGCCTTTGGCAAACTCCGGCGGAAATGAAGAACTGGCGCCGACGAAGGAGAACAATGTCTGCTTCTTCTCCGGACAGACAGCCGTTTTCCACACCAGTGTGTTGTTGCTCATTTGCCCCGGTGCCCACCAGGCGGCAGTCCAGCTTCCCGGATGCTGGCCGCGAAAATCGACACCGCCTCGAAACGGCGCCCCGTTGCCTTGCTGGTTATGTGCAAATACGATCGAGTCGAATCCTTCGACCTGCTGCAGCAGGGTGTTTTGGGCTCGCAGTTGTGAGCTGGCATTCAGGAGAAGAAAGACGGTTGCGATTTCAAGGAGAAGTCTTCTCATAATTTCAGGGCTACCTTCGTTGGGTTGGTAATCTTTTCAAGAGCCATGCCAAAGTGTCCCAACGTGGTTTCAATATCCTCGCGCGTATGGGCAAAGGAGATGGAACACTGTTTGGTCGCAAGCGGGAAACAATAGATCTGCCGCGTGATGAGTTCGCGCCGCATCTGCTCATCGAGCGCAAACTGGTGGTTCGCCGCCAGGTCGTGCCAGTCTTTCGGACGATGATCCATGAAGTAGACGCAAAATGCCGACCCCTGACGGGCCACAACCGCTTTGATCCCCAGCTTCGCTACTAGGGTTTCCAGGCCGCTTTGCATCGCTGCGCCTAGCGTTTCCACGTGACGATAGACTTCACCGTCATTCATCAGCAGACGCTCAATGGTGGCGATGGCCGCAGCTGTTGGAACGGGATGGGCATTATAGGTTCCGGCGATGAGCACCCTTTTCGAGGCGTCAGGATGAATTGTCCAATCCATCCACTCCTTCTTTCCGCCAAGCAACGCGATGGGATATCCGTTGGCAACGGCTTTCCCGTAAACCGCCAGATCTGGCTGTACTCCAGCGATCCCGGCATATCCCGCCAGCCCATGTCTGAAATCCGGTTTTCACTTCATCGAAGATGAGCAGAAATCCGAAACGGTCCGCCAGGCGTCGCAAGCCTTCGAGATATCCGGCCTCAGGTTTGACAATGCCGATGTTTTGCAAGATGGGTTCGGTGATGATGGCGGCAACTGGATATTTCTGGCAGACATACTCGACCGACGCGAGGTCGTTGAAGTTGATGGGGTGAACCAATCGCTGATGGTCCAACGGCACGCCGGCACTGATGGATTTGTAGGAATATTCACCTGGGGACACGCGCGGACCGAGCTGATCAAGAGGCGTCATCAGGTTGCACGACACATCGTTGTGCCAGCCATTGTAGCCGCCTTGCATGACGATAATGTGGTCGCGCCCGGTAATTGCTCGTGCCAAACGAATCGCTTGATACGAGGCCTCGCTGCCCGTATTCAGAAACTGCACGGCTTCGATTGCAGGAACGTGCGTGCAGACCAGTTCGGCCAGGCGGCCTTCGAGCACGGTGGTTCCTGAGCCATAGAGACTGGCGCTGTCGTCGAGAACCCGGCGGACGGCTTGGGTGACATGAGGATCGTTGTGCCCCAGGAAATGCGGCGCAAAAGCGGCATGGTAGTCGATGTAGCGATTGCCTTCGGCATCCCACAAATAAGCGCCCTCGGCCTTGACGAACACGATTTCGGGGTTGGCGGCGCGATTCGTGGAAACGACACCACCGGGAATGTAGCGCCGGTTGTTCTCGAGGATTTGTGCAGACTTGGGATAAGGATTCATGAGTTGGTCCGATCTTGGGTGGGTAGCGTGCGTTGCACTTTTTCAACCCACAAAACCATTTGCTCCAACTGGTGCGTCGAAAAACATGACGCACCCTTCGAGTCTCTTAGAACACCTGGCGTACTTCTAAATCCTCATCCCGAATCTGAAGCTGCTGCCACCAGGCCCGTTGCGCTTGGATGGTTTCAGGATTCGGAAAGCGCTTCGGTTGCGTGATCGGATGGGCGACTCCGGCGCGCCATACCGCTTGAGGCACCAATCGGCGTCTGATTCTTCGGAGCTGCGACTGGCAGTCTTCCAACGCCAGATCGACGTCCTCGACTGAGAACACCGCAATATCCGCTTCGCGTCCAACTCCCAACGTGCCGATGCGATCCTGCCACCCAATGCATTTCGCCGGCTCAATGGTTGTCCGGGCAATCACTTCGTTCAAAGGCATTCCCACATGGAGCAGGCGCGTCATCACGGTGGGCATGTCATAGGCGGGTCCCTCGCAAGTTCCGCTGTGGATGTCCGTGCTGATCGTATCCGGCCAGAATCCCTCGTGTGCGCAAATCTCCGCGACGGTCCAGTTAAACGATCCCTGGCCATGCCCGATGTCAAAGAAAACCCCACGTTCCCGGGCGTCAATCACGACTCGATGTGGCTTGCGTGTGGCTGCATCGACAATGCTGCTGCTGAACCCATGATACGCATGCGTATAGATGTCGCCAGCCTGCATGCGGCCGGGGCAGTCATCGATTGAAACCGTCGACAAGGCATGGTGGACCATCAAGGGCAGGCGAAGCGCTTGACTCGCCTCCAGCGCACGCCGGTAGGCTTCGGCTTCATTTCGGCCTTCATCAGCGATGGAAGCGGACAGACGGATTTTCACTCCGACGAGGACGTCGCGATTCTGTTCAACACAGTCAATGCAGCCTTGCACACTCGCCAGCTTCAACAGATCCAGTTCTCCGGGAACCGAGTCGTCTCCTCCAAGGCCGCCAAAGGCCAAACCGCTGCATGAGATGTTGAGGAACGCAAGCAACCGCGTCTTGACACGATCGACGGCAAAAGCGCGAAAGCCGGCAAAGGTGCCGCACCCTGCACTGCCAGCGTCCACGGCCGTGGTGACGCCGCGGCCCAGGCAGTAGTGGTCGACGGGAACACTCAGAGGAGACACGAGGTGGTATCCATGGATGTGCAGGTCAACCAAACCGGGCGTCACAATTTTTCCTGATGCGTCGTAGGTTGTGTCTGCCAGCTCAGGGTCGATCGATGGTTCGATAGCGGAAATTCGGCCGTCGCGAAGACCGATGTCCAGCACGGAATCCAGGCCATTGGCTGGATCGATCACATGACCGCCGCGAATGATTACATCGTGTTTGCGCATTGCGCGTGCCATTGTACGCGGGAAACTCGAACCGTCAAGGAGCTTCTGTGTCCACCGTAATGCCCTGGTTACCGGGAAACTTTGGAGTGCGGCAGCTTGCTGCCGCTTTGCGTTGTGGCAATTCTCCACAGGCGCAGCTTGCTGCGCTCACACTTGTTGCCCGACTATGGACAGTGCTAGCGTTCCCACTGTTCACAGCGAATGTCGAACCGCCAGCAAGCTGGCGCGAGCCAGCATCCCAACCGAAACAGCGGCAGCAAGCTGCCGCACTCCAAGATGGAGCCACCAAGCCGGACCAAAAAAACCTTGCATTCTATTTCTCAGCATTCTGCAGAATCCTTAAAGCGGAATCTATTATCCATTTTTTGAGCCGGATGTAAACGAGAGAGGCCATCTTGAACACGCTGGCTGAAGTTCCTCCCAAAGCCTTGCAGCGCGAGTCGCTTTCGAAACGCGTAGCTGATTCCATTCGCGCTGCGGTCCTCAATGGCGAGTATCAGTTGGGCCAGAAGCTCCGCGAAGTCGAGTTGTCGAAGAGCTACGGCGTCAGCAACAGTGTGGTTCGGGAAGCCTTCCATATCCTGCAAGGCGAAGGCATCGTTGTCACTGACCCCTACCGCGGGCGTTCGGTCTTCAACATTGGGGCACAGGAAGCACGAAAGCTCGTCTTGATGCGCACCTCGCTCGAGGCGCTGGCAGCGTTTCTCGCTACGGAAAACCTCGACACTTCTTCCAAGGCCAGGATTAGCCAGGTGTCGCGGAAGATGAAGTCGTACAAGCCCAGAACGTTTGCAGATTGGATCGATCTGGAGCTGGAGTTTCACGGCTCGGTGTGGACAGCGGCGGGAAATGAGCTCTTGTCGCGGCAGCTTCATCACCTGTCGGTGCTCAGCTTGTCGCTCAGCACGCTTCATATCTTCAAGCCGCAAGCGGGGCTGGAGGACGTCCTCAAGACCATTCCAACGTGGGAGAGAAGTCAAAACATTCAGGGCCACCAACTGCTGGCGCAGTCGATTCTCGGTGGCAACCCCCAGGAAGCTCGAAAGTACATGATCTTGCACATCATGGGAGACCCAGTTTACACCGATCTTCGGCGCGAGTTTTTCCAGCTTTGATTCGATTTGTGCGTACATTTGCTAGGAGTCTAGGTCGGAGAGCACTCGTGCAGCGTTTCACGTTTGAAATGGCATCCGACATTCCCGCGAAAGCGGGAATCCAGGATCAGTTCCGGCCCATGACATCAGCTTTTCAAAGCTCTCTGGGTTCCCGCTTTCGCGGGAACGACAAAACGTTGGCTGGTCGCAAGGCCCTCGGCTGTCTGCTGACCTGTTGGTCGCTTTGCAGCCTTTGACGGGAGCTGGGAGCGACAACCGTGTCATGGACATCGGCTCTCGATTGGAGCTCTTTGTCGACGACGCCCTCATCGACCGGCTTCAGGGAACCCAGCTTCGATTGAACCATCCTGTTGATGCAGGCGTTGCTCTGAAGTTCGACCGCCCGTGGGAAGGCGCGTTCAGCGGTTATGTGACGGTGATCAAGGATGGGCCTACCTATCGTCTCTACTACCGCTGCCTGCCCGTTGCGGGCAAGGATGGCAACGAGAATGAAGCCACCTGTTATGCGGAATCAGCGGACGGAGTTCAGTGGAGCAAGCCCGAACTGGGCATCTACGAACTGATGGGGACTCGAAAGAATAATGCAGTCCTGGCGCACAACGCGCCGTTCACACACAACTTCTGCCCGATGCTCGACGCCCGACCGGGAGTAGCTGCCGCGGAGCGCTTCAAGGCGCTGGGCGGCACGAAACAGTCGGGACTTGTGGCGTTCGTTTCGGCCGATGGACTCCACTGGAAGAAGCTGCGCGAGCAAGCGGTGATCACCGAGGGATATTTCGATTCGCAGAACGTCTCCTTCTGGTCGGAAGCCGAGAAGCAGTACGTCTGCTACTTTCGAACCTTCAAGACAATCGATGGCAAGGGTGTTCGCTGGATCACTCGAACCACATCGAAGGACTTTCTGAACTGGAGCACGCCGGTTGACATGAGCTTTGGGGAAGCACCGCCCGAGCACCTCTACACAAATCAGACTCATCCTTACTTTCGCGCCCCCCATCTCTATGTCGGAATCGCAGCGCGCTTCATGCCGGGACGACAGGTATTAACCGATGAGCAGGCAAAAGCAATCAACGTCGATCCTGGTTACTTCAAGGACTGTTCCGACAACGTGCTTCTAACCAGCCGCGGTGGGTATGGTTATGACCGGACCTTCCTGGAGGCCTTCATTCGGCCCGGAATCGGTCCGGAAAACTGGACTTCACGCACAAACTATCCGGCTCTAAACGTGGTCCCAACGGGGCCGGGCGAAATGTCGCTCTATGTCCAGCACCGCTATGGGCAGCCCTCACATCACCTGAAGCGATATACTCTGCGCACCGACGGATTTGCCTCAGTGAATGCACCGTATCACGGGGGCGAGCTCGTGACTAAGCCATTCAGGTTTGCCGGTAAGAATCTCGTCATCAATTCTGCGACCTCGGCACCCGGTGGCCTACGCTTCGAAATTCAAGATCAAGACCGGAAGCCGATTCCGGGATATACACTGGAAGAATCCGTTGAAGTCATTGGCAACGAGATCGAGCGGATTGTCTCCTGGAAAAAGGGCGATGATGTCAGCCGGCTTGCCAGCCAAGCGGTCCGACTGCGCGTGGTGATGAAAGACGCTGATCTCTATGCGTTGCGCTTCACGTGATCTTGATGTCGAAAAGGACACGTTTACGAACAGAAGCGGCCTTCAGGCGCTTACTCGCAATCTCATGACTCCACAGATCCTTGTAGATCTGGAACTTATCCCCGGTGCATGGAATTCGAATCGTTAAAGTGAATGGAGGCGACATGAAACACACCTATCGTTCTATTGGTCATCCATTGCAGAAGGGACCTTGCGTGGTTCTTCTGCTTCTGCTCTCCTTGTTGATCGCGCCGACTTTGCAAGCCCAGGTGGTCAACGCAACACTGACCGGCACGGTGAAAGACTCCAGCGGTGCTGTCATCGCCAGCGCTAAAGTGGTGGCCACAAACACGGCTACCAACCTGACTCACGAGACCGTCACCGACGCGCAGGGCAACTACCGGTTGCCTTCGCTGGCCCCAGGCCAATACAAGGTTCAAGCCGAGTTGCAAGGGTTCAAGACGTCGGTAATCTCAGGAATCACACTCCAGGTTGCTCAGCAGGCTCGCGTCGAGATCGAACTGCAAGTTGGCGAAGTGACCCAGACTCTGGATGTGGTTGGCACGGCGCCGGTGATTGACACTGAAAGCCCAACGATCGGTAGCGTCGTCGATCAGAAGAAGGTCGTTGAGCTGCCGCTGAACGGCCGGAATTTCATGGAGCTGGACTTTGTTATCGCAAGGCATAAATGAAGCAAGTGGCAGCACAGCCAAAGCGGGATTTCTGCGCAAAGGCTTTGCCCCTTCGGCCGCACGGAATGCCGGCAACCGAAAACAACTACCAGCTCGAT
Organism: uncultured Acidimicrobiia bacterium; assembly: GCA_963791795.1. Lineage (GTDB taxonomy): Bacteria > Acidobacteriota > Terriglobia > Versatilivoradales > Versatilivoraceae > VFZK01. Next base: position 287,757 of record CAWBTP010000003.1, read on the forward strand.
GGTGCCGACAACAAAGAGGGATTTTTCAACACCTTCAATGTGGCGCCTTCGGTGGATGCCGTTCAGGAATTCAAGATTCAGATCGGCCAGTACTCCGCTGAGTTTGGTTCCGGCGGCGGCGCAGTGATCAATGTCGTCACGAAATCGGGCACCAACGGTTTCCACGGAACTCTCTGGGAGTTCATTCGCAACGACAAACTGGATGCCCGTAATTTCTTCCTTTCGCCAACAACGAGGAAAGCTGCGCTGCGGCGAAATCAGTTCGGCGTCGCTGCGGGCGGCCCGATCAAGAAAGATCGCACTTTCATCTTTGGTAACTACGATGGCACGCGAGAACGACGAGGCGTTTTCCGCGGTGCACGGGTTCCAACGCCGCAGAGATCGCGGGCGATCTTTCAGGCCTGGGCAAGGTGATCCGTGATCCTGTCGACCAGGCTCCAGTTCCCCAACAACATGATCCCATCAAACCGGATCGACCCCATCTCTGCAGGCCTGGCGAAGTACTACGACGATCCCAATAACCCCGGGAACGATCCAGAACTACATAGCCAACTCATCCAACAAAGACGATGGGGATTCCTTTCTGCTCCGTGTGGACCATCGTTTGACAAGCAAGCACGACCTGATGTCGCGATACACACTCCAGGATCGAGAGATCTACACGCCCGGCACCTTCACTCGAGTCGGCGGCGTCGGAATCCCCCAACGATTCCAGAATATTGTCCTCGGGCTCACCAGCACACTCAGCCCGAATCTGTTGAACGAAGCCCGATTCAGTTACGGGCGAACCGTGAACCGCCAACAGGGGCAGAACACTGGAAAGCCGATCGCAGCAGACCTTGGCATTCCCTTTGCACCCCGCGATGAGATCAACGCCGGATTCCCCGAAGGAATCGGCTAGCAACAAGTGCGATCAGCAATATTGGCGAAGCACCCTTGGTTTCTGACAGTCAATTCCTTCCAGTGGTACGACGCCATTACCTGGACTAAGGGACGCATTCCATCAAGGCCGGAGCCGATATCCGGCGTGTGCGTTCGGATGCGTACCTGGGGACGCGACAAAACAACACCTACACATTTAGCGGCCGGTTCACTGGAGACGGCTTCGCCGATTTTCTTCTTGGCATTCCTTCTATCATGAGCCTGGCCCTGAAGCCGAACGATCTTGCGAGGTTCCGGCGGACGCAGATGGCGTATTACCTTATGGACGACTGGAAAGTGAACTCGAAGCTAACGCTGAATATCGGCTTGCGTTACGAGTTCAACGAAGTCCCGAAAGAGCTCTCGGGATTGACCCCGGTGTTCGATCCGAAATTGGGAAATGGTGCAGGAGGATTGCTGTATCCAAAGCAAAACACGAATGCGAAAGCATTTTTCGAACAGATCCGGCCTGATCTTTTTTTTGGTTACCTGGATCGTGAAACCCAGTATCTGCCGGACAAGAACAACTTCGCTCCGCGGTTCGGTTTCGCATTCCGGCCATTTGACAACAACCGGACGGTGATCCGGGGCGGGTTCGGAATCTACTACTCCTCCGCGCAGCTCGAAAATATCTCGCAGAATTCCGTCACAGGCCCACCCGCGCAACTCTGGGCGGGGTTCATTTCAGACACCACCACGCCTACTTTGAACTACGGCGGCGAAATAGGAAAGACTCCGGAAGAAACCTTTCGAACCGTTCGGCTGGGAGTGCTAACGGGTCATGAGAATCAGTGGCTCGAAGGATACACGCAGCAATGGAGTTTCAGCGTTGGTCAGGAATTGGGAAAGGACTTCGCCGTTGAAGCGCAATACCTGGGTTCACAATCCACGCACATTGAAAATGTCTTCGACTACAACTACTCCACCGGTCACGGCTGCCTTCACTGCGCGCCTCCCTTCCCACAATATGACCGCATCGACGGATTCAGCAGCGGAGCTGCCGCCAATTACAATGCTATGCTGCTGTCTGCGGAAAAGGTTCGGCGGGGGCTTGTCCTTCAAGGGCTCGTACACTTACGCCAAAGCGCTGACGATGAATGGCGGACGGAGGGCCGCGGGAACATTGGCCAGATCCAGAATCCGCCAATTTCAGAGCCGAGAAGGGGTCACGCGTTGACAACCTCCGGCAGCGATTCGTCAACAGCGGTCTATGAACTACCTTGGGGAAAGGGAAGGCACTGGGCGGCAACATGAATCCTAGCCGACAAGATTCTCGGCGGCTGGACGGTCTCGGCAATCGCGACGTCCCGAACCGGCTTCTGGCTCGATCCGCGCGTCAACAACAGCAACAATTGCAACTCGCCGTACGGTATCTGCCGGGCTGATCTTGTTCGGAACCCGTACCTGGACAGCAACGGCGTGGACTCCCCAATGTTCAACATCAATGCCTTCAACTGGCCTCGAAAGACAACGCCGTTCGCTCCCCCCGCTACGGAACCGCAGGAGTGAACATTCTGGAAGGCAACGGCATCAACACCTGGGATATGGCTGTGCTGAAGAATATCGCTTGGGGCGAGCGCTACCGGATTCAGTTCCGCTGGGAAATGTTCAATGCTTCAACCACACCAGTTTCGGCCAGCCTAACCCAACCGGACACTGGCCGGCCTTTGGCCGTGTGACTGGCGTCGCGGTAAACCCAAGGGAGATGCAGTTTGGCTTGAAGTTCTATTGGTAGGAGGACTCCCGAAGTCCATTGCCAAAGGGTGCACTCAGAGCCAGGCTGAAAGGCCTTCAATAGGTGTCCAGGCGGTACCAACCTTCGTCCAATGTTTCTGCGTGTCATTCCCGCGGAAGAACGTCACCCCGGCATAGTTAAGCCGGGCGGGAATCCAGTAGCTCCCAACGAAGGGGCGCCGCGAACCGGGAGTGAAACTCCTCCGGTTACCAATCCCTAGGAGAACCTCCAATGCCCAATCGTCGCCAGTTTCTTCGCCGAATGAGCGGTGCTTCGCTTCTGGCGGTTGCACCGGGCCTTGCTGCCTATCCTCCTGGTCCAAGTCAGCCATCAAAAGTCAAAGACCTCATCATTTATCAACACGACCAGTTCTACTGTGCCTTTCCTTCGGTAGTTTGCCGGCCTGACGGCGAGCTGCTGGTTGCTTTCCGCCGTGCGCCCGATCGCAGGTCGCTTGGTGAAGAAGGCAACAGTCACACCGATCCCAACAGTTATCTTGTGCTGGTGCGATCCAAAGATAATGCACGCACCTGGACGACTGAACCCGAGTTGATCTTCGCGCATCCCTACGGCGGCTCGCAGGATCCCTGCATGGTTCAACTGAAAGACGGAAGTATCATCTGTACCAGCTACGGGTGGGCGCTCCTGAAGCCCGAGGCTGCGGCAAAGATGACGGCCACGCCCAAGCACGGCAACTTTGTTTTCCTGGGCGGGTACCATCTGATTTCCAAGGACGGCGGTCGCTCCTGGCAGGGACCGAACCTTCCACCACCGATGCCGGAGAGCAAGAACGTTGGCCTGTTCAACAAGCCTTTGCCGGCCTACAACCGCGGAGCCCTTTGCCAGGGCCGTGATGGGCGGCTATTCTGGGTTGTCGCAGAGATGGAACAGCACCAGCCCCAGCTCACATCAGTCCATCTGATGATTTCGACGGACCTAGGAAGGACCTGGAAGTATTCCTGTCCGGTCGCACAAGATCCCAAGGTTTTCTTCAACGAGACTTCAATTTACGAGACGCCCAAAGGCGATCTCGTCGCGTTCATCCGCACCGCGAAGTTCAACGACCACACGGTCATCGCCCGTTCGACCGATGGCGGGAAAAGCTTCCATCCGTGGCAGGACGCTGGTTTCCAAGGTCATCCGCATCACGCCCTCCGCCTCCCCGACCAGCGGGTGCTGCTGGTTTACGGATATCGCCATCAACCGTTTGGCATCCGGGCGCGGGTACTGGATGCGGAATGCACCAATGCCACCACAGCGCCTGAGATTGTGCTGCGCGAGGACGGGGGCACAAGCGATTTGGGCTACCCATGGGCAACCCTCATGAAGGATGGTCGTGTTTTGGTGACGTACTATTTCAACCAGAAAAACGGTATTCGTCACATTGCTGGAAGTATTCTGCAGATTTGAGCGAAGACTCTCGGGACCGCAGCCACCTTAAGAAAGGGAGGCTGTGAAGAAATTCGGTTGGTCGTATAAACTTGATCCGGTCCGTATTGGGGTTATCGTCGCGGACGCGCCGCAGCGCGTCCCTACCTGCTTCGGGCGAAAGCGCCAACGGCGGATTTTCAGGAGACTGCCACGGCGTTGGCGGCCCCTTAGCCCCACGAGCACATGATTCATCGACGTGAAAATCCTTGGTTCATCCTTTAATCTCTTGAGTCTCCCCATCCTCCTGGTCCTGGTCGAATTCTCTGCCTTGCAAACAGCGTCAGCCCAGAATCCGGCAATCTTCCGCGAGAGCTACCAGCGCGCAGCGACCTATTTACAGGGCCAGAATCTTCCCGCTGCTGAACAGGAGTTTCTGAAGATCCTTCAACAGGACCCGAAACAGTCGCCCGCACTTCACCAGCTAGGTCTGCTCTACTTTCAGACTGGCCGCACTCTTCAGGGCGTCGAGCACCTGGAAAGGGCTCAAGCGCTAAACCCCCGGGACCACAATCTGAGCTTTGACCTGGCACTGGCCTATTCCCGGACGAAGCAGTTTCAGAAAAGCATTCGATTGCTTGAGTCCCTGAATTCACCTCAAGCTCGCACGGCCGATTACTACGCGCTGCTTGGCGCCAACTTTCTGCAACTGAACGATGCCCAGAGAACTCTCGAGAACTTGCGGAAAGCTGTGGCCTTGGATCCGCAGAATCCCGAGTATGCCTACGACCTCGGATTTGCTCTCAATAAAAATGGAAACCACCGCGAAGCCCTCGACCTGCTCAAGAAGAGCGAGTTGAAGTTTCCTCGAAGCGCGAAAATTGCGTTAGGTCTTGGCATGAGTTGGCAGGGGCTGGGGAAATCCACCGAGGCGGAGCGGAGCTTTCAGAAGGCCTTGCAACTCGAACCCACCGCCCCAGAGGTATCGCTTGCACTCGGTGAGTTGTACGCGAGCGAGGGGCAGTTGGAGCGGGCCAGGAACTCTTTTGCACAAGCAATACACCTGGAGCCGGGAAACGGGCTCGCTCACTACAAGCAGGGTGTGACCCTTTTGAAGCTGCAGCAGTCCTCTCAAGCTGCAGACGAGTTCCGGCAGGCCTTGTCTCTAGAACCGGGGCTGGCAGATGCACACTACCAGCTGGGGAAGCTTGCTGCTGGTTCTGGACAGTTGTCGCAAGCGGTGGCCAGCATGACGAGAGCCACGGAACTCGATCCGCAGCATCTCGAAGCCCACTATCAACTGGGGTTGGCTTACCAAAAACTTGGCGAGCGAGCCAATGCGACTGCTGCCTTGAGGAAGTTCGAGCAATTGAGGGCTGCGAAAACCGGACCTGCACAAACCCAGGACGGGGAAGCTTTGCTTTCGCTAGCCGACACGTACTTCAGGCTCCAGAAGTTGGCCGAGGCTGAACAAGCAGTCGGCCAGCTCGCTCTCCTGGCCGAGAAGGATCCGGAACTTCGATTGCAGCTTGGCCTGCTGCTGATCGAAAACGAGAAGGCGCCCGAAGCTTTGAAGCAGCTCGAACTCGCCCGCCAGCAGCTTCAGCCAAGTTTTGCCCTGGCCTTTGGGTTGGGGAGCACCTACCTGCAACTACAGCAACCCGCCCAGGCAGCAGCAGCTTTCCAGGAAGCGATCCGTTTGAAAACAGACGCGCGGGCCTATTTCTATCTGGGCAAAGCGTACGCTGAGCTCAAGGACGCCCGTTCTGTGGAAGCCCTGCGTGCCGCAGTCACACACGATGCCGACACTGAGGATGCGTGGGAGCTATTGGGTCTGCAGGCATTTGAACACAAGGCCTTGCCTTCGGTGATTCCGCTGTTTCAAGAGCAGGCTCAACGCTCTCCTGCCCGGCCCTTGCCTCATCTGTGGTTGGGGGAAGCTTACTTGCGCAATCAGGATTTACCTCAGGCTCTGCAGTCTTTCCAAAAGGCTGTGGAGCTTGCGCCGCAACTGGCTCGCGCCCAGTTCTCGCTGGGATTTGCTTACAAAGAACTGGGCGAAAACACGCTTGCAGTTGAAGCGCTTCGGCGCGCCGCGAGCCTTGCTCCGGAGAACCCGCTGACACATTACCATCTGGGTGATCTACTCAGTCAGGCTGAAGATCAGCAGGCTGCCATCAACGAGCTGCAGCGTGCCGTGGAGTTGAAACCCGACTATGCGGAAGCTCATGTGGAGCTGGGTCAAGCTTACCTGAAACAGAAGCGCTATGCCGAAGCCGTAGCATCGCTTCGCCGGGGAACTACACTGAAACCCAACGTCGCCCAGCCTTATTACATTCTCAGCCGTGCGTATCAAGGCTTGGGCCAGGATCAGAGTGCCGCCGAAGCATTGCAACGCTTCCAGCAACTGTCCCAGAAGGCGAAGACAAAGCAATGAACTCATGCGTCATTTGAAAGCGCGCCGTGAACAAGCAAAAGGATCAGACCGCAGCGCCTGTCCAAAAGCGACAGGTCTGCCCTCTCAAGCACTAACGTGCTTCGCAACCCCCGACGAAACCGGGGCGGGAATACAAAGCCAATGAACGTCATTCCGGCGGAAGCCGGAATCCAGTTTGTCGATAGATCGTGGACCCCGGCTTTCGCCGGGGTGACGAAAAGGTGTCAAAACTCCAACCGTCGACCTGTCCAAAAGTGACAGGGCGGTGCTACAGAGCCTAGGAAGAAACCTTCGGAGGGGCACATGATGGGGTTGAAGCCAAAAACGACGCTTGCTTGCCTGCTGGTATGTTGTTTAGCGATCCAAGCAGGAAGCGATTCGCTACAGCTCGATTCGTTTAACTCGGATCGTGAAGGCTGGCAGGCGTACGACTACAACGGTGGAGTTGCCGGGGGCGGCAATGTCTTCTATCCGTTGCATTGGGAGAAGTCTGGAGGAGTCGGCGAACAGCGGCTACGTCTGGGCCGACGACTCTCAATGGAGAATCGATACGCCCGAATCTCCCAATTCGATCCTTGCGTTCATCATTTATCGAAGCTGGGTGAACGCGCCGCCTCTCGACCTGCGGGAAGCCGAGGTTTCCGTCTACTTGCGCGGTGACCATCTCGATCTGAAGGGCGCCCAATGCTATTTCTGGGCGCTGGATCAGGAAATCGGTACCCGCTGGCACTACGTTTCACAGCCGTTGACAGTCAATCAGGATCAGGTGGGGAAAGCCGCTGCGGTTTCGACTCAAGAACCAGGAAGCTCTCTGGCACCGCACTTGGGCCAGGACACCTTCCAACCCTGCAAGCCTTGATGAGGTCCTGCGTACTTGCGACAGCTACGGCTTTTCATTTCTGAATTTCTCGGGCGAAGTGACCGGCAGGCTCTCAATGGATGAACTGGCGATCCGTCTCATTGCTGCGCGCTAGGTCAAGAGAGTTCATGTGGCCCGGACCCGGCCTTTCTTGTTGGCGCCGCAGATCCAGGCATTTTTCGAGGACGAGAACGACGTCGAGGACGATTTAGAGGCACGCAATCTCTTACCGGAGCGATATCGAATGCGTTACCGCCCACTCGGCGATACAGGCTTGAAGGTCTCAGAGATTTCTCTTGGAACAGCAGAGATTGGTTTGGACTATGGTTTCAGGGGCAATTCCCAGTACGGCAAGCCTGATACAAAAGAATCCATTCGACTCCTTCATACCGCCCTGGACCACGGCATCAATCTCATCGACACGGCTCGCGTCTACGGCAACAGTGAGGACATCATTGGACAAGCGTTCGAGGGAATGAGTTTTCCGCCCTATGTCTCGAGCAAAGTGCTGCTTTCCAAGGAGGCTCCTCAAAAAACGGATTCTGCCTTGCGCGAAGAGATATTCGGATCCATTGAAGCCAGCCTCCGCGCTTTGAGACTTGAGGCGCTGGACCTGCTGCTGATTCACAACACCTCTTTGGAGCACTTGCAAAGTCCGGGCATTCTGGGATGTCTTGAAGAAGCCAAGCAGCAAGGCAAGGTTCGTTTCGTTGGAGCGAGTTGCTACGGTGTGGAGGTTCCTCTGGCGGTGCTGGAGCAGCCCTTGTTCCGAGTACTCCAGGCACCCTTCAACCTGCTGGACCAGAAGATGAACCGTGAAGGTTTTCCCTCGGCCGCCGCTCACAACGTCGGGGTTGTCGTGCGTTCAGCTTACCTTCGTGGGGTTCTCACTCAGCAGGTTCATTCCATTCCAGAACGTCTGGCGCCACTGAGACCGAGAGCGCTTCAGGCTCTGAACCTGTTAGGTAATGAGGTGAGCAGTCTGGCTGAAGCTGCGTTGCGCTTCAGCTTGTCGCTGAGCGCGGTCTCGTCGGTATTGATTGGAGTGAAGACGGTCGCTGAGTTGGAGGCGAACCTGGCGGATGCGAGCCAGGGCGTTTTGCCCGATGAGTTCATGCCCCAGTTGCAGGCCCTTTCCTTTGGAGACGATCCGATCGTTGACCCGCGGAACTGGCAAGATCTGATTTGATTGGGAACGAAGAAGGCAAGATCCTTACACCTCCAGGGAAAGCTTCTTAAAGCGATGAAGATCACCGACGTCAAGACCGTTTTGCTGACAGGCCCGAGCACGCTGGATCCCTTCTTGCGAGAAGCCCGGAAGTTTCGAAGTGCGGCGTTTGTCGAGATCCATACGGATGCGGGATTAACCGGCCTGGGAGAAACCTACGCAGGTTACTTCTGCCCGGAGATGGTTCCGCCAATCGTTGATTTTTACAAACCCATTTTGCTTGGGCAGGGAGTTGACGACATTCCCACACTTTGGAGTCGCATGTACCACTGCGGCAACTTCTGGGGACGCGTCGGCCTGGGGGCAGCAGTTCTGAATGGCGTGGAAGCAGCGCTGTGGGATCTGAAAGGAAGAGCGATCGGTGTGCCTGTTTACGAGTTGCTCGGCGGTCTCAAGCACGAAAGCCTGCCCTGTTACGCCACGGGCGGGCCCAGCAACTATCCGAAGGACCGGTTGGCAGCCAAGATCGATCACTATCAATCCCTTGGATTCCGAGCGCTGAAGGTGGCCACGGGAAGCTATTCCGTGGAGACAGGCTTTGTCATGCCCTCGTCGCCGCCGGCCATCGCGGAATTCGAAGTGGAGAAGCTGGAGTTCATTCGTTCTCATGCCGGCAAAGAGATGAAGGTCATGCTGGATGGCCACATGGGCAACAGTCCAGTCCAGACTTGGGATCTGCAGACTGCGCTCGCCGTGCTGAAAGCAGTGGAACCCTACGATCTGGTCTTCTTCGAAGAGCCTTTGCACTACACCGACCCGTGGGGCTACGCGGAGTTGTGCCGGAGCACTTCGGTGCCCGTGGCCGGCGGTGAGTGCCTGACCGCCAGTTATGAGTGGCGGGTTTTCGTGGAACACGACTGTTTCGACATTGGCCAGCCGGATGCGTCGTTCACGGGTGGACTCGGCGAGTTCATGCAGGTGGCCGCGATGCTCGAGGGCCGCAAGCGGCAGATCGCCACGCATGCCTGGGGAGCGGGTGGATCGCTGATGCAGAACGTGCATTGCGGATTCGCCTGCTCCAATACGCTCATTCTGGAAGTGGCACCCGACTATGGACCGCTGCACAGCGAAATCATGGATGGATCCTTCGTCATGAAAGAGGGCCAGGTGTTGCCGCCACAGCGCCCCGGATTGGGGATCGTTCTGACGGAGTCGACCAAGAGCCGCTACCCATTTGTTCCCGGCAGCGGCGAGTTCAATAGCGTTCCAGGCAAGGTGTTACGGAACTAGGCAGCGGGCGACCTCGTACCGCCGAAACCCAAAACAGGGAACCGCGAAGGACGCAAAGAACGCCAAGAGGTAACCTGATAGCCTTTCGTCGAAGTAGTCAGTCAGATCTGTGATCCGTGATCTGAGATTCTCAGATTCCAAAGGACCACTCGGTTCTCTTTGGGCTCTTGGCGGTTGCATTCAAAGGTAAATTCATACAACGACTCGAGGATCATGAAGAACATCTTGATCGACATGCCTGTCCACACCGAAGGGATGGCTCGATTGAAATCTCTGCCAGGGATCGCGGTCGAAACGATCGAGCCTAAGGAGGAGGTTCGTGACCTTCCGTCCCACCAGATTAAATCGGTGCATTTTCTCTTCTGCACCTTTCCGCCGCGTAACCTTGAGGTCATGCACTCGTTGGAGTTCGTTCAGATCGCTTCGGCTGGATACAGCCAGCTGATTCATCTGCAGCTGGATCGCAAGGGCGTACGAGCCTGCAATGGGTTGGGCAACTTCGATGTTCCGATTGCTGAATGGAATATTGCGATGATGGTGAATCTGGCCCGCAATCTGCGCGGGATGATCCGCAACCAGGAATCTGCTGTTTGGGACCGCTCAGCCGTCTTTCAGAGAGAGATTCGTGGCTCCGTGCTTGGCATTTGGGGCTACGGCGGCATTGGACGCGAGACTGCGCGCTTGGCCAAGGCCTTGGGTCTGCGGGTTCACGTCATGACCCGCCGGGGCATCAGGCCACGCCGAGACGCCTACAGACTCGACGGAACTGGCGATCCGGACGGCGTTCTGCCCGACAAGGTCTTTGAGACTGGGCAGGAGATTGAGTTTCTATCCGCGCTGGACTTCCTGGTCTTGGCGATACCGCTGACCAAGGGCAACGAGGGAATCATCGGTGAAAAAGAATTGCGGGCGCTGCCTCGAACGGCTTTCTTGCTAAACCCGGCCCGTGGACCTCTGGTTCAGGAGCAGGCATTGCTCAAAGCCCTCCAGGAAGCTTGGATTGCCGGGGCTGCACTCGATACTCACTACGCCTATCCACTGGCGCCCAACCACCCGTTATGGCGTTTCCCCAATGTGATTCTGACGCCACACATTTCCGGTTCGGCCCAGAGTCCGCGGTTTCTCGATCGCATCTGGGATATCTTTGTGCAGAATGTAGAGCGCTGGCTTTCAGGCAGGTGTTTGTTGAATGAGTTGAGCATCGCCCAGCTAAGAGGAGAATGAGCCCTCACTCCCAGCCGGGAAAGTGTTTCAGCAGCGCTTCCCGGGCGAGTGCCGCTTCGGCTGCGTTGAATCCTTGATAGGGAGGAAGTAGGCGCAACGGGAAATCCGGGGTCCGCAGCCAAGCGAAGAGCTTGTCATAGGCTCCATCGATGCGCGGTTCCGGAACGTGGCCGAACAGCTTTGGCACGATCTCGCCAACTTGTTTGTGCAACTCCATGAGCTCGGCCATTCGGCGTGCGCGGCCCGTCTCAAAATGGTGGTGCGCCAGCTTGGGAAACAAGAGTCCGTAACTCGGCAGCAGGGAGCATTCACCGAACAGACAACCCATGGCGAAGGCGTTCTCGACAAACACATGCTGCAAATCAGGAGCGTGCGTCATCAAGTCTGCAACCCGCGTGAAATCGCTGGTAGAGTTCTTGGTCGCCGCCAGATTCGGGACAGCATCGGCAATGCGCCGGTATTCCCGGCCGGTCACAACTCGCTTGGTGCGGGGAAGGTTGTAATGCAGAAACTGGCTGTCGGGAAAAGTGCCGCAGACGCCTCGAAAGAAGTCCATCATTTCGTTGTCGGTGAGCGCTCCCCAGCTTGGAAGGGAGATCTGAAAGTGTCGAATCCCCACACCGTGTGCCCAGCCGATCCGCTCAAGAATCTGCCCCATCGACAGCGAGATGACGCCCACCATGGGATGCAGACCCGGCTGTTGCATTTCCTCCCAAAAAATCTGGACCACCTGCTGGAACTGGCGGTCGGTCAGGGCGTATCCTTCGCCTGCCGTTCCCATCAGATAAATGTGCTGAAACCCGTGACGGACAATGTTGCGGATGTGCTCGCGGAACTTGAGCTCATCGAGAGTGAAATCTTCTCTCCACGGCAGCAATGCGGCACCCAGCAGGATTTGTGGAAATCGAGTTGGCATGGCACCCCTGGGGGTTGCGTGTGGCAGCAAACTCACTACGAGACGTTGAAGGCTGCCCGCTATTGTCGATAGGCGACACACGAGCGTCAATGGAATTGTCCCGACACCGGCTGACGATGAATTCCCTGATCCGTCTTCTCATGTCTTGTGGAATGCTGTGCCTGCTCACGGTCTCCCCAGGCGTTGCGTCGGAGCGAGAGGCTCTTCAAAAGGAGTGCAGCCAGCCGCGGAGAGATCGAGAAATTTTGGCTATCCACTCTTCAACGGGCCGCGCGGGAACCATTGGAAGCGGAGGTCGAACCTGTCAAGGAACCGCTCCCGTACCAGAAGTTTCGCATCACGTATCGCTCTCTCGGCAAGATCAGGATCCGTGCCTATCTGGGCGTTCCCATTCGGGGAGAAGGGCCGGAGCGTAGGCTACCCTGCGTTGTGACGGCACCCGGGTATGGCGGAAGCCAGCAGGGAGCGATGTTGGACGACTGCCAGCGCGGATACGCAGTTTTACAGGTGCACCCGCGGTCACAGGGAGAGTCGGCGGATCTGTGGAAGATTGATGGACCCGACAAGCTGACCTGGCAAGTGAATCAACCCGAGGGCTACTACTACCAGGGTGCGTACCTGGACGTGATGCGCGGCATTGATTACTTGCTGTCGAGGCCAGACATTGACACTTCGAGAGTGGGAGCGATGGGAACCAGTCAAGGGGGCGGAATCGTTTTGGCGGTCGCCGCGCTCGATTCGCGTGTCAAGGCCGTCGTCGCTCATGTGCCCTTTCTCTGTGATATGCGGCGCGCGGCTTACATTCCAGGTGCCTTGGTAAAGACGTTGTTGGAACGGCATGGAGCCCTCAATCCCCGGACACTGAAAACGCTGGACTATTTTGATCCGGCGAATCTGGTGGAGAAGCTTCAAGCCCCAGTGCTTCTCAGCGCCGGGGGTAAGGATGAAGTCTGCCCATCAGAGACGATTACGTCCGTCTTCAATCGGCTGCCTGGAATCAGGTCACTCGTGGTGTATCCTGCGCTGGCCCACACGTCGTCGGGTGACTTTTACAAGATGGGTTGGGAGTGGATGGACCGGCATTTGGGACGTTGAGCCAGCAAAAGGGCAGGGCGACACGAGAAGGCCTTTGACCGCGAATAAACGCGAATGAACACGAATTGAGCTGCTCTTGGAGGGCAGGTGTGCCTGCCGAAACCACTTCTCCAATATTTCACCCTCAGCAGAACAGCGCACGAGATGAGGGGTTCAGCTTCTATTTGTGGTGATTGGTGTTCATTCGCGGTTGGCTCATGAATGATGCGGCAGGGCTGTTGCGGTAGGTATTCAACACCAAGCGCAAACTTGGAAAGGAAATCAGCTCATGATCAAAAGCAGGGTGTTACAAAAACTACGGTCGGGTGGGTTTGTTCGTGTGGCAGGGATTGGTCGAGTATCAGAGCCTTGGCTCGCTGAAGCCGTCGGCCGATTCGGGTTCGACGTGATCTGGTTGGACATGGAGCACCGCTCCTTCGGCTACGAGGTGATCGACCCGATGTCTCTGGCTTGCCGTGCCACTGGCATGGACCTGATGGTGCGAGTTTTGAAAACCGGCTACTCATCTCCAATGCGCTGCCTTGAGTTTGGAGCCAATGGCCTGATGGTCCCACATGTTCGGAGCGTGGAAGAGGCGCGGCAGTGGGTTGAATGGTGCCGATTTCCTCCGATCGGCCGGCGCGGCTTCGACGGCGCGGGAGTCGACGCAGATTACATGCTTGCCGATCCGATTGCTCATATGCGGAATGGCAACGAAGAGACGTTTCTGGCGCTGCAGATTGAAGACCGGGAGGCGGTTGAGTGCGTCGAGGAGATTGCCGCTCTCGACGGTGTTGACCTCCTCTTTGTGGGACCTGCTGACTTGACCATCAGCTACGGGGTTCCATTCCAGTTTGACCACGCCACGGTGCAACGCGCCATCGATCGGGTGGCCGCAGCAGTCGTCAAAGCCGGCAAGTGGTGGGGGACAACTTCGGGTTCTCCCGAAGCCGCTCAGAAGGCCCTCGACCGTGGAGCACGAATGGTGACGTGCGGCGCCGACCATGTCTTTCTGGTACGCGGCTTTCAGAATGCCGCCAAGGAATTTGGAGACTTGACCCTAAAGTCTTAGTGAAAGCTTAACCAATTGAGAAAGTACTCCTGCGGCGTTTTGAGCCTGAAAGTGGCTTCCTGTCATTCCCGCGAAAGAACGTCACCCCGGCGGATAGCAAGCCGGGGCAGGAACCCAGCACTGGGTCCGGTACGCCATACCAGTTCTTCAGAATCGCACTGGGTTCCCGCTTTCGCGGGAACAACACAGGGAAACGAAGCGGTACTCATAACGTTCTTGGGCCGGTTCACTAACGTCAGATGATGATTCGAGCTGACTCACCTCGCTACAAATGGATTCTGGTCGCCGTTCTTTTTCTCGGCGGCCTCCTTGAACTATGCCGATCGAGGCGCCCTCACGGCCGTCTTTCCGCTCTTGCGAAAGGATCTCGGCATGTCCGACCTGGCGCTGGCCGCGATTGGTTCCTTCTTTTTGTGGAGCTACGCTCTGTTTTCGCCGCTGGCGGGCTACCTGGGTGACCGCTTTTCGCGCAGCGCGCTGGTCACCTGGAGCGTCGTGGCTTGGAGCGTCGTTACTGCACTGACGGCTTTCGTCAACACCAGCGAGCAACTGCTCGCGATGCGTGTGCTGCTGGGAGTGGCAGAGTCGCTTTACATTCCAGCCTCCCTGGCGTTGATCGCTGAACACCACGCAACCCCTACGCGCGCGATGGCCATGTCACTTCACTTGGCCGGTTTCTACGCCGGTGTGGTCTTTGGTGGAACGGTGGCAGGCTACCTTGGAGACTCTTACGGATGGCGGCCCGCGCTGTTGCTGCTGGGCGGGGTCGGTCTGATTCTCGGGTTACTTTGCAAGTTCACAGTGTTTGCGGCGCCGAGGAGCGCGAGCGCCGAGCCGACATCTGAGAAGCAGCCCCCGCTGCCGTTCGTTCAGAGCCTTTCCAACCTGGTTAAGACGGTGTCGTATTGGGTGTTGCTCGTGGAAGCCATGCTGCTGGCCATCGGCACCTGGATCTTTGCCAACTGGCTTCCTCTTTATTTCAGTGAAACGTTCAAGATGAGTCTGAGTGGCGCCGGCTTCGCTGGAACCTTTCCGGTTCAGGCGGGAGCGATGATCGGCGATTCTGGCGGGAGGGTATTTTTCCGACAGAGTGGCGCGAAAAGCGGTACGTCGGCGAATGCTGTTCCACAGCCTCTGCTACCTGGCCGCGGCTCCATTGTTGCTGGCCTTCGTAGTTTCCAGCAACTATGCCGTTATCCTATCAGCGGTCTTTGGATATTCACTGTTTCGTGCTCGTGGGCGGAGCGAACGCTAACCCACTGCTTTGCGATCTGCTACCCAAGACCAGTTGGTCCACGGCGGTAGGGCTGATGAACACCACCAACTGCCTGGCGGGCGGGATCGGAATATTCATCGCTGGCTATCTCAAACAAGATTTCGGGTTGGGTGGAATCTTTGCAGGCACCGCTGGCATTGTTCTGGTTGCAGGAGTTCTGCTGTTGGTGGGTTACTTTCTTTTCTTGAGGAAAGATCTCGAGAGAAGCCTGAATTTCGCCGGTTCCGCACCCGTAATCGCGAAGGCACCTGACACCGACTCCGCCCTACAAGAATCCTGAACGACATCGGGGCGCAAACCGTGATTTGTGTCGTGGTCTGCGGCGGTTTGGTTTCAGAGAGATCACAAAAGGCTGGTTGGTCTCATTTCAAGAGTTCATAACAACCTTGGAAGAAAACTGACCGTCCCCCCTTGAACAAGGGAGGACTTCAGGGGGGTTTTGTGAATCGCAAACCAACCCAGGCGGGCGCTCCGCGACCGCTGCAAAGGTTGTTCGATCCGTCGCCTACGGACCGGGCACAGCAACCACCCCCGCTGTGGCCGTTGGCCCCGGCATCCTCTCCTCGACTGAGGAGGGGAGCATATTTTCGAGGAGTCTGAGTTGAAACAAGCCATTCTCTACGGAGCCCGGGATCTTCGCATTGAGGACAGCCCCCTCGATTGCGAGAACCTGCAACCTGATCAGATTTACGCCGAAACCGTCGTTTCCGCGCTTTCGACCGGAACGGACCTGGGCAACTACTTGGGTGACACTGCTTACGTTCCCGGGGCACCCAACTATCCGCGAAGAATTGGCTACTCGAACGTGGCGGTGGTTCGCCGTGTCGGCAGTGCCGTCTCGCAACCCAAGGTCGGCCAACGCATCTTTTCGACTCAGCCGCACCTGTCCGCCTACATAGCGCGACAGAGCGATATCCTGGTGACCATTCCTCAGGGTGTCTCTTCAGAACAGGCTTCGCTGGCGTATTTGACACACCTTGGACTGGCAGCCTTGCGGCAGGCGAGCTACTTGCCCGGTGAGAACGTTGCCATCGTGGGACTGGGAATCATTGGTCTCTGCACAGCCGGACTGGCGCGAGCCATGGGAGCCAAAGTGACGGCCATCGCCAACTCCTCCAACCGCGCCGACGCAGCCGTTCAGGTGGGGGCTCATGCAGCGTTCCTGGCCGACGATCCGGAACTTCAGACCAAGCTGCAGGGCTGCTTTGGCGAAACCGGAGCCGATATTGTCGTGCTTACAGCCAATGCCTGGGAGGCGTTTCGACTTTCTGTGAACATCGCGCGGCGCAATGGGAGAGTGAGCATTCTGGGATTCCCAGGGCGTGCGCAGCCTCGCCCTGACTTCAATCCCCTCGATCCAAGCTGGTTCTACGCAAAGCAACTCACGTTGATTGGAGCCGGTTTTGCGCCTAAAACCGATTGCCCGCCGGCTGAGTTAAGGTTCAATGTACGCCGGAACCTCGAGTACATCCTGGACTTGATGGATTCACAGACGCTGCGTTTGGACAGCCTGATCACACACCGCCTGCCCAGCGCGCGTATGCAAGAGGCCTACGAACTGGCCAGTCAGCATTCGAAAGAGCTGGTTGGTGCCGTGTTTCAGTGGAGTTGATTTCGGTGTTAACTAGTCGGTGCCAATAGCCGTTACCTCGAACAAAAGGGCTGCCAGCCACAGAATACCGCCAAGGTTTCGACAGCCAGGGCTCTGGAGTTTTTCCCAAGCCAATCCGGGGCGAAACAGCAATATGACGCTTTGCAATTGGCTCTCCCTGTTCAATCCACAAGGCCTGAGTCGCGCACGCACAAGTCCAGACCATTCTCAGTTCGAGTAATTCCCATCGCTTGCGTGAGACACGCTGGGCCTTTGCCTAGTAGCCTCAGATCCTTTCCACCACGCAACCGTTGCATCTCTTCGATTCCCTCGAGAGGCTGAATCGCCCGCAAAAGAACAGCCGCAGGAAAATCTTTCTCTTCAGTCACCACGTTCAGCATCCAGTGCATTCCGTAGGTGAAGTAAACATACGAGAACCCCGCCAAGCCATACATCACAGCGGTCCTCGGAGTTCTCCCTGCCTTGGCGTGACACGCCAGATCGGTTTCTCCAATGTAGGCCTCGGCTTCAACGATGACGCCCGAAAGGCGCACACCGTTCAACTGCCTCACCAGCCTGCAGCCCAACAGCTCGCGCGCAACGATTCGAGTTGGGCGCGCATAGAAGGTTCGGGACAGCGGTTGAGATGCTAGGGGGATCATGGGTGGGCGAAACCACGCGTTGTTGCGGCAGGCAACCCGCTGGACGCGGAGTTCATTCCAGCCAATCGGCAATGAAGATGTTGGTTTCTCCGGTCTTGCCGGCGTTGCGGTTCGACGCGAAGACGAGGCGTTTTCCGTCAGGCGAAAACATTGGGAACCCATCGAAGGTTTCGTTGAAGGTGATTCGCTCCAACCCACTGCCGTTGAGGTTCACAATGTAGAGATCGAAGTTTCGCCCTTTGGGATCGCCAACGTTCGAGGCAAAGATGATTCGCTTGCCATCGGGATGAAAGAAGGGGCAAAAATTGGCAGCGCGATTGTTCGTCACCTGGACAGGATTGGAACCGTCAGCATTCATGACATACAGATCCAACTGTCGAGGCTCGACCAAATGCTCGGCAAGGAGTGCTTGATAGCGAGCTTTGGCCTTCTCATCAGTTGGATAAGAAGCACGGTAGACAATCTTCTGGCCGTCGGGAGAAAAGAAAGCACCCCCGTCGTAGCCCACGCGATGCGTCAGGCGCCGCACACCTGTCCCGTCGACGTTCATCGAATACAGCTCCAGATCGCCATCGCGCACGGAAGTAAAAACAATCTTCTTGCCGTCGCGCGAAACAGTCGCCTCAGCATCGTAACCTGGGGTCTCCGTCAGACGTGTCAACTTGCCTTTGAAGTCCGAAAGGAAGACGTCGAAATTCTTGTCAATGGGCCAGACATAGCCGCGTGAATAGTCCGGCTTTGGTGGACATTCAGCGTTGCCTAGATGCGTGGATGAATAAAGGAACCGTTTTCCATCCCTCAGGAAATAAGCACAGGTTGTGCGTCCCTTCCCCGTGCTCAATTGCTCCACACCACTGCCATCGATGTTCATGGCGTAAATCTGATCGCAGGGCCAATCCGCTCGGGTCGATTGGAAGACTAGTTTCTTGCCGTCAAACGAAAAGTAAGCTTCCGCGTTCTCTCCTCCAAACGTCAGTTGACGGAGATTCTTCAATGTTTCTCTGAGGTCGGCGGCTCCGAACCGAAGAGAACAAGAATCCCAAGAGAGAGGACCAGAAGTGATTGTCAGTCCTGTTGCTGGAATGCGGGTCATTTTTGGGCACATAGTTGTCTGGCCACGATAGGGGAATAGCGGAATTCAAAGTTGTGTCACGGGCGGAGAGTGACTCCATGGAAGAGCAGATCCGGCAACCGCCGATGCTGACTGGATTCCGGCTCGCGCTACGCTTGGCCGGAATGACACATCACGACCTCATTCCGGTTATTTCGTCATTCCGGCGAAAGCCGGAATCCAGCAAACCCACATCTAGACTCACCGCATCGTGAACGGTTCCATGAGCTCTGTCCGGCTGCCGTCCGGATCATAGAGATTGAGCTGCCACCGTTTGTTCCGGCCAACCCGCGGCGGCTGGACGTGTGCCGGATCCCAACCCAGCGGCCGTTCGCGCAAAGTTTCCAAAGCCTGCTGCATGTCTGGAACCAGAAGGGCTGCATGGTGCAACGTTCCGAGGCGCTTTCGATCCACCTTCTCCGTCACCAGCATGTATTCAAGGTAGTCGGTACCATCCGGTACTTTCATGTTGATCCAGCTTGTGACGTCGTCGGTTGTCCCGCCGCGCCAGATTTCGGAGAAGCCGAGAATGTCCTTGTAGAAGCGATCCGCAGCAGCCACGTCTGCAACAGTGACGCCGACATGAAGCATGCGGCTGGATAATCTTCTTGGACCCAGATAACTGCCTTTCGCCTTCATCTGCATCGAACCCGTCTGATATTGCACGAACTCGACCCGGTGTCCGTCTGGATCCTTCACCGTGAAGTTCAAGTTCCCATCTTGTCCTTTGTTGACCTTGTCCGGTACCTGGACTCCCTTTTCTGCTAGATACAGACGCAACGCTTCCAGGTTGCTCGTCTCAAACGCGATGTGAGAAAGGCGGTCGTCTTGTTCCGGGGGCAGGCCGGGAAAGATCTCAATGTACTGCCGGTCGTTGACTTTGAAGTAGACGAGTCGCGTCGTTCCATCTTCCTTATAGAGACGGAATGCGTCGTCATACCCGAGCAAACCCCCATAGAAAGCCTGGGCCTTCGCGAGGTCGCTCACCTGAAACGCGATATGCGCAATGCCCACCAAAGGCGGACGATCGGCTGCACTGGACAATACGGCAGTCGCGACAATCAGCCCAACCGCCTGAGTAATGCCGAAGAATCGTTTTGTGCTCTGCGTCATGTTCACCTTTTCGAGTGGGAACTCAATCGTCGCTTACGGATAGAAACGGCAGTCCGGCCATTATACACAGGAGACGCCTTCCTCGAAGCGCCCTGCTGACTGGGTTGTTTTGTAACCGTTTCGATGCTCCTGTAAGTGACATCAAGCAGCGTCTCCAATTCCGAGAGCGAAATCGAGAGTGGTGGCATCAGCACGACGACATTGCCCAACGGACGCAACAGCACGCCGCGGTTCCGTGCCTCCATCGCAACGGCATGCCCAATGCGGTCCTTCGCGACGTAAGGAATCCTGGCATGGCGATCCTTCACAAGTTCGATGCCCACCATGAACCCGGCCTGCCTGATGTCGCCCACATGCAGGAGCCTCCAGAAATCGGCCAAGCGCCGCTTGAGATAGCCAATCTTGGGCTTCAGCTTTTGAAGAAGTTTGCCCGACGTGAAGAGGTCAAGATTGGCTGCCCCTGCCGCACAAGCCAGGGGATTGCCTGTGTAGGTGTGGCCATGGAAGAAGGTCTTGAAAGCAGCGTACTCGCCCAGAAACGCTTCGAACACTTCGCGGGTTGTCAGGGTGGCTGCCAGAGGCAATGTGCCGCCACTGAGTCCTTTCGCCAAAACGAGAAAATCAGGTGTCACCTGTTCCTGCTCGCAGGCAAACATGGTTCCGGTGCGCCCAAAAGCCGTCGCCACTTCGTCAAGAATCAAATGGACATTGAACTTTCGGCAGAGCGTTTCGATACGCTTAAGGAACCCTCGTGGCGCAGTCAACATTCCGGCCGCCCCTTGAACAGCCGGCTCAACCACCACTGCGCAGACTTCGCTGTGGTGCTGAATCAAGGTTTTTTCAAATCCCTTCAGGCAGTGGATTTCGCAAGAGTCCGGTTTCATACCGAAGGGGCACCGGTAACAATCGGGATAGTACGCTTTGTACACCTTGAACAGCAGAGGCTTGAATGTCTTGTGAAATAACTCCACGCCGCCCAAACTGACCGAACCGATGGTGTCTCCATGGTAGGCATTGATGAACGAAACAAACTTCTTCTTGCGTGCAAACTTCTTCCCCTTTTGACGCCAGAACTGAAACGACATCTTGAGCGCGATTTCAACAGCGGTCGAGCCATTGTCGGAGTAAAAGACACGGGTCAAATTTCGCGGGGCAATCGCCACCAGCTTTTCGGCCAGCTCGACTGCAGGCACATTGGTCAGTCCCAGAAAAGTGCTGTGCTCCAACTTTGCCAGCTGCTGGCGGATGGCCCGCACCATCGCCGGATGCCGGTGCCCATGGATGTTCGCCCAGAGCGAGGAAACACCGTCCAAATACCGGTTACCTTCGGTATCGAAGAGAAAAACTCCCTGGCCACGCTCGATCACCAGCTGTGGCGAATCCATCCAATCGCGCATCTGGGTAAAAGGGTGCCAGAGGTGTCTTTTGTCGAGAGTTTCGTAGTCGATGCGTTTCACAGGAGAAGCGAAGGGACTGTCAGATTGCTGGCTGTTCTTTCTCCTCCTTGCGCAGCGCATAAGGGGGAGACCAAGAGGGGTGGGAATGCTGGCGGAATGGATCCCGTGTGCCAACGTGGCACGCGCGCTACTTTGTACTAGCTGGTGGGCTTGGATTCCGAGTTCTTGGAATTCATAAACCTCTCGTAGTAGTCCGCGATATTGCCTTTGGAGTACTGCACCCCCAGCACTGTAAAATCTTTGAGCGCTGACTTCACAATGTACATCAAGCGATTATTGCTGTTGGGATCCGGAGGTTTCAGATAGAAACCATCTTCATTGAGGAAATTGATCGTATTGGCGACGATGCCTTCGATGGCTTCGTTGTCGAAGAAGTAGACCCGCACCCACAGGCCGTCGATGCGAGGCTGGCTCTCAAAGAACTTCACTTCGGAATACTCTTTGTTTCCAGAAAACTTGCGAACAAAGAAAAGTGCTTTGATCTCCGACTTCGGGACGGTGATCAACTCCTCAGTGAGAGAAGTAACCGTTACAGCCCTTTCCTTGCCATTTACGGGATCCAGAGATTGTTCCGCATACCCCTTGAGGATCTCTCCGTCCACCTTACGAATAATGACCTTGCGCTTTTCCATATTAAGTCCTCTGATTCCTCTTCGGCAGAATTAGTTCGGACTCACGCGGGCTTCTTCTCCAGCAGCCAGGCACTTTCCAACCGGTAAGACTGCGTGCCATCGTGCAGGCAATACCCTGCACCTTTATATATTGAGGCCGCTCCCGACTCACCCTTCTTGTTCACGGCATAGAAATTCAATTGCGGGGGGTTGCCTTTGAAGAGGTCTACGACACGCTTCAGGGTTTCGAGGCAGGCTTGATCTGGTGCCTTTCCTTGCCGCATCAACTCCACTACCGTATGCGCGCCGACGACGCGAATGTTGGCTTCACCATTGCCGGTAGCACCCGCTGCACCCACGGCGTTATCCACGTAAAGGCCGGCACCGATGATGGGAGAATCGCCGACACGACCGGGCGGCTTGAACGCCAGCCCGCTTGTCGTGGTCACGCCGGAAAGATCCCCTGCGCTATCGATGGCCAGGCAATTGATCGTGCCCTGTGGCCTTTTCCCTTCGACCTTCTGGGTGGGGGGAGCCACCCAGTCGTCGGAGCCACTCAACTCCTCTTTCCATTTTAGCCAGGCCAGGCGCGATTTCTCCGTGAGAAGATTCTCTCTTTGAAACCCCTGGGCCAGGGCAAACTGCAAGGCGCCTTCGCCCACCAGAAACACACGCGTCGTGCGCTGCATGACCAGCCGGGCAACTTTGGCCGGATTGCGAATCGACTTCAGAGCCCCGACGGCGCCAGCGACACCGGTTGGCCCGTACATGACTGAGGCGTCGAGCTCCACCTCGCCTTCGGCATTGGGAAGCCCGCCCAGGCCGACTCCCTGATCCTCGGGATCATCCTCAACCAGTGTGACGCCCTCGACGACAGCATCCAGCGTATTGCCACCAGCCTTCAGCACCAGCATGGCCCTCTCAACAGCCCGAATACCGTTGTCGCTGGAGATCACCAGTGGGCGGCTTGCCCGACGCGTGGCTGGGGGAGTCCCAATTACAGGTTTGTTTTGCGACGCCTGAGCCACCCAGGGCGATAGAGACACTGAAGCAATGAAAGTTCTACGAGTGAGCATTCAGTTCCTCAGAACAAGCGTCAGCATTATATGCGCGGCATCCATTTGAGCACAACCGGCTTGTTGTCGGTGCGGAGGTAGCGCTCCCCCGGCTACCCAAGGAGGGAGCAATGGGGATTTGAGGAGTCAATGATCTCAACCACCCCTGAAGTCCTCTCTTCTGAAAATGGGGCCGGAAAGTGGGAGCCGCTGTCCCCCGCGGCGATCTCAAGTCTTCGGTTGAGACGACAAATCGCCGCTCGGAGAGCGGCTCCCACATTCTCATCGAACTCGGCGCCGCAAGGCGGCATGAAAAACTCTTCCGAAATCCCTTGGAAGGGGTGAAGGGTTGAGATGAGAAGCCTTCACCGCAGCGACAGCGGTCGCGGAGCGCCGGGGTGGTTTCCGTTTCCAAAACCCCCCTGAAGTCCCCCCTTGTCCAAGGGGGGACGTTACCTTCATTGAACTGGGTGCCGCAGAGCGGCATGGGCCGCCGATTGGTCTGCGCATCCCCGCGTCTGCAAGAAAACTTTGGCCTTGGAAGTGTCGCGATTTCCCTTAAGATAGGAACCCGTTTGTGGGCGGCCACGCAACCACTGCACGGCCCACAACAGGACTTAGACCCTAGAGGCACGCCAAATGAAGACAACTCCATCAAAATTCAAACTAGGCTTGATCCAAATGTCTTGCGGGCTCAGAGTGGAGGAGAACCTGCAAAAGGCCTTGTCGCTCATCGGGCACGCAGCCCAACGCGGCGCCCAGATTATTTGTTTACAGGAGTTGTTCCGATCACAGTATTTTTGCCAGAAGCAGGACGCAACGACCTTCGATCTGGCGGAACCGATACCGGGACCCAGCACGGAAGCCTTGGCAGCAGCTGCCCGCCAGCACCAGGTTGTGATTGTGGGCTCGCTGTTCGAGCGGAGGGATGCAGGCGTCTATCACAACACGGCCATCGTCCTTGATGCCGACGGATGCCTACTGGGAACCTATCGAAAGATGCACATTCCGGACGATCCCTTGTACTACGAAAAGTATTATTTCACGCCGGGCGATCAGGGTTACCGAAGCTTCGACACTCGTTACGGACGTATTGGCGTGCTGGTTTGCTGGGACCAGTGGTATCCCGAAGGAGCCAGGCTAACGGCCTTACAGGGTGCAAAAGTCCTGTTTTATCCGACCGCGATCGGGTGGCACCCCGCTGAGAAAGCTCAGTATGGCGCCGCGCAACATGATGCCTGGCGAACGATGCAACGCGCCCATGCCATTGCCAATGGGGTCTATGTGGCCGCAGTGAATCGCGTGGGCCACGAAGGCCCTCTTGAGGGTGGATTGGAGTTTTGGGGCAGATCTTTCGTAAGCGACCCTTTCGGCGTTGTGCTCAGTGAGGCGTCCAACCATGAGGAAGAGGTCCTGGTGGTGGAGTGCGATCTGGCTTACTTGGAAAGTGTCCGGCGCAACTGGCCCTTCCTGCGCGACCGCCGGATCGACAGCTATGGCCAGATTGTGAACCGGTTGATTGATGGGAAGGAATGAACTGACAAGCACACGCGCTAAGAAACCGAGACGAAAGTAGATTTCAAAAAGGCACGGCTCGGACCTCTGTCGCTAGCCATTCACAATCCAGAAAGACCGGTGCTGTGCCCTCTACAAGTAGCGGCTGACGGCCGCATAACATGAGTTAGGAGCACCCGCATGTCATGGTGGGTCGTGGTTTATTTCACCATGTATTGTGCCCTTTCAGTGGCAGGGATCTGGGATGACTGTCGTGACCGACGGCCTACCTGGTTTCTCGGATGCGCCGTTATCTCGAATGTGATCATCGCCTACCTTTTCGTCGCCTACTGGCAGCCGACAATGCGTGTCCCTCTGGGTTCGGCTGCGTCAGTAGCATTTCTGGCCGCAATGTGTTGGGAGTTTTTTCAAGCGTCAGAGGATATTCGCACGCTTCACACCGCACCAGAGATTTCACGCGCGATCACCGTCATCACCGCCATTAGCTACCCGATCCTATGCTCGCCAGCGTTCATCGTTGCTGGCCTTTCAGCATTTAGAACATGAACCGTGCGTGCAGCAAATCACTGGAGCGGATCTGCGCCAAGAAAACCAGCGCCACCGTCTGCCCAATACCGTCGTCCAGGAATGTCCCCCTTGTGTTCCAAGAGGTTTCTGCTTTCCTTGCGTTCTTCGCGTCTTGGCGGTTTGATTCTCCCTCTTAACTGGAGACACCCTTTTTCATGCCTCGAATTCCCCGTCCTCCCAGCGGTTTCCGCATGCCAGCCGAATGGGAGCCACACCACGCCACCTGGATCGCCTGGCCGCACAATCGAGAAGACTGGCCTGGGAAGTTCACTCCCATTCCATGGGTGTATGCCGAGATTGTTCGTCATCTCCATCAAGGCGAGCGGGTTTGCATCCTCGTTCAAGACGGTCGTCTGCGAAGCCGTGCCCAGAAGGTGCTTCGGCGCGTCGGGGTGGACCTCGACCAAATTGATTTTTTCCCGTTTCCCACGGACCGCGTCTGGTCTCGAGATTTCGGTCCCATCTTTGTCAAGCGCGAGAAAGCCGGGCGTTCCGAACTTGCCATCACCAACTGGAAGTTCAACGGCTGGGCAAAGTACTCAAATTGGAGACGAGACAATGCCATTCCTGCCAAGATCGCTCTGGCACTCACACTGAAGCAGTGGGAACCTCACTGGGAGGTGGAAAAGACAGCACATCGGGTCGTGCTGGAGGGCGGAAGCATCGATGTGAACGGACAAGGAACGCTGATGACTACCGAGGAGTGTCTGCTCAGCCCCGTTCAAGCGCGGAATCCGAAACTCAGCCGGGAGGATATGGAAGGAGTGTTTGCAGATTACCTGGGAATCCGCAAGGTGCTGTGGCTGCAGAACGGCATCGCTGGCGACGACACGCATGGTCATGTGGACGACTTGGCGCGTTTCGTGAACCCAACGACCGTGGTAGTTGCCCAGGAGCCCGACACACACAACGTAAACTACCGCCCGCTGCGCCGGAACATGGAACTGCTGAAGTCCATGACGGATCAGGATGGAAACTCTCTAGAGGTCATCCCGCTGCCCATGCCACGACCGCTGTGGTTCCAGGGCCAGCGGCTGCCCGCCAGCTACGCAAACTTCTACATAGGAAACTCCGTCGTGCTGGTCCCGACCTTTAACGATCCTCACGACCGCGAAGCGCTTTCAGTGTTGACACGGCTATTTCCAGATAGGCAGGTCGTCGGGATTCACAGCGTCGACTTGGTCTGGGGGTTGGGCACGCTGCATTGCCTGAGCCAGCAGCAGCCGAGGTAACGCCAGCCACGGCGCCTCCGTTGGCCAATGACCCCTCACCCGGCCCTTGGCCACCCTCTCCCCACAAACAGGAGAGGGAGCTTCTCTCAAGTCAAAACCCGCCGCGTTCAGGGTTCTGCAGCACTTCAAATGAGACAAGCTGATTGCCCCGGTCGACAATCGCCTTGCCGATATAGCGATTGCCATAGGCGCGATCCAGGTGCTCCTGCTGGTTTGCCAGATCGAGCAGCATGGCCAGCAGGCGAATCGAGCCTGCGTGAGCCGCAACCAGAACACGCTTCCCGGCTGACTCGTCCAATAGCTGGTCCAAGAACTTTCGAACCCTGGCCTGCAGGTCGTTGAAACTCTCCCCTTCGGGATACCTCTGGTCGGGGACACGTTTGTAGTTAAGAATCTGGAACGTCTCGGTGACTGTCTTTCCCGTAAAGCGACCGTAATCCAGCTCGCGGATCAGTGGTGAATAACGAACCAGGCAGCTAAACTCCAGCGTATGCATGATGGTTTCTGCAGTTTGGCGGGCGCGCAACAAGTCGCTGCAATAGACCATCTCAAAATCGCTCCGCCCAATGCCCTTTGCTACGCTCCTGGCATCTTCAAATCCGAGTGAGGTCAGTTCCGAATCAAGTTGTCCTGCGATAGTCTGTTGCTGGTTGTGAATGGATTGTCCGTGACGAACGCAGTAGATTTCAGTGGTCATTGGGACAGGACTACGGCAGGACAGGATTTACAAGATTGACAAGACTAGTACTTCGTTGCATAAGTTCGCGTAAGTAGATCCTCGTCCTATCGCACTGACGCGAAAGGGATTCACAACATCAAATTAGTTCGCTGACTTTTGATCCTTGGTACTAGCGGCAGCAATGGTCGCCAAAAAAGACTCATGACTCTATTGACAGTTTCGGACTACGAGTGACCCAGTCCTTATCCCCCGGCCTCTTCGAGTGGGAAACAAGCAACCAGAGCGGGGCAGATGAATCGAGCCAGTAAGAGGAGTGCCACTTCAAGGCTCCATCAATCTTGTTAATCTTGTAGATCCTGTCGCAAAACCTGTCGTCATCGGCCAGCCGGCTCCGGTGTGGTCGCGATCGCCGGCTTCGCCTCCGCAGCAGGCCGGCGAGCTGGAGCAGACAGCTCAATGCCTGGCTCGTTTCCAAATGCCTGGAGGATCTCCTGACAAATCTGGTCTTGCGTAGAACGGCGCTTGCGAATGCCAGTCAGATAGCGCAGTACGAGATCGACGCCGTTGCTCGCAATCGAGACATAAACATACGGCGTCAAGGTCCCTAGGTTGATGTGATATTGGCGTTCCAACTGTGCCTGACTGGTCTTGGCCGCGTCGACGAAGGTTTGTGAAGCACGCGTCGCCACTTCTTCAAGGATTTCTCGCGCTCTTTTCCAGTCACTTTCGTAGGTCACTGTGAAGCGAATCTCATCCCAGATAAACGAATTCCCTGTCGAATAGTTGAAGTAGTGGCTCTTGAAGATGAAGCTATTTGGGAAAAATACAACGCGTCCTGTCGACTGTTCAGCACCCACCCAGTTACCTACCTCAAGCACGGCAATCCTGAGCAAGCCGATATCAATGACGTCACCCTTCACTTGATTGATCTCAACCCGATCGCCGACGCTGATCCCAAACCGGCCCACAATGAGGAACCAGCCCACCAGGCTGACAATCGGATCCTGCAGTGCTATAGCGAGACCGGCACCAGCCAGACCTAAGACAGCGGTGAGGCTACCGAAGTCTCCCATGAAATTCAGCACGACGATGATCGCGATCAGCAATCCCGAGGTGAAGCTGATGAGCTTGCGGAAGTAGTAAAGATTCTTGCCTTCGCGCGTGAACTTGTAAGGCAGCTTCTTAAGGTAGTGAGAAAGCACGAGGATGGCGAGAATCAGCGCCAGCACAATGCCGATACGATTGCCTACGCGAAAAAGCGAGTCGTTGCTCTCTTCAGTGGCAATCCCAGTCCAACTGGCAAGCTTCTCGTTGTCGTCTCGCACCAGCACGGCTTGCCTGCGAACCACGTTCAGGGCACGGCTGGCAAGCTCCTTCTGTTGCTCAAGGTGGGCCGAATCTGACATCTGCCGGTCAGCTTCCTCCAGGATCCGCGCAACCCCCGCCGCCTCGCCGCCCTTCTGGAGCAGTTGATACGCTTGACTGTAGGCCGACTCAGTTTTGCGGTTGAGTTCGAGATGCTTGGCTTGCAGCGTTTCCAGCTCTCGCTGTCGCCGCTCCAGACTTCCCTTGACTCGATTCACCAACTCCTGTGTTGCCTGCTGGGCTTGCCGCAGGCTCTTGAACTTTTCCCTGCGTGCGAAGTAGTCGCGTACGCTGGCGACGATGCCTCCTTGGGACTCCGCCACCGCCGTCTGTGGCGCCGGCTCGGCGCTCCTAGCTGGGCCCGGAGCAGCCGGCCGCGATGCGGGAAGGATCTCATTCCTCATCATCTTCAGACGCTCTCCAAACGACAAGGCATCTGACGATCCGGTTGTTGAGCGCTTGCGCTTGTAGTCCTGGATATCGAGATTTGAACCAGCAAGATCCAGTTTCTTGTCGGCGATCTGAACCTCTTTCTGGAGCTGGTCCACCGTTTGCTGGACTTTTCGGAAAGCCTCGGCGGTGGCAGCCTTCTTCAGATTCTGTCGTGCAGCAGCCAAACGTTCCTTGGCTTCGTCAACTTCAGCCGAGAGACGCCATACTTCTGCTGCAATCTTGTCGTATTGGCTTTGTTCGGCGGCGGTTGGCGCTCCACTTTCAGAAGCACCTGGCTGATTCAAGGCGAGCGTTTTCGCTTCAATCTCAGCTAGTTCGAATTCGCTCTCAAGAACTTCCTTCGTGAACTGCAGATGGCTCTCAGCCAAACTCCGTTCAAAGCTGGAACTGCTATACCTTACGAGGTCGGTCGCCCGGCGGTAGCGGTTACCCGCAACTTCGAGACGCTCCAGCAGCTCTAGATAGCTGGGCACCGGAGGCTCACTCCCGGGAGAACGCTGTTGAACATTCTGGCAGGATAGCGTGAGGGCACAGACAACCAGCAAGGAGAATAGGCGTCGATATCTCATAGTTTCAAGCTTCGCAGGGTTTTCAGGTCCTGACGATACGCTTCGTCGCCTCCTGGAGTTTCGAGTAGCATTGGCAGCGCAGCAAACCGCGGGTCATTCAAGAGGAATCGAAATGGCTCCAGTCCAAGTTCGCCTTTGCCAATGTTCTCATGCCTGTCCACTCGACTACCCAGGCCTTTCTTGGAATCGTTTAGATGAAACGCCTTCAAGCGGTCGAGCCCTATGATGGTATCAAATTCTCGGAACACCGCCTCGTAAGTCCCACGCGTCCGCAAATCGTAACCGGCGGCAAACAAATGACAGGCGTCGAGGCAGACCCCCAACCGATCAGGGTATTGAGTTTTGCCCAGAATCTCGGCCAGGTGTTCGAAGCAATATCCCAAATTGGTGCCTTGACCGGCGGTGTTTTCGAGCAAGACTTGAGTCTTGTACTTGGGCTTCTGACTGAGCACCGCATTCAAACTATCGACAATGCGCTGCAATCCCGCAGCTTCGCCAACTCCGACGTGCGATCCAGGATGAAACACTAGGAAGGGAATCCCGAGTTGCTCGCAGCGCTCGATCTCATCGGCAAATGCTTCTAACGACTTCTGCAAAGTGACCGGCTCGTGGCTGCCCAGATTGATGAGATAAGAATCGTGGGAGAGCGTCGCCTGAATGCCGCATTCCTTGAGCCCTTCGCGAAACCCTACAGTCTCAAGCGCGGACAAAGGCTCTCGCACGCCACTGCATCTGGTTCCGCGTAAAAACCTGGATGGCTTCGCAGCCCAGGCTTTTGCCGTTAGCCGGGGCTTTGTCTACGCCACCAGATGTCGAGACATGCGCTCCAAGTAACGGCATTTCGGATGGTTCCCGCCTTCTGAGGGTTCAAACTCCGCGCTGGAGCTCCTGGGTCTTGACTGACCCAGTGGTCACAAGCGCCATTCTCAGTGGCGGCGTCTCTTTTGTTCAAGCAAAAACGCTCGAGGGCTTGGGTTCCTTCAAACTGCAAAACAGAGCCTATGAACGCAGTTTAGTCGGATCTGCCTGGTGATCGACTCCGAGGTCGATTGCCAAATGGTTCTCTATCGGACCTTGTCCTGACGCCAGGAGCTCCCGACCTGACGTCGAAATCAGAAAATCCGTTAGTGCCAGAGTTAGAATACACGAATGGTCGATATTTTAATGTCGGTCGCGAGGCAGCAACCAAGCAAGATTGGAATCGTGTTGCTGATCTGTCTATCTTTGCCCACTACTGTTGTCTGCAAGCAGAGAACGGCCATCGCGTCACTGTCGCCGTTTTTGGGCTCTTCCATCCCGAGCGTATTGACGTCTCAATCCCGCAAGATGGGATCGTCACGATGCGAAAGGGTTCAGCCGATATCAGGCAAGTCTTGGCCAGCGGTCAGCGGTTGCAGGTCGAAAGTCGTGGAGAGCAGTTGAAGATCAGCTTTTTTGAATCCGATGGGCGGTTATTGCTTGGGCACAGTGCAGATGCCGTGCGCACAGAGGAAACAGTGTGCACGCTGAGCGTGCCAGGCCGCATTCGGAGAGATTTTTTTGGCCGCCTGGAAGTGAAGGCGCGAAACGGTTTGTTGCTGCCTCGAATCACGGTGAAGGAGGAATCTGCCGTACAACAAATTCTGCAATCGGAAATGGCCGACGTTCAGCAAACGGAAGCCTTAAGGTCTCAAGCGGTGTTGGTGCGCGGATATCTCAGAACCTCCAAAGGACGGCACCAGAAAGAGGGTTATGATTTCTGCGACACGACGCACTGCCAGTTCTTCACTGAGTTCAAGTCAGTGGCCAGCCGATTCAGCCAGGCCGCAAACGACACAGAGGGGCTCGTTTTGACCTTCCTGGGCAAGCCCATTCAGCCTCTGTATACCGCCGTTTGCGGAGGGCGTACGCTGGCCGGATTCGCTGACAGGTACGGGCCCCAGGAAGGTTCTGGCTATCCTTTCCGTTCTGTCTCATGCCGTTTCTGTGTGGGGCATCCCCTGTTTGACATGGGAAACCAAGGTTGAAACGCAGGAGCTGATTCGCATCCTTCAGGACGAATCGGGTAGGGATCCGGCCGAAACCCTCGCGGACCTTGCTGAACCTGGGGATAACGGCGAGTCCAGCTCTTTGAAACAAGCGGTTCGCATCCGTGTGGGCCGTGCGTTGGGCTGGAACATCATACGCAGCAACCGTTACTCGGTTGAGGTTCACTCAAACTCCGTCACAGTCAGAGGTCACGGCTCGGGGCACAATTTCGGGTTCTGCCAGTTCGGCGCCACCGAGATGAGCAGGCAGGGCATGAGTATGAAAGAGATTCTGAGTTTCTACTTTCCGGGGTGCAGCATCGGGCGGTGAGAAGAGGTCGGGCGTGAGCGGTGCTCAAACGAACGGCAAAAAAGTCAGACTGTTCGATTCTGGGTGTGAACACAGAGAAGGTCCAACGCCTGCTCGATTGATCTCAGATTCAGATCCAATGACTTCGCAATTTTGCCGCTGTTGAGAGAACAGTCGGGGGGACGAGCTGCGGGAGATGGGGAATCGGCAAGGTGGATTTTTTCGATCAAATGGGAAGACGTACCCAGGGTCGCACAAACCCTCTCGGCAAACTGCCACCTGCTGGCCTTCTCCGGTCCTCCCAGATGAAACAAGCCCTTAAGGTTCGTTCTCTCGATGAGTTGGCTGATCGCTTGAACCGCATCATCGACAAAAAGAAAGGTACGATACTGATCCACAACGCAACGAGTCTTCTTTCCCGCGAGCAGCTCTTTTTCCATCGTCTCGAAGAAATTTGGCCGGATGCCGTTACCCCTTCCGTAAAGAGTTCCAATTCTCAATGTGACGTAGTGGCTGCAGTGATTCATGATCTCAAGTTCACCTAGGAATTTCGTCTTGCCATAGTAGTTGATGGGCGCCGGGTCATCTGCTTCGCTGTACTCGCCGCGCCTCCCGTCAAAGACAAAGTCGGTGGAGGTGTAGATCAGTTTGCTGCCCAGCCGGTTCGCTGCTTTCGCCAACTCGCGGGTGGCAAACGTATTGAGAGTGAGGGCTTCCTTGTGATTCAGTTCGCAGTAGTCCGGATTCGAGTAGGCAGCAGTATGAACAATGGCCGCCGGATTGATGCTGTGACAGAGCCGCTCGATCTTGCTCCAATCCGCGAGATCGACAGTAAAGACCTCGACACCTGGGATGGACACTGGATTGTCCAGGCAGGTGCCGTAGATGCGGTATTGGTCTTTCAGCCGGTGCGCCAGATTCCAGCCGAGAAAGCCGCTAACGCCCGTGATGAGGAGTTTTTCCATGGTGCATGTCGCTTTGAGCCGATGGCAACGGCGCCGCCTGAACTACGATCGCAACATTTCCGTGCGCAGCGTCACGGCTTCGATGCGTTTCATGTTCGGCTCGAACCCGATGCCCGGGCCGTCAAGGACTTGAATCCGTCCGTGAGAATCGACTTCAACTTCGGGATCGATGATATCGTGGCGAAAGTACCGCCGGCTGGCTGAAACATCGCCCGGCAGGCAGAAGTTCTGCAGGGTCGACATCGCAATGTTGTGGGCCCGGCCGATGCCCGCTTCCAACATGCCACCGCACCACACCGGAATGGAATGAGCTGCGCAAACATCATGCACTCTCTTAGCCTCAGTGTGCCCGGCAACACGGCCCAACTTGATATTGATGATCCTGCAGGCGCTTGAATCCAGCGCTTTGCGGGCGTCTTCTGCGTCGAGAATCGATTCATCCAGACAGATGGGAGTCTGAATAGCCTTCTGAAGCTGAATGTGGTCGATGATGTCGTTCCACGCCAGCGGCTGCTCGATCATCAGCAGATTGAACTCGTCCAATCGCCTGAAAAGGTCAACATCTCGAAGCGAGTAAGCGGAATTGGCGTCACACATCAAGACAATGGATGGGAAACGCCTTCTCACTTCCCGCACAACGTCCACGTCCCAGCCTGGCTTGATCTTGATCTTGATGCGCTGATAGCCGGCCGCGACCTCTTTCTCGATTTTCTCGAGCAGTTCTCCAACGGTGTCCTGAATGCCAATTGAAACGCCACAGTCAATGCTCCGCCGAGTGCCACCTAAGAGTTGATGCAGCGGCTTCCCTGATTGACGGGCGTGCAAGTCCCACAGGGCAGTTTCCACGGCGGCTTTGGCCATGCTGTGACCGCGAATGGGCTTCAAAAGCGCAGCCGCGTCGGCGGGCCCTTGGAGGGAAGCTTGAAGTACACGCGGGATCACGAAGTCGCGCAGAATGTGCCACGCTGTCCCGGTGGATTCGTGATTGTAAAAAGGTCCTTCCGGAGAAGTGGCTTCACCGTAACCTACTACTCCCTCACTGAAGACTCGGACGAGAAGGATTCGCCGTTGTGTCGTACGCCCAAAGCTGGTTTCGAAGAACGACACCAGCGGCATCTGGATTTCGCGCAGTTCAATTTGATCAAGCTTCATGGGAAGTGAAAAAACGTGATACGTGGTTGGTGGTTCGTGCTACGTGAGAGCACGTTATGCAAAACGTGAAGCGAGATTCGTTCTCATCCACCGCGTCTCGAAACACGAATCACGCATCACGTTTCACCGTTCTTACAGTCTCAGCACCAACTGTGTCAACAGCGCCGCCCGCGGAACCAGGCTTTCGATCAACACATGTTCGTGCAGTGCATGCGGACCTGCGCCATCTGGACCCAAACCGTCGAGCGTTGGAATTCCAAGGGCAGCAGTTAAGGACCCATCGCTGCCCCCACCGGTTTCGCCCTGTGCCAACTCGATGCCGATATCGGCAGCCAACCCCTTCGCACGCTCAAACAGCGAAACGATTATTGGTGTCCTCTCCAAGGGCGGCCGATTGATTCCGCCGGAGATCTCCAGGCTGGCCCCGGGCGTCTTGGATTTCAAGCCGTGGACCAGCCTGCTCACTCGCTCACCTTCGGCGACGGAAGCAACTCGAAGGTCAACTTCCATCTCGGCTTGATCGGCCACCACGTTGGAACGCGAGCCCCCACGAATCACCCCGACATTGACCGTTGTTCCTTTGGCCGGGTCGTTCAGCTTGTACAAAGACAGGACTTGATGTGCCAGCTCATGAATCGCGCTGACGCCTCTTGAGTAGTCAACTCCAGCATGAGCGGCAACTCCGCGAGCAGTGATCGTGAAACGACCTACACCCTTGCGAAACGTCTTGAGTGCTCCGCCAGGAAGACAGGGCTCCATCACCAGCACGGTCTCGCTCTTCCGCGCTTCCGCCTCAATCAGCGCACGAGAAGTAGGACTCCCAACCTCTTCGTCAGAATCCAAAAGAACCGTCACTGGCCGTTCGAGCGCCGCCGAATGCAATCCGAGATATCTGGCCAGGGCAAGCACAAGCGTCAGCCCGCCACGCATGTCAACTGCACCCGGTCCAAACAGTTTGCCTTTTTCGATTCGGGCTGGCCTGCGCCGGCTTTCCTCCAGGCCCCAGACCGTATCGAGGTGACCCAGAATCAGAACCGGTTTGCGGCGACCTGGGCACCTCCAACGGGCGACCAGGTGGTTGCCCGCGTCTCGATTCTTGATGATTTCAGTCTGCGCGCCACATCGGTGAAACTGCCGGGCAAACCAAGTGGCGAGCTGATCCAGTGGCTGTTTTTGATCCGAAGGCGTGTCCGTGTTCACAAGCCGAGTGAGCCACTGAATCATCTGAGGCTCCATCGGCCCAAAAAACGAGACCAGGTTTGGCGGCAAACGCCTCACGCGCGACGCTGCTGGGTCAGCAGTTGCCCGCCGCGAAAGGGTGCTCCGCCGAGGTCGTTTTGGTGTCATGAAGTTGAGAGTCCCCAGACCACTGTGCGCCCGAGACCCCTTCCATTCTCAACTTACCTTCACGGACAACCCATCGGTACCAAGCTCGGCTCGGCAGCGCTTGTGATGAGCGATGTTGGCCAGATGGAGGGGGCGCACCGCCTGGTGGCCAATTTCTACAGGCGCGTTCGGTTGTTTTCGACTCTTGAGACAATCCAGGAAATTCTTGAGGTGAGGCGTGGTATCCGTGGCACCACCCGCAATGTTCTGACGGATCGGTGTCGGAGTTTTCCAGCGGTCGTAGCCCTTTTCGCTCCAGGGTTCGGCGAAAACCCGGTAACCATCCTCGCAAAGTTCCAGCGTTCCCTTCTGACCTTGAAACACGATGCCCCAACCCTTCATGAAAGTGTTCATATAGGCCAGCGTCCATGTACATGTGAACTTCGGGTACTCAAAAATAGCGCAGAACGTGTCGGGGGTCTCGGCAGGCTGGAGCTTGTAGACCGCCCCGTAGGTCTGAGCAGCGATGGGTTGCGTGACACCATTGCACCACTGGATGACGTCCAGCAGATGAGTTCCCTGATCGGTCATGTTGCCGCCCGAAAAGTCCCAGAAATAACGCCAGCTACGGAAGCGAATCGGGTCGAAGGGCTTCCTGGGAGCGGGGCCTTGAAACGCCTCCCAATCCACTTTTCCAGGAAGCTGAGGATCGCGGTTCAAGTTGATATTCCAGAACCATTCCGCCCGCACGATATTGATTTCGCCAATCACGCCTTCATCGATGATGGCCTTGGCTTCATGGACCAGCGGAGAACTGCGGCGCTGCATGCCGATCTGAACGATGCGATCGGTCTTGCGCACCTCTTTCACCATGTTGGCTCCCTGCTCGATGGACCACGACATGGGTTTTTCGCAGTACGCGTCCTTGCCGGCTTTCACCGCATCGATCAGGTGGTTGTGATGCCAGTGCTCAGGTGAAGCGATGAGAACCGCATCAATGTCCTTCCGCTCGAGCAAACGCCGGTAGTCGGTGTATGGCTTGGCCGTGGTTCCTGCAATATCCATACCTTTCTGCAAATTCACGTCATAGACATCGCAAACCGCGCCCCACTCCGCGCCAAGGTTCTTTACGCGGGTCATGTGCCCTCGTCCCATACCTCCCGAGCCGATGATGCCCATCACGACGCGGTCGTTGGCTCCCAGCACCGGACGGGTGCGCGAGGTCGCGACGGTTGCGGCAGCGACAGTGGTTGCTTTCCTGACGAATTCCCTTCGGGTTACCTTCACATGGTGAGCTTTCATGAACATTCCCTCCAAAATAAGTACGCTTCGTCTGAAGCGAATCGTCGCTTGTCAACTTCAGAACCTTGGCCCAAGGCTCTTTGCTTCTACTTCGCAGCAACAAAAGTAATCTCCACCCTCGAATCACGCACCAGTTTAGAGATCGCGATGCAGGTCCGGGCTGGCGGATCGTTCTTGAAATAGCTGCGATAGACTTCGTTCATTTTTCCATAGTCTTTGATGTCGGCGAGATACACCTTGGCTTCAACCACATTGGAAAAGTCCAAGCCCCCGGCTTTTAGATATTGGCCCAGGCCGTCCATCACTTCTTTCACCTGCGCCTCGATGCCACCTTCGGCAAAGCCGGCCTTCCCCGAAGGGAAGAGGACCGAACCAATCTGGACTGCAGGACTCAGAATCGGATTGGGCTTGTCGCCTTCAGGTCGCACAATGCTTTGACCCGGTTTCTTTGATTTCGAGGCAACAAAGGTTATTTCAATTGGTGGCTCGCCGGGCAGAGCGGTGACGCCCACGGTCGTCCTGGCTGGCGGATCTGATTTGAAGTAGGTCTTGTAGACTTCGTTCATCCGAGGGAAAAGATTCATGTCCGTCAAATAGATGTTGGTCTTGACTACATTCGAGAAGTCCATGCCTCCCGCCTTGAGCACCGCGCCTAAATTGTCCATCGTCTGCTTTACATGGGCTTCAATCTCTCCCTGAGGAAATTCCTTGGTCTTATAGTGGCGGCTTCCCTGCCCGGAAAGATAGAACACGTCTCCCACAATGACTCCACCGGAAAAAAGATCCGTTGGGGCAGGCGTCACACCAGCTGGAGACACATATTTCCTTTTCTTGTTGCGTGAGGCAATGAAGGTAATTTCAACGTGAGAGCCACCAGGCAAAGCGGGGACGGCAATTGTGGTGCGTGCCGGGGGCTTCTGGGGGAAATAGGTCTTGTAAACCTTGTTCATCGCTTGGAAATTCTTAATGTCCGTGAGGTAGACGTTCGAGTTTACGACGTCCGAAAAATCCAAACCTGCAGCTTTGAGCACTGCCCCCAGATTCTCCATGGATTGCTTCACCTGGGCCTCAAAGCCCTCCGGATGTTCGCCAGTCTTGGGGTCTCGGCTCCCGGCACCTGCGCAGTACAGTGCGTCGCCCGTCATGATTCCAGGGCTCAGAATACCTCCCAATCGGGGCGCCGAGCTTTGAGCGGGCGGTTCGTTTGGCCGGGCGGGACGAATCACCTTGCGGTCTGCCTCGAAGGGCCGAGGGGTAGCGAGAAAGAGAATGCCTGCCAAAAGGAAGACAACTGCGCTTCGTCTGGTTTTCGTGTTCATGAAGGCTCCCTTGCAAGAATAGGGTTCCCTCCCTGAAGGAGGGTTGGCGCCGAGCGCCGGGATGGTCAGTGGGTATTGCTTCTCCGTAAGCTCTGTCTCGGCTAACACCACAATCTTTACCTCGGCTGTGCTGGTGCTTTATCATAAATGCCGCTGTTCCAGGCTCTCAACCAAGAGCTGGGATTTGGTCATGGCTCAAACATCCACCGTACCTGAAGTTGCCAATCAAAGCCAGAATCAGGACAAAACGGCTCCGCTCTACAATGTCGTCTTGTTGAATGACGATGACCACAGCTACGACTACGTGATTGAGATGCTGCAGCGGCTGTTTTGCTTTTCTGCACAGCAGGCTTACGAGCACGCGGTTGAGGTCGACTCAAGACAGCGAACCGTGCTCATCACGTGCGAACTGTCAGAAGCTGAGTTCGGGCGAGATCAGGTACTGGCCTACGGGCCCGATCCTCGCATTCCCCACTGCAAGGGTTCCATGTCTGCCTTGGTAGAACCTGCCGTATAAGCTACTGCGACTCCTCTACCCAGGCATCCGCTTCGATCTCTACGAGCATATCCGGATGAATGAGCCGGCTCACTTCGACCATCGCGGTCGCGGGCCGGATGTCGCCAAACACCGCGCCGTGGGCCTTACCCACCTTCTCCCAATCCTGAATATTGGTGACATACATTCGGGTCCGTACGACGTCCTTCAGGCTCGCTCCCGCCGAGTTCAGAGCCCGCTCGATATTGAGGAGAATCTGTGTTGCTTGAGCGTGAGCGTCACCGACGCCCACAATCTGCCCTGTGGCGTCCGTTGCTGTCGTCCCTGAAACCCACACGTGCTGCCCAACACGAACCGCCCGAGAGTATCCCACAATCGGCTCCCAGGGAGTGCCCGTTGAGATTCGAACTCTATTCATCACGATTCAGCTCAGATCGATTTGGTGCGTTGTTCTCTTCTTATCAAACCCGCGCGGCTGTCTGCAACTTTGGCGACTGACAAGAAGTGTTCTTTGACGTCGATTCAAGACCTTCATGCCACTTCCACCGTGCGTTCCATCACCCAGGCATTCTCGCTCGGATTCAGGTAATAGTTCTTGCGCTCACTGATGATGCGGAATCCGTTTCTTTTGTAAAACTCGATGGCACGATGGTTCGATTGGCGAACTTCCAGCAGCATTCGGTTGATTTTGAAATACTGAGCCACCTCAACGGATGCTTGCAGCAGCGAGTATCCGACGCGCTTCGACACATACTCCGGAAGCACCACCAGGTTGCACAGCTCACAGTCATCGATCAATTGCGCGACAACTGCCAAACCGGCGATGGGGACGGGACGGGATGCGCCTTCCGTGTCTTCAGCAACCAAACAAGTATAGACACGCGGATCGCTCAACACAGCCCGGTATCCAGCTTCGCCCCATTTGCTCAAATACGACCAACGATTCTCGATCGCAACAACCTGAGATAAATCCTCTACCTCCATGCGACGAATCGCAATCTTCATTGTCCTTTCCACTTCAGCTCAGCATCCGGTCGCCGCAAGTAATAGGCTTGAAGCTCCGCAGCAGACAGGAACGGTCTTTGCTTCGGCCCGACGGAAGGCGATTCGGCTGACAGCGCGTCCCAGAAACGGATCGCTACTGAGTACACGCCAGCCTGGGCGTGCAGCAATCAAGGATTCATAAATAGCCGCGCCGCCACCCAGGAAGCACGCCTGAGGATGTGCAATCGAAGCCAACAGTTCAGCCACCTTCTCAACGCTGCCCGGTGACAGCAGCTCTGTGGCGCCTGCGTTCCGACTGAAAACGGCACTGTAGACCTCACCACGGCGAGCATCGATGACTGGAACCAGAATTCCTTGTTGCTCCGGAAACTTCTCAACCCATGCCTCGAATGCGGTAACCGGGATCGTGGGTTTGGCAAGAGACTCTGCCAGGCCCTTGATCGTGGTCAGCCCGATACGAACCCCCGTAAATGATCCGGGCCCGCAAACCACGGCAAAGATGTCTACGTTCTCAATCGTACAGCCGCAACTCCGCAGCAACGTTTCGATGCCCGGCAGCAATCGGACCGAGTGAGTTTCTTCTGACTCAACGTTGATCTCTCCTTTGAGTTTTCCATCCTCCGAGAGCACGATGCTGCACGCCGCCGTGGACGTGTCGAGACTAAGAATTCGCATTCAGTCGTTCTGCTTCTGAGAACCTGGCTTGATTTTGTTCCTCGAATTCTGCCGGACAACCGCCGCGCTGCCACAAAACCCAAGCCGGAAGCGGGGTTCGTTGACACGTTGGAGGGCCGATTATATACTTCGCCGCCTGAAGCAACCAACCGTTTTCCGCCTGCAGCAGGCAGCCCGCTTACACTCCTCACGGATGGAACCTTCCACTCCCATGATGTCGCAGTACCACCAGGTGAAGAAGGAGTTCCCCCACGCGCTGGTGTTTTTCAGGCTCGGTGATTTCTACGAGATGTTTTTTGACGACGCCGTGGTGGCTGCCCGCGAGCTGGAGATTACGCTCACCGCACGCAACAAGGAAAAGGGGCAGTCCGTACCCATGTGCGGCGTTCCTTACCACGCCGCCGACGGCTACATCGCCAAGTTGATTCGAAAGGGCTACAAGGTCGCTGTCTGTGACCAGGTGGAGAGGCCCCGGCCGTCGCAGAAACTGGTGCGGCGCGAAGTCACGCGCGTCGTCACGCCAGGAACAGTCTCCGGAAACCTTCTCGAACCCCACGACAACAACTTTCTTACCTCAGTTTGGATCGAAGCTGGCGGTGCAGGTCTGGCATCGTTGGATGTTTCCACGGGCGATTTTCGAATCACGGAGTTCGCAGGCGCTGCTGCCAGAGCCCTGCTCCAAACCGAACTCGAACGCTTGCAGCCGAAGGAGATTCTCTATCCCGCCAGCTGCGACTCCAAAAGCCTGCCGATTGATTCGCTGGTCACAGCGGCCCGCACCGCGACCGACGACTGGGTCTTTGCTTTCGACTACGCGCAACGCCTGCTGATGGAGCATTTCGGAGTGATGAGCCTGGATGGCTTTGGCTGCCAGGGGCACAGGCTTGCCGTCGCAGCCGCTGGGGCTGTGCTGCACTATTTGAAAGACACTCAGAAGTCCTCGCTCAGCCATATCGATCACTTACAGTTCTACGAAATCTCTGAATCGATGGCGCTCGATGCGACCACAGTGAGAAACCTGGAGCTGGTGCAGTCGCTCTTCGATGGATCGCGTCAGGCCACGCTGATTGGCTGTCTCGACCGCACCTCCACGGGCATGGGCGCGCGGCTTCTCAAGAGCTGGCTGTTGCGGCCTGAGATCGATCTGGCGGAGATCAACCAGCGGTTGGACGCAGTCGCCGAGCTGAAGCAGCAGTTGATCGAGCGGGAAGAGCTCAAGGCGCCGCTACAGAAGGTTTACGACATCGAACGGCTTCTATCCAAGGTGTCGTTGGCAACGGCCAACGCACGCGATCTGGTCGCACTGAAAAGTTCGCTGGAACAGGTTCCGGCAATCAAGACCAGGCTGCAATCGTTTCAAGCGTCGCGCCTCCGTGAGTTGAACGAGCAGGCTGACCCTCTAACCGATGTTGTCACAGGCCATTGCTGACGTGCTGCGTGACAATCCACCGATCCTTCTCAGTGAAGGTGGGTTGATTCGCGATGGGGTTCACGCCGAGCTGGATGAGCTGCGAACCATCAGCTCTACGGGAAAACAGTTCATCGCCGCTCTGGAAGTGCAAGAACGCTCCCGTACGGGAATTCAAAGCCTGAAAGTGAAGTTCAACAACGTCTTTGGCTACTACATTGAAGTCTCGAAATCGAATCTGGGATTAGTTCCTGCAGACTACGAGCGGAAACAGACACTGGTGGGCGCAGAACGTTTCACGATGCCAGTGCTCAAGGAGTATGAGCGCAAGGTGTTGGGTGCAGAAGAGCGTGTGGTTGAAATCGAGTACGAGCTGTTTTGCGAACTGCGTGGGCGAGTCGGTCTCGAAGCGAAGCGCATCCGCCG
Source organism: uncultured Acidimicrobiia bacterium (assembly GCA_963791795.1). Lineage (GTDB taxonomy): Bacteria > Acidobacteriota > Terriglobia > Versatilivoradales > Versatilivoraceae > VFZK01. The sequence goes on from CAWBTP010000003.1 coordinate 329,467, forward strand.
CACTGCCTCGGCTCTTTCGCAACTCGATTGTCTCACCTCCCTGGCCGAAGTGGCCCATGCGCACGATTATGTGCGGCCAGAGTTGGCCCAGGAAGGCGAGTGCATCGTCCGTCAGGGACGTCACGCGGTGATTGAACAACTCGCCGACCAGTTGCCCACAGGCAAATTCATTCCGAATGATCTCTACCTGGACGACTCCAATGATCAGATTCTGATCATTACGGGTCCGAATATGGGAGGCAAATCCACCTATTTGCGCCAGACGGCGTTGTTCTCCATCCTGGCTCAAATGGGATCGTTTGTCCCCGCGAGCGCAGCCAGGCTTCCGATTGTTGACCGTATCTTCACCCGCATCGGCGCCACTGATAATCTGGCGCGCGGCCGATCTACGTTCATGGTGGAGATGACCGAGACCGCCGTGATTCTCAATACAGCGACATCCAGGAGCATGGTCATCCTGGATGAGATTGGCCGGGGAACTGCTACCTTTGACGGGCTTTCGATTGCTTGGTCCGTCGTGGAATATTTGCATCACCACACCAAGGCCAAGACACTGTTTGCCACGCACTACCATGAGTTGACCGAACTGGCCGAACTGCTGCCTGGAGTAAAGAACTGCCATGTTGCTGTCAGGGAATCTGGTCAGGACATCGTCTTCCTCCGGCGCGTCGAACCGGGCAGCGCCGACAAAAGTTATGGCATCGAAGTCGCAAAGCTGGCCGGGCTGCCGCCGGTAGTGCTGGAGCGCGCCCGAGAGATCTTGAAAAAACATGAGGAGGGTGAGCATGAGATCAGCGATCATCTGACCCGACAGTACAAGCGCAAGAGGAAGCCCGCGCCCGCAACCCAAATGAGTTTGTTTATGATCACCGATCACGAAGTGCTCGAAGAGCTAAAGGCACTCAACCTCGATCAGCTCACTCCGCTGCAGGCATTGGAAAAGCTTCATGAGTTCAAGACGAAGCTGTGACGGCCGGAATATTTGGACGCAGATTGCGCGGATGAACGCAGATTTGTGGGAACCGAGCAATGAGTAGCCAAAGGGTTAGACAATGACGAATGACGAAGTTCGAATGACTAAAGAAGCCCAAAGCCCGAATGACTAACTAGTTCCCTTGGACATTCGGCCTTAGTCATTCTTTAGTTATTAGGGCTTCGTCATTCGTCATTGTTCGGTGATTTGTTTGTTCCATAAGGTGTCTCCTAGACTTTCACCAACGCACTCTGCGTCCAACCATCAGCGGCCTGCAATATGAAACCATCTCATCTCGTCATAGGGCTGATGTCTGGAACCTCACTCGACGGCGTGGATGCCGCTTTGGTCGAGATCAATGGTTCCGGCGAAGAGACCCAGCTTCAGCTCAAGCACTTCGTCTCAGTGCCTTTTCCGAATGACGTTCAGCGTGAACTATTGCGGGTAGCTTCCCAGGCGCCGGTGCCGGCGCAAGTGATCAGCCATCTGAATTTCCTGCTTGCGACACTCTACACAGAAGCCGTCACGCAACTCTGCCAGGAGGCCGGCGTCAAGCTAAGCCAAGTGGATTTGATTGGTTCGCATGGACAGACCATTTTCCACCAGTCCGAACCGGCACCTTTCTGCGGGCGCATGCTGGCCTCGACTCTTCAGATCGGAGAAGGCTCGCTGCTGGCCGAGAACACAGGCATTACGACCATTTCAGACTTCCGTCCGCGGGACATGGCTGCGGGCGGGAAAGGGGCTCCGCTGATTCCCTATGTGGACTATTTGCTCTTTCGGGATCGGCAGCTTGGCCGGGTACTCTTGAATGTCGGCGGGATCGCGAATATTACCTCTCTCCCTGCCTCGGCCCGGCTCGAACAGGTCAAGGCTTTCGACACCGGGCCTGGCAACATGGTGATCGATGCACTGGTGCGCCGGTTTACAAACCAGGAGAAGACTTATGATGCGAATGGTTTGATTGGAGCTGCCGGGCGCGCTATTGAGCCTCTGCTGGAAAAACTCCTGGCGCATCCCTTCATCTCGGCCCCACCGCCCAAAACTGCCGGGCGCGAGCAGTTTGGCGATGATTTTGTGCGGCTAATGCTTGAGAACAGCACAACTGCTTCCTTCGAAGATCTAGTGTGCACCGCCACGGAGTTGACGGCTCAGTCCGTGGCCTCCGCTGTCACGCGCTTCATCCTGGTGGAGACAACGGTACAGCAGCTGGTGGTGTCGGGAGGTGGCGCCCGCAATGCGTTTCTGATGCAGCGGCTACAGTCGAACCTTCCGGACGTCAAGGTGCTCACTTCTGATGAGCTGGGTGTTCCCACGGCAGCCAAGGAAGCTATAGGGTTCGCAATTCTGGCCAATGAAACTTTGCACCTGCATGCCGGCAACGTGCCCGCAGCTACGGGTGCCCACCACCCGGTTGTATTGGGAAAGGTCGCTTACGGCGACAACTACAAGCACCTACGAGGGATGACCGAAGCCTAACCGCGAAGGCGCGAAGAACGCAAAGACCATGACGACAACCGCCAAGACGCCAAGAGCGCCAAGCATTTAGGCGATCACCACTAGACACGAAGCATAGGGACACATTAGTGAACGGGAAAACAAATCTGGCTTGGGGTCTTCCAGGCTTGGACAGAGCACGAGCACACATCGGGAAAGCTCTTGTCTTAAATGCCGCGGTTGGGAGCTTCTTGGCGCCCTTGGCGTCTTGGCGGTTAAGGCTTCTTCCCCTTCTCCTCATCAGTGTTGCCTGCGGTTCGGCGCCGCCTTCGCAAGACACGGTCAGCATCGCCATCGAAGCCGGCCCAAACAATCTCGATCCTAGAATCGGACTCAGCTCCGAATCGGAGCGCATCCATCAGCTTCTCTTTAATTCCCTGGTGCGTCGCGGCCCTCACTTTGAGATCCTGCCCGATCTGGCCGAGCGCTGGGAGACGCCCGATCCAACCACATACCGTTTCATTCTGCGCCCAGGAGTACGCTTCCACGACGGAAAACCCTTGTCCTCCCGCGATGTGCGCTACACGCTGCAGTCCCTGCTCGATGGCTTGATTACTTCGCCAAAGACATCCACCTATCGCATCATTGAACGCATTGAAACACCGGATGACATGACGATCGTGTTCCGGTTGAAGGAACCGAATGCAGCGTTTCTTTGGAACCTCACCAACGGGGGTATTGGGATCGTCCCCGAAAGCGCTGGTTCCGATTTTCAGAAAAAGCCAATTGGCACTGGACCGTTCCGATTCGTCTCATACGCCCACGAAGAGGAAGTGGTTTTGGCAGCCAATCCGGATTACTTCCGCGGGCCGCCGACTGTTCGCCGCGTCAGTTTCAAGGTGATTCCGGATGCCACGACGCGTGCCTTGGAGCTACGCAAGGGATCGGTGGACATCGGGCAGAACGTGTTGCCGCCTGATTTCGTCAAGGCGCTCGAGCGTGAACCGCATTTGCGTGTAGAAACAGCTCCCGGCACCAACTATCAGTACCTGGCGCTGAACATGAAAGATCCTCTGCTGGTAGACAAGCGGGTTCGGAAGGCCATCGCCAGCGCCGTCCCGCGCGGGGATCTCATCCGTTACTATTGGCGTGACCTGGTCACTCCAGCGTCTGGATTGCTGCCGCCGAATCATTGGGCTTTCGAAAGCAACGTGGAAACCTATCCTCACGATCCTGCCCGCGCTCGCCAGTTGCTGGATGAGGCTGGTCTCTTGGACCCCGATGGCCCTGGCCCGCAGACGCGCTTCAAGTTGACTTTCAAGACCTCAACCGACGAAAGCACCCGCCAGGTTGCCGCGGTTATTCAACAGCAGCTCAAGGAGGTCGGGATCCAGGTTGACTTGCGCTCCTACGAGTTTGGAACGTTCTATGGCGACATCGTCCGTGGCAACTTCCAAATGTTTACCCTGCGCTGGATTGGCGGCAATAACGACCCGGACTTGTTCGAACGGGTATTTCATTCCCGCGAAGCGCCCCCGAAGGGCTACAACCGGGGAAGATATGAGAATCCGCGGGTCGACGCACTCATTGAGCTTGCCCGAAAGGAGGCGGACGTTGAGAAGCGCAAGTCAGCGTATTCTGAACTTCAGAAAATCATTGCCGATGAGCTGCCCTACATCAGCATGTGGTATCTCAAGACAACCTGTGTATACAACCGCCGGCTCTCCAATCTGGAACTCTCCCCTGCCGGACACTTCGACTTCTTGCAGAACCTGACCGTCGGCGGCGGATTAGGCGCCCCAAGTGGCAATTGACACTCTCGAATCGGTTGTTCTATCGTGCGTCGCAGCCAACGTCCAGCAGGACTGTCACCACCGTCGAGGCCCTCAAAATGAAATCGCTCGTATTGTGCAGCCTGTTGCTGCTGGTGCTACCCTTGTTTCTTTGTGCACAGTCACGTCAGCCGTTGATTGCCGTGGGCGGCATCTCGCACGAATCGAACTCCTTCAATCCGGCGAAGACCCAGTTGAACGATTTTTCCCGCCGCAAAACCGCCCCGGTTGACGAGGTGCTGGAGGAGTGGTCGAAGAGCAGCGATATTGTCAGCGGCTATGTTGAAGGCGCGCGGCGCTTCGGGCTGAAACTCCATCCAACACTGGTGGCTGCCGCATCGCCGAAAGGCATCGTCACCGACGCGGCTTTCAATACTTTGATGGCTGAGTTGATTCGCCAGCTCAAGGCCGCGCCCAAGCTCGATGGGCTTCTGCTGGACAATCATGGTGCCATGGTCGTCGAGAGCTATCCGCATGGCGATGTCGAGACCGTGCGGCGGTTGCGCGAGGCCATGGGTCCCACATTCCCCATTGTTGTCACTCACGACTTCCATGCCAACGTGTCGCCTGAGATTGTGAAGCTCTCGACCGCCCTGGTGACCTACAAGGAGAACCCACACATCGACACGAAGGAACGGGGGATGCAGGCGGCACAGATCATGGCAGGAATTGTCAGCGGAAAGGTGAAACCGGTTCAGGCCATCGCCAAGCCGCCCATGGTGTACAACATCGTTTTCCAATACACCAAGCGCGAGCCGTTGCTGCCCATCGTCGAGGAAAGCCGGCGGCTGGAGAAGAATCCGAAGATTCTTGCGTGCAGTGTTTCAGGTGGATATCAATACGCCGATGTCCCGGACATGGGTCCGAGTGTTGTGGTGGTCGCGGATAACGATCCGGCGCTCGCCGAGCGCGAGGCCAAGCGACTTTCGGACATGCTTTGGGCCACGCGTGATCGTATTGTCCTGAAAGTGCCCGATCCGGCAGCGGCCGTGAAGAGCGCGATGACGGGCGATAAGTTCCCGGTGGCTTTGATTGATATGGGAGACAACATCGGTGGCGGCTCGGCCGGCGACAGCACGTTTATTCTCCATGAGCTGGTGAAGCAAAAGGCACAAGGTTGGGTGATGGTGATCGCCGATCCGAGGCCGTTACCGCTGCGATGCAAGCGGGGATCGGGAAGCCATTCGACATGGCCGTTGGGGGCAAGACTGACAAGCTGCATGGAACGCCGGTTCGCATCCGAGGTCAGGTGAAGTCTCTGCACGAAGGCGAGTATATCGAAACCGAAGTGCGGCATGGCGGCGGCCGCTACTGGGACATGGGGCACACTGCGGTGATTGCCGTGGAAGGTTCGACTCGGGATCTGCAGAACCTTTTGCTGGTCACCGCGCAGCGTTCCAGCCCCAACAGCCTCCATCAACTGATCAGTTGTGGCGTTTATCCGCAGCGCCAAAAAATCCTGGTCGTGAAGGGGGCCATCGCACCACGAGCCGCTTATGAGCCCATCGCCGGGCGATTGATTGAAGTTGATTCGCCGGGCAGCACCGCCGTCAACCCCGCCCGTTTCACTTACAAGCTTGTCAGACGCCCGCTGTTTGGGCTGGAGTGAGTGCGTAGCAGGGAATCATGTTCGCGCATTCCTGCAAAGGGAGTCCCTAGGCGGCGCCACCTTCGATGAAAACAGAGTCCCCCCTTGGACAAGGGGGGACTTCAGGGGGGTTTTTGGAAAGGGGACCCAACCCACCCCGGCGCTCGGACCGGTGTCGCAGCGGTGAAGGCTCTCATCTCAAGCCTTCACCCCCTCCGAGGGGGGATTTTCAGAGGGAGGGTGACCCCAGTCAAAGTAAACCGGAGAGACTGGATTCCCGCTTTCGCGGGAATGACCTGACGAGTAGTGCGCGGCATTGGTACCCCATCTGATCTGACGTTCCTCTGGAGAGGTTCCTTGGCTAAAGCAAGCTATTTGGCAGATCGTCCTTCTGCTCTGGAGTAGCTTTGGTGCACGTGCCGAGATCTCGGACAAGGCCAGGCAACTGCATGAGGCTGCATTCGTATTCGATGCGCACATCCATATGATCAACCGCCAGCTCTATCACGGCGGAGACATCGGAGTCCGGGTTGACAATGGACAAGCCGACTTGCCGCGAATGCGCCAGGGCGGAGTCGATGCCCTTCTTTTCAGCTTGTTTGTGTCGGAGGAGTACTATCCGGCCCGATTGGAGACGCAACACGCCTTGCGGCTGCTGGACCTTGCAAAAAGGCAGGTTGCGTCGAATCACGCCACCATTGAGTTTGCCTATAATGCTGACGATATCGAACGTATCCACAAGACTGGAAAGATCGCTGCCGTTCTCGATCTCGAAGGAGGGTTCAATCTCGACGGAGATCTCGACGTGTTGCGCAAGCTCTATGAGCTCGGTTTGCGATCGGCGCAGCTCCCGGCCCACAACTGGGCCAATGGGTTCGCCGACTCCTGCTGTGCGCAATCCAAATGGCATGGCCTGAATGAGCGTGGCCGCGCGGTTGTGAAAGAAATGAACCGGCTGGGAATGCTTATCAACGTTTCGCACGCCTCGGATGAAACCATGGAACAAACGATCGAACTCAGCAGCGATCCTGTTGTTGCGACACACCATGGTTTGCGAAGCCTGAATCCTATTCCTCGCAACATACCCGACCACCTGCTGAAAAAACTCGCTGCAAAAGGCGGCGTGATGGGCTTCCAGATCGGAAACGAATTCCACAACGTGAAGTTGTTCGAATGGCGGACGCGGCAGCGTGGCCGGACATTCTGGGACACCAGCGACATTGGAAAAAGAGAAGCCTCAATGACGATCGCGCAAATCGACCGGCTGGCAGCTCCTAAGTTTCCAATGGTAGGCACGAACGCCCCGGAGGCGTTGAAGATGACGCCTGGCGAGTGGGTGGATGTCGTCGATCGAGCCATCCAACTGGTCGGCGAAGATCATGTGGCCCTTGGCAGCGACTTCGATGGGGGGCCGACGCTTCCGCGAGGGATGCGAGATGTGCGCGATCTTCCGTTGATTACTGAAGCCATGTTGCGACGTGGTTACTCTGAGGAGCGCATCCGTAAATTTCTCGGTGGCAACCTGTTGCGGGTCTTTCGCCAGGTTACGGGGAAACGGGGAAGGTGATGATCAAGTTGACCCCGTCGTGTGGTCTGATCGTTCTGGCGAAAACCGAATCCGGCGGTTCCTACACAGTGGATTCCGGCTTTCGCCGGAATGACGAAGGAATTAAATAGCTGGTCTGGAAACCTAAGGCCCTTTGTTGAAGGAGGCAATATGCAATCTCGTCATCTGGTGTCCCTCTTAGTTGTCTTGATAGTGTTATTCGCGGCTCAAGTGTCTGGAAAGGAGGTTGTGAAGATGGGTGCTGGTTTGGGCCTCCCGTTCAGTCCGGCAGTGAAGGCCGGGAATTTAGTTTATGTCTCCGGCGCATTGGCAACGGACGAGAAAGGCCGGATGATTCCCGGAACAATTCAAGAGCAGACGAAACGAGTCTTGAACCATTTGGGCACGGTTCTGAAGGCTTCGGGCTCAAGGCTCGACAACGCGGCCTCAGTGAACGTCTACCTCAGAAACGCAGCCGACTTCGAAGCGATGAACGAAGTCTATCGAGGGTTTTGGTCCAAAGATCCTCCTACCCGCACCACGGTGGTCACCGACCTGGTCCTTCCAGAAGCGCTGATAGAAATCGCTTTGGTTGCGATAAAAGACAGCGCTGAACGGCGTGTGGTCCATCCCGCAGGCTGGAACAAATCTCCAAACTACAGCTACGGCATTCAGTCAGGTGACACGCTGTTCCTGGCCGGACTCGTGGCTCGGAACATGAAGGACAACTCGATTGTGGCGGGCGACATTGGACTGCAAACGCAGACTGTTCTCAGCAACGCTGGCGAGATCTTGAAAGCTGCAGGAATGACGCATGCAGACGTGGCCAGTTCTCGAGTTTTCATTACTGACGCCGCTAGGTTTCAGGACATGAACGCCGCTTACCGGCCGTTTTTCCCGAAGGACCCTCCAGCCCGAGCCACGGTGAAGGCCGCTTTGATGAACCCCGGCTTTCAGGTCGAAATTACCCTCCTGGCCGTAAAAAGCTCCGGTCGTGAAGCGATTAACCCTCCCGGAGCTGATGGCAAGCCGGCACGACCCAGTCCCAACTACAGTTCAGGAATTCGCGTCGGCAATAGCTTATACGTCGCCGGAATGGTGGGCAGTACGGACGGCAACAAAGGAGACATGAAGGCGCAAACTCGCGAGTCGCTCAACAACATTGGCCGGACGATCAAGGCTGCCGGCTTCGATTGGAGTCACGTCGTCGAAAGCATCGTTTACGTCACCCAGGTAGGACAGTTCGCAGCCATGAACGAGGCTTATCGAGAAACCTTCACCAAGGAATTTCCCGCCCGGACCACTGTGGGCATTGAAATTGTCATTCCCGACCCGCTGGTGGAAATCATGCTGACAGCGGTGAAATAAGACGCGGTACCAAAACCGCTGGAATACGCGGTGTGAGGCGACGAAGAAGAACCCCCAAAAAATCCCACGGTAGAGACGCGTTGCTGCGCGTCCACAATGCTAAACCTAGCGCGGACGCGGGGCACCGCGTCCCTACCGGATCGGCTTTTGAATGAATGACCACTCCGTCTGGCTGCGCAACCACAGGTCGCTGCGCCAGCCACCACCCCTCCCAAGAGGGATCTCGTAGGAGACTCCATGTCAAACCGAAGAACGTTTCTCCAAATGGTTTCCAGTTTACCAATTCTGAACGGCCTTGCGGGCAGCGTTTTCGCGGCGCCGGCCAAACGCGATTTCTTGAAGGAGCTGGGTGTGCGCCCGATCATTAACGGCGCAGGCGTTTACACAATGATGACTGCCTCGCTGATGAATCCAGAAGCGGTGCGGGCCATCGAGGCCATGTCGCACCACTTCGTGCGGCTGGACGAGTTGCATGACGCCGTGGGTCAGCGAATCGCCAAACTTCTCCAATGCGAGGCTGCCATGGTGCCGTCAGGCGCGGCCGCAGGTTTGACGCTGGCAACGGCGGCCTGTATGACGGGAACGAATAGCGAGTTCATCCTACGATTGCCAGACACCACTGGGATGAAAAACGAAGTCATCATCCAGAAGAGCCACCGTTTTCCTTACGACCACTCTGTCAGAAACTGCGGTGTACGCTTGATTGAAGTCGCCAGCGCCGAGGAACTCGAGCGCGCCATCACTCCTCGCACTGCCATGCTTTTGTTTCTGAACAAGGGCGAGCCGCTCGGCCAGATCAAGGCTGCTGAGTTCGTCCAGATCGGCAAGAAGCACGGCATCCCAACCTTGAACGACGCAGCAGCCGATGTCCCACCCGTGGAAAATCTTTTCAAGTACACGAAGATGGGATTCGACCTCGTCGCATTCTCCGGAGGGAAAGGACTGATGGGGCCGCAAAGCGCCGGATTGTTGCTGGGTCGCAGGGACCTCATTCAGGCTGCTCGTCTGAACACCGCACCCAACAGCGATTCGCTCGGTCGAGGCTTGAAGGTTAACAAGGAAGAGATCGTGGCCATGTGGGTGGCACTGGAACACTACTTGAAGCGTGACCACGAGAAGGATTGGCGAGAGTGGGAAGATCGTATCAAGGTAATGTCGTCTGGTCTGGCGTCCGCGCGAGGTGTCAGCACCGAAAGATTCGTCCCCGAAATCGCCAACCAGGTGCCGCACCTGCGGATACGCTGGGAGCCCAGCGTGGTCAAGGTCTCACATCCCGAGGCCGTGCGTCAGCTTCGAGATGGAGCGCCTTCGATCGAGCCGGTTCCCGCGTCTTATGTGGAAGACACTCTGGAATTCAGCACCTGGACGTTTCAACCCGGTGATGCCGAGGTAGTCACAAGCAGACTGAAGGAGATCCTGAAAGCCTAACGTCGGGAAATCAACTACTGAGATGAAAATCGATTTTATTTCGAGGTTGTTCTCATCTTAAGTTATGAGCAACTCATGTCTTTCGAAAGGACTGGTGCAAAGAGCTTTGTGACGAAAAGTGATTTTGCAGTCTGATAAGAGTGTGCCTGTTCATTACCTCTTCTTAGAGGAATACCATTTGACAGTGTGGGACCCGAGCCATTATAGAGTAGGGCGTCATGGAAGTTGTGGAGATCGTGTCATGCCTGAATTCATCCTCCCTCCAAAATACAAACAGCTTTTCAACGAGTATGATCTGAGTGTCATCAAAGCAGATCATTACGTTTCCGAGCGGGAAGACCTTCGCCTTTACCGCAATACCTTTCTGGCGCGCATTTGGAAGCGCTATCCGAATCGCCGCTGGTTGCCGCCACCGGTTCTCGAAACCATTTCGAAGATCGAGGGACTCAGCGACTCCGAGTTCTCAGAGCTGATGAAGACCTTTCGCTATGTGTAGGTGGCTTTCGGTCTGACCTGAGCCGCTGATGCGCAAGCAAGCCAGCTCCAGAGAGTCTCTAGAACAAACGCCTTGATGAGACGCTCGCGGCAAGAGCCTGCAACGCAGCGGCGCTTGCTCCAGCCAACGAATGTTAGTTTGATCTGAAGAAGAGAAAAGTGTGTATCCTGCGGTATGCGTGCAGCGCGGTCCGGCGCGACTATTTCGTAGTCAGGCCGTCCGTGGCTTTAGGTAAAGACTTAAGTCGGATCTCCGGTTTCAATCCTACTGCAGTGTCCTCTCCAAGAAACTCCTTGAGACTCCCCTTACCCTTGTCCTTCCAGACCTTCTCGTAGATCTGTTCAAGATTCTCTCGTGTCACCACTTTCAACGCAATCTGGTTTGCCAAGAGTTCTGTCTGAAGATACGGATGATGAGTGAAGATCCAGACGTGCCCCAGTTCGTGAGCAATGGATGCTATTAATTCATTGTCGTCCAATGTGCTCAGAAAGCTTTCGTCAAAGGACAGAACGAACGTTCCTGGTCGATGCTTCGATCTCTCCACCGATACCAACTTGTCGTTCTTGGCAACAACCGAAACGATAACCCTCTCTCTTATGGAGAGATCTTGACGGAAGCGGTCCACAATCGTCCTGATTCTCTTGGCTCCCCGCTTACCTTCTGTACTCCCGAACAGTTTGCTTCCTGAAATAAGCAAGAGGCAGGGCAGGAACATCAAGCCAATTGAGAGATACCGGTTCCTCATCATCTTGCGGGGCTTAACGCCGGGTTGTGGTTGAGTATTGTTGGATTTCCAAAACGCTGAGGGAGATCTCACAGTTCTTTTCCTTGGGGCAAGTATTCGCCAAGCCTCCGTGTCAGTCTGTTGGCACAAGGGCCGTTGATTGGCCTTTGCTGTGTGTTGGGTGTGGTTACTTGCGGAACAAAGACCCAGAAGTCACACCAGGAGTATACGACATTTTTCCTCAAGGGAATTAGGGAAATTAGCAAAATTTTCACGGCCATCGGGTAAAATTTTTCAACAACCAAAAATCCATCGGATACCAACTCACTCATCACACCTGGGTTCGTTGCAACAATTTCCAATGACTCCAAAGTGTATTGGCACCTCGTGAAGAAGTCCGTAACAAAAAATGTCACGATGGAGGCCTCCTTGCATAGTTGAGAAGCGGAAGGAGGTGAAATCTCTTAGTAGACTGAAAATAACCCACCTATTCCTTTGTATTAATTAGAAAAGGAGCTAGTCCTATGAAAATCAACTATCCCACCTTAGCAGTCCTCTCCGTGTTAGTCCTATTTGCTGGATTGATTGTGGCCCAGCCCGTTCTGGCGCAGGGGCAGGAAAAAGCGTCCATCGTCGAGGGAGAATTGTCGAAAGTGGACCCTGCCGCCAAGACTTTGTCGGTGAAGACTCCCAAGGGAGACATGGAATTTCGATACAACGAGCAAACTCAGATTAGCGGCGCTGAAGGTGGAGTCGAAGGCCTCGCGACCCAGAGTGGAGCGCAGGTGAGGGTCCACTTTGACGCGGCGAGCAAAACGGCTACCAAGATCGAGGTAGCAGCAAAGAGAAAGTAAATAGTAGCGCGAAGCTGAACCCGTTGTTGTGTGGGGCCAGACGCATGGGCGACTGGCCCTTTTTGTTTTCAAGTCATACTGCTTTGCGTCCGCGCAAAGTTTCAATGCTTATTTTTGACCAGAGAAAGGAGGCGACAATGAGGACCAGCAAACAAGTCTCAATTCTTGGTGTCATCTTGTTCATCCTTAGCTTGACGGGATGCAGTGAGACCCAGAAACAAACCTCCGCGGAAAAAGCTCAACCAGACCAGGCGGAAAAAGCTGCGCCGATGGCACAAACACAAGAAACTCCACAGATCTTTGAAGGAGAGCTGATGAAAGTGGATGCCACGGCTAAGACTTTGTCGGTCAAGAATTCTGCAGGACAGGAAATGGAGTTTCGATACAGCGACCAGACGCTAATCAGTGGCGCTGATGGAGGCGTCGAAGGACTTGCTACGAAGAGCGGAACCCCAGTGATTGTCCACTTCGATACGGCAACCAGAACGGCGGGCAAGATCGAGGTCAGACAACGCTACTAGCAGAGCTCAATCAGGATGGGTCAGTGCTTGAGCACTGGCCCACCTGTTGTTCTGGTATCCATTCGTTTGGTTGCCCTACAGTGCAAAAGGCTTTGATCTTCAGGTTCCCCCACGATTTCGAGAATAGGATAGCTCGGCACATTCCATTCCTGACCATGAGGAGAGGCTCCTCTGGCGTCTCCAAGATGGCGGTGGCCCAGGATTCCATCTGGCTGTAACTCCCATCCTCTACGCTTAGATTAATTCTTAGAGTTTTGCGAAAAAGCCTCTAGAATGGCGCAGAGAGCGAAACGGAAGCTTTGAACCCAGCCGAGGAATTCTCCAAATGAATCTACTTTCACCTTCGAAGCCCCGCAGCCTCAGCCAAGTGATTCTTCTCGCCATCTTTTTGCTATTGCGCGCCACAGGTTCCTATCTTGAAGGACGTCCTTCACCTCCGAAATCCCAGTGGCTCGTCGAGGCCGGCTGGTTGAACGAGCACCTGAAAGACCGCGTTATCGTCGCCGACACGCGCACAGAACAGCAATACATGCAGGGACACATCCCAGGGGCGGTGTGGGTAGACATTTCCGGCCTGGGTGCGCGAACCTCGGAATCGGCGTTGCCGCAACTGCACCAGGAACTGGCTGCTAAGTTCAGCACTCTTGGCATTACAGGTGCCGAGCAGGTTGTGTTTTATGACGAAAGCATGGGGGTTAAGGCGCCAAAGGCACTCTGGTTCTTGAGCTATGCAGGCTACCGATGGGGTCGCGTATTGCACGGCGGGTTCGGAGCTTGGCAGAAGGCGGGTTTCCCGGTAAGCACTGATAAAACAGTGCGTCCGGCCAAGACCTTTAACGTGAATCCGAACCCATCAATCCTGGCGTCGACAGACTATGTCGCCAAACGCATTCGCAGTTCGACTGCAGTCCTTCTCGATGTCCGCAGCCGGGAGGAGTATGCAGGGAAAGAAACATCGCAGCACTGTGCCCGCAGTGGGCGCATTCCTGGGGCAGTTTGGCTGGAATGGACCCAACTCCTGGAGAATCCCCTGAGTTACCGCCAGGTCGCTGACTTGGAAAAGCGACTCAAGGCAGTGGGCGCAACGCCCGACAAGGAGATTTTGGTCTACTGCCATCAGGGAAACCGCTCGTCAAACAGTTACCTGGCGCTGCAAATGTTGGGCTACGCGCGAGTGCGCAATTATGTGGGTTCGTGGCATGAATGGGCCGCACGGTTGGATCTGCCCATGGAGAAGGACGACTAGGGAGGACCTCGATGATATCTTTGCTTCGTCAAACCGGAATGGTTATTTTGCTAGTGCTTGGGGTGTGGTGCATCGCCGCTGCAGGACAGGAAGCTGGAACGGCTCAGCACCCGTCAACGACCCCGGAAGCGTCACCTTCCGGGGGACTCGATGGAGTCAGGACCATTTACGTCATTCCAATGAAAGACCGGCTAGAGCACTTCTTGACCAACGAGCTCGTCAACTGGGGCCATTTTGAAGTGACCCTCAATCCCCGCCAAGCGGACGCGTTGCTTTCTGACACGACTGACGTCGACATCAAGCAGCTAATGGCAGCCGACACTAAGATTCGGAAAACCACCGCGCGAACACGAGGGACCGCCTTTCTCATCGATCTGAAAACAGAACGAGTGATTTGGTCCGTTGCCAAGAAACCTTCAGAGTCTTTCTGGACGGGAGGTACCAAATCGGTTCGTGAACTGGCAGAAGAGATGATGGGTCAGCTCAAGAAGGACATGCAGCCGAAGGTCCAGTAGAACCAACCCTTTCGTTCAACTCATCCTGCTTGACAGAAGTGCGAACGCCTGAAACACATTCCCAAAGAAAGAGAGACTATGAGCAAAGCCATTATCAAAACCAACAAAGGTGACATCAACATTGACTTTTTCGACAACGATGCACCAGGCACCGTAGCGAATTTTGTGAAACTGGCGGAATCGGGTTTCTACAATGGCCTCTCGTTTCATCGGGTCATCTCCAATTTCATGATTCAAGGCGGATGCCCAACAGGAGATGGCACCGGTGGGCCGGGCTACAGCATTAAGTGCGAAATCAATCCCAACAAGCATCTGGCAGGATCGCTGTCGATGGCTCATCGAGGCAAGAATACCGGAGGCAGCCAGTTCTTCATTTGTCACTCTGCACAATCACACCTGGACGGAGTTCATACGGTTTTCGGCCGAACTCAGGACATGGCGGTGGTTAATGCCATTCGCACCGGCGATAAGATGACGGAAGTGGTTATCTTGAAGGATACGGCATAGGCTGGCCCAACCTCTCGATGAGCCGGTGCACGAAAGCCATTGTGGATCATTTCCTGTTAGCCATTTCGATGAAGGGTTGAGTGATCAACCAGAGAGGCTCCAACATGGACCGCCGCGAGTTCCTGTCTTCCACGCTCGTTCCTTTGGCCACGGCATCCATGAATTCCGCGCCAGCAGCGGCTCACCCGCTGCTGACCGCGTCCCTCGCTTGCGCTTCGGGCTTCCTGTAGATCACATACGAAGATGCATGTCCGTATGTGATCCCCATCTTGGCCTCCCTCAGCCCCCTTCGACTCCGCCAGCTCCTTCTGACCGATCCTTTTGGGCTGCGAAACTATCTCGGCCAGCCTCTTTTTCACCTTGATGCAACCCTCGGCTCAGGTATATCGTCAACTTCAGACACATTGCGCAGTCTTGAGCACGGTTAGCTATGCGACAAAACTCAAAAAGCGACCGTTACCCGTTAGTGCGGGTTCGATAGCATCAATAGTCAGGAGGTGAAAGATGACGCATCTTCGACCATCGAGACTCATGGCAATCTGGCCAGCCTTGTTTTTCCTGTTGGCCCAATCGATCTGTCTTTACGGGCAGTTTGGCGCCGGAACACTTCTGGGCACGATCACCGATCCGAGCGGCGCAGTACTGCCTGGAGTCACCGTGACCGTGAAGAACAACGCAACCAACGAGACTCGCAGCTTCACAACTGACCCGGCCGGTAACTTTCAGTTCAATGCTCTACCGGCCGGTACTTACACGCTGACGGCAACGCAGGATTCGTTTAAGACAGCCGCCGTGGCGGACGTCATCTTGCGGGTCAACACGCAGCTCAGGGTGGACATCACGATGCAGCTAGGCGAGGTGGCAGAAAAAATTGACGTGGAAGCTCTGGCTCCTCAGTTGCAAACGAACACGGCAGTTTTGGGGACGGTGATTGATCAGCGTACGATGCTGGAAATGCCTTTGAACGCCAGAAACTTCTACGATCTGGTGGCGCTCACTCCAGGGCGTCGTCAAAGTCCGAGGCGCCAGCAGTGTGATGGATGAACGATCAGCAGAGATTGGTGGCATTCGCAACACCTCGACGAACGCGATGCTGGATGGCGTGGACTTTTCCATAGCCAATATTAACAATCCTGCCATCGCCCTCTCGCTGGATACCATCGAGGAGTTCAAAGTTCAGATGAACTTTATGGACGCCTCGTATGGGCATGGCGCCGCCGGCATCGATATGGTGACGCGGCGCGGCAGCAACCAGTTCCATGGGGTTGCCTATGATTTCATCCGCAACCGCGCCTTTCAAGCCGGTCAGTTCTTTCGACCCCCAGCGGGCAAGCCTCCCTTCACTTACAATCAATTCGGCGGCAGCGGCGGCGGGCCCATTGTCAAGGACCGAACTTTCTTCTTCGGCAACTACGAAGGGCGACGGCGCAGAACGGGAACCATCTTGCAAGGACTGGTCCCCACCAGTGAGATGCTCGCGGGTGACTTTTCGGGTTTAGGAAGAACGATCCGCGATCCGTTCAATAACAACCAGCCGTTTCCAGGAAACCGAATCCCGCGTGACCGGTTTAATGCAATCAGCGCTCAGTTAGTCCCCTTCTTCCCGCAACCCAACTTCATTGGGCAAAGGCCCGGAGTCAACTTTCTGGTGACGCCCAGCGACACGGAGCGCCGCGATCAATTCACCGTCCGCGTCGACCACAAGCTCTCCGAGAAAGGCAGTCTTTTCGGCCGCTATACCTTTGCCGATAACGCTCTGGGCAATGTTGCCTATATCGAAGGCAAAGGATTGATCCGTCCCGACCGCACGCAGCATATAGCGGTCGGGTACACGCATGTGTTTAGCCCCACGCTCATCAGCGAAACCCGTCTGGGCTTCACCAAGGCTTTCTTAGCCCGGCAGAGCGATGGTGATCGCTTTTCGACGAACTACGCGCAGCAACTGGGCTTGAAGAATCTGGCTCCGAATCCGGGCGATTACACGCTACCTTCCATCAATCTGACCGGCTACGCACCTGGTTTTCCCATAGGCACGAGCGGCTTTGTGGGATACGGTTTGAGGATCGTCCAAAACAACATCTATTACCGTGCCGGAGAAACCATCACCGCCATTCGGAAAAAGCACAGCCTAAAAATTGGCGGCGATGTGAGCCGTTTGATGGTCGGCTACGATCAAGGCAGCAACCAGAACGGAATTTTCAACTTCACCGGGAACTTCACGGGGGATGCCTTTGCCGATTATCTGCTGGGAATTCCGAACTCAGCTACCGGTGGTCTGGGAAGCGTGGGTAACTACGGAGGTGTGGCGAAGTATTCCATTGGCACGCAGTTCCAATTGTTCGTTCAAGACGATTGGAAGGTGACGGATCGACTCACACTCAATTTGGGACTCAGGTATGAGTACTTTCAGGAATGGCGTGGGCGTCTGGCTAACTTTGACCTTGCCACGGGGCGTCAGTTGCTGGCAGACAGCGCTGATTATTATGTGCCGCTCGTCGGCCTGGTACCAGGTTCCGGCGAGCCGCTGCTACCGGAGCGGCCCATCAATGCAGACAAGAATAATTTTGCGCCGCGTCTCGGTATCGCTTATCGGCTCGGAGACAAGTCCACGCTACGCGCTGGCGCCGGTGTTTTCCACACTCTAAACACGGGTGGCGCAACATTGGCTGGAATGACCAGTACGGTTCCCTTTTTCGTTACGGCCAATCTGGTTTCCAGTAACACCCGACCTGAACTGTTCCTTTCTGAACTCTTTCCTCCGCCGCAAAATACGCCAGGCTCGGTCGGTGGTCGCGTGGATCTCAACCGAAGGGCTGGATACATTTACCAGTACAACCTGACGTTTCAGCGTCAACTGCGGTCTGGATTGTTGTTTGAGACCGGCTATATGGGCAATACAGGTCACAAACAGGTTGGCCCCATCCTAGTGAACCAGCCGCGCCTGCCTTCTGACCCAAATAATCCCGAACCGTTTGCCGCTCGCATGCCCTATCCAAACCTGATTCCGGGATTCAGTGAGACTACCAACTATCACTGGTCGAACTACAACGCCGCTTTCCTGAAATTTGAGCAGAGAATCACGAGTGGTCTGTCCTATACGGCGGCTTATACCTATTCCAAGTTCATTGACAGTGGCGGGCCCGCCTTGAACATCCAGAACATGTACGACAGACGACCCGAGCGGGGCTTGGCTGACACCGATATCCGTCACAACTTCATTGCCGGCTATGTCTATGAGTTGCCAGTTGGCAAAGGGAAACGCTGGAACCTTCAGAATGCGATTCTAGACGGAGTGCTGGGCGGCTGGCAGATCAATGGCATCACCAACTTCAGGTCGGGGATGCCCATCACGATTACTGTTGCCAATGACCTGGCCAACGTGGGCACCGGGGGCCAAAGAGCCGACGCGACTGGGATCAAGCCCACGAAACTCGACCCCCGAACCAACGCTCTGCTGGGTTTCGACCGAGCGGCCTATGCGACCCCAGCACGCGGAAAGTTTGGCACGCTCGCGCGCAACACCCAGCCTGGGTTTGGCATCAACAACTGGGACTTTTCCGCCAATAAGAATTTCGCGCTTCCGTTCATCACAGAGTCTTCCCGGCTCCAGTTGCGTTTTGAGTGGTTCAACTTCTTCAATCACACACAATTCCTCAACCCGGGCGCCACGGTTAACGTGCCAGCCACTTTCGGGCTGGTGAACAGCACGTTTGATCCGCGGATCCTGCAGATCGCGGCGAAGCTATACTGGTGAGAAACGCATACTAAAATCGGGGACAGGCTCAATAGTCTGTCCCTAGTCGGTCCATGATTTCCCTCTTCCAAACAATGTCAATTCGTGAATTCAGATCTGTTCGAACAACCGGGCAGCGACGGGTCACTTTGTGATTGCAATTGACAGTATTCGCTGAAAAGCTTGTGGTCTGAGGGCGGTCCGTACACGGGTCCCAGCTGCTGGAGAAAATGAAGATGCTCTTCATCGTCGGCAAAGATCACGCGCCGCTGTTGCCACGCCAGTTGACATGATGCCAGGCTCCACGCCAGTCGATCCGGAACGGCCGCGCATGATTGACCATTTCCTTTCACTGAACGAATCCAGAGCCGAGGACCACGTCTAATCCGAACTTGTATAGCCAATAGACGATAGGAAACACTTTTAGCTCTCGGCAGGAAACTTGACCTCATCAACCAGAGAGACTCCAATATGGACCGTCGCGAGTTCTTCTCTTCCACGCTCGTTCCCCTGGCTGCCATATCCCTGAATGCCGCACCGGCTGGCGCTCAACCGCTGCCCGCTCCTGCTCCGCTGCCCTTCCAAGCGGAGAAGAGCAAACTCAAGATCACCGGTATTCGTATGGTGCGTCCGCAGTTGAAACGCCCCATACCCACCTACACACCGGCACCTGGATCCTGGTCGACTGGGGGAGTGGAAGTCGCCAACCCGATGTCGATCTATCCCAAATACAAAGCGCAGCGCTCTTTGTTCATGGCTCAAGATCTCGGCCCCGAGTGGGTGGAGATCACGACAGACAAGGGAGTGAAGGGATTTGGTTTTGGCGGACCCGGCGCCGGATACGTCATCGAAAAGCATTTCCCCAAGTTGCTTCTGGGCGAAGACCCATTCCAAGTCGAGCAGCTTTGGGACATCCTCTGGCGTTCGACGCTTTATTACGGTCGGAAGGGGCTGGTGGTTCACGCCATCAGCGCAGTGGATAATGCTTTGTGGGATATCATCGGGAACGCCTTGGGAATGCCAGTCTACAAGCTGCTGGGCGGGCAAACCAAAGAACGCATCCCCGCTTATTGCACGGGAAACGACATTGAGCAGCACGTGGAGTTTGGATACAAGAAAATCAAGCTCGCCATTCCGTATGGACCCGCGGACGGTCGCGATGGAATGAAAAAGAACACGGCTCTGGTAAAAAGAACTCGGGAACTGCTGGGTCCTGACGGCGAGATCATGCTCGACTGCTGGATGGCATTTGACGAACGCTATACGGTCGAGTTCGCTGAAATGCTGGAGCCGTATCGTGTTTACTGGATGGAGGAATGTTTGCCGCCGGACGATTACGCCGGCTTTGGCAGGCTGAACGCTCAGATCAAGTCCACGCGCATCGTCACCGGAGAGCATGAATATACGCGCTATGGATTCAGGCTGCTGCTGGAATACAAAGCGGCCAGCATCTGGCAGCCTGATATGAACTGGTGCGGCGGCCTCAGCGAGTTGCGGCATATTGGCGCGCTGGCGGCGGCGCACGACATACCGGTGATTCCGCACGGCGGCTGGCGTGGTGGTGCCCCGCATTACATTTTTTCGGCGACCAACAGCCCATGGTGCGAGATGTTTCTACCGGCGCCGGGTGGTCCGAAAGAGGTTTATAGTCGATTTGAAGAAGACAACCAGATCACGCGCGGTCCTGAAGGTATCTACATGCGTCCCTCCGACCGGCCTGGTTTTGGCTGGGAATGGGAGACATAGCCGACGTTGGGTCACATCATTTTGAAGCTTGATTTATTTTTGCTTTTTGTTCGCCTTGTGTTAGAGTTTTTCTCGGATCGTCTGGCCACAGTAGGAGAAGTCCATGAACAAGAATCCATCCACTTTTATGGCGCTGTTGGTTGTTGTGACAGCTTCGTTGATAGGTGGCTTTTGGGGCAACCGATTGCAAGCGACCCCCAGAACATCGGAGGATCTCAACAAGCTCCTGAAGACCTACACTCAGGTGCTGAGTCTGGCGGAGGAAAACTATGCGGATCCCGTGAATATGGAGAAAACGTTGTATGACTCCATTCGCGGCATGTTGCAAACGTTGGACCCACATTCCAACTTTTTCGATCCGAAAACTTACCGGGGTTTCAGAGACGATCAGCGCGGCAACTTTTTCGGCCTTGGGATCAGCGTTGCCAACATCAATGGACAACCCACTGTCATCTCAACGCTCTCCGGAACTCCGGCTCACCGGCTGGGTATCCGCTCCGGAGACATCATTGTAAAAATCGACGGTAAACCCAGCATTGGACTGACACGAAACCAAGTGGTCGAAAAACTTCGCGGGCCGAGGGGAACCGTAGTTCAGATTTCTGTGCAGCGGGAGGGCATTGGAGACCTGCTGGACTTTTCCGTTACGCGAGATGTGATTCCCCGCCATAGCGTACCAGTGGCTGTCCATGTGCGCCCTAAAATCGGCTACATTCGCATTGAAGATTTCACCGAAACCACCGAACGGGAAGTTGAAGAAAGTCTGAAAAAACTGGAGCCGGAACTCGAGGGCTTGATTCTGGATTTACGCGGAAATCCGGGAGGTTCACTGCATACAGCCATTGGCGTCGCCGACAAATTTTTGAAACAGGGACAAGAAGTCTTGCTGACGAAAGGACGCCTCGCCAGCGCCAACCACCGCTATGTGGTCCCAAAGGGCACGGCCAACAGCAATTACGCCATGGTGGTGCTCATCAACAACGGCAGCGCAAGCGGTTCTGAGATTGTGGCTGGTGCCGTTCAGGATCACGACCGCGGCCTTATCCTCGGGGAGACCAGTTTTGGAAAAGGGTTGGTGCAATCTGTCTTTGAACTGAGCCGTGGCGCCGGTGTCGCTCTGACAACAGCAAGGTTTTATACGCCAAGCGGACGCCTCATCCAGCGCGACTATTCGAAGAAATCGTATTACGACTATTTCAACGCAAAAGGTAAAGAGACCCAGCCGACCGAAATACGACGCACCGACAGTGGGCGGGAAGTTTATGGCGGTGGTGGTATCAAGCCCGATATCACATTGCAACCTTCGTCATTCAATAGTTTTCAATCCGTGCTTTTGGGAAACGCTTCGTTTTTTAGTTTCATTCGTTCTTACAACGTGCGGCATCCAGAACTTCAGAAAGATTTTGCCGTTAGTGACGCGCTTTTGCAGGAATTCAGAGCTTATCTGCGCTCCCGGGGGCTTCCCTGGCAGGAAGGGTTTGAACAAAATCTCGAGTTTGTGAAGCGGCAGCTCAGGTACGAATATGCGCTGTCGCGGATCGGTTTCGAAGAGGCGCAGAAGGTTTTTCTGGAAGGAGACTCACAGGTTGTGAAAGCGATAGAATTGCTGCCACAGGCCCGGGTTTTGTTTGCGAATGCTGGAAAGACCGTAGCCAGCCGAAAGCCCCCGGCACGCTCCAATTGAAGACGACTTCCATGGCTCTCTTTGTCATTCCCGCGAAAGAACGTCACCCCAGCGGATAGTAAGCCGGGGCGGGAATCCAGTCTCTCTGACGGGGCTGGATTCCCGCTTTCACGAGAGTGCCGAAACCCCAAGCTGCATGAATCACTCCAATGGAACCCGATCCCAATTCCTTCCACCGCATCACGCTGCAGTTGCCTGTCCCAGTCCAAGACAGTAAAACCCTTCTCAAACTGTTGCAATTGGAGTTGCAGGCACATCCACCCAAAGCGCCAGTTAAGAAAGTGTTGTTGACTATTGAGGCAGCCTCCCCACGCAAAGTGCAGGGAGAACTCTTCATACCGCCAGGACCTGAACCCCAACGGATGGAGATTACTCTGGCTCGAATCAAAGCCATTGCCGGAGAAACCCGTGTGGGGTCGCCTGTGTTGCGAAATACGCACCGTCCCGACGCGTTTCAGATGCAAAAATTTTTACCGTCTGAAGCACTGGGAGCGCGGACGCCTCGTCCCCCTGGCCGGAGGCGATCAGGAGGAAAATGCCAAAACCAAGAAGCAGGCAGGATACCCACGCTCCCAGGAACACTGTCCTGCTCTTCCGCATTCAGCCCTACGGCGGTTTCGGCCTGCGATACCTGCACGCGTGGAAGTTAAAAGATGCCTTCCTGCCTTTGTCACTTTCCTCAATCAGCGCCACAAGGTTCTTGCCCAGGCCGGCCCCTGGCGAAATAGCGGGGATTGGTGGAACGAATCCTCCTGGGCTCGGGACGAATGGGATGTCACTCTAATAGAGAACATCCAACCGGGCACATAAGACACATCCCTTCGAGACAATTGTCTAATCCCGAAGCTGCGGTCTATCGAATCTATTTCGACCTTCACACTCAACAATGGTTTGTAGAGGGAGTGTATGACTGAAGCTTTCCATCGAGTTGTTAGCAGGCTGCTGCTCCTCCCCGAATAGTTTTCCAAGTAACAGCCGTTCCCCAGCCATAGCACTTCCCATTTTTTCATGTACATCGAACTCCACACCCGTTCTGCTTTCAGCTTCCTCGAAGGTGGTTCTCTGCCTGAAGAGCTGATCTCTGTCTGTGCCAGTCAGTCTATGCCTGCCGTTGCCTTGTTGGATCGTGACGGCGTTTACGGCGCGCCGCGCTTTCATATGGCCGCCAAGAGGGCGGGACTGCGCGCCCACATCGGTGCGGAAGTTTCAGTTCACGACGCGGGTTTGCAGTCAGTCGCCCCAGCATGGATTAAGACTCCCGCAGCGCCGCAACCGGTTCGTTACTCATTGCTGGTGGAGACTGCCGAAGGCTACCGGAACCTGTGCCGAGCTCATCACGCAATACAAACTGCGGGAAAAAGCCAAAGGGGAAGGTCGCGCGACGCTGGAAGAAATTCAAGCCTATGCCAAAGGACTCGTCTGTCTGACCGGTGGCGCCGAAGGGCCACTGGCTGCAGCTCTTGCGAGTGGCGGTTATGACGCAGCGAAGAATGAAGTGGAGCGACTGATTCAGATCTTTGGCCCCTCCAATGTCTACGTGGAGCTGCAGCGGCATTTCGATCGGCAGGAAGAATTCAGAAATCAGGCCGCCGTGCGCATTGCGCGCAAGCCTAAGTTTACCTCTGCTCGCCACGAATGGCGTGCGCTACGCGCAGCCTGAAGACCGCGAACTGTTGGATGTGTTGACTTGTGTCCGGCATCACTGCTCGCTGGAAACTGCCGGCCGACTGCTGGAATCGAATGCCGAGCGTCATTTTCGTTCAGCCGACGACATGGTGCGGCTCTTTGCTCGATCTGCCCGAAGCCATTGCCAATACGTCTGAGCTTTCTGCCCGGTTGGGTTTCACATCTGGCTGATCTGGGATATGAGTTCCCGAAGTATCCCGTGCCTGAGGGAGAAACGATGATGTCGTTCCTTCGCGAACTCACGAAGGAGGGAGTGCGTGAGCGCTACCTCTCCAAACGGGATCGCGGATTGCTTAAGCGAGCGCGACGCCAGATTGAGAGAGAGTTGCAACTCATCGACAAGTTGCACCTGGAAGGCTATTTCCTGATTGTCTGGGACATTATTCGCTTTTGCCGCCAGGAAGGAATTCTGGTGCAAGGCAGGGGTTCCGCAGCCAATAGCGCTGTTTGCTATGCGCTCGGTATCACCGCGATCGACCCAGTCGGCATGGAGCTGCTGTTTGAGCGCTTTCTTTCGGAAGAGCGCGGCGAATGGCCTGATATTGATCTCGACCTTCCGAGCGGAGATGATCGCGAGCGCGCCATCCAATACGTTTATCAACGCTATGGCCAATTGGGCGCCGCCATGACGGCGAACGTCATCACCTATCGCGGACGATCGGCAGCACGTGAGGTGGGCAAGGCTCTTGGCTTTGATCCGGATACTCTGGCTCGATTGGCCTCGATGATTGGCTCCTTTGAATGGCAAGGCGCCACAGACACGATGGAGAATCATTTCGGTCATGCGGGCTTTGATCTGAAGCATCCGCGTATCGCCAAATACCTGGAACTGTCCGAGCGTCTTCAGGATTTGCCACGGCATCTGGGGCAGCACTCGGGCGGCATGGTGATTTGCCAGGGTCAGTTGGATTCGGTGGTGCCGCTGGAGCCTGCCAGCATGCCGGGCCGCGTGGTCGTGCAATGGGACAAGGACGACTGTGCCGACATGGGGATTGTCAAAGTGGACTTGCTGGGGCTGGGCATGATGGCCGTTCTGAAAGACTGTCTCACGCTGGTACCGCAACATTACGGCGAACCACTCGACCTGGCTCAACTGCCGCAAAACGATCTCGAAGTGTATCGCACGCTGCAGCAAGCCGACACCGTGGGCATGTTTCAAGTTGAAAGCCGAGCTCAAATGTCGGCTCTGCCGAGAAACGTCCCCAAGAAGTTTTATGATTTGGTCGTGCAGGTTGCCATCATTCGCCCTGGGCCCATCGTTGGCAAGATGATGAATCCCTATATGAAGAGACGACAAGGGCGAGAGCCCGTTCGCTATGCTCATCCTTCGCTTGAACCCATTTTGAAGCGGACTTTGGGGGTGCCACTGTTCCAGGAACAGCTCCTGCGCATCGCCATGACAGCGGCAAACTTTACAGGCGGAGAAGCCGAAGACTTGCGCCGAGCCATGGGGCACAAGCGATCGAGAGAACGCATGCTGGAGATTGAGAACAAACTGCGCCGCGGCATGGAGCAAAACGGCATCGGTTTGGAAGCGCAGGAAGAGATTATTACTTCCATCTCCTCATTTGCTCTGTATGGATTTCCGGAATCGCATGCCGCAAGTTTTGCCTTGATTGCTTACGCCAGTGCTTATCTGAAATGTCATTACCTGGCTGCTTTCACAGCCGCTCTGCTGAACAACCAACCCATGGGGTTCTATTCCGCCGCCACCATCGTGAAGGATGCCCAACGCCATGGCTTGAAAGTGAAGCCGGTGGATGTGTTGCGCTCGGAGTGGTTGTGCACGCTGGAGCCGGCAAATGACCTTACAAGGACAAGGCTTTCTTCCGCATGGGAGAGGACGGCTCGATGAGACGGGAAGCTGGTTGGAAACCTGTGTTCGGCTCCCCCTTTGCCAACGCGGGAGACGGGCGTCCTGGGGGTGAGGGGAGGAGTTCCAGCTTGATACGACACAGTGCCTCGACCCCCATCCTCCGTCTCGGCCTTCGCTATGTGCGTGGTTTGCGAAAAGGCTCCGCCGATGCCTTGGTGCGCGCACGCACGGACGGAGCGTTTGCATCCATCGAAGACCTGACCCTGCGAGTTCCGGAACTCAGCAAAAGCGAGTGGACGATGCTTGCACAAGTTGGGGCCTTGAATGGATTGGGCGAGCGCTTTCATCGACGAGACGCGCTTTGGCAGGTGGAACGAGCCGTTCGCCCGGCAGGCGCACTGTTCAAACAGAATCAGCAGAAAGACGCACCATCGCCGCTTGTCTCAAATGACCGCTGAGGAGCGCCTGGTAACCGACTTTCACGGTACAGGGCTCACCGTCGGGCGGCATCCTATGGCCCATCGCCGAGCTGAATGGAATGGAATGAACATCAAGCGAGCAGGAGATCTGAAGATGATCCCGGATGGACGGTTCACTCGCATTGCCGGCTGCGTCATCGCCCGCCAGCGGCCGGGCACAGCCAAAGGATTTCTCTTCCTCAGCCTCGAAGACGAAACCGGCATTGCGAACGCGATTGTGACGCCCGATGTTTATGAGCGAAATCGGACTCTGCTCACCAGTGGAAAATTCCTGATGATCGAAGGACCTTTACAGAACCAGGACAACGTCATTTCGGTGAAAGCGCGGCGCGTCCATTCCTTATCCGTCACCGCAGCTGAAACCGAGTCGCACGATTTTCACTAAGAACTTCTTCGTTCACAACGGTTCCTGAAGACGAATGGCTCTGAGCAGTCGAGCGCTCGCAACCCCCTTGCATGAGCAAGTCAAGGACAAGTATCTGAAGCATTGCCTTCGAGCAAGTTCTCTCTGAAACTGACTAAGGGAAGGCAACGAAGGCAGAACACGAAGGCAGAACGGCGCTGTTCAGTTCAGTTTTTTAAGTTGATGAACGGATGAGGAGCGGGCGTGAGCATGTCGAGCGCATCGATCTGCAATGCCTAGAACGTGTAGCGGAGGCCCAGGACTACGCGCCGGTTGCTTCCATCCGTATTCCACTGAAGACCAAAGCCTGGATTGGAGATTACTGCTTCGGGAATGCCAAAATCGCGCGAATTGAAGAGATTGTAAAACTCCGCGCGAAACTGGAGCCGATTCGTCTCGCCGAATTTCAAGTTCTTGTTGAGACCCAGGTCTACTCTGTTGATGCCGTCAGCACGGAGGATACTTCGGCCGGCATTGCCGATGGGACTCTGCTGCGTGACCTGAGAAAAGAGGTGGCTCCCACCCGCAAGGAGGATCTCTTCGAGAGACATGCGGGACAGGTCGAGCGAGGTATTCAGATTTGGGCGGATCGCGTTGCCTACTTGCAGGGAGATTCCAGTGAGTCGGAAGCCGGGGTCGCTCCCATTGAGTGGGCTAAACGGAGCACCGGATTGCAGTGAAAGAAATCCGCTGATCTGCCAGCCGCCAAACGCCTGGGCGAGTACGGCTTGCTTGTTACGCATAATCCGCATAAGAGGTACATCGAGGACTCCATTCAACGCAAGCCGGTGTGGGCGGTCGTAAGTGGAACGACCCCGATCTGCGTGACGGTTGAAGGAGTCCTGTGATACCGCCACATCTCCATCGCTGGAAGCATTGAAGATGTCCGATGCGTCGTCTATGAACGCACTCCATGTATAGTGAGCGGCCATCGAAAAGCCGGCCGAGAACCGCTTTTCCAGGCTGCTTTGCAAAGAGTGGTAGATCGAGGAAGCGCAGTTGCAGCGAAGCCGAACCACTCCGCGGCTTCCGTCCACACGCAGCGCGCCATTGCTATTGTTAAACGGTAAAGTCGGGTTTCCGTCTACCGATTGAAAGAGACCTGTTCCCTTGGTTGCTATCCAGCCGAGGGTCACAGCCCAGTCATTGGCCAGTTCCCTTTGGAACTGCAAGGAGAACTGCTCGGCTGCCGGGGCTCGAAAGTCATCAGCGACCGTACTTCGCACCTGAGTGGCGACCGTCGGGATCGGAGTGATAAGACCCGAGCGGATGCCTTGAATCGTCGCAAAAGCATTCCGTGAATTGGGACGATAGTTGATCGCGAATGGGAAGCCAGCCGCAACATTCTGGAAGATCTGGTTGAACAACAGATCATAGGCCCGGGAGTAGCCACCTCTCATCACAAGCTGTCCTTGACCGGTGAAGACACGCAGGAAGCGGGGCCACTCTCCAAATCGATAATTGAATCCAACGCGCGGCGCCCAGTTGTTGGTGTCGCGCCTGGGCACAGGCGCAAAAGCATAGGCGGGATCATTGTTGTTGTTTGCCAATATTTGCTCGTTGATCCGTGCCAGATAGCTGACTGGTGAGCCTGGCGATTCGTACCGGATGCCATAAGTCAGGCTGAGATTGGGCCGGGCCCTCCATTCGTCTTGGAGAAAGAAGGCGTAGTCGTAGTATCGAAAATAATGGACGGGATAACGCACAGAGATGCCAATCTGTGCATCCTGTGCAATGTCATCCACAAAGTTCTGCAAGGTTGTGTACGTCAGGCGTCCACGATTGTTTGTGCCTATGGCATAGAACTGTTCCTCGCGGCGGAAATCGACTCCGAACTTCATCGAGTGAGAACGATGCAGAATCCCCAGTACATCAGCGAGATGATACTTGTTAGTGTGACTGAATGAAGGCAGGAGCGTCGGAAGGCCGATCGCCGTCCGCGTCGGCGACGGATTGGCACCTGTGAGACCCAGTCCTGTGATTTGCGTGTTTGGGATTTCCTCTGCTTTGGCATTGAAAGCAAACCTGCGGGAGTCAACGCGCTGATAAGACGCACGCAGCTCGTTAAACCGATGCGGCAAAAAGCTATTGAGGAACACGCTGATGGCCTGGCGGCGCTGTGGGCTCTGATCGGTCAGACCTGAGGGTACTGCCTGCCCGCCGATGCTGTACCGATCGTCGAAGAGGTATCGGCCTCCCAGGGTGTGAGTCCTTCCCAAGGTATGGTCGAAGCGCATGGAAGATTGCCAGACATCAAGCTGATTCGGAGCGGACCCGCTGAGTGTACCGAGCGGTATGTTTACAGTCTGGCCGGCCACTGTGATGGGGGTCATGCTTCCGGTCGGGAACTGTGCGGGGGGCAGGTGTTCAAGAAGTGCACGTACCTGAGGCCTGGCACCAGCGATTGAACGCAGAACATCCTGACCCTCATCCGTCGGGACACCTGTAACCGAAGTGCCGCTGGTAACGCTGTGATCCGTCCAACGAAGGATGGAGCCGAAGAAGAAAGTCTTGTTCTTCACGATTGGACCCCGAGTGTTCCGGCGAACTGATTCTCAATTCGCCAGGGAGCCGTATCGAAAAGTCTCTCGTCGAGATTGCTTCGCGAGTTCAAGCCATTGCCGTTGTAAAACCAGTAGCCGGATCCATGAAAGGAATTGGTTCCGCTCTTGGTGATGATGTTCACCACGGAACCGGTAGCTCGACCGTATTCAGGCGCAAATTGACTGGTGATCAGGCGAAATTCCGCAACTGTGTCAGGATTATTGATCTCCTGCGAGGCACCGGTGGGGTCCGGTTGGTTCACGTCCTGTCCATCGATCAGAAAGTTATTTGAGCGAAGACGCGAGCCGTTGACTGAAAAATTCACTCCTCCGGCGGCTAGATCCGCGTTTCCACTCGAGAGCTGGCTCACACCTGCAGCCTGAAGGGCCAGGTTCAAGATATTCCGGTCCGGCGCGAGAGGCAGTTCGGCAACTCGTCTGGAATCTAAGTTGACGCCGACTTCAGGGTTGGTCGTGTTGATAAGCGACGCGTCTGCAGAAACCACCAGCTTTTCTGCGACCGCTGACAATTCCAGTCTGATGTCCAGCTCGGCCCGTTGGTTCAGGCGAAGAATGATTGGCGCTCGCACATAGGTGGCGAAACCGCTCTTGCTCACCTCGACTTCATACGAACTAACAGGCAGCAGCGCGTAGCGGAAACGACCGTCTGAACCAGTTTTTCCTTCCCAGGTGTTGTTGGTTTCAATGTTTCGGATGATCACGCGGGCCTCGGAAACCATGGCGCCGCTAGATACCGGACGCCGCCGAGTAACTCGCCTGACGTGGCCTGTGCGGCAGCGTCAGCGGTTAGGCAACCTAGTGCCCCGAGAACCGCCACAAGCCGCAAGGTCCTCATGAACGCTCTCCTCACGAAAATAAAACCAGCCAACGCGGGCCTGCCATCTTGAGCACGTCTGCGGCAGTTCGGGGAGCTCTCAAACGAAAAAGCCGCAGGCCACCAGAAGCGGCGGTCTGCCCTATACTTCTCTCCATCTCCCCTTCAACTCGACGATTTTCGTCCGCATAAAGAACTCCCCAAATGGACAGGAAATCGGAGAACGGGTCCCCTCGAAGAGAAGAGGGACAAGCTATTAGTTCTGAAGCGATGGAGGTCGTGCTTATCTTACGCTTTTGCCCTTTCAATCGCCAGATCTGACGCAGCAAAGCCAAGACCGGTCCTCGGCTCCCTAGATGCCTGATAACGCTAGGGCGCCGCTGCCGGCAGTCCTCCTAGCAGGCTCCGCAGAAAGAACGGCTCCCACAAGTCGCACTGCTGCTCTCGAAGGCGTTGGCCCTCGCGAATTGCCGAATCGAAAACAATGTACTTATGGGACCCACGTCCCTGCCCCGTGGGGTGCTTAAAGGCGGGCCAGTGGACGATGGTGTCATCGTCGCTGTTCGGGTTTCCCCTTTGATGCAAAGTGTGTCCAATATCCTGCCATGGCGGCATGGAGCGTGAGGTCCGCAGCGTTGAGAACGTGATTTGGAAAAGTGGAGGGCACATAGTTGTTGCCGAAGATGATATTTGACTCGACTCCATGGATCACGCGGTCCAGCGATAGGTCGTCGATCTCGTATTCGTACGAGTAGAGGAATGTCGGCGTTCCTGTTCGCTCAATTAGGCGCGCCAGCCTGCGCGCCTCCGAGACGAATTGCCCGTCACCCACCAAACGCGCCATGGCATCGAAAGCAGAAGGGAAGTTTACAGCGGGGTAAGCTGCCAGAACCTCAGCGGCATAGGGGCCAAATTCATTTGTCACCCAAGCCTCGTATTGCACAAGACTAACGCTGGTGAAGCTGCGCCCGACGAACCCCCATTCCTCATCCCGAGTAATCCCTATGATGGTTGGCACGCGATGGAAGACTCCCGCCTCAAAGAGCGTGCGGGGCTGGGCAGGAATCTGGAAACCGTCGACGACGGGAGTCCAATAGGCCCTACCCGGTGTCTCAAGCACCTGCTGCGTGGCTTGAGGCAACGCGAGAATCACTTGGCTGGTCGACTTCGAACGCAGGCACTCGACGACCGTAGGGTTCGCACAGCCTAGCGCGGCCGCGAAAGCGGCTCCTTGATCGTTTGCTTCCGCGATGGTCGGCCAGCGGAGAGTAGGTGCGCCACTCTGCACGATAGAGCGGTGGAAGAGCCCTCCGCTCTCCGGTGAAACCAAGTGCAGGCCGACGCTGTCACCGCCTGCGGACGTGCCCGCAAGTGTTACGTTGTTCGGGTCTCCGCCGAACTGGGCGATGTTGTCACGAACCCAGGCGAGGGCCGCCCGTTGGTCGAGAAGACCATAGTTGCCAGACGAAGGATACGCGGGATCTTCAGCGGTAAGAGCGGGGTGCGCAAGAAACCCGAATGGTCCAAGTCGGTAGTTGGGAGCAACAATGATCGCTCCGGTTTCCTCAGCCAGCCGCTGGCCGTTGTGAGATGCGAAATTGGCGGATGCTGCCGTAAATCCGCCAGTATGCAGCCACACAATAACGGGGGCTTGACCGCCTGGAGCCCGAACCGGAGTCCAAATGTTCAGCTTCAGGCAATCCTCATTTGCGGAACAGCTTGGCGTCGGCATAGTCGCACTAAATATCAAAGGCGCCCAGGACGCTTTAGGCTTGGGCGGCTTCCATCGATTGTTACCAGTTGGAGAAGCAGCGTAAGGAATGCCCAAAAAAGCGCATGAGGCACCCCGATCTACGCCCTGCACGTCGCCATTGCTGGTAGGAACAAGGCAGGAAACCCCTTGGGCCAGCCCCTGGCTCATCAGGAAATGCAGCGCCCCGAAGCAGCTGAGAATCCTGAAAGCAGCAATCGTACGGGGGCCTCTTCCAAATAGGCTTGCGGTCAAAACAACAAAATCTAGCGCTTCACTCAGCAAGCGAACTGGCAATATTCCGGTTTTTGCGATGGTATCTCTCATCGGGTTGCGCTCCAGTTGAGGTCCCAGGATTAAACTGCTTGGTGTGTAGGAGAACGATGGCGTGGCCTGTGAGCAAGCGGGCGCCGCTTGGGCTGTCAGGGGCAGCTGTCTGAAGCGTTGCCTTCGAGCAAGTTCTCTCGGAAACTGTTGCCATCTGAGGGGCTCTTCACTCCGGTGTTTGCTAAAATTCTGTTTTCGACAAACGTGTTGCCGGTCCAGCCGGAGACCGCGAATTCAATGCCAGCCGCACTGCTCCCGATCATGTTCTCTTTGACAAAGTTGCCTGAAGCCCCAGAACCCGTCAGAGATCCCGCCTGGCTGCTCCAGGAAATCCGGTTCTCCTTAAGAATGTTCCTGGGCTGACCGAACACGAGAATACCGACCGGGTTTTCAACGACGAGGTTCTCCTTGATCACGTTGTCTGTAGAGCTCCGGGTCGCACTCGGCCGGACCATAATCCCTCGGATCTGGTTCCGCCAGGCCGTGTTTTCTTTAACCGTGCTTGCGCTGGAGCCGTTCAGGAAAACGCCCTCACGATTCTCAGTAAAGAGAATCTCCTTGATCGTTATTTCTGACGAGTTCGCCACGAACACGCCTGACTCGAAGTTTCTGATTGTGCCTCCTCGGATGGAGACGCTGTTGCGCTGGTTAAGACTAATTCCTCTGACCAAAGCAATCGCTGATCCAGGTCCAGTAATCGTGTGTCCGTTCAAGTTAATCTTGATCCCGTCAGCTCCGACGGTCAGACCGTTGCCCGTGCACGTAAGATCCTGGTCGAGAACCACGTCAGTGACAATGGTCGAGCCGCATAAGTCGCTTGCCACAACAGGCGTCACTGCTAGAGCGAGCATGGCAATTAGGATTACAGTCCCTGTTTTCTTCGATTCGATCTTCTAATCAGATTGCTCAAAGAAGGGACTGCCACAGGTTTGCACCGGGTCGCATACGCTGAAATTCACAATCGAGCTTCCTTGTGCTTTGCATGAAATCCTCCTCATCCAGACTCAAGTTGGCTTTCATCTGTTAAGGCGAAATCTGGTGCCCAAAAAAGGACATCCATGAGGGGAATTTCTTGGCGTTCTGTTGGGACAGTGATTGGAAGTCACCTACAGTTTTGGCGGCCCTAGCGTTGGACGGCAGTCTCCAATGAGTCTTTGCATCACATTGTGAAGAAAATGGCATAATCTGACAGATCTCTTCGACTTGAATCCCAAGGCGACACAGTTGACTACACCGCCTTCACGCGAAGTGACGCAGCTCCTTAGAGCCTGGCAGGAGGGCGACGAGACCGTTGCCGGAATTGACGGCCTTGGTCGAATCGGAATTGCACCGTCTGGCGCGCAAGTATATGGCTGGCGAACGTGTAGAACACACGCTGCAGCCCACAGCCCTAATCAATGAAGCCTGGCTGCGGCTTATTGATTGGCGCAATGTCAGTTGGCAAAGCCGTGCCCATTTCTTCGCGGTCTCGGCTCAACTGATGCGACACATTCTCGTTGATCATGCCCGGCGACGACCCCACGTCGGCCGAGCCGTCGATGCGAAGCGGGTCTCTGTTGAGCAGGCGCTGGAGGTCTCGGTGGAGCGCGCATCGGATCTGGTTGCTTTGGATGACGCGTTAAGCAGTTTGGCGGCCGTGGACGAACGCAAAGGTCGAATTGTGGAGCTCCGTTTCTTCGGTGGTCTCAGTGAGGAGGAAACGGCCGAAGTCTTCAAGATCTCAACCAAAACAGTCCAGCGGGAGTGGGGCAAAGCAAAGGCCTGGCTCTACTACGAATTGAACCAGGAAGAGGGAAGTGAGAAATGACAGGGTCGGTTTGATCAACTCTCGCTCACTGAGCCGGACAAGCTGGAAACAGAAGATCCGCGTCATTCTTGCGAAAGGACGTCGCCGGGCTGACAGTAGCTGGGCGGGAATCCAGTGGTACCCAAGGAAAGATCTGGATTCCAGCTTGCACGGGAATGACGCACAGAAGCGTCCCTGCTAAGAGGCAGTCGGAATCTTCAGAATCCTGATTTCCCTATGGATCCTGACCGCTGGCGACAAGTGGACTTGCTTCTCGAAGAGGCGATGGAGATTCCTCCGGAGCATCGATCCGCCTTTCTCGGATCGGGCCTGCGCCGCAACCCGGGTTACGCCTGGATGTCGAAGCTCTCCTCCAGGCACACCAAAAGTCGGACGGTTTTTTGAATGAGACTGCGATGGAGATGAGGGCGAAACAGATCGCAGTAGATCAGCCTGCTTCTTTGATTGGCCGGAGACTGGATCACTACCAGGTGCTCGCACTCATTGGGGCGGGTGGCATGGGGGAAGTCTATCGAGCTCAGGATGTGCGCCTGGACCGTGAAGTTGCCATCAAGGTACTGCCTGAACATCTGGCTCAGGATCCAGTGGCGCTGGCGCGATTCGAGCGTGAGGCCAAAGCAGTTGCCGCCTTGTCCCATCCAAACATTCTTGCCATTCACGACGTGGGCCTTCAAGAAGGAATTCGCTATCGCCGTGATGGAGTTGCTGGAGGGCGAGAATCTGCGCGAGCGCTTGGGACGGTCAGTGCTTTCCTGGCAAGAAACTGTCGAGATTGGCGCCGTAGCTGACGGACTCGCGGCGGCGCATGCAAAAGACATCATTCATCGCGACCTCAAGCCCGAAAACATTTTTGTCACCAACGATAGGGGAGTCAAGATCCTCGACTTCGGGCTGGCACGAAAGAAAATGCGGCTCCCGGGCAAAGGCAGCAATCTGAGGGCCGGAGTGTCGACAGCTCTGGGGACAGTCGGGTATGTATCTCCAGAGCGGGTCGTCGGCGAGAAAGCGGACGCGCGAAGCGATATTTTTTCCCTCGGGTGTGTACTCTATGAAATGGCAGCGGGCCAGCGAGCCTTTGAACGTCAGACTTCGACCGAGACATTGGGCGCTATTCTGAAGGAGCAGCCATCAGAGCCATGCGAACTCAACAACTCGCCACCTCCAGAACTAGGCCGAGTGATCGTGCGATGTCTGAAGAAGGAGCCGGCGAAGCGATATCAGTCGGCCCAGGAATATCTGAGGACTTGGATAGTCTGCTGATCTCTAAGGTACTGAGGCCTCCGACTTCACGGGCAGCCCATCGAGTCCCGATGAGCCGGTTCAGGCGAGTGGCCTTTGCGGCGGTCTGGTGATGATCGCGATCTCTAGTTACGTATGGTGGCGACTCGAGGCAGCCACCTTCGGTCCCCCACGGCAGCGCCTCATCGCCGAGTTGCCGGGTTTCTTCGGCGGGGCCAGTTTTTCTCCGGATGCAGCCAAGATCGCCTTCGTAAAGGTAGTCGACGGGGTGCCACAGATTTGGGTCAAGGATCTCGACACGGGCGACCTTGTCAGATCACGTTCGGCCAAACCGCTGCAGACCGCCCACGGTGGTCGCCCAGAAACGATCAAATTGTTTTCACGCTCGGAAGTTGGGGGCGTCAGGAGGCACCCGCCACGCTGCGACAGGAATGCATCTGGTCGGTTAGTCCACAAGGGGGAACTCCTCGCAAGATCCTTGATTTTGGAAGCAACCCAAACTGGTCTGGAGACGGAAGCCAGCTCGTGTTTGAGCGAAGCCAGGAAATCTGGGTCGCGCGGGCTGATGGTAGTCAACAGCGCAAAGTCCAGGGACTTCCGCCTTCAAACTACCTCCTTGCTGCACGAATGCCCTCTCTTTCACCAGATGGATCTTGGATTGTATTTTTTCAACCCGATGCCGGACACTACGGAGATTTCTGGGTGATCCCTTCGATGGGAGGTGGTGCACGACGACTGACCTTCGACGTGGCCGCGGGCAGGTCTCCGACCTGGACTCCCGATGGACGGTACGTTGTGTTTTCTTCTCAGCGTGCCGGCAGCATGACTCTGTGGAAAATTGCTGCGGTGGGTGGGACTCCTGAACCTGTTTTGATGGGTGCCGGAGAGGACACCGATCCTGAATTCTCCCAGGATGGAAGCAAGCTGCTCTATTCTCACACACGGGCCAGCTTTGCCCTGACAATTCTGAATCTCTCAACGAAGAACAGTCGGGAGATCATCGAACATAAGGATCGGCTTTTGGGTCCGGCTTTCGCTCCCCGTGGAGACCGAATCGCCTACTTTTCGAAGGAAAATGACGGCGAGGTCCATCTCTTCACTATTCGGCCTGATGGTAGCAACCGGGCACAGGTTACCGTGGGGAGAGGGGAACGAAACATCATGCCTCAGTGGTCAGAGGATGCATTGTCCTTGTACTATTACCAGTCGCTGCCAACGCAATCCTTCAGAAAAGTTCGCATCGGCACAACTGAAAGCTCGCTGGTGGTCGATGGATGGAGATGGGAAACTCAGATGGATGCACGCGTGGATGTCACACAGAGGTTGCTTCTGTACACGCGAATGCAAAACAACTCTCCTTCGCTCACTGCCATCCGCGATCTGGAGTCAGGTGCAGAAAAGAAACTGCTTGTCCCGCTGAGAGCGCCCAGATGGTCAAACGATGGGAAGCTCGTCGTTGGTGGTTATGTTGGCGACGGGAAAGGTCGAGTCGGAGATGTTTACATCTGTCCTGCTGGATCTGGCCTTGCGAAAAGTTGACGATCGGCTATAACGCCATTTGGTCAACAGACGATTCGGTCATTTACTCTCTGCGTCCCGGCCAGTTTCCACAACTTGCCGAGCTTTGGAGCTTCAATCGAAAGGACCGAAAGGAAGTACACCTGGCAGACTTGGGGCCGATGTCCCCCATCGGTCATATTTTCGACGTATCGCCTCAGGGCGAGATCTCCTACATCAAATTCAAACCTGGCGAGAACGAACTCTGGCTGGCAGACTTTTCCACCAATTGAGAGATTGATTTGGTAGAAGCCCTCCAGGAGGTCGCCTGCCGGCAGCCTTTCAGAGTTGATGGTCGCCCCTCGGAGACGACCTCGTACTTTTGAGGCTGCCCTAACTTGCCTCCTAAACACTGAGGGCAGTTGTCTAATTTCGGAACCGACGAGCGATTACCCAAGGGTCAGATTGCCTTGGATGCTCCTCGCTACAACAGGACCCAGGGCCCATTCCCGGTCGTCCGACAATGCAGCCGGGCCAAATCAGATCATTTCAACACGCTATTCGCACTGAGTTCTCTCATAATCAAATCCTCCACCTTCTCCCAGACCTCCGGATCATGTTCCATCTTGGTGTGAGCCTCTCGGAAAATCTTCTTGTGCCACGGGACGGCCGAGATATCGATTTTTTTTTGCCGGTAGTCAAACTCGAAATTGCCAAGAATCGTCGTCTTAAGCGGATCTTCGGCAAAAATTGGAGCTTCGCCGCGAATCAGAACACCGTTTCTTTGAAAGAGACTGGCTGCACGGGCCACGTTGGGAGGGATGCGACCATCTCCTCTTCCTACGCTGTCGATTTGGACTGTCAAAAGGACCGGCACACGCAGCTGGTCCAATTGCCTGGCCAACTTCACAACAGCGGCGCCGCCAAAGCTCTGGCCGTAAAGAATCAAACGTGCCGATGCCCGTTCTTCTGCTTCCAGTCGTGCCATTTCCGTTTCGATCTAGCGCCTTTTTGATCAGCTCGATCGCCAGACCCGCGCTTCCGGTTTTCCACGGTTTCCACATGAAGTGACAGACGGCTCATGGCACGAAGCTTTGTGGCAAGGTCGTTGAAGATTGTTCTTTGCCTTCCACGAATCCCGCCCTCCCATGAAACCCAGAACGAGAAAATGCCCCTCAGGCAAGGGCGTTCTAGTCATGAAGTCTCCATAGCGCTGACTGCGGGAAAACAGGCAGCCGGCGAGCAGAGCGTGGAACAACGCTAGAGAACTTAACTTCAAAGCGATGTGACTGGAGAACATCTGGCCGTCATAATCACCGTACTTCGTGAAGCTTCAAGTGGACGTCGGCGTTCAAGCTAAGGTCTGCGTACTGTCCGGCCATGAGTTTGGGATAGCCGGCCGCAGCAATCATTGCGGCGTTATCGGTGGAGAGAATGGGTGATGGAAAATGCACTGGAATGTTCTTCTTCGCAAATCCTTCTCGAAACCGCTCCCGCAGCAAGCTGTTGCAGGCAACGCCGCCGGACACGAGAACCGATCGAGGCTGCCGGAGTTCGGCAGCTCTAAAGGCCTTGTCGAAAAGCATCTCTATAGCGGTTCTCTGGAAGCTGGCAATGAGATCGTAGACCGGCCGCGGCAGGCTTTCGAGGAAGTTCTGGTCATGGCGGCGGAAGGCCATCTGGTCAACTTCCTTCTGAAGATGACCCTGAACGTGCCTTAGGACGGCTGTTTTGATACCGGAAAAACTGAAGTCCAGTTTGCCATCGCTGATCTTCGAGATCGGAAGATCGAGGGCTTGAGCGTTTCCTTTCCTCGATAACCGATCAATGATCGGCCCGCCAGGGTAACCCAGATGCAACAGCTTGGCCACTTTGTCGAAAGCCTCGCCAGCAGCGTCGTCGCGCGTCCGTCCGACCAGCTCAAACTTGGCAGGATGCTCCAGAGTCTTCACCCAGTAGAGGCTGGTATGGCCTCCAGACACGACGAGACATAGAGCGGGAAAAAGATCGTGCCAGTTAGTTTCAGGAACTCCTCGCTGGACCTCACTTCTTGCCAGCTCCAATGGGACGGAGTAGATGTGTCCTTCTAGATGGTTGACTGCAACTAAAGGCACCTTGCGCGTGAACGCGAGAGCTTTGGCGTAATTCACTCCAACAAGCAATGAACCTACAAGTCCAGGACCTTGAGTCACGGCGATACCGCCGATCGCTTCCTGCGGAACTCTCGCTTCCTGAAGGGCAGCATTCACTATCGGAACGATGTTTTCGAGATGGTGCCGCGAGGCCAGTTCCGGCACGACTCCACCGTATTTCCTGTGTACGGCAACCTGGGAGCCAATGATATTGGACAAGATGAACCTGCCGTCGCGCAGTACGGCAGCGGCCGTTTCATCGCACGACGATTCGATTCCCAGAATCAGCACGGGTTAGGACTCCCCAAAAAGAAAAACTTTTGACGCCGGGCAGCATTGAGCCTGGCAGGTCGCGGCCGTTTGAGACGAAATCTCCGCGACGGCGGTTGATGGGCAGTAAGTCAATCCTCGCGATTGAGGATATGGACTGGATACCCACTCTCTCACGCTTTTACATCCTTGACGTTCTTAGACAGAGTGTAAGCTGCTGTCCTTCCAGCAGAATCCAGTCAAACTGGTGAACCTGTCGCGAGGTGCGTTTCCGGGTGTTCAGAGACGCAAATTGACCCATCACTTGGTTGATTTTGGTTTTGACCCCAAGGCTAAGAATTTGCTATAGTTCGTCGTTTTTGAGAAGTCCTTGAGGAGGTCATCATGGCAGCACGCTGTGATATTTGCGGAAAAGGTCCCCTGTTTGGCAACAACGTGAGCCATGCTCATAACATCACCAAGCGGCGATGGAACCCCAATCTTCAGAGAGTCCGAGCCATCATCAATGGAGCTCATAAAAGGGCTCGTGTTTGCACCGCCTGTATCCGCACCGGCAGGGTAGTTAAGTCCCACTAATGGTTTCCAGGGGATTTCCAACATCTCCTGGACGCCCACCCTCACCCTACTGCAGCAATCGCTTCAATCTCAACGGCCACTTGTCGGGGTAATCCGGAGACCTCAACTGTCGATCGCGCTGGCGGTAAGTCCCGAAAGAATCTTTCGTAGACGGCGTTCATGCGCGGAAAATCGTCCAGGTTCTTCAGGTACACCGTGGTCTTCAGGACCTGACTCAAGGAAGAACCGCCCGCCTCCAGCACCGCTTGGAGATTCCGCAGCACCTGTTCAGTCTGGCTCTCGATGTCTCCACCCACGAGCTCGCCGGCAGCAGTCAGTGGGATCTGCCCTGACACAAATAGAAGGTCGCCTGTTGGGACCCGAATGCCTTGAGAATAAGGGCCTATCGCCTTCGGAGCATTCTCAGCTTGAATGACTGATTTCATTGCTGGCACCTCACAAGCACCATCGGCGTCTTCGACCAGACTAGGACAATCGCCGACTGGGTGGGCTTACTGCCACGTCACTTCATCCACACCCTTAATCTTCTTGAGCGCAGCAACCGCTCTTTCCAGGTGTTTCAAATCGGCAATCTCGATCGTCACATGAATCAAGCCGCGGCGGTCTTCGAACGATTGAGCTTCGATATTCTTGATGTTGGTCTTGATGTCGGAAATCGTCGAAGTGATCTCTGCCAACATTCCTTGACGGTCATCGACAGAAATGGAAACTTTCACCGCATAAGAGCCATCGGCTGACCCGGTCCACTGAACATCAATCTTGCGCTCGGCCTCGTACATCAGATTGCCCACGTTGGCGCACCGACGGGCGTGCACGGCGACACCTTTTCCACGAGTGATGTAACCCACGATTT
This sequence comes from uncultured Acidimicrobiia bacterium, assembly GCA_963791795.1. Taxonomy (GTDB): domain Bacteria; phylum Acidobacteriota; class Terriglobia; order Versatilivoradales; family Versatilivoraceae; genus VFZK01. Next base: position 369,878 of record CAWBTP010000003.1, read on the forward strand.
CTTCGCCGCGAATCGGATTGCAGCACTTGGCTCGGTACACCAGCAGATCATCAGCGCCTTTGACCTGAATCGTGGCGCCGGAAGCAAAGCCCAGGGCTTTTCTGACTGCGGAAGTGAACTTGGAAACCTTTTCGTCGGGGGTTTCTTCAAGTTCGCCAGGAGCCACCAGTTTCCCCAGCAGAACCCTGGCTGAAAGTTTTCCAAACCCCAATGCGGAATACACATCTTCGAGCTTGGTGCAGCCGTATTCTGGAGCCGCTTTCAGGAGATGCCCGTCTTCGACAAGTTTCTTCAGATTGACTTTGAACTTTCTAGCTTCCTTTTCCAGTATCTTTTTCCCGATCTCGACCGAACGTTCTCTTTGACTGACATTGATGTAGTGCCGGATCTTGTTACGGGCACGCGAGGTTTTGACAAATGAGAGCCAGTCTCGGCTTGGAGTATGTCCAACCTGGGTTTGAATCTCGACAATGTCGCCATTCTTGAGCCGCGATTTCAACGGCACGATCCGGCCATTGACCTTGGCGCCAACGCACTTGTTGCCAACTTCACTGTGGATGGCATAGGCAAAATCAACCGGCGAAGCATCCCGCGGCAAGATGATGACTTTGCCCTTGGGAGTAAATGCGTAAACCTCCTCTGGATAGAGATCGATCTTCAGCGTGCTTAGAAAGTCGCTGGGGTCCTGCATTTCCTGCTGCCACTCCACCAGGTGCCGCAGCCAGAGAAATCGCTGATCGTCCTTGTTGTCCGAAGACTTGCCTGTCTTATATTTCCAGTGTGCAGCGATGCCCTCTTCGGCAACACGGTGCATCTCCATCGTTCGTATCTGAATCTCGAAAGGCTGGCCATGGGGACCGATAACAGACGTGTGGAGCGACTGGTACATGTTGGGGCGAGGGATGGCGATGAAGTCCTTGATTCTTCCAGGAACAGGCCTCCACAGGTTGTGAATGAGCCCCAAGGCAGCGTAGCAGTCCTTTACCGTGTCGGTGATAATGCGAACAGCCAGGAGATCGTACACTTGCTCGATTGAAACCTTTTGGCGTTTGATCTTCTGGTGAATGCTGTAGATTCGCTTAATGCGGGAGTCGACCGTTCCCGGGACATCATGGTCGTGCAGTTTTTGTGTGATCAGTTCTTTGACTTCGTCCAGGAATTCCTGGCGCACCTTTTGGCGGCTTTCGACTGACTTCTTGATCTCCTGATAGGCTTCTGGCTCCAGATAGCTGAATGCCAAGTCCTCCAGTTCCCCTCGCACTTTCCCCATGCCCAAGCGATGCGCAATGGGAGCATAAATTTCCATGGTTTCCAGCGAGATCCGGTGTCGCTTTTCAGGTGGCAGGAACTGCAGGGTCCGCATGTTGTGTAGCCGATCGGCCAGTTTTACGAGCACAATGCGGACGTCGTCCACCATGGCCAGAAACATTTTGCGGAAGTTCTCGGCCTGTTGCTCCTCCTTGGAATAGAACTGAAACTGGTTGATCTTGGTAAGACCGTTGACGATGTTCGCGACATCTTTGCCGAACTGTTCTTCGATGATCGCCAGAGGGGCCGCAGTATCTTCAACAACATCATGCAGCAAACCCACTGTGACGCAGACGGCATCGAGCTTCATCTCGGCCAGGATCTCTGCGACGGCTAACGGGTGATTGAAGTAGGGCTCGCCGGACTTGCGCGTTTGTCCATCGTGCTCTTTGGCCGAAAAGACATAGGCCCGGCGCAGGATGTCCAAATCCTCGTTTGGGTGAAATCTCTGCACCGTTGCAAGAATGTCTTCAAAGCGGATCATAGTAGGATATTAGATGATCAGTCCGTAGCTTTCCAGTCGCATTCAAGTCACGGCCCGGCCCGAAGAGGCGCCAAGGTTGTCTCATTCCAGCGAGCCGACTCGTCGTCTCTGGGCAGCATTGTGGGCGGTTCTTCCGAGCTGCCCTGGTGCCCATACAGAAGCGAGCGGCAACAAAAAAGCCTCTTGAGACTCCATCTCAAGAGGCTTGCAAAGAAGCGAGAAAACTGGCGAAGAACTCTATTTCGTCGGGTCAACCACGCCTTTGGTTTCTGCCTTAGCTTCGACTTCCTTCCGAATTTGCATGGCCTTTTCAAAATTCTCGTCCGCTTTCTTCAGATATCCTTGATATTCCTCGTAGCGGCTTCCGGCATGTTTCTTGACAACAGAATCTAATGACTTCGGATCAAGGGCTGCCATGGCAAATTGATCCTTGAGCTTCGGATTGGCGTCAGTGAGCTCATCAATAATCACCTGAGCCTTCTGGCGGAGCAACAGGTTGACGTAGAAATAAGCATTGAAGTAGTTGGGGTCGTTCTGTACGGCCTTCTCGAGGTTTGTGAGACCTTCTTCAATCAGAACCTTCTTCTGGTCTGTGGGAAGAGGGTCTTGCTTGTTGTAGCAGAGAATCCAGTTTACGTTGCCGATGCTATAGAAAGGCTCGGGGCTGTTCGGCTCAAGCTCGGTTCTTTTCTTGTAGTATTCCTTCGCCTTGGAAAAGTTCTTCATGTTGAAGTAAATGCCAGCAATACCGCTGACAGATCCAACATTCGCCGGATCCTTGAGGAGAACATTCTCGTACGCCTTGATGGCTTCCTCACCAATGCGTTTGTTCTCTGGAGAATCCCCTCCCGGTTGATACTGCGAAGCGTACGCCGCCGCAAGATAGAGGTGCGCGTTGGTTAGCTCCGGGTCCAGATCAACGGCAGCCCTGAAATGCTCGACCGCAGTCTCGTATTTTGAGTCTTTGAACGACCGCACTCCCTTGTTCATCTCATCCCGCGCTTTCAGCTTTGAACATCCGGCGCTACTGAGAATGGTAAGCAAGGCCAGCATCCCCGCCATCGCTTTTGATCTAGACTTCATCGAGATCCTCCACAGACCAGAATATTTTCGGTCAGGCTGCCTGACGCACAACTGAAGTATTTCCAGCGGATGTCGCTAAGAAAGCCCTGCAACCAGACGTTTTGACCCACCACAGGTCCACACAACTCGTAATGCCTCTGTTCAGCGGGTTCATTCAACAAAAAAATAAGAGGTTCTTGGAAGAACCTCCTTAATGAATTGTTCGCAGAAATGGAAACGAATGGGTTCACTGGCCAGACTGAATTTTCTCTGTTATCAATCCAATCTTGTCCACACCGACGCCCCGGGCGATGTCAATCACATCCACGACGCTATTGAAAAGCAACTCCGTATCGCCCTGAACGAACATCGTTCTTTCGTTTCGTGTCTTGAAAATCTCGGTAAGCCGATTTCCAAGGTTATCCTTGGTAACGGCTTCCTGATTGATCGTCAAGTTTCCCTGGGCATCCACTGAGACGACGACTGTTCGATCTGACGACTCCGAAGGCGGCGTTCCGGGTGGAGGCGGCTGCGGAACTTGGGCATCCAGACCCCGCGGGATCAGCGGTGTGATCACCATAAAGATGATCAAGAGAACCAACAGGACATCGATCAAAGGGGTAACATTGATATCTGCCCTCGAGGTGCTGCCCTTGACTTGCATAGACATGGTGCAAAATCCTCCAAAAGTCGATTCGTTACTGCTCGGCGCCCTGACCCTCGAGGCGAGTGGTCAACAAGCCAAGCGTGTCCACACCAGCCGCGCGCACAATATCCACCACATCGACGACATCCCCATATCTGGCGCGCCGGTCGCTCTTGACGTAAACCGTTTTGTCAACCTTCGAAGCCAAAACATCCTGAATCTTTGGGCCTAGTTGATCTTTGACCATGATCTGATCGGCGTTCAGCCAGATCTTAGCATCGCGGGTAACCGCAACCACGACCGCGTCGTCCCGGTCAGCCTCGCGCATTTCGCGAGGATTTTTGGTCCTGGCAAGGTCAACGCTCACCCCCTTCTGCAACAGGGGCGTGATGACCATGAAAATAATCAGTATCACCAGCATAATGTCGACCATTGGGGTCACATTGATGTCGGCAATTGCATTCCCCTTCCCACCGCCAACTGCCATCGACATTAGCGCTTACCCCCTCTCTTTTTCAGGAAATAATCGATCAATTCCGAGGCCGAGTTGTTCATTTCCACATCGAAGGACTCGATCTTGCTGTTGAAATAGTTGAACATCCAAACGGCAGGCACCGCCACGAACAGACCAAAGGCCGTGGTAATTAACGCTTCAGAAATTCCGCCTGCAACAGCGGAAAGACCTGTAGACTTTTCTGAAGACATGCCTTGGAACGCGCTGATGATACCAAACACGGTTCCGAACAACCCCACAAAGGGAGCGGTGCTACCGATTGTCGCCAAACCGCTAATCCCGCGCTTTAGCTCAGCATTCGTGATGGCCGTGGCCCGGTCCAAAGCGCGCTTGGAGGCTTCGATAGCTTCGCCCGGTATCTCACTGCTACTCTGGTGAGCTTGGAATTCCTGAAGACCCGCCACAACCACTTTGGCAAGATGGCTCTTTTTGTTTTGCTCGGAAACATTGATGGCTTCGTCAATCTTTCCTTCCTTCAAACACCCGGCAACCAGTGGAGCAAATTCGCGCGACTGCTTTCGAGCCGCCGAGTATGCGAGGACTCGGTCGATCATCACGCCTATAGACCAAGCAGACATGATGGCCAAGACGATGATGACGGACTTGGCGACGATACCAGACTGATTCCACATGGATCTCAAGTCGAAGCCAATTTCGGCCTGAAGCAATGTGAGCGCAAGCAAATTCAACTTAAAGAGAAGCATTTGAGATATTCCTCCTGTCGTTCAAGTAGCTGTTTATTTGTTTAGATATCCTGACTTCCAACTGCGAATCATTTCCGGTCCACCACTTCATCCACTTAGGTTGAAGTTCACCGTCACTTGGGTGACTACTTCCACAGGCTCACCATTCAGCAGGGTGGGCTTATACTTCCACTGCTTCACCGCATCAAGGGCTGACTGAATCAGCAGCGGATGGCCGTTGATCACACGTAGATTCTCCACACTCCCCTGCTTGTTGATGACAGCTTCCAGCACGACAACACCTTGAATGCGCGCTTGCTTGGCGAGCGGTGGGTAGGGGGGCTTTACCTGGCGGATCAGGTTCGCCTGCTGGACGTTGCCGCCAACGCGAACTCTCGCCGGCGGTTTCGGCGCAGCCGGAGGAGGTGGCGGCGGGGGTGGCGCAACCGAAGTGGGGGAGCCGCCGATGACGCCGCCAATCACTCCACCAATTTGACCACCAGGAACCCCTCCTGGGACGCCACCAACAACTCCACCGACAGCGGTGTCTGGCGGCGGACCTTCATCGACCACCATTTTTATTTCCTTAGGAATCTCGACCGGGGCCCGGAAGGTGCCGTCGTCAACGACGCGCTTTATGACCTTCACTGGGGTCGGCGCAGCCGGTGGTGGGGGTGGTGGGGGTGGCGGCGGGGGCGGAGCCACCAGGAAAGTCAACTGCTGCATGGAACCTGAGAGTGTCTCAGGAAACAGCAAAGGGATAATCACCAGAACGACGACCAAAATCACGTGAATGACGATCGAGATAGCCATCGTCAGAGGCGTCTTGGTTTTGGACTGAGCACCACCGGACTCGAGGAGTTGATCAAACATTTTCGAACCTCCCTTCCCTGAATTTCAATTCGACATATCAAAATGCCCTAACGTCACTCAGATCGGCACCGGCTGAAGAGCCTAGAAACTGGCCGCCTTGGCGAGCAACTTCTTCTTGCCCTTGTAGTCGTACCACATCACGACAAGTGTGCTCGCAACTGCAATAGTGGAATAACTGCCAATTATTATCCCAATCACCATCGCGAATGCAAATCCGTTGATTACTTCTCCCCCGAAAAGATAAAGCGAAACTACGGTTACGAACGTCAGGCCGGAAGTCAGAATCGTCCGGCTGAGCGTTTGATTGATGCTTTTGTTAACCACTGAAACGAGCGGCTCGCGCCTTAGCAGCTTCAAATTCTCGCGAATTCGATCGAAGATCACGATGGTGTCATTCGTCGAATAGCCGACCAGCGTTAACAGCGCAGCAATGACGGTCAATGAGATTTCCTTGTCAAAAAAAGAAAAAAACCCAACCGTGATCAGAACGTCATGGAATACAGCGAGCATGGCCGCGGTTCCATAAACTGCACCCTTGAACCTCCAGCCAATGTAGACCAGCATGCCTCCCAAGGCATACAACGTGGCCGAAATAGCCTGGCGCTGCAAAGCCTTTCCCACTTTAGGGCCAACAATCTCCGTCTTGATTACTGCGAACTCTCCCATATAAAACTTGGAGCGCAGCTGCGATAAGACCTGGTCGGAGATGCCCAGCACCTTCAGTTCATCGAAATTGCGAAACAGTCCACCGTGACTGTTTCGATAGTCGATCAACGCTTTCGCCAACGCGGCGGGTGAAGCCATCACAGGCGACTGGCCCGGCTTTTGCGTCGCTTGCACGAGTTCTGGAATGCTGGTAAGGGCAGCCTCGAGACGAGCGGCACCTAGATTATTCAGGTCCAGCTTGCCCGTCGCATCAGCAGGTCGAAAACTCAGATTGAGCGTGTCAGCAATGTTGGACTGGCCCTGGTCCAACTCACTGCCACTCGAAGTAAACGTCTGATCCAAACTAATGATAACTTCGCGGTCCGACTCTGCTCCAAAGCGTTGGATCGTGCTTTCCCCCAGCCCTCGCTGTTTCAAGGCTTCACGCACTGCATTCAACGGAGGGTTCTCTTTGAACTTTATGTAGACCAGAGTTCCTCCACTGAAATCAACCCCGTAGCGTGGGCCACCCTTGGCGACAAGCGAAACAACGCTGGCAACCATCAATGCAACCGATATCCCAATGAAAAGGTTCTTCTTCGCAATCCAATCAACGCTGATGCTCTTAAAAAAACGCATTACCAGTCAGTCTCCTGTAAGTCACCCACCAGACTCTGGCCTAGTGTCCTTAGACACCCCAGAGTCCAAAAAAGTTCCTGGAATTCAAACCCTGCCGATTCAACTAAATACTTAAGGTTGCACGTTTGGGCGAGCGGCTGAGAACCCAATCGAACATGAACTTTGAAACGAAAACCGCCGTGAAAACGTTTGCCACCAATCCCCAGAACAAAACGACAGCAAAGCCTTTCACGGGTCCGGTTCCAAAAAGGAACAGGAACAAGATGGCGACGACGGTGGTGACGTGCGTGTCAATAATCGTAGCGAAGGCTTTGTCGAACCCGGTGTTCACTGCGGAGACGACATTTTTGCCGCTCCACAACTCTTCACGGATCCGCTCAAAGATCAGCACATTGGCATCAACCGCCATGCCGATCGATAACACCAGCCCGGCGATTCCGGGAAGCGTCAGCGTCGCCCCGATATACGCCATGGCTGCCATCGTCAGAATCAGGTTCAAAACCAAAGCCACAATGGCGTTCACTCCCGACAGCCGGTAGTAGACCACCATGAAAACAACCACAACTGCCAGACCGACAATCGAAGCCAGAACCCCCTGGCGTATCGAATCGGTGCCTAACGATGCTCCAACCGTCCGTTCTTCCAAATAGGTGAGCGACGCTGGCAGAGCACCTGATCTCAGCACGAGGGCCAGATCATTGGCCTGCTCTAGAGTAAAGCTGCCACTGATCTGTCCGGAGTCGCGAATCTGGCCCCGAATACTAGGAGCCGACTGTACCTTGCCGTCAAGCACTATCGCGAGCTGCTTCCCGATATTGGCACCTGTGATCTTTTCAAATCGATCAGCTCCATCTGAGCTCAGGTTGAAGCTGACCGCTGGCTTACCGAACTCGTCAGAACTTGGGTTCGCGGTTTTCATGTCTCGTCCGGTGATGGCCGCAACTTTGTTGAGCAGATACCATTCCTCGGTAGATTGAGCCGAGTTGTCATTGAAGCGTCTGACCGATGAGAGCAGCTCTTTGCCCTCCGGAACGACTCCTCCGGACTGTGCAAGGGCAGCCTCGCGGCTCGAAAACGGCCCGCCACCGGGTTCGACAATCTTCAACTCGAGCAGCGCCGTGGACTTGATGATGTCTTTGACACGCGTAGGATCATCGACGCCAGGCAACTGAACCAGAATTTGATACTCTTCTGCGGGGCCGTGCTCCTGAATCACTGGCTCGGTGACACCGAGCTGATCAACGCGGTTTCGAATGGTCTGGATTGCCTGCTGGACGGAGCTGGTACGAATCTGACGCTCAACGCTAGTCTTTAGAGTTAATAGATAAGAGTTTGGGACGCCAGGCAAGCTCGAACGATCCCAGGCCGGAAATCCTTCATCCACAGCGGCTCGAAAATCGGAAGTTTTCTGGGCATCAACGTCTCTGATTTCAATGCTTTTCACGTCTCGCTTGCGGACTTCCGAAAAGGCGACCTGCCGGTTTCGCAAATCATCCTTGAGACGCTCGGTCGTTAGATCCGTTTCGATGTTCACCGCATCATCAGTGACCACTTGGAGGATGAGGTGCATCCCTCCCCGTAAATCCAGCCCAAGATGGATCCTTCCCTTCATATTCTCGATGCTTGGGGGAAACCCTGTAACACCGAAGATACATGCCAGCGTCACGGCTACGATTATCAGGAACTTCCATCGCAAACTTTTCTGCATGAACCCGAAGCCTCTCTCGAATCAAAAGGACAGCCTGTGGGCTGCGCCTTCACTCCTCTGGCTGTTTGGACACAATGGCACTCTTTGAAATCTCAATCTTGACCTGGTCGGCAACCTTCAGTTGGATTCTGTCGTCCTTAATCCCAGCAACAACCCCAAAAATGCCGCCGGAAGTAATAACCTTGTCCCCATTCTTCAGGTTGTTGAGCATGTCTTGCACGGCTTTTTGGCGCTTCTTGTTGGGAAGAAAAACAATGAAGTAAAAAATCAGCCCGATGGCCAAAAAAATCAGAGGCTGAACAAATACAGGGCTCGGCTGACCATTGGCCGCCAAGAGCGCCAGAGAAGACATCAAGCATGCCTCCGCACCGCTGAGAATCCTATTGATGTTTAAGTGTGAACTTGGAAGATCAGGGCAATCTAAACGGCCAGCCTGCACCTAAGCAGAGCCGGGTGTTGAACCATGGAGCTGTCTCAATTTAGATTGTGAATTTTATGAAGACAACACGCGCGAGGCTACGAACTAGGATCCGTGCCTCAACGACCCTACCCTATTCCTTGCTTGGCTTTGAACTCCATTATGTAATTTAGAAACCTGTGGGACGCGATAGCATCCCTAATCTGTTTGAGGGTGTCAAGATAAAAGTAGAGATTGTGGTGGGTGTTCAGCATTGCCGAAAGAATCTCATTTGCCTGAAACAAATGCCTCAAATAAGCGCGGCTATAATTCCGGCAAACCCCGCATGGACAGGCCTCATCCACGGGTCTCTCATCCCGGGCGTACCGGGCATTCTTGATTACGATGTGGCCTGAGGAAGTGAAAAGCCAGCCGTTGCGGGCGTGGCGTGTCGGCATGACACAATCGAACATATCCACTCCCAACGCGATGCATTCCACCAGATCCAGCGGTGTCCCCACACCCATCAGATAGCGCGGTTTGTCCACTGGCATCCATCGGGTGCTTTCTGCCACGACGGAAAACATCACAGGTTTTGGCTCACCCACCGAGAGTCCACCGATCGCGTATCCCGGAAACTCAAGATCCATGAGCCGGTTCATGCATTCGTGCCGGAGTTCCGGGTAAATACCTCCCTGCCCGATGCCAAACAGCCACTGCGGTCTCGCGTGCCACTTCCCGCTTCCGGAGTCAAAGGCGCGCTTGCATCGATCGGCCCAGCGCAAGGTACGCTCCATGGAATCCCTGGCAACCAGAAAGTCCGCTGGATAGGGCGTGCATTCGTCGAATGCCATGATGATGTCGGCACCGAGTGCTTGTTGAATTTCGATCGCTTTCTCTGGCGAAAGGAAATGCTGAGAGCCGTCAAGATGAGAACGAAATGCAACACCGTCTTCCGAGATGCGCCGCAGTTCGCTGTGGCTAAATACCTGAAAACCACCGCTATCGGTGAGGATCGGGCGATCCCAGGAGATAAAACGGTGCAAGCCGCCGAGTTCGTGGATCAACTGATGCCCTGGGCGGAGATAGAGGTGATACGTATTCCCAAGGATGATCTCGGCACCCAGGGACTTGAGTTCCTGCTGGGTGATGGCCTTTACGGTACCTGCGGTTCCCACTGGCATGAACACCGGCGTTGCGATTTCGCCGTGCGCAGTGGTGATTTTCCCGCGACGCGCTTGCGTATCGGGATCGGTCGTGATGAGTTCGAAGTGCAAGCCATCTCCTGCAGGCTTAGAGTTCATGCTTGCGGCTGGCTTATGACGATGAGCACCTCAGGACGGAACCCTAAACGGTGCTCTGTGTGCCGGTTCGATGTCATCTCCTCCGCCAAGTGACACCAAACCCGATGAGTTGGCGAGACACGGATTTCCTGAGGCTCCTCAACCTTGCAGCGATCCATCACCTCAGGGCACCGTGTATGAAAGCGGCATCCGGCCGGAGGATTCACCGGGCTGGGCACGTCGCCTGCGAGGGGCTTCTTCTCGCGTCGATGTCCAGGATCGGCGTTGGGCACCGATGACAGAAGAATCTGCGTGTAGGGGTGCACGGGATAGTGGCAGACCTCCTCACTCAAACCCGTCTCTACCAAGCGGCCCAAATACATGACGCCAATGCGGTCACTGATATGTTCGACAACCGGCAGACCGTGCGAAATGAAAAGGTAGGTCAGGCCGTGGCGACCCTGCAGATCCTGCATCAAGTTGACGATCTGCGCTTGAATCGAGACGTCCAGCGCCGACACGGGCTCATCGGCTACGATCAGCTTCGGATTCAGTGCCAGCGCGCGAGCAATCCCAATGCGCTGTCGTTGTCCACCGCTGAACTCGTGGGGAAATTTGCCGGCGGCCCTTTCATCCAATCCAACATCACCAAGAAGTTCCTGAACCCTGAGCAATCGCTCCCGCTTCGAGTAGAGTTTGTGGATCACAAAGGGTTCTTCCACAATCTGTTGAACGGTCATGCGCGGGTCTAGCGAGGATGCGGGATCCTGAAAAATCATCTGTATCTCCCTCCGCACCTTCCGCATTTCACCAGCGTCCAGCGTCAGGACATTCCGGTCCTGAAAGAAGATCTCGCCCGACGTTGGCTCGATGAGCCGGAGCACGCAGTAGCCCAGGGTTGATTTTCCACAGCCGGATTCGCCGACGAGCCCAAATGTTTCGCCGGCCTGGATCTCCAAACTGACGCCGTCTACGGCCCTAACGAACTCCTTTCCTTTGCCGAAACCAGTCTTCACGGGAAAGTACTTCTTAAGCTCGCGAATCCTCAGCATGGCTTTCGTTCCCCGACGAGGACACGCACAGGCGTTTCAGCCTGTACTCTCCGATCCATAGCGCTCTTGTTCACCAGAGGCCCCGTAAATACGACCTGTCCTCTGTCGAGCTTCTCGAAGTCTGTATTGACCGGTGAGGCATGCTTGTTCAAGCGTGTCACCCGAAACCTGCCTTCAGACCCGCACAAGTACACTGCTACTTTGCCTCGCTCCTCCAGGCTCTCGCTCACGACGCGCCACATTTGATTCTCGGTCGCGCTCGAAACTGCTGGCAAAGCGGCATCCCGAATCGAAAGCCCCATTCGATTCAGAACGACGTAGGAGTACTTCAACGAGCCCTTGCGAAGTCCCGTCCGTTCATCGATCTGGCGAATCCACATTGGAGTCTGCCAAGCATGATCCTCGTGGCACCAGTCCGAAGTGCATCCCGATGCAACGGCCGGACACGGCCGACTGTGAACGCAGGGACTATAAACGGTGAGTGGCAACATGTCGAGCAGGCGGTCCCTAACCTGGAGCAGGTCTCGGGAAATCTCCCTCAATGCTGGCTCTATGAGGATCAAGAATCCGTTGGGCGCCAGCCACTCGTTGATCAACGTTGCAATTCTGCGACAGCGTTTGTCGATGCGCCGGTCATCGCTACTAAAGAGTTCGTTCAGCACATTTCCCATGATGATGAAATCAAAAAGGCCCGGATTCTTCAGCTGCAGCGCCTGTGAAACATCACCGCGATGGGTCTCCAGGCTCCAGCGACTGCGGTCGCCCTGGTCGTCAATTCCAGCAGTCAACTTCAGCTCTGAAGGTCCGCGCAATGGTTCGGTCGCTATGTTGCTCCCGGAGAGTTTCATAGCAAGGCGACCGAACAGATATCGCGCGTCCTGCAGACTTGATTCAAGTGAGTCTACGCCGACGCACTCAATTTTCCCTGGCAGGTTTGGCTGCTGCGAAAAGAAGTCCAGGCAGCCCAACAGCTGAGTTCCAGGTCCGCAGCCCAAATCCAGGATGCGCAAGCGTTCTGGAAACAGTTTCTTCACCTCGGGGTGCAGCCATATTTCCGTGAGGATTGCGTTGATCTTGAGAACGTTGGACGGAAGAAAATAGGCCAGGTACGCAAGGCGCAAATCCGGCTCTTGAAGCAAGTTGTATCGAAGATCGGTTCGGCCGCGAGTGTAGAGTTCCGAAAGCCTGGCAACTGCCCGACTGATCTCTTCCAGATTGGAGTGGGCGAGTTCGCTCAGCTTCTTTTCATGAGACCCATCATGAAACAGCCGATGAAAGATGACGTTGAGAAGAAGATCCAGACGCTCAGACATGCTTCACGCAGCGCACCTGGTGACTTGCTCGGGGAGTCGTGAGGCGAATGGGCGCCCGTCCGCAAATGTCCCCTTGATCGTCTTTGCACCGTGGCTGGAAGGCGCATCCGTGCGGAAGCCTCCTGGGATCGGGAACCATGCCTGGAATCGAGTCCAGCCGACGCACAGTCGGTCCCGCAGCTTTCCAGCGGGGAATTGATTTGAGCAGGCCTTCGGTGTACGGATGCAGTGGATTGCTGAAAATCTCGGTGGCAGGCCCAAATTCCACAATCTTCCCTGCGTACATCACGGCTACCTCGTCGGCCATCTGAGCAATGACTCCCAGATCGTGAGAGATCATCATCAACGACAGGCGGAATTCTTCCTTGAGCCGAACGAGCAAATCGAGAATCTGAGCCTGGATGGTGACGTCCAGTGCAGTCGTCGGCTCATCCGCGATCAGCAATTTTGGTCGCGGAGCCAAAGCCATCGCAATCATGGCCCGCTGCCGCAGACCTCCCGAAAGCTGGTGTGGGTACTCCTTCATTCGCTGCTCAGCCAGCGGGATAGCGACCGCTTTCATAATCTCGAGGGTGCGGTTGCTCGCTTCCCGGCGCGAGAGGTCCTCGTGGGCTTCGATGCCTTCGCGGATTTGGTCGCCGATGGTCATCACTGGATTCAACGCCGTCATCGGCTCCTGGAAGATCATCGCGATCTCAGCGCCGCGGATCTGACGCATGTCGCGGCCCGAAATCTCCAACAAATTTCTTGCAGAGTCGGCACCTTCAACGGAATACCAGATCTCTCCCGCAGCAACCTTCCCGGGTGGTTGAATCAGCTGTAGAACGGCCAACGCTGTCATGCTCTTGCCGCTACCGGACTCTCCCACGACCCCCAAGGTACCTCCGCGCCGTAGGGCAAAGGAAACGTCATCGACCGCACGTACGACGCCGTCATGGTGAGCAAAGTGGACCTGCAGATTCTGAACTCTAAGGATTGGTTGCATCTATCCACCTGGGAGCGCGGGCGTCTCGCCCGCAACCGACTACCGCAGGCAACCGGAAATCCACGGCCTGCGCCCGTGGGGGCGGACGGGACGTCGGCGCTCCTAGCTAGGCACGGGTTGCTATTCCGCGATCCCTCCAAGAGGCGCTGCTATAGGCCCAGTCTTCAGGAAGTCTTACCAAGCCGGCGGTCACCGGATTCTCGCGAATATACTGTCTGGCATTCTCGAAATGCTTCTGGTCTCTAATGAATCTATCAAAGTAATCTTCCTGCCAAAATTGGCCTCCCCGCCCAAGAAATTCGTTGGCCTCATGAGCCGTGAAAGACTTCCATGACCTCAGCACTTCCGGGAGGAGCCACTCGGAAAAGAGTTCGACAAGCAAATGCACATGGTTTGGCATCACGACCCATTCAATCAAACGATAACGCTGGCCGTCGAAGTGAAGTAGCGCCTCTTCTACCATCGACCCGATCTGCGGTTCTCGCAAGACACAACTTCCATAACCTGTGTCAAGAAACAATTCAATCTGTCTCCTTTTGTACGCTTCGTTGCGGCCAACGCTCTTTTCAATCTGCTCAAGCCGCTCACAAGGCAATGAGTCTGCGAGCCTGAAGGTGATCATCTGGATCGTTTCAGCATGATCAAAGTGGGGAAGATATCCACGCGAGTACCATTCCTTGTGGCGCTTGTTCACTTCCGCCCCCGGGGAGCCCCGGGCTCGCCCGCAACCGACTACCGCAGGCAACCGGAAATCCACGGCCTGCGCCCGTGGGGGCGGACGGGACGTCCGCGCTCCCAGCTAACTTTCCTTGTGCTCTCCAAATACTTGGCGCAGTCGGTCTGAGATTTCCCCCACGGTGGCATAGGCTTCGACAGCACGAAGGATCGAAGGAATGAGGTTCTCCGGACCAGCCGCGGTCTTTTCCAGCGCCTCGAGCGTTTGCTTCACGGCGTCGCTCGCGCGTGCAGATTTCATTTGTTGCAGGGCCGACACTTGGGATGCTTCAATGGCAGGGTCCAAACGATGAAGCGGAATCGGACTATCGCGGTCTGATTCGAAACGATTCACGCCGACAATCACACGCTCGCCCGATTCAATCGCCTTCTGGTGTTCGTAAGCTGCCTGCTGAATCTCCCGTTGAATGAATCCCCTGCTGATCGCGGACAGCATGCCGCCCATGGCTTCAATCCGGTCGAGGTATTCCTGGCTCTTTTCCTCTATCGTGTTTGTCAAAGATTCCAGAGCATACGCCCCCCCCAGAGAATCGGCGATGTCCGCAGCACCGCTCTCCCAGGCAATCACCTGCTGGGTCTGCAGCGCCAGGCGGGCGGCTTCCTCGGTGGGAAGCGACAGAGCTTCATCGCGCGAATTGGTATGCAGCGATTGGGCGCCTCCCATCACCGCAGCCAGTGCTTGCAGCGCCACTCTGACCGCGTTCACTTCGGGCTGCTGCGCCGTCAGCGTGCTGCCCGCTGTCTGTGCGTGAAAGCGCAACAACCAGGACTTGGGATTCCGGGCCCCGAAGCGAAAGCGCATGGTCTTCGCCCAAAGCCTCCGGGCGGCGCGAAACTTTGCAACCTCCTCCAAAAAGTGATTATGGACGTTGAAGAAGAAGGACAAGCGAGGCGCGAAGCTATCTAATTCCAGCCCTGTTCGCAGTGCAGCATCTACGTAGGTGATGGCGTTGGCCAGAGTAAACGCCACTTCTTGAACTGCCGTGGAACCGGCTTCCCGGATGTGATAACCGCTGATCGAGATCGGATTCCAGCGCGGCAAGCAGCGAGTGGAATAGCTCAGGATATCGGTGGTCAGCCTAAGAGAGGGTTGAGGAGGGTATATGTAGGTCCCACGTGCGACGTATTCCTTCAAGATGTCATTCTGCACGGTTCCCGACAACTTCTCCGGACTCACACCCTGCTGCTTCGCCACAGCCAGGATCATTGCCAGCAGAATCGCTGCGGTCGAGTTGATGGTCATGGAAATGGAAACCTGATCCAACGGAATGCCATCAAGCAATCGTTCCATGTCCTGCAGCGAGTCGATCGCAACCCCAGCACGCCCCACTTCTCCGGCAGCCATTGAGGCATCCGAGTCGAGTCCCATCTGCGTCGGCAAATCAAATGCAACCGATAACCCGGTCTGCCCTAGACCCAACAGGTACTTAAACCGGGCATTCGATTCGCCAGCCGATCCAAACCCTGCATACTGACGCATTGTCCAGAATCGGTTGCGATACATCTCAGGCTGGATGCCACGAGCAAAAGGGAACTCACCCGGCAGCCCCAGTTCTCGCTCGGGATCGAATCCTGACAGATCCTCCGGGCCATAGCACACCTTCAAGGAAATCCCGGACGTGGTTTGAAATCTGCGATTACTCGGCATCTTATTGTGGAATGCCCTGAAAACACCCGGCCGGCCGTCTACCCGATAGCCTTCGTCATCAGGTCTGCCACCAGCTTGCTGAAACCCGCCGGGTCCGCGAGCGGGCTGCCTTCGGCCAGCAGCGCCTGCCCGTGCAACAGGCGGGCATAGTCCTTCAAATCCGGCGCTGCAGCGTCTTTCTCAAATATGGATTGCAGCTTGGGCAGCAATGGATGCGAAGGATTGAGTTCCAAGATGCGTTTCGACTTTGGCATCGCCTGACCCATCCGGCGCATCATCTGTTCAAGCTGGGGGCTCATGTCGTGCGCCTCGCCCACCAAGCAGACGGCCGACGAAGTTAGCCGGCTGGAAAGACGCACTTCCTTGATATCCTCTTCCAGATGGGACTTCAGGCAACCCATCAGATCCCTGAAGCTCTTCTCCTTTTCTTTGCGCTCTTCTTCAGCCTTTTTCTTGTCTTCTTCGGACCCCAGTTCTACCTCGCCCTTGCCCACGGACTGGAATTTCTTTTCTTCAAACGGCGCCACGCGCTCCACCCAAACTTCATCCACAGGGTCGATCAGGTAAAGCACTTCGTATCCCTTGTCCCGAAACGCTTCCAGATGAGGCGATCGCTCGACCATTTCCCGTGATGAACCCGTGAGGAAATAAATGGCGTCTTGGCCTTCTTTCATCCGGCTGACATACTCCTGCAGCGTCGTGAGATCTTTCTCATGATGGCTGGATTGGGACAAGCAGCAGCGGCAACAGCCGTTCCTGCTTCTCCTCCCAGTCGAGCAGGCCCTGCTTGAGCACGGGCCAAACTCCGCCCAGAACGAGAGGTACTTCTCTTTGCGCTTCTCGAGCATCTCCTTCAGTGTGTCCAGGATCTTCTTGACCAGGAAACTTCGAATCGCTTTGATCTGCCGGTCCTGCTGCAGAATCTCGCGCGACACGTTCAACGAGAGGCCCTCAGAGTCCACAACACCTCGAACGAATCGCAGATACTCCGGCATGAGCTCTTTGCATTCATCCATGATGAAGACACGCTTGACGTAGAGCTGAATGCCCCGGTGCGCCATGTCCCGGCTATACAAGTCAAACGGTGCCTTCGAAGGAATGAATAGCAAGGCTTGTGCTTCAAAGTTTCCTTCCAACTTTGCGGAAATGGTTTCCAACGGCTCGTTCCAGTCGTGCGAGATGTGCTTGTAAAACTCCTTGTACTCGTCTTCGCTCACTTCGCTTTTCGGACGAGTCCAAATCGCTTTCATGGAATTCAGGGTCTCTTCCTGAACGACGGTTTTTTCCTCCGCGCCGTCCTTAGGCTTGCCTTTTTCGTCACGCTCAATCTCCTTACGCTCCACCTTCATTCGGATAGGATAGGCGACAAAGTTGGAATACTTGCGGACGATGGATTTGAGGACGTATTCAGACGCGTAGTCTTTTAGACCGTCTTCGGCGTCTTCCGGCTTCAAGTGAAGTGTGACGCTGGTGCCGGGCTCCGCACGTTCGGCGTCTTCAACTGTGTAGCCGCTGCCGCCGTCTGACTCCCACCGAGTCGCTCTTTCCTCTCCAAAGCGTCGGGTGATGAGCATGACTCGGTCGGCAACCATGAATGTCGAATAGAAGCCGACTCCAAACTGACCGATGAGCTCAGGCGCAAGCGTCTTTTGTTTCTGTTCACTGGCCAGCTTCAGGAACTCCTTGGTTCCCGAGCGGGCGATGGTTCCGATGTGATCGGTCACTTCCTGGCGAGACATCCCGATGCCATTATCGTGCACCGTCAACGTGCGACTCTTCGAATCGACCTCCAGGAAAATATGCAACTCCTTCTCCGGTAGAGCTTCGGTTTGCGTCAGGCTCTCAAACCGCAGTTTGTCGAGCGCATCGGAACTGTTTGAGATCAGCTCGCGCAGGAAGATGTCCTTGTTGGAATAAAGCGAGTGGATCATCAGATCCAGCAGTTGCTGGACCTCGGCTTGAAACGCGTGTTTTGGTGCGGCTGTCATGAATGATCTGCTCCCATAAGATGGATTAGGGTGCCGTATCCTACTGCACCCCCGGTCAAAATTATTGCAGAGGCGAGCTTGGTCAAGCCCAAGGCTGCCTAATAGCCAATTGTCTGCCCGTCGCCGCGAGGATCGGAAGCGCCCAGCCGCATCCCGGTTTTAGGCTCCAGCATGATGCCCTCCGCATCACCCATGAATCCGCCGAACACCAGCCGGTGCCCGCGTGCCTCCAGCGCTTTCGTCACATCCTCGGCGAAGCCCTGGTCCTCCATCCGTAGTTCATCTGGCAGCCACTGGTGATGGAAGCGCGGTGCATCGATCGCTTCCTGAATCGTAAACCCAAAATCAACGATATTGACGATCACTTGCAACACGGTGTTGATGATCGTCGGTCCCCCGGGGCTGCCAATTACCAGGAAAAGCTTTCCTTCACGCAAGAGAAAAGTGGGTGTCATCGCTGACAAGGGCCTCTTCCCTCGGGCGATTGCATTCGCTTCACCTTGGATTAAGCCGTAGGCATTTGGAACTCCGGGCTTGGAGGAAAAGTCGTCCATTTCGTTGTTCATCAAAATGCCCGTTCCTTCAACCGTCACGCCCGATCCATAGCCTCCATTGAGCGTATACGTGTTTGCTACGGCGTTGCCATCTTTGTCCACCACCGAGAAGTGTGTGGTCTCGGTCGCCTCCGCTGCCGGCAGTACCCGGGCGGGCAGCGCCAGGCTATCGGATGCTTTGTTGGGATCAAACCTCTTGCGGAACTCTGAAGCGTAAGACTTGAGGACTAGCTGGCTGGTGGGCACTTTCACGAAGTCGGTATCGCCCATGAGCTCCGCCCGGTCGCGGAAAGCGTGTCGCATCACCTCGGCCATCAAGTGGATGGAGCGAGAAGATCTGGCGCCCATTCCGGAAACGTTAGATCCCTCCAGGGCGTTCAGCATTTCAAGCAGAACCGTCCCACCCGAACTCGGGGGCGGCATCGTGATCACATCATAGCCGCGATAACTGCCCCGCAACGGCGTCCGCAGCTTGGGTTCGTACTTCAGCAGGTCCTCTAGAGTCATCCAACGGCCGTGTGGCTCGTAGGTGGTAGCGATCCTCGCAGCCACCTCCCCACGATAGAAACCGTCGGCTCCTTTGTCGCGAATGGCTCTGAGGGTCCTGGCGAGATCTTTCTGGACGAGCGTTTCACCCGGCTGAAAGTACTTTCCGTCTTTCAAATAGACCCGGCGCGATTCCGCAAAAATCTCCAGCCGTGGGCCAGCCGCTTTAAGCGAATCGCTTAAGTGGTCACTGACTGGAAATCCCTGTTCGGCCAGATCGATCGCCGGTTGAATCGCCTCCTTGAGTGGAAGCCGGCCGTACTTTTTCAGCGCGAGGCAAAGACCGGCTGGAGTTCCCGGAACGCCACTGGCTCGATAACCTTGTGTGCTTGCCTTCGGAATGACCTGACCAGCGCTGTCCAGGTACACATCCCGGTCAGCTGCTGCCGGAGCCATTTCCCGATAGTCGATGCACGCCGTCTCGCCGGTGGCGAGGCGTATCATCATGAATCCGCCACCGCCAAGATTTCCGGCCGAGGGATGGGTGACGGCCAATGCAAAGCCAACGGCAACGGCGGCATCCACCGCGTTGCCGCCTTTCTTCAGCGTATCGATCCCGATCTGAGAGGCCAGTTTTTCTGATGAGGCCACCATGCCCTGTCTTGCGCGAACCGGAGGTTTGGACGCGGCAAGGAGGTAGCCCAGCTCTAAGCCACAGATCAGAAAGGCTGTCAAAGACAAGAAAGCTTTAGTCCGATAACTCGAATCCATTGTTTTCCTGATTTACCTATTCCCCGGAGGTACCGCGCTGCTGCGACGCAAGGACTTAGGTGGTCGGCGGAGTTCGTAATATTGTGTGCCGGGGGCACCATCGACGCCACCCTGAAGCGGAGTCATTTCCAAACGGTGCATGACTCGAACGGAAGCAGTGTTCGCCGTATCGGCACCAGCAATCACACGGTCAAGGTCATGAGTTGCGAACAGCCACTCGACAATCGCTCGCGAAGCTTCCGTCGCCAAGCCTTGTCCCCAGTAACCCGGCCACAACCCGTAGAGCAGTTCCACCTCAGAGCTGCCAGGAATCCTGCGAAACCCGCAGAAGCCAGCCAAGTTGCCGGTGTCCTTTTTGAACACCATCCACATGCCGAGAGCTTCTGTCTCAGCTGAAAGCAGGCTCGCCCGGACCGTTTCTGCCGCAAGGTCGGGGGAAATCATCTGGTCGTCCCACAGGTACCTGCGAACTTCAGGATTGATCCACAGCTGGTATAGCTCTTTTGTGTCGCTTTCCTGAAAAGCACGCAGCCTCAAACGGGGGGATTCGAGCTCTGGAAGGGGCATGGCTCAGACAGGGGCGGATTCATTGCTTCTTGCTAACCATGATCATCCGCGGGCTGGAAACAGAATACGGCGTCATCTCCTTACTTCCAAACGTAGAGATAACCTGCATGCCTGCTTCCTCCAACATGTCTTCCAATTCCGCGTGGGTGTAGAGCTTGATGTCATATTCGACGGTACGACGCTCGCCTTTGTCGAAAATGATGCGTTTGGTGTGAATGCGCGAGGTGTGGGCATTGAAGCTGGTATCTTCCAACAAGAAGAAGTCTGGTTCGATTTCATCCCAGCGGCGCGGTTGATTTTCCACTTTGTGAATGGTCCAATCGCGATTGACAGTTTCGAGAACAAAAACTCCGCTCTTCGCCAGCGCCTTCGCAATGCTCACCAGAACCTTCTGGTTGTCTGCATCGTTGAAGTATCCAAAGCTGGTGAAGTAGCTGAAAACTCCATGGAAGCGATTGACAAAGTAGCTTTCCCGCATGTCGCCGACCAGGAACTCGACGTTGGTCAACTCATTGAGTTGGGCAGCCTGCCGCGCCAGGTCGATGAACCTAGGGTTGAGATCGATGCCCATCACTTGATAGCCCCGCTTGGCCAGTTCAATAGCATGGCGGCCGTGTCCACACGCCACATCCAGCACCTGGCCTCCCTTGGGCATCAGCAACACTGATTCGAGGAAATCCGCCTCCGACGCATTTCGTTCCGGCGTGAAGGCTGGGCAGTAAACCCGATCATAGTCGGGGTTGAAAAGCTCCTCGTACCAGTTCATGGGTCTCCCTGTGTCGTCAAAAGAATTGGGGAATGATAGTGAAGCCTCACACGCAAACTCAAGGAAATTTGGCGAAGGACCGGGATCTTGGTCACACGACCTGCAGCGACAGCCTCTCCTCTCCCGGCCTGACCAGAGAATGACGAGCCCCACTGGCCGCCGTGTTTAAGTCAACCCATCATCTTTCTTCTCAACACGACTCGGAATAACCTCTGGAGATGATGTCTGATCCACCGGTCTTGATTCGACTGCCATCTCCGTCTCGCCCACCTCCCGCAGCATTTCGTAGAGCTTGCCTACTTCAAACAGGATCGTCTCGCAGTGTTGTTTGTAATAAGGTGTCAACTTTCCAAGGCGATCGTAAATGGATTGGACTTCGGCTCGAATCCGATCCAAAGGAGCTTTCAAGGCCTTGGCCAGCTCCAAGCAGTATTCACGCCGCAGCTGGTTCAGTTTCAAAAGACCATCGCATTGACAGATATTTTGCATCGCCTTGCTCAAGACCGCTTGCAGCGCACCAAGCAACGCTTCATCCGCGTCTGTGACCTCTGATGGCTTGTCCGATAGCACGACCGCACCTACAAGTCGCCCGCTATCTAGCAAGGGCATGGCGAGGTAACTCCCCTGAACCACTGAAGACAACAAGAGTTGTTCCTCTGCAGACAGAACCAAGGTGTTGGATGAGACTTGTTGATGCGAACCGCTCAGCGCATCAAACAGGACCCCTTCTTTCCATTCAATCATGGGATGCTCTGTTGAGGTATTTGCGACAATCGGCAAGTTTCTCAGCGCTGACCCGAAATAGGAAAAGAAGGTCACCGTCCGCATTTCAAAAGCGCGGCCCAAGACTGCAGCTAGCCGATTCAGATTCTTTTGCGCAGAATCGGCGGCATCGAAAGCACAGAACACAGCGACCTGGTGCTCAATCTGTTTGAGATCAGCGCCCACGTTCTCTGGAAGCGTGGCAACTCCCTCTGGTTCTGGATCGACTGGACCCATCTCAAGCCCTTTCTGAATAGCATTCAACCCTTCATTGAGTCTCGGATAGGGATCACCGAGCATATTCTGAGGATTTGTTACCAACGCCGCCTGCAAATTGAGATCCGAGAGTGCTGTGAACGAATCACCGAGTTTTCTTTCAGACTCTGCGAGGTTCCTCCGCGTCTGGATGATCCACCAAGCATCCACCAGCAACAAGCCGCAAGCTAACCCAGCTCCGATGATGAACCAAGCAGGTAGTCCACCCCCTCGCTCAGCGCCATCATGGGAGATGAGTCCTTCAGACACGACAAGCACTGGTTTCATCGGCAGACCCGTTGCTGATCCTGCGGCCAGGTAAAATCCGGCTTGGGCACCGACAAAGCTCTCGTTGTTGGCCAACCGCTTCAGGAGGGATTCCAATCTGGCCAAGCCAGAAACCCTCGAGTTGTTCAGGACATCAGATAACAATCCACTAAGCTTAATCTTTTGGGATCCTGGTGTGCTGCTGGTTCCCAACACAGCAACGTTACCGGTAATGAGCAGGCCCATTGCTCCGGGCGGCTCCAGCGAACCAAACAGTTGTGCAGCCAGCTTTCCGGCATCAACCTCAACAGCAATGACACCTCGGAAGCTCTCTCCTGCGAAAAAAGGGGCGGCACAGACGAGGTGTAGTTCTGCGTCCTTAAACTGGCCAGTTGATACGTGCCAAACACCTTCCTTCGACGGATTCCGGGAAGGTGCTGCGTCTGAAAAGAAGCGCAGATCGGTCACCAAAAAACCGCGCTGCAGTGCCCCCGAGGCAATCCGGCTCTTGAAATCAAACCATGGATAGCCTCTTACAAGTCCATCGGCGGTGTAGAAGGTAATGCTGCGGCCCAAGGGCTCCAAGGCCGCGGAAGCTTTGAAGAGCGGGTCGAGGTACTCGGACAGGCGAATCTCACGGAGAATTTCTGGATTGAGTGCGCTGGCGGCACTCAGGAAAACGACGGAAGAGCCGTCGTTTCGCGCGGAACCGTAAAGTCCGGTGGCCTGATCGTAGTCATACTCGCCCGGTTGTGCAGCAAGGCGGTAGCTCTCAGGATTGGAAAATATGTGGGTCGCCAGATCGGCAGCGGCGCGAGTCTGTTGCTGCACTCTATGCAACTCAGACTTCAGCAACTCTGCTAAAGATTGCACTTGATGGGCGAAAGATGCAGGGGTCGGGGCCCCTGAACTCCGGTTCTCGCCCCTTCCCCAGAACACCCAAGCTGCGCCAACCCAAACCAAGGCCGCCAGGACAACATTGGAAGCCAACAGGAACCTGGTGTAGCGCGCAACTGGCAGAGTCATTGAAAAATAAAGATGGCCGGTAGATCAATCAGTTCGCTTAGGTCGAGATCGGATTCTGGCCAATGAATGCGGCAAAGTCAATCCAACGTCGACCGCAGGTATTTCCCGCTTCCAAAATCCCCATTCCCACAAGCCGTCCCTGACAACCCTTGACTTTGGGAACCTCCAGTTGCCAACCGTGTCAGATTCAACATAAAAAACAATATAAAACTATAATTAAAACTATGGCGCTAGACGAAAAGTTACTGGATTGGGTATCACAGTGGTGAGGACAACTCCATGAAATTTAGATACTTCCTTCGTCTAACTGCCATTCTCTTGGTTTCCACGCTTTGCATGGCTGGACCTAAGAAAGGTTCCCGAGACCTAAGTGAAATCAGTCTCGAAGACCTCATGAACGTGGAAGTAACGTCCGTGTCCAAGAAGGAACAGAAGTTGTCGCAAACCGCGGCGGCTATCCATGTCATTACCCAGGAAGATATCCGCAGATCCGGACTGACCAGTGTTCCGGAGCTGCTGAGAAGGGTTCCAGGACTTCATGTTGCGCGAATCGATAGCAACAAATGGGCGATCAGCGCACGCGGCTTCAATAGCCGCTTTGCAAACAAGATGCTCGTGCTTATCGACGGCAGGAGCGTTTACACCCCGCTCTTTTCCGGTGTCTTCTGGGATGTTCAAGACGTCATGTTGGAAGATGTCGAACGGATCGAAGTCATCCGAGGTCCAGGGGCCACTCTGTGGGGCGCCAACGCGGTGAACGGAGTGGTCAATATCATCACGAAACGAGCCGAGGACACCCAAGGGGGGCTCGTCACTGGAGGGTTCGGCAACGAGGAGCAGGGATTTGGAGGCGTTCGCTACGGAGGGACCATCGGCGCTAACGCCCACTATCGAGTCTACGGAAAGCACTTCAGCCGCAGCGAGTCGGTGGATTCGTCGGGCAATCCGGAAGTGGATTCATGGAATACGAGCCGGGGTGGCACCCGCGTCGATTGGAATTTGTCGCCTCAGGATTCGCTCACGGTCCAGGGGGACGTCTATCGGGGCGCGATGAACCAGACGTCTCAGCCCTACATCTTTTTTCCTCCCTACACGCAGGAAGTCAAGTCGCAGACACCCGTTAGCGGCGGTAACGTTCTCGGCCGCTGGAACCACTCCATTTCGACTCAATCCAACCTGACCTTCCAGATGTACTACGACAGAACGAACCGTGACGACATCATCATCAAGGAACAGCGTGACACAGTTGACTTTGATTTCCAGCACCAAGTCGCGCTCGGGAAACGGCACGACTTCATCTGGGGAGGCGGCTATCGGCTGACCAGTGACGATATCGGCAACCGTGCCATGGTTTCGCTGAATCCACCCAGTCGGCGCGACGGCCTTTTCAGCTCGTTTGCCCAGGATGAAATTAAACTCGTTCCTGACCATCTGTATTTAACCGTCGGATCCAAGTTCGAGCACAACAACTACACCGGCTTCGAGATTCAGCCCAACGCCCTTCTGCGCTGGCACCCGCGCCCTCGGCAGACCTTCTGGACCGCGATCTCCAGGGCTGTTCGCACACCCTCGCGAGCTGACCACGACAGCCGTGTCGTGTCGAATGTTCTGCCAGGACCTGGAGGCTTGCCCATCGTATCGATAGCCATGGGAAACCAGAACTTTGTATCTGAGACTTTGCGCGCGCATGAAGCGGGATATCGCTGGGAGGCCCAGAGCCGGTTCTCACTTGATATTGCGACGTTCTTCAATGTCTACGACAAGATTCAGTCATTCGAGCCCAAAGAACCCAGGTTGGTCATCGAGCAGCCGCTGGTCTACCTGCAAGTACCGGTTCAGTTCGAAAACATGGTGTTCGGTGAAACCTTCGGGTTGGAAGCGACGGCCAATTGGCAGTTGACTTCGCGCTGGCGGTTGGCTGCTGGATACACCTGGCTAAACGCGGAGTTTCATAGAAGACCGGGTAGTCTGGACCAGGTCACCAGTGAAGCAGAAGACGATAGTCCTCGGCACCAATTTCAGGTGCATTCATATCTTAAGCTCTGGAATCGACTGGAATTGGACAACAGTTTTTATCGGCTGGGTGCTGTCGAAGACAAAACCATTCCTGGCTATAACCGCCTGGATGCCCGCTTGGGCTGGCGGTTCAACGAGTCCCTGGACCTGAGCCTGGGAGGACACAATCTGCTCGATCCACGCCACCCAGAAGGTGGAAGCTTGTTCTGGGAGCGAACGACCGAGATGAAGCGGTCTGCATACCTCAAATTCACCTGGCACTTCTGAGGGAAGGCGTTGATTTCGTTTAGACCAACATTAATGGAGAGTTCTGCCTGTTCGCCTGCGACCACCGCACCGCCTTCGCAAGCGTCCCACGGCGTGCGTCCATTGCCACGGGTGAGGCCCAACCGGCGGGTGCCTCTCCTCTTGCTGTGTCTCATGCTCGCCTCGAGTGTCTTGACTCAAGCAGCACTTGCGGCGGAGCCGATTGTGGACGAGTATCAGGTAAAGGCTGCCTTTCTGTACAATTTCGCCAAGTTCGTGGAGTGGCCGTCTGAAGCATTTTCCGATTCCAATGCACCGCTCGTCATTACAGTCTTCGGAGAGGATCCATTTAATGGCTCGCTAGAGGCGGTCAAAGGCAAGCTCGTCAATAGCCGAAAACTCACGATTCGACGCGTTAACGACATTCATGACATCGGCAAGTGCAATGTTCTCTTTGTCAGTCCGTCGGCGAAAAAGGAACTGAGCCGCATCCTGGAAGCATTACAAGGCCAGAGCGTGTTGACCGTTGGAGAGGATGGGGGCTTCACCCAGTGCGGCGGCATCATTAACTTTGTTAAGGAAGACAACAGAGTACGCTTCGAAGTAAACGTCTTAGCCGCCGAGCGAGCGGGCCTGAAGATCAGCTCACGATTGCTGGCTCTGGCGAGAATCGTCAAGAGTTTGCCGCAAGGGGGAGGCAAGTAACATGCTCTCCCTGCGAAACCTCTCCATCAAACGGAAACTAACCATCATCGTAATGGCTGCCAGCAGCGTCGCTCTTCTGATCGCCTGCACGGCTTTTGGTCTCTACGACAAAATCACCTTCCAGCAGTCAATGGCTGAAGATCTCGAAATTCAAGCTGAGATCATTGCGACTAACAGTACGGCGGCGTTGACGTTTGGCGACGGCAAAGCAATCGAGGAGATGCTGGCCGCTCTCAAGGCTAAGCGCAGTATCGTTGCCGCCTGCGTCTATAACAAAAACGGCCAACCGTTTGCGCGCTACTTGCGTAAGGGTTCAGCCGATTTGTCGGCCCCTATGCCTCCGCCTGGCAACTCCAGCGAGTTTCGGCCCAACGACCTGATCGTTTTCCATCGAATTGTCTGGGATGGCGAAATGATTGGCACCGTCTTCATTCAGTCCGACCTGAATGAACTCCAGGCACGTCTCCAGCGCTTGGCCTCAATCGTCGCTGTCGTTCTCGCGGGCGCCTTAGGAATTGCCTTGTTGATGGCAGCACGCTTGCGTCGGGTGATTTCCGAACCAATCGATCATCTGGCTCGAACGACACGGCAGGTTTCCGTGGAGCGCAACTACTCGATTCGCGCCGAGAAACAGGGACAGGACGAAATTGGCGAACTTATCGACGGGTTTAACGACATGCTAAAGCAGATCGGGGTCCGCGATGAAGAACTCCGGCGCCATCGAGAGCATCTGGAAGAGGAAGTGTCCAACCGCACGGCCGAGCTGGTTGCCACGAACAACCAGCTGCTGGTGTCAAAGGAAAAGGCCGAGGAGGCAAGCAGCGCCAAAAGTGAATTTCTGGCCAATATGAGCCATGAGATCCGAACACCTATGAACGGCATCCTCGGGATGACGCGCTTGACGTTGGATACCGACCTGACACCTGAACAGCGTGAGTATTTGAACCTTGTGAAACTCTCAGCCGAATCGCTGCTGACCATCATCGACGATATCCTGGACTTTTCCAAGATTGAGGCGGGAAAACTGGAGCTCGATCCGATCGCTTTCGACTTGCGATCGAGCCTTGAGGAAACACGCAAGACCCTTGAGCTGCGCGCGATTCAAAAGCGCCTGGATCTGGTGTGCAACGTCTCGAATAACGTGCCAAAGACGCTGGTTGGTGACCCTGATCGGCTCCGCCAGATCATCGTGAACCTTGTCGGAAACGCGATCAAATTTACGGAAGCGGGCCGTGTGACTGTGGATGTGGCCGTGGCTTCTGAGGACGCAAAGAGCACCGAGTTGCACTTCAGGGTCAAGGATACCGGCATCGGAATTCCGCGAGACAAACAGCGGCGCATCTTTGACGCTTTTACTCAAGCCGATGGTTCAGCGACGCGAAAGTACGGAGGCACCGGTCTTGGATTGTCCATTTGTTCCAAGCTGGTCCGCCTCATGGAAGGCAGTATTTGGGTGGAGAGCGAACCGGGAAAGGGAAGTGCTTTTCAGTTTGTAGCACGGTTCGGGAAAGAGATTGAGAGCGCCAGGCCTGGGGTACATCTGGCCGCGCGTCAATCTGAAGCACCCCTGGCACCGGCATCGCGCACTCCGCTGCGGGTTCTGCTGGCTGAAGACAACTTCGTCAACCAAAAGCTGGCGGTTCGACTCCTCGAAAAGGAAGGGCACAGTGTCGTTGTCGCCGGCAACGGCCGGGAAGCTCTGGCAGCTATGCAGGAAAGTGACTTTGATGCAGTCTTGATGGACGTCCAGATGCCGGAAATGAGCGGTTTTGAAGCGACGGCCGTGATTCGCGAAAAGGAAAAGAAGACAGGCAAGCACCAGTTGATCATCGCCCTAACAGCCCATGCGATGAAAGGCGACCGCGAACGCTGTCTGGAAGCTGGCATGGACGAATACCTCATCAAACCTGTCCAGAGCGATGAACTTTTCGCGGCGCTTTCCGCAGCTGTCGCGAGTCGCCAAACCACAGTTACTCCACCAACAGACGTCTTCGACTCAAGAGGCGCACTCAATCGCGCCGGACATGACCCTGAACTTCTTGCAGAACTGATCGAAATCTTTCTGGAAGACTGCCCTCGGCGCGTGGCTGAGATTCAGGAAGCCATCAGCCTTTCGGATGCCCAGGGCCTGGAGCGTTCGGCACACAAACTCAAGGGCGCCGCAGCGGTTTTTGAGGCACGAAGTGTGGTGGAGCTCGCCGAGCAGTTGGAGACTCTCGGACATCAAGCTAACATCCCCTCAGCCCAGGAGCTACTTCCTACCTTGGACTCCCAAATCGACGAGCTAACTCGTGCGTTGCAAGACTCACTGGCCGTTGAACGATAGCAGCAGCTGGGCTTCTTCGCTAAGTCTGGTTGACAGATTCGAGGTGTCTGCTCGGCGTTTAGGTTCTTGGGGCACTCTGACGTCGACACCACGAACGAGCTAGTGCGAACGCAAGCATTCCAAGACCAGCCCACACATTGCTTGAACGCCAACTGACAGACAAGCCTCGTCCACATCAAAGTGCGGCGTATGCAACATTTCTGTGATGCCGCGGCTCTCGTTACGCACCCCGAGCATGAAATAGAATCCTGGCACGCGTTCGGCGTAGCAAGCAAAGTCCTCCGCACCCATCTGCGGTTTCTGCAGCAACACATTTTCCTTGCCCACTGCTGCCTCTAACACGGGCACGGCTCTCTTCACCATCTCAGGATGATTCATTGTTACCGGCGCGCCCGGCTTGATACTCAGTGAGTGAGACGCTCCAAAAGATCCTGTGATTCCGCGGACTAGCTCCTCGATTCTGGCCGGAGCAGTCCGGCGGATCTCCGGATTGAGGCACCTCATCATTCCCAGCAACCGCACTTCGTCGGCAATGACGTTGAACTGATTCCCACCTTGAATAACTCCGAAGGAAATCAGAAGAGGATCGCGCACATCTACCGAGCGATTGACCAGCGTCTGCAAGGCCTGCAGCACGTGTGAGGCCACCAAAATTGCATCGACGCCTGTGTGCGGATACGCACCATGGGTTTTTCGGCCTTGAATCACCAACTCAATCGCGTCGTTGCTGGCCCAAACCGGTCCGGCGTGGTAGCCCAACATGCCTGCATCCAGCGTTGGCATGACATGCAAACCGAGAATCGATTCGACGGATGGATTGTCCAAGACTCCCTCGTCAAGCATTAGATAAGCGCCACCGGTTTCCCCGGTCGGAGCCCCCTCTTCGGCCGGTTGGAAGATGAACTTGACAGAGCCAGCAAGCGTCGGCCGGATCTGGCTGAGCGCCTCGGCAACTCCAAGCCCTACAGTGGTGTGCACGTCGTGACCGCACGCATGTTTTACACCGTCGTGCTTGGACCGGTAGGGCACCGCGTTCAGTTCTTGAATGGGCAAGGCATCCATGTCTGCCCTCACTGCGATCGTTGGGCCGGCGCGGTTTCCTTCAAGAAGTCCAACGACGCCCGTATGCGCGACTCCCGTCTGAACCGAGAGGCCTAGTCTCTTGAGATGTTCCGCCACAACTCCCGCCGTTCGAAACTCGCGGTTGCTGAGCTCTGGGTGCTGGTGCAGGTCGCGGCGAATTTCCACAAGTTTCGGTTGCAACGCTGCAGCAATGGATCGAATATTCGAATGGGACATTTCGAAATCAGTGGCAAGAAATTCGCCGCCGACCGCAATCGTCGGAAGATATTCTGCTGATCGACCCTCGCCTTTACGGGTCAACTAACGCAACAATTCCTCAAGCGCTGTCGTTGCATCTGTGGAATCATCCCGATACTTCACGATCACAGGGCAGGCAATGTGCAAGTGATGCTCCATGGCAAAAGCACCTCGAGCCGGACGTGTTCCCGGCACCACAACAGCGTTGCGCGGAACGACCAGCGGAGTTCCCGGAGCCTTCCGCAACACCTTGCTGTTGACCACGTCATAGATCGGAGTCGAGCCGGTAATAATCGTTCCGGCTCCGATGACAGCTCGCGTTTCCACGATTGCTCCTTCATAGATACCGCAATTGCCACCAATCAAGACATCGTCTTCAATAATCACTGGCATGGCACCCACCGGCTCGAGCACGCCGCCAATCTGGCTGCCAGCACTGAGATGCACGCGCTTGCCAATCTGCGCGCAAGAGCCCACCAACGCATGGGAGTCCACCATCGTCTCGTCGTCGACATAGGCACCGGTGTTGATATACATCGGCGGCATCAAGGTGACGTTGTTTCCGAGATAGGCTCCTCGCCGCACCGAAGAACCTCCTGGAACCAGCCGAATGTTCTGCGAGAGCGCTTTCAGGTCCTTGAGAGGGTAGGTGTGTTTGTCACGAAACTGGAAAGTGTCATTGATTGAAAACTCAGCGATCCACCCGAGGCGGAACCCAAGCAGGATTCCCTGTTTCACCCATTGGTTGACCTGCCATCGATCGCCGCGCTTTTCCGCTGCTCGAATCTCTCCGGCATCAAGCCTGGCGATGAAGGCTTCAAACAATTGGCGAGAGTCTTCGTCGAGTTCTTCGCGCTTTCGGGAGAAATGTAGAGGGATCAGCTTCTCAAGATCCATGGGGTTCAGAAGATTAGCAACAGCGACGGATACTGGACGCAGATTGCGCAGAGAAACGCAGATTTGGACATTGTGACGGCCCAGAGAACTGCCTCCGTGAGCAAAACGCTTTACAGAATGACTAATGACGAAGCACTAATGACTAAAGAAATCCGAAACCAGAATGACGACGAGGCACTTTGAACATTCAGCTTTCGTCATTATTTCGTCATTCGTGCTTCGTCATTCACTCAATCAGCGTCCAACTTCACTTTGTATCTCCGCGCTTCTACGCAATCAGCTTCAGTTCTCTAAGGGCGCTTGCGAGCCTTTCGCGATTCTTCGGTTGCATCGAACACAACGGCAGCCGGTACACCTCTTCGATGAAGCCCATCATTGCCAGTGCAGCCTTGACCGGCACAGGATTGGTCTCGATAAAATTGAGGCGCATCAAAGAATACGTTTCGTAGTGAATGCGGCGGGCCTCATCCCAGCGATTGTCGAGTGCTGCATGAATCATCTGGGTGAATTGCTTCGGCATTTCGTTAGCGAGGACGGAAATGCAGCCATCGCCGCCTACAGCGATCAGGGGTAGTGAGAGCGAGTCGTCTCCGGACAACACGGTGAAGTGCGCCGGCCGATCACGCAGAATCACCATCATCTGATCCAGGTCTCCAGAAGCCTCTTTGACGCCGACGATGTTGGGGACTTCCGCCAGGCGCAACAAAGTTTCGGGCACAATGTTGACGCCGGTACGCCCGGGGATGTTGTAAATGATGATCGGGATCTCGGTGGACTCGGCGATCGCTTTGAAATGCTGGTAGTGACCTTCCTGAGTCGGCTTATTGTAGTAGGGTCCCACAGACAAAACGGCATCCGCCCCGATTTTTCTGGAAAACTGGGTCAATTCGATCGCCCGATGCGTGTTATTGCTGCCGCCACCAATGATGACCTTGGCGCGCTTGTTCGCAAACTTCACACACAGTTCGCACACGCGGAAGTGTTCGTCATACTCGAGAGTCGAGGCTTCTCCCGTTGTCCCGCAGGGAACGATCGCATCCACACCTCCGGCAATCTGAAACTCGATGAGCCGTTTCAAGTGCTCTTCGTGGACTTTGCCTTCCCGGTCAAAGGGAGTTACCAAGGCCGTCATTGCGCCACGAAACACTGGTTGGGATGCCATGGGTATATCTCCTTGAATCAGGAACCCGCCGAGAACGCTGATTACTCCACGCCACCCAGCAAGTCCTCCAACACCTGTTCGAACGTGTAAATCCCCTGGCGGCCTACGATCCATTCGGCAGCTAGCAATGCTCCTGATGCAAAGCCCGCCCGCGATCGCGCAGTATGAGTCAGTCCAATCGTTTCGGCCGCTGAGTCAAACTCCAAGGAATGCGTTCCAGGAAAGTGTCCCGCCCGAAGCGACACCAGATGAAACTCCTCCGGGCCAATTGCCCGGTTGAGCGAGTCAACCACAACTCGTTTCTTGCGGGGGAAATGCTCCAGAACAATCTCGCTCAATTTGCGCGCCGTGCCGCTCGGACTGTCCACCTTCAGTCGATGGTGAACCTCCGCCCCACAGACGTCGTATTCTTCAAATCGATGAAAGAGTCGCGCTGCCACGGCTGCAATCCGGTAGAAAAGATTCACCCCCAAGGAAAAATTGGGCGCATAAACAAGGCCTGTCTTCTCGTTTAAAACCATCTCCTTGATCGCGGGAAGATTCTGATACCACCCAGTCGTTCCGACGACCAAAGGCTTATGAAGACGGATCACCTTCTCGATATTGCTGGCGGCCGCTTCTGGCTGGGTGAACTCGACACAGACGTCTGCGCTTCCAATCGCTTGGGAAGAAATCTCTGAAGTGACAGCAGGGTCCGATACGGGATCGATTCGCGCCGTAATCGCGTGACCGCTCCTCTGCGCGGCCTGTTCTACCTCTCTTCCCATCTTGCCATAACCGATCAGGGCGATTTTCACTGAAGTTGCCTCGTGAGAGCACGCGGATGATATCAAATGCGCTTTGTGTGCCGGAAATGTTTTCCAAAAACCTAGCTCGTGGTAAGTTTCACGCGCCCGGTGTTGGTGTAGCACGCCAGCTTTGGCGACCCTCGCATGGCGCTCCAAAAATCGAACCGTTCAATTCCCAGCTACTGGACCCAATGACCCCTTTCCACTGGATCGCCATTTTTGGAGCGGCGTTCGTCGCGGGGATGATCAACTCGGTGGCCGGCGGCGGAACACTCCTGACGTTTCCTTCTTTGGTCTGGTTGGGTCAATCTCCAATAGTCGCGAATGCTACAAGCACTGCGGCCCTCTGGCCTGGGTCACTGGGCGGCATGTGGGGATATCGCCGCGAACTACGGCAAACCAGAACGCAACTCTACTTCTTGATCGTACCCAGCATCGTGGGAGGCATTGCCGGTGCGGTTCTGCTACGACAGACTCCGCCCGGTGTGTTTGCCAGACTGGTGCCCTTTCTCATTCTGTTTGCGACGATTCTGTTCATGTTGCAGGCCACTGTCCAGCGTTGGTTGCGAATACATCAGCATCACCACGACGGAGCCCGCTGGATGGCTGGAGCCGCTGCGTTCCAATTTGGAGTCGCAGTCTACGGGGGTTACTTCGGGGCTGGAATCGGCATTCTAATGCTGGCTGCACTCAGTTTGCTGGGTTTGACAGATATTCATCAGATGAACGGATTGAAGAACCTCTTTGCGCTCTGCATCAACGTTGTCGCCACGATCTACTTCATGGCTGCCGGACTGGTGGAGTGGCCCGTCGCGGCCACAATGGCTCTGGGAGCCGTTTCTGGGGGTTATGGCGGCGCAGGCCTGGCACGCAAGCTGGGTCCCACTGTGGTCCGCCGGACTGTGATTGCGATCGGGTTCGCGATGACTGTCTCGCTCTTTTTCAAGCAGTCCTGAAAATTCGCCCACGTGAACCTGTAGCTGTCCAGGCAACGAGGCGGATGACCCGCTTCCAAGCGTCGGCAGCTACTTGGCTCTGTGCTCAACCCGTTTTCTCTGCATCTGCGCGGAGTACTCAGCGAAGAACAGCAGAATTGCCGCAGACAGATAAACCCAGCTCAGGATCATGATGATCGTAGCAATTGAGCCATAGACATTCTTGTAGTTTGAAAAGCGAATCAGTGCGGTAAAGGCGTACTTGGCCAGTTCCCAAGTCCAGGCTGCCATAATTGCTGCCGGGGTGACCTGCGAGATCCGAATCCGGGTGTAGGGGACAATCTTGTAGATCAGCGCAAAAACGCACACCGTGAGAAAGAAGCTCACCACCACCAGCAGGATTTCAAAGACGATTCCAGTCACTTCCAGTTTGCCGGCGTTTGGGAAAACTGCGCGCACGAAACGGTCAAAACGCCCAATCATAGCCGTGGCACACACAGATACCAGAATGAAGGTGCCACACAAGAGAGCCATCGAGGCTGCCACGATTCTTTGGAAGAAAAAGTTCCTTTCCTTCTTGACACCCCAAGCCCGGTTTAATGCGAGCTCCAATGGGATAAAGGCTCCGGAAGCCGTCCATGTGAGCAGCAGCAAAGCAGCTAGCGAGGTAGGTGCAGAAGAACCCGTGATACGCCGCAAATTGTCCTCAACGAGTTCGGCACCGACAGGAAGGTAAAAACGCACCGATTCGACGATCTGTGTCTCCAGACCAAAACGATGGATGAAAACTCCGCCGAGGTTGAGCAGGATCAGAATGAGAGGAAAAAACGAAAAGAGTGTGTAGAACGCAATCGCGGCGGCGTACATCATGGAATTTCCTTGCAGAAAAGCCACGAGTGCCCGCCACAGATGAAAGCGAGTAGACATCGGGATCAGTCAGAGGTAAACCGCGAACACCGCAAAAAAAGCATGACGAAATGAATAGGGCTGAAGAAATAGGCCCTCTTCAATTCTTTGCGCTCTTCAAGTCTTCGCGGTTTGCTTGTCGTTGTGGAGTCTTAGCCGTGGGTGGACCTGCGTGGGCTCGTCCCAGACTGATGAGGTTGGCAAAGATCCGGATGGCCCCAGGAACGCCCTCTGGCAACTGACGAAACCATGCATAGGAAGTCAGGATGTATTTTCCAGAACCGTAGTTTGCGACCAGCAAGCCACCATCGAGAGGCTTTCGGCCAGGATCTCCGGAAGCAAGCAATGGCTTGAAACGCGGATCACGATCCTGAACAAAGTACAGCCCACGTTCCTGAACCCAGCCTTCAAAGTCGAGAAGTGTAATCTTGTTCGGGAAGTTGAACACGGGATGCCCGGGATCAAGTATCGTGACGGGAGCGTTCTCGTCAGTTACCCGGTCGTCGTTACTGGCAATCTTGGCCGGATACGGACCGTGTTGCTCCTTGTTCCAAGGTTCCCGTCGGTTGTATTGGACCACAAAGACGCCGCCCTGTTTCACGTAGTCGAGGAGGCGGGCATTGTTCGCATTGAGATCCTCCCGCACGTCATACGCGCGCACACCAGCAATAATGCAATCGTACTGGCGCAGGTCGCCAGCTGCGAGATCGCTTGTTTCCAGGAGCTTCACTGGCAGCCCCATTTGCACCAAAGCATCGGGGACGCGATCTCCCGCGCCCATGATGTAAGCAACTTTGAGCTTTGCCGGGAGCTTGAAATCAAGCGCGACAACTTCTGAAGCAGCCTTCCGATAGAGTGATAGACGCCAAAGATCCGCCACAGAATACATCCGATAACTCTCGTTGATTTCGTGGCCTTTGACGGTTGCGATCGCTTCAAACGCATCTCGCCCCGGCTTTGTCTCCTTACCGGCGACGGCCACAAACTTGAAAGCTGCAGCCTCCCCTTCCTTGGCGAAGCTGAGAGGTACTTGATTGGGTGTGCATGTCCAACCGGGAGGCGGATTGAGCGACAGAATCCCTGTAAGGGCTCCCGGCGTGTTGTTGACCACGTTAACCTGCAGCTGGCGGGTGCTTCCGAGGGAAGGGAGGGAGACCAACTGAAGGGGAGGTGTTGCTTCGATACTAACGGGCGGAACAACCAGTAACGGAACTTTACGCGTACCCTTGAAGGGATCTCTCTCCAAGTACTCTGCCGCACGTTGCAACCGGAACGGAGTCCCTTCCACACGGTAGTCCACG
Organism: uncultured Acidimicrobiia bacterium; assembly: GCA_963791795.1. GTDB lineage: Bacteria > Acidobacteriota > Terriglobia > Versatilivoradales > Versatilivoraceae > VFZK01. The sequence goes on from CAWBTP010000003.1 coordinate 405,897, forward strand.
TGCGCCAATAGCGGCGGCAAGATCAGTGGATCGTTGAGGCGAGTCGTGTCGGAGACCACATACAACGCGTCTTGTTTGCTACTGCGCTTCCAGTGCGGAGTGGAAGGCTTCTGTTCCACAGGCACGGTGACGGAGAACTCAAGACTCAAAGTCTCATTTGGGGGCAGCAGCACGGCCGCCAAAGCACTCGAGACCTTAAGCTCTAACTTTCCATGAGGCGGCACTGGCTGGACATGGGCTGCCAACAATTGGTGCTTCCACTGGGACTCAAGGAGAACCTGCTGAATCTCAATCGTCTTTGAAAAACGGTTGACTACGGTCGCGGTAACGCCAAACGATTGACCCGGTGTTACCTCCAGGTCGTCGGCCAGGACTTCGAAATAGATCCCTGTGGCAAGTTCCAGAGCCTTCTCAAAGTCGCGCTCGCTCTCACTCAGAAAAAAATCCAGCGCGCCGCCCTCAGGAGACTTCGATGACGTGTTCCTGAGCCTCTCGCGGAGTGCTCGCACTTTTTCAAGACCGCGAAGCAGGTATCCCTCTGCGCCCGAAGAGTGGTTCGATTGAAGCTGCTCTTTGGCCTTTGCGATCAGTGTCTCGATTTGGGCCAGATCCTCTGAAACCTTCTGTCGGTCTGCTGAGTTGCGATCAACAAATCTTGCAAGATCTACGAGCCGGCCCGGCACATCGTCAAGAAAGCCGCTATCCACGCGACCTTCGGGAAACACCAGCCAATACTGAAACATTCTGGCGCCTGGTGCCGAGTAGGCATCTCCGCTCCCCTGGCTGCGATGCGAGGCGTATCCGCGGGAGGCAATCTCCTGGTAAGACGTTCCCAAAAGCGGAACATGCTCCCCGGCATTGATCCGAAGAGTCGGTTGCTGTTTCTCCCCAACCCGGCTATAGAACTTCTGTACCTTCCAGGGTATCAACCCCTCGCGACTTTGATCCGGAAACCGCTCCGGGTCGCCTGCAGCCTGAAACGCCTCGCGAGCCAGTAGACCAGCTGCTTGGTGGTGTCCATGCCCATCCGAGTTGTCCCCACTCCAAACCGAGACCATAACCTGGGGTCGGAAGCGCCTAATTGCCCTCACCATGTCGCTTAGCACCGTCTCTTTGCCCCACTTCTCGAGCGTTTCAGTTGGGCTTATCGAAAACCCGAAATCGAACGCTCGCGTGAAAAACTGCTGAACCCCGTAGTACTCTCCTGCAGCCATCATCTCCCCGGTTCGAATGAGTCCCAATGCCTCGAACAGATCAGGCCCGATGAGATTCTGACCGCCTTCACCGCGGGTCAAAGTCAGCAAAGCTGTTCGTGCATGCAGGCCGCGGCTCACGTAGGGCAAGACTCCAGAGTTCTCGTCGTCGGGGTGGGCAGCAACGAACATGACCCGCGATGTATACGGCAGGCGATCGATCGCCTGCGAGAGGCCAACAAAGCCATGGTCAATCGCGAGTTCCTGAGTTTGAGCGCCCAAACATAGGGGGAGACAAAAGATCAGTATGAAAATGAGTTGGTGCGTTTGTCTATGCATGATGAATGAGGTTGGTTTTTCGAACTCAACAAACGCCAACTGCGCGCAAAAACAGGCGGGACTGCGATTAACCCGTCTCACGAGACTGCCCGGGTGCCGATGTCGGATAGGTATTTCTCCGACAATACAAAGACGGAACCGATCAACACGATCAGAAAAACGCTGTACGCAGCGGCGCTGCCAAAATTAAATTGGCGCAACTGGGCCAGAATCTCAATAGAAATGGGACGATTATGAATTGTATAGATGACGATCGAGGTAACAAACTCACCCAAGGACGTCACAAAAGCCAGCAGTGAACCAGCCAACGCTCCCGGTAGCACCATCGGTAGCACTACACGCTGCATGCTGTACAACCAGCTTCCTCCCAGGGAACGAGCCGCCTCTTCCAAGGCACTGTCAAATTGCTCGAAGCTCGCCTGGACAGCGCGCACAACTACAGGAATGTTACGGATGAAATAGGCCAATGGCAGAAGCCAATAGGTTCCAACGAGCAACAGCCTTGCCTGCCACAGGTTGTTCTGGTTGAAAGTCGCTGCCAGGCTGAGAGCCAGGACCGTACCGGGTAGGGCCCAGGGCAAGAGAACCAAGCTGTTCATCAACACACGACCGCGCACTTTCTGCCGAACGATCAGATACGCCGTCACAAAGGCAAATATGAGATTTGCAAGTGTGGCCACGGTGGCCATGTGAAGGCTATTGATGACTGGTTCAAGAAACAACGGATCCGAAAGAAGACGTGCGTAATTTTCAAAAGTGTATTGCGGCGGCAAAATTTCCATGGTCCAGGTCCCGTCCTTCGCAAAGCTTATCAAGAGCAGAGTCAAATGCGGAAGCAGGAGGAAAACCACTGCTACAATCCCGGCTGTGCCGGCCAGCAGCTTTTTGACGGGATGAGCCATGAGCGCGATTGGCTGCTGCGCACCCTTGGTTGTCGAGCGATACTTTGAGGTTCCTTCGTAGCGCTGTAAGAAGACGAGGAAGACCAGCGACGTCAATGTCAAGATCACGGTTTCTACCATCGCAATCTCGAGGTCGCCGTTGAGCTTAGAGTTATAGATTTGAAGTGCCAGAACGCGTACTCCGCCACCAAAGATATAGGGGGCGCTGAAGCTGGCCATGGAAGTCATGAACGTCAGCAAGGCCGCACCGAGCAAAGCCGGCGTGAGTTGCCGCAGCGTAATCACAAAGAAGATTCTGAGACGCGAGGCACCAAGAGACCGCGCCGCTTCGACCAGCGTGAAGTCCAGCCGTCTGAGTCCTGCCGCAACGAACATATAGAAGTAAACGTACATCGTGTAAGCGTGCACAAACAGAATTGCGCCAACACCGCGGAACGAAAACAACGGCTCACGCCGACCCAACCAGTGTTGCAAACTGCGTGAAAGGATACCGCTCTCACCATAGAGGAACAAAAAGGAGATCACGCCGACCAGCGGAGGCAACAGCACCGGTAGAGATGCCAACGCCGCGACCATCTTCCGGCCAGGGAAATCGAAGCGGTGGAGCAGGAGAGCCAAAGGCACTCCAATCAAGGCTGAGAGAACGACACTCCACCCCGAGATCCAAACACTGTTCCACAGAGCTTCCATCTCGGAAGGACTGCTGAAGAATTCGCGATAGTGAGTGAGCGAAAGTTGTCCCGCGTCAATGAAGCTCTGAACCAAAATGTAGGAATTGGGATAGAGAACCAGCCAAAGAAGGATGGCCAGACTAAACGAATAGAGCGCGACAATGGAAGACCGTTTCATAGGACTGTTATAGATGACGACAAACTCTGCCGTTTGCAGTGACGGCGGCGACCCCGCGTGTGCATCCTGCCACCCCAGCCAAGATAGATACCCAAGCCCTAGCGTGGGCGTCTTCAACCGAAGATGTTCGAAACACCAAAGAGCAAGACACCCGGGACTTCATGCTTCGAGAACTTGAAGGTCCTCGGGACGAACCCATAAATCCATCGCCGTTCCAACAGGTGACTTAGCATGCAAAGATTTGCTCGGATGAATGACCAACAACCGAATTCCCTCGCCCTCCACCTCAGACTCTGACCAGGCGCCTGCAAAGCGGTAGCTAATGAACTTTGCCGAGCACAGGCGAATCTGACCTTCTCCCTCGCGTTTCTCGAATTCAATGTTCTCTGGCCGCAGCAGAAGCTTGTAGCTTTGCCCAACCTTGAGGCGAGGATTGATCGACTTTCGCAGCCGTAACTCTCGTCCGGAAGGCCAAACAAAACTAAAGCAATCGTCACCCTCAGCTTTCAAAAACAGGGAAAAGATGTTCGACCTGCCGATGAAACCAGCGACGAATTCGTTTGCAGGGCGAAGGTAGAGTTCCTGCGCGGTGCCAACCTGCTGGCACTGACCTTTGGAAAGCAGCACAATCCTATCGGAGAGTGCAAAGGCTTCCTCCTGATCGTGAGTTACAAAGACGGTCGTGATTCCAAGCGACGTGATCAACTCCCGGAGTTGCCTCCGCGTCCGCTCACGCAGGCTCGCGTCGAGATTGCTCAGCGGTTCATCGAGCAGCAGGATCTGCGGCTCGATAACCACAGCTCGTGCGATGGCAACGCGTTGCTGTTCCCCGCCGCTCAGCTCAAAGACAGCCCGCTTCTCATAAGTCGGTAAATTCACAAGCTCCAACGCTCGCCGGACCCGGTTCTCAATCTGTGGGCGAGGTACTTTGGCAGCCTTTAGTCCGAAGGCCACGTTCTGAAAAACGTTAAGATGGGGAAACAAGGCATAGGACTGAAATACCACCCCGATATTGCGCTGCTCGGGTGGAAATGGCGTGACATCGCGCCCGTCAATCCAGACACTTCCTCGCGAGGGTTCCAGAAACCCCGCAATCAGACGAATCGTGGTCGTCTTGCCACAGCCGCTCGGACCCAGCAGGCTAATCAGCTCACCCTTTTCGATGGAGAGATTCAAACCGTCAAGGGCCGTCTGGCTGCCGAACCGCTGGGTTAGGTTTTTCAGTTCGAGATGCGGCATGCAGCTCCCTCTTGGGACTTCGAAGGGATGAGTATAGCATTGCAGCTAACGCTCATTGGGAACACCATGCGACACCTTTGTCTGATCGTGCTGCTCTCTTGGCTCCCGGCAAAATGCGTAGCTGACGCGGACCTGACCCACGAGTTGCTGTCAGCCGCACGACGAGGGCAGGCAGACACAATTCAGGCGTTGCTTGCACAGGGCTCCAACGTTGATACCAGAAATCTGGTCGGCGAAACCGCCCTAATCCAGGCGGCAGAGAAAGGCCGGTTAGAGGTGGTCGAACTCCTTATCACCCATCACGCTGAGGTGAACGCGCAAGACAAACTGGGATGGACGGCTTTGATGCGCGCGGCCTACGAAGGGCACCTGAAGGTTATGGAGCGGCTGATTGCTGCCGGAGCCACATTGAGCCTGAAGAATCGGCATGGTGCGACCGCACTGATGAGTGCGGCATACGGTGGGCATGCGGACTGTGTTCAGGTGCTGCTCTCAGCCGGAGCTGAGGTAAACGCCAGAAACAACTTGGAAGAGTCCTCACTCATGGCAGCCGTCCAACGTGGACATTCCGCCGTACTGAATGCACTCCTGGACGGGGGTGCCGATCTGCATGCCAGGGATCGCGACGGCATGACTGCTTTCCTGCACGGCGTGTTCTTGGGTCGGGAGGATGTCACGAGACTTCTGCTCGATCGTGGTTCGAACGTTCTCGATGAAGGCGGTTACGGATGGAATGCCCTGAGACGAGCGGCCTCCCGGGGCTATACAGGAATCGTGAGGGCTTTGCTGGAAAGCGGCGCACCCGTCAACGCTGCATCCAAGTCTCTGACCCCTCTCATGCTTTACGGCCTGACCCCTCTCATGCTTTCGGCCGATTACGGTCATGCAGAAACGGTTCGAGCGCTTCTGTCTGGCAACGCCAATATCAATGCGAAGGATTCCAACGGTTCGACAGCGTTAATCAAGGCTGCTTCAAAAGGGCATGTAGCGGTTGCGGAGATCCTGCTGGCTCAGGAAGAGGATCCAAGCGTCGAGAATGCGTTCCAGTGGAATGCCTTGCGATTGGCAGCAGCGAAAGGGCACCTGGAGATGGTGCGCGTGTTGCTCCGTCACGGAGCAGCTGTAAATCAGGCGAGCGATCAGGGCATGACAGCCCTAATGTGTGCAGCTCAAAATGGACAAGTCAGGATTGTCGAATGTCTCTTGGATGTTAAAGCCGACGTGAACGCAAAAACAAGCAGAGGGGAAACTGCCCTTCGCATTGCCCGCATGAAGCGCTTTGCCAAGATCGCAGGCCAGTTGATCGCAGCTGGAGCGCGTGAGTGAAAGACACTGAGTCTTCCCACCCTCCGATGAACAGATCTGAGAATCATAGCTGTCCCTTGTTCCGAATTTGGCTGTCCCAGTGCTTCATCCACTCATTGGACTTCTCTTCCAGGATCTTCCAATCCACCGGCATGGTCCGAATCGGAGTCTGGCGAATCCACTCGGGCAACTCCTGGTTCGGGATGTCCTTACGGCACGGAATCCGGTAGAACTTCTTAGCGGCCAGGACAATGCTTTCCTTTGAAGTGACGTATTCGTAGAACTGTTTGGTGGTGTCGACATGCTTTGCCTGACTCAATAGAGCGATGCCATCGGTAACCACCGGAGTGCCGCTTTTCGGAATCACGTAAGCCAGCGGATAGTTGTACTGCGCGCGCTGCAGTTCGATGTCGGGCATGTTCCACACAGTGATCAGCCCCTCCTGACGCGCCAGTTTCTGGCTGAGCAGCGTGAGATTGGCTACGTAGTCTTTGGTGTTCGCATCAAGTTTCTTCAACCACTGGAAGCCAGCCTCGGGCGAGCTCGTCGTTTGATAACCGCGCAGGATCATCGCGCAGAAAATCGTGCGCATGGTTCCTGAGGCCAGAGGATCGCGGAGAATGATCTTCTTCTGCCATTTCGGATCCAGAAGATCGTCCCAGTCCTGCGGAGCCTCTTCCGGTTTTAGCGCAGTGCTGTTGTAAGCGATGACTTCGGGAGTTTCGTAGGTTCCATACCAGAAGTCGCGGGCGCTTCGTGCCTCGGCACTTACCTCGCTGCCCCAAGTGGGGCGGTATGCGTGCAAGAGCCCTTCCTTTTCTGCCTGTTGAAACAGCGTGGAGGGAGCTCCCCACCAGACGTCGGCTTGCGGATTCTCCTTCTCTGAGCGTACCCTATCCAACACGTCTTGGCTTCCCATGTCCAGCCATCGTACGTCCACGTTAGGGTGATCTCGTTCAAAGCCAGCCTCAAATTCGGACAGCAGTTCCTTCCCATGCGTAGAGTAAACGACTAGCGGAACTCTGCCCGCATCGGATCCGCGGCAACCCGGCTGGGTCAGACATAGTACAAACAGAAAAATAGCCCACGTCTGGTTCAGACAGCGATGGAAGATCATAGCTTGTTGGGACCTGGGTTCTTCCCGCCGACTAACGTTTCAGCTTCGCAAGGTTTTGCGGGTAACGTTGCAAAGAAAGCGCATGATCGTCCAACCAGCGGCTCCGATCCGCATTCCATTTGAGATGCCGGCGAATGCTGTTGCGAACGGTCTTTGGCGCTGGACCGCCCAGGACTTTGCGAGCCGCGACAAACCGGACCGGGTCGAGAATATGCGACATTTGCCGCGGCGGGATGCGGATCTCCTGTCCCGTGGCCTCACGGCTGAAGCGGGCCGTCAGGTCAGAGACGGCATCGGCCCAGGGCTCGCCTTTTCGCCGAGATGGCCGCTGCCGCAAGCCACTGGCCACGCGGCTCACGATGCTGTGAGCCGTTCGGAAGGGCAATCGGTGGTCTCGTACCAACGAGTCGGCCAGCTCCGTTAGAGTAATGCCGCTGCTTTGGCAGCGCGCCAGGGCGCGTTCCCGGTCGACGGTCATCGATGCCAGCACCTGAGTCAACAGCTCCAATACCCTGGAGGCATAGTCGAAGGCGTTGCGAACTACGGGTTGAATATCATCCTCGGCATCGGCGATGTCGCCAAACGGGGTGTTGTGCAAACCCAAGGACACGGCCTGACACTGCCCAAGCGCGCAGCTCGCCAGCACCCGCAGATGCTCCAGCGCCACTGGATTCCGCTTCTGCGGCATGATGCTGCTGCACTGAACGAATCCATCTGCCAGACAAATCAATTGTGAGTCCTGTGAACTCCAGTCAAGTAAGTCTTGAATGAACCGTCCCAAATTGATCATGAGAGTCGATACCGCGCTAACACTCTCGATGAGATAGTCCACGCTGGCGATGCACCCATACGCGTTCTCCAGCACCGACGCGAAGCCGAGCAGTTCAGACAACAGTTGCCGATCAATCGGGAAGCCAGTCGTTGTGGCGACACAAGCTCCCAACGGGCTTTGATTCACCGTCTGATAGGCGCTGCAGAGGCGACCCAGATCACGCTGGAGGAACTCGACTGCCGCCAAGAGATAGTGAGCCAGAGTGGTGGGTTGTGCTAGTTGCGTGTGGGTAACGACGGGGAAGAGAGTGTCAATGTGCCGGCTGGATAATTCCAACAACAGACTATGAAGCGAGGTGACCTGGCGGGAGGCCTGAAGCAATTCCTTGCGCAAAACCATTCGATAAAGGGTGATATCGATGTCGTTGCGGCTGCGAGCAACACTCAAATGCCCGGCAACTTCGTTCCCACAGAGGGCTTCGAGTCGCCGCTCAATGTGAAAGAACAGATCTTCTTCGACACCCTGAAACCGGTACGAGAGCAATTGTTTCTCTTGGCTGGTTACCTGCTTCAGCGCTTCAAGGAGTCTTCGTGCGTGGGACTTCGGAATGATTCCGCAGCTGGCCAGCATGATGCCATGCGCGCGGTTGATCTCGATGAGCGGCTGAAAAAAGTGGCGAACGGAGTGTTCGAAATTGGGCTTGAGAACAGTCCGAAGGTAGGAGGGATGGGGAAAGCCGGACGACGAGACACGAACCATAGGCTTCGAGGATAAGCAACCCGCACGACTGACATCGATGCCGCCAGCAGGCTGAGGATTCTAGAGGAAACCTAACCGGTGCGCAAACTCAGGCCCGGCGTGCGAAACTTCTTGAGCATCCTAACGCAATGCTCCCGTCCCTGAATGAGCGATACGTGTCTCGGCGATTCGGTGTTCGACGCGTTCTGAATGGGGTTTGTTGACAGCCCAAATTCGGTCACATAAACTGACCCTCATCTCAACCGTCTCTTCAGTCGAAGCATAATCTCCCTTTTCGCAAACTCTGCGCGGAGTTCACACATGATCACTCGAAGACAGTTTGTCGCCCGCATGGGGATAGCCGCTGCCGGCAAGATCCTGATCGACTCGACATCCTTCCTCAGGGCCCAGGCGGCCCAAGCGAAGTCTTTGAATCTGAAGATTACTGGTCTGAAAACCTTCGTTGTCAACGTTGGCAGCGTGAACTGGGCCTTCTGCAAGGTCTACACGAATCAAGGGCTCACGGGGTTGGGAGAAGGTTCGATAACGAGCAAGGAAGCAACACTGACGCAAGCCATCATGGAGCACGAGCGCTTCCTCATGGGCAAGGACCCTTCCGATATTGAGTTGCTGTGGCAAGGGATGTTCCGCTATCCGCGCTGGCGTGGGGGGCCTATTTTGAATAGCGCGATTAGTGCCGTGGAGATTGCTTTATGGGACATTCTTGGCCAGGCGTTAGGAGTGCCAATCTACAAGCTGCTTGGCGGCGCCGCACGTAAGCGAATCCGCTTGTATAAGGATGTGGGTGGCGCGACCACGGAACAGTTAGTTGAGAGCTTTGTCAAGGCCAAGGCTGAAGGTTACTCTGCTGCCAAGTCGGGCTTCGTCACGGTCGACAACGATTTGGTCATTCCCTCCTTTGCCGTGCGTGAAGGAGCGAAGAAGCTGGAAGCTGTCCGGAAAGCCGTGGGTGACGACTTCGACATCTGTATCGACGCCCACGGGAAACTGACGACGGTAATGGCCATCGACTTCTGCACGCGCATCGAGGAACTTCGCCCCTTCTTTGTCGAAGAAGCCACGCAATTGGAGGACTTGGGAGAGCTGGAATTGCTGCGCGCGAAAACGAAGGTGCCGTTGGCAACCGGAGAGCGGTCGTTTACCAAGTACGGTTTCAGCGAATATTGCTCCCGGCATCTGGTGAACTACGTCCAGCCCGATGTGTGTCATGCCGGTGGCATTCTGGAGATGAAGAAAATTGGCACGATCGCCGAGACCTACCGTGTCGAAATGGCGCCGCACAACCCGCAGAGTGAAGTGAGCACTCTGGCCTCTCTACACGTCGATGCAACCACGCCAGCTTGCACCATCCAGGAATACAACCCAAACAATGCACCGTGGATTCGAGACCTCTTCAACGGCGGTGCCGTTCAGGTGAAGGAAGGCTTCGCCGAACTTCCCAGCCGACCTGGCCTCGGGGTGGATCTCAACGAGAAAGTCGCAGCTCAGCACCCCTACAAACCCGTGAACCGCCCGAACTATGTCTTTCAGGATGGTGGAGTGGCAGATCATTGACTTCGGACGCCGATGCTACTCAACTGCGGCTCGACCCAGGCCAGTCGATGTGCGAAAAGGCTGAGCCTCTCAGATGGTTCTGCGCCTCGATACTTTGGGCTCTGCGAGGAGCGCGCCGAGTCAATTCCGAGGTTCTTCGGGCACTCGAGGTCAGGCAGTACAGCCAAACAGCAATACGCAACCGTTGTGACGAATGGCAGTATTTAGCGGAAGGACTTGTGCAGGGAATCGATAGAAGTAACGTACTGAACAGCCCAGACATCATCCCGTGTCCCCGGGAGTTCCCTATCCCGCAGCCACTGATATCCTACTTTGATTAACTGAAAGCGGTTGGGACGATAGCCAAAGACGAAATCGTAGCTTTGCCGATCCGGGCGGCGATAGTTGTAATCCTGATATCCAGCCCGCACTGCTGCGTACCAGCGAGGCGTCAGCACCGCCTTGGCCTCCGCATAGCCATAATTCCCGATCACTGTGCGCATTCGCGGATACGGCAGCTCAAAGTGCTGCCACTCGCCATTGAGGCTCCATCGGCCTCGGGCCCATTGAGCGTCGAGGCCAAGGCCGGTCGCCGAGTAGTCCGCCGACCGTTCTGCCCCTTCCAGATAGCGGCTGGTTTGACGCATATAGGGTCCCCGGTAGGCTGAAACGCCAACCCTGAATCCCTGGAGAATTGTGTAGCCCGTTCCGGTAGCCCATTGCAGGTGTTGATCCTGAGAAAGCAAACCCTGGGGATTAACGGGCGAACTGTTGGTGAGTTGAAATCGCGTGTCGAGCCGCTGGATGGAGGCATCGATCTCTAGACCCACGACTCCGGAAAAGCTGATAGGCTCGCGGTAATAGCCGTAACTCAGGGGCCAATCAATCATGGGGTTGACGGCGTCATCATACCTCGGGAGGAACGACCCAAAAGCCGAAGAGAATTGCCCCGCTTTGATCACAAGCGATTTAGAGTTTGCTGAGTGAGCGTATCCCATAAACCCCTGGAGCAGGTTGGCTTGCAGAGAGCGTTCCGAAGAGTAGGCTTCCTGAAAGTAGTAAGGCGTAGACCTCACCTGAATTGCGGCATATCCGAACCAGTGCGAACCCAGCTTCACCGAGGGATAAAACATGGCACGAAACGCGGCGGCGGCGCCCGCCGCATTAGGATCCTCGGTCTGAAGCCGTTGCGTGCGCAGACCGAGTCCGGAAATGCTGAACGGCATTGCCACGCCTCGCTCGGCCTCCTGGGCAGCGATCATCTGCGGGGCCAATAGCAAAAGGCCCAGCGAGATTCCGATCTTAAGCTGTTGCCAGACTCTCCTCACAAAGAACCTCTCGCTTTAGGATCAGAGATAGCAAGGCTTTGACCACTCTAGGATCGAATTGCGTGCCCGCTCCTTCTTTCAGTGTTTCCAGCACACGTTGCATGGACATCGATTTCCGGTAAGCACGATCGCTGCTAACAGCATCATAAACGTCTGCCACATGGACGATGCGAGCTTCCATGGGGATCTCATCACCCTTTAGGCCATGCGGATATCCGCTGCCATCGTGATTCTCGTGATGCAGTTCCACAATGGGCAAGTAGGTCTGAAATCGGCCCATCTTCTCCAAGATCCTTTTCCCGATGCGTGGATGTTGCTTGATCAACTCGTATTCTTCGGCTGTGAGTCGGCCGGGTTTTTGTAGCACTGCGTCCGGAATTCCGATTTTCCCAATGTCATGGAGCTTGGCGCCAATATTGATAATTTCGATCTGCTCTGGGGAAAGTTCCATCGCCGTGGCGATGGCCACGGAGTACTCGCTCACTCGGTTGCTGTGCCCGGCGGTGTAGGTGTCGCGTGCATCAAGAGTCTGGGCCATGGTTTCAACGAACTGCAGGTAAGCTTCTTGCAGGCTATGGCGCGATTCCTTCACGGACTCGGCGGCTCGATTGAGCGCATCAGCCAACTGGTTGACTTCCTTTGTTGAAGACCTTGTGTGAAAGTCCGATCCAAGGTCGCCCGTTTTTTCACTCTCTCGCAGGTGAGTAACCAGGTTTGTCAGTGGTCTTGACACCGAGCGTGAAACAATGACTGAGAGTACCAGCACCGTCAGCACGCTACAGGCTCCGATAACCAGAAATGCTGGCTTAAAGCCCCGCGTGAACCGCTCCATGGCGGCATCGATCGGCTGAAGGCTTAGAAGATGATAGGACTCACCCAAGCTGGCTCGTTTGACCGCAAGGGCCAGATAAGTTTCCCCGTTTGCCTCCATTTCGCAGCCGTCCAACCTTCTGCCACACTGCGCTTGAAGTTGTGAATCAAGTGATCCGGGTTGAGAAGGAAAAGTGGTCAGGATGAGTTCGTCTCCTGCGAAAAGCGCTGCGTAGCCCACATGATCTAAGGACCCAAAATCAAACTCCCTTCCGACCATCAGAGTCCCGAGGTTTTCCTTACCCAGATTGATGGGTACAGTTGTTGTTTCGTAAAGCTTGCCGCCGATCTTGAGGACGGGAGCCGGCTTGATGGTCCTGAGAAGAAACTCAGATTGTGCCTTAGCCTCTCCGTTTTCCAGGTGTGTGGCTACCGCTCTGCCGTCAGAATCAGCAACTAAGAGAAGATCGTAATCCAGCATGCCAACCAGGTCGCGAAGTTGAGCCTCAATGGTCCGGCTTGCCTGCGGCAGAGCCTTGTGATCTGAGGAGGTTATCTCGCGGTAGAGTCCCATTGCTGCCTTTAAGCCTGAGTTTTCGCTTAGGATAGCGATCAGCTGGCTGTGGCGCCGGTTGTGATCGGCGTCCGTTTTGTTCAAGACTTCTTCGATCCTGAGAAGGGACTCTTTTAGACCTTCCTTGACTCTTCCTCGGACAGCGCTGTTGACCGCGAGAAAACCTGCAAAAAGAGCCAGGCACATGGGAGGGAAACAGAACAGAAAAATCCGCTTCGCGAGGGGGCGTGCCGCTGACATTTGACCTACTCCGACTCTCGGATCGGAATGGTGAGGTTTATTTCGACAGAGCCGTTTTCCGACAGCTCAACCTTCCTCTTGAAAAATCCGGCAGATTTATGCCAGGCAACAAGGGTCTGGGCCCCAGCAGGAATGCCTGACAACGAAAATCCTCCATCCTTTTGTGGTTTCGTATGCCAGGCACTCGGCACCACAAGAATGGCCGCATTCATCTGTGCATGGAGATGGCAGTAAACCTGTACAACACCGGCCCGTTCGAATTTCACCGTCCGCGATTGCCCGGCTGGGTAGTAGCCAAGGTCAAACAGCTTGGCCTTGGAAAGCGAAAACACATTATGAAAAACGGGATCAGAGTTCGGAAAAGAAACGGTCGATCCGACCGGAATAACCAACATCTCGGGTTCAAAGCGGGTATTTTTCTGATCCAATTCGACCTTAACCGGTATGCCCCCCTTAAGTTGGGGTCCCTCGAGATAAATCGCCAGTCGGCTGAATTCGTCAACTGTTGTTGATTTCTGCGGTTGGGAAGGTAACGCAGTCGTGCGAAGCTGATACGAGGGAAGAGTCACTCGTTCTTTGGTGAGGCTCTTGGTGATAACAACACGTCCAGAAATGTCTGCCGCCAGAAACGCAGACGACCAGAGGCATGTGACCAAGAACCAACTGACAATGGTGCGTACACGATGCATAGTCCAACTTTCTTCATCGGCGGCTGAGTCAACTTACTTCAGTGAAAAGCTGCTCTTAACCCTTTACTTAATAACGCGTGGCAAGGAATTTCACGCCGTCCGGGTGCGAATGTGGAAACCCTCCGGCAGCGAGGTTAGAGCCCCATCTCGTAAACAGGTGGACTACGGGCCCTTTCGTGACGCAGACGCGTGATATTGAGTTCATTCAACTGTAACGGACTTTGCCAGGTTGCGGGGCTGATCAACGTCACACCCACGGCGAATGGCAATGTAATAGGAGAGCAGCTGCAGGGGAACCGACTCGAGAATCGGTAGAAGGAAGTCGTTGGTGGGGGGAACTTCGATGTAGTAGTCCGAGGCTTCGATCGCCTCCTTGTTAAAGGGAGTTACCAGGGAAATGACAATGCCGTCGCGTGCCTTCACTTCCTTGATGTTGCTGAGAGTCTTTTCGTAGAGCAGGATCGATTTCGGATTGTTGATGTTACTGGTTGCAATCACCACCACGGGAAGCGTTTCGTCAATTAGCGCGTTCGGCCCGTGTTTCATTTCTCCAGAGGGATACCCTTCAGCATGAATGTACGAAATCTCCTTGAGCTTTAACGCACCCTCCAGTGCAACCGGGTAATGAATTCCGCGGCCTAAGTAGAGAAAGTTAGGCGAGCGGAAGAAGTGCTTGGAGAGTTCTTCGAGGTACTCGATCTTTCCAAAAATCGATTCGATCTTCTGGGGAATTTTAGTCAAGTCCTCGATGTAGTTCTGCACTTGCTCTTGAGTTAGCGTCTGTCGCGCTTCCGCAAGGTGCAGAGACAGGAGATACAAACAAGTGAGCTGCGTCGTGAAACTCTTGGTGGCAGCGACGCCAATCTCCGGGCCCGCGTGGGTGTAAAGGACGCCGTCCGCTTCACGGGTAACCATGCTTCCGACAACGTTGCATATCGCGATATTGCGCGCGCCCTTTTCCTTGAGCTCACGCTGAGCAGCCAATGTATCCGCTGTCTCGCCGGATTGCGTGATCACCACCGCGAGCGTGTTCGGTGGTACCACTGGGTCGCGATAGCGATACTCGGATCCATAGTCCACTTCGACGGGAAGACGCGCGAGACTCTCGATCATGAACTTGCCGGTGAGAGCCGCGTGCCAGCTGGTACCACAGGCGACGATACGAATGTGCTCGATCCGTCGGAACTCTTCCTCGGAAATCTTCATCTCTTCCAACAACACCTTCCCAGTGTCCCGTGAGATGCGGCCCAGCGTGGTGTCGCGGACTGCGCGCGGCTGCTCATGGATTTCCTTAAGCATGAAATGCTTGAACCCGCCTTTTTCGGCCATGATCGGGTCCCAGGTAATTCGTTGTGGCTTGGTGGGAACGACGTTGCCTTGAAAGTCGGTGATCTGCACTCCCGCTGAAGTAAGAATCGCCATTTCGGAATCGCCCAGGAAAACCACGTCGCGAGTGTGAGCCAGAATGGCTGGGATATCAGAGGCTACAAAGGACTCGCCTTCTCCAAACCCGACTACAATCGGCGGGCCGATGCGAGCTGCAACAATCTTCCGGGGGTCTTTAGTCGAAAGGACGACGACGGCATAGATTCCGGTGATCTGCGCCAGCGTCTTGCGGACAGCGTCCTCCAGTGACCCCGCCAGGTGCTTTTCAACGAGATGCGCGATGACCTCGGTGTCGGTTTCGGTCACGAAGGTGTGGCCTTCGGCGATAAGGGCTTTTTTGAGAGAAAGATAGTTTTCGACGATGCCGTTGTGGACGACAACGACCTCGCCGCGGCAGTCGCGGTGCGGATGGGCGTTCTCTTCTGTCGGGCGGCCGTGAGTGGCCCAACGAGTGTGACCGATCCCGTAGCTGCCTACACAGGCATTCTGGCGAAGCGCTTCTTCCAGGTTGCGGAGCTTTCCTGAGGCGCGTCGGACCTGTAATTTGCCGTCGTTCACCACCGCGATACCCGCGGAGTCATAGCCACGATATTCCAGGCGCTTCAGACCATCGAGCAGTACGGGAACGACCTCTTTGTTGCCCAGATATCCTACAATGCCACACACGCAGACTACTCCTTACGCCGGGATTCTCGCTTCTTCCTGGCCCAGTGTTCCTTGTTGACCTGCTGCGACCGCGCAATGGCAAGGGCGTCTTCGGGGACATCCTGTTGAATGGTGGAGCCCGCAGCGATGTATGCACCGCGGTGAATCGTGACTGGAGCAATGAGTTGCGAGTCACTCCCGACAAAAACGCCGTCTTCGATGACTGTTTTGTTCTTGCTCACGCCGTCATAGTTGCAGGTGATGGTTCCTGCCCCGATGTTCACATCCTGGCCGATCTCGGCATCGCCCAGATAGCTCAGATGTGCAGCCTTGGTTTTCTCTCCGAGCCGCGAGTTCTTGATCTCGACAAAATTTCCAATCCGAACCTGACTTCCAATGCTGGCGTGACCCCTCAGATGAGCAAAGGGACCGACCTGGCTATTCGTTCGAACATGGCTCTCTGTAATCAGACACGAGTCCAGGACCACGACGCCGTCCTCAATCGTGGAAGCACTGATGCGAACGTTCGGGTAGATTTGGCAACTGGCACCGATAACTGTGCCCTTCTCCAGAAAGACATTGGGATATAGGACCGTGTCAGCGCCGATCTGAACGCCTGGCTCTACATAAGTGGAAGCCGGATCGACGATGGTGACTCCGTCCTGCATCAGCTGCTTCAATTTTCTTTGCCGGACAATACGCTCAAGCTCTGCGAGTTCAACGCGGCTGTTGATCCCACTCAGTTCTGATGGGTCCTCGCAAATCACTGCAGCCAGAGGTTTCTTCTGCTTCTTCAGCAAACCGACGCAATCGGTGAGGTAGTATTCCTTCTGCGCATTCTCCGCCGACAACTCGTCGATAATTTGCGCAAGATCAGCAATAGCAAAACAGTAGATTCCTGTGTTGATCTCCAGAATACGGCGCTCATTGTCGGTTGTGTCTTTGTGCTCGACAATGCGCTCAACAGCGCCACTCGGGCTACGAACTACTCTTCCGTATCCCGTCGGATTCGCCACCTTGGTGGACAAGAGTGTCACGCTCGCCCCGGACTGAGCATGGTGTTCCAGCAATCGCTGGAGCGTCTGGGTTGAAATGAGCGGAACGTCACCCGACAGAACCAGGAGATCACCCATCCTCGGTTTCCAGAACGTGCTGGCAACCTGCACAGCATGCCCCGTCCCCAGCTGTGGTTCCTGAACGGCAAACTGAAGACACAGGTGTGAGAGGGCGCTTCGCACCTGCTCAGCTTCGTATCCTACAACCACACAGGTTGCCGAAGGATTGAGCGGGCGGGCGGCCTCGACGACATGCTCAATCAGCGGTTTGCCCGCTAACCGATGAAGCACCTTTGGTAGCGCTGACTTCAGCCGAGTGCCTTTGCCAGCTGCCAGAATCAGCTGTGTGAGGTTTCGCATTAGAGACTCACGGCTTGGCGTTGGAGGGGATTGGCGTGAAACTCGCGGGTAGTTTGGGAAAGAGCCAATTCGAAAACAGCTTTCGATAGCTTGAGGGGGTCATGTCGGACCTTGTCGTGATCGGCCGCCAAAAGATCCTTGAACACCACCGAGGCTCCCAGGCGGGAAATCTCTTCAATGTCGATCTCGATCTGGACAGCGTTCTCGGCGAGATACTTTTCTTTCTGCAGGGCAGAAATTGGGGAAAGGTTGCAAAGAAAATAATCAAATGGGAAGTCCCCACAATGTTCAATGACTGCACGCAAGTGGTCGGATGCCGAGAATCCAAACGTCTCCCCAGGCTGAGTCATGATATTCCCGATGTAAATCTTTACGGCGGAAGACTGCTTAATTGCTTCTGGAATGCCATTGACTAGCAGATTGGGCAACAGGCTGGTGTAGAGAGATCCAGGTCCCAACGTAATCACGTCGGCCTTTGCGATGGCTTCGAGAGTTTCCGGCAGAGGGTCACAGGCCTCCGGAAAGACAGCAATCTTACGTATCCGAACAGGCGAACGGCCGATGAGAGACTCTCCGAATAGCGAGGCCCCATTCTCCAGTTCGCCGACAATGTGCACGTCCGAGGTCGTTGACGGCAAGATCCTCCCTTTGATCGCCAGGACTTCGCCAGATAGTCGAATCGCTTCCATGAAATCGCCTGTCACGCTTGTAAGAGCGGTTAGGAAGAGATTTCCAAAACTATGACCCTGCAGTTCTCCTCCACTTTCAAAGCGATACTGGAAGAGCTTGGACATCAGGCGCTCGTCCTCAGAAAGTGCGACCAAACATTTGCGAATGTCACCAGGTGGCAGGATCTGGAATTCATCCCGCAGCCGTCCAGAGCTTCCTCCGTCGTCCGTAACTGTCACAACTGCTGTGAGATCGTGAACTGGGGGAGAGTTTGGCCAATCAAGGGAAGGTAAGTCAGCTTGGTGAACGTGGTTCTTCAGGCCAGAAAGCAGCTGGGAGAGCCCCGTCCCGCCTCCGATGGCCACGATGTTCATACTTCGCACTGTTTGGTCTTTCACAAAAAACTCTTCGGCGAGTGCTTCAAAAACTGTAGTCGTCAAACGGCTTGCAGCCTGGAAGGCCGATATGACTACCGGATGGACGCGGATGGTTGATCTGGAAAGACCAAGGAGACGAAGCGACTGTCTTGTTTCAGGACTTCAAAGTCGGAGTCACGTTGAGCCAAGAAGCGGTTCTCAGGCCTGAGGCCAATTGCGGCCTGCAGGTTGGCGAGCGCTCTGTCGAAGTTCCCTGTTCTGCAGTGAGTGATTGCCAGCGCATAAATCACGTAGTCACACTTGGGATTCGACTTCAGGGCCTTGTTGAGGTGATCGAGGGATTCCTCGTACTTCCCCTCGTTCATCAGGGCAATAGCTAAATTGTAGTGCTCATCGAGAGTCCGGGGCGCAGCCGGTTTTCGAGCTATCCTTTGCTCACAGAGCCTTAAATGAATCCTGGAGCGTTCGACAACTTCTTTGTCATCTGCAAAAGTTGCGATAACCTTCTCGAACGCCCCCTTTGCCTTTTCATATTCATGAGAGTAGAGCAATCTGACGGCAGCCTCATACTGCTTGAGAGAAGCCGTGCGGACTGGATTTACTTTTGGTGGGCGTGCCCTAAGCTCTTTCGACTTCAATCTGGGGCTTGGTTGAACGGCTTGACCTCGTTTTGAATGAGATACTTGAGCTAGTTTAGGCACTGTCAGAGAATTGCGGGAACTTACGGCAGCCTTCCGAACTGAGGGCCCATTCGCTTTGGGCTTCGTGGTAACAACCTTGCGCTTGTGTTTAGATTTGACTGCGAGGGGCCTGGCGGCCTTCTTGACTCGGCTTCTCTTCGCTGGAGATGGCTTCGGCATGGGAGCCTCCTCGACTGGACGATAAATTTGAAATTGCGTCGGTCGCTCGGAACAATCGGAACTGTGGACCAAAAATATTCATAACAAATAACTTGCCATGCCCAGATCGCCATTCAGCATGCGATGATTTATAGCAGAGAAAGGATAGTGCGTCAAGCTAGGGACGAGGTATTGAAAGTCAATGACTTCGATCGAACTATCTTTCACCTAAAGTAATCACAGCTGAAAGTCGATGCTATCGGGCGGGAAAAAACCTATTGCGACAAGATGTTGGGGTATGCTATAAGCCAATGATTTGCAAGAGATTTGTAGCGTTTTGGCAGGTTGATTGGTAGGGAGCAAGAGGCAGAATGGCATCGCTCTTTGGTGAAGCTCACTTTTGCCCTCGAAGCCTCGGCGTGACACTCGGGGTTGCAAGGATTCGCTCATGACAACACCCGATATGATCATGTATGAGGATGAATATCAGCGGATCAAAACCATCATTGCTCGTCTTCGCACCGAATCAAACGCCAAGCTGGTTTTCCTAGTCGACAAGAATGGCCAGCAGATAGCGGCGCATGGGGAACTGGAGAACTTTGACGCCACTTCCCTTGCATCCTTGACCGCCGGCAATGTCGCCGCCACCGACGGTTTGGCAAAGCTGATCGGTGAAAAGGAATTCTCGATCCTGTTTCATGAGGGAGAGAGAGACAACATTCACATCTCTATCGTTGCCCAGCGCGTAATCCTCGTCGTGATTTTTGACACAAGATCCTCTTTGGGATTGGTGCGACTGCGAGTTAAGAAAGCCTCGTTGGAACTAACGGAAGTCTTTGAAAAGATTGTCAAAAAGATTAGTTCGGAGAAGGAAGCTGGCACTTTGGATGATTCTCCTTTCGCGGAAATTACGGATGAGGACATCGACAGTCTTTTTTCTGAATAGCCAAAGCATCCGTGCAAAGGCGACGGTGTAAACTGCAGGCCTTGCCTGGTCTATTCGCTCCTTGAGGAAAGATTCACCTTGACTTTCATCAATTACGCATCGCGCGAAATCAACTGCAAGATTGTTTATTATGGCCCGGGCTTGGGCGGCAAAACCACAAACTTGCAGTATGTTTACGACAAGACAGCTCCGAACGCCAAAGGGAAGATGATCTCGTTGGCGACTGAGACAGATCGGACTCTCTTTTTCGATTTTCTTCCGCTAGAGTTAGGGAGCGTGCGAGGATTCAAGACTCGCTTTCACCTGTACACCGTCCCTGGTCAAGTCTTCTACGATGCGAGTCGAAAACTGATTCTCAAGGGTGTGGACGGAATCATCTTCGTCGCCGACTCGCAAAGCGAACGAATGGACGCGAACATAGAAAGCGTCAGCAACCTAGAGCAGAATCTCAAGTTGCAGGGGTACGATTTGATGAAGATCCCCTACGCACTGCAACTCAACAAGCGCGACCTCCCGAACGTGCTTTCCGTTGAGGATATGAAGAAAGAACTGCTGCGAAAAGGTGAGCCCGTTCTGGAAGCTGTGGCTTCGACCGGAATAGGCGTTTTCGACACACTCAAGGCAGTCGCGAAACAGGTGTTGATCGAACTAAAAAAAGGGTAGCAGGGCGTCGCACATGGCCCCTGAGCTTACATCCTCACCGATTTTCCGCAGCCCTACTCTCTCGAATAGGTTTCAAATCCACACGTAGTCATCATTGCATGCCAACTCGAATGGTTTTCATGAACTGTGCAAATTGCAGCGTTCAGCGCTTTGTGATGGCAGGGCTGTTTTGCATTGGCCTCCTCGCTCAGATCTCCGAAGCATTGGCGCAATCCCAGGCATCTGCGTCGAAACCCACCGCCATCCCACGAATCCAAAAAGTCGAACTTCTGAACGGCCTCCGAATCCTTGCCGTCGAAAAACCTGGCGAAACCGCGACTATTAGTGTGCTGGTTAAATCCGGAAATTTTGCAGATCCTAGCGACAAGGCAGGCCTGGCCAACCTGACTGCGCAGAGCGTCTGTTTCGCCAACGCGAAGCTGCCGCTGGAACGGTGGAAAGATGAGCTGGAGTTTCTGAACGCCAAGATTGAGGTCCGCCTGACCACCGATGCAACGGTATTCCAGGCACAAGCTCCCTCGTCTAATGTCGAGGCAATCTTGTCACTCTTTGCGCGCTTACTCGTCCGGCCGGTGTTCGCACAGGAAGGGATCGATCGCGTCAAATGCGAACTCCGTTCTTCAAAGCTCAGCGTGTCTGAACCTCATGAGATCGCCCGACTTCACCTGCGAGAACTGGTCTTTGGACAAACCGCCTGTGCACGACCCGAATGGGGAACTCTGGAATCGGTCAATGCTCTGCGCATCGCAGATCTCGAGGCTTTCCATCAAGCTCACTACTTACCCAACAACACAGCTCTGATCGTCGTCGGTGGGCCTCCAACGTCGCGCCTGGATGATCTTGTGCGCGAAAAGTTTGGAAGCTGGATCAAGGTCAAGTTGCAGCCGACGGAGCCGGCTGTGGCACCGATGCCCGCAAGATCGGTGGTTCGAGTTATCGATCGCAAGACAGCCGCTGACGTTGCAATCCTGTTGGGTCACTCTGCGCCAGCTCGACAAACACCCGATTTCTTTGCACTGACTCTGGCTAATACTCTGCTTGGGGGCTTGGGAAAAGATTCCCGGCTGGAAAAGTCGTTTTCGAAGCAGAACATTCCCTACAAGACTCTGAGCTCAGTCTTGGAGTTCAAGGAGTCGTGTGGATGGTTCCGGATCTCAGCCCAGGCTCCACTAAATGCACTTCCAGGCGCATTTTCTGCCATCCTCGAAAGCATTGAAGAGTTGAAGACACGTCCCATTTCAGAGACTGAACTCAGCCAGGCAAAATCCGCGCTACTCTCGAAACACAACAACGATTTGACAACAGAAACTGGCATTGCCAATCAAGTGACGACAATCGAACTTTTCGATCTCGCACGCGATTTCCTGTCAGGATTTCTCCTTCGTGTGGATCAAGTCTCGGCCGAAAGAGTGCAAGAGGCAGCGAAGAACTACCTGAGCAGCACTCAAATCTCAGGTGTGATTGTCGGCGACGTGGAGACCGTCAAGGCGGCGTTGGGCGAATTTCGTTCTTTTGAGATTTCCGAACGGCGTGAGTTGGAAGCGAAGCCCGCTAACGCGAAGTAGCCGGATACTTTTTCAAGTAGCGAACGTCCCAGCTGGGGACTCGAGCTTTCACTTCAATTTTCAACATCTTGCCAGGCTTACTATTGCTGCTGGAAGTATATTCGAGACGGTACTGGTTCTTGAGCTGAAGGCAGATGCGAGCGATCGCCTGTTCTGCTTCTGCGGTTGATTCTACGAATTGGGCCTCTCCACCCGAGTGTTCAGCATAAACCTTCAGCGCAGATCCTCGCAGATTCAGGTTCTTTAGTCGGTCCAAAGTCCCGGTGGCACCTGAACTTCCTGGTATCCCAACCGCATAAACCGGGAACCCAAATTTTGAAATATGATCCAAAGTCGCCGGCCCAGCAATGTCTTTGCCTGCTGACAGCATTAGCAACGCCTTTTTCTTATTCCTGGCATCCCGCAGTTTGATGAGTGCCAAATCCACAGCCAAGCCCGCACGCGTCTGGCCGCCAGTGCCCAGGTGATCAAGCGCCTCTGCCAAGTAATCCTCCGGCGAAATGTAGTCAACAACTTCCTGAGACTCGTCACTGAACGCATTCACGAAAATCTCATCTGGGCTTCTCAGCGTTTCAGCCAGAACCTTCAACCAGCTCAAAGCCAGATTGATACCCTCGGGCCCCATACCCCGGCTTACGTCAATCAGCACTCCCAACGAAACAGGCGTATCTTCTTCGAATCGCAGCCCTGTGATGACTTGCGGCTTTTTTTCCTCGAGAACCGTAAGATCCTGGCTCGTGACTTTGCGAACAGGTTTGCCCTGATCAAGGATTGAGACGTAGAGTGAAACCGGTCGCTGCGAATCGCCGGCCCGAGCTCGAACAGGCTCTGTGCCTGATAGAACCACGATTCCGCAAAAGGCACTGACGAAACAAGAACGCCCAAAGCGCCTCAATAGGGCCCTTCCTATCAAGCAGAAGTTCTCAAGAACGAGCATGTCAGATTGCAGAAGGACTGCGCTCCTAATTTCCTACTACTTGATGCCTGCATTGTGCGTAAGGATTCTTTTGACTTCCAAAAACCCCGCCTCGTTGGGTTTGAGCTTTAGAGCTTCGTCGATGTTTTTCAGCGCCTCCGGGTACTTCTTTTGATGTCCGTAGGCGAGCGCCAAAGCATAAAATGCGTCAGCGTTAGTAGGATCGACTGACAGCGCCTGCGTGAGCGCCGATACTGCTTTAGGAAAGTCTCGCCGCTCCAGAGCCAGGCGACCTTCTTCCAGACTAATGAGTCCGTTCAACTGTTTTTCCAGGTCACCATGCTGTTTGGGGTCCAAGGCAGCGGCCCGTTGAGCGGCCTCGCGAGCTTTTTGCGACTGCTGCGCGCCAACGTAGGCTTTGGCGATGTTGGACCAGGTCACCGCTTCATTCGGCATAACCTCCAACAGCTTTTCATAGTGGCCGACTGCGTCAGCGAACTTTCCCTGTGTGAGAGCAGTGTTGCCTTCCTGTTCCTTCTTCCGGTAGTACTCTTCCGAGACCAGCGTCAAAGTGAATGAAGCCTCCTTCTCTTGCACGCTGAGCCAATCAGACTTGTTTGGCATATACCCCGGTGACTGGCCATATAGCTGATAGTCCCCAGGCTCCACCTTGTCAAATTCTGCCTCACCCTTCTTGTTGACCTTGCCGAAGTATTCCTTGGCAGAATTCTTCTCAACCAATTTGGACTCTGCCTTCAGAATCGCTTTCTTATCCTGATCAATGAACTTGGCTTTGACCCTTGCAGCCACCGCCTCGAAGGGCATCGCCAGCAACAAAGCCAAAACCATCGCTAATTTGATAGTCATCGCTTCCCTCTTCCTGACTTTTTCGTCACGGACCTCACGTTGTTCGGCGCCTCCCGTCGAAGCACCGGGAATTGGAACCCCATTCAGCTGACTACCCAGTTCACCGTTGGATCCACGAACCGAATACCCACCCGTTTTTTCCTGTCGTTGTCATCCACCCAAAGAGCCCTGACTTCCCCCTTGCACTTAAACTTACCTTGGCAGGCCGTCACGGTGAGTTCCACGCCTAAGTCCAGAGCCTGATCAAGGACAATGCAGACGCCGTTCTTGCTTACGTTGTCTGTCACCGTCTCTTCGCGGAAAGGAACGTTCGATTTGCCCAGGCCTTCAATGGTGACCGGAATCGCCAAAAGGATTCGAGCTTCTTTACGCTTTACTTTCCAGATATCCAGCATAGATTGACCATCGTTCCCGAAGCCCGGTGGACCACTCTCAAGCTAAGTTAGCGCATTACTTTTGTGATGCGCAAGAGATAGGAGAGGATTCTTTCTTCAGCATCGAAGGTGCTCTTTTGCGACCTTGGCACGAAAATCCTCGCCCTCAAGCTGAACCACTTTGCACATTTCATGAAGCCTTGAACGCAAGCGAACTCCAATCCGTTCCTCCAAAGTCTCTTCAGCTGGCAGCCGTGTTCCGTCGCCCATAGATCTCGGCTCTCGAATGCGATCCTCAAAATTTGTGGTAATGATCGTGGTCAGCTTTCGGTTGTAGCGTGAGTTGAGGATGTAGGCAAACGTGTCGCGAACCCATTCGGTTGGACGCTCGGCACCGAGATCATCCAACACAAGAACCGGGCTCTCGAGCACAGGCTTGAGAATCTCCATCTCTGAGCCTTGCGAGACCGCATTGTAGGAATTTTGGATTTTTCTGAGCAGCTCTCGAAAATCGTAGAAGATGCACTCTGTCTCTCGGCGATAAACGAGCGCCCTCAAGACTGCTACCGCCAGATGGGTTTTGCCGACGCCACAACGACCAAGAAGCAACAAGCCGTGGTCTGCAACCGGATACTCTTCAACGAACTTGATTAGAATAGCTTTCGTTAGCCGTAACCCCTCCGTTAGTCCGTTGAAGCTCTCAAACGAGCAACCTTCATAGCGCGGAGGGACTCCGGCACGAGCAAATAGGTTGTCGAGCCTGGCACGTTCGAAACAATCACAGCGGACGACCGAGCGAACGCCTTCCTTCTCAATCGCCTTCCATCCGGTTCCGCCACACACCAAGCAACGATTTGGGGATTCGGTGTCCATCGACCTAGCGGTTCAAGCGAATGATGCTGGGTGGGGTCCTGCGAACGAGGGCATTTTCCTGCTTCGATGGAATCTGTCCAGATTTGCCACCCAACTCGCGTTGGATATAGTTCATGAACTCTCGTATCTCATCCTCCATCGCTTCCATTTTGGCTCGCATGTTGAGAATGATGTCAACCCCGGCAAGGTTGACCCCTAGATCCCGTGTTAAGTTCAAGATCACTTCCAGGCGCTCCAAGTCCTCGGCGGTGTAGAGGCGTGTATTCCCCTCCGACCGCGAAGGCTTCAGCAAGCCGTGGCGCTCATAGAGCCGCAAAGTCTGAGGATGAATATTATAAGTGCTCGCCACGCTGCTGATCAGATGCGCGGCTTTGCCACGTTTCTTCATAAAAGGAACAAGGCTCCACTTTTCAAAAGTTAAAGAGATTCTGACGCGGGTTCTCGGGGTTTAGGCGCCCCAGTTCTCGCAGAATTTCCTTGCTGCGTTCATCCGCAACTCTGGGAAGAATAACCTGCACCTCCACGAACTGATCTCCGTGCATCGCTGTTCGCAATGAAGGGAACCCTCTCTCTCGCAAGCGAAACTTCTGTCCATGCTGTGTGCCCGGCGGAATCTTGAGCATCGCTCGTCCGGCAACTGTCGGGACTTCGATCTTCGCACCCAGAGTCGCCTCGGTCAGCGTGATGGGTACCTTGCAATACACGTTATCACCGGTACGCTCAAAGAACGGGTGGCCTCCAACCGTTGTCACTATATACAAGTCGCCTGGCGGAGCGCCTTGGACGCCTGCGTCGCCTTTGCCAGCGAAACGGATGCGCGAACCAGTTTGAACGCCGGCAGGAATCTTAATCTCGAGATTGTCAGTCGTTGGAACTCGACCATCTCCACGACACGCCTCACATGCTTTCCCGGTCTGGCCGCTGCCGCCGCACTGCGTGCAAGTGGTGGCGAATTTCATTCTCCCCTTCATTTGAGTCATGCGACCTGTTCCATGACAGAGAGCGCACTCGCGGACACGTGCCTCGCCGCTCTGCCCCTTCCCCTTGCAAGTCTGGCAAGTGTCCCGGCGGGCATAGGTAATCCGGGTCTGAAGGCCTCTAAGGGCCTCATCGAAGCCCATGGAAACCTGATACTCGAGGTCTTCGCCCTTCTTCGGAGTGGCAGCGCGGGCATTCCCCTGAAAAAACTGAGAGAAAATGTCGGAGAACCCCGCCCCCCCAAGGCCTGAAAAATCGAATCCAGCGAAGTCCACGCCTGGGCCCTGGCCGCCCCCACCGCCTCGAAGATTGTCCGAGTAGGTCCCATAGGAATCATAGACCTCCCGTTTCTTCGGATCGCTCAATACGTCATAGGCCTCGGAAATCTTCTTGAAACGTTCCTCG
Source organism: uncultured Acidimicrobiia bacterium (assembly GCA_963791795.1). GTDB lineage: Bacteria > Acidobacteriota > Terriglobia > Versatilivoradales > Versatilivoraceae > VFZK01. The sequence continues at coordinate 432,464 of CAWBTP010000003.1, forward strand.
GCGTGTTTATCGCCTGGATTGACATCAGGGTGAAACTTGCGTGCCAGCTTGCGATAGGCCTTCTTGATCTCATCGGCCGAAGTGCCGCGGTTAACACCCAAGAGACGATAGTAGTCTTCGTTACTCATTCACCCTCTGGATTAATCACTGGAATCACCCGTACCCATCAGCTTTTCTTTACTTCCACTCGACGGACCTGAGAACGCCGTTGTTTCTTGGGTAGTGTCACCGTCAACACTCCTTCGTTCAGGTTGGCATGAATCTTTTCGGCGTCGATGTCCGCCGGCAAGCTGAATCTTCGTTCAAAGACGCCCGAAGGCCGTTCCAACCGGTGGAAAACCTGCTGAGACACTTCGGCGCCGGAGTTGCGTTTTCCCTTGAGGAGCAAACTTTGGTCCTTGACCTGGAGATCGATTTGTTTTCGTTCGACACCCGGCAATTCAGCAGTGAGGACGAATTCTTCGTCGGTCTCAAAGACGTCCACTGATGGAGACCAATGCGTAGGCAGACCGGCTGCTGCAGAGTGGGGGCCGGTTACCGCATCCTCCATTAGGGTGTGGATACGGTCCTGCAGTTCTTGAAACTTCCTGATGAGCTCTTGTCGGGTGGACACAGAGCCTCCTGTGAAACTCAGAACGGAGCGCAGCTCAAAACAGTGGCAGCCGGCTCTCCAGAACGAGACGAGACATAGGCCTATTCAGCCTATGCCTCGTCTCAAAAGAGCTCTCGATGCACTTATTTTCTCTTGTCGTCAACATCAACATAGTCGGCATCAATCACTTCTCCCTCAGCCGGCTTTCCGTCCGAGCTTGTGCTCGAACCCGACGTAGCCCCAGCTTCGGGCTGGGCTCCGGCCTGTTTATACAAGACGTCAGCCAATTTGTGCGAGGCGGTATTCAATTGATCAACGGCCCGGTTGATACGGTCGGCGCCACCCTCCCCGATCGCCCTCCGGCATTCCTCAATGGCCGCCTCAATGCTCTTGGCATCCGCTTCAGAAATTTTCTCGCGATTCTCTTTCAGCGTTTTCTCCGTTGCGTAAACCAAACCGTCCGCCTTGTTCTTGGCCTCCACTTCCTCTCGGTACTTGCGGTCCTCTTCGGAATGAGCTTCAGCGTCCTTGCTCATTTTCTGAATCTCGTCCTTGCTCAGGCCGCTCGAAGAAGTGATTGTGATCTTCTGCTCTTTGTTCGTTCCCAAATCCTTGGCCGAAACGTTCACGATTCCATTCGCATCGATGTCGAACGTCACCTCAACCTGAGGCACGCCTCGAGGCGCCGGCGGAATGCCTACCAGGTGGAACTTCCCAAGCGTTCGGTTGTCTTTGGCCATGCTACGTTCCCCCTGCAGGACGTGCACTTCGACCGAGGTTTGATTGTCGGCTGCAGTGGAAAAGGTCTCGCTCTTCCGGGTCGGTATCGTCGTGTTTCGCTCGATCAACTTGGTAAATACCCCGCCCAAGGTTTCGATCCCGAGCGACAGGGGTGTGACATCCAGCAGTAGCAAGTCCTTCACGTCACCGGCCAGGACGCCAGCTTGAACCGCGGCGCCAATCGCCACAACCTCGTCGGGGTTGACACCCTTGTGTGGTTCTTTCTTGAAGAGATCACGCACAATTTGCTGCACTCGAGGAATGCGTGTCGACCCACCAACCAGGACTACTTCGTCGATCTGCTCCGGCTTGACACCCGCGTCGGTAAGGGCTTGTTTGCACGGGCCCACGCTCTTTTGCAGCAGCTCTTCCACAAGCTGCTCGAATCGCGCACGCGTCAGCTTCATCGTTAAGTGTTTGGGACCCGACGCGTCCGCCGTGATGAAGGGCAGGTTGATCTCGGTTTCCATCACGGAAGAAAGCTCCATCTTGGCTTTCTCAGCGGCTTCTTTGAGTCGTTGCAAGGCCATCTTGTCTTTCGACAGATCAATTCCCTGGTCCTTGATGAACTCGTCGACAATCCAGTCCATCACCTTTTGGTCGATGTTGTCGCCGCCCAGGTGAGTATCCCCATTGGTTGACTTCACCTCCACGACGCCTTCTCCAACCTCAAGAATCGAAATGTCAAACGTGCCTCCTCCAAAGTCATACACGGCGATGGTTTCGTCCTTTTTCTTGTCCAAGCCATAGGCCAAGGCAGCGGCGGTTGGTTCGTTGACGATTCTTAACACTTCCAGGCCAGCGATTTTGCCGGCGTCCTTGGTCGCTTGCCTTTGCGAATCATTAAAATAGGCAGGAACTGTAATAACGGCCTGGGTCACTTTCTGGCCGAGATATTCCTCGGCTGCCTGTTTCATCTTTTGGAGAATCATCGAAGAGATTTCGGGGGGGCTAGACTCTTTGCCCATAATCACCACACGAGCGTCACCGTTGCTGGCTCGTGCGACGCGATAGGGAACAATCTTCATCTCTTCCGAGACTTCCTCATACTTTCTCCCCATAAAGCGCTTAATTGAGTAGATTGTGTTTTCGGGATTGGTGACCGCCTGCCTCTTCGCCACCTGTCCCACCAATCTCTCGTTGCTCTTGGTAAAAGCCACGACTGAAGGCGTCGTCCGACTGCCTTCCGGATTCGTGATAACCACGGGCTCACCGCCTTCCATCACTGCCACAACTGAATTGGTTGTTCCCAAATCGATACCGATTATCTTGCTCATCTAACCTCTCCTTCAGATTGAAAATACTAAACTTAGATCCATTCCATCCCACAGCCATGAATAGTTCGGCGTGAATATAATATCTGAGTGTAGGACTGTCAATCATCATTAGCGTGGCAATGTAAACTCCGCTTTGAGGAAACGGGTGACTCAGAAAACGAGAACAGTCTCGCTCACCACCTTTCGTGCTGGAATAACTTCCCAGCTTTGTTATATTTGGATTTTCTTCAGCCGACTTTGATCCTATGCCTTTTCTGGCCGTGTTTTCTCTTCACATCCGCGGGAAGAATCTCGTTAGAACCATTGTTTTCTTGCTGTTGCTCTTGGCATCAATCGGGCTGGGAGGGTTCGCGGGACTTCTTATCGTTTACAAGAGTGATCTGCCTGAGGTTAAGCAACTTGAAGACTACCGGCCCAACGTCATTACCGAGCTGTACGCGGACGATGGCAGGACCATTGGATCATTTGCTCTTGAACGAAGGGTGGTCATCACCTATGAGCAGATCCCACCCTTGCTCAAAGACGCTCTGATCGTGACCGAGGACCAGAACTTTGAAAGACACTGGGGCGTTGACGTTACAGGCATTGGCAGGGCAGTTTTTAAGGGGCTGACTTCCGGAAGACGCATTCAAGGCACCAGCACTCTGACGCAGCAGCTCAGCCGTCTTTGTTTCTTGAATTCCGAAAAAAGCTTCAAGAGAAAGTTTCAAGAGCTTCTTTTCTCAATTCAGATAGAGCGCTTCTATACGAAATCGCAAATCCTTACGCTCTACTCTAACCAAGTCCCGTTGGGACATCGGAACTACGGGTTTGAGGCAGCGGCCCAGTACTACTTCAGCAAAAGCCTGAAAGACCTGAGACTTGAAGAAGTCGCAGTGCTAGCCGCCATGCCGGCCGTCGCTCATTTCGCCTCTCCCGTGACAAACCCCGAGCGCGTAAAGCTTCGACGAAACTATGTGCTGGATCGGATGGCCAAGAAAGGCAAGATCTCTATCGCTCAGGCTAGAGCTGCCAAGAAGTTGCCTCTAGAACTCAGCATCTCCACACGGTACCAAGCACTAGCTCCATACTTTGCCGAAGAGATTCGGAAGGGGTTGGAACAAAAGTATGGATCAGAAGCCGTGAACGAGAGTGGGTTGCGCGTCTATACTACGCTGAACATTGAAATGCAGCAGGCTGCAAGCGATGCTGTCCGGTCGGGGCTGGAAGAATTCGACCGACGCCATGGCTGGAGGGGGGATCGGGGCAACATCCTCAAGCAGGAGACCGCGAGCCTCGACTCCTATCGGCACGAAGATTGGAAGCGCCCCAAATTGCCAGGAGTCTGTACTGACCGGCTTGGTTTTGGCAGTCAAGCCCCGAGCCGCGCAGCTCAAGTTCGGTGATTATGAAGCGGTACTGTCCGATTTGGACGCAACCTGGACTCGGAAGAAAGTCCTCACCGATCTCTTCAAAGTCGGCGATCTCGCGCTCTTCCGAGTCTTGGAGGTGGACTCGAACAAGAAGCGATTGAAGGTGGCCTTATATCAGCGACCTGAAGTACAAGGAGCTCTTGTTGCTCTGGACTCTGCAACCGGCGCCGTGAAAGCGATGGTGGGTGGTTACGACTTCGATCAAAGCAAGTTTAATCGGGCCACTCAGGCGTTTCGTCAAACCGGTTCGTCGTTTAAGCCGTTTGTCTTCACTTTGGCTCTGGATCAAGGCATGAACCCAAACGACACGATTGAAGACAACCCGGTTAGCTTTCCCAGCGCACAGGGACAATGGTCCCCACAGAACTACGATCGGAAGTTCGAAGGCACCATCACCTTGCGGCGGGCCATGGCGCAGTCGCGAAACATCCCGGCAGTCAAGCTCCTCCACCGGTTCGGAATCGACAAAGAAATCGAATACGTAAAGCGGTTTGGTGTAACCAGCCCAAACCTCGCGCCATTCCTTCCCATGGCTCTGGGATCGGCGGAAGTCACTTTGTTGGAAATGACCTCGGCTTACTCGGTGTTTCCGAACGACGGAGTTCGACTCCTGCCTCGTTTGACGCAACGAGTCACAGACTACAGCGGGACGCTCAAAGAAGAGAACCTCGTGGACGTGCGCGAAGTCATTCCCCAGTCAACAGCTCGCGCCATGGTCGACCTGCTGCGAAGCGTGATCGAAGTGGGAACCGCACAAAGGGCCAAGAGTCTTCAGCGTCCTGTCGCCGGCAAAACAGGCACAACCAACAACTATACGGATGCTTGGTTCATCGGTTTCACTCCGTCCCTAACTTGTGGCGTCTGGGTCGGATATGACAAGAAGCGATCCCTGGGTAAAGGAGAAACAGGCGCACGGGCGGCCCTGCCCATCTGGATTGAGTTCATGCAGCGGGTGCTCAAGGGAAGACCGGTTGAAAGCTTCGGAGAGCTAAGCTTGCCCGAGAAGCTGGCGCGGGATACCGTGGACACTCCCGACGACGCCTTTGGCGACGGGGAGACAACACCCGAATGAGGATCGCGTTCGACGTTCGAAAGCTGAATGACTTTGGTATCGGCACCTACATTCGAAATCTCGTTCTGCATCTGGCACAACTGGATAAGACGAGCGAGTACGTATTGATTGGCCGTGAACGGGACAAGGCCGAGCTGGGCCCATTGCCTGGTAACTTTTCCTTCCTCTTTGATCAGACCCAGGAAAGTGCCTTTTGGAACGACTTCGTCCTCCCGTATCTGCTGGAGAAGCGAGGCACTCAGATCCTTCACACTCCGCATTACCGTTCCCCGCGCTTTCTGCGCTGCAAATCCATTATTACGATTCATGATTGTGTCCACATTCTTTTCCCAAACTATGCCACTTCCAAGGGGGCTCACGACCGGGCGCGCAAGGCAACGCGCCGCGCCATCAAGCAATCCAGTCATATCTTGGCCGTCTCCGAAGCGACTCAGCGCGATCTCATGCGCCTGTTCTCCATTGCGGAAGAAAAGATCACAGTGGTGCACAATGCTATTGATGAACGAGCCGTGCTTACCAGCGATGTGGATGAGCAGAAGCGCGTGCTGGAGCGCTACCAGATCCAGGATCCCTTCTTGCTCTACGCAGGCAACATCAAGCCGCACAAGAATATCGCCCGCCTGATTGAAGCGTTCTCAGTGTTGAAGACCGAACTCAAAGAGAATGAAACCTGGAAAAGTCTCAAGTTGCTTATCATCGGCGACGAACTCTCTAAGCACCAGTTCCTGCGCCGTACAGTCATTCGTAGTGGAGTCCAGCACGACGTGAGGTTCTTCGGTTATGTCCCCTACGAGACGCTCAAAGTCTTCTACAAGTCCGCAGAGATCTTTGCATTCCCCTCGCTTTATGAAGGTTTTGGCCTTCCACCGCTGGAGGCAATGGCCAATGGCACGCCGGTCCTGACCTCCAACGTTTCCTCCTTGCCGGAAGTGATGGGAAACGCCGCTCTGCTCGTGAATCCTGAGAATGTGTTTGAAATCTGCAAGGGCTTGAAGCATCTGCTTTTTGACTTCAACCTTCGAGCCGAATTGATCGCCAGGGGTCTGGAGCAATCGCGGCTATACTCATGGAAGAAGTCGGCTGAGCTCGTCTGGCAAACCTACCAACGAGTCGCCAGCTGACCCCTTGCAACATGCCAACCTCCAGTCCTGCCGAGCTCACCAATTCGTCACCGACCCGTCGGGACGGTAATGAAGGGGAATCGGGCGATGCCTTTCGGTGACTTCGAGCACTTGTTGTGCTTGCTTGGGGTCGAATTCAATACCCAGCCCCGGTTTGTTTTTTGGGTAGAGCCTCCCTTTGCGAAAATCGTAGCTCTCCGGCAGGTGCGGCGCTTTGAGTTCGCCTTTGCCGCGCATCTCCATGATCGAAGGACCAGAAGAAGCTGCCAGGCAGTGAACCAGCGCCGCCTCGGCGATAGGACCCGTGAAGTGCGGGACAAGCCCAACATAGTGCGTTTCACAGATCGCAGCCAGCTTCATGAATTCCGTGATACCTCCTGAGTTGGGCAACGTAACGCGTGAATAGTCGAAGAGCTGGTTTTCGATCAGCATATTGGCATCCCAGCGGTCGCCATAATGTTCCCCTACCGCGAGGGGCACCTTCACCATCGGGCGCAAGGTTCGGTACACCTCCGGGTTCTCCGATCGAATCGGATCCTCCACAAACAACGGATTCAACGGCTCGATCAAGCCGCAGAGACGAACTGCGTCGGGTAGATCCAACCGAGTATGAAAATCGATGGCCCAGTCGCCATCCTTTCCCACACCCTTTCGAATCTGCTCGCACTGGTGATGGGTTACATCCACAATCTTGCGGCTTTCAAAGCGTTTGCCCGCTTCCGGGTCTGCACCGTGAAAACGAAATGCTCGGTAGCCAAACTCCATGCAAGCCCGCGCTGTTTCTTCCAGACTGCCTTGTGGCGGAAACCCCGTGGCATAGCATTCTACGAAGTCTCGTGTCAGGCCACCCAGCAAGTCATAAACGGGCACACCGAGCGCCTTTCCTTTCAGATCCCACAGCGCCAGATCGAGGGCTCCCAGCGCGTGTACCTTCTCGCGCCCCGGCGGGTAGAAGTAGTGTCGGTACATGAGTTGCCACAGGTGTTCGATTCGGGTCGGGTCTTCGCCGATAATCAGTCCCGCAAGCTGTTCGATGGAATCTTTGTGGCCTCCCTCGCCAATCCCAGTGATGCCTTGATCGGTTTCAACGGTCACTACCTGCGAGCTCTGGTTAAAGATTGGGCGGGTATCTCCAGTCACCTGGTAGTAACGAATTCGCTTGATCTTCATCTTAGGGAGAGCTGCTTGCGGACGAAAGGCGGGGGTTAGTGCCGTGGTACCAAGTCCGAGGGTCAAAGTTTTCAAGAGTGAACGTCGCTTCACATCTAGAGACATAACCGCAGTACCTCCAAGTCAGTGTTCAAGTGGATTCTTCGAGGTGTTCGCGAATCTAGACCAGAGGTTCCGGCGTGAGCCAGCCCGGACTTTGCCCGAGGCCTGCCAGGAACTCCCGTCAATGCTTGTCTAACACCTGAAAACCGCTTTTCACAGGCTCCTCAAGCGGAAACTGATTCCCCTCGCCCTACACGGGAGGATTGATCGATAGGGGACAGCGGTCTTATCAGGCCGACTGCAACTCTACTTTCTTCCCCGCCAACGAGAGGTTCTCTTTGATGTAGGTTTCGTTCCATAGATTTGAGATCACCGCCGCGATGTTAGGGTTCTGCAGCACCCAGAGGTACGCCTTCATTGGGGCCTTCATTTCACCGGGAATGATTCGGTTGATCTTTTGCACACGCCACTCCGGGATCGGCTGCAACGCAGCATGATGGGTGGCGACGGCATGGGCTCCCTTCATCGAAATCAGACCCATCCCCTTCGCAGCTGCCAGCCGGATCGGCTCTTCCAGATAGCCACCATTGATGACGTTATAAGCAAACATCGCAACGTCGTAGTATCCCTTATCCGCCGCAGCTCGCAGGACTCCAGCCGGATCGTTGTGCGAGGTTAAACCGAGGAAACGCACTTTACCTTGCTTCTTCAGTTTCTGAAAAGTCTCGACAATCTCTGGGCAGTAGAGGTCTTCAGGCGAGTTGGCTCCGTGCGGGCACATGACGATATCAAAATAGTCAGTGCCCATGCGCTTCAGGCTCGCCTCTAGGGATTCGGTAATGAAGCGCCGGCAATGCCCGGTACCCTCCACTTGATGGCGGTAGTCCTTAAGCATCGCCGCGCGCAGGTACGCGAGGTTGTAGCCGTTCTGCTGATTGGGGAAGTAGTTGATGTGGTAACCTGGCTTCTCGACGCCGCGCTCGCGCCGCAGTTCCTTGGCACGTTCGAGAACGACGTTCTTCTTCTCCTGAGGAAGCCCGTTGAAAACGTCCTGGTACATTTGACCCAGCAGGCGATTAAAACTGCTGATCTTGGTCGTCAGATAGACCTTTTCGCGCCGGGCGGAGGAGCCAGCGATCAACTTGCCGTAAGCTTCTTCGCACTGGCCCTGGTTATAGGCTGGAGCCATATCGAGATAATTCAGGCCCATCTCCAACGCCAAATTCAAGTGCTGGTAGTTGTCCAGTTTAATGGGGTCCCCTCCGCAGATGACCTCCGAAATCATCAAGCCCGTGCGGCCCAACTTGCGATACGCCATGCCGGTTTGCCGGTTGCGCCATTCGACCTTGGCGCTGCTCGAATCGGCAGCTTCCGCCTTGCCGTGCCACGCCGCGGCAGCGATCGCACTGGCTGCGGAGCACAAAAGGCCCCGCCGGCTGATTTGAATTGTGACGGCTACGCCATGTTGCTGGCCCATGGTTAAGACCTCCTTACTGTAACAACGGATTGGGCATCTATCGCAAAATGAAATGGGACAACCCCAGTGACAAAAGAACCTAATTCATCTCTGTAGCCCTGGGATCGGGACGCTGATTATTCGCTGGAATCGTCTTGTCTTTCTCTTCGCCAGATACCTGCCTGGTGAGCGTTCTGCCATCGCGCGCATCTGCCTGACCCTGCACTACCCAAGCGGGATCATTGATGTGGGCCTTGTCCATGATCCGGGTTGCTTTCGCTACCAGGTCGGGATATTTCGCTGCAATGTCACGGGTTTCGCCCATGTCCTTCGACAAATCGTACAGGGAAATCTTACCCGTGAACATCGGTTCTCGAATCGCCTTGTGGTTTCCAAATCGAATGGCCTGCCGGCCACCTTGTTCATAGAACTCCCAATAAAGAAAATCATGTTTTGCCTGCTTTGCGGTCCCACGCAGTTCCGCCAGGAAGCTGATGGAATCCAGCCCGGCTGGTTGCTTCTGGCCGGTCAGCTCACAGACCGTGCCGAAAAGGTCGCCAAAATAGCCAACGTGATTGGATATCTTGCCTTTCTTGATCCGACCCGGCCAGCGTGCGACGAATGGAACTCGAATGCCGCCCTCGTAGAGCGACCTCTTCATTCCCTGCAGGGACCCGCCTGGCCGAAACAAGTTCGGATTGTTGTTGCCTTCGTGGTGGGGGCCATTGTCGGAAGAAAAAACAACCAGCGTGTTGTCATCGAGGCCGTACTCTTTCAGGCGCGCCAGCAGCCGGCCTACGTCACGATCGAGCCTTAAGATCATAGCCGCCTGACCTTTGTCGGGAGCAGGCCACGACTTGTCTCTGTAAACACCATAGTCGGGGACCTCCTGACCATTGCCTACGCCTCGAGTCGCCTCATTATTGGCGTGCGGCAACGTCGGCGCCAGATAGAGGAAGAACGGTTTGACGCGATTCAGCTCCACCCACTGAAGCGCCTTATCGACGATCACGTCATGAGAATAGTCCACCTTTTGTCGTGCCCAGCCGGCGCCCTCTTCATCCTCGACTTCGGCCACGTTTCGCAGCGGATACTTCGTGCTGTTACGAATAAGGAACGACGGATAGTAGTTGTGAGCGTGGCGTTGGCTAAGATATCCGAAGAACTCATCAAACCCCATCGCATTCGGATGCCCTTCGGATACCGATCTCACCCAGGCCCCACTTTCCAAAAAGTGCTGTGGCGTAGCCCGCGTCTTTGAACACGTGCGCGAGCGTTCTGTCTCCTTTGCGCAGTGCTTGGATGCCGATGTTGGTGCGTGGCGCATTGCCCCGCACACGGGTATGCCCCATATGTTTTCCCGTCATCAACACAGACCGCGAAGGAGCACATACTGTCGACCCTGCATAAAACTGGGTGAAACGCATTCCTTCGGTCGCCATACGATCCAGGTTGGGTGTTTGAATCAGTTGTTGCCCATAACAGCCTAGATCGCCATACCCAAGGTCGTCAGCCAGGATAAGGATCACGTTGGGTTTCCCAGGCGCTGCCTGAGTGGGCTGAGGACCGTTGATCCAAGCCGCAGTGCAGGACGCCAACATCAGCAACGAGAGCCGCCGAATTGTTTGCATGATTTGTTCCTTGGCCCTGCATGTCTATCAAGTTCTGGCTTTCCGTTCAAGATGAGAACTGCGTGGTCACATTTGGCAGGGCTGAATTCGTCCTGCCGGAGCAAACAACCTCACGCAAGAAAGGACTGGGTCGCTGACAGATGATTGTTCTAATGAAGGGAAAGAGACAGGGCTCGAAGCAATAAAGGCTGGCTGGGCGTTGGGGACGATTTTCGCAGCTTGCAAATTACAGGCGAGGATGCGTCTATCGCAGTTCTTGCTCTCTTGGAGTGCTATTCAGCCTGAGGGACACAACCGGACGGGAGGGCGCCCTGAAGTTTCGCTAGCCGCTACAGCTTCCGAAACCAGATGTTCCGGAACTCCACCTTGAATGGTGGGCCAACGTGCATTTGAAAACCAAGAACACCTTCGAGGGCGCGGTTCTTGGTGTCCTCGTCGATCAGCACCGCCACTAACCGACCATTCAGGAACTGCATCAGCATCGGGCCGCGGCCGATGATGTGATACTGGTTCCAGTCGTTGGCCTTCAACATGCCGCTAAGCTGAGCGGCATCAGCAATTGTGCCGAGGCTCTTGTACTGTTGGTCGTCGGTGATCCGAACCGCCTGCCCGCGGGATACGATCACGTTGCGGCCCCTTTCGTCGTGGATGTTCCCGGTGAATCGGTCTCCGAAATCGGCGTCCGCTTGATACCCCTTCAGCACCCATTTGCCGACAGCAGGCATCTCCGTGCTGCGGACCTGAATGCCGGTGTTCACTCCGTTAATCCTGAATTCTACCTTCAACTCGAAGTCCCTTAGGACTCCTCCGCGCCAGATCAGGAAGGTGTTCTGGCTGACCACTTTCTCGGCCGTGCTCTCGCCGACGATAGCGCCGTTCTCGACGCGCCAGAAAGTCGGGTCGCCGTCCCACCCCTCCAGGGTTTTGCCATCGAAGATCTGCACGAAGCCCGCCGTATCGTCTGGACCGGGCGGGTGGAAGAAATCCTTGGGGATCTGCCTGGAGGGATTGGTACCCTGCGGTGCCCCACCGGCCTGGCCCTGGGACACCTGGGCCGCATGAAGTGGCAGGAAAAATGCCACAACAGCGAACACCCCTGCAACGATGACTCGGGAACGGAGTATCGGCACACTTCTCATCGCAATCCCCCAACGAGCGGCTGTTTTACGAAGTTTTTTGTCAAGAGATGGCTGGGAGGCAGGGATTATCACCGCCCCATCCTGACATCTCTAAAGACTACAAGAAATAGCACCTCATCTGTTCCCTAGACAATAACTTATTCCTTTCCTCCGTTCTATTCCTTTAGCCCATTTTTTCGCGGCTTTAGCTTTATTCTCTAGCTCGGTGGCACGCAAAGGTGGCACCTGCATGCTCAGCGCTAAATCCATTTCAGTGGATGAGGCCGGGCATTCGCTCCTGAGGCCGTCCGTGCTTTCGAATGGAGAACCCCACAATGCCCTACGTTTATACTCTGGCGAACGCAAAAGGGGGGTGTGGAAAATCCACAGTCGCTTTGAATTTGGCGGTCTGTTTTGCCCGGGCCGGCTACCGTACCTTCGCCGTTGATCTCGACCAGCAAGGAAACCTTTCTGCTGCTCTCGGGGCGGATCTCAACAAACTCAAGCTCACCGCTCATCGACTGCTGATCGATGACGAGGCCGAGATCGGCTCCTTCCTCTTAGAACCACGCCCACGTCTGAAACTTCTGCCCAACACCATTGACGTCGAGGCCGACGATCTTCTTGAAGCCAAGAAGGTCAACCGCGAACTGTTGCTCCGGCGCAAGCTGCGACGCGGTTCTCCGAGACTTCGACATCGTCGTCATCGACACTCCGCCGGCCATGCGGGCCGCCACGCTCAATGGCTTGGCAGTGGCCGACACGGTACTCATTCCCGTCGACGGCAGCAGCTATTTCGCGCTGCTGGGACTCAACCAGCTGCTTCAGGTCGTCGCTGCTGTTCGAGATGCCCACAAGCCCGACATGGTCATTCGTGCGCTGACCACCATGTACAACCGCCGCCAAGCGGCGGTCACCGATTGCACGTCTTGCGTGCTCCGAACCAGGAACTTTCCTGATCACCCATCCCTGCCACCCGCTCGCCGGACAGGAGTTCGAGCAGGTAAAACAGCGTCATACCTGTGATGAAGAGAGGGTCTACTTCCATGACCGTGCCGGCCGTCTGCGCGCTGCGCCGCTGGGTTGGACCAGCCTCGCACCACCGGATCCTTTCGTGGTGATGGCGGCAGGTGGGAGCTTGTTTCGGGTAGCCGACCTGCTGGAACTCACCCGACTGGTGGCGCTATGGAAGCCGTGAATTGTAAAGCTAATTATGCGGAATGTGTAATGCAGATTATGCTGATAAAGACTGAAGCGAAAAGAGGTATTTGAAGTTATATGATTGTTTCAAGACTATATAGTTACAGAATCAGATTGACACGGGAGGAATGGCCATGGAGTATTAGCATAATTAACTTAACAGGATGGCCCATGCCCAAAAAGAAACCAAACTCCATGAAGCTCGAATCGCTCCGGCGGCAGGGATCGCTCAACCTCCATCCGGAGCACGTCACCGATCCTCTGTTTCAAGAGCACGACTTCTTCGATCCCAATGACCTGGTACAGATCAAGTACGAGATGCTCCGCCGGGTTGAGGTCGACAAACTCACGGTCAGCCAAGCCGCGGCCGCCTTCGGGCTTTCCCGGCCGACCTTCTATCAGGCGCGTTTCGAGTTCGAGCAAAGTGGGCTGCCTGGGTTGATCTCGAAAAAGCCAGGGCCACGTAGCCCCTCACAAGTTCACCTCTGAGATCGTGGACTTCATGCGCGGGGAGCAAAAGGCGAACGCCTCGCTGCGCGCGGCGGATCTTGTCAATCGGGTCCGAGAGCGCTTCGGTGTCGTCGTCCATCCTAACAGCGTCGAGCGTGCGTTGCGGCGCCAGGAAAAAAAACAGCCATGAACCACACCACTGCCAACACGGCTCTCAATACGGACACACTCCGGACAGGCTACGAGCAACTCCGCAGCGAGGCTCTCGACAGCCGGGGCGGTATTTACCGAGGTTTTGGCTTTGCGTTGCTGGTTCGAGCAGGGCTGGCGAGCTGGTTGCTCGCTTGCCGGGAATCGGTCTCAGCTTCTCATCGGCCGGCACAGTCCAGTACCTTGTCGCAGGTGCCCTCTCCTCGAGGTCTGCGCTCGGAGCTTGTAATGGTCATCACGGCAATGGCACTCGACAACGGAAAGGCGAAGGCATGAGCTTCGAGCCAGAGCAGAAAATAGCGGCCAGACATTTAAAGCGCAACGCGTACTTGTACATCCGGCAGTCCACCTTGCGCCAGGTCGTCGAGCACACCGAGAGCACCCAACGACAGTATGCCTTGCGGCAGCGCGCTGTGGCCCTCGGTTGGCCCATGGATAAGATCATTGTCATCGACAGCGATCTCGGGCAGTCAGGCGCCTCGGCAGCCGATCGTGAGGGCTTCCAGAAGCTGGTCACTGAGGTCAGCATGCAGAGGGCGGGGATCGTCCTGGGGTTGGAAGTCTCCCGTCTGGCCAGAAACTCCAGCGACTGGCATCGACTGCTCGAGATCTGCGCTCTGACGGACACGCTCATCCTGGACGAAGATGGAATCTACGATCCGAGCCACTTCAACGATCGTCTCCTGCTGGGGTTGAAAGGCACGATGAGCGAGGCCGAGTTGCACGTCATGCGGGCACGGCTTCGGGGTGGGCTTCTCAACAAGGCGCGCCGCGGCGAGCTCAGGGTGCCCCTTCCGATGGGGCTGGTTTATGACGAGCAAGGTCAGGTCGTGCTCGATCCAGATCAACAGGTGCAGCGGGCCATTCGTCTTTTCTTCGAAACCTTCCGGCGGACCGGAGCGGCTTCGGGAGTCGTGCGCGCCTTCCAGCGCGATGGGGTTCGATTCCCACGCCGCCCGATGGATGACCCGTTGGGCCAGCTTCAGTGGGGCACTTTGCAGATCGTTCAGGCAGCACGTCTCCTGCACAACCCCCGCTACGCCGGGGCCTTTTTCTATGGTCGCACCAGGACTCGTCGAAACCTCGAGGGTGGTCCCACATTACAAAAGCTACCGCGGGAACACTGGCACACGCTGCTCGTGGGTGCCCACGCAGGATATATCTCCTGGGAGGAGTACGAGCACAACCAGAAGAAACTCCTGGAAAACGCACAAGCCTACGGCGCGGATCGTAGAGGTCCTCCGCGAGAAGGACCCGCACTGCTGCAAGGACTCGCGATTTGCGGGGTCTGTGGCTACCGCATGACGGTCCATTACCATCGTTCGGGCGCACGCTTGATTCCGGAGTACCTGTGTCAGAAAAGCACCGCAGTCCGCACCACCGAGCGCTCGTGCGGCGCCATATCGGGAGTGGAGCTCGATCACGCTATTGGGAAGCTTCTGGTAGAAGCCGTCACACCGCTAACGCTGGAGGTGGCGCTGGCTGTTCAGCAGGAGCTTGAACAGCGAGCGGAAGACGCGGATCGGCTTCGCCGCACCCAGGTCGAACGCGCTCGTTACGAGGCCGAGCTGGCGCGTCGCCGTTTCATGCGAGTCGATCCCGACAACCGGCTGGTCGCCGATTCGCTCGAGTCGGAGTGGAATGAGAAGCTCCGCCTACACGCCCAAGCTCAGCAGGAGTACGAACGGCAGCGCCAAACCGACACGACGCTGACCGAGCAACAGAGGGCTGAGATCATGGCCTTGGCGACCGACTTTCCCCGCCTCTGGCACGATCCCAAGACCCCACAGCGGGAACGCAAACGTATGGCTCGCCTCCTGATCGAAGATGTTACTTTGAATCAGACTAGCCAGCTGACCGCTCTTGTCCGATTCAAGGGCGGAGCCAGCCAGGTGCTGAACCTGCCGATTCCGCTCAATGTATGCCTGCGATACAAGACCAGCTCCAAGGTGATCGCGCAGATCGACGCTCTGCTGGATCATAACAACTATCACCAGGTCGCGGCCGTTCTCAATGAGCGTGGCTTTCGGTCGGGCAAGGGCCTACCCTTCGACTCGAAGTCGGTAGCTCTCGTCCGCCGTAAGTATGGGCTGAAGAGTCGGTATGACCGGCTACGCGGGCGCGGACTGTTAACCATGGAAGAGATCGTTGCACTTCTTGGAATCCATCGAGAGACAGTCAAAGAATGGTGCCGACACGGCCTACTGCAGGGTCTTCCCTACAACGACACTAACCAATGCCTCTACAACCACCCCGGACCAAATCCCCCGATCAAGAACAAGGGCCTCAAACTCGATAGCCGGCGGCCTTCCCCTGAGGTTGTCGATGCGAGTGCTCAGGAGGTGCAGTATGAAGCGTAGTCCCAGAACCTCGACAAGCAGATCCGCCGGCAGGTGGAGGAGTTCTTCGGACCCGAACTGGTTCTCGAAACACCCATCCACAAGAACGTCGGCATTGCTGAAGCGGCTGCGCTTCATAAGGCCGTGGTCGAATACTCCGCCGTTGCTTCAGGAACATTTGACTTCACCAAACTGACTCAGGAACTACTACAGGAGACCGGGAATGAACAAGAAACAGCTCGACAGCTTGTCGTCCAGTCTGAGTAAGGCAATCAATCCGACAGCTAGGAAGATTGAAGCCACCGCAAAGATCCTGGAGCATATTGAGCCTCTGCCCGTGCTTTCAAAGCAGCCCACGAGATCTGCAGATACACTGTCAGGTCGAGGGGACAATGTTGAAGCAGATGCCAATCGGCACTCTCCATTGCGTTCTGAGGCTGTGGATGCGCCTGTGGAAAACACCCTGGCCAAAATGACTACCGTGGCCAAAACTGAGGCCTCACCCACGCCAATGGCTACGGTCGTCAAAATGGCTACCGTAGCCGAATTGGCCACCCACGCCAATTTGACCACCGTGGACAATCTGGCCACCCTGGACAAATTGACTGGGGTGAAGGGCGAACTGCGGGTTCCCAACACGATCCTCGACAGCTTGCTTCCCACTCTTGAACCCGCTGCCGCACTCCTCTATTTGCGTCTCTATCGGCTGTCGCATGGCTACAAGAAAGAGACGTGCATCGTAGGACTCCAGAAGCTTGCAACTGCCACAAACACAAGCGAAAGAACGGTGCAGCGGGCTATCGAGTATTTGGAACGACGTCGCCTTGTCTCCCGCGAAGGAGCCAGCTTCGGAGGCAGCACCAAAGGGATCCAGTTTCGAGTGAGAGTGCCGGCTGGGGAAGGCGCCAATTTGACGACCCAGGACAAGGTGGCCACGGTAGCCAATTTGGCCACAAAGCCCACCCACGCCAATTTGACCACGGTAGCCAAAATGACCACCCTGGCCAATTTGGCCAGCAATAAAGATGATGATTTATTAAATACAAATCATCATCA
>CAWBTP010000004.1:0-173557 GCA_963791795.1 uncultured Acidimicrobiia bacterium
GCGCAGAAGCGCAGTCCTTCAAGTTCCGTGGCTGAATACACGTGCGCTTTATGAAAGCCAATCGTGAAACGACCCACCTGCACAGATTTGACCCGGCAGGGCACTGAAAGCAGGGACCGGGTTTTTTCGAGGACTCGCATTTGGCGGAGTCTTTGATAGGCCTCGAATGCAACCGGCTCCACTGCAGGTGGCTTATCCTCCAGCACCCATCCTCTAGAGGCGGTCTGCTCCAGCGCTTCCTCAAATGCGACTTCATCGATCCCGTGGCAGATCCTGACAGCTGCGGATTGCCTTCCCGACAACTCGAGAATGCCAAAATCGATCGACAAAATCTCAAGCATTCGGCCGAATGCCGCATTCAAAGAGGGTTCATGCTGTTGCATGTTACCCAGGATGCTGGTGATTTCACTGAAGAGCAGCACGCTGCCGTCGTTGTCTGAGGGCTCGAGTTCTTGTACCCGCTGTCGCAGGCTCCTGAGCTGGTTCTCCTGCTGGCGAAACAGGATCAAGGAACGGTCGCTGCGACGGCGGTAGCCGGAAATCCGCGACAAAAGGATCAGAACGAGGCCCAAAGTCACTACCAGCAAACCCGCGAGAATTTCGGATGAGAGAGTGAGATCTTCGAGCATGCCAGCTTCCAGGGTTGCCCTAGTCCTTGTCGTCGCAACGCGTTCCGCGGCGGAAACGCCGTCACTTCAAGGTCTGGGGCCAGTCTTCATCATAGCGAGGGTGACAACAAAAGCAAGATTCGCCATCAGAGCCAGACCCGTAGCGATGGCTCCGACGGGGATCAGCGACCGCGCGAAGAGTTCGCTGATCCAGGCCGCACCTGTAAGTTCTTCCAGTCCAACGATAGCGAAAAAAAACAGCAGAAAGAGAATCAAAGGCAGGAAGCTGGCGCCGGCATACGACAGAAGAGCTCTTGCCTTCGAACACCGATGTTGCTTGACACTTCGGCGCAAGCTTCGAAACATATAAACGCAAGCCCCAACCGTTGAGAACAACACCACCTGGATCACGACTGCGTCCACAAACTCTCCAGTTTAGTTGTGCCGTTCCTGCCAGGCCTTTAGATAACGCGCGGCTTTCGGAGCTGCCGGATTCCAACTGGGTGACACGGGATTCTCTGCAATCATCCACAAGGCCGTTGCCACGAGCCGATTGAGCTTCGCCAGATTGGGGTAGTCAATCTTGTCCCAGTGATCTTGAGGAGCATGGAGATCGGGAAACAGGAACCCCGAGCACACGGAGTGCGCGACGATTCCTTTCTCCGCAAACGCCAGATTGTCACTGCGTGCATAGAAGGCGTCGCTGAACGTCGGATCGCGATACACCTCGACGCCAGAAAGCTGGCCCGCTTTCACAAAGACCTCGCCCAAGGTTGGAATACTCAAATCCCGTCAAGGCAGCCTTGTTCTTGTAGCTGCCTTCCGATCCATCGGTGCGCCCCAGAACCTCCAGGTTGAGGTTGGCCACGGTCTTTTCCAAGGGAAACAAAGGGTGTCGTGCATAGTAGCGTGAGCCCAGCAAACCCTTTTCTTCTGCGAACACAGTCATAAACACCAAGCTTCGCTTGGGCCTCGGACTGAGATGGGAAAGGGCAGACGCCAGTTCGATTACCGACGACAGTGCCGCTGCCATCATCGTTGGCGCCGTTGAAGATTGGATCGACTTCTCGCGAGGGATCGCTGCCAACGTGGTCGTAGTGCGCCGTGACCAAAATGTAGGAGTCTTGCAACACCGGATCTGATCCACGCAGCAGGCCAACCACGTTCCGAAGCTTCACCGGTCTTTCGATGGGTGCTGGTATCGAAAGCAACACCGAGCCGGGATTCAACCCTGGCTGGAGCGTATCGTAGACCCTGACGGCCTCAGCACTGTGAACCCGGATCCAAGGCAGGGTTGCAACGGCGTTTGAAGGGCCTCGATTCTCGGGATCAATCAAGCGGCCGTTGCCAGCGCCGCTGCCGGTCTGGCTCTGCCGGTCGAGTGAAATGACCAGCGCTGCTTTTAGGTCGTTCAGCTTCTTTAGGAACGCCTGTTGTCGGCCCGCCAGCTCCTCCCAACGTGAAATGTCCTCTCGCTGAAAATCCGGGATCTCTGTCAGTACCACTCGCTTTTCCATTTGGGCAGCGGTCAGTTTCGAAAGCGCTGATGGGTCCCCGTACTCGAGCTTGAAGACCTCCGAGGAAGACACATCGACAGCCGATGCCAAGCGAAAGCTCACCTGCTGTGCACCCACATCGAGAGTCCGCCCATCGAACGCGAGCTGAAGCCGGAAGGCCCGGAGATCCTGTGCAGCGACGCTCCAGTTTGCAGTCTGAAAGTAGCCATCACCACCCACAGGCTCCAGTCCTGCGCGTCGGAACTGGGCGGCAATATATTCAGCCGCAATGTCCAGACCCCGGGATGGAGAATCGCGTCCTTCCAGCAGATCCGAAGCAATGAAGGAGAGGTGTCCTCGAAGCGAGTTGGCTGAGATAGCACCCAGCGCGCTCTGCAAGTGGGCCGGAATCTTATCTTGCGAAACAGATCGTTGAGGTTGAAGGATGATTGGAAGCGCAAGACAGACAGCAAGTGCTTGCCGTCGGGTTTGACTCAATCTGGGCATCGGCAGATCCACTATCGAGCAGAATGTCAGAACGCAGGTTTCTTGGAAACGTGGGTGGGCAATCGTGAACAGTTTAGCATTTGCGTGCTCTTGTGTGGATGAAAAGACACTCGCATGCCACCTCGAATTGTCGCAGGCCAGTTTCATGGTATACACTCCGCGTACTCAACAGCGCGAGCGATCAAGGTCACTTCCGAGGTGTGATCATGTCATTAGCCCGATCTGGAGTTTCCCGAAGAATGCTTCTGCAATCGGCTTCTGTGGCGGCGGCTTCCTTAGCCTTGAAGCCTCTGGGCGTTGCCAGTGCCTTCCAGCCGAAGCAAAAAGAAAGAATGAAGCTGGGGTTCGATAACTTCTCGATTCGAGCCTTGGGCTGGAAGGCGCCGCAACTGTTGGACTACGCGGCGAAGTTGAATGTCGACGTCATCCTGTTTTCTGACCTCGACGTCTACGAAAACCACAGTGATGCGTACCTAAAGGAAATCAAAGCAAAAGCCGGTGGTCTTGGCATCGAGATTCATGCGGGTACTGGAAGCATCTGCCCTTCGTCCAACACATTTAACAAACGCTTTGGAACCGCCGAAGAACATCTAGCGCTGACGGTTCGCATCGCCAAACTGCTGGGTTCTCCCGTGGCTCGTTGCTATCAGGGCAACGCGGAAGACCGCAAGAGTGAGGGTGGCATCATGGCCCGGATTCGGGATACGGTGAAGGTGTGCAAGAGCGTTCGACAGCGAGCGCTGGACGCAGGCGTGAAGATAGCCATCGAAAACCACGCTGGCGACATGCAGGCTTGGGAGTTGGTGACGCTGGTGGAGGAAGCGGGACGCGACTATGTGGGCGTCACCATGGACTCAGGCAATGCGACTTGGACACTCGAAGACCCAATGCAGAATTTGGAGATCCTTGGGCCGTATGCTGCGACGACAGGCATTCGCGATTCAGCAATTTGGGAATCTCCTGAAGGGGCTTTTGTGCGGTGGACCGCGATGGGAGAGGGCGACATTGATTTCAAAGCTTACATGTCGAGATACGCCGAGCTCTGTCCCAACGTGCCGGTGATTCTTGAGATTATTTCCGGCATCACACGCCCGTACCCATACCTGAAGCCAGACTTCTGGAAACCTTATCAGCAGGTACGCGCCCACGAGTTTGCGAAGTTCGTCGCATTAGCCAAAAAGGGCAAGGCTCGCGAGGCAGTCAAGCTGCCGGAAGCCAAAGACAAGAAGCTGGCTGAGCAGGAATATCAAAAGGATCAACTCGAACGGAGTTTGCGCTATTGCAGGGAAGTTCTGGGGCTGGGAGCGAAGAGCACTTAGCGGTGTGGGTTTGAGCGCTGTCCTCCACTCATTGCTTGAATCTGGGGTTGGATGATGGTTGGCAGGCCCAACGTCTCGCGTTCGACTTCACATGATCCCAAACGTCTGAAACGCTTCTTTGGCGCTCATGCCTTCTTCGATCGCCTTTCTCACCTTCTTCTCTCCCCGCGCCTTCTCCAAAGCACGAACGAAGACTTCTTCTTCGGCGGCCTTCGGCACGACGCAGACCCCGTCCACATCGCCAAAGAGAATGTCGCCCGGCTGAATCCGTGCGTCTCCGATCGCAATCGGGACTCGAAAGTCGATCACTTTGCCACGAGGACTCCCGTCCTGCGCATATGCGCCATAGGAGAAAGTTGGGAATCCGAGTTCCAGAATGCCGTGCGTGTCTCGAGAATACCCGTTGACCACGGCGCCGGCAGCACCGCATCGTTGAGCCCGAATACTCATGAGTTCTCCCCACAACGCATAGCTTGGCGAAGCGCCGGTGCAGACATAGATCTCATTCACTCTTGAGATCGTCAAGCGCCTCCAGCATCAATCCAAACTGTTTCCGGAAATCGAACTGTGACCGACAGCCAGCTCCTCGAAGAAATCGGCTTCGAGCACGGTCAAGGCGCGGCCGATGGCCATCATCGGCGCTCTAACGGCTGGATTTGTGGCGGCAGAAACTGCCGGCGCAGGTTCAACTTGTCCATCACATCGCCAACGACGGCAGTAAATAGTTCCTTGCGCGCCAAGGTGAAGAGTTCTTCATCGTTTGCCCAGAGTGGGTTCATGTAAGCCTCCTGACTGGTACGTTTCTGCGTAAGATGGGCCTTACTGGTCTTGAATCGCCAAGAGGCCACGAACTCCGAGCGGAGATCCGAGATCAGCCCCAGGGTATGTCCCAATCCGGCGATGGTCCTTGATGAACGATGCCTCTGATTTTGCGTCCTTGGCGTCTTGGCGGTTTAGACTTGACCGTTTTCTACGGCACAGCTCTGAAACGGCTTTGCTACTTGTCGCAGAAATGCCCGGGATCATTGTCCAGCGGCCGGTTCGTGAAGAGCACGAACGTCAGCTTTCTGTCTGGGTCAGCCCAGCAGAGGGTTCCAGTCGCGCCGCTGTGGCCGAACACCTTGGCCGAAGCGCCATCGAACAGCGCGTTCTCACCGACCGCCCAGCCCAGTCCCCAGGGTTTGTCGAGCTGCGCGTTCTGATTCGCAATCATCGCTTCTCCCAGCGCCGGCTGGAGAATGGGACGGCCGCTGTCCAGCATGGCTTGCAGCAGCCGATTGATGTCCCCCACCGTGGTGTGCATTCCTCCCCACGGCACGCCGAGGTTCCTCCAATAGGGGCTGTTCCAGTTCCAAGACGCATCGGAGTCCTGCATACGTAAGTCACCCTGCGCTGGCAGGTCGGATTGCACGGTTTCTTCAATCTTCCGCTTGCCGATTCCCATCGAGCTGTGTCGCATCTTCAGCGGCCCGAACACCTCACGCTGCAGGAAACGGTCGAGAGGCATGCCTGACACTCGTTCCACGATTTCAGAAGCCAGCAGAATGCCCATGCTTTGGTAGGACACGCGCGATCCTGGGGGAAAGAGCAGCGGAGTGCGAAGTGCGCCGGATACGAAGCTTTTCAGCGGCGCATGCGCTTTGCGCAGTTCGATGTTGTTGGGGAGCATGTCGGGTAGTCCGGAAGTGTGGCTCAGTAAGTTTCGAACCGTGATGCGCTCGCGTCCTTCGCCCGTAAACTCCGGCAAATACTTTTGGGCCGGATCGTCCAAGCTGATTCGCTTCTGATCCACCAAGCGCATAACAGCCATCGCCGTGACCGGCTTTGAAATTGAAGCGACGAGGAAAATGCTGTCGCTCTTGCAAGGCTTGGCCCCGGCTTTGCGGGACAGGCTTCCAAATCCTTGTTCGACCTCAATCTTGCCGTTGCGGGCCACCAGCAAAGCCGCTGCCCCTACCAAACCGCTCTCGACCTGTTCTTGAATGAGTCGCGTAGCGGCCGCATATGGTCCTGGTTTCACGCCTTCCTCCTCAGCAGCTGCAATTGGTGCCGCCAAAAGCAAGCAGATGCAAAGACCCAAGCAAGTTCGGTGCATCATGGATATTTCCCTCCTCAGAATCGTCGTGGACATCCTCGCCCTGCCAGCCAGAGGACAAGCGGGAACGACGGAATGCGTGACTCGTGAAACGTGATGCATGCGCTTCACGTTTCACGCTCTCACGCATCACGTTTCACTCTAGCGCCGCAGGTGCCTGCATATCTCTGAACCTGCTACCTACAGCGCCCGGCCTTCTCCGCGGCCGCCAGTCCAGCCGCCCGCCCAGTGACCCAAGCCCAAGCGAAGTTGTATCCGCCAATCGGTCCGAAGACGTCCAGCATTTCCCCGCACAGAAACAGACGGGGGTGCAGTCGGCTCTCGAATGTACGCGCATCGAGTTCCTCCAGAGCGACGCCTCCTCCTGTGACCTCGGCCTTCTTGTAACCTTCGTGTCCGGTCCATGGCAGCGGATAGCGAGTGAGCCTGTCTACCAAATGCTGACGCTCCTCGCGGCGAAGCTGGGCGGAGCTCTGGCTTCCTCGGAGATTGCCTTCATCCAGCAGAGCCTCGGCGAGCCGAGCGGGCAGATGGCGTCGAAGGGCAGCGGTCACGGGGCCAGGGCTCTTTCGCAGCAACTCAATCCAAGCCGGCGCATCCAGCCTGCTCCACTGCACTGAAATAGGCTGCAACGGCCCGCCCGCCTGCTGAGACTGGACTGCCAGATGCGAGATGTTTAGCAACGCTGGCCCGCTGTAGCCTTGATGCGTGAACAAGAATCCGCCTTGGGTGCGAAACGGTTTCTGCCCGATGGCATTGGCAGTGAGCGTAACATCCAGCGACACTCCAGCCAAGGCCGCGTGACGTGCCGGATTCTGAATTAGTGGCGTCAACGCAGGATACGTGGAGTGCACCCGATGTCCCAGTTGACGCGCCCATGCCAGCCCGGTGCCGTCGCTTCCCGTGGCGGGCACAGAGAGTCCGCCGGAGGCAACGATCACCGTTCTGGCGCAAACGGGTTCACCACCACGAAACCGTAGCCGCCATTCTTTAGAGTCTATGACAGGTTCGATGTCGGTGGCCTGGCTGTCAAAGCGGACCTCAACACCCTTGCTGGCCGCCAACGCGAGCAATTGGTCTCGAACTTGTCGAGCGCTGTTCGACGCCGGAAACCATTTGCCGGTTGCTGCTTCCAGAACCAGCGGGATCCTGGCTTCCTGCTCAAAGAATCGCCGCTGGTCCGTCGAGCGACCAAGAGCGTAGCATGCGACGAACCAGCGGCACCGGGGCAGTGGAAACAAACTGTTCGGCAGCCAGCGTTGAGGGGAGGATATTGCAGCGTCCTCCTCCACTAATCAAGATCTTGCGTCCTCCGTCACGCGTGCGCTCCAGCAGCAAAACACGGCTACCCCGCGAAGCCGCAAAGATTGCGGCCATCAATCCTGCAGCCCCTGCGCCGACGATGGCCACAGACCAAGGCGGGCTGCAGCCCCGGTTGATTTTCATGGGGATTTAGAGGATAGTTTCGTTTTCTTGCATTTACTTTCTTCGGTCTTCATGCCGCTCAATCACAGCATGCACAGTGACGTCTCCGGCCTCTCGTCTCAAGGGATAGAGAGCTGGCTATCCGATTTGACGGCTCAAGTTCCTGAGCTGGCCGCACTTCAGTCAGGGATGGAGCACTCCGGCACTGCGGGTTACTATCACACTTTACGCGAAATTTGCCAGCAGCCGCTGACGTGGCTGGACACGTCAGCCCGAGTGAGTGACAGCCTTGTCCGGCTGCGGGAGATTGTGGCTGCCTCGGGTGTAGACGCAAAACGAGGCGCTCTGATCCTTACTGGCTCTGGCAGCTCTCTATACGCAGGGGAATGCCTCGGGTTGACACTCAGACAGGAACTTGCGGTTCCCGTCCACGTCATTCCAGCGGGTTTGATCCTGACACACCCAAAAACAGCGCTGCCTCCTGGGCCAGACAGTCTCGTCGTTTCGCTCGCTCGGTCGGGCGATAGTCCCGAGAGCACTGCTGTCGTCGATCTCCTGGACGAGGTTTACCCAGCGGGTCGGCATCTCATCATCACCTGCAACCGAAACGGGCGGTTGGCTGCGAGCCGTCGCAACGACTCTGGTTCTGCGGTCCTGGTTCTTGACGATGCAACCTGCGACCGTAGTTTGGTGATGACGAGCAGCTTTACCAACCTGGTTTGGGCAGGCCGATCTCTTGGACTATTGCAATCGCCAGGCCTGTACCTGGAAAAGACCGATTCAGTTGCCAAAGCCGGGCGCCGGCTCCTGTCTCGAAAGTTTGGAGAAGTCGCGGCCTTGGGGGGACAGAGCTTCCGATCGGTACTCTATCTTGGTAGCGGTGTACGGCTGGGCTCGGCTCGTGAATCGGCTCTCAAGATGCTGGAGATGACGTCTGGGCAGGTGGTAACGTTTGCCGAGACTTACTTGGGAGTCAGGCACGGTCCCCTTGCGGCGGTACAATCCGACACGTTGATTGTTTGTTTCCTGTCTTCCGAGCCCGTGGTCAGGGCCTACGAGCTAGACCTCATCCGAGAGCTGAGCAGGAAGAATCTTGGAATGCGAAAAGTGATCGTGGGAGAACAGGTGCCCATGGACATCGCACAACCCCAGGATCACGTTATTGACTGTGACGTTTGCGCTGAGCTTGGAGATGCGGCTCTTCCGATGCTTGACGTGCTCGTCGGGCAACTGCTTGCCTTTTGGCGCTGTCTCAGCCTTGGACTTCGGCCCGACTCGCCTTCCCGTGAAGACATCATCAGCCGTGTCGTGGGTTACTTTGCGATTCACCGCTGATCGTAGGACCGTCGTCGATCGTCTGTGGCGATCGCACCTGTCATCGTTCTGATTGCGTTCTGAATGGCGATCAGAGCGGCAGAGCAACTACCGTCCCTCCTCTGATGGCCAAGATTCTCGTCGCAGGAGAACTCAATCCCGACATGATTCTTCATGGTTGCGGAGCGTTCCCGACCGCAGGCAAAGAAGTTCTGGCCCGCGATTTTGCCATGGTTCTTGGCAGTGCATCAGCAATTTGCGCGATGGGTCTGGCACGTCTAGGTAACGCGGTTTCTTTTTTAAGTCGAATCGGAACGGATCTTTGGGGAAGCTTCTGTCTGGAGATCCTAAAAAGAGGTGGGTTGGACATTTCGAACGTGATTCAGGATCCGGCTCTCAAAACCGGCGTCACCGTATCCCTCAGTTCTTCGGAGGATCGCGCGCTGGTGACATTTCCGGGGGCCATCGCCGAACTGGATGAGCAAGACATCCCTGACAAGACTCTCAAGGAATTCGACCATCTGCATGTGTCTTCCTACTATCTACAGCAACGCCTCCGGCCCGGCTGTCGGCGGTTGTTTGACGCGTGCCGGAAAGCTGGGACTCACCACGTCGCTTGGATCCGGGCTATGATCCCTGCGAAAGCTGGGAACAAGACATCGATGGAAACCCTCGAAGCAACGGATTTATTCTTCCCAAACGAAGTCGAAGCCCTGGCCTTAACCCGGGCCCGGACTCCCGAAGAGTCCCTGCAAGTCCTTGCAAACGGCAAAACAGTGACTGTTGTGAAGCTTGGGACGCGGGGTTGTATCACCATGCGCGAAGGGCAATTGTTCCGTCAGACGGCCTTTCCCGTTGAGCCTGTGGATACGACCGGCGCCGGAGATTCTTTCAACGCAGGCTTCCTGCACGCCTGGCTGAAACGGTCGAATCTGTCTGACTGTTTGCGGGTTGGGGCTGCCTGCGGAGCTCTCTCAACGATGAAGCCCGGTGGCACAAGTGGGCAACCGGACGAGCAAGAGTTGGAGGCGTTTCTGAACAGGTCGCAGAACGTCTTGGAACAGTTTTCTCGAACCCCATAAACCTCCTGCGCGACTGATAAGTCGCTTTGATGAAATTTTCGTCGATGGAGTTCAGCGCCCCATTTTGAGGAGCCATGTTCAATAAGAGGTAAGGGGGACCTTGTTTTCTATGGAGAATCCCATGCCCCATTTCACCCGCAGACAGTGGTTGACGACGGCGGCTGCTTCTCTTTCAGCCTTGGCACCCCGGGTTGCGCCAGCCCGACCTCAAGTGCCGACTCAAAAGCGGAAGACCGGTCTCGATCTTGGCGACTTCGAACCCAGAAGCATGCTGCATCTTCCAGCGCATGCGGTTGAGCGTGCCCGCTTTCCAGTCATCGACATCCACACCCATCTGGCTTTTGCTCTCAAGAGCGAAAAAGGAGTGGCGATGAGTGAGGAACGAAAGTTTCTCGCCGTGCCGCAAGAGCTGCTGGAAGTGATGGACCGAAAGAATATTCGCACGATGGTGAACCTTACTGGCGGGACAGGCTCTGGTCTTGCGAAGAGCATTCAACGATACGACCAGGCGCATCCTGGACGTTTTCTCACCTTTACGGAGCCGTCGTGGGGCCGCTGCCATCAGGCCGAGTACCCGAAGTTCCAGGCGGAAGAAATTGCGCGCGCGAAGAAGGCAGGTGCGCACGGATTGAAAATTCTCAAGACCCTGGGACTCTATCTTCGCAAAGACCTCACCTCGGGTTCGCTCATCAAGGTGGACGATCCCCGGTTCGATCCGATGTGGGAAGCTTGTGGAGAGTTGAAGCTGCCTGTGGCGATCCATGTCTCCGACCCCGAAGCTTTCTTTCTGGAAACAGATCGCTTCAATGAACGTTTTGAGGAGCTGGCCAACCATCCGAACTGGTCATTTCACGGACGCGACTTTCCCAGCAATCGGGAACTTTTGGAAGCACGCAATCGGGTCTTTGCCCGCCATCCCAAGACGCAGTTCATTGCTTTACATGTCGGAAACAACGCCGAGAATCTGGCTTCGGTCTCTGAATGTCTGGAACGCTTTCCAAACATGCATGTGGAGATTGGCGCACGTATTGGAGAATTGGGGCGGCAGCCGCGTGCCACTCGCAAGTTCTTCGATCGCTTTCAAGACCGGATCCTATTCGGAACCGATGCCGTGCCAAACGGTGAGGACACGCCACAGCAGATCTTTGGCGACAAGCTCTACGAGATCTATTACCGCTTCCTTGAGACCGAAGATGAGTATTTCGACTACGCGCCGGCGCCGGTACCGCCTCAGGGCCGATGGCAGATCTACGGACTCGGTTTGCCGGACGGCATCCTGCAGAAGGTCTATAACGGCAACGCAGCTCGACTCTTGGGCATTCAGGTCTAGTCATGCCCGTTGAGTACCGTGATTTGACAGCAGACGACATTCCCGCGGGCTTGCGGCTGTGTCGGATAGCCGGGTGGAACCAGTTGGCTGCGGACTGGGAACTGTTCCTGCGGTTGAGTCCTCGCGGATGTCGGGCCGCCGTTCGGGATGGAACCGTTGTGGGCACCGTAACGACTGTGAACTACGAGAACCGCTTTGCCTGGGTTGGCATGGTCTTGGTTGATCCTGATGCTCGCGGCCAAGGCGTGGGTACCCGGCTTCTCCAGGAAGCAATGAGCCTTTTGCGTGGTATCCCATCAATTCGCCTGGATGCGACTCCGCAAGGTCGCCCCGTTTATCAGCGGTTAGGTTTTGACGATGAATACGAACTTTGCCGGATGCAGCTGGTGGGAGTCTCTGCTGACCAGCTCGATAGCCCTCTGGCGTCGTTGAGTTCAAGTCCCGGCAGAACTGAGGAACTTTCTGTTCGACCCATGAAGGTCGAAGACCTGGCTGAGAGTTAGCGAGATAGATCGGCGTATCTTTGGCGCGGACCGTCATGAAATCCTGCAATGGGCGCTTCAGCAATCACCCGAGTATGCATGGATTGCCTTGAGTTCCGCAGGTATTGAAGGTTATTGCCTCGGGCGGCACGGGTTTAACTTCGATCAGGTTGGACCCGTGCATTCCCAAAATGAACTTCTTTCGCAGCGCCTTGTGGCGGCCTGCCTGTCGTCAGCAAAACCCGGGACCCAATTCATCGTCGATCCTTTGCTGCACTCGCCGAGCTGGTTAGAGTGGTTGCGGCTCGCCGGGTTCGTTCATCAACGCCCGTTTACGCGGATGTCTTTCGGAGCGAATCGCGTACGCTGGCGTCCCAGAGGAAATGTGGACAATCTTTGGTCCAGAGTTTGGCTGATGCTCCTGAGGAACCAGCAACCGTACAGAGATCGCCATTGTCCGAATGGACTGAACAACACGTTTACTTCGCTGGCACAGGTTCAGATGATGTTGGAACTTTCTCGTGGCGCGATGAGCTCGATCGGCGTGTGACGCGCTCCAAGGCGGCAGACAGCCCGTCGAACTCGATCGGTTTCTGGAAGTAATCATCCATTCCGGCGGCAAGACAACGCTCGCGGTCACCGTCCATCGCATGCGCTGTTGTAGCAATCACCGGCACGTGCCTCTCAGTGCCTTCCAGCTTGCGAATGCGCCTTGTTACTTCGAAGCCGTCGATACCTGGCATTTGGATATCCATCAGCACTGCGTCGAAGCTTTGGCGGTCGAGGCAGGCAAGTACGTCCTCGCCGCTGGTCACCGTCACGGCGCTATGACCGTGTTTTTCGAGAACTCGCACTGCCATCAGTGAGTTAACAGGATTATCCTCGGCAACCAGAATTCTCAGCCCATGCTGTTTGGACTCTGCTTGCGGAACGCGCTTTGGATCCTCGTCAAGGCTCAGCTCCCCTTCGGAGGGCGCCGGTTCCAGTGTTGCTTGAATAGCGGCCAAAAGCGCTGCTCTTCGGACAGGTCTCGGCACCTGACGTACGCCCTTCAACGCATCTTCGGAGAGCTCCAATCGCTTGGATGACAGAAGCACAAACGACGTATTCTTCAAGGCTGGTTGGTCGCGGATCTGGTCGATCATCCAGAGTGCATCCTTCGGACCTTCCAAGCGGTCAGTGACGATCAGGCCGAAACGCTGTCCCGCTGTTTCAGCCTGTTTTGCCATTCGAATCGCGGCCTCCGGACCGAACGCACAACGCACACGCGCATTCCAATCGAGCAATAGCATCTGCAGCGACTCAGCACTGGAAGCACTATCTTCGACCAACAGGATCGGCAGCCCCAGCAAGTCGGGTTTTGCCTTGGTGTTCCCCTGTGAGCTTTGGCTGCGCGCAAGTCGGGCCGTGAACCAGAATGTGCTGCCGGCTCCGGGTTTGCTTTCAACGCCAATCTCGCCGCCCATCATTTGGGTGAGTTGTTTGGAAATCGCCAACCCTAGCCCTGTTCCACCATACTTGCGAGTTGTTGAGCCGTCCGCTTGAGAGAATGATTGGAACAGACGGCTCAAGCCCTCCTCGGAGATGCCGATCCCAGTGTCTCTCACTTCAACACGAACGACCACCTGGTGCGGATCTGCATCAACTAGCTCAACGCGAGTGACTACTTCGCCCTTCTCGCTGAACTTCACAGCATTGCCGATGAGATTCTGCAGAACCTGCCTCACTCGCACGGGATCGCCGCACAGTTGGGCTGGAATCGCGGCCGATGTTTGGCAAATCAGTTCCAACTGTTTCTCTCTCGCTCGCACCGCCAGCAACTCGGTAACATCTTCAATCAAGCCGGGCAGATCGAATTCCACAATCTCGAAGCTCAATTTGCCTGCCTCGATCTTGGAGAAGTCGAGGATGTCACTGATCACATCCAGGAGCGCTTCGCCGGATTTTCTCACTAAGTCGGCATATTCCCGCTGCTCAGGTGTCAGGTCGGTGCCCAACAACAAATTGTTCATCCCAATCACGCCATTCATGGGAGTCCGGATCTCGTGACTCATGTTCGCCAGAAATTCACCTTTCAGCCGGGTCGATTCCTGGGCTTTTACGAGCAACGCCTCAATTTCGATATTCTGCTCCTGGATTCTTTCTTTTTCTTTGCGCAACTCATTGGTGCGTGCTGCCACGATGGACTCGAGCTCGCTCTTGGCCTCGAGTAGCTTGCGCGTGCGCCAGCGCAAGATGAGAATTCCCAATATGAGAACGACGAGCACTGCAGCCCCTCGGGCCGGCAGGGTTCGCCACCATGGCGGCGCTATCACGAACGAGAATGAAGCGGGCTCTGGGCTCCAAGGACCGAGGTTGCTTTGAGCGATGACTTCGAAGCGGTAAGAGCCCTCGCTCAGGTTTGGGAAACGCACTTCGCCAAGCTGAGTTTCAACCCATTCGGGTTCGGCACCTTGCAGGCGGTAACGAAAACGCGTGTGATGTTCGTCAACAAAAGTCAGAGCTGCAAATCGTACGCTGAAGGTCCGGTCCTCGTAGCGAACTCGCGCCGGAATTGTAATGTCAGCGGCTTGGTCCCCGAGCTTGGCATCCACGATCACTACGGGGGGAGGCAGCGCCCGGGACTGGTCGAACGCCGGTTGATAGTGGGACAAGCCATTGCTAGTCCCAACCCAGACCGAGCGGTCTTGATCCAGAAAGAACGCGTTGCTGTTCGTGTCGTCCCAGATGAGACCCTGGGACCGTCCGACGTGATGGAGTTCCTCTCCCTGGATCATGTTGATTCCCGCGTCAGTTCCCGCCCAGATCCGGCCAGAACCATCGTTTCCGAGAAGGACAACCTTGTCACTGATCAGACCATTCTTTTCGCGATAGTGTTTGAGCTTCAGGTGCTGCCCCGACAATTGAAGGCGTGTGACGCCGAAACCTCCGCGATAGCCCACCCAAATCGACTGATCGGGTCCGACCGCCAGATAAGCTGCAAAGTTGTCGAGCAATCCATCGCGGATTGTGTAACGGGTCCATTGGGCCCCGTCGAAGCAGGCCAGGCCTCCGCGGCCTGCAGCCCAAAGCCTGCGTTGGTCATCGATTTGAAGGCTATAGAAACTCTCGTTCTCTGCGGCTCCACCGAAAACCCGGACTTGCTCGAAGCGATATCTGTTTCCGGCAAGCGCGCCGCGAAAGAGCCCCTCCATGGCGCCAACCCACACTACGCCCCGGTCATCAACGACCACCGTTCGCGTTCGCGGGTGGCTCTGCCCAGCCAGGTCGAGGTAAGTTGCGAGGCGTCCGTTTGCAGGGTCAAGGCGCGACACGCCAGCCCGGTCCGACCCGATCCACAGCGCACCATCCGGAGCTACTGCCAGGGTCCGGTGACGCGTACTAGGCACGCCAGGAAGCGGCCGGGCACGCCATCGTCCTGTTTTTCCATCCCAGAAGTCCAATCCCAGTTCCGTGCCAGCCCAGAGTGTCCCGCGCTTGTCCCGGGCGATCGCCCAAACAACTTCGCTGCTTAACCCTTCATTGCGACGGAACCCGGTCCAGGCGTTTCGGCCCTGCCAGCGGGCCAGTCCGCCGCCCCCGAAGCCGATCCAGAGCGATCCTTCCCGATCTTCGGTGACTGCAAATACCGAATTCATGACCAGCCCGTTTTGGGTGTTGAGCAAGCGCCACGAATCTCCCCGCCGCTCGGCAAGCCCGCGACTGGTTGGCGCCCAAAGCGTTCCATGCCCGTCCACGAACAACGAACCGAACGTGTTCGATACGGGCAGACCAGCGTCAATCTGTTCGAAACGAACCTGCCCTGCCCGGCGGCGAACCAGGTGGGACGCGGTTCTCACGTAGAGACTGCCTTCCCTATCGCTGATGATGGATTCAATGCTCTCGTTGAAGAGTCCGGCTTCTGGGCCCAAGACCTGAACCTGGCTCCCGGCCAGGCGGCACAATCGATTCCCACTTCCGAACCACACCTGCTGGGAAGCATCGATAAAGACTGCCGAGATCACCCGGGCTGGCAGTCCGTTCTCTTCAGTCAGTGTGCGGAATCTGGAGCCGTCACCGATGCTCAATCCATTCTCGGTAGCGAAGTAAAGATTACCAGCGGTGTCCGAGGCAATTCCTTGAAACGCGATGCCACCTCCACCGATCCCCGACTCTGGCTTCAACGGGACGAATCGGCCTTTTTCCAGGCGGGCCGCGCCGGCAGCAAACGTGCCAGCCCAGAGCGTTCCGTCTTGAGATTGGAAGATGCAGTTGACAAAGTTACTTGGGAGCCCTTCGGCGGTTCCATAGCGGACTGAACGCTTCCCATCGTAGCGGTAGACACCGTTCTGAGTCGCCACCCAGAGAAAACCATGCGCGTCTTGAAGGATGCCTTGAACGACTAGGCTGCCGAGACCTTCTTCCTGGCCGTACGATTTGAAGCTGTATCGTTGTGCGAACAGCGGACTAAAGCAGCCGGTGAGAAGGACAACAGTCAGGGATTGAAAAAGCAAGAGATTCAGTTTTTGGCGTACTGCATTCATCAGGGCTCTGCGGCTCACTCGTTCATTGGACTATTGTAGCGTGCTGCGCGGCAGACAACTCATAGTCTTTTCGGAAGATAGCTGCAGATTCATGAGGGATTCTTGCCTCTGGGAAGTGGCCGCAGTATCCGTTGGAATCCCCATTACTCAACCTCCTTGCATCTGCTCCGGAAGAAGGATATTTTTGGCTGGGCGATGAGATTCAGGTTGGCGAAAGGACCGTTGTGAAACGTAGAACCTTCCTTCAAATTTCCAGCGCCGCACTGATGGGGATGGGCAATCGCAACTCCGAACCGGCGTACCGCGTTGTCAGTGCCTACAAGGCAAGCCCTCATCCAGGCATGCCGGGACCCTTTCCGGGGCAAGTTGTATCTGTGCGTTCTGCCAAGTGTATCGATGAAGCGAGAGATGAAGTAAACCCTGCTGCCGTCCGCGACATGATGGATCGTGGGATGCGGCAGTTAACTGGCGAGCCCTCAGCTCTGCGAGCCTGGAGTCGATTCATCTCACCAACGGACATCGTTGGAATAAAAGTGAACTGCGTGGGCAGACCCAAAGTCGTCTCGTCGCCTGAGGTGGTCGCAGAGATTGTGCGAAATCTGATTGAAGTCGGTGTCAGGCCGAACCAGGTTTGCATCTTTGACCGCTTTGCCGAGCGATTGATAGAGATGAACTATGACCTCCATGTGCCCAAGGGGGTTCAGATTCATGGCGCTGAAGCCAGTCGGGGCAGCATCCGGCACTACGATCCGGCGACCTATGTGGAAGTAGACTTCTTCGGTGAAGACGACACGCGATCTGAAATGATTGCGATGATTTCGAAGTTCACCAAGATCATCAATGTCCCCAACATGAAGGATCACGGCGCTGCCGGTGTTACCGGTTGTCTTAAGAATATTGCTTACGGCAGCTTCTCCAATATGGACCGGTCGCATCGTTTCCGGCAAACGCATACTTACTCGTTTGTCGGGAGGCTAGCGGCGGTTGAACCGGTGCGGTCCCGTACAGTGCTGCAGATCATGGATGGGTTGCGAGGGGTTTGGCATGGGGGGCCAACCGCACTCAATCCTCGCTTTGTCTTCTACCCAAAGCAGATGATGTTCGGCACCGATCCCGTTGCTATTGACCGGCTCATGCTCGACATTGTGGAAGCAAAGCGAAAAACCGAGGGTGTCGTTTCGCTCTGGGACCGAACCGTGCCGGAAGGGAAAGATCGCAACGATCCGAATGTCAGCGTTTATATTCGTGAGCCTGGTCACATTGAATTTGCTTCGACGCTGGGGCTGGGTGTCTCGGATCTGGCCAAGATCAAAGTCAAGGAGACCGAAGCGTGATGATCGCTTTGCTATTGGCGGCATTGCCGATGATTTTTTGGGATCAGGGGCCTGAGACCGCGCCGTCGCTCAAGCAAAACGGCATCGAACACGTGCTGGTTCCTGCCGAAAAACTGCAAGCTTGGAAGACCAGCGGACTATCTGTTCGCGGAATCTCGCCCACAGAGTGGACCGCCTTGGAAGAAGCGTTGGCGCCAGGCGTTGATCGCCAAGTGCAGGTGGCCTCCGCAACGCGTAGTCCTTACCTGGTTGCCAATGGTTGGCGATTTATCAGAAACCGTTCAGGCAAATATCGCTACACCCTTCCTGCCGGAAAGGCCGCACTCGCTCTTGCAGAAACCTTCGCTTATGCTGCCGACGCGACGCTGCAGCTTGAGAACACGGACTTGGAATCCGCGGGAAAGATGCTGGCCTTCCTGCGTGGAGTTCCGCCAGCCGACCTGCCTGGTGTCGCAGACATCGCTGTCATCGACGATCAACATCCGCTCGTCGGTGAAGTCATGAACCTGTTGGCACGACGCAACCTGCTGTTCACTGCGGTGCCAGCACCTAGTCCGCGCTTTCCCATTAACATTCGAATTGGATCCAAGGAGTACCCTGAAGAAGAAGCCGCCAATCCCAGCAATTTTGCGCTGAAAATCAGGCGGCAGTTGACGGACGACCGACGAACGGTGCGGATCTACGGTAGCGAAACGGTCTTATGCCGCTTGACAGGTGATGAAACACGCATCCGTTTGCATTTGCTGAATTACCGGGGCGGAAAGGTCGATGGCCTACGCATCCGCTTGCATGGTGCTTTTCGCAAAGGGCAGGCACGCGGGGACCAAATCGGGGAAATTCCGCTGGATAATTTCACGGTCTCGAGCGGTTCAACTGAATTCACTATTTCTGCGTTCAACGTGTATGCAGTCGTTGACCTTCAGCGGGAGAAGTAGTCTGATTTCTGTCGTAAAGACTCTGTCCTTCCCTCATCGGAAGGAGAGCCCAGTCGTGACGTTCATTTGGAGTTCGCTACGATGCAACGCGTTGTTTACTTCAGTTCTGTTCAATAACCTCTCTATCCTTTCGGATCCAACCTGCAGATAGGTGTAGCGATGCCAGAGTTTTTCGTTCCCTCAAAGTATAAGAGCATTTTTAACGAGTACGACTTGAGCGTTATCAAAGCCGATCACCGTCCAACAGAACGGGCCGATCTTCGTCTTTACCGACGACAGTTCATTGACCGTGTCAGGAGCCGCTATCCCAACCCTAAATGGCTCCCGCCTCCGCTGTCTGAAACCATCAGCAAGATCGAAAAGCTCACCGATGACGAATTCTCAGAACTGATGGCATCCTTCCGTTTTGTCTAAGAGGATCTCCATTCGTTTTCGGGATCCGACCAAGGGTGTGCGTGATCATACCTTTCATTGCTATCCCCGCTGCGCTGTGCTACTTTCTGGCGGCACTTCTCAGATTCTTTTCTGGCTCGCGACGCCAAATCCCCAAAGTTTTACCTTCAAATGTCCCTTCCGTCTACCGCTTTCGGGCGGCTGAGGAGCTTGCAGTATTTGCTCTTCCTGCTTTATTTCGCCCTGGTGTTTAAGAGTTTCTTTCGCCTGGTCTCCTTTCTTCCTGCGGACTTTCTAGCCACCCTCGACCAGACCCAATACTACCTGCTCCGATATCTCCGAATTTTTCTGGCTACCGGAACGCTCCTGGTAACGAACTCCGAAGTCGTCGATGCCTTCATCGCTTTGGCAGTCATTCTGGCAGCGTACGGCCTTGGCCGGAAACTTCTGCGGCGGTGTCACTGCGGTTTTGACTCTCTGGCTGAGGAACTGGTGTTTGGTGCGGGACTCGGCCTCGTGCTGTTGGCAGCCGTTGCTTTCCTATTAGGGCTGACCGGTCAGCTCCATGTCAGAGCATTCTACTGGACGCTCGGGATCGCATTTCTCATCGGGAGTGGTGAGATCGTGACGTTGGTTCGTAGTATCTGGCGCTCTTCATGGCTGGAGCCGTTTCAGAAGAAGGAAGACTCGTGGGGAGTTCACCTGCTGGGTCTCTTCTTAGTGGGTTATCTCTTCGTCTTCGTGGCCGTAGCATTTGTCGCGTGCCACTTGCCGGAAATCGAGTTCGACCCTCTGATTTATCACCTCACAGTGCCGAAGCTCTATTTGCAGCACCATCAGATCGTCGATATTCCTGAGATTCTGGAGGCTGTTTTCCCGAAGAATATCGGAATGCTCTACCTCTACGGACTGGCACTGCATTCTCAGATTACCGTGAAGTTCCTGAATTTTTGGATGGGCTTGTTGCTTCTACTGGCGATTTATTCTTTTTCAAGAAGACTCTGGGGAAGATTGCCAGGTTTGGCAGCAGCTGCGCTATTTGTTTCGACGCCGATTGTTTTCTTCGAATTGCGAACCATTTACGTTGACCTCCCTATAGCGCTCTTTTGCTTTCTTAACTTCTTCGCGCTGCAGCGTTGGATGGAAGATGGCGGCCGGAAATGGTTGGTTTTATCCGGCATCTTTATCGGCATGGCCGCGGGATCGAAGTACAACGCGCTGTTCAACGTTATCGCGGCGTCGCTTCTGGTGGCCTATCACTTTCTCTTCGTCCGCAAGGTGCCTCTGGTGAAAACAGCAGTCAAAGTGGGTATCTACGGACTGCTCAGCATCTCGAGCCTACTTGCCTGGCTTTTCCTGACGTATCGGTTTACAGGCGATCCGCTGTTTCCTTATCTATCTGGCGATCCTCTGTTTCCTTTCCTCAAGGGACTATTTCACTCGGAGCGTTGGGAAACCTACAACCTGCCCGTCGTTCGTTCGGGAGGATACCGCTGGGGATTGCCGCTGAGTTTTGCGAATGCGTTCAGAACGCTTTGGCAAATGCACTTCGACGAAAAAGTATTCTGCGGAAGCCTCGGTCCATTCTTTGTCCTATTGTTTCCTCTACTCGTTTTTGTTTTCAGGCTTCATCCCGTGATGAAGCTGCTGCTGGCTTACAGCTCGATCTACGTGTTTCTTTGGCTGGCGACGACCCAGGCCAATCGCTATCTCATTCCCGTGCTGCCGATGCTCAGCCTGCTGTGCATCGGTTTGTTGTCAGGGTTTTTGGCGGCGAAAACGCTGCTGGAACGGAGCCTGCGCGGCCTCACGGTCGCAGGCTTGCTCGTTGCAGCTTTCTACAGCCTGCCGTTTCTTTTTTACCTCTGGTGGACACCGGGCAAGCGCTACTTTACTCCGGTGCTGGGCGCCTTCCCGGAGTCGGTCTTCTCAGACAACTATAGTCCGGAGCGATATCTTTCTACCTATATGGGAAGCCTGCCGGCCATCAATTTTGTCAACTCCCTGGGGAATGTGAGCAGGGTGCTCTACGTCGGCTTTCGCGATGGCCCACCGCTGTTCTATGCAAACTTTCCCATGGTCTACAACGAGCTGGCTGTGTACAACCGATTCGTGGAAGAGAGGGACCTGAGCCGATTACTGGACTTGACGCGCAGCCACAACATTTCTCATGTCATTGTGGAGCAGAAGTTCGGAGTCGAAAAGCTGGTATCTTCGCCAGACTCGGAATTTGGCCGGCGGCACCTGCGGCAGATCTGGAACAAGAATGCAGTTTCGGTGTTTGAGGTGCATCAGAACCCGCTTCCGCAGCAGGAATTTGAGGTCGCGAACTATCTCATCGATCGAATGATGGGAAGCAAGATCGAATCGTCCGCAGGTCAGGCGATCTACCATCCGAACAACTACCGGGACGTGCATCGCCTGTTTCCCGAACCTCGCTTCTGCATCCTGACGTTCGATCAGTTTGAGGTACGAATCCCTGTCAGCATTCCCAAGAATGCCCGTTTGCGTTTTGGCTTGGGCTTCAAACAGAACGCCACGCGCTTTCCTTACATCGGTCAGATTTGGCTTGATGCCAAGGGACAAAGGCATGATGTGTTCTCTCGAACGCTGAAGTTGACGGAACGCTTTGAGGACCAGCATTGGTCTGAGGAGCAGGTCGATCTAAGTGCGTTTGCCGGGCAGTCGGTTGAGATTGTGTTTACCTGCAAAGCGACCGGGGCCGTGGAACATCAGCCATACCCACTGGGCGTCCCGGACGGCATCGTTCTTTGGTCAGAGCCGCAGATTGTCACCCGTGCGAGCGGAGATTTGGACTTGCTTGAAAAGCCAGAGTCGTTCACAATGCTCCCCGTCGCCAGCAACCTGAACACTCCAAACTATGCCTATGCGTTCGTGACGCCCGCGTCTGACGACCGCCCGGGCGCATCGAGAAAATTGGTCATCGTACCCGGCGGTGAAGCTCGCTATGATCTTCTCGTACCGGAGAAGGGGCGGATAAAGTTTCGGCTGGATTGGCAGCAATGCCATGGGCCAGGCACTATCGCTGAGGTACTACTGGAGAATTCGGGAAGAGTAAGCCGTGTTTTCCAGAAAGTGCTACCTTCTTGCGATAAGCGATTCAAGGATTCGGGTGATGAAGTTTTGATTTTGGATGAATTTGGAGGTAGCCGAAGTACGTTGGTTTTTCGGGTGCCTGCCGCTGCGGGGCCTGTTGATTCGCAGCGCGTGGTTTTCAGTCCACTGCTGCTCACAGAACCAAAGAACTAGCAACTACGCTGGTTCATCGTTTTCCGTAGTGATAAAACTTGGAACAACGCGCGTCACTTGCGCACCGGATCGACGCCAAAGCAGGTACCGCCCCCGCGTTGCCCGAGGTTAATTTGTACTAATTCTTGTTAAAGGAGAGGCCGCGAGCCCACAATCGCAATAATCGCGGACAACGATCTATGCCTTCCCGGCCTAGTATTTCTGTTTTTTTCCCGGCCTATAACGATGCAGGCACCATTCCCAGCATGGTGTTGACGGCGCTCCTTACCTTGCGACGGATCGCTGATGACTACGAAGTCATCGTTGTCAACGACGGAAGCCAGGACCACACGCCACAACTCCTGGAAGAGTTGGCGAACTGTTACCCGGAAGTACGGGTCATTCATCACCTGAAGAACGCGGGTTACGGTGGGGCCCTTCGCACTGGCATCGCGCAGAGCCGAAAGGAGCTCATTTTCTACACTGACGGAGACGCACAGTACGACGTGCGGGAACTTGAGAAATTGCTGCCCTTGATGACCGAAGGCGTGGACATGGTGAACGGATTCAAGATCTCCCGCTCCGATCCGTTTTACCGCTCGCTGCTGGGAACGACCTACCGGCTGTTGACGAAGCTTTTCTTTGGGATACAGCTCAGAGACATCGATTGTGACTTCCGTCTTATGCGCCGCAGCATTTTCGACAAAGTGTCTTTGAAATCCAATAGCGGAACCATTTGTGTGGAAATGGTAAAGAAGATCGAGGCCAGCGGTTTCACCATCCGCGAAGTCCCCGTCCATCACTTTTACCGGTCGTATGGCAAGTCGCAATACTTTACATTTCGACGGCTTCTGCGAACGGTGATTGACCTCTCCAAGCTTTGGTACGAGCTCTTCATCAGCCAGCCGACTTCCCCCGCCGAGGTAATCCACGATCCTGAGGCTTTAGCCTCGAAATCCATGCGAGTCGTTAAGCGCAACAACGGCGCGTGAAAGCGTTGATCATTTGGTCACTTTCGGCGGCCGATGGTTCACACACCTTCTGCCGGTCTAAGTGTGCCTCGCTTGTGGCCAATCCCGCATCCTAGCCATGCAACTTGACGAATACCGAAAAATGTACGCGCTGGAGGAGAATTTCTGGTGGTACAGGGGAATGCTTCGTATCACGAGGCGGATTTTGCAGCGCCATTTTAAGCCTGGCGTTGACATCTGTATTCTGGATGCGGGTTGTGGAACGGGTAAGATGCTGGTCGAACTGGGGAGCTTCGCTCAACGGCCACCGTTTGGCTTCGATTTTTCGGCAGAAGCAGTGAAGTTTCTCAGGCTGCGGGGTGTGGCCAATGTTCTGCAAGCATCCACTACCGACATTCCCTTCGAAACCGCAAGCTTCGATCTGGTGACATCGTTTGATGTGCTCTGCCAGCTTCCTGGTGAAGGTGACCAGATGGCCTTGCACGAGTTCCATCGTGTGCTGAAGCCAGGTGGGATGGTCTATGTGCGATTGCCTGCCTATCCCTGGATGTTTGCAAACCACGACCGCTGCAGCCTTACGTTCCAGCGCTATTACCGCAGGACTCTGGTGGCCAAAGTCGAGCGCGCAGGGTTTCGCATTCTGAAAGCCAGCTACGCCAACTTCTTTCTGTTTCCCGCACTTGCCTTCAAGCGTCTGGTCCTCGAACGACTCGGAGTCTTGTCAGACTCTTCCGATCTGCGTCCGATTCCGGCCGGATTAAACGATATTCTCGAGATTCCACTTGCGATCGAGTCGATACTGCTACGCTCGTCTTGGTTTCGCTTCCCTTGCGGACTTTCTCTGATTTGCCTGGCTGAGAAAAAGTGATCCAGTACATTCTGAAGTTGGCAATTTCGCTCGGATTGTTTGCATGGCTGATCTGGAGCGGAGAGATCCGGTTCGAGTCATTCCAGCGACTGGCACAGCACAAGAGTTACCTGGCTGGTGTTGTGGTCACCCAGGCGGCTCTCTTTTTGCTGGCCGCGCTTCGCTGGCGCATGCTGGCGCGTGCGTTTCTAATGGACGTCCCATACCTCAAGATTCTGAAGTTCTTTTTGATGGGCGAATTCTTTTCACTCTTCTTTCTCGGCGCACTCGGTGGTGATCTCTCCCGGATGATTTTTCTTGGAGCTCACGATCCGCGACACAAGGCTGGTGCTGCGGTAACCGTCATCCTCGACAAAGCCATTGCCCTGTGGGTTCTCTGTGGTATTGGTTTTGCGGCACTGTGGGGCTACCAGCCGCCCTCCGGCGCCGAGAGGTGGGTAGCGACGGTGAAGACAGTCCTTGCACTGCCGTTGCTGGGCGTTCCGCTCGCTCTCGTATTGCTTCATGGGCTGCCTCGGGTCGTGGCCATAGTCGCCTCGAAGACGGGCCATCTTGAGTCTTTGCTGACGTTGCGGGAACCTCTGTCACGGCTGCCAATCATGGTCTATGTAAGAATTGCGTTGCTCAATATGCTGGCTCAGACACTGGTGAATGTTAATTTCCTTTGCTGTGCTTTAGCCCTCGGAGTATTCGGTGTTCCCTTTGGAACCTACCTCAGCGTAGTTCCACTTGGATTCATCGCGCTGGCGCTGCCTTTCAGCATCGGAGGTCTGGGAGTGGGGCAACTGGCTTTCGCGCGGCTCTTCGAACTCTATGGGGTTGGCGAGCCTGCTTTCGGCGGAAACATCTCGACGTTGCATATTGCCGTCTGGGGAGTTTTTGCGCTGTTCGGAGGGTTGCTTTTCGCGGTCTCAAAGGGAAGAGAACGGTTGGAAAGCCCTGCAAGGCAGTAACCGTAGAAGAAGGATTTCGACCGTACTCCGGTTGCACTGGTCCAACCTGGGCTATACCCGCATTACCAACTGATAAACGATCCGCGAGTGAAACAGACCTCAAAAACCAGCGTGAGTGAGCCTCCGTCCGGTGTTTTCCTGGCGTTGGACATCGGCGGTACCAAGATCGCCGGCGGGATCGTCAACGCCGATGGCGCTCTTCTGCGACGTGAGGCTGTTCCGACGGAAGCCGCCCAGGGGTCCGAACAGATCATTGCCAACGCTTTGAGGCTCTCGAAGGACATCCTCGACAGTCACCGGCAGGTTTCGCGGATTCCGGTACTCGCGCTAGGCGTGGGGTCGGTGGGACAGATTGACTATGCTTCCGGACGTGTCGTATTCGCGACCTCCACCTTACCGGGCTGGGCCGGAACTTGCTTGAAGGGTACTCTCAGCGCTGAACTTGGCCTTTCCACCTTTGTTGAAAACGATGCGAACGCTGCTGCCTATGGAGAATACCGTGCTGGCGCCGCTCGCGGATATCGTCATGTCGTATGTCTGACTCTAGGAACGGGAATTGGTGGGGGTGTCATCGCTGATGGGCAGTTGCTGCGTGGTGCAACGGGTGGCGCGGCAGAGTTGGGCCACGTCGCAGTGGAAATGAACGGAGACCCTTGCCCTTGCGGGCGGCGTGGCTGCCTTGAAGCCTATT
This sequence comes from uncultured Acidimicrobiia bacterium, assembly GCA_963791795.1. GTDB lineage: Bacteria > Acidobacteriota > Terriglobia > Versatilivoradales > Versatilivoraceae > VFZK01. The sequence goes on from CAWBTP010000004.1 coordinate 25,576, forward strand.
CTTCGGGCAGCGCCCTGCTGCGCACTGCGAAGAACCGGCTGGCCTCCCTTCCTAAAGGAACCCGATCAGTGCTGTCCGGTCAGCCGACTCTCACAGGTCCCGTGATCTTTGAAGCGGCTGCCAATGGCGACAGCTTGGCTCAGGACGTTGTAGAGCGATATTGCCGATACTTGGCCAAGGGATTGACCTCCTTTCAATTTGCTTTCGACCCGGAAAGCTTCGTGCTTGGCGGCGGCGTGTCCGAGGTCGGGGAGCTACTGTTGGAAGGCATCCGGTGTGCCCTGCTGGAACAGGATCGCCATATTAGACTGCTGCTGGCGTCGCTCGGAAACGATGCGGGTCTCATCGGGGCGGCGTTGCTCGCGAGAGATAGCTTGTAAGGCGCTTCTTTCGTCTGGTTCAGTCAACGCCTCTCGCATATAATCCCTCGGGTCCAACTCCAGAACCCACAAGAGTTCTGAGCCCGAAATGACTGGCCAAACCTTGTCCCACTACCAGATTCAAGAGAAGCTTGGTGAAGGCGGCATGGGTGTCGTCTACAAGGCGCTCGACACTCACCTGAACCGGCCTGTCGCGTTGAAGCTATTGCCTGCCGACAAGGTCAGCAACCCGGAGCGCCGGAAGCGCTTTGTCCAGGAGGCCCGAGCTGCTTCGGCTCTAAATCATCCTCACATCGTTACGATCTACGACATCGCTTCTCACAATGGCCATGACTTCATTGCCATGGAATTCATCCAGGGCAAGACGCTCGATCACTTGCAGCACCGGAAAGTCCTGTCAGCTGGCCGACACGCTCAAGTATTCGGTTCAGATTGCTGATGCCCTGGCTAAAGCGCATGCCGCCGGCATTGTGCATCGAGACTTGAAACCATCCAACATCATGGTGACCGACGAGGGGCGGGTGAAGGTGCTGGACTTTGGTCTGGCCAAACTCGTGGAACCAGATCAACCGAACGAGGACGCCAGCACGCGCACGCTGCAAGAGGCCGCGCCCAAGACGGACGAAGGCGCCATTGTGGGGACCGCGGCTTACATGTCGCCGGAACAGGCGGAGGGGAAGAAGCTGGATGGCAGATCAGACATCTTCTCGTTTGGGTCCGTGTTGTACGAGATGAGCACAGGGCGGCGGGCGTTTCAGGGAGAGACGAAGCTGTCAACCTTGTCGGCTATTTTGCGGGAAGAACCCAAACCAGCCAGTGAGCTGGCGGCAGCGGTGCCTCGAGAGCTTGAGAGAATTATTCAGCGCTGTTTGCGCAAAGACCCGGAGCGGCGCTACCAGTCGATGAAGGATGTCAAGATCGCGCTGGAGGAGCTGAAGGAGGAGTCGGATTCGGGACAGCTAATCGCGGCGCCGCAACCGCAGCGCGACCCACGAAGGAGATGGATGCTGGCCGCGGTCGTTGCAGTGGTGTTGCTCGGCGCTGCAGGCACGGCACTCTGGTGGCGCCCGCGCCCCACGCCTGCTCCGGTGGAGTGGCGGCTCCGGCCGCTGACGGCCGATAGCGGAATAGGAGCCACCACACCGGCGTTGTCGCCGGATGGCAAGCTGATGGCGTATGCGTCGAGTCGGGCGTCCAACGGCACGAATCTCGACCTCTGGGTTCAGCCCCTGGCAGAAGGCTCACAACCCATTCGACTCACCCAAGATCCTGCCGACGACATCAGTCCATCCTTTTCTCCAGATGGGGGTCAGATTGCGTTCTTTTCGCACCGGGAGGGCGGCGGAATCTACTTGATCTCTGTCTTCGGAGGCGAAGAGCGTCTGCTCGTGCGTGGAGGCAGCCAGCCGAGTTTTTCTCCCGACGGCCGTTGGGTTGCCTATTCTAACGGAGGGACCGCCGGCTTATTTGCCGACTCCAAAGTCTTCGTCATGCCTGCTGGCGGAGGCGCAGCGAAGCGAATTGCGGCCGATATTCCCCGGACCAGTTTGCCAATCTGGTCCCCGGACGGACGACATCTTCTGGTATTGGGTGCCGCGACGACAGCGAACTCGGCCTCGGTGGAATTCTGGCTGGCTTCGCCCGAGGGAGGAGTCTCGGCAAAGACTGGGCTGGTCTCCTTGCTTCGGGAGCGGCGGGTGCCGCTCCCTTCCGAGGGTGTGGATTGGATCGGAGAGGCGCTGTACTTTGGAAGCGATTCTTCGATCTGGACGATCGGGTTCAGGGATGGTTCGCCGCAACCCGAGACCCTTCGAAAGCTGGCTTCGAGCACGACTGGAATGGTGGGTGTTCGAGGATCGGCTTCGAAGCTTGTCTTTGAGAGCCGCAGCGAGGCCTCTCACCTTTGGAGCGTTCCGCTCGATTCAAACTCGGGTAGAGTCCGAGGCCCCAGGCAAGCCCTGCCTCATGCCGGTGGAAGCCAGGCGTTGCCGTCATTTTCTTCAGACGGCAGCCGAATGGTGTTTCTGCAGCGTGGAGCCAATTCATACGAAATGCGGTTGGGTGATATGAGCTCCGGAACCGAGAAGGTGTTGAGCACCGGGCCAGCCAAGCCGAAGATATCGCCGGACGGCACGAAGGTCGCCTATGTAGCGGGCACTATGGGTCTCGGTCCCCTCTTCCTGATGGCTTCCTCGGGAGGTGAGGCGACAAAACTTTTGGATCAGGAGGGTGGAGTCAGGATTTATGGCTGGAGTCCCGACGGGAAGAAGGTGGTCTATTGGCACGGTGCTCCGGTCCGTTTTTCGGTATTCGATCTCGAGACACGCCAGACATCGGAGCTGATTTCCCACCCAACTTACGACATTCACGGCGCCGAGTTGTCGCCGGACGGCAACTGGGTAGCCTTTCATTTGCCGCGTCCGGTCACCGAGCCTTTGAAAATTGCTCCGGTGCGCCAAGGCAAAGCCGCTGCCGAGGCAGAATGGATCACGGTAACCGATAGCGTGGGTACCAACCGGCGGCCCTGGTGGTCGCCCGATGGCAATCTGCTGTACTTTGTTTCCACACGTGACAACTACCAATGTATTTGGGCCCAGCCTCTTGACCCCGCCACGAAACGACCGCGTGGCGAGCCTATGGCTGTCTACCATTCCCACGAAGCCCGCCGCATGTTGAATCCCATGGGAGGTGCTCCTGCTATGGGAGGAGGACGCATGGTGTTCGCCCTTAGTGAGCAGAGTGGAAACGTCTGGCTGGCGGAACCGGCGGGGACGGAACAGTAGATCGACAGCGCAACGATTCAAGGCATCGGTGGCGGTTGATCGACAAGCCGCCGTCGGGAGGACGCCTCCCACGTTCCCAGCGTACTAATGAAACAGAGCGAGGACTGATTGACCGCACGCTAATCAACCTTGACCAACCCGATGCAACCCCTCTTTATCCAGGTTCACCCGCAAGATAACGTCGCCATCGTAGTCAGAGCCGAGGGCGTTGCCGGCGGAAGCCAGTTTGAAAACGGTCTCGTGGTTGTGGAGACCATTCCACAGGCACACAAGGTAGCACTTCAAGACCTTCAGAAGGGTGATGCCGTCGTTCGGTACGGCCAGACCATCGGCACAGTGAATCGCCCGTTGAGGGCTGGCTCGTGGGTGCGGGAAGAGGTTCTTGATCTACCCTTGGCACCCCCGCTAGACACTCTATCTCTGGCCACGGCCACTCCGAAGCCGCTGCCAGCTCTGGAGGGATTCACATTCGAGGGCTATCCCAGTCCAGACGGGTTGGTCGGTACGAAGAACATCCTGGGCATTACCACCACGGTTCAATGCGTGGCGCCAACGGTGGACCATGCCGTGCGCCGCATTGTAGCGGAGATTCTGCCGCGGTTCCCCGGAGTTGACGGTGTCGTGGCAATTACGCATGGTTACGGATGCGGAGTGGCCATTGACGCTCCTGACGCGGCCATCCCGATTCGAACCCTACGCAATCTCAGCCTGCATCCGAACTTTGGCGGCGCACCTTTGCTTGTGAGTCTGGGTTGCGAAAAGCTTCAGGCAGAGCGGCTTCTGCCTGGGCTGGATTTTCATTGGATTGGCAAGGAACAACTCCCTTTGTTGGACGACAAACCTTATGCACTCCGCCTTCAAAATCACGAGCTGCGCGGATTTGGCGACATCGTAGCGGCGATCATGCGCTTTGCGGAAAAGCGCCTGGCGGAACTCGACCGGCGCCAGCGCCGCACCGTGCCAGCGTCTCACCTGGTGGTTGGATTGCAGTGTGGAGGCAGCGATGCCTTCTCCGGAGTGACCTGCAACCCTGCGGTGGGATATGCCGCTGATTTGCTGGTGCGCGCCGGGGGCACAGTGTTGTTTTCGGAGGTAACCGAAGTTCGTGATGCCATCCATCTCTTGACACCACGAGCCGCCAACGAGCAAGTGGCCCGCGACCTAGTTCGCGAAATGAAATGGTACGACGACTATCTGGCTCGCGGATGGGCTGATCGCAGCGCCAACACGACTCCAGGAAACAAGCGGGGAGGGTTGGCCAACATCGTGGAAAAGGCCCTCGGCTCGGTCGCCAAGTCAGGCAGCACTGCGATCCAGGAAGTAACCAGCCATGGAGAAAGGATTAAGGGGAAGGGTCTTGTGTTTGCCGCGACACCGGCCAGCGATTTCATTTGCGGCACGCAGCAGCTGGCGTCGATGAACATGCACGTGTTCACGACGGGAGAAGGAAGTCCGTACGGTTTGGCACTGGTTCCGGTGGTTAAGGTGTCCTCGCGATCGGCACTTGCGCAGCGCTGGCCTGACCTCATCGACATCGACGCCGGCCGCATCGCCACTGGAGAGTCGACGATAGAAGATGTGGGGTGGGAAATTTTCCGCTTCATTCTTGAAGTGGCCAGCGGCCGCAAGAAGACCTGGGCAGAACATTGGAAGTTGCACAACGCCCTGATCCCGTTCAACCCTGGACCTATTACTTGATTGCTGTTCGCAAACTTGCTGCTCAGCAGCAGCAGCGAGGCAATCTTCTAGGAACAAACAAGACTGCAACCATGTCAGACCACCCCTGCCGCGACCGGCGGTCGCGGCTTTCCCCTCCTCATTCGAGGAGAGGAGTTCTGCTGGACCCCAGCAGCATACGATACGACATGAGCCGACAAGCTATTCACAACATTCCCGCGTTGAAACAGCGGAGACGGGAACTGCGAAGGAATCTCACAACAGCAGAGGCTGTATTGTGGAGAAACCTGCAGGGTTCACGTCTGGATGGGAAGAAGTTTCGTCGACAACACAGTGTTGGGAGGTACGTCTTGGACTTTTATTGTCCTGAATGCAGGCTGGCCGTGGAGTTGGATGGTGAGGCGCATTTCACATCGATCAGGGCCGAATATGACGTCGCACGTGGCGAATTCATCAGGAGTCTGAAGATCCGCACTGTACGCTTCGAGAATATACTGGTGTTTGAAAATCTGGAAAGCGTGCTAGAGGCAATCAAGGAGCACCTTAAGTAAGCTCCCCTCCTGAATTCAGGAGGGGAAGTGCCGCGCAGCGACAGCGGTCGCGCAACGGCACAGGGGTGGTTGCAGGTTCGTTGACACGAAGCACTCGATCAGAGATTTCCGCAAAGATCGGTGGCACCGCCCTCGGCACTGATGTGGGACTGGCGTCACAACCGCAGGAGATCCGCAATCTTGACTGGTCGTTTTTGCTCCACACTGGTGCGCGCAGCGATGCCCGTCAGGCAGGACATCGCCCCAGCTCGAGAGTCGGGAAGCCGCATGTAGTCAGGAACATTCACCTTTCGAAAGATCAGGTCCTTCAGACGCTCGTCCCCTCCACCATGACCACCTTGAGCCTTCGGGAGCGGCACCTTCACGCTTTTACCAAAGTTCTTGGTGATGGAGATGTCCGTTTCCTCCTCGACGGGCCAGGGTTGCCGTTCATAGTCCCGAACTTCCAGCCGGCCCTTCTCACCGTTAAAGGCAAGTCGATAGCCTTCGATTGGCATGAAAGCGTTCAGCGAGTAACTCATGGTAGCGTCGTTGGAATATTTGACGACGGCGGACATCGAGTCGTAGATGTCCACGTCTTCACGGAAAACACAGCCGTCGCGGTGATAGCCATCCACGTCTTCGCAGTCTGCATACAGCTTCATCCGCGTTGCGTTCTTCGTCATGTCGTAATAGAAGGCGCAGTTCGACTTGTGGGGGCAAGGCCGGCAGTGGGTATGGCGGAGGCTTCCGTTCTTCCCGTACACCCCAAGTTTCGCATAGGCTGACACCTCGACGGGATCTGCGTCCAGCCACCAGTTGATAAGGTCAAAATGATGGGTGGCTTTGTGAACCCACAGGCTGCCGCCTCTCGACTTCAGCCGATGCCATCGGCGGAAGTAGTCGGCACCATGCTGAACGTCAAGGTACCAGCTGAAGTCCACCGACATCACGCGGCCAATCTCTCCTGACAGGAGAATCTCCTTGATCTTCTCGTGCTTTGGCGAATACCGATAGTTGAAGGTTACGACGATCTTCCGCTTATTGCGCTTTTCGGCATCCAGCACCGCCTGGCACTGCGCTTCGTTAATGACCATCGGCTTTTCAGTCATGACATCGAGGCCGCGGTCGAGGCCTTTGACGATGTAGTCGCTGTGAAAAGCATCGATCGTAGTTACCATCAGGAGGTCGGGTTTCGCCTTCTCACACATCTCGTCGAAGTTGGTGAAGGTGGGGCAACTCACTCCCAGCAGCTCCTTCGAGGCAACGGCACGCTTGGGATTGGGATCGCAGAGACCCACAAACTCCAGTACATCGGAATATCTCGTCACTAGAGTTCGTCCCCACATGCCGGAGCCTCGATCTCCAGTTCCCACGATGGCATAACGCCGCCGCCCGGCTGCGGCTGAAGCCAGCGGAGCGCTGGCTGCGAGCAGGGAAGCCGCGGCTGCACTGCTTCCCGCTGTCTTGACAAACTCACGACGGGTTAAGGTTTTCAGATGCGTCATAAGACCTCCTACGAATCACGTATCACGAACAACGAATCCCGGTTGCAGGAAACCATTCCTCCCTCCAGGCTAGGACCTGGCAGCTACCTGAAACCTGACACCGGACACCTGCTACTTCTCTTCCCACCCCGGCAACGAAACCGTAGTGAGATAGTTCGATTCGTTGTAGTGCGGATTACGTACCGGAGCGTAAATCCGTTTGCCTGTGAACGGCCGATCCTGGGTGTAGATCCAGACGCGCTCCTGATCCCAAAGAATGACTTCATCTCGACGGTCACCCGTGACATCGGCTACGTAGTACGCCAGGTCTGGATGGCCATCATCCGGGAACATGACCACTCGGCGTAAATGGCCATCGATCATGCCGCCTTCGCGAACGTTTCCTGAGAGCATGGCGAATTCTTGCCCGTCGCCGCGCCAGTTGACTGGCAGCAACGGACTGCCGGTGTGGATGGGCTCGTCTTGAGTCAGCAGATTGCCATCGTAATCGAAGAGGGAGATGATTCCAGGATTTCTCCAGAAGTTGATGGTCATGTACTGAAGACCCGGAACGTCAGGTCTGTATTTTCCGATGCTGGGACTCTGCGCGTGACCGACGCGCACATGCTTCAGAATGTTTCCTTTCTTGTCAAAGAGCAGAAACCCTTCATCGCTACCACTGGCATAAACCTTGGGTTCCGCTTTGGGGTTATCGCTGAAGTTGCCCATCGCCAGGCCATCGGCATGGTCCTTCAAGGTCGTGTCCTGGCTCCACAGCTGCCGTCCTGTGTGGTCCCATAGGGAGTAGCCAATGAGGATTTCTTCGCGGCCGTCTCCATCTGCATCGAAAGGATAAGGGAAATGGCCGGTCTGCCCCTGTCCTTGCCATAGCAGTTCCAAACGGTTGTTGAAGACCCAGAAATTCTTGTAGCGATCCTTGACCAAGATCTCTTGCCGCCCTTTGTTGCCAGTAAGATTGAAGAAGGCCAGCGAGTCCCCGCTGTTGATCTCATAAGGTCGTTCCTGAGTCTCAGTGGGTATGGGCGGCATCCAGTTTGAGTGGCGAACCTTTCCTGTCTTACCCTCGCGAATCTGCAGCTTGAAATCCTGGACGAGTACTACCTCGTTTTGGCCATCGCCATCGATGTCGTGAATCTGAAAGGGCGTGTCATTCGTAAGGAGACCGTTGCGCGGATCGGGCCGTCCTTGCTGCCAGAGAACTTTGCCATCGAGGTTCAGGGCAGTGAGACAACTGATATGGTCGAAAGCGTCGCCGCGCACGCGCGGGATGTTTTGGGCGATCAGCATGTCTAGCTGACCATCGCCATCCAGATCGCCAAAGCGAGCGTTGCGCCCGGCGCCAAACTTCGGGGTGTTGAACTGCTTCCACAGCTTTGGCTGCGGATTCTCAGCTTGTAGCTTGGTGAGTTTTGTCTCGCGAGCCAGAATGCGCTGGGTGATCTGGCTCTTGACCAGGTCAGAAACTTGAACTCGAAAATCCTGGAACCGCGCGGGAATATTTGCCGTGAGTCCGGCCTTGCCTTTGGTTATCTCACCATCGCTTGCTTCCAGAATTTTTCGACCATCGATGTACGCCTCGATCCGCGGACCCTCGTTCACAACTTTCAGTTGGTAGTACTTCTTCGTGTCGTAAGGAAAATCGATGGCGCCGAGTTCGCGCCATTCAGCCACGCGCAACGTCTTTTCCAGCGGCAGACGCAATGCCAGGCGAGCGCGTTTTCCACCGTCAAGGGCAAAGAGGTAGTAGTGGCGATTGGTGTGATAGCGAAATACAAGGCCTACCATTTCGTTCACAGCCAGCGGCTTGACCTTGACTTCCACCGTGGTGTCACTCCACTCAGGATCACCCGTCAGAAAGGTTGGGTTCATCAACTTGAAGTACTGGGAATTGACGGAATGCTGCTCCAGGTAGGGTTTCCCATCCTCATCGCCAACGACCCAGGCATCCAGATGGCAGATGGCGTTTTCCCAGGGTCCAAGCGGCACACCGCGGTGAGGCAGATAGTGGTATTCCTGAATGGCGCCATTCAACCCTCCGACAGGCGTCGACAACCAGCCGGGAGGGAAACGGGAAAAATCATCCTGGAAAAGGTCAGCGCCCAACCCAGGAATCACACTCAGGCAAAGAATCACACTTGCCTGGAATGACTTTCGGGCACGACAAAGAACGAAAAAGAAAGAAATCAAAGAGAGCTCCTCTCAGAAACGCTAGGAGAAAGCACCGCAGAGACGCGAAGACGCAGAGAGAGTTTCGCTCTATGAGCTTCTGTATCTGCCCGGATGGCCCGCAGGTTAGAGAATGGCATCAGGGATCGTTCTCAATCGGTCCTCAACCTAGTTTCTCTGCGTCTCCGCGTCTCTGCAGTTTGAATTCTGATGCGCGGGCCGCACCGCACCGGGCCCCAATTCTCCTTGTGTCGTGGCCTTGAATGGACGTTACTTGCCAATCGTCTTCCTAAGCTCCGCGACCGTGACCACGCGACCGTGAAGAGGGGCGATCTGGTTCACATCGAGGTTCAGGCGTTGGATGTTCTCGTGGAGATTCACTGTCGCGGGGTTTGGAGTCGCTGGTGGCGAGGCATTTGGTGCCAGCGGCGTATAGACATCCACTTCCGCCAGCAACCTCTCCTTCGGGAACCACGCCATGAGGATTCCGGAGTTGTGTGGATTTCCTTGAATGTGATGAATCTCCACAGTCCGCGTGCCATCCGATAACACATGCTTCGCATCGATGGCGATAATTTTGGCTTTCTTGCTGGCGCGTGCGAGGCGGTCAGGGTTGAGCTTGTGGGGAGCCTTGAAGGTTTTTTGATAGAACGCCTCATTGCTGCGATGTGTGATGATCGCGGCGCCCTCAGCTACATAGGTGCGAAGGCCACCGGAGTGGTCAAAGTGGTGATGCGTGTTCACGAGATAACGGAGGGGTTTAGTGGGAATCAGCTTCTTCACTTCGGCAATCACAGCCGTCGAGCGCTCTTCGTGCTGCGGAGCTTCGATCACTGCGACGTGATCCGCAAACTCCACCAACACACTGTGATGCGAGCCTCCAGTCAGGTACCAGATGCCGTCGGCAAGTTTCTCCGTCGTCACCCGCACTGCCGGCGGCGTGGATTGCCGTACTGACTCTGGAACGCTGATTTCGAGCGCGACATTAGCCTTGGCTTCCGTGACTGTTAACTCAAACACGGGGAAACCACCCTGCTTCTGCACCATCTTTGCGGGAAAGCGAACTCCACCAAAATCTCGGTAATCGCTGTAGCTGGTTTCGACGTGCATGTCGCCGAGAACAGGGTTGTCAATCCAAGACTCGACCTTTTCAACCACATGATCTGCAGAAATCGTGCCAACGATTCTGTGTTTGCCCGGTGTCAGGAATGACACCGTCGTGGCCTTCCCGCCCTTGACAGTTGCTTTGTTCGCCAAGGCACCCTTCAAAAATCCGTGTGGAGTGAGCCAGATCTGAAGCTGGCGTTCAGCAGCGACTGCTGGTGCAGCTGGAGTAACGTTAGAACCAGCCTGCCCCCATGCTTTGTCTCCAGCGAAGAACTGCGTTGGCACCGGGCCCTGGGGACCCACGCCTTCGTTGCGTGATGCGACCTTGTCATAGTCCACGAGTCGAGTAAAACTCTTGACCTCAACTCGCGGCCAGGGCGAGTCGGCGCTTACGCTCTGACCGAGCGTGAATACGGCTCCACTGCCGGAGTACTGGACGGATTTCACGTCACCCATATTCTTGATAGTAGCTTCGAGAACTGCCTTGGCATCCTTGGCAATTCCGTGATTACTGATGGCGCTGATGAGCGCGAAGGCGATGACAATTTGTTTGCGCACGGGTCTGGCCTCCTTGGCACGACCTGGAAGGTAAGTTTACGAATAAATTGGGAGGATGAGGCTCCTGCCAAAACCGTCTGGACAGCAGCTCGGCAGCAAAACCCCTCTTGGTCTGCCCCGTAAGCGCTTCGCAAGGGGGAGAAAGCTTTCACTTCGTCGGTGGCGGTCCTTTGGCTTCGACTGCTGAGGCCGCGCCGGGCGTCAACCAAGCCGGATACCAGCGGAATATGTTTCCAGTCAGGCTTGCAACGAAGAGTTCTCCTGTTGGGGCGGCCGTGATCATATGACCCGGACACTCCATGGCCCCAATAATCTTGCCGGTTTCCACGTCGATCCGCATGATTCGACCCGCGAGCGTGTCGTAGGTGATGTTCTCGACGTTATTGCGGTGAGTGATCACCCACATTTCGTCTTTCGGGGTGATAAATAAGCCCTGGGTCGCTCCCAGATGGGTCCATTGCTTTAGAAATTCGCCTTTCGCGGTGAAGATCTGGATGCGATTGTTCTCCCGATCACTGGCGTAGATCCGTTGTTTGGAGTCAATCGCGATGGAGTGGACCGTCTGAAACTCGCGGGGCCCCTTTCCCGGTTTGCCCCAGGATTGCAAGTATTTCCCTTCCTTGCTGAATTTCACGACACGTGAATTGCCGTAACCGTCTGAGACAAAAAAGTCTCCATTGGCCGCGAAGGTTATGTCGGTGGGGCGGTTGAACGTCTTGTCGTCCGTACCAATCTGTCCCTTGACCCCCCAAGTCTGGAGCAATTTGCCCTCGCGCGTGAACTTGTATACCTGGTGATTCCCGTTATCCACGGCCCAGATGTTGTCATCCTTGTCAGCCCGCAGACCGTGGGGGTTCCCAAAGAAATTGCGGCCCCAGGAACGAAGGTAGTTTCCTTTGGAGTCGAACACAACCACGGCATCTGCTTTCTTTCCTCGATGAAAGACGTAGACCTCCCCCTTGGAGTCGGTGGTCACAGCCGACACGCGGCCGAACTTCCATCCCTCGGGCATCGTGTCGGGCTCTTCGCCGAAGCGGATGGCTACCCGATACTTCAGCAACCCACCTTCATGTGGCTGCCAGCCCTCGGGCACGTAACCCTGCTCGGGCGCCTTCGACTTAGGTTGTTCTGCCAGGGATGATACAGATCCAACAACGAGCGCTGCGGAAAGCAGTACGGCTAGAACAAGGTGCTTCATCGATGCACCTCCTTTGTCGAAAAACTCGATGTCACAACAGAGATATTGGATTCCGGCTTTCGCCGGAATGACGGTGGAGCCGACACCAGCAAAAGCACAGAGAGCATCGTCGGTCAAGCACTGCTAGACCCATGGAAAACTAAAAAGCCTTAATTCTTGTCTTGGCGCTCTTCGTGTCTTCGCGGTTTGCTTTATGGTTTTGGCCCCTTTCCGTGTCTATGCGTTGGATCACTCCAGCGCAAACACAAACAAGGCCTGACCCGCGGCGATGGCCACATGCTGCTTTTGGTCGACCAGGAAACTCACGGGATTGGCGTGAATTTCTCCGCCAGTTTGGAAGCGCCACAGCGGTTTGCCAGATGCTGCGTCAAGCGCAAGGAACCAACCTTCGCGCGTACCTGTAAAGACCAATCCGCCAGCGGTTGAGAGCGCGCCGGCCGTTGACGGTGCGTGGAGCTTGAACTCCCAGCGAAGCTTTCCCGTTTCGGCTTCCAAGGCCTTGATCGTCCCGTAACGCTCGACGCCAGCGAGTTCGCGCGTTCCGCCACTCTCGAAAATGCTTCCGGGGACATATTCTCCTTTGACCTTGTAGTAGTGCTGTCCGTAGTTCTCTTGAGCCGGGACATACATCAGCCGAGTGCTCGGACTGTAAGACGGGCTGAACCAGTTCGTACCTCCGCCCAGTCCTGGATAGACAAGTGTGCCCTCAGGCGTCGGATCGGTGTTCGGAAGGACCACGGGGCGGCCGCGCTTGTCAAGCCCACTCGCCCAGGTCTGCTTGACATAGGGACTGCCTGAAAGGAACTCTCCGGTTGCGCGATCGAGCACATAGTAGAACGCATTACGATTGGCATGAAGCACGAGTTTCCGAGCCCGTCCATTGATGACTCCGTCTGCGAGGACCGGTACCTGATTGGAATCCCAGTCGTGGACGTCGTGTGGCGTGAACTGAAAATGCCAGCGAAGTTTCCCGGAATCGGCGTCGATCGCAAGCAGTGATGCAGAGTGGAGATTGTCTCCCGGGCGCACTTCTCCGTCATAGTCCGGTCCTGGATTACCCGTTCCCCAGTAGATGAGATTCAATTCGGGATCGTACGACCCGGTCACCCAGGTCGTTGCACCGCCCGTTTTCCAGCTGTCACCTCCCCAGGTTTCGTTTCCGGGTTCGCCCGGTCCGGGCACTGTCCAAAGACGCCAGGCTCGCTTGCCGGTCTTCGCTTCGTACGCATCCAGAAAACCTCGAATGCCCCAGTCTCCACCCGCGATGCCGACAATGATCTTGTCTTTCAATGCCAGCGGCGCCACGGTAATCGTGTGGGAGACCTTGTAGTCGCCGACAGTCACATCCCAGCGCTCCGTGCCGGTTCGCAAGTCGAGCGCTACCAAATGGGCGTCAAAGGTGCCCAGAAACAGCAGGTCGTCCAGAATCGCAACACCCCGATTTGCAGGCCCACAGCACGCGGGAATACCCGTAGGCTGGGAGCGCCGGTAGCTCCAAAGTGGTCTTCCCGTTCTCCCATCGAGAGCCGTCACGACGTTTGGTTTTTCTGTGATGTACAGGACTCCATCCAGAACGATGGGCGACGTCTCGACCTTCTCTACATCGCGAATCTGATAGACCCAAGCCGGTTTGAGGCGGGCGACGTTAGTTCCGTTAATTTCCGTCAGCTGTGAGTGACGATGACTTTGGTAATTACCGGAGTAGGTGAGCCAATTACCGGGCTCCGAGTCGGCGCGCCGGATTCTTTCGTAAGGAACCTGGGCAGAAGCGACTCGAACAGCAAGAAGCAATAGTAGCGTTATGGTCGCCGAGACGAGCCGGCGACCCGTTAAAACCAAAGATGACTGGAGCTGTGAAAAAATTGAAAATTCGTCTCCCCTCGCCTCCCGTGAGGGGGAGAGGGGTTGGGGGTGAGGGGGTGTCGCACGCAGTCGCGATTTCACAATGAACGTCGGCGATGCTTGCTGGAGGCGGTAAGGCACGCAGCCGACCAGAGCGGGGAATTCCCCCTCACCCTCAGCCCCTCTCCCGCGTTGGGGAGAGGGGAGCCGACTCTTTCGTCCTTCACCGTACCCCTTAGCAAGGGACACCACGGGCAGTTCAAACAAGCTTGGGCATTTCATCGCACTCATCGTTCGCGCCCCAACGAAACCAGAAAAGCGACGACATCATCGAGCTCAGTATTCGAAAACACTTCACGGTAGCTTGGCATCGGCGACTTCCCCCAATCCTTATGCAGCTCGGCCAACTCAGACTTAAAGAAAGAATGAACCTGGTTGGAGGAATCGCGCAGTTGGAGGGAGAACGTGTCCTCGTTGACACGTGTGCCTGCGAGCCGTTGGCCCTTTTTCGTCACTACTCTCACTAACAGAAAGTTCTCCGGGATGTTGGTATCGGGGTTAAAGGACGAGAAACCTTTGGGGACATCGGCTTCAGGGTCTGTCAGGGCCATTCGCAAGTAGGCTGCGCCGCGGCGCGTGCCAATCTCAGTAAGATCTGGGCCGGAAGCACCCCCACGGCCTTTGAGGACATGACACTCCGAGCAATTGCCTTTCGAAGAATAAAGCTGCTCGCCGCGTTGCGCATTGCCAGAAACTGTTTCGGTGGCGACCACACCAAGCCCGCGGACGAACGCGGCAACCTGCTGGATTTGGTTCTTGTCGAGCCGTGACGTGGGCATCTCTGTGCCATCGATGCCTTCGGTGATCACGTTGATCAGCTTTTCTTCCCCGGCGCTTCGCGCTAGGCGTGACATTGCCAGATTGGGTCCTTTGCCTCCTTCACCCTTCGGGCCATGACAGCCAGCGCAGTGGAGCTGAAAGAGGCGTTCGCCTTGGGCCGGTTCATCGGCTAAGGATGCGGGGTGAACCCGCAGAACGAGGGCAGCACCTAGCAAAAGCGATACGAATTGCAGATGTCTTTTGAGAGTCACTGAGAGATGTGTGGAGAATCCGTACCAGGATTGGATGATCGAGTTCACACCGGTCCGGGCGAATTGGAACGAACCGATGGGACACAGACGCTCATTCCTGCAAAGTCGGGAGCTAGTCCTGTCCAGAGCCGCTGGATTCCCGCCCCGGATTACAATCCGCCCGGGGTGACGTTCTTTCGCGGGAATGACGCCAAACCGCTAGCGTCTGCAATTGCGTAAGTTCGGATGGAGCTCCTGACCGCTCGGTGGAATCTAACCCGTCGGCCTGGGCTCTCCGGCGATCTGGGGGATGAGTTCGCCATGAACGTCGGTAAGCCTCATGTGGCGGCCGTTAAAGTAGTAGGTCAAGCGTTTGTGATCCATGCCGAGCAGATGCAGCACCGTGGCGTGCAAGTCGTGGCAGCTCACGACCTGCTGTTCCGCCTTGTAACCAAACTCGTCAGTAGCACCAATTTTCTGGCCGCCTTGTATACCGGCTCCCGCCAGGAATGTGGTCATAGCGCCAGGATTGTGGTCACGACCAATTCCGCGTTGCGAAATCGGCATGCGTCCGAACTCTGAGTGCCAGATCACCAGGGTCTCGTCCAATAACCCACGCTGTTTCAGATCGGCAATCAGGCCCGCAATTGGTTTGTCCACCTCCGGAGCGTGCTGGCCGTGATTGTCCACGATGCTGGCATGCGCATCCCAAGTATCGACATTCTGGTTGATGATTGAGCCACTATAGAGTTGGACGAATCGAACTCCTCTCTCCACCATGCGCCTCGCAAGCAGGCACTGCTTGCCGAACGGCTCGGTCACGGGATTGTCCAGTCCATAGAGGTGCTTCGTATCTTCACTTTCCTGGGAGATGTTCACCGCCTCGGGTGCGCACATCTGCATGCGATAGGCAAGCTCGTAAGAAGCAATGCGGGCCGCCAGCTCGGTGCTGCCCGGATGCTTTGCCGCATGCTGCTGGTTTATCCAGTTCAACTGATCCAGGCGCGCCTTCTCCTGCTGTGGTGTTACATACTTGGAGGGTGGGGAAAGATCCAGAATGGGGTCGCCGCTGGAGCGAAAAACGGTTCCCTGGTAAGCGGCAGGCAGGAAGCCTGCGTTCCAGTTGGCAGGCCCAGAAAAAGGCCCACCGCGCGCGTCATAGATAACGACAAACCCTGGCAGGTTCTGGTTCTCGCTTCCAAGTCCGTAGGTCACCCAGGAACCAACACTTGGAAAGCCCATCAGAATCGATCCGGTGTTCCACTCGTAGTGGGACAACACATGGTCGCTGGACTTGCCCTGGCACGAGTAAATGAAGGCTAAATCGTCCGCCATGCTGCCTATATGGGGGAACAGCTCGGAAGCCCAGAGGCCCGATTGTCCATACTGCTTGAAGGTATATGGACTCTTCATGAGCGGTCCGGGAAATCCTTGTCGGACGCGAATCTCGCCCTTTCCTTCGAGGGGCGTACCGTGGTACTTCGACAGCGCCGGCTTGTAGTCGAATGTGTCGATGTGACTAACGCCGCCGCTCATGAACAGTGAGATAACGGACTTAGCACGCGGCTTGAAGTGCGAAGGCTTTGGAAGGTAGGGCGAGCCAGTAAAGCCTTGTGGGCTGGCGCAAGCCGACGTGTTGTCTGCCGGCTCGGCAGCCAGGAGCCCGTCCTGATTCAAGAGGTGGAGGAGCGCAAGGCCGCTGATCCCGGAACCAGCCTCAAACAGGAAGTTGCGTCGAGAAACGAAACGAGGTTTGTTCATTCTGTCATGCCGATGTGGTTATCGGTTTGATTCCCTGGGTGTATTGCGTTCTAGGCACGCTGGAAAAGGCCAGAAGGAGAACCCCCCTTGATCTCCCCTCTCGCAAGGGGGAGAAACGGCGCTTCAATTGATGTAAACGAATTCGTTCGAATTGAACATCACATGCGCTAGGTCTGTGAGAGCTGCCAGTGCTACGCCACTGGTCGAACTAGCTTCGTTGCCTGAGGCTGGTTCCAGCTTCGAATGATAGTCGCGCTGCTTCTGAACGAAAGCCACCCCACTCTTGAGTTCCTGCTGATCTGGCCGACGGCTCAGAGCCAAGCGATACAGCGTCTCAATCTGCTTTTCAGTGCCATCACCAGCGTCGCGCACCACCCGTTCTGCAAAGTACTTCGCTTGTATCAACACAAACTCGTTATTCGACAGCGTCAGTGCCTGCGTGGGAACCGTCGTGGTATTGCGCCGTTCACAAGTCACGTTCGGGTCGGGCTGGTCGTGAACTTCAAACATCGGATACTTGAGCCCGCGCTTCCAGTAGGAATACACGCTGCGGCGCCAGTTGGAGGGCTCTTCCTTGGTGAGTTCCCATTTGCCGGCTCG
This sequence comes from uncultured Acidimicrobiia bacterium, assembly GCA_963791795.1. Taxonomy (GTDB): domain Bacteria; phylum Acidobacteriota; class Terriglobia; order Versatilivoradales; family Versatilivoraceae; genus VFZK01. Next base: position 42,756 of record CAWBTP010000004.1, read on the forward strand.
ATAGCTCTCTCGCAGTGCCTTCGGGATTGACGGGAAGAACGGCGGCCCTCCTGCTTCGAGATTGAGCTGCCCGCTTGCTGACAAGATAATGTCACGGATCGCCTCTCCTTCCAGCCGGCGCAGTGGGAAGCGCCAGAGGGCGACGTTCGTGGGATCCTTCTCCAGATTCGCGGATGGCGCAAACGTGGAAGCCATCTTGTAGGTCTCGGACGTCATGACCAGCCGGTGCATCTGCTTCATACTCCACTTTTGGTGGACAAACTCCGTGGCCAGCCAATCCAGCAACTGCGGGTGAGAGGGTGGCATGCCCATCTTCCCGAAATTGCCTGGCGTTGGCACAATGCCGCGGCCGAAATGCCAGTGCCAGACCCGGTTGACCATCACTCGGGCAGTCAAAGGATTGTCGGGCGAGGCAATCCATTTGGCCAGTGCCCGCCGACGGCCACTCGTGACGTACCCATTGCCTGGCGGGTCTGCAACGGGTACTGAACTGCTGTCAGCCAGAACCTTGAGGTATCCGGGTTCGACAACAAAGGACTTCTGGTCTTCAACGACGTCCATGCCGTTGGCGGCAAAATAGACCGGTGGTACCGCAAAGGATTTTCCAGGCTCAGGTAGAAAGCAACATTGAACTCCATAGTCGAAGCGGTCGCCCTTGCCTGGCAGTGGCTCATCACCCGGTCCGTCAGGAGTAAGCCGGTAGTCTCCGTCCCGGATGCCCTCGGCTACAGGTAGAGGTGATGGCAGTCGCTTTTGAATCTCTTCGATCTGGTCCACCAGTGTTTGCCGAAGTTGATGGTCTGCATCGCTGACCTTCATCATGCTGCGATAATTGCTAAGTTGATTGGCCGCTGCGTCGGGATCGATGTCCAGCGAGACAATTTGGGCAGCCAGCAGCTTTTGGCCCGGGGTCCGCTGCGCGTCCGGTGTTTTGACGGCGATCTGAATCTCTTCGGGGAACTTTGCCAGTCTCTTCTCGAACGCCGCTCTCCGGTAGGGCGCTTCGATTTGGGCGATCTTTCGGCGGAGCGGCCGCGTTTGCTCGTCCACTTCTTTCTTGATTCTCTCGTACTCAGCCACCTTGTCGGGCGGTGCCAAGGGATGGTCGACGTCTACGTAGCCAAAAACCATCGCCATCGACCGGTAATAGTCTTTCCTCGAGATGGGATCGAATTTGTGGTCGTGGCAGCGTGCACAGTTCACCGAGAGTCCCATGAAGCCCTGGAAGGTCGTGCGGATGACGTCGTCCAGGTATTCGTAGCGATAATAGGGATTGTCCTTCTCGCGAAAGCGCACTCGGGGTCCGATGCGATAGTAACTGGTTGCCGTCAAGCTCTCGAAGCTCCGATCCGCGACCTCATCACCGGCCAGTTGTTCGAGAATGAACCGGTCGAAAGGCTTGTCCTGGTTGAAGGCCTGGATCACGTAGTCACGATATCGCCAGGCGTTGGCGAGGTCCTTGTCATGCTCAAAGCCGGAGCTGTCAGCATACCGGACTACATCGAGCCAAAAACGGCCCCAACGCTCGCCATAGTGCGGAGACGACAACAGGCGCTCAATCAGGTTTTCATATGCCCGCGGTGAGGGGTCGCCGACAAAAGCCTCCAATTCTTGTGGCGTCGGCAAGAGGCCAGTGAGGTCTAGGGTGGCACGACGAATCAAAGTGTTTCGATCCGCTTGGGGGGCTGGCGCAAGGCCCTTCTCGTCCAAAGCCTTCTTGACGAAGGCATCCATTGGATGACGGTTCCAGCGAGCATCAGCCACCTTGGGAACGGAAGGCCGGACAGGTTTTTGAAAAGCCCACCACTTCCGTTCCGGCTCGGTGATAGGTCTTTCCTCATAGGACTTGGCATATCCGCCAGCTACGGAAATTTTGTCCGGTGCTTTTGGATCAGGCGAAGTTGGAGCGGTACTCGCCGGGCCCACCTTGCCCGATTCCCATTTGGCACCTTGATTGATCCAGGTCTTCAGGACAGCGACTTCTTCGGAGGAAAGAGGAGGCAGCGGAGCCATCGGCATCAACGGTTGCTCCATCCCTGCTACGCGCCGGTACGCGCGGCTGGCGTCGGCGCTACCAGGAATCAGGGCTGGCCCTTTTTCTCCTCCTTTCAAGAGACCTTCCCGGGTGCGGAGATCGAGACCAGACATTTGGAGTGTTTCACCGTGGCATTGCAAACACTTTCGCTGAAGGATCGAGAGGGCGAGATCCTCAGATGACTGGGCCACCAAGGGTGGCACGAGCTGAAGCAATGCGAGCGGGACGAGTGCCCAGCTGCGACCTGCCTTGAGTGTTGCAACCATCTGCGGTTTCATACTAACTGCCCCCTCCTTCGTTCAGGCTGGGCCAGGTTCAGGCTGTGTTATTCCCTTGAATTGGTTACCACGATGGTACAGCAACGGCAGAAGCGGGGCAAGCAAGTATGCGAACTCTCCTGAGGGCCCCTAGAGATTCCTGTCGGCTGGGCAAGAACTGCGTTGACATTGTCTGAGAGGCAAACTCGAGCCGAGATTCCGATTTGAATTTGATTCGCGGAACTTATTTCGCTACAACTACGTTTACATGCCAGGGTTCAGTCGGACGAAACGCTCAAGGAGGCGGTGCTATGGGTATTAAAGACTTCTTGAAGAAGCAGTTTATCGACGTCATCCAATGGACGGAAAGTTCGGATGGTATGCTGGCTTACCGGTACCCCATGCAGGATTTCGAGATCCAGTATGGCGCCTCTCTCACCGTGCGCGAATCCCAGATGGCCGTTTTCGTCAATGAAGGGACTGTCGCCGACGTGTTTGGCCCTGGACGCTACAAACTCACGACTCAGACGCTGCCACTTCTGACGAACCTGATGAACTGGGACAAGCTTTTTGAGTCTCCGTTCAAGTCGGACGTTTATTTTTTCAGCACGCGCCTTCAGCTCAACCAAAAGTGGGGCACAGCTAATCCGATTACGATTCGAGACAAAGAGTTCGGCGCCGTCCGCCTGCGCGCCTTCGGAATCTACTCCTACAAGATCTTCGATCCGCGGGCGTTTCATGTGCACGTGAGCGGCACACGCGAGCAGTACACCATCACCGAACTTGATGGACAGTTGCGCAACACCATCGTCGCGTCAATCTCCGATCTTTTTGCACAATCGGGCATTCCGTTCTTGGACATGGCGGCCAACCAGGATGAGTTTGGCAACCAAATCAAGCTGAAGCTCGACCCGGAGTTCAAGCGCTTAGGCATTGGTCTCGATACCCTTCAGGTACAAAACCTCTCGCTGCCTGATGAGCTGCAGAAAATCCTCGATCAGCGGATTGGGATGGGTCTCATCGGCGACATGACCCGCTATACCCAATACCAGACCGCGCAGAGCATCCCGATTGCGGCTGCCAACGAAGGCGGACTGGCCGGTGCCGGCGCCGGTCTCGGCGCTGGTCTCACCATTGGCCAGACCATGGCGTCGGCCATGACCTCGTCCATGGCCAACCCGGCACAGCCCCAAGCCGCTAAGCCAGCAGCGGAGTCAGCCGCGGACGTCACCGCGTTGTTGGAGAAGTTGCACGATCTGATGACCAAGGGAGTCTTGAGCAAGGAAGAGTTCGAAGCGAAGAAAGCAGAAATGCTCAAGAAGTTGGTCTAATCCAATGACCGGAATCGAATGGATGATTGAAGCCTTTGGCTGCTCGGCGGCAACCCTGTCCAACAAAGCGGCTCTGCGAGGGCTCTTCGATGTCATCGTGGCTGAGATGAATCTCAGGCCGGTGGGAGAGCCCGTCTGGCACCAGTTTCCGGGAACCGGTGGCGTCACGGGCGTCTGGCTGCTGCAGGAGTCACATCTCGCACTGCATTCCTTCCCGGAGCACAACTCTCTTTGTCTTAATTTATTTTGCTGCAAGCAGCGTGCGCCCATGTCCTGGGAAGCCCGGCTGGGTGGCCTATTGGGCTCGTCGCACGTTCACGTCCGCGAGTTCCCGAGAAACTATCGCCGGATGGATTCAGTCATGACTGCCAGCCACAGCTCAGCTCCATGAAATCGACTGTCTGCCCATCCTGCGGCGCTCCGGTGTTGTTTCAGTCGGCAGCCTCGATTTTGGCCATTTGCGAATACTGCAAATCCACGCTAGTCAGGCACGACCTTAACCTTGAAGACATCGGCAAGATGGCGCAGTTGCAGACCGACGGATCGCCGCTGCAGTTGCGAGTTGAAGGAAAGTATCGAAATGTTCATTTTGGAGTTGTGGGACGCATTCAACTTCGGTTTGAGCACGGGCTGTGGAATGAATGGCACCTTTTGTTTGACGACATGCGCAGCGGGTGGCTGGGAGAGGCGCAAGGGACCTATGCCGTGTCGTTTGTGAAGTCCATTGCGGAGCCTGTGCCAGAGTTTGCTGGACTTCAGGCAGGTCAGCGCCACAAGCTCGATGGGCGCTGGTTCGAAGTGCGGGATATTCAGAACGCGCTGTGCATTGGTGGTGAAGGGGAACTGCCGTTCCGCGTGGGAGCCGGATACGAAGCACCGGTTGCTGATTTGCAGGGAGACGACAGTTCTTTTTCTACCCTCGACTACAGCGAAGCCCCCCCTTTGGTCTTTCTCGGTGAATACGTCGAATTCGACGCGCTGCAACTTTCCGGACTGAGGGAATTCGATGGATGGTAAGCCGGACACGGTCCCTCCACCTCTTCCACAACCCTCCGCACCTCGCATCAAGTCATTTCGCTGCCCGGCTTGCGGTAACAGCCTGACGGTAAGGGGCCTCGAGCAAACCGAGTCGCTGGCTTGTGGTTCGTGCCAGTCAGTCATCGATCTAACCGACGAGAACTTCCGCATCCTTGCCACCTATGCGGTCAGCATCAAGCATGAGCCGCTGATACCGCTGGGTAGTCGCGGCAAGCTGCACGGCGAACTTTTCGAGGTGATCGGGTTTCTCCGTCGAAAAATCGAAGTGGAGGGCGTTGAATACGAGTGGAGCGAGTATCTGCTGTTCAATCCTTATAAAGGATTTCGCTGGCTGACAGAGTATAACGGCCATTGGAACTTCGTGAAGACGACAACTCAGACGCCAAAGCCTCTCTCGTCGGATGAACAGGGGCCCGTCAGCTATCTGGGGGAAACATTCCGGCATTTTCAGACGGCGCACGCACAGGTGTCGTATGTCGTCGGGGAGTTCTACTGGAAGGTCCAGGTGGGAGAGCCCGCCTGGACCAGTGACTACATCGCGCCGCCGTTGATTTTGAGCAAAGAAAGCACCGAAACCGAACTGACCTGGTCGATTGGCGAGTACATCGAGCCTGAGACGGTTTGGAAGAGTTTTCAGCTGAAGACGCCGGTCCCAGCCCGGATCGGCATTGCGCCCAATCAACCTTCTCCCCATAAGGTGCACTCAGCAGCCATCTGGCGAACCTGGGTGGTCCTTTTCTTGGCTGCGGTTTTCGTTCAGATCCTGTTTCTGCTGCTGTCGAACAACAAGCTGGTTTATGAAAACGCGTTTGCCTTTCATCAGGCCGATGCCGAGAAGGCGCGGGTGACGGAGATCTTCGAAGTGCCTGGCAGACCCTCCAACGTCGTGATCCAGAGCCGAGCGAACCTTAACAACAACTGGTTGTTCTTGAACATGGCATTGATCAATGAGGAAACGGGCACTGCCTACGAATTCGGGCGGGAGTTGAGCTACTACTCCGGGGTTGAGGGCGGAGAATCCTGGTCGGAAGGCAGCCTGAGGGATGAGCTGATTCTGCCGGAAGTGCCAGGAGGCCGCTACTATCTGCGCATCGAGCCTGATTCGGAAGCACGCGATGTCAATTACTCGATTCGTGTGTATCGCGACGTCCCGCGCTGGTCGTATTTTTTTTACACAGTAGGTGCGTTGTTTGTTTTCCCGGTGATGCACTGGTTCCGGGGCCGCTCTTACGAAATCAAGCGATGGTCGGAGAGCGATCACCCAATGATTACTTCTTCGGATTCGGAGGATGACTGACTATGCTTCGTTTGTTTCAGGTTTTCGGCGCCATGGCTCTTGGGTTGTTTAGCTATGCGGACTACCGTGGATGGAGCCCGACGAGCTACAACGAACTAAAAAATGTTCCCAAGTCGATTCGGGATAACCCGGGTGCCTATCGCAGCATGTATCAGCGGTACTACCACAAGTGAGTGCTGAGTACTAAGTTAATCGACCTCGTCGTGAAGGTTAGGTTCGACGAGGGCGACAACGAAAACGCTTTCAATAAGGAGACCACCGTGAGTGGAATAATCAATGTGGGTTTCGTGGTAAATGCTGTGGTGTTTTCGTTTCTAGGAGTGCTCATCTTCTTCATCTGCTTTCGGCTGATGGACAGGTTAACGCCCTACCTGTTGTGGAAGGAGATCATCGAAGAACACAACATAGCACTGGCCATTATCGTGGGAGCTATGTCGCTGGGCATCTGCCTCATCATCGCTGCTTCAATTCATGCATGAACCTTATGATGCGTGAGACATGACGCGTGAAGCGCAAGCCGTGACCTCTCCACGCATCACGTTTCCCGCTTCCCGCATCACGAACCCATGACTTACGCCCTCCTGGTTTCTGTCTTCATCATTGCCTCCTGTGGGCTGGTTTATGAGCTCATAGCCGGAACGCTTGCCAGTTACCTGCTCGGTGATTCCGTCACACAGTTTTCCACCGTCATTGGCACGTATCTATTCTCGATGGGGATTGGTTCCTACTTGTCGCGGTATGTGGGCAAGGGGCTGGTGGCGAAGTTCATAGTCATCGAACTCCTGGTTGGGTTGATTGGCGGCTTCTCGGCCGCCGCACTATTTCTGGTGTTTTCGTTTGCCTCCTCCTTCCGGCTGATCCTCTATTCGTTGGTGGTCCTCATTGGCATCTTGGTCGGCCTGGAGATTCCGCTGCTGCTCAGAATCCTGAAAGATCGTCTCGAGTTCAAAGACCTGGTTTCTCAGGTGCTGACGTTCGACTATTTGGGGGCACTGCTGGCCTCGATCCTGTTCCCAGTCTTGCTCGCCCCAAAGCTTGGGCTGGTGCGTGCGTGCTTCCTCTTTGGTCTGCTCAACGCGCTCGTAGCCGCCTGGACGGCTTGGCTGTTTCGCCAGCAGGTTCCGCAAGCCAGGCTGATGCGGGGACAATGCATCGTGGTGATCCTCTCGTTGCTGCTGGGCTTTGCTTACTCTGACCGGTTGACGCTGTTGTCAGAGGAGAATCTCTACACTGACGAGATCGTGTTCGCCAAGTCCTCGCCTTATCAGCGCATCGTTTTGACTCGCTGGAAGGATGACCTGCGGCTGTTTCTCAATGGGCACTTGCAATTCAGCTCGCGGGATGAGTATCGCTACCACGAAGCTCTTGTCCATCCTGGGCTGCAGTCGCTTGCGATGCCGCGCCGCGTCCTGGTACTGGGAGGAGGCGACGGTCTGGCGATTCGCGAAGTGTTGAAGCGCGACAGCGTGGAGCAGATTACCCTGGTGGATCTCGACCCTGAAATGACGCGGCTCTTCTCCCAGAACCCGCCGTTACGGAAGCTCAACCAGGATGCCTTCCACTCTTCGAAGGTTAAGGTCATCAATGCCGATGCCTTTGTCTGGTTGGAACAAGACACCGATTTCTATGATTTCGCGGTGATCGACTTTCCCGATCCCACCAACCACTCGCTGGGCAAGCTCTACACCAGCGCGTTCTATCGTCTGCTTGACAAGCGTCTCTCGGCCAACGGACTGGCAGCAATTCAAAGCACTTCGCCAATGTTCGCCCGCCAGTCCTTTTGGTGCATTGTAAAGACGGTCCAGAGTGTGGGGCTTCAAGCTACGCCCTATCACGTCTACGTGCCATCGTTCGGCGAGTGGGGCTTCGTCGTGGCCTCGAAGCAGCCCTTCACACCCCCTGCTCAGTATCCGAAGGAGTTACGCTTCCTCAGTGCCGATACGGTCCCTGGCCTCTTTCAATTTCCCAAAGACATGCAGCCTGTGGACGCTGAAGTGAATCGCCTTAACAATCAAGCTTTGGTGCACTACTACGATGCCGAGTGGCAGAAGGTGACGCCGTGACGCAAAGGCAAAAGGATCAGGAAGGACGAATGTCGAAGTGCGAGGGCTAAGACATAGTCCCTACGCTTGTCATCCTCGCGAAATCGGGAATCCGCTACCATCGGCAAGACTGGATTCCGGCCCCGGCTTACTATCCGCCCTGGTGACGTTCTTTCGCCGGAATGACGAACCTGTGCTAACACGCTATTCGTACTTCGACGTTCGACCTTCTTCATTTCCTAGCCCTTTCGCCTTGACCCATTCGCCTTCCGCCTGATCCTTATGAATCGTCGCCAATTTCTGATGTCGAGTGCAGGAGCTGTGGCCGCAACGTTCCACTCCTGCGCGCCGCGGGGCGGGGCCCATCTCTTTGCCGGGGAGATTCTAGGGCCATCGCAAAACATCGGACACTTGCTTCGTGGAAATCAGATTCCTCGACCGAGCAACGAAAGAAGCGTGCCGGTTGTTATTGTCGGCGGAGGCGTGGCAGGTCTCTCCGCAGGGTGGAAGTTGAAGAAGGCCGGATTCCATGCGTTTGAGATTCTGGAGCTTGAACCAGAATGCGGCGGGAACTCGCGTTTCGGCGAAAACCATGTGACAGCCTATCCCTGGGGAGCGCACTACGTACCGCTCCCGACTCCGGAGTCGAAGGCGGTGCGAGAGCTGTTTGCTGAATTGGGAGTCATTCAGGGATACGGCAAAAACGGCGAGGCGCTGTATGAAGAGAAGTATCTATGTTTCTCCCCTCAAGAGCGCCTCTATCGTCACGGACGCTGGCAGGAAGGGCTATTGCCTCTATTGGCCGTCTCTAAGAAAGACCTCGACCAGTACGATCGCTTTCGCGTTCTCATGGCCGGCTATCGCGCTCGCAGAGGGCGGGACGGGCGCAAGGCGTTCTCCATTCCCATGGAGCTCAGCTCGCGCGACCGCGATTTAATGGAGCTCGACCGGATTTCGATGCGCGACTTTCTGGTGAGCAAAGGATTCGACTCACTGCCGCTTCACTGGTATGTGAACCATGCCTGCAGGGACGACTATGGGACCGATTGTTCGGAAGTATCAGCGTGGGCTGGAATCCACTACTTTGCCAGTCGAGGTAACGAAGGCGATGCGGAAATCGAAAACTCAACCGTGCTGACGTGGCCCGAAGGCAACGGCTGGATCATTAAGCGGCTGCGTAGCCAACTGGAAAGACAAATCCGTCCAAACTCACTGGTGTTTCATCTTGTGCCTGGGAAGAGTTCCACCTTTGTCGAATATTTCGATGTTCTTCGCCAGGAATCCACACGCATCAACGCCGAACAGGTGATTGTGGCCTGTCCGCGGCAGTTTGCCCGGTACTTGCTGTCAGACACGAAAGAAGACGCACCGCGGGTCGAAGCTTTTGAATATGCTCCCTGGATGGTAGCGAACCTCACTCTGCGGGAGCTTCCGACAGAGCGGGCAGGGGTTCCACTGGCTTGGGACAATGTTCTGTACGACAGCCCCTCTCTCGGCTATGTCAACGCAACCCATCAAAGCCTGCGGACTCACTTTCGCGAAACCGTCTTCACCTACTATTGCCCTCTCACCTCCTCACCCGTTCGCGATCAACGCACACGACTGCTCGAGACCGACTGGCATTCCTGGAGCCAATTCATCCTGAAAGACCTGAGGAAACCACATCCAGAGATGGACCGTCTAGTAACTCGGCTGGACATCTTTCGGTGGGGCCACGCCATGGTTCGACCCAGGCCCGGATTCCTCTGGGGGATGAGCCGGGAGCAAGCTGCCAGACCCATGGGTCAAATTCGTTTCGCTCACTCCGATCTCAGTGGATTCTCTATCTTCGAGGAAGCCCAGTATCGTGGCGTTCTGGCTGCCGAGCAAGTACTTGAAGCGCAGCGGATTCCATTTACCTCGTCCTTGTAAACTGCCGTCGCGAAGGCGCCTCTTTACTCATTCCATTACTAGCACTAATACAAACCCACGTAAGAACGTGACAGAATGGGGCCAAATCCAACCACTAGCGTAAGCCAGTGGAACGCGGCGTCCTGGCTTCCTTCAAGATACCGACCCTGACAGCGGTCGGAGCTTCACCTAAAGCAGCCACCCGATTAAGCCTCCGACCGCTCACGCGGTCGGTATCCCCTCGATTACTTTCGTCAACCACTGGCTCACGCCAGTGGTTGGATTAAACAAACCGATGCAACGCTACTTATCGCGTTTGTATAGCCTGCAAACACGCGGCTCAGCACGGTCTGTCCTCTCCAAAACGTGTCGCATATATTATATTAAATATTAGTTTTTAATGTAAAATTTACATTTATCATATAAAGTTCATACATAAGGTGACGATATGAACGGTGTATTTCGAACCACCTCAATTGGCGTCGAGCGGGTTTAGCCTGAAGGAGTTTACGGTGAAGCAGCCACTTTATCCGATCAATGTATGGGCATATCAGGCGAATGCTTGGCGGCTGTTCAACTTTTGCGAATCGCTTCGCGAGGCCTTGGACTGCGCGAAGAAACTTCCTTACACGCCGGTGGTTCTATCGACGAAAAGAGATCTTCCGTTTCACGAACAGTTCCTTTCTGAAAATGAATTCGGCGATTTGACCAGAGAAGAACGATTCGCCACCGTTTTGCAGTAGCCCTTCTGCCTGCTGTTCTCCCAGCCAGAATGCTTTCCACTGAGACAGGCATACGACCTGTGTTCTGATCTACTATTCTGGGCCAAAGTTGAATTGACTCCCTCCGTTCGATTCTTTACGATGGAAAACTTGGGTAAGTGATGGCTTCGAGCTCATGGGCAACGATCGAGCGGCGCGCAGTTTGCCCCCAGCACAGGCAAGATCCCGGTTATGACGATGCAACGGTTCCTACGATGGATAGGTCTCCTCCTTAGCCTCAATTTGCTGGCCAGCAGCGCCCCTGCCCAGAACGCCTCCATTCAGATTCAACCTGACATCCGAGTATTTGCCGTGTTGGCTGCACTGCAGGAAGCCGGCTTGGAAGCCAACTCATCTGAAGCTCACCCGAGCCGTGCAGCGATTTCTCGTGAGTTCCAGGAGATGCCTGCGGAGTTGAGACAGAAGCTGCAGAAGTTTTATCAGAGTCACATGGATGGAAAGGCAGCGGAAGACCAAGCCGCCAAGTATGTTTCGCTGGCATTGCTGACCGAGGGCCCGCCCGATTTCAAACTCATGTTGCCTGCGAACCAATTGCCCCCGGATGCTTTTTCAGTACGGGAGTTCTTAGACCTGGTCAGGGAGTTCCATGTCTCAGCCAAAGTTGAATCGGTATGGAGCCGCCATCGCGCCCGGTATGACCAGGCTGTCGTCGAGTATCGCCCCACGATCAATCAGGTCATTCTCTTGACCGACGGTTACCTGAGAATGGCTTCAGGTTCATTCCTGGATCGCCAATTGTTCATCATTCCCGAGTTCCTGGCGCCGCCAAACGCTTTCAATGCACGAACCTACCGAGACAGCTACTATTTGGTTTTTGGTCCGTCCGGCAAGCTTGCCGTTGACGAGCTTCGTCACCAGTACCTGCATTTCATCCTGGATCCCTACGCGCTACGCTTTACGCTCGCACGCGACAAACGGGCCGCGCTGTTGAAGTTCATGGAAACAACGCCTGGTATCGATGATTCATACAAGGCCGATCTGCAATTTGTCATAACCGAGAGTCTCATTCGAGCAGTGGAACTCCGCATGAAAAAAGTTCCTGAAGCCGAAGCCGCTTTGGAGCTGGACTCGGCCATTCGCGGTGGAGCCGTGCTGGCCCGGCAGTTCTATCGTGAGCTGCTGACGTTTGAAGCCAGCCCGGAAGGGATTCGAATCTACTATCCGACGATGATGAAAAACGTCGACATGGATACACTGCCGGCGGCATTTGCGGAGGCACAGAAGAACGCTCCTCCACCTCAGAAGAAGGCGGAACCACGAGAACTCAGTGCCGTCGAGAAACTGCTGCGTCAGGCTAATATGAATCTGGCAGCCAACAGTTTGGAAGCCGCGGTGGAGCAGTTTCAGCAGGTGCTCGAAAGCGATGCTGCCAACGGAGAAGCGCTTTACGGTCTGGGTTTGGTGGCTACCATGAAGAACAAAAGAGAGATCGCGGCTGACTACTTCTCGAAGGCTGTGGCATCGCCTACCGCGGGCAAATCGGTGAAGGTTTGGGCCCACATTTACTTGGGCCGAATTTTCGACGGTGAACAGAAGCGAACCGAAGCCTTGCAGCAGTATCAATCGGCCATCGTTCTGGGGGACAACACACGCAACGCCCAGGACGCAGCTCAGCGAGGGCTTCGGGAACCGTTCAGCGCAAAAAAGCCAGCCCCTTCGCCGTGACGGAGGTGCTCGTGCCGTTGCCCCGATTTCCCTGACGCTTCTGGAAATGATCGAAAGCCTCCACAAACTGGAATCGGTTCTGGGCTACTCGTTTCGTCGGCTGGAGATCCTGGATAGGGCGGTTACGCATAGCTCGGCAGCCAACGAAAAAAAACTCCCAGCCCAAGATAACGAGCAGATGGAGTTTCTTGGCGATTCGCTGGTAGGGTTCGTCATCAGCGACTTTCTATTCCGCGAACACACCGGCCTGACCGAAGGTGAGTTGTCCAAGGTTCGAGCCCATCTGGTGAGTGCCTCCAACCTGTCCAAGCTCGGGCGCCAGCTGGAGCTTGGCGAGTTTCTCGTGCTTGGAAAGGGCGAAGAGAAAACCGGAGGGCGGTGGAAACAGGCGCTTTTGGCCGACGCTTTCGAAGCCATCGCGGCGGCGATTTACCTGGATGGCGGGCTCGAATCGGCCCGGAGCTTTTTGCTGCGAGTCTTTAAGCCCGATCTCGATATCATTGCCAGCGGCAGCATTCAGTTCAAGGACTTCAAGTCTCAGCTTCAGGAACGCTTACAGTCATTGCGCTGTCCGCCTGCTGAGTATTGCTTGGTGAAGGAGACCGGACCCGACCACCGCAAAACCTTTTCCGTGGAACTGAAGATTAATGGCAAGCGCATGACCGAAGGGCAGGGCGACAGCAAGAAACGTGCCGAACAGGAAGCCGCCCGGCTGGCTTTGGATGTTCTGCCTGCGACGACTCCCTATGCAATCGACGCTTCGTGAGTACTTCGAAAGCTTGGTGGTGACGGTGATCCTGGCTTTGTTCGGGACAACCTTCGTTGCGCAGGCCTTCAAGATCCCCACGCCCTCCATGGAAGACAACTTGTTGGTGGGTGATCACCTGCTGGTTAATAAGTTTGTTTTCGGCAAGCCGGATTCGTTGATTGGCAAGGTCCTGCCGTTTCGTGAGATCAAGCACGGCGATGTCATCGTCTTCAAGTATCCTGAAGATCTCACCAAGAACTATGTGAAGCGGGCTATTGGTCTTCCGGGAGATCGTGTTCGCATCCAGAATCAGACGGTTTTTCTGAATGGCAAGCCGCTAGAGGAGTCCTATACCTTCCATAAGGAACCCGATGTCCGAAACCGTCCGGTGCGGGATAATTTCCCGATGCTGGTTGAGCAGATCAATCGGTTTCCAGACTACCAACAGAACAAGGACATCTTTGATAGCTTCTTTTTCTACAAGGAATACACTCAGGGACAGGAAGTAGTGATCCCACCGGATCACTACTTTGCCATGGGCGACAATCGGGACAATAGCGCCGATAGCCGGTATTGGGGGTTTGTTCCGAGAAAAAACATTGTCGGCCGGGCATTGATCATCTACTGGTCGTATGACACACCGCCAGATGAGCACCTGCGCGACTCATTTGTTGAGCGCGTGCAGCAGTTTGCAGATCTCTTCCTGAATTTTTTGACGAAGACCCGATGGAGCCGGACGTTCCGTCTGGTGCGGTAAAGAAGGACTTTCAAGAAAGAGTAGAAGGGGTAGCATTCAGGAGCAATCCTCGTGTTCAGGAAGCTTTTACTTGTGGCTGGCTTGGCAGTCGTCTGCGGCTTCGGAGGATGGTACTTGTTTCATCCGCGTGACCACGTCGAAGGGTTGAGCGCTCGTCCTAATCGCTCTGAGGCAGAATCATTCTCTCGAAAGCTCGAAAAGCTGGCGGCTGGGGAGAAGGCAAAATCCGCGAACACGGTGGAATTCCGTCAGTCGGAAGTCGACGCCTACGTTCAGCACGAACTGGCCCCGTTGTTTCCGAAAGGGTTGGAGCAAGTAAACATTCAGCTTCAGCAGGGGCTCATTGCAGGCAGTGCGCGCATCAATTTCGACACTCTGGAGACAGGCGACAGCAAATCAAACCCTTTGCTCAGTGCGCTGTTGCGAGGACAACATCTGCTCGACGTGGTGGCGAGCGTCAAGACGCAAAACGGCACCGGCAGCTATGAGGTGTCTAAGGTTCTGCTGGATCAGCGCGAGATTCCAAAGCCCCTTGTCGATTTGTTAATTCAGAAATATGTCGTTCCCAAGTATCCTGCCGCGAAACCGAATACGCCCTTTCCTCTTCCTTACAATGTCGATCATGCAGATCTCCAGCCGGGGAAAGTGACCGTCCATCAAGTGCCGCGCTGACCTGCACTAGAAGTCGAGATTAGGGAGAGCGAGCTCTTCTGTGCTTGCTGTCATTTGATTCTTTATTCACGGTCCAAGCCAAGAGAACGAGCCGTATGCAGAGCACACAGCCGAGGAGAGATCTTCCCAATTTGGCGCAGCTCGACGAGGATGAGGCCCTGCGCACAATCCTTGAGGGAACGGCCATCGAGACGGGACCACGGTTCTTCGCGGCGTTGGTCGAGAATCTTGCCAAGGCTCTGCACACCCACGGAGCCTGGGTTACTGAGTATCTGGAGGATTCGCGTCGCTTGCGCGCGCTGGCTTTTTGGCTTGGGGGAACGTGGGTGGAGAACTACGAGACCGCGATTGATAACACTCCTTGTGAGGCGGTGGTTACTGGCGCGCGGATGGTCCACTATCCGGACAGGGTCTTCGAGGTGTTTCCAGACGATGAAGACATCAAAGCTGCCGGTGCTGTGAGTTATCTCGGTGTGCCCTTACTTGGGCTGGATGGCAAGGTGCTTGGGCATCTGGCCGTGCTGGATCGCCGGCCCATGCCCGAAAGTCCGAGAAGCCTGGCGTTGTTCCATATCTTCGCGGCACGGGCTGCTGCCGAATTGCAACGGATCCGCGCTGAAGGCGAAGTCCGTGCCAGGGAAGAGAAACTAGGGCGCCTGTTTGATAGTGCCATGGATGCGATTCTGGAGCTGGATCGCAACCTCGTGGTGAAACATGCGAATCGCGCAACCGAGAAAGTGTTCAATTGTTCCTGCGACGAACTAACAGGCAAGAGCTTTTCCCACTTTCTACGCGAGGATGTTTCGGCGAAGCTTGGCCGCCTCATCCAGGAACTCGACGGCCGGCCTGCGGGCCAGCAATATCTGTGGATTCCTGGTGGCTTCAAGGCCGTCTGTCCGGGCGGTCGCGAGTTTCTGGCGGAAGCCACGCTGTCTCGCTTCGAAGTGCAGCGCGAACCCTTCTACACGCTGATTCTCAGAAACGTTAACGAGCGGCTTGAAGCCGAACGGCGGATTCATGCCCTGACTGCTGAGGCTGAGTACCTGAAGGAAGAGATCAAAGCACTGCATAATTTCGAGGAGATTCTTGGTCAAAGTCCTTCATTGCTGCGCGTCTTGAACGCGGTGCACCAGGTGGCGGAAACCGACGCCACGGTTCTCATTCTGGGCGAGACTGGAACCGGCAAGGAGCTGATCGCGCGCGCCATCCACGCTGCCAGCCGTCGTCGAACAAAGCCATTCGTCAAGATCAACTGCGCGGCGTTGCCTGCCACTCTGATTGAGAGCGAACTTTTCGGCCACGAAAAGGGTGCCTTTACCGGAGCCACGCTTCGAAGAGAGGGCCGATTCGCTCTGGCCGACGGAGGCACGATCTTTCTAGATGAAATAGGGGAGCTCCCGATCGATCTGCAATCCAAGTTGCTTCGAGTTCTGCAGGAGGGTGAGTTCGAAATGTTGGGAAGTTCCCTCACACGGAAAGCCAACGTGCGCGTGCTGGCCGCTACCAATCGCGACTTGCGGCAGGCTGCTCAGGATGGGCGGTTCCGCGAAGACTTGTTCTACCGGTTGAACGTGTTTCCCATTGAGTTGCCGCCATTGCGGGACCGGTGCAACGACATCCCTACGCTGGCCTGGGCTTTCGCCAGCAAGTTTGCCCAGAAGATGGGACGCGCGCTTCATCCTCTCTCGGCAGAGAATGTTGGCAGGTTGAAGGGCTACCGCTGGCCCGGCAACGTCCGCGAGCTGGAGAACGTCATGGAGCGGGCGGTCATCACCGCGCGCGATGGCCGCCTGGATCTGGAGTTGGCACTCCCAGAGTCGACGCATGCTGCAGCCTCTCGATTGCGAGTATCGACCGATAAGCCTTCCACGTTCCGCACGGCACAGGAGATGGAGGCACTGGAGCGCAGCAACCTGATCCTAGCTCTTGAGGCGGCCACCTGGCGCGTCGCGGGGGAAAACGGCGCCGCCCATCGACTCGGAATAAACCCCTCCACGCTGACGTCCCGTATGAAAGCCCTCGGAATTCACCGTCCAAGATAACGCCGCCGCCAGACAACGCCCGACGCAGTTCTCGCACAGCTCAGGGTACCGAAGGAACTTCGTCAGATCGTTCACACGGCAAGGGCTCGCAGGGCCTCGCGCGCGCGCTTCATGGTGGCGGGTTCCGGATCGTTGGTGCCTTTCATGTAGTAGACGGCAGCAGCGAGAAGGTGAGGCTGCCATTCGGGACTCACCAGAGGAACGTCTTCGATCACTGCAGCCAGGTACTTGTAATAGTGGACCTCGTCGGCTTTGCTCAAGGTGAGGCGCAGTGCGGCAGCCAGGAAGGCTTGCCGGGCAGGAAGATCTCGAGCCAGACGGAGTACACCGGCAGCCGACGCATCCAGCTTTGATGGAACACCGGAGAGGGTTTCGGTGACGGCGCGATCGAGTGGAACCACGTCGGCGCTGGGCTCCATGTCATTGATCGGAAACTGTCGCAGATTCTCTTCGCGCGTTTCAGCCCATTTCCGAAACTGGCCCATCCAGCCTACGGCTTGCAGCAGTAGAAGCAAGCGATCTTGAGGTTCTGACATGACCAGGTAGGCATGATGGAGTGCATTGACGGCCGTTACCGCGTGGACGCCAACGATCGCAGCGCCAGAGCGGGCGCGCATTCTGACCTCCGCAGCTGACAGGTGGACCGCATCCCACACAGCTCCAGCGGTGGTTTTAGCTTGGGCAAAGCGAGCGGCAACTTCACTGCAAGCCTCTTCCGCAGTCGATTGGCGAATGATGCCAAGAAGGCTGCGTGTGACCGCTGGATCTGCCTGCTCCGCCATCCAGGCGTCGTCCAGACGCGGCAGAGTTGCCTTTAAGTGCCTGAGGTTGCCGCTGTAACACTGGTCGTCGAATGCATACCCATTCACGTTTTGTTGCTTGCCAAAGTCGAGAAGGGCAAGAACCAAAGAGCGGAGCACGGGCTCGGCATGCTGCCAGCCGATGGCGTTGAGAGTCCGATGCGCGTTGGCTACGAAGATCGCCTTATGGCCGATGTTGCGGTAGTCGCGCGCTCCGTAGTGCCACAGCATCTCGAAGACCCGGCTTGCACTGCGATGGCGGGCGAGGGACACCGCCGCGCGCTCGGCCCGCTCCTGGTCCCAGGCTTCCATGGAGGCTGTGAACTCGGCTGCGGCCCGCTCGGGCGCCGGAAAGGGTCCGGCAATCGGCCGCATGGTGTAGTCGCCAGACGCCTGTCGCGCGTCGCGTTCCTGGGCAGACTTGAAGTTGTCCAGCGCGTAGAAAAGAGGCAGCAGCCTTGAATCGGCAGGCGCCTCAAGGCTGATGATATGCGCCGAATGAATCACGAAGACACAATGCAGCGCAAACCCAGGCGGTCGGGGATTGACGTTGCGAATTCCCGCCAGAAAGAGGGCTGCCATCAACTGCCGGTAGGAAACCCCTTGCCGGATCTGGTCAACCAGCATCTCGGCACATCGCTCGCGTGGCGTGCGCTCGAACAGAGCAACCAGCGGCTCGATCTCCGGCCGAAACTTCACGAGGCCGGGAGTCACTTCTGCCTCGTCTCGACCGATCAGAAGAGGACTGGCCAGCGTTCCGGCAACACCGGACAGTGCCGCGGTCGTAAGTCCGCAAACTACATTGCGTCGTGAAATCGGCACCATGGCTAGCCCCCTTTTCAGCGGATTGCCGACAATGATAGGTCCGCTTGGCCAGACGATGCAAACGGTTTGAAGGAGCAGTCTGAAGGATGCGTTGGCGAATTTGTCAGCGGATCGATCGCGAGAGAGAAAGAGCCAGGCCGCGCAGACGGGAACCCGCAAGTCAGTTGTTCGGGACGGGTGTGCATTGCTGAACAACTGCAACAGATCCGCGGTCCGCACCCGCGAGGCTTGAATCAAACGGTCCTGATTGTGTATCGTTGAAATCTCGACTTGCCACGAACGGGCAGGCGCAGCCGTACTACAGGTGAGCCAGATTTCCAACCGTTTGACATGACGCCAGGAACACTAAAGAACAAGGTTGCAGTTGTCACAGGAGCCTCAAGGGGCATTGGTCGGGCTGTCGCCCTTGAATTGGCTCGTCTCGGCGCGGACGTAACGGTCAACGCTAGAAGCCATCCGGAAGAGGGCATCGAGGTTGTCCGCGAGATTGAACGCCTGGGGCAACGTGCCATCCTCTTTCAAGGTGATGTGGCTGACCGTGCGCAGGACGTGCGAATGATCGAAGAGGCCGTGCGGGTTCTCGGTCGAGTGGATATCCTGGTTAACAACGCGGCTTACAGCATCCGCAAACCTCTGCTGGAGCTCGACGTCGAAGATGTTGAAAAAACCTGGGGAGTCACTCTCTGGGGGGTATTCCATTGCAGCCAGCTGGCTGCGCGACAGATGGTCAAGCAGGGACAGGGTGGGAATATCGTCAACATCAGCTCCGTGCATGCCTACCGTCCCTATCCCAACTCAACGGCTTACAACGGAGCCAAAGCTGCGATCAATCATATGGCAGCAACCTGGGCCGTGGAACTTGCCTGTCATGGCATCCGTGTCAATACGATTGAGCCAGGTTGGATTGACACTCCCGGAGAACGCCGCTTCTTTAGTGAAGACCAGATTCGCGAGAGCGGTAAGAAACTTCTGATGGGCAGGCTGGGACGGGCAGAGGAAATTGCCAAGGGGGTTGCCTACCTCGTTTCCCCAGATGCTTCCTACGTCACCGGGACCTGCCTTCGCATCGACGGGGGTTTCGTGCTTCCAACCCCATAGCAGCGTTTCCCGCAGCCAGCGAGGGACCTTAGAATTTCTCCCGACTCGACGCCTACCCTGCCGATATTCGTGTTTCTCGAACCCATGTTGTCAGGGCGGCAATCCACCCTGCCGTTTCGACCTTGCTGCGGAAGCCTGAAAGGAGAACTCACGTGAGTCCTGCTTCCTTAAGTTATTCCTGCGGTTCGGCTGGTCCTGCGCTTCTAGGTAGTACGATCGAGGAAATCCTTTCGGAATCTTCTGCCAAATTCTCGCTCAATGAAGCGTTGGTGGTGTGTCACCAGGGCGTACGGCTGACTTATTCCGAGTTTCAAAACAGAGTAAGGGAAACGGCCAAGGGCCTGCTCGCCCTGGGTGTCAGCAAAGGCGATCGAGTGGGGATCTGGGCCTTCAACTGCGAAGAGTGGGTCTTGCTCCAGTTCGCCACGGCGATCATCGGCGCCATTCTCGTCAATATCAATCCTGCTTATGGGACCCGTGAACTGGCGTATACCTTGAAGCAATCCGGCACCAGTACGCTTGTGTTTCAATCTCACTTCAAGCACTCGAAATACGCGGCAATGCTTGAGGAAATCTGTCCAGAAATCACACAGTGCAAGCAGAGCCGGCTGCGAACACGGAGCTTGCCTGGTCTTAGAAGACTGATTTTTCTCGGTGAGGGAAAGAAACACGATTGGCTACTCTGGCAAGAGCTAGGCGTGCTGGCTCAGAGCGTCTCCGATGACTTTCTGGCTACTCGCCAGGCAGAGCTTAGCTTCGAAGACGCCATCAACATCCAGTACACCTCGGGCACAACCGGCTTTCCGAAAGGAGTTGTTCTCACGCACCACAATCTTGTCAACAACGCACTGTTCATTGGCAGGAGCATGAACCTGTCAGACCAGGATCGTATCTGCATTCCGGTCCCCTTTTATCACTGCTTTGGCATGGTCTTGGGCAACCTTACGGCAGTCCTGGCGGGCGCTACTATGGTGATTCCGTCAGCAACGTTTGATCCGGGGCGTACCTTGAGCGCCGTGGAACAAGAGCGCTGCACGGCTCTGTACGGAGTCCCATCCATGTTCATCGCTGAACTGGACCACCCTGAGTTTTCACGATTCCGGCTGGACTCTCTGCGCACAGGAATCATGGCTGGCTCCCCCTGTCCTATCGAGGTCATGAAGAGAGTCGTTAAGAGGATGCACTGTAGAGAGATCACGATTGCCTACGGCCAGACTGAATCCTCTCCCGTCATCACCCAGACGTGCGTGGACGATTCGATCGAACGCCGCGTCTCCAGTGTGGGACGGGCCTTGCCCCACACGGAAGTGAAGATTGTCGACCCGGTGAGCGGAACGACGGTGCCTCGAGGACAACAGGGAGAACTGTGCTCGCGCGGCTATTTGATCATGAAGGGTTACTACAGAAATCGAAAGGCAACTAATGAGGCGATCGACCCGGATGGCTGGCTACACACGGGTGACTTGGCAGTAATGAATGCCGAGGGCTACGTCAATATCACAGGACGTGCCAGAGACATGATCATCCGTGGTGGTGAGAACATCTATCCTCGCGAGATCGAGGAGTTCCTGTACACTCACCCCAAAATCTCAGACGCGCAGGTGATCGGAGTTCCAGATCGAAAGTTCGGCGAGGAAGTCATGGCTTGGATCCGGCTTAAGGAAGGAGAGACAGCCAGCGTCGAAGAACTTCGGGCCTTCTGCAAAGGGAAGATTGCCCACTTTAAGATCCCTCACTTTTTCAAATTTGTGACCGAGTACCCGATGACCGTTTCTGGAAAAGTGCAGAAGTTCAAGATGCGCGAGATGGCCATCCAAGAATTGGGGCTTCAGGAGTTGACTCAGATCCAGACAGCCTGAATCCGAAACTCCTCCTCATCAGGTGCACAAGACCGCCAACCGGTCTGCTAACAATACGGGAGCCGAGCTTCCTCAAAGCTTGATCCGCCGCGACGAGATATCGTCGGTTCTCTCTTGAGATCTCGCAACTGACGAAATCTCGCAACGGTTCGGGGCCACCTCTTTCCCTCCTAAGTCTCTGATCTAACAGCTCACTATTCGGCTTCGATGAAGTGGTAACACATCTGCGTATACCTCGCATGTTCGATGGAAACCCACAGCAAAAATAAGAGTGAGCGATGCAAGAGACGGACAGAAACTCAGTAACGAACTCCAATCGCTGGCTGGATCTCTGTCGCGAGGCCGACCGTCATCTTGGTGGCTCATTCGACAATAGACAGGAGGAAACTGCGAAATGCCCCAAGTGATTGAACCCCCAGTCAGCAGTGCCGAAAAAGGAAGAGGGCGCCAGTTGCACGCTGCCAGCCTCAACGAGGCGGGAAAGGAACACAACACCAGAACAAGGAGCAATGCTCAAACAGCCTCGTCCTCGAAGGAGGGCCTCATGCGACGCCTGCTAGTGCTGACCTATGGCGTCTTCAGCTACGCGATCTTCTTTGCGACTTTCTGCTACGCAGTTGGATGGGTTGGCAACTTATGGGTGCCGAAGTCGATCGATTCCGCACCTGTTGGGCCCGTTTGGCAAGCGCTTCTGGTCAACACGCTGTTACTGGCGGTGTTTGCAGTTCAGCACAGCGTGATGGCTCGTCCGGCCTTCAAGCGGTGGTGGACTCGTTTCATCCCCGAATCGGCCGAACGGAGCACCTATGTGCTGCTGTCGAGTGTGGCGCTCTTGTTGACGTTTTGGCAATGGCAGCCCTTGGGAGGCGTCATCTGGAACGTCGAGAATTCAACGGGCCGGTTTCTTCTCCACGCGATGTTCGGCTTCGGCTGGCTGCTCGTGTTGGCAACCACTTTCTTGATCAACCACTTCGACCTGTTTGGTTTACGCCAGGTATGGCTCTTCGCGCGTGGAAAGGAATATCGGCCGCTTGCCTTCGTCACTCCAGGACCCTACCGGTGGGTGCGGCATCCGCTCTATGTGGGTTGGCTGTGTGCGTTCTGGTTCACTCCGACGATGACCGCAGCACACCTCTTGTTTGCCGTTGTGACAACAGCCTACATCTTGGTCGCGATTCAACTTGAAGAACGTGACCTCGTTGATGTGCATGGCCCATCATATGCAGAGTACCGCCGCAGTGTTCCTATGCTCATCCCGCGTTCACCCAAATCGCTTAGTGGCCCGGGTGCCCGAACACTAGCGACTGGAGAGCATGAATAGCCAAGCGTTGTAGCTGGGATGATTGGGTTCCTGAGCTAGTGGTTTCAACCTCGAGAATTGGAGCAAGTATTCAACCCTGTGATTTCCTGGAACGACTCATGGACACAACACTGATCGACCGTTTCTTGTTCAACACGTTCCTGATCCTCGGCCTGGCTGTAGTCGCTTTCGTCTGGATCAGCCTGGCGTAGCGCTGGGATTGGAGCACGTCTTTCCACCTGAGGTGCTCAATGCACCTCAGGTTACGCCGACGCGTGGTTCGAGTTGTGCTAAGATTTCACTGCATTCAAACAGTGGAAAGGAGACTCTTCATGCGTCTGAGGAAAGTTGCTTTGGTTTTGATTTTGCTGTTGTCATTGTCTGTAATGCTGGCTTTGGCTGTGACAGGCAATGTGGACAAGAAAGAATACGTCTGCATGATGCAGGACATGGTCTTGGGCAAGGCTGGCATCCCGATTCAGTTTGCCGGAAAAACCTATTACGGCTGTTGCGAGATGTGCAAGGAGAAGATCAAGAACGAACCGCAAAAATATACTCGCGCCACCGATCTTGTTTCGCGCAAGCCCGTGGACAAATCGGAATCCTTCATCTATAGCGTCGACGGCACGGCTTACTATTTTGTCTCGGATGCCAACCGGAAAACCTTCGCCGCCAACCCGCAGAAGTATCTGAAGAAGTAGCGTGTACAAGAGGGAACCGATCGCCGCGGCGATCGGTTCTCGCTTCTCAGTCGAATTCCTCGCACGTTCTCATGCCTTTCCTGGCAGGTTCCTGCAAGCCTAGCTTTCTCCCTGATCGAACCCTGCATCGGACGTCGGCGTTTTCAGCCGTCGCCCGAGCTGCCGCCAATGCGACAAGCTACTCGGAGCCCGTGGTGGTACGTATCTTTATCCTGTTCGCGCCTTGACGACCGGGAAAGTGTCGTCCCGTTCGAACAGCTTCGGCTTCGCGTGCGGGACAGCTCTGGACGCCAGGGAAGACGGGAGGTATGATTGCTCCATTGGTTCTCTAAGCCACTTGTTCGAAGGACCCAATGGTCGGCTGTGCGATTTTTCATCGTGCTGACTGGAGGTGTTCAATGGGACAAAAGCCTCTCAAGCTGACGAAGCAGCCGTTTATCATGCCCGAAGATGCATCGCAACTTCCGCCCGAGGAAAAACGAAAGCTAACCATCTGCAATTTGTTTGCGAACCAGAAGCTTTCAGTAACAGAGATCCGGCACCTTCTCGACGAACCCTACAGCAGTGTGATCGAGGCGCTGATTGAGCACAAGCTGGTGCACGACCGGCGCAAGAATCCTCCTCAGCTGGTTAAGGGAGAGAGACGAATCTCCCATTTCAATCTATAGCGGCTGCAGCCAATGTGTTGAGAGAAGAGCTTTTCATTCTCGCAACCCCTCACCATAGCGGCCCCCCATTTACCGGTCCCGTTCTTGAGAAATTCATCCTAGCGTGATAGCTTCTTGCCTCTGTGCCGCTTGGCTGTCGAAATCGTCAGCACTTCCGGTGAAAATTGTCGAAAGGACCACAAATGCTAAAGGAAGACTGCATCCTGTTCAGTGGGGGCGCTCAGGGAGCGGAAGCCGAGTTTGGCATCAATGCGGAGCGATTTGGAATCGAAGAAGTCAACTTTACGTTCGAAGGTCACAAGGTTCTGCGGCATCGCGGTTTGCGGGTCCTGAATCATGAAGAATTGAAGACGGGCGACGTCAGCATGGAATACCTGTCTCGCCTGATGAATCGGCGCTATACAGACAGTCCGGTATTCCGAAAGATCCTTCAGAGCATTTGGCACCAGATCAACAATGGGCAGGAAATCTACGTCATCGGAAAGATTCTGGACGACAAAACTGTAAAAGGTGGTACCGGATGGGGCGCCGAATTCGCCAAGCTCTGCAACAAACCGCTCCACGTCTTCGACCAGGAGCGGAGCCAATGGTTCACCTGGAACGAAGGCATTTGGACTGAACGGAAGAAGGGTGACGAACCGGTCATCCAGCACATTCACTTCACCGGAACGGGCACCCGGTTTCTCGAGGAAGGCGGACGCAAAGCCGTTGAGGGACTGTTCCGTAGGTCATTCACTTAACCCCGTCATTCATCACTCGTCACACCCATCACTTTCTTCCCTAAATGAAGAAAATCTTTCAGCTTGGCATCAGCCTTTCGCTGACGGTCCTGGTCGGGGTTCTGATTTATCGTGGCGTACCGGATTGGGGGCTTGCCTGGAGCGTCATGATTCAAGGGCGCCCGCATTTCTTGCTGGCGGGACTGGGCTTCGTCCTCTTGCACATGTTGCTGCGGGCGGTTCGCTGGGGTGTGTTGCTTTCGCCAATCAAGCGCGGCATCTCGTTCAAGAACCTCTTTTCACTCACGCTCATCAAGTACACAGTCAACGTTATTCCTCCGCGTGCGGGCGAGGTAGCGGCATCGCTTTTGCTTGCCGGAAAGGAACGAGTTTCTGCGGCCTCCGTCATTGCCGCCTCGCTACTCGAGAGGATTCTGGACATGATGACGGTCGTTGTGATTTTCGGGGTCTACATGTCCTTTTTCTCTCATTGGTATGCACCAAGCTCAGAACGTGGGCAGGAAATAATGCTCAGAATTCGGTCCTACTCTCTAAAAGGGTTTATCGTACTCTGTCTTGGTTTCGTTGTGTTGGCGCTGCTCTTGCGAAGCAATCAATGGCAGGAGCGTCTTCCAGCCAAGTTACGATCCATTTTGTCGCCATTTCTCGATGGATTTCGCGGCCTGCAGCAAGGGGGCGTCCTGTTTCAATCGATCTTGCTGTCGGCGGCAATCTGGCTGGTCATTACGCTGCAGTTGTGGTGCTTCATGCTGGCCTACCTCGATTACTTTCCCTTCACAGGCTCGCTGTTCCTGATGGCGATCACGGTAGTCGGTGTTGCCCTCCCTACTCCTGGTGGCGCGGGCGGCTTCCAGTTCTTCATGGACTTGGCCTTGGTGAACTTCTTTGCCAGTTATCTTGCAGCGGGAGATCCGCATTCGCAGGCTGCCGGAATCAGTAACGGCAGTTATCTCATCTCGATGATTCCTGTCATCTTGATCGGGCTCTTCTTCCTCAATCGAGAGGGTCTCTCGTTCGGCAGTATTTCGCGGCTCGCCGAACAAAAGCCGATTCAATGAAGCCTTGATCGTGATGATCGAGTTCATTTCCGCCGTCAATCCCTCTGTCAAAACTCTGTCAAAACTCATTGACAGGCCAACTGGCGCTGCTTAGACTCAGCGTCAGCAGCCAAAACACAATAGTGTCAAGAGCTCTCACCGATCATCTTTGGAGGATTCCATGCGGGCAAGAATGCGTTCTATCCATGTTGTCTTTTTCTTGCTGAGCCTGCTCGTAACGGCTCCCATTCAGGCTCAAGTCACGACGGCCGATTTGATTGGCACCGTCACAGACAGTTCGGGTGCAGTCGTAGTCTCGGCGCAGGTGACTGCCACGAATGAAGGCACGTCACAGGCGCGGTCAGCCCAGACCGACGCCTCAGGAAATTACCTGATCAGCCAGTTGCATCCAGGGCGGTATACGCTTTCCTGCGAGCTCGCGGGATTCAAGAAGTTGGTGCAAACGGGCATTGAGCTCCAAGTCAACCAGCGAGCCCAGATCAATCTGGTACTCGAGGTTGGAGAAGTGAACCAAGTGGTGGAGGTGGAAGGGACAGCTCCACTGCTGGAAAGCCAGTCCTCTGTGTTGGGGAGCGTGATTTCAGAAACCCAGGTCCAGGACCTTCCGCTCAATGGCCGAAATTTCGTTCAATTAGCCATCTTGAGCCCGGGTGTCAGTGGCACTGGCTTTGGCGCCAGAGGGACCATCATGAGTGGAACACGGCCCGATGATCAGCGGCCGGGCAGCGAACTGTTTGTAAACGGTAACCGGGAGAGTTCAAACAATTATCTGTACGATGGCATCGACAACAACGACCGGCTCACGTTGGCTCTCGTTATCCGCCCGGCGATTGAGGCGATCAAAGAGTTCAAGATTCAGACCAACCTTTTTTCGGCCGAGCAGGGACGAAACCCTGGTGGACAGATTGACGTGGTGACCAAGTCAGGCACCAATGCATTTCACGGAGCCGCATACGAATTCCTGAGAAATTCCGCGCTGGACGCCAAGAACTTCTTTGACAAGCCACAGGATAAGATTCCGCCTTTTAAGCAAAATCAGTTTGGAGGTGCGATCGGCGGCCCGATCAAGCAGAACCGCACTTTTTTCTTTGGAGACATCGATGTCTTCCGGCAACGGCTGGCCCGCACCTTCGTGAATACCGTACCGACTGCGAAGATGCGCGATGGCGATTTCAGCGAATTGTTGCCCGGTCGCCAGATTTACGATCCGTTTACCACACGGCCAAATCCGGACGTCCCAGGTGGGTTTATTCGTGATCCCTTCCTCGGCAATATCATTCCGTCCGGCCGTTTTGATCCCGTTACGGCCAAGTTGATTAAAGCCTATCCTCTTCCTAGCGGCACTGCATTGGTTAACAACCTCGTCACCAATCCGACCAAGAAACAAGACTGGGAGCAGTTTGACGTTCGAGTCGATCACCAGATCAGCAACGCGGACAATTTCTTTACGCGTTATTCCTGGTCGAAAACACGCACGCTTTCTCCGCTGACATTTCCGGCAGTCCAGATCCCCGGAGTGCCGGTTGCCATAGGTATTGGCAACGAAGACACGTTTGCGGGTGTGGCAGCTTTGACAGCCCAGCATGTGGTGGTGAATTGGGTTAGGACGCTCTCTCCGCGAGTGATCGCCGATGTGCGTCTGGGTTTCAATCGCTTCCGTTTGGACTACGACCAGGAAGGGACTGAGTCGGGTGACCCCCTCGGCAACCTGCTGGGCGTACCCAATGCCAACCAGCACGACACCGCCAAGGCGTTCCCGATATTCAGCCCGGGTGGCTATACGGGCGCTGGACACAGCCGTTCTTTGCCGATCTACCGTCGCGAAAACACCTACCAGGTGGTGGGCAACCTCAGCTCGAGTTACAGCGCTCACACCATTAAGACCGGCGTCGATATGAGACGCCGCCAACTGACCGAGTTTCAAACCAATCGCGGAAACGGTCGGTTCAATTTTGCCACCTCTCAAACCAACAACCCGGTCAACAATACCGGGGGCGATGGCATGGCCAGCTTCCTGGTCGGCGCCCCAAGTCTCATTGAGCAGGATTACACTCTGGCCTGGGTTGGCATCCGCGGGACTGAGTACAGCTTTTATGTGGCCGACGATTGGCGCGCCACTTCCAAGCTGACAATGAATCTGGGGTTACGCTACGAACTTGACACGCCGTACAGCGAAGTGTCGAACCGCTGGGCCAATTTCGATCCTGCAACTGCCACGGTACTGGTGGCCGGGCGCAATGGCGTCAACAAATACGCAGGTGTTGAGACTTGGAAGAAAGGATTTGCACCTCGCTTCGGATTCGCCTATTCCGTGATGAGCTAAAACCGTGCTGCGCGGCGGGTTTGGAATCTTCTACAACACTGCGGGTCATGGCGGCAACGTTCTCCGTCTGCAGAGGCATGTTCCGTTTGGGCCTATCTATAGCCTCAGCCCGGGGAACTTTATCGTGTCTCGTCGCGTGAGCGATGGTTTCCCAACGATTCCAACGGTCAATCTAGCGTCTGCCGACAATCCCAGTGGCGGTGTGATCGGGGTTCTCCCGAACTACAAGCCGGGCTATGCGGAACAGTTCAACTTGACGCTGGAGCACGAGATTTCTCCCTGGAGCCTGCTGCTGAAGGGTTCTTACGTAGGCAATCTAGGCCGTCAGAATAGATAGCACGATCGACTTGAACCAGCCGATTCCCGGCACGGGCTCCGTGGCCAGCCGCCGGCCCTTCTTCGCGGTGCGCCCCAATCTGGCTGGCATTACTTATGCTCTTTCAGATGGGCTGAGCAACTATCACGCATTCCAGTTCAGCGCCGAGAAGCGCCTCACTCATGGATTAAACTTTCTGGCCGCGTATACCTTCGGAAAATCCATCGACAATGTACCAACCTCCTTTGGTGGCGGGGCTGACGGACCGGTGGTGCCACAAAACATTCGCGAACGCAGCGCCGATCGGGGTCTTTCAGGCTTCAACATCCGCCATCGCTTTACCTACAGCTGGAACTATCAGCTGCCTTTCGGCAAAGGGAAGGCGCATCTCAACGACAACGCCGTAGCCAACGCAATTCTGGGTGGTTGGCAGATGAACGGAATCGCTACACTCCAAAGCGGTTTGCCCTTTACTCCTAGTCTGGCGAGTTCAACCACGGACTCTGGGAGCCGGCCAAATCGAGTGGGGAACGGCAAGATTGACAATCCGAGCCCCAGCCGGTGGTTCGATCCTGCTGCGTTCGTACAGCCAGCTCAATTTCAGTATGGCAACGCCGGACGCAACATTCTGGATGGGCCGGGCCGCGTGAACTTCGACTTCTCACTGTTTAAGGACTTCCCGGTTACAGAACAAGTCAAGATCCAGTTCCGCACAGAGTTTTTCAACGTCTTTAACACTCCGCAGTTTGACCTGCCCAATGCGACGATTTTTTCGGGCGCAGCCGTGGGGACGATCACGGGCATCGTCGGCATTCCGCGCCAGATTCAGTTTGGGTTGAAAATTGTGTTCTGAGTTCATGATCCGCGAAAGGGCAGGATGCGCTCTGGTGCATCCTGCCCTAGCGTGGAAGCTTCACACCGCACGTCCCTCCCTCCTCAGAAGCCCCCAAGGCACTCCTTCAAGGTCGAGGTCTCAAAAGGTTCCTTCCGCCCGTGTTCCTAGTAACTTGAGTTAAGTAAATCTCCAGATTCTTGCAGATAGAAAAGCAGTTAACGACGGGCCGTCGGTAAAGTAAATCCTTGTTGCGGAGGTATCTCTTTGACGGATAATTCAGCTCATGGTCGTCAGAATGAAGGACATTGCTCAAGATCTCGGGGTTTCGCTAGTGACCGTTTCCAAGGTGCTGCGGAACCATCCAGACATTAGTGAAGAAACTCGGCAGCGTGTGCTGAGGCGAATGAGCGAACGGAATTACCGGCCGAATCTTGCGGCCCGCGCCTTGGTCACAGGGAAGACTCACTTGATGGGATTGGTGGTTCCAACCCTTTTGCACTCCTTTTTTGCGGAGGTTGCTCATTCCATCTCAAGCGTGATCAGAAAGAAAGGCTACGGATTGGTGATCTCGTCTTCCGAAGAGGACGCTGAGTTGGAGATACAGGAAATCGATCAACTGCTGGCTCGCAGCGTCGATTGTCTCTTCGTGGCGTCATCGCAGTGGACTGTTGAGGGTTTTCGTCGGATTGAGGAAAGAAAAACGCCCTATGTTCTGATTGACCGAAAATTCGTGGGTCTGGCGGCGAATTTCGTTGGCCTGGACGATGAGCGGCTTGGCAGCATGGCAACCGACCACTTGATTGGAATCGGCTGCCGGCGCATTGCTCATATTGGAGCGCCGTATATCAGCACAGCCACGGGTCGTTTTGAGGGATATCGTCGTTCCCTGAATCGCCATGGCATCGAGGTGCCGCCCGAGTACGCCTTAAGTGAACCTTACGCGGATGACGCCGGGGACACGATCGGCTATGACATGATGAGAATGTTGCTCAAGCTGAACCCCTTGCCAGATGGTGTGTTTTGTCACAACGATCCGATCGCTTTTGGAGCCATGAAAGCCATTCTGAACACCGGCCTGAAAATTCCAGAGGATATTGCGATCATTGGATGCGGCAATGTGCGACACTCCGATTGTCTTCGTGTTCCCCTTTCGACCATCGATCAGAATAGTGCAGCCATTGGTGAACGGGCTGCGAAACTCGCCTTGACCCTGCTTGAAGGGAAAACACCCGTTCGACCGGAGACTATTCTTCTTGAGCCAAGACTTATTGTGCGCGATTCCACTCGACGCGTCTCTTCAGCGGTTCGAAGTTCCTAAGCCCGAGCGGCGATAGACAATCAGTCCAGACGCGCAACTGGACATCCTCACCTGCCACGGCGACAGCATGGCTGAGTACTGCTAATTGGGTGGGATAGCGTCCACCGCCTCCTAAAAAAATGTGAAGATTTGAGAAGCGCTGGTCCTTCGGTACGTGAGGAGGTTCGAATGAAAACTCGGTTCTCGATTTTGGTCGCCTGTCTGGGATCTTTCGTCGTTGCCTCGTTCGCGGCCAATTGGCCTCAGTGGAGAGGACCAGAGCGGAGCGGAATCTCTCAGGAAACTGGCTTGCTGAAAGAGTGGCCCAAAGAGGGACCCAAACTGCTCTGGCAGGTTAGCAATCTCGGCCGCGGGTACTCAACGCCTGCCGTCGTGGGAGAGAGACTCTACCTTCTCAGCAATCAAGGAATGGAAGACGAGTTCCTGAAGGCATTGAGCGCGAAGGATGGCAAGGAAGTTTGGTCCAAGCGCCTGGGCAGGGTCGGAAACCCCGACCAGAAACCGAGCTACCCGGCGGCACGTTCCACACCCACCGTGGACGGGGATTTGCTCTATACCTTGGGTTCCGACGGCGACCTGCTTTGTCTCGAGCGCACCACAGGAAAAGTGCGTTGGCAAAAAAATCTCCGTACTGACTTCGGTGGGCAGCCTGGCATCTGGGCCTATGCCGAATCTCCGTTGATTGACGGTGACGTCCTAGTATGTACGCCCGGTGGAGTTGACGCCACTCTCGTTGCGTTAGACAAGAAGACCGGCAAATTGCTTTGGAAATCCGCCGTGCCGGGCGGTGAACAGGCGGCTTACGCTTCGGTGATTGTTACGTCGGTGGGCGGAGTCAAACAATACGTCCAGTTTCTCCAGAAGGGCTTGGTCGGAATTGACGCCAGAAACGGCAAGTTTCTCTGGCGCTACGACAAGACCGCTCAGGGCAGCCCAGCCAACATCCCGACACCTGTTAGCCGCGAGGGCTACATCTATAGCGCCACTGGTCGAGGCGGCGCAGGTCTCATCAGACTCAGCATGAACCAGGGTTCTGCCGAGGTCGAACAAGTGTATGCCTCACCAAAATTACCCAGCGCAATCGGTGGAGCGGTGTTGCTTGGCGACTATTTGTTCGGTACAACCGGCCAAGCCCTCGTGTGCGCGGAATTTAAGACGGGCGACGTCAAATGGACCGAGCGAGCAGTAGGCGCCGGCTCAATCTGCTATGCCGATGGTCG
This sequence comes from uncultured Acidimicrobiia bacterium, assembly GCA_963791795.1. Classification (GTDB taxonomy): domain Bacteria; phylum Acidobacteriota; class Terriglobia; order Versatilivoradales; family Versatilivoraceae; genus VFZK01. The sequence goes on from CAWBTP010000004.1 coordinate 74,373, forward strand.
TTTGTATCTGCATGGGGAAAATGGGGAATTGGCATTGGTTGAGGCGACGCCTGAAGGATATCGAGAGAGGGGTCGCTTCATGCCGCCAGGCCAACCAGAACGGGGCCAGTCCAAAGCATGGGCCTACCCAGTCGTTGCCAACGGACGGTTTTATGTTCGTGATTTCGACGTCCTGTGGTGTTACGACGTCAAGGAACGCTGAGAAAGGCGTTGAGACCACCAAACCACTGTAAGGCTACGCCACTCAGTTGGCGAGTTGATCGAGGGCTCATTTATCCAGCAATGGGCGTCTTTTGAGATGAGCTTCGTGACATCGCGACTGCGTCTCCCGCACGGATGCTACCGAGCGTAGACTCCATCCGTTCTCTTGATTCCCCTCCGTTTAGACCTTTCCTCCCGAATTCATTGTCTTAGCGAAGAGTCTGTTTTTCAGACATTTTGACCGAGGGAGCCGATCGTCCAGCAAAGCTCTTTCGTGCATAAATATCTCAAATACATACACTTGAGAGTTTGGCTGAGAAGCTGCAACGAGAACCATCGAATCGGGAGCTTTGAGATCAAAATGAGGACGACTCCAGTGGCTGAAGAAAACGAAATTTTCGACATCATGGTTGAGGCTGAGCTTCACGTCAAGTATCAGTCCTATTCCAAAGCTGTTGAGTTGTTGGAAGATGTTGCGGAAAGATTCCCTCGTTACTTGCCGGCTAAGAAGACTCTGGAAGATATCTTTCGCCGAACTGGGAAGTTTGAAAAAGCCAACGAGATGTCGCGTGAGATTGCTCTCATCTCATCTCAGCTCGCCAGAGAACGCGAACCCTCACAGGAGACTGGAGCAGACTCCGGCTCTAATCTCAAACGCAAACTCGTTGAGAAGATCGACTCAATTATTAAAGCCGTGTATGAGTCCACGGACTACGCCGACATTCTGAAGATCTCTGCGCAACTCCTGGGTGACCACCTACCCGCCGACCGTTGCGTGATTATCACGTTGGGGAAAGAAAACCCAGCAGCCAAATACTTTGAGTTCTGCAAGCACGGTGTGTCTTCCTGTCCAGCCAACAAGACGGCAAAACTAAACTTTAGCCTTCTAAAGAAGGTCTCAGGCGGGTTAGAGGTTGTGGTCGTCGACGAAACGTTGAAAGAGCCTACGCTGCAGGACTTTCGAGCGGAGCTGGAAGAGTACAAGATTCAAGCCTTGTTGGCTTATCCGCTCTATTTCAAATCTGAGCTCATTGGGCTGGTCGTCGTTCATCGCTGCTCAAGAGGAGTTTCCTGGACCGAACAAGAGAAGACTCTGTTCTCAACCGTCGCGGGCCACGTCGCTGTTGCGATCAGCAACGCCCGGCAATTTAGCGCAATGCAGACGCTGGCGATTACAGACAAGCTGACCAACCTCTACAATCGACGCTTCTTCGAAGAGCGCATGCAGATGGAACTCACCAACGCTCGGCAGCAGAAATATCCAATCTGCCTGGCGCTGTTGGACATCGATCATTTCAAGAGGATCAACGACACCTTTGGGCATGCGGAGGGCGACAAGGTACTGTGCAAACTCGGATTCGTGTTGAGTACGAATCTGCGGAAGGGCACGGTCGTCGCGCGCTTCGGCGGCGAAGAATTCGTGGTGATCCTGCCCAACACCCGCATCGACGTGGCAAACCAGATCATGGATGGGATTCGAAAACTCGTCAGCGAGTCATTCACGACTGATGACGGCAAACCGATCACGATCAGTATCGGAGTCCAGGAGGCTGAAGTCGCAGACTCAATGGATCTGGTCTCCCTACAGAAGGAAACGATCGAGAAGGCGGACACCTACCTCTACCAGGCCAAACGCACAGGACGCAACCAGGTGTGCTCAGCCACGAACTCCGGCCGGGAGACGACGCAATCATGCTCATGACGAACGGACAACATCCAGCAAAGTTGCACGAGAAGCAGATCTTGGGAACCTCCTTGGTACTGGTTCTCGCGATCGTGGTGTTGGAATCTGCGTTACTCCACGAGTTCCCCAGTTGGCTGATTCTGCCGGCGGCAGCAGCAGGCATTTGGTTTATCGATGCAACAGTCACCATGCCTCTGATGACGAGGCCCATCCACTACTACCATGTTGTATTCCTTGGAGCGTTTGTATTGCTCGGACCCTCATGCGCGGCGCTAGTGGCTGGCGTGTCTCTTGCCTTTGGGGTCATCAAGACCTACCTTCGGTTTCGTTCGCAGGCAACCGAGAAAGCCCTTGGATACCTGCCTAGCCTACTGTCTATCTGGCTGGCCGGGAAAATCTATGCCATGGTCAACACGGTTTACAGCCCAGCCGTTCTCGGTGGCTGGTTTCCCGTGATTCTGGCTTCCACGAGTTATTTCTTGCTTTATGTCGTCCTTACGACTACCAGGACCTGGTTGACGCAATCTGTCGATTTCATCGCCGAGTTCAAACAGCACTATTTGGTTCCGACTCTGGCATTTCTCTCCGTGGCGGCCGGCGCTGCGCTATTCAATCACTATGCGCTACGGATCGGATCGGCAGTCTATTTGTTGGCGGTGCCATTCGGCCTCTTTGTGTTGACGACATACAAGATTTACTCTGTGAACCTTGGAGAAAGCTCGCGGCGTTTGTCAGAGCTGTCTCAGTTGCAGATGTCGATTATCGAAACGCTTGCGTTGGCCATCGATGCAAAGGATCACTCCACACACGGGCATGCCCGCAGGGTTCAAGTCTATGCGGTTGGCATTGCCAAGAGTATGGGCATCACCAACCAGGAGGATCTGGAAGCGCTTAGCACTGCCGCACTGCTTCACGACATTGGCAAGCTGGCGATCCCCGAATATATTCTGTCCAAACCTGGCAAGCTGACCGATTCCGAGTTCGCCAAGATGAAGAGCCACGTCGAGATCGGCGCCAATATCCTCGAGCCCATTCATTTCCCATACCCCGTCGTTCCCATCATCCGCTACCACCATGAGCGGGTGAATGGCAGCGGCTATCCCTTCGGTTTGAAGGGTCACGAGATCCCGCTGGGTTCCAAGATTCTTGCGGTTGCAGACACCTTTGATGCATTGACCGCCCAGCGCACCTATCGCACTCCCCTAGCCATCCCGGAGGCAATTGCTCTCATTCGAACCGAAGCGGATATTTGCTTCGACTCTGAGGTCGTCAACGCATTCTTGAAGATTGCAGAGGCGTCAGCGCAAGAAGTAGCCGGCCTTGACGTCGGCAAGCAGACCGAGAAGACGCAGCTGCCAGAGAGTGCTGCCGGCACCGATCAAGAACACAAACTATGGCTGCGCAAGAAGGGATTCACTGAGATCGCTTCGACGCACCGTGAGATCTATGCACTCCATGAGATTTTCCAGACTGTCGGAAAGAGCCTGAATCTCGAAGACACACTGCGAATCATCTGCACCAAGCTTCAATCAATTGTGCCGTTCACGAGCGGTGTCGTTTATCTGAAGAACAAGAAGAACGACATCATTCATCCGGCGATGGTGACGGGAGAATACTCCGAGCAACTTAGCAAGAATTGGATCAACATAGGCGAGGGATTGACAGGCTATTCCATCGCTTTCAGCCAACAGGTAGTGAACACCGATCCAGAACTTGATTTTCAACACCTCCCGTATCTCGAGCGCCCGCATCGACTCGTGAATGCCATGATCTTTCCCCTGAAGGTAAAGGACGCAGTTCTCGGAGCGATTGCTCTCTACTCCACCGATCGGGACAAGGATGCGTTTACGGAAGACCACGTACGCCTCATGGAAACTGTGAGCGAGCGCGCGGCAGTCTCGATCCAAAACGCGATATCCTTCGAATTCTACGAAGAAAACTCTTTGACAGATGCCCTCACCGGCCTTCCGAACTCGCGCTACATGTTCATGGCCTTTGAGCAAAACGTGAAGAAGGCCGAACGTACGAAGGAGAAGATGGCCGTACTGGTAATGGATCTTAATAGCTTTAAACAGATCAACGACCAGTATGGACACAAGGTGGGTGACGAGGTGCTGGTCAAGGTGAGCGAGATTCTCCAGAAGGAGATGCGAAAATACGACACCTGTATTCGTTATGCAGGAGATGAGTTTGTTGCCTTCCTCTACAATGCCGAGCGGGAAACTGCTGAAAAGATCGTCTACCGTATCCGCAAGGCCGTGACGGCGCTGGTTCTCAAGGTTCGGTCGGGCAAGGAGGTTCGCCTGGGCATCAGCGTCGGAATGTCGATGTATCCGGACGATGGTGTGGAGCTCACCCAGTTATTCACCGTTGCCGACTCTCAGATGTACAACGACAAATTTGAGAGCAAGGCGGAACTTGCTCGATTGAGTGAAGCCAACCTGCAAAAGGCGATTGACGTTGAAGAAGAGATCGAGTTCCAACGCGCGCAATAGAATGCGTGCCTTGGAAGGCAGAACTCCAAATCCACGCTTTCGTTGATTCACGTGCGATTGGATTCGTGACCATCCATCATTGAAGTTCCCTCCACCGTACTTCAGGTTTGCCTTTGGTCGTTTCTTTCCGCTACCATCTGCGGACATGATCGAAGTCATCTATTTCGACCTCGGCAAGGTGATCATCGACTTCGATCACTCTCGCGCAGCCCACGAGCTATTGAAGGTAACCCCGCTTTCGTTAGAGGAAGCAATGGCGGTGCTTTCAGACGGCGAACTGGTTTCAGGATACGAGACAGGGCGGTTGTCATCAGAAGAGCACTATCGCGAGGTCTGCCGCCGGCTGCAAATGGGAATTTCTATGGAGAGGTTTCGGGAGCTCTGGGGCAGCATGTTCCTGCCGAAACCTTTGCTTTCCGAATCGTTCTTGAAGGGGCTAAAGAAGCAATATCGGCTGATGCTGTTGTCCAATACCAACGAGATTCATTTCGAATTCATCATTCAGCACTACCCCATCTTGGGAGTGATTGATGAACGCTTGCTTTCGTACCAGGCTGGCTGCATGAAGCCCGAGGCTCGCATCTTTGAACTCGCTATCAAGAAGGCTGGCGTAGCACCCGAAAACATTCTCTTTACCGACGATCGGTTGGAAAACATTGAAGCAGCGCGAGAGGCTGGGATTCAAGCGATATTGTTTCAGTCTGAGGCCCAGCTCAAGCAGGACATGCTCAGCCGCGGGATGGTTGTCGCGAACTGAAGAAGAAAGACAGCAGTAGCGGGTCTCCCACCATGCGTTTTCTGATTCTTAGCGACATTCATTCCAACTTGGAAGCGCTAGACACAGTGCTGGAACTCGCCGCCGGTCAGTATGACCAGGTTTTGTGCTGCGGCGACATCGTGGGGTACGGTCCTGATCCCAACGCGGTCATCGAAAGGATTCGCGCACTCAACCCGCGCATCATCCGTGGAAACCATGAGAAGGCGGCGCTAGGCCTCGTGGACCTCTCTCTATTCAATCCGCTGGCAAAGCGAGCCGCTCTCTGGACCCAAGACGAACTCATCGCCGACAATCGCAACTATCTCAAAGAGATTCAGGCAGGTCCGCTGGACGTTCCTCCGCTGACGCTGGTGCATGGTTCTCTGTTGGATGAAGACCAGTACCTGGTCGATTTGGAAGATGCACTCCAGAACTTTCCCCTGGCGCGGTATCCTGTAACCTTCTTCGGACATACGCACATCCAAGGCGGATTCGTGCGATTTCAGGATGGCAGATCTGGCTTGTTGAATCCGGAAATCAAACGGGGTGCAAACGAGAGTCAGTTGCGCATCGACCCCGAACAGCGTTATCTCGTCAATCCCGGTGCAGTCGGCCAACCACGGGATTACGATTCACGAGCTGCATTCGTTATCTACGACACGGATGAGCTGATTGTGCGCTATTTCCGCACCAGTTATCCTCTTGAGACGACGCAAGCCAAGATGGTCGCCGCACAGCTGCCGCAGTATTTGATTGATCGATTGAGTTTGGGAAGGTAGGAAAACGTCGAAATGCGAACGGCGAAGTTCGAATGAGTGACTAACTCGACGTTCGGACTTCGAATCTCAACGTTCGAATTCCCTTCATTCCTTCAGAGTGACCTGGGTCACTTCGAGATCAGGAAGTACGTAGTTCCACTCTTTGGGTAGATGGTCAAATGCAACTTGGAAGCGGGTTGCTTTGTCCGCTTCGAGCCCCCGCGTGCCCTTATACTCCAGGGCCTTCCTCGATTCTTTCAACACCACTTGCTTTAGCGAATCTCTGAAAAGAAAGGTAATCTCCACTCGCTGAACCACACGGTCGCCCATGTTCTTTATCGAACCTTCCACATAAAAGACCTCACTGCCGAGATAGTTTTCTCCCTTCGCGAGGCCTACCTTCGAAACTTCAATCTTGCTCTTGTAGGCCTCTGTCTCAACAACGTTTTGGGCTGCTTGTGACGTTTGACTGGACGAATCACGTCCGCAGCCAACCGAGGCTGCCAACAGCAAAAAGCCTGCAGCCAGCAGGGATGTTTCCTTGGCTCGTGTCGCACATCCATATCCTCGTAGCTTCATTTTGGCAAAGTAGCATAGGCACTCAGGCGTGTCAAAGACAGCTCCCAGCGACGTTCAGGCGAGGTCCATTCGTCCCCATTCCATCCGTGTGCCGACTTTTCGGGTTGTAAGCCGACAGAGGCCACCAACCTTTGCATCAGCGACAAGCACGGGAAATCGATTGACACTCATTTCGCCGTTGCGCTAGTCTGCCTCTTCCAACTGCCCGCCAACTCACGGTTCCCAGTCATTCTCCAACAAAGGACATCACACGCTATGAATGCATCGAGCCAGGTTGACCGCCACTCTGATTACAATAAGGGGAAGCTGTTTCTCATCAGCGTGCTCGCGCTAGCGACCGCGGGTGTTGGGTTTGCCATCCGGGGTGGAATCGCCTCTGACCTTCAGAGTCATTTCTTTGATCCAATCGACAAGCTTCGATCGGCAGAGATGGTCGCAACTGCTCTAGGTGTTGTATTTCTTGGATTTGCCTTTACGATTGCAATTGGCAGTCCTCTGCTGGACTTCCTGGGCATGGGGCGTCTCTTGGGACTGTCCAGCCTCAGTTTCATCGTCGGAACACTCATCGTAATCTTCGCAGACCATTTGGCTTCCGGCCCCTCGATCTATTGGGCGGTCTGGAGTGGCATGCTGGTTATCGGAATCGGGCAGGGCTTGGTAGAGACCGTTATCAACCCTCTCGCAGCGACGCTCTATCCTGACGACAAGACACACAAGCTGAATGTTCTTCATGCCTGGTGGCCGGGCGGCATCATCATCGGAGGATTGTTGGGTCTGGTATTGGGACAGATGAACCTGGGATGGGAGATCAAACTCGGTATCGTGATCATTCCGGCAGCGGCCTTCGGGATCATGTTGTTGGGCACTCGGTTTCCGCCCAGCGAACGCGTTGCAGCAGGGATTTCAACCAGCGAAATGTTCAAGGAGCTCGTACGCCCGTTCTTTGTCGTTTGGTTCCTATCCATGTTTCTGACCGCTGCTGCGGAGTTGGCACCTGGTCAGTGGGTCGATCTGGCTTTGACCCGAACCGTGGGCATGCAGGGGATCTGGTTGTTGATTTACGTCAGCGGGTTGATGTTCGTTATGCGTCATTTTGCCGGACCAATGGCGCATCGCTTGTCTCCGGTAGGCCTGCTCTGGTTTTCCTGCCTCTTGGCTTCTGCTGGTCTCTTGCTGTTGAGCATCGCCAATTCACCCATCACGGGTTTGTTGGCCGCCACCGTGTGGGGCACGGGTGTTTGCTATATGTGGCCCACCATGCTGGCTGCGGCTTCAGAGCGGTTCCCACGTGGCGGTGCATTGCTGATGGGGCTCATGGGGACTGCCGGCACTTTGTCGATCTACTACGTGCTGCCGATGATGGGTCAAATCTTCGACCGTGCAAAGATCCAGGCAGCCGGCGGAGAAGAAGCATTCAAGAGTTTGAGCGGAGATGGGTTGAATCAGGTGTTGACGGTTGCCGCTCAAACGTCTTTTCGCTACGTAGCGATTCTTCCGGCCATTCTGTTGGCCGTGTTTGGAGCTATTTGGATCTACGACAAGTCTAAGGGCGGGTACAAACCGGTAAAACTCAGCGCTACTGCGGTCGGCAGCGAGCGTCACTGAATTGAAGAGTGTCCTAAGCTGGATTTCTTAAAGGAGGATCATTCCCATGTCTCATACGTATGAAGAACTGAAACATAAGACAGTCGCACAATTGCGTGAGATCGCCTCCGGCCTCGAACACGAAGCAGTCAAGGGCGCCTCACAGATGAACAAGGAACATCTGCTCGCAGGTCTTTGCACGGCTCTGGGAATTGAGATGCACGTTCATCATGAGGTGAAAGGTGTCAACAAGTCAGACCTCAAAGCCAAAATCCGCGACCTCAAGAAACAACGGGATGGTGCCTTGGCAGCTCACGACCACAAGCAGCTGAAAACTGTGCGGCGAGAAATCCATCACCTGAAGCGCATGATCCACCGCGCCACAGTTTGAGTAACGTTGCACCTATTTGCGTTTTTTAAGGGGCCGCGTTCTCACTCCCATCAGCGCGGCCCCAGTTTTACTTCCGCTTCTGCGGGTTCTCATACCACACCACATTCTTGCTATCCTGGCCTGCCACCAGAATATCCCGGTCGCCGTCTTTATCCATATCTACTAAAGAGATGTCGTAAGCCGCCTGATCTTCGTAGATCCGACGGGTCGTGAACTTCCCCTTCCCATCGTTCTCGAACCACGCCAGAACCTTTGAGTCCTTCGCACAGGTCGCGGCGTCGGTATCTCCGTCGCCATCAAGATCGCCCACGGCCAATGTATGCGGCCCAACCAGGACGGTGTCCATCTCATGCGGCACCCATCGTGGAGCTTCGTACCAGACCAGGCCCTTCCCGTGGCCACGACTCGCAACGAAGTCAGTTTTCCCGTCACGGTTCACATCCGCCATAAGAATGTTTGTGGCGCCCTCCTGCTGTTCTGCGATCAAGTGCTTCTTCCAAACCTGAGTGGGATCTGTCGGTGCTTCCCACCACGCGAACCAGTTTCCGACCTTGGCAGCACTGGCAATATCTGGACGGCCGTCTCCATTCACATCACCGAAGCCCAGGTAGTGGCTCAGCCCAGGTGCGTCGCCAGCAGCAAAGATGCGGCGTTCAAAACGCGGCGCTGCATACCACGCTAGCGATTCAGGGAAATGCCCTCCAGGCTGGGCGCTGTTCGCAATCAAGTCCAGTTTGCCGTCCCGGTTCACATCGCCCAAGGCTAATCCATGAATGCCATCGACCCCTCCCTTGCGCGAGTCATCGATCACATGGAGCGGCCACGGATCCGAAAGCGGGTTGGCGGGACGTTCCAGCCAGTATAGAAATGCAGGTGAATACTGCGCACCCACGAAATCCGGATCCCCATCGCCATCGACATCGAGAGCCACACTATGGATCGCTTTGGGCTGCTTTCGAAGAACCATGCGCTTCCACTGCGGTGCCACGAACAGCACATCCTCTCCTGCCTCGCCGCCGCTGGCGATCACATCGACTCGACCATCACCGGTGAAATCCGCTGCGCTGGCGGCGAAGTTGACGAAATTCTCCGTGATGACATGCCGCACCCAGGGCTCTTTGCTATCATCCGCAGCAGTCGCATGCAGCACGATACAAACTGTCACTGCGCAAAGCACCATCGCGCTTCGATTCATGGTTGACTCCTTGAAGCCTCCCGCCAGTCCAGAGGCTATGTTGTTCGTGCGAGCAGTCTTCTTTAACAAGGGCAAGCGATTAGCGAACAATCGTCATTCCAGCAGAAGCCGGAATCCAGGCCGTCTGTAAATGTGGACCCCGGCCTTCGCAGGCGTGACGTGATGCGGGGAGCCGCAAACCCCACTACTCCTGTTCAACTCGCCGACTCAGCCCTTCCTTGCTGGCCCAGCCTCGCGCACTGGTTGATCCACGATTGAGGCGAATCGCTCGAAGTTTTCCTCAAACCGGCCGGCTAGTTCATTGGCTGCACGGTCGTATGCCCCTGGATCAAGCCAGGTGTCCCGTGGCTGCAGCACTTCGGATGGGACACCATCACAACTTTGTGGAGCGAGGACGCGAAACACAGGATCAGGTCGGGTTGCCACACGGGCCAGCTTGCCACTAAGCGCGGCGCGGATCATCGCCCGAGTGTGTGCGATCTTCATGCGATGCCCAACTCCAAATGGGCCACCACTCCAGCCCGTGTTGACCATCCAGCAATCCACCTTATGTCGGGCAATCTTTTCGCCGAGCAACTTGGCGTACACTGTCGGACGAAGCACCATGAATGGAGCGCCAAAACAAGTACTGAAGGTTGCTGCAGGCTCATTGCCGAGGCCTTTTTCCGTACCTGCCACCTTGGCGGTATAACCTGAAAGGAAGTGATACATAGCCTGCTCTGGTGTCAGCTTCGCGATAGGCGGCAGCACACCAAAAGCATCGCAGGTGAGCATCACGATGTTTTGCGGATGTCCGCCTACGCTGGGAACTACGGCATTACTGATGAACTGCAGCGGGTAAGCTGCGCGGGTATTCTCCGTAAGGGAAGCGTCGTTTAGATCGAGCCGTCGCGTTGCTGGATCGACGACAACGTTCTCCAGCACAGTTCCAAACCTCTGCGTGCAAGCGTAGATCTCGGGCTCAGCTTCGGCAGAAAGCCGGATAACCTTGGCGTAGCAACCTCCCTCGAAATTGAATATGCCGTCATCGCTCCAGCCGTGCTCGTCGTCTCCAATCAGTCCACGTTCAGGATCCGCCGAAAGTGTGGTCTTGCCTGTGCCAGAGAGACCAAAAAACAAAGCCACATCGCCGCCGGGTCCTCGGTTGGCGGAGCAATGCATGGACAACACTCCCCCCAGAGGAAGGCGGTAGTTCATGATCGTGAAGATGGATTTCTTGATCTCGCCGGCATAGCTCGTCCCCCCGATCACGACGAGCTTGCGGGCCAGGCTGACCAGAATGAACACTCCCGAGTTCGTTCCATCCCGACCCGGATCGGCCTGAAAGCTCGGAACGTCAATCACCGTAAACTCCGGCAAAAGCCGCCCGTCCGAGGGGATGAACAGATTCTGGGAGAACAGGCTGTGCCAGCTGGTTTCGGTGATGATGCGGATGGGCATCCGGAAACGAGGATCGGCACCTGCGATGCAATCCTGAACGAACAGCTCTTTGCCCTTAAGAGCTGCGAACAGCCGCGTGCAGAGAGTATCGAACTTCTTCGAAGTAATCGGCCGGTTCACCTTTCCCCAATCAACATGCGTTTCACTGTCAGGCTCCTGCACAATGAACTTGTCGTTGGGCGAACGGCCGGTGTGCAACCCGGTGTTGACTGCGAGTGCCCCATCGCGAGCAATCTGCCCCTCGCGTCGACGCACAGCCTCCTCATACAGGGCCGCTGCAGGCAGATTCCAGTGAGTGGCCGCAAGTCCGGAGATTCCGTAATCTTCCAGGCCAGCAGTTCCGCTATGGCTTTGCATGAACTCTCTCCAGGCCGTCCGTTCGTTGAGACTCAGTGGTGGCGAGTAGCATAGCCTGCGAGAAATGCGATTTCAAGCAAGGCGACAACCGGTGCTGCTCCTATCTGAAGGTCCCAGGCTGAACTTGAAACACCATCTTGACAGCCCGTAACGCCTCCGCCTCAGCCTTCTTGAGATGATGCCGGGTTCATGCTAGCTTTCGTCTCGTTGTTCCGGGTTTCTCTCACCTCACCATTCGAGTCGACACACGACGTCCAAAGCGGGGCAGCATCTTGCAGACCTTGCAATCGAGCACGGACCCTCAGCCGACGGCAGAAAAAAGTTCGCCCATCCGGGTACAAGGACTGGCGAAGAGCTACGGTAGCTTTCAGGCGGTCAAAGGAATCGATTTCGAGATTCAGGCCGGTGAGGTGTTTGGACTACTGGGTCCCAATGGTGCTGGAAAGACCTCGACCGTCGAGATTCTGGAGGGCCTGCGGCAGCGCGATGGTGGCGAGGTCTCTGTGCTTGGGTTTGACCCTGGTCTGCACAGCAAGCAGTTGAAGGATCGAATCGGTGTCTGCCTGCAATCGGCAAACTTCTCGGCCAAACTCAAGGTAGGCGAGTCCGTTGAGCTTTTTGGCAGCTTCTACTCGAAAACCGTCGACGGAGAAGCGCTGCTGAAGCGGCTCTTGCTTTGGGAGAAGCGCGGCCAGTTTTACGGCGAGCTTTCTGGCGGGCAAAAGCAGCGGCTGGCTCTGGCGCTGGCTCTTCTGAATGATCCTCAGGTACTGTTCTTGGACGAACCCTCCGCCGGACTAGATCCGCAGGCCCGCCTTGAAATCCACGCCCTCATTCAGGACTTGCGACGTGAACAGCGCACCATCCTGCTTACCACTCACTATATTGAGGAAGCCGAGAAGCTCTGCGACCGCGTTGCCATTATGGATGAAGGGCGCATCATCGCTCTCGGCACGCCGCGAGAGATTCAAGCCCGCACGCTTGGGCACTCGATGATTGAGGTCTGTTGCGAGCAAGCTCTCCCGGAAGTTGAACTTCCCGACTGGAACCTTGCGTCGAAAACCACGCTCAGCGCCGATCGCAAGGTGATGACAGTGCATTCACCCCGGCCCGCCAGGACTTTAGTCGAGTTGGTGAAGTGGATTGACCAACAGGGCATCGAACTCGCCGACGTCCAGTTGAAGCGCCCATCGCTCGAAGATGTCTTCATCGAACTCACCGGAAAGAGTCTGAGGGAATAAACTAAGTGAAAACGTAGCCCACGAAACACACGAAATACGCGAGAGATAGTGGGCAACAAAGGGTAGTGCGAATGGCGGAGATCCTGTTCAAAGAGGAAAGCTATGCCATCATCGGGGCGTGCTTCAATGTGTACAAAGATAAAGGGTGCGGCTTCCTGGAGCCGGTGTACCACGAGTGTTGCGAGATCGAGTTTGCTTTTCAAAAAATTCCGTTCTTGTCGCAGGCGGAACTGGAACTCGCATACCGTGGCCGGGTTCTAAGGCAGAGGTACAAACCGGATTTTATTTGTTTCCAAAAGATTATTGTCGAGCTGAAGGCGGTCTCAGCGCTCGTCGATGAGCATCGAGCTCAGCTGCTGAATTATCTCCATGCGACGAGAATGAAACTGGGGCTGCTGGTGAACTTCGGACACCATCCAAACCTAGAGTATGAACGCATTGTTCTTTAGAGAACCCACAAGAAATACGAGCCCAATACCGGTGCCCACGAAATACACGAAATACACCAAAGGGGACGGTAGTCAGGCTGGAGTCTTTGCGGAACAACCCGACTCAATCTGAGAATCGCCGGATCACCCAACAGTCCAATTTCGTGTCTTTTCGTGTGTTTCGTGGGCAACAAAGGGGAATGGCGGATGAGGGAAATCGAACTTGACAATGAAGCTCACAGCTAATCTATCTGCGTCATCTGCGTCCCGAGTTTCTCTCCGTGGCTCTGAGTCTCTGTGGCAGCTTTCATTGTTCCCTTCCTAAATGAAAAGTTACCTCGCCCTCATAAAAGTAGATTTGAAGCTCGCCTTTCGCGATAAGGCGGTAATTTTCTTTAACTACCTCTTTCCGCTCATTTTCTTTTTCGTGTTTGCAGGTCTCATGAGAGCTGAGCGGGGGGGCACGATCTCCTACGTTGTCTCGCTGGTTCTCGTGATGGGCATCCTGGGGAACGGCCTCTTTGGTGCTGGATTGCGTGCCGTCCAGGAGCGTGAAGCAAACATCCTGCGACGCTTCAAGGTCGCACCCATTTCTCCGGCTCCTCTGCTCGTGGCCTCGCTCGTTTCCGGCTGGGTCATCTACATCCCAATCGTTCTCTTAGTCCTTGGCCTGGCCCACTTCATCTATGGCATGCCTGTGCCCGGCCGCCCGTTTGCACTCTTCGGTCTCATTTCGATCGGGGTGCTGGCATTTCGGGCCATCGGCTTGATCCTGGCGTCGGTAGCCAACTCCATGCAGGGAAGCCAGGTTCTGATCCAGTTGTTTTACATGCCCATGCTGTTTCTGAGTGGAGCAACGTTCCCAATCACTCTGCTTCCGGAGTGGGCTCAACTCATCAGCCAGTTCATGCCTGCTTCCTATCTTGTCACGGGCTTTCAGGGCATCTTCTTCCGGAACGAACCATTCACTGAAAATTGGCCTTCGTTGCTGGCGCTCTTGGCGACTTTGCTACTGGGCACTTTCTTATCCATGCAACTTTTTCGGTGGGAGAAGGATGAAAAGATCCGCACCTCGGCGCGGCTCTGGGTGTTGGTGGCACTGCTTCCGTTCCTTGTCCTTGGCGGTTATCAGGCATTCAGCCGGGAGCACTTACGCAAGGCGCGCCTCTTGATGCGGGACCTGGAGCGCAGTGGCACGTTTCTGATCCGTGGTGCCAGGATCGTCATTGGCGATGGCCGGGTGATTGAATCCGGCGGGGTACTGATCAAGAAAGGAAAGATCGAGGAGATTTATGAAGCGGAGCCGCCGTCTGCGGAGACACTCAAGGCTACCGTGATTGAAGGTTCAGGTAAAACGGTACTGCCGGGACTGATCGACATGCATGTCCACCTCGGTGCGCCCGGCCGCCGTCTACGAATCGAGCAAGGACTACGCTCCAGAAAAGATCATGAAGCGAGCGCTGGCGGGGCAGCTATACAGCGGCGTGACCACGGTCAAAAGCGTGGGTGACGGCCTGGACGATGTCTTGAAACTTCGCGCCGCGGTTGCAACAGGAGAGCGCATGGGATCGGCGCTCTATGTCTGCGGCCCCATGTTTACGGCTGAGGGTGGCCATGGCACCGAATTTTTCGAGGGAGTGCCAGAGGCGATGAAGATGCTCGCGCTGCAGCAATGGGTGAGGCTGCCCAAATCGCCAGACGAAGCCCGACAGCAGGTGCGTGAGTTGAAAACCGCCGGTGTCGACGGCATCAAAGGGATCCTGGAATCTGGCGTGGCTGGACAACTCTTCAATCGGCTGGAGGTCCAATTCCTGCGGTCGGTAGCCGACGAAGCCCGCGCTCAAAAGCTCCCTCTCGTCGTGCATACCGGCAATTCTCAGGACATTGCCGATGCGCTATTGGTCGGAGCCAACGGGATTGAACATGGCTCGACACGCGACCGAATTCCCGACGAAGTCCTGGCTCAAATGGCGAAGGCCGGAATGAGCTACGACCCAACGTTAGCCGTTGTCGAAGCGTTCTCAAAGTTGGGTGTCAACGCGGACGAGCTGCTAGGCCGGTCTCTCGTCCAGCAAGTGGTTCCAGCCAAGCTCTTGGAAAACACTCGAAAGGCGATGCGATCCGAAAAGATGTCAACGCTCCTCGAAAGGCTCAAACCCTTTGGGGCCGGACTAGAACAGGCGAAGGAGAATCTGCGGAGAGCTTATCAAGCAGGCGTTCCTCTGGTTGCCGGGAGCGACGCTGGCAACCTGCTGGTATTTCATGGTCCGTCGCTCCACCGTGAACTCCAACTCTGGGTTAGTGCCGGCATTCCGCCGAAGGTAGCTCTCCAAGCCGCCACCTACAATGCTGCTCGGCTGCTGGGCGCCGAGAGTCGCATTGGTTCCATCCAAAAGGGCCGCGATGCCGATCTGCTCCTGATAGACGGCAATCCCCTGGAAGACATCACTGCTACCGAACGCATCTCCCAAATCATCTACAAGGGCGAGCGCATCAACCGATCCCGACTGTTCGACCAGGAGTGATGGATCTTGGGAAAGCGGTAGAAGCATCGTGTCCCCTTTGGAGTGCGGGAGCTTGCTCCCGCTTTCGGTCCTCGACCCTACCCTCAGCGGCAGCTTGCTGCCGCCCTGGAGTTTCTACATTCTCGGTGCAGGCGAGAAGCCCTGCACGCACAAGGTGGAGCAACGACAGCCAACATTGTGGGTGCAGGCTTCCAGCCTGCAGGAGCGGCAGCTTGCTGCCGCCTTAGAGATATACGCCTGCCGAAAATGGATCGTGAGACCAGAGCCGCCAGACAGGCCCTGATTGGTTGTGCCGAAATCAGGTAATCAATACGCTGATCGTCTAACCGGCGCCAGCAAGCTGGCTTCAGCCAAAGCGGCAGCAAGCTTCCGCACTCCAAAGCTCACTTGAAATTCTCCAGCAACACGAAGTGTCAGCTCATTTAGCCTTGTCCTGTGAAGGGTCGACAAGTGCCTTCACGTGAACGCTCTGGTTGGCGAGTTTTGCGGTTCGGTTGTTAGCCAGGATCGGATTGGCCCTTACAGACATTTCCTGAGCCTGAGATTTTCTGTTCGTCTTTCTTAGCAGAGATGCATAGTCATTCAATGTGGTAGCCACGTCAGGATGTTGCTTGCCCAGACGTGCTTCCCGAATCTCGAGAGCACGCCGAAACAGCGGTTCGGCATCGGCGTAGCGATGCTGCAAAAGAAACACCTGTCCAAGATTGTTCACGAGTCGTGGCAACGGAAGGATGATTCGGTCCCGAGAGACTTCTCTTTGATGGCCAGGGCGCGCCGGTACAAAGGTCTCAGCCTTGCCATAGTTCCTTTGCTCGAAATAGAGAGTGCCGAGACCATTGACGATTTTTCCGGTGTCGAGATGATCTGGACCCAAGAAATTCTCGTTCATAGCCAAAGCTCTCCGATAGAGGGTTTCCGCCTCGGAATACCGACGCTGGGCCTGGCAAACATCGGCGAGGATGTTCAGCGGCGAAGCCAGATCCAGGTGCTCGGTTCCCACAGTCTTCTCCAACAGGAAAACAATCTGTCGAGCCAAAGATTCCGCCTCCCTGAATCGCCCTTCTTCTCGATAGACTCGTGCCAGACTGCTCATGCTCATGATCACCGCCGGGTCAGCCTCTACCAACGACTGTTTTCGAATGAGCAATGCCTTGCGATGGAGTGTTTCGGCTTCCGCATACTGACCGAGCCGAAAGAACAGCTGTGCGAGGTTGTGGAAACTGATGGCCAACTGAGGGTCGTCTGACTTGAGGGCCTTCTCTCGGATTGCCAGAGATTTGCCGATAGATAGTTACGGCTTGCGCATACAAACCCTGAGCTGAATACAGATCTCCCAGAAAGTCCAAGCTCTTGGCTTGTTCGAGATTGTCCGGCGCCCAAGAGCTTTTCCTGAATTGCCAGCGCCCTTTTCAACATCGGCTCAGCCTCGGCAAACTGCCCTCGGTCCTGAAGGAGTGTCGCCAGGTTATTGAGACAGATTGCGACATTTTCACTCTGAGGTTCCAAGGCCGCTTCCCAGAGGCTGAGGGCCTTGCGATAACAAATCTCTGCGTCTGAGTAGCGGCCCTGTTGGTGATAGGTTGTGGCCAGTCCGTTCAGGCTTGCCGCATGCCTCGGGTCTTCGGAACCAAACTGCTGGGCTGCACTCACCGCCGCCCGATAGTCTTTCTCAGCGTCAGCGAAACGCCTCTGCTCACGATGCTGCTTTCCTTGATTCATGAATTCCTGCCAAAGGCTCTCCCGGTTTGAGGGACTTCCCTCCTCAAACGCCCAGCAATCCAGGCCCAACGAGAGAGCGAAACACAGAGACCAACTCAGTTTGAATCTTGGGGTCATGGGATGTTCCTCCTTGCCGCATAAGGCGTGAAGGAAACCCAAACCCGTTAACCGGATCGTCCACGAAGCACACGAAGGGACACGAAACCCTTTGCTTCGGCGATCCTGCGATCATCGAAGATGACGGCCGTAATGTCAGAATCTGAACTTCTTTCGTATGTTTCGTGTTTTTCGTGGGTGATCCTCAACCCTCAACCTGAAGCAGGACGCCCACAGAAAACAGACATCCGGTGGTATACTGGTTCCCGCCTCTTTCTCTCTCGAATTTATCTTCCTACCTGCTTCGACTTAAGTGTGCCGCCATGGCAATCCCCTCATCTGTGGAAGTCACACAACTTTTGCTGGCTTGGAGCCAGGGAGAAACGACGGCCCTGGACAAGCTTGTCCCGCTGGTACACGCAGAACTCAGCCGTCTGGCTCATCACTACATGGCGGGCGAGCGAACAGGACACACCCTGCAAACTACGGCTTTGGTCAACGAGGCTTTCCTGCGGTTAGTCGATTCCAGCCAGGTACGATGGCAGAACCGGGCGCATTTCATGGCTGTGTCCGCCCAACTGATGCGACGAATCCTGGTAGATTTTGCCCGCTCGCGAAACTACTTGAAACGAGGCGCGGGGGCCCAGCAGGTGCCACTCGACGAAGCCATGGTGATTTCAGAAGCCCCCGACCTGGATGTCGTTGAACTGGATAGGGCTTTGGGTGAGTTGGCTGCCATCGACGCACGTAAGAGCCAGGTCGTGGAATTACGATTCTTCGGCGGGTTGACCGAGGAAGAAGCTGCCGAGGTGTTGAAGGTTTCACCCGAGACGATCCGGCGTGACATGAGATTGGCTAAGACCTGGCTGCTACGGGAGATGGACAAAAGTAGGGTCTAGAATGCGTGGGTCTTATCTCTGTGAACTCAGCAACGCATTCTCGACGAGCATCCGTTGAGCCTTTCGCTTACTCATTGCCGATCGCATGAGTTCTGATTGTTGGCTGTGGAAATACAAACCTTCCTGACTTATGCGAGTCACGGTTGGCGCGTCCCAACGCGCGGTCATGATTCCTACCGGTGAATGAGAGTTCGAGCCAAGCAGCAAATGTCCTAGCTCGTGGGCAACGGTGTGTGCCAGGAACCTGGGAGCGGCAACATGCAGTCCTTGCGCTTGTTCCTCGACCCGATTCCAGAAGATATTGGCAATGCGAGCGGCCACAAAAGCTTCGCCGCCAATATCCACCTTAGTCGCCGTTCTTGCGAAGATGCGGAGAGAAAGCTGAGTCGCATCCAAAATCGCCGGGCACTTTGGATACAAGGAAGGATCCTCATCATTCAAGGGACAGTCAGCCCACTCGATCTCGACACCTGCCCTGCGAAAGATCAGGCTCGCTCGACCCTCAGCTTCACGAAGCGTCTGCACGGGCAGATGCGCGTAGTTGTAAACGAGAACTGTGACCCTAGTCTGTTGCTCCAACGGATGAGAGGTCTCTCGTTGTGGCTCCTGACGTCTGTTGGAGTCCGAAGCAAGCACCAGACCTTGCAGGCTCGACCACAGAAGCAATGGGAACATCCAGCTGACTTTGGGTTTTCGGCTCATGGTGTCTTCCTCCTCGCCGCATAAGGCGGGAAGACAGTCAAAAGCCGTTAAAGCCAGTTAGACTTTTTGTAGTTGTCTAGCGGGACTGAAGCCTCTTCCTCGTATGTAAGGCTTTCGAGCCTGACGTCTTGGTTCCTTTTGTGGGAGCAGGGTCAGGCTGGAAAGCCTGACGTACCACGGCTTTCCAGGCCCGCTACACGATCAATGATTTTTCTGGTGCTTTTGTTGTTCGTCGACTCAACGCGTGGCGGTTCTGCACTCGTCACTCGCCACTCACGTCACCCGGGCGGATGTCATCCCGGCGGATAGTAAGCCGGGAAAGCCGGGGCACTCGTCACTGCTTTCATGACCTCTGACCGTTGGGAACAAATCAATCGGCTCTAGGACGCGGCCTTGGAATTGGCGGAAGAAGCGCGGCCGGCCTTCCTCGAAAGCAGTTGCCAGGGAGACGAAGAACTACGTCGCGAGGTGGAATCGCTGCTGGCCTATGACAAGCAGGCGCAGCAATTCCTCGATCGGCCGGCGCTTGCAGATGGCTGCTGAGAAACTGGCCGTCGAACCGCCGTCACTGGTTGGGCGAAAACTCGGCCCCTACCAGGTTCAGGTCTTGTTGGGTTCGGGAGGAATGGGAGACGTCTACCGGGCCAGAGACACCCGATTGAACCGGATTGTCGCGATCAAGGTTCTGCCGCGACATCTGTTGGAGAGAGCGGATCTGCGTCAGCGGTTTGAACGGGAAGCGCGAGCGATTGCGAGTCTGGACCATCCGCATATTTGTGCCCTGTATGACATCGGCCGTGAAGGCGCGACTGACTTTCTGGTGATGCAGTATTTGGATGGGGAGACGCTGTCGCAGCGTTTGAGGAAAGGGCCGCTGCCGACCGCGGAGGTGATGCGTTTTGCCGTCGAGATTGCCGGGGCGCTGGAGCAAGCGCATCGGCAAAGGGGTGGTTCATCGGGATCTGAAGCCGGGCAACATCATGTTGACGGAAACGGGTGCCAAGCTTGCTGGACTTCGGCCTGGCGAAGCGGCAAATCGTCCCCCTCTGAGAAGGGGGGACTTCAGGGGTGGCTCTCAAGCGGCTACTGAGTTGGTGACGGAGAGCGAGAGTCTCACGGAAGAAGGCATGATTCTAGGAACGCTGGAATACATGGCTCCGGAGCAGCTGGAAGGCAAGGAGGCAGACGCACGAACAGATCTCTTCGCCTTGGGAGTGGTCATTTACGAAATGGCCACCGGACAGAAAGCCTTTCAAGCAGAGAGCAAGGCAAGCTTGATTGCGAAGATCCTGACGGCACAGCCGCCACCCATCGAGACGATTCAACCCGTGAGTCCGCTCGAACTGGATCGTGTGGTGCAACGGTGTCTGGCCAAGAAGCCCGAAGAGCGCTGGCAGAGTGCGGCGGAGCTGACCTCGCAGCTTCAGGAGATTGCAGAAGCTAATTTGGAGAACCTCAAGGCTCAAAAGCGAGGAAAGGAACCGAGCGGCCAAGCGAAAGAAATTGAATCCAAGGCAGAGCCAGCGGTTCCCGTGGCGATCCCGGAACCAACGAAGGTCCTATCAAGGCTGATGCGCTCCCGAGCCTGGAAGCTCAGCTTTGTCGGAATTGTGTTAGCTGTCATCACAGGATCTGTAGCCCTCTGGCAAGTGCGGCGGCAGCCGGAAACGCATTAGCAGAGAAGCCGGACATCTCTTTCAAAGCGCTAACATCCTATGCCGGGGATAACCCGTTGGATTCTGCCGCGATCTCTCCCGATGGCAAATACCTCGCGTTTTGTTCGAGAGGGAAACTGTCCAGACAGGTGGTGCGCTCTGGTGACGAAGAATTCGCCTCGCCCTGCCTGAGGGATTTTACCCAGGCAAACGTCTGACTGGTTCCCCGACGGAACGAAGCTATTGCTCAGCCGAGCTGAAGAAGCGATGGATTCAAGTGAAAGGGCAGACGAAGTCGGCAGTCAGACCTATCCCTCTGGTCCCTCTCGATTCCTGGGTGGCGCCCCACGCAAGATAGTGGATCACGTGAGCAGTGGGTCGCTATCACAATCGTTCGGTTCGTCGGCCCTGACGGATCGCTCATAGCTTTTAGTTCGCCACGATCCTGAGCGGCAAGCGAGCGATATCTGGTTGGTGGGTTCAAATGGAGAGGGGCCGCGCAAGATTCGGACTGCCTCCCAGGCCGAGCGCTCAACTTCCCCAACGGGCGGTCCATCATTCAGCGGCGGCGCGTGGTCGCCGAATGGAAAACGTGTCATGTATCGCAAGGGTGATAACAAAGGTCGTGTCGAGGGAAAGCTGCGATCTGAGCGGAGAGAAGATCGCTCCGAATCTTTTTCTTCTGATAATCGAGACCGATGGCTTCTGGACCTTATGCTGGACAGCCGGAAGGAAGAATGCTTATCCCCTTGTACGAATGGGAGATGGGGCTCTCGACGACCAGACGTCGATCTTTGGGAGATGAAGATCGATGCAGTAACGGGACAGGCTCTGAGCAAGGTCAGGCGCCTTACGCAGTGGTCTGCGCATTCAGCAGTGCGGAATGTGGGCGATTTGAGCACTACTGCTGACGGCAAGCGACTGGTATTGACTCAAGAGTCAACGCACAGTCGGATGTCTATGTGGCGGAGGTTGAACCCGGCGGTAAAGACCATGAAGATCGCCGCGCGGCACCCCTGACGATGGATTTGACAGATGACGCAGTTTGGGATTGGACGGCTGACAGCCGATCGCAGTTCTTTTCGAGTCAAACAGGAATGGCAACCGGGATCTCTTCAAGCAAGATCGTTAGTGCAGACCGATGCTGGAAGCTGATCGTTTCCACTCCTGCGAACGAGTGGCATCCCAGTCAGAGCCCAGATGGGTCCTTCGTCCTGTATCTGGTTTCAGAGAAGCCAGGCCGGGATGCGACACGATTGATGCGGATTCCAGTTGGCGGCGGACCCCCAGAACCGGTGTTGACGGGAGAAACAGATCAAGAACTTCTCTTGTGCTCGTGAGGCGAATTTGTGTGTTGTGGCTGAGGCGGTGGCAGGAAAGCAAGTCTTAACCACCTTCGACCCTTTGAAAGGAAGAAGGGAGAAGCTTCCGCAGGCAGATTATCCTGTCGACTTTGTAAGAAGGCATATCCTCTCTCCCAGGGCCGACTGATCGAGAAAATGAAGCAGGCGGCCAGAAGGTCTCCACATTCGTGTCCGGTCGCTGACGGGCGGGGCTGTTCAAGAAGATCACATTCAGAAACCTGAGTGGCGAGTACGGATTTTCACGGCTGGTCGTTCGATGGAAGAGGAATCTACCTTAGTGAGTGGCCACTTACCCTGCAGACTCACATTTCACAGGCTTTCTGTGCGGGCCTGGATGGCCATAGCCAGGTACTCTGGAAGCGTGGCACAAGTCCAGGACACTCCTTTGACTATCCCATTCCTTCTCCTGACGGCCGGTATCTCGCCTTTACGGTCGTTACTTATGAGGCAAATGCCTGGATGCTGGAGAATTTTTAGAAGCAGTGGCGAGTGACGAGTGACGTAGTCGACGAGAACAGCAGATCTTCTCTGCGAGCTTCTATATTGTTCGGTGTAAGGCTGAGACGCCCGCTTCACGAGATGGAAAGCGCGTTGGTGGACATCACTCATTGCCTGAAAGGCAACCCAGGCATGGGAAGCGAGCATGGAGCTTGTTGAAACAAGGAACTCAGCACTCATCACTCGTCACTGCTTTTATGATTCTGACCGTTGGGAGGAAATCAATCGAATCTACGACGCAGCGTTGGCAGTGGCGGAAGAAGCACGACCGGCCTTCCTCGAAAGTAACTGCCAAGGTGACGAAGAGCTGCGCCGCGAGGTGGAATCGCTGCTGGCGTATGACAAACAGGCGCAGCAGCTCCTGGATCGACCGGCGATGGAAATGGCGGCTGAGAAACTGGCGGGTGAACCACCCTCACTGATTGGGCGAAAACTGGGTCCCTACCAGATTCAAGTCGCCTTGGGTGCCGGAGGAATGGGAGAGGTCTACAAAGCCAGAGACACGCGCCTGAATCGAACCGTGGCGATCAAGGTTCTGCCGCGGCATCTGTCCGAGCGAGCGGATCTGCGACGGCGGTTTGAGCGCGAGGCGCGAGCGATTGCCAATCTGAATCATCCGCAAATCTGTGCGCTGTACGACATCGGTCGCGAAGACGGAATTGATTTTCTGGTGATGGAGTATCTGGAAGGAGAAACACTGAGCAAGCGGTTAAAGAGAGGGCCCTACCGACAGCACAGCTCTTGCGCACGGCGATCGAAATCGCTACCGGTTTGGACCAGGCACACCGCCAGGGCGTGATTCATCGGGATCTGAAGCCCGGGAACATCATGCTGACGAAGGTGGGAGCGAAGCTGCTTGGATTTTGGTTTGGCGAAGCACACGGGTGGAGCGGGCGCTCCGCGCGCGTTGACGAGCGCGCGCAGGAGCGGCTCGCGACGTCCACCGAAAGCGAGAGCCTGACCGAAGAAGGCATGCTTCTCGGCACGCTGGAATACATGGCGCCGGAGCAAGTCGAAGGAAAAGACGCCGACACGAGGACCGACATCTTTGCCTTCGGGGTGGTCATGTACGAGATGGCCACGGGGAAGAAAGCCTTCGAGGGGGAAAGCAAGGCCAGCCTGGCAGCGGCTATCCTGACCTTTGAACCGCCGCCCATCACGAAGATTCAACCGATGACGCCACCGGCGTTGGAGCGGGTCGTTCAGAGGTGCCTGGCGAAAGATCCCGAGGATCGTTGGCAGACGGCTCGCGACCTGACCAGCGAATTGAGGTGGATTGCCGAGGCCGGTCGGATCGGCGGCCAGGAGCAGAAGCTGCCGGTGCTGAGGCCCATCGCTACCAGGCGGAGGCGTGAGAGACTCGCCTGGGCGCTGGTCAGTCGCTTTACTTGTTGCAGCCATCGTCAGTGCTTGGTTTCTTACCTGCGGGTGGTTCCAACCCCGGCGCGTGCCATCATCTCTGAAATACTGCCACCGGAGAAAACTCAATTCAATTTCGGCGTGAGGGCAGGCGGCCTGCCTAGTGCTCTCTCCAGATGGAACCGCTGTAGCATTCTCTGCCAAAGATGCGAACGGAAAGACACTGCTTTGGGTCCGTTCCTTTGACTCGCTCGCTGCCCGGCCCTTGGCGGGAACGGAGGGAGGGACTTGGCCGTTCTGGTCGGCGAACGGCCGGAGGCTCTGTGGTTCTTTGCCGATGGGAAGCTGAAGACCCTTGAGATATCGGGTGGTCCTGCCAGAGTCGTGGCTGATGCGCCAAGCTAGTGGGGGAGGAAGCTGGAACCGCGAGGGGACCCTCCTGTTTGTGCCAGATTTCACCAAAGGCCTCCTGTACCAGGTCGCGGCCTCAGGCGGCGCCCCGGTCCTCGTCCTTGAACTGGACAAATCCAAATATAAGTATTGCTATGGGCCGAAATTTCTGCCCGATGGAAAGCATTTCCTCTATCACGCGTCACGCTCCTGACACTGCGTCTAGCGGAACCTATTTTGCCTCCTTGGACGGAAAAGAAAATCGACTCCTGCTCAAGGGAGGCGGCACGTTGCTACCTATGGCTCGGGGTATCTGCTCTACCTTCTCGACAAGACACTGATGGCGCAAGCTTTCGATCCAGAGCGGGGGCAACTCAAGGGGGATGCTCACCCAGTTGCGGAACGGATCGCTTCGGATTCTAATGGCAACGGCTTCTTTGATGTATCGGAAAACGGCGTGCTGATTTATCAGGCGGGTGATTTACTAGAGAAACGAATCACCTGGTTTGACCGCGCCGGTAAAGAGCTGAGTGCTGGTGAAAGGGGGAGCTATGTGACCTTGAGACTCTCGCCTGATGGAACAAAGATCGCATTCGACGGAGGTGATCCGAAGAAGGATATCTGGGTGGACGAATTGGCGCGTCGTGTCCACATTCGCCTCACCAAAGATCCTGGAGACTACGGCAATCCGACCTGGTCGCCAGACGGAAGCCGGATTCTGTTCGGCGGGGATCAAGGGCATTTACCAGATGAATTCCAACGGGGCGGGTGGTAAGGAGCTGCTGCTGGCGTGGAAGACCTCCGAGAACGGCTGGCCCACGAGCTGGTCTCCAGATGGCAAGTTCATTCTCTTCGTGCGCGGAAGCTCCTCTGGCCCACAAGATGTCTGGGTCCTGCCTCTCGTCGGCGATCGCAAACCCCGCCTCTTTGTCCAAAACGCCTTTGATGGGCAATTCTCTCCCGACGGCCGCTGGGTTTCCTATACCTCCCTGGAATCCGGCACGCTTCAGGTTAACGTTGTGCCGTTCGATGCCACCAAGGTTTTAGATACAGAGCCCGGGGCCCTAACCAGCCTAACGGGCGGGCAATATCAGATTTCGGCCAGCTTAGGCGCCATCGCCCGGTGGCGAGGGGACGGCAAGGAAATCTTTTATATCGGGCCGGGCGCGATGATGGCAGCGGAAGTTGATGGAAAAGGCAATAGCTTTGCAGCTCGTAAGGAGCAGGCTCTCTTCAAATTGCCGGAAGGATTTGGTTTTTATGACGTGGCCCCGGATGGGAAGCGGTTCGTCACCAGCCGGGGGGTTGCTAATCCCAACACGCCGCTCACCCTGGTGCTGAACTGGACCGCGCTATTGGCCAAGCCGTGAATCGTAACGCCGGAATTCTTTGGCCCAGGTAGCCACAAGCCCAGCCTTGGCCTCTGGTGCCCAAGAATTATCCGCCGTCCTTAAGTGCGAAGTATCATTCTGGTCCAACGTCGTGTAACCTAGCGGAACGTGGTGTCTCAGTCGCTTCGACTTTCTCAGCATGAGACTGATCTCACGGGTGAACCAAACCACTCAGAATCTGAGAATCCAGAAACGAGGGACCCGAGATGGCGAAAACTTCTAGACCGACCGCACAGAAGCGCGCGAAAGAACGCGCGCGGCAGGAGAAACAGCAACAAAAAGAAGCTCGGCGCTTGGAATCCAAGGAACGCAAGGCTTCAGGTGTGAAAAACGAAGAGGAAGACGCAGATATCGCTGGGATTCGTCCAGGTCCGCAGCCGTTGCCTGCAGAGTGGGGTACGATGCGGGAAATCGACGAAGAGAAGAGCTAAAATCATTACCTTCCGGTGTTCAAGAGCAAAGCAGCATCTCCTCAGCCTTTCCTTCTGATAGCCATTCTTGAGTTGCAGGATCGTCGCACTCGAATCTTGGGCCCTTGAGGTTGATGACGGACAGGCCCAGGTCATCAATGACCCTTGAACCCCTGTCTTGAATACTGTCCAGGTGAAACGGAATCTATGCCAGCAAGGTATCTGCTAAACGGCAAGGAGATGAGTCTGACGGAAATCGTCAAACTGGCTCAACGGTGCGGCTACCGTGGACCCATCCGAGTTGTGAGTTCTCAAATGAAAGCAGTGCTCAAGAAACAGGGCTACGAATTAACGAAGAAGTGAATGTTGCTTGGCCCTCCGTTCCCCCTTCAGGTCATGATCTTCTGTCGGAGGCCCTGAATGGTTGTGGTCGCAGCCCACAGGAGTCAGTCTCGCGGCGCCCTGCGTAACGAGGTGTTGGGGCTCTTTCTCCTGAAGGCGCAATTCTTCTTTTTGCCAGCCTGTCGCGCCCTTTTCAGGGCTGCGAAATACTTGGGGTTCTGGCGCCCAGGGCGCCGCGCGAAAAGCGCACTCTGCCCTGGGCTGCAGAATTCTGGCCCTTCAGGCCACCGTCAACTGCCCCAGAAGCCAAACTTCCTCTCCCTGGTTCTCTCTGTGTCTCCGTGTCTCCGCGGTTGATCATTGTGGACCGGGGTACCTCAGCTGTTGGGTGGACAAACCAGAAACCCATCCTCGAACCCAAAAGCCTTTTGGGAAGGCCGACGCCGGGTGTTATATTCCTGGTTGTTGAGGTGTCGGTGGGTTGCGGATTACCCTCCGAGGTCGGCGATTCCGTCGACAACCTGGGTCATCTGCGCAACGGGCTATGATTCTTCCTATCATCAAATACGGAGATCCTGTCCTTCAAAGAGTTTCCGAACCGGTAACGGTCTTCGACAAAGCTCTCGAGACTTTGGCTAAGAATATGGTCAAGACCATGTATGCCGCTCCCGGTGTTGGGCTGGCGGCGCCGCAGGTAGGCGTCTTGAAGCGCTTGATCGTCATAGACGTCACGGCCGGTGAGAAGCAGGGCCAGTTGATCACGCTGGTGAATCCGGAGATCATCAACAAGGAAGGCGAGCAATACGAGGAGGAGGGCTGTCTGAGCATTCCGAACTTTACCGGCAGGGTGCGTCGCCCGTACCGCATCATCGTCTCCGGCAAAGACCTGCAAGGCCGCGAAAAGATCGTCGAAGGGGAGGGCCTGTTATCCCGTGTTTTCTCACATGAAGTCGATCATCTGAATGGCGTGCTCTTCATCGACCATTTGGGCGCCATCAAGCGGGACATCATCAAACGCAAGATCCGAAAGAAGGTTCGTGCCGGAGAGTGGTGATGCGCCTGCTCTTCATGGGAACCCCGGCGTTTGCAGTACCCACCTTGAAAGCCCTGCTATCCAGTCATCACAAGGTTTCCGCTGTTTTCACCCAGCCCGACAAGCCTTCAGGGCGCGGCGAGAAGTTGTCGGCGCCCCCCGTCAAACAGTTGGCGGTAGAACACGATGTGATTGTCCATCAACCAGAAAAACTAAAGGCAGCCCAGTGGCAGTCTGTCTTTGCCGAGCTGAATGCGGATGCCTATGTGGTGGTGGCCTACGGAAAGATTCTGCCACAGTGGTTGTTGGATCTCCCTCGCTTGGGTGCTTACAACGTGCATGCCTCGTTGCTGCCAAAGTATCGGGGAGCTGCACCCATTCATTGGGCTATTGCCAATGGTGAGACCCGCACAGGAATCACCACCATGAAGTTGGATGCAGGTATGGACACGGGAGACATGCTGCTACAAACGGAGATACCCATCGATCCGGAAGATAGTTGCGTTTCGATTCACGACCGGCTGGCGGCGATTGGAGCCGAGATGATGTTGAAGACGCTCGAAGACCTGGAAAAGGGGACGGCGAAGGCCATTCCCCAAGATCCCGCGCTGGCGAGCTATGCACCGATGTTGAAAAAATCCGATGGCCTCCTCGACTGGGGCCAGCCTGCCGTCTCGATTCACAATCGAATCCGAGCGTTCAACCCCTGGCCGGGAACCTATACTCATCTGCAGGGGCAAACACTCCGCATCTGGAAGGCCCAACCAGCTGATGCTTCGGCTGAACTGCCGCCAGGGACTCTCCTGCATCACACCTCCGGAGCGGCAATGGTTGCTTGTGGGACCGGCTTTCTGCAACTCGCCGAGGTGCAGATGGAAAACCGCAAACGCACTACGGCGCCAGA
Source organism: uncultured Acidimicrobiia bacterium (assembly GCA_963791795.1). Lineage (GTDB taxonomy): Bacteria > Acidobacteriota > Terriglobia > Versatilivoradales > Versatilivoraceae > VFZK01. Next base: position 102,770 of record CAWBTP010000004.1, read on the forward strand.
CTTTCTTCACGGTATTCGGTTGGGCCGAACCGAAACATTGGTCCTGGGAAGGTAAGCTTGCCTGTTTCCCCTGCCCGCCTGGCTGCATTCAGAATCCTCCTTCGAGTCCAACGCGAGGATTCCTATGCCAGCGAACTGCTGCACTCGAGTCTGACCGATTCACTGCAAGAGAACGACCTGCGACTAGCGACCGAACTCGTGCTTGGGACATTGCGGCAGCAGCTTCTCTTGGATCACCTGCTGGCTTCCCACTCCGCCAAAACCCTAGCCAAGCTGGACACAGAGGTACTGGCGGCTCTTCGGCTTGGCGCATACCAGCTCCTGTTCCTTCAGCGAGTGCCAGGGCGCGCAGCCGTCCACGAATCCGTTGAGCTCGTCAAGGGAGCCCGTCTCAAGTCTGCGGCCGGCTTCGTCAACGCTGTTCTGAGAAAAATTGCTGGCAGCGATCTGGAGAGAATTCGGGAAACATTCAGCGAACCGACGGCCGCGGCTCTGAGCGTCCGTTACTCCCATCCAGAATGGCTGGTTGAGCGTTGGCTGTCCCGCTTTGGCCAGGAAAACTTGGTCCGACTGCTTGAACACAACAACCGGGCGCCTGCCGTCTATTTTCGAATCAATGCCCCGGACCTTGCGGCTGATGAGCTATCTGCGATCCTCGCCAGCCAGGGCGTGCGTTTCAAAACGCACGCATTGTCCGACGATGTTCTTGAAGGTATTGAAGGCAACCTCTATGAAACTGCCCTCTATCGCGACCATCGCATCGCGGTTCAAGACGCTGGTTCCCAATGGATTCCACGATTGTTGGACCTGAAGCCCGCCGACTTGTGCCTCGACTTGTGCGCAGGTGTGGGAGGCAAGAGTTCGCAGATGGCCCGCATGAAAGAGAGCCCTTCTCCCGTATTCGCCACAGACCTCCACTGGCACCGACTACAGGTGGCCCGCCGTCTGCACTCGCGGAATTGGAAGAGCCTGTATTGGATTGCCTGCGACGCAACTCGTCCTCTTCCATTCGACAAGCAGTTTGACAAGATCCTTGTGGACGCACCTTGCTCTGGCACGGGAACATTGCAGCGGCACCCGGAAATCCGCTGGCGACTTAGACCGGAACAACTCGAAGAGTTTTCAGCGCTTCAACTGTCGCTGCTGAATAATGCCTTTCAACACCTTGGGCCAGGTGGAGTCGTTGTGTATTCCACCTGCTCGTTGGAGCCCGAGGAGAATGAGTTGGTGATACAGTCGTTTCTGAACTCACATCCCGATGCTTCGTTGGCAGTTCCCGAAACGCCTTCGATGCAACGGTGGTTCTCCCCTAGCAAAGTCTTGAATCTGTTCCCGCCGGAAGCACAGACTGATGGTTTCTTCGCTGCCGTCATCCGGAAAGAATGATTCGAATAACTCCTGAAGCTCATCCAGCCGCAGCGGGTGTCTCGTCCCACAGTTGCACGGATCATATTGACGCGATAAAGTGCTGTTCACCTTCATTGACTAGCTACCAAGGGGCCGCATGCAGAGCGTTGAAGTCCTCGTTGTCGAAGACGAAGCGATCGTGGCGGCTGACCTGGCCGCTCAACTACGCCGGTTGAAATACAAAGTCCCGGCGGTTGTGTCGACGGGTGAGGAAGCACTTGCGCTGGTGTCGAGAATGAGTCCCAGCCTGGTGTTGATGGACATAAAGCTGGCCGGCAAGGTGGATGGGATTGAAGCTGCCCGCCGAATCCAGACTGAATTGGCTACCCCTGTAATCTATCTCTCTGCCCACTCCGACGAAGCAACTCTCGCTCGCGCCAAAACCACGGGTGCGTATGGCTACCTGATCAAGCCGTTTGACCTGGCCGAGCTCCGCACCACGATTGAGGTGGCGCTTTACAAACACCAGGCAGACACAAGGTTGAAGGAAAGCGCCCAGTGGTTTGCTACGACGCTGCGCGCTATCGGGGATGGAGTGATAACCACCGATAGTCGCGGGTCAGTCACCTTCATGAATCCCGTGGCTGAATCACTTACGGGTTGGAACGAGGCCGATGCCTTGGGAAAGAGTCTTGCGGAAGTCTTTCACACCATTGATGAAGCAACCGGCGAACGTGTCGATCATCAAGAGGTTCATTGCCTCCATCACGAGAGTCCCACCCGCAGGCTGGTTGACTTGAGGCTGGTGGGGAAAAATGGGGTACGGACTACCGTTGAGGAAACGTTGGCTCCTTTGGTAAATAGTCACGGAACACTCATGGGGTTGGTCTTGGTCTTTCGCGACACCAGTGAACGCAGGCGGACAGAAGCAGCACTGCGCAGTGCGTATGACGAAATGGAAATGCGAGTTCAGCGGCGCACAGAACAGCTGGCTCAGGCCAACTCCTCGCTGCGAGAAGAGATCAGGCAACGCCAGAGACTGGAAAGATGTCTCTTGGGAGTTAGCGAGCAGGAACAGATTCGGATTGGTCAGGACTTGCACGATGGCCTCGGGCAGCGGCTGACGGGAATTGCATTCTTGAGCAAGGCGCTGGAGGATAAGTTGGAACAGCAAGGATTGTCGGAGGCTGCCGACGCACGGAGGCAGACCGACCTGCTGAACGAGGTGATCTCAGAAACCAAAGAACTGGCTCGGGGGCTCCATCCGGTAGATGCAGAGCCAGCCGGGCTAATGACCGCACTACGGCGATGGGCCGACCATATTACCAGCATCTTCGGCCTGTCTTGCCGCTTTGAATGTCCTGAACCAGTAGGAATGATTGACGGTGGGCTGGCGACTCAGCTTTATCGTATCGCTCAGGAGGCAGCGCACAACGCCGTGAAGCACGCGCACGCCACGCAAATGACGATTCGGCTAGTATCGGAGGATGGACACCTCAAGCTTACAATTCACGACAACGGGGCGGGATTTTCACGAGACCTTAGTGTAGCGGAGGGCATGGGACTGCAGATCATGCGTCATCGTGCGGAAGCAATCGGCGCTGCCCTTAGCATCCAATCATCCCCGAAGGATGGGACGAGTGTGTCCTGCTCCATTCCGATCAATTCGGGGAACGCCACTACAGGAACGTCCACACAGACATGAAAGCTCAAGCTACCGCAGCACGCGACGCCAATAACCTCAGCGCCCCGAAACGACGGGTTTTGATCGTGGATGATCATCCCCTAATGCGACAGGGACTCGCACAACTCGTCAATCAGCAACCCGATCTGACGGTATGTGGTGAAGCCGAGGATGTCCCAGAAGCGCTACAGAAAACTACAGATCTAAAACCGGATGTCGTGATCGTCGATCTTTCTCTGAAGGGATCGGATGGGATTGAATTAATCAGGAATCTCCATTCTCGAAACGCCCAGCTTCCCCTCCTGGTGCTTTCAATGCACGACGAAGCTCTCTATGCGGAACGCGCCCTGAAGGCAGGCGCACGGGGCTACATCATGAAGCAGGAAGCCACGAACCAGGTACTAAGCGGCCTGCGTCGGGTGCTGTCGGGCGAGATTCATGTGAGTCATCGCGTGAGCTCGAAAATCGTCCAGAGCTTGGTAGGCGGGTCAGACGTTTCTGAGCGGTCTCCCGTCGAACGCCTCAGCGACCGTGAGTTCGAGGTGTTTCGCAAGATCGGTGGCGGAGCAACAACCAAGGAGATTGCTGCGGAACTGGGCCTGAGCGTGAAGACGATCGAGACCCATTGCGCTCACATCAAGAAGAAGCTGTGTCTCCACAGTCAGCGCGAACTCGTGCAGCATGCCATCCAATGGGTGATGCAGAACGAACGCTGATTTTGCGCTCCCATCGGCCAGCTGCGTTTTCATCGGACTCTCCGCATTCCTTTCATGTGACGGCTTGATGAACAGCTGCGTCGCGTGGCGGTCAGCACGGCTGAGAGTTGAAGGTCAACATCAGAGTTTTCCTGATACTACATCCGGCTTTCTCTGCTCAAAATATAGAATTTCCCCCAGTATCGAGCCGATCGGGCTTTGCCGATACTTGAGTTTGAATTTCCCCTATGGCTTAGGTTGTGGGGGCCCACGAGATTACCTTGCGATTGCGTAGTTCCTATTTCCTAAAAAGCAGTCTACTTCCCGCGTGAATCCAATGAATACCACCCAGACTCTCACGAAGAAGGGCAAGAGTCCCCTCTCGAAGAATGGCAAGAGTGTTCTTCCGAAGAACGGAAACCGTAACGCCGTCCACCATAGAGACGATTCCGACGACGCCAGCCTGCTACTGGACGCCATGCTGGCCTTCAGGCACGGCGATTTCACGGCGCGCGTGCCTTCGAATTGGACCGGCGTTTACGGCAAAATCGCCGACGTGTTCAACGAAACCATCTACATGGCCCAACGGCTGGATGCAGAGACTGCTCGAGTGACCCGCGCCGTCGGCAAGGAAGGCAAGCTCAAGCAACGAATGTTCGTTGCCGGAGCCACTGGCAACTGGGCCACCAAGGTGGAGTCCATCAACATGCTGATCCATGACTTGGTTTGGCCTACCGCGGAAGTCACCCGCACGATTGGCGCCGTGGCCCGTGGTGATCTGGGCCAGCCCATGGCACTGGAGGTGGACGGTCGCCCGCTGGAGGGTGAGTTCCTGCGCAACGCCAAAATCGTGAACAAGATGATTGAGCAGCTGGGCGTGTTTACCTCGGAGGTGACGCGCGTCGCCCGGGAAGTGGGCACCGAAGGCAAGTTGGGTGGCCAAGCCCAGGTCAAAGGCGTCAGCGGCGTGTGGAAGGACTTGACCGAGAGCGTGAACCAGATGGCCGGCAACCTGACCGCCCAGGTTCGTAACATCGCCGATGTGACCATCGCTGTGGCCAACGGCGACCTCTCGAAGAAGATCACCGTGGACGTGCGCGGCGAAATTCTGCAGCTGAAAGAGGCCATCAACGTGATGGTGGACCAGCTTCGTTCCTTCGCCGCGGAAGTGACGCGCGTGGCCCGCGAGGTCGGCACCGAAGGCAAATTGGGCGGCCAAGCCGTGGTGCCCGGCGTGGCGGGCACTTGGAAGGACTTGACCGACTCGGTCAACGCAATGGCGACCAACCTCACGGCCCAAGTGCGCAATATCGCTGGAGTGACGACGGCTGTGGCGCGCGGCGATCTATCGCGCAAGATCACCGTGGACGTCAAAGGCGAAATTCTCGAACTGAAAAACACCATCAACACGATGGTGGACCAGTTGAATGCGTTTGCTTCCGAAGTCAGTCGTGTTGCCCGCGAAGTCGGCACCGAAGGCAAGCTGGGCGGCCAGGCCGCCGTGCCTGGCGTGGCCGGGACTTGGAAGGACTTGACGGACAACGTCAACTCCATGGCGAGTAACCTGACCAACCAGGTCCGTAACATCGCCGAAGTCACCATTGCCGTGGCCAACGGCGATCTCTCCCGAAAGATCACGGTCGACGTGCGTGGCGAGATTCTTCAGCTCAAAGAAACCATCAACACGATGGTCGAACAGCTCCGCTCGTTTGCTTCGGAGGTGACGCGCGTGGCCCGCGAAGTGGGCACCGAAGGAAAATTAGGCGGCCAGGCCCTGGTGCCCGGCGTGGCAGGTACATGGAAGGATTTGACCGACAACGTCAACTCCATGGCCAGCAACCTCACCAACCAAGTCCGCAACATCGCCGAAGTGACAACGGCTGTGGCTCGCGGCGATCTTTCCCGCAAGATCATGGTGGACGTCAAGGGCGAGATTCTCGAACTGAAGAACACCATCAATACGATGGTGGACCAATTGAATGGCTTCGCAGCCGAAGTGACGCGCGTGGCCCGCGAAGTGGGCACGGAAGGAAAATTAGGCGGCCAAGCCCTGGTGCCCGGCGTGGCCGGGACCTGGAAGGATCTGACTGACAACGTCAACTCCATGGCCAGCAACCTCACCAACCAGGTGCGCAACATCGCGGACGTCGCCACGGCCATCGCCACAGGAGATCTTTCGCGAAAGATCACTGTGGACGTGCGCGGTGAAATTCTTCAGCTCAAAGAAACGATCAACACGATGGTGGACCAGTTGAACGGATTCGCCTCTGAAGTGAGCCGTGTGGCTCGCGAAGTCGGGACCGAAGGCAAGCTGGGTGGACAGGCAGAAGTCCAAGGTGTGGCCGGCACGTGGAAGGACTTGACCGATAACGTGAATTCCATGGCCAACAACCTTACGGCCCAGGTCCGTAACATCGCCGAAGTGACCATCGCCGTCGCGAACGGCGACCTCTCGAAAAAGATCACCGTGGACGTGCGCGGCGAGATCCTGGAGCTGAAGGAAGCCATCAACGTGATGGTGGACCAGTTGAACGGGTTTGCGGCAGAAGTCACGCGCGTGGCCCGCGAGGTGGGTACCGAAGGCAAATTGGGCGGCCAGGCCGAAGTCCGAGGGGTGGCGGGTACCTGGAAGGATTTGACCGACAAGGTCAACTCCATGGCCAGCAACCTCACTTCGCAGGTGCGTAACATCGCCGAGGTCGGCCACCGCCGTGGCGCGCGGCAATCTCTCGCGCAAAATCACCGTGGACGTCAAAGGTGAGATTCTCGAGCTGAAAAATACCATCAACACCATGGTGGACCAGCTGAACTCGTTTGCTTCGGAAGTCAGCCGCGTGGCCCGCGAGGTGGGCACGGACGGCAAGCTGGGCGGTCAGGCGGTGGTGCCCGGCGTCGCTGGCACCTGGAAGGACTTGACCGATAACGTCAACTCCATGGCCAGCAACCTGACCAACCAGGTCCGCAACATCGCTGAAGTCACCATCGCCGTCGCCAGCGGCGATCTCTCCCGAAAAATCACGGTGGACGTGCGCGGAGAAATTCTTCAGCTCAAAGAAACCATCAACACCATGGTGGAACAGCTCCGCTCGTTTGCCTCGGAAGTGACGCGCGTCGCCCGCGAAGTAGGTACGGAAGGCCGCCTGGGTGTGCAGGCCGTGGTGCCCGGCGTGGCCGGTACCTGGAAGGATTTAACCGATTCGGTCAATGCGATGGGCGCTAACCTGACCGCGCAAGTCCGTAACATCGCCGAAGTGACGACGGCCGTGGCGCGTGGCGATCTTTCCCGCAAGATCATGGTGGACGTCAAAGGTGAGATTCTCGAACTGAAGAACACCATCAATACGATGGTGGACCAATTGAATGGGTTCGCCGCCGAGGTCACGCGTGTTGCTCGCGAGGTCGGCACCGAAGGCAAACTCGGTGGTCAGGCCCAGGTCCCTGGAGTGGCAGGCATCTGGAAGGAATTGACCGACAACGTCAACGTCATGGCGGCCAACCTTACCAACCAGGTACGTAACATCGTCAAGGTCGTCACCGCCGTGGCTGACGGCAACCTGCGGCAAAAACTAACTGTGGAAGCAAAGGGGGAAGTGGCAGCTCTCGCTGAAACGATTAACAACATGACCGACACCCTGGCTACCTTCGCGGAGCAGGTTACCAACGTGGCTCGCGAAGTCGGCGTGGAAGGGCGGCTCGGTGGTCAGGCCAACGTGCCGGGGGCTTCGGGGACGTGGAAGGATTTGACCGGTAACGTCAACCTGCTGGCTGCTAACTTGACCACACAGGTCCGCGCCATTGCCGAGGTGGCCACTGCTGTAACGAAAGGCGATTTAACTCGTTCCATTCAGGTCGAAACCCGCGGTGAGGTGGCGGAACTCAAAGACAACATCAATACGATGATCGACAATTTGCGCGTTACAACCGAGCGCAACCAGGAACAAGACTGGCTCAAGACCAACGTGGCCAAGTTTACTGGCATGTTGCAGGGCCAGCGCGACCTGTTCACCGTCGGCCAGATGCTCCTGTCCGAGTTGGCTCCATTGGTCAACGCGCAGCACGGAACCATTTATCAGATGGAGAACTCCAACGGCGAAATGCATCTGAAGCTGTTGGCCAGCTATGCACACACGCCGCGCGAGAAGGAGACAGAGCGCTTCGCCGTCGGCGAAGGCCTGGTGGGCCAGTGTGCCGCCGAAAAGCAGCGCATTCTCCTGAATGACCCTCCAGGCGACTACGTTCGGGTTCATTCGAGCCTCGGTCAGGCTTCACCGCGCAACATCGTCGTGCTCCCTGTGCTATTCGAAGGACAGACTAAAGCCGTGATTGAACTTGCTTCTCTGCAGACATTCACCGCTACTCACCTGGCTTTCCTTGAACAGTTGCCCCAAGGCATCGGCGTAGTGCTCAACACGATCGAGGCGACGATGCGCACGGAAGGCTTGCTCACGCAATCCCAGCAGCTGACTTCTGAACTTCAAACGCGCCAAACCGAACTGCAGCAAACCAACGAAGAGCTGGCACAAAAGGCCAAGCAGCTCGCTGAACAGAACGTCGAAGTCGAACGCAAGAACAATGAAGTGGAACAGGCCCGCCGTGCGCTGGAGGAAAAAGCGGCCGAGCTGGCACTGACCTCGAAGTACAAATCAGAGTTCCTCGCGAACATGTCGCACGAATTGCGCACCCCACTCAACAGCATTCTCATCCTTGGCCAGCAACTCGCGGTCAACGCCAGCAGCAATCTGACCGACAAACAAGTGGAGTGGTCCAAGAACATTCACTCCGCCGGTTCGGAACTGCTGAACCTGATCAATGACATTCTCGACTTGTCCAAGATCGAGTCTGGTACCGTGACCGTGGAAGCTGAAGAGACCGCCTTTGCCGCCCTGCGTGACACGGTAGAACGGAATTTCCGGCATGTGGCTGAGTCCAAGAGTCTGCCCTTCCACCTTGAGTTCGAGCCAGGCCTGCCGACCGCGTTCACGACGGACCCCAAACGGCTGCATCAGATTCTGAAGAACCTGCTTTCCAACGCTTTCAAGTTCACCTCTCAGGGCCACGTTGCCATGCGGGTGAGACTCACTCCAGATGGCTGGAGTGTTGATCACCCGGTCCTTAAGCGCGCACCCGGAGTCGTCGCCTTCACTGTCAGCGACACCGGCATCGGCATTGCTCCGGAGAAACAGAGAATTATCTTCGAGGCCTTCCAACAGGCCGATGCCGGTACCAGCCGCAAATACGGCGGTACGGGGCTTGGTCTGGCCATCAGCCGCGAGCTGGCCACACTGCTGGGCGGCGAAATCCGCCTGGGCAGCGTCTTGGGCAAGGGCAGTACCTTCACACTCTATCTGCCGCTGGCTTATACGGGCCCAGCCGCTGCCAGAATCACTGCTGCCACCAGTGGCGCGGTGGCGACTCCTTCATTAGCCGCACTGCCCGTGCTCCCGGTGACTCGACAAGAAATCATTTCCGACGATCGTGAGAACATTCAGCCGGGCGACACAACCCTGCTCATCGTGGAGGACGACCCGCACTACGCTCGCGTGCTACTCGGTTTGGCCCGCGACAAGGGCTTCAAAGGCCTGGTAGCCCAGCGCGGAAATGTCGCTCTTGCGTTAGCGCGTCAATTCCGACCCACGGCCATCTCCTTGGATATTTTCCTGCCGGATATGCTGGGCTGGACGGTGCTCAACAACTTGAAGCTCGATCCCGCGACGCGACACATTCCAGTGCAAATCATCACGCTGGAAGAAGAGCGCCAACATGGATTGGAGCATGGCGCCTTCGCTTACCTCGTAAAACCAACAACCACCGAACGGCTCGAAGCCTCGCTGGATCGTCTCAAAGGCTTTACCGTCTCTCGGACAAAACGGCTGCTTGTAGTCGAAGACAACGAAACCGAGCGCCAGTCCGTGGTTGAGCTGTTGGGCCATTCGGATATTGAGATCACTGGGGTGGGCACGGGTGCCGAAGCATTGCAGGCCCTGCTCGATCGTACGTTCGACTGCGCCGTGCTCGACTTGCGTCTGCCCGACATGACGGGTTTTGAGCTGCTTGACCAGATTCAAGCTCAACCCAGCCTGTCCGAACTGCCGGTCGTCGTATTCACTGGTAAGGAGCTGACGTCCGAGGAGGAATCGCAGCTTAAGCAGGTGGCCAAGAGCGTCGTGCTGAAAGACGTCCAATCGCCTGAACGGCTGTTGGATGAGACGGCCTTGTTCCTGCACCGAGTGGTGACCGACTTGCCTCCAGCCAAGCAACAGATGCTTGAGCGGCTCCACCGCTCCAACGAGATGCTGCGCAGCCGCAAGGTGCTCGTCGTGGACGACGACGCCCGGAATATCTTCGCCCTTACAACAGTACTCGAGAACAATGACATGGAGGTGCTGAGCGCCACCAATGGTCGCCAGGCCATTGAGGCGATCCAGGGTACGCCGGATTTGAGTGCGGTCTTGATGGACATCATGATGCCGGAGATGGATGGATATCAAACGATGCGTGAAATCCGCAAAGACCAGAAGTTTCGAGCGCTGCCGATCTTGGCCCTCACCGCCAAGGCTATGAAAGGCGATCGCGAGAAGTGCCTGGAGGCGGGTGCGTCGGATTACATCGCCAAACCTGTGAACACAGAGCAACTGCTGTCGCTATTGCGGGTGTGGTTGTATCGATAGGAAAGCTCTCAGCGGTCAGCCTAGGAACGGTACTAAATGCAACCACAGAGACACAGAGACGCGGAGATGTTTTCGCGGAGGACCGCGAACAGTAATGAATTCAGAGAAACGGGGAGCTTACGGTTTGAACCTCGGATGGTTCCATTTTCCTTCACCTCTTGGGTAAGAAAGAAAATGCCGGGACACTAGAGCTTCTCCCTGAGTTCTCTGTGTCTCCGTGTCTCTGTGGTGTTTTCAGGATTGATTGCCGAAGGCCAAACGTTGAAGACCATGATTCCTAAGACTGAAGAAACGCCCATCAACATTCTGGTGGTTGATGACGAGCCGAGGAACTTGATGGTGCTCGAAAGCATCCTCGATTCCCCCGACTATCGCTTGACGAAAGTGCAGTCGGGGCAGGAGGCATTGATGGCTCTCCTGAACCAGGACTTCGCACTGCTCGTACTGGACATCGAAATGCCCGGCATGAACGGATGGGAGCTGGCTCAGATCATCAAGAAGCGTAAGAAAACCGAACACATTCCGATCATCTTCCTTACGGCTCATTACGCTGAAGACGAGCATGTGCTCCAAGGATACACGGCCGGCGCTGTCGACTACCTGACCAAGCCAGTCAATTCGGCCATTCTCCGTTCCAAGGTCGCCGTGTTCGTGCACCTCTGCCGCAAAGCCGCCCTGGAAGAATCAAATCGAGCCTTGAGAGAAAGCGAGGAACGTGCACGCGCCGTTCTGAATTCAGCACTCAGCGCGGTGGTCGTGATCGATGCTGAAGGCAAGATCACCGAGTGGAATGCTCAGGCCGAACGAATGTTCGAGCTGACGCGCGTTGAGGCGCTCGGACGGAAGCTGAGTGAAACCATCATACCGCCCCGATATCGGGAGGCGCACCAACGCGGTCTGGAACGCTATGTGGCCACCGGGGAAGGTCCGGTCATAAATCAGCTCATTGAGCTGAGTGCCTTGCGCCGCGACGGCAGCGAGTTTCCTGTCGAGTTGTCCATCAGCCCGTTAAGAGCGGGCAACGTAGTGACGTTTTGCGGTTTCATTACTGATATCACCCAGCGCAAGCAGGCGGAGGAACTGATCAAAGCCTCTCTTCACGAGAAGGAGGTACTGCTCAAGGAAATCCACCACCGTGTGAAAAACAACCTACAAGTGATTTGCAGTCTGCTGAATCTGCAGTCCGGGTATATTCGCGATGCGGAAGCCCTGGCTTTGTTCCGGGAAAGCGAAAGCCGCATCCGGTCAATGGCCATGATCCACGAAAAGCTCTATCAAAGCGAATCGCTCTCCCGTGTGGACTTTGCGGAATACCTTTCCAGCCTCAGCTCGCTGCTATTTACGACCTACGTGGCTAATCCTGCTGCTGTTCGGCTCACAACCCGCCTTGATCCAATGTTTCTGGACATTGATACCGCATTGCCGCTGGGGCTGATTGTCAACGAACTGGTCTCCAACAGCCTCAAGTACGCCTATCCGGATGGCCGCAGCGGCGTCGTGGAACTGACCTTGCGCAAGGGCCCGGAAAACCAATACACCCTCAGCGTTCGCGACGAGGGTGTGGGGTTGCCCGCCGGCCTCGACGTGAACAACACCGACACCCTGGGTTTGCATCTGGTCAACATCCTCAGCGCCCAACTGGGAGCTGCGCTCTCAGTTGAATCCAATGGCCACGGAACCGTCTTCGAAGTCGTCTCGAATGGGAAGGCAAGATCAGAAAGGATCGCATCGAAATCAACAAGGTGAACATTATGACGCAGCCACGCATCCTGATTGTTGAAGACGAAGCGATTATCGCCGCTGATCTGGAGAGACGGTTGAGCCGACTGGGCTGTAACGTCGTAGGTACGGCGGCCTCTGGAGAAGACGCTGTCCGACTTGCTACCACGCTTAAACCTGAGTTGATCTTGATGGATGTCAACCTTAAAGGCGAGATGGATGGAACGCAAGCTGCGCAGCAGGTTCGGACCCAACTCCAACTGCCTGTCGTATACCTAACCGCTAGTTCCGACTCTGCGGTGGTCAAGAGGGCCAAACTTACGGATGCCTTCGGCTATCTCTTGAAGCCACTCGACGAAAGATTGCTTCAAATCACGATTGAAATGGCGCTGTACAAACACCAGATGGAGCAGGAGCGTAAGAAACTGCTCGGAGATCTTCAAGAAGCGCTGGCACGGGTGAGAGTCCTGAGCGGTTTGTTGCCGATCTGCGCCGGCTGCAAGAATATTCGCGATGAGGAAGGCTACTGGCATCAGGTTGAAGCTTACATCCGCGATCATTCAGAGGTCGACTTTTCGCATTCGGTTTGTCCCAGGTGTGCTCGTACGTTGTATCCAGACTACTTCGGCGAACCGGAGGGCACGCAGGTCTGAAGCCGCTTGCCGCTTCTTCTGCTCCTGCTGTTCCCAATTCACAACAGTAGAGGATTCTCCGCGAAGTCCAGTCCACTTTGAGCGCAAGATCCGGATAGATTTGGGTCGAACGTTTCCATAGGATCGGATTCCGGAGGATCCTTATGACGAATCAGTCCAACTCTACTCAACCCTTGCCCTTGAAACTCGACGAAGAGGAGCTTTGGCAGGCTGTGCTGCATCGAGACCGGGAGACCTCAAGCGGGAGGTTTGTCTATGCGGTGCGGTCGACTCGCATTTATTGCAAACCATCGTGCCCCTCTCGCCGTCCAAAACGATCGCAGGTCATTTTCTTCGAGTCCGGCGAGGCGGCGCAGCGGGCCGGTTTCCGAGCCTGTCTCCGGTGCCGGCCGGATACTAACTCTGCCCCTGATCCACAGATCCAGATGGTCGAGCGTGCGCGTGAGCTACTGGACGCCGACGCCGAAGGAGCGATCTCACTTCGTGCCCTCGGCTCAGCTCTCGGAATCAGCCCTTATCACTTGCAGCGTACGTTCAAGCAAGTCATGGGGGTTACGCCGCAACAGTATACGGTTAGCCGTCGCCTGGCGCGCTTCAAGCAGAACGTGAAAACAGGAGACGGGGTTAGCGCGGCGTTGTATGACGCGGGTTACGGTTCAAGCAGCCGCCTGTATGAGAAGGCGTCCCAGCATCTGGGAATGACCCCGGCAACCTATCGCCAGGGTGGCCGAGGGATCGTGATTCGATACTCGACTCTCGCGTGCCCGCTGGGCCGACTTCTGATCGCAGGCACGGAGCGCGGAATCTGTGCCATACGTCTGGGAGATTCAGACGAAGACCTGGAGGAGAGCCTGCGGCGAGAGTTCTCGGCCGCCGAGATCCTTCGTGATGACGCTACGTTGCGCTCCTGGGCCGAAGACTTGCTGCAGCACCTGGAAGGCCAACAGGTTCACTTGAACCTGCCCTTGGACATTCGAGCCACGGCGTTTCAAATGCGTGTTTGGCGTGAACTTCAAGAGATCCCTTACGGCAGCACACGCTCGTATAGCGAAGTAGCGGGGTCCATTGGTAAGCCATCGGCAACCCGCGCAGTTGCCCGAGCGTGCGCCACGAATCCGGTTGCTGTGGTGATTCCGTGTCACCGGGTTGTGCGCCAAGACCAGAGTCTGGGCGGGTATCGCTGGGGGATTGACCGGAAGCGCCGATTGCTCGAACAGGAAAGTAAGGGACAACTCAGCAAGACAGCCAAGCGGTTTATAGTGCAAGGCAATCGGAAATGACGTCCCTGGAGGGCGAGGCTCCCGCCGAGCCAGAAAGCCGCAAGCTTCTGATCCAGAAAGACTCGGCAGGAGCCTCGCCCTACCTCGGTCCCCTTTCACAGCTCCTTCCGCTGAGAATCCGCCCGCCAGCGAACGTTTCTGGTATACTCTCCCACTCTTGATCGCAAATGACTCTCCATCATTGAGGAGAAACCTATGAAAGCGCCGCTCCAATCCTATTGGATTTGTCTTCTGCTGCCGTTTTCGTTGCTTGCCGCCGATTCGACGCTTCCACCTCCGGCTCAAATTCAAGTGGACTTCAAGCAGCATGTTCGGCCCATCCTGGCGCAGAAGTGTTACTCCTGCCACGGACCAAAGCAGCAGCAGTCGGGCCTCCGGCTGGACGACCGGCAGTTGGCCTTGCGGGGCGGGGACTATGGTCCCGTCATCATTCCCGGCAAGAGCGCAGAGAGCAAACTCATCCGCCGTCTGGTGAGCGGCGACGGAGGTATGCAGATGCCTCCTACCGGCGCACTCCCCGCGGAGGACATCAGCATCCTGCGGGCGTGGATCGATCAAGGTGGAGAGTATGAAGTCGACATCAAGGAAGCCCAGCCGCCGAAACCTGTCGATCCCAAGCTCAAGACGGCAATCACTGCGGCAAGAAACCAGGACCTGAAGCGCTTGCGAAAGCTGCTAGCAGCAACCCCGGCCCTAGCAAAGGGTCAGGACGCAGGTGGATCGAGCGTATTGCACCATGCGGCTGCATTCGGCACGAAGGAGATCCTGGATCTGCTGCTGAGCCATGGGGCGGAAGTCAACGCGCGTAACGGTCGTGGTGCAACTCCCCTGCACTGGTCTGTGAGCGATGAAGCGAGAACCCGTCTGTTGTTAGAGAAGGGTGCAGCCGTCAACAGCCAGACCGACAGCGGACGAACTCCTCTCTACCTGGCTGCTTCGCAGAGCGATCACGATTCTGTCTTGCATTTGCTCCTCGACAAAAGTGCAGATCCAAACCTGGCCACACTGAACGGGCGTACACCTTTGATGGCCGCGGCAGCAAACGGAGAACTTGCGATGGTGCGATTGCTACTGGAGCGCAAGGCCAATCCGAAAGCCGCCATGGGCAATGGGTCCACAGCGTTGTTTGACGCAGCTCGTAGTCGCAATCTCGCAATCGTTCGCGCGTTGCTCGATGCCGGGGCTGACGTCAACACCGCGACAAAGCGGCGCGAAACGGTCCTGGGCGTAGCCGCGATGCAAGGCTCGGAGGAGATTGCGAACCTGCTGCTGGAGCGCGGCGCTGAGGTCAATGTTCGAGACGAACGTGGCTACTCGCCGCTGATGTATGCCGCCTATTCGGAGGCCATGCCGGCGGGAATCGTTCGTACCCTGTTGGCAAAGGGAGCAGACACGAACATTACCGGGGAGGGGGAAACTGCTCTGAGTCTGGCGAGCAAACGTGGCGACAATGAAGTGGCACGTCTGCTGGGAGTTCCAGAACTTCAACGGAAGAGCGGCGGAGTGGCCTCCGTCGAGAGTCATCCCAAAGGGAGCCGGCCGGTCGCCGAAGCTGTGCGGATGGCGCTCTCTCAGGTCGAAAAACAAAGCCCGACGTTTTTGAAGCGCAGCGGCTGCAACTCCTGCCACAACCAGTACCTGCCTTCGGCAGCCATGGTGCTCGCCCGCGAACGCGGTCTGACCGTACCCAGATCCGTCGCTGAGGTTTCCCTGGAGATGCGTGAGGTCTCTCCTGAACGAGTCATGGACCTGGATACGTTCGGCGTGACGAGCCTCGGTTATGAGATGTTCCGTAATGCGGCAGTCGGGCAGCCTGCGGATGAGTACACCGACGCTGTGGTGCACTTCATCAAAGTGATGCAGACGCCTGCCGGCGATTGGGAAAATACGGGCAATCGTCCACCGCTAGCCTTTGACCGCTTCATCACGGCAGCTCTGGCGATCAACACCCTGCGAACCTATGGACCGGCTGCGCAGCAAGCCGACACAGAAAAACGATTGGCGCGCGCTGCTGGCTGGTTGGAATCGGCTAAGCCTGTGACGACTCAAGAGCGAGCGTTCCATTTGCTGGGGCTTTCGTGGGCCAAAGGCAGTCCAACGGCAATCGAGCGAGCCGCGCGAGGTCTAACACAGACACAGCGACCCGACGGCGGGTGGTCGCAACTCCCGACAATGAGTAGCGATGCCTACGCCACCGGTGAGGCGCTGTATGCCTTGCACCTCGCTGGGAAAATGCCCACTACCGATCCGGTGTACCAAAAAGGTGTGCAGTATTTGCGAGAGACACAAGCCGCCGACGGTACCTGGCACGTCAAGACTCGGTCTATCCCCGTCCAGCCTTACTTTGAAAGCGGCTTCCCCTACGGCCACGATCAGTGGATCTCGGCTGCGGGAACCAGTTGGGCCGCTATGGCTCTCACGCTGACGATCGAACCGCAGAAGATGAGCCGTCGCTGATTCCGCATCTGCCCTGAACCGGACTGCGTGTTTCGGGAAGAAGACTGAATGTGGGAGCTCCCACTCTCCGAATTGATCTAGCCTGGCTAGCCTAGTTTCTGCGCGAAACTCGACGTAAAGTTCCCCTCCTTGGACAAGGAGGGGAAGCCGCGGCCGCGGACCGCGGCGGGGTGGTTCGAACGGCTGGGGAAGAACTACACCAGCAGCGGGATTCCAGCAACTCACACCACCCCTGCGGCGCTGCGCGCCACATCCCCTCCTCAGTTGAGGAGGGGAGTTTTCGTGCAATCGTCCGAGTTTCGTGACAGAAACTAGCCTAGGCTGCTGGCTTGACTGTGACTTTGACGAACCCTGAGATGAGCACAGTGAACCGAATCGCTGTTGCCGCTATTGACCCGCCAACGCCACCGCGCTGACTCCTTGATACGGGCTGAATGACTCCGACGCAAATCTCACATTATCGTATCGCCTCCCAACTCGGCGCGGGCGGGATGGGCGAGGTCTACCGCGCGCGTGACACGCGCCTCGACCGCGAAGTCGCTATCAAGGTTCTGCCCGCCGCGTTTGCCAAAGCCCCCGACCGGTTGCGCCGCTTTGAGCAGGAGGCACGCGCTACCTCGGCGCTCAACCATCCAAACATTCTGACCATCTACGACATCGGCACGGCCTCTCAGGACGATGGGGAAGTGCCCTACATCGTCGCCGAGCTGCTGGAAGGCGAGGAGCTGCGCGCACAGTTAAGTGACGGTGCGCTGCCCGTGCGCAAGGTGCTTGATTACGCGCGGCAGATCGCCGACGGTCTAGCAGCGGCGCATGCCAAAGGCGTCCACGGCCCTGAACCCGTAGGTCCTGTTCGAGACCACGTGAACATTCCGTCGTTGAAACGTACAGTACAGATTTGCGGTGGTGGCACCGCGAGCGCTGGCTGATGGCAGTTTCGGGTTCTTTCTCGAGGATACCCAAATGAAAACAGCTGTGAGGTTGCTGGCGATCATCGGCGGGTTCGGGGCTGTCATTCCTACCAGCATCGCTCAATTGCAGGGCCAGTCGCAGTACGATCTACTCATCCGCCATGGTCGCATCGTTGACGGCACGGGCGCGCCCTGGCATGGCGCGGATTCGGTGCGTTCGCCATTCTTCTTCTCGATGGCGCAAACCGCGCAGCCGGATTGGGCAAAGATCGAGGAAGAAACGATGCGCCACTTTCAGGCGATTCTACGCTTTGACACGAGCAATCCGCCTGGCAATGAAAAGTTAGTAGTGGATTATCTGAAAAACGTGCTCGATGGCGAAGGCATCGAGACGAAAGTTTTCGCGCTCGATCCGCAGCGCCCCAATCTTGTAGCCCGTTTGCGCGGCAGCGGCAAGAAGCGCCCCGTGCTGATTATGGGCCACACGGATGTCGTCACCGTTGACCCCGCCAAGTGGAAGCATCCGCCATTTTCCGCAACGCGCGAAGGCGGCTATGTCTACGGGCGCGGCACGTTGGATGACAAGCGCAGCGTGGCGGCGGGGCTGATGACCATGCTCCAACTTAAGCGCATGAAAATCCCGCTGGATCGGGATGTGATCTTTTTGGCGGAAGCGAGCGAAGAAGGCAACGGCCCCTATGGCATTAACTTTATGGTCGAACGTCATTGGGCGGAGATTGAGGCCGAATACTGCTTTGCCGAAGGCGGTGGCGTCGTTCGTAAGGACGGCAAGATTCAATACGCCGCGGTAGCCACGACCGAAAAGATTGCGCATACGGTGAAGCTGATTGCGCGCGGTGTGGCCGGGCACGGTTCGGTTCCGCTGCGTAGCAACGCCATCGTGCATCTGTCACAAGCTGTGGCCAAAGTCTCGGCGTGGCAAACACCGATGCGGCTGAACGAAACGACGCGCACGTATTTTGAACGGATGACCAAACTCAGTGCGCCCGAAGAGGCGGCGAGGTATCAAACAATCTTGCGGCAAAAAGACACCGATGCCGTCCAGGAATATTTTGCGATCAACGTACCGCGCTTGTATTCCACGCTGCGCACGTCGATTTCGCCGAACATTATCAAAGGCGGATACCTGCGCAATGTCATCCCCTCCGATGCCGAAGCCACGCTCGACATTCGCGCCTTGCCGGATGAAGACATTTCCGCCTTGCTTGAGCAACTCCGCAAGGTCGTCAATGACCCTGCGATTGAAGTGGTTAGGATGACGAGCGCCGCGACACGCCCCGGCGCTCCACCGTCGCGGTTGGACACGGAAGCCTTCCAACTTCTCGAAGCGGCCCACCAGCGTATTTACAATGCCGTGACCTTGCCCACAATGTTGACAGGCGGAACCGATATGGCGCAGGTACGTGCGCGTGGCGTGCAATGTTATGGCATTGGGCCGATGACTGACATCGAAGACGGCCCGAAGGGTTTCGGCGCTCACAGCGATCAGGAAAGACTTTTGGAAGGGGCGCTGCACAAATTTGTCCGCTTCCATTGGGACATTGTGGTCAACCTGGCAAAAACGAACTGATTCCTCGTGTGAATGACGCTACTGGCGCATAGCGCGCGTTGAGCAGCAGAGGACATGACGTGTCACCACGGCGCTGGCCGCCTTCGGGAGGTCGGCTGGCGTTCATCTCAGCCGCGCAAAAGAGTTCTTGACGGGAGAATAGAAATGAAACGGATTGCTGCGTTCATAGTCATCGTTGTGGCTCTGACCTCATACGATCACAAGGCAACTGCTGTACAGGAAAGCCGATTCGACTTACTGATCCGCAATGGGCGCGTGGTTGACGGCACGGGTGCGCCTTGGTATCGCGCGGACGTGGCGATTCGCGATGGCCGTATTGCTGCGATTGGGCGTTTGGCCGAGGCAAGGGCCACACGCACGATTGATGCCGCTGGATTGGTCGTCGCGCCCGGCTTCATTGATATGATGGGTCAAACTGCCGCACCGTTTTTGCGGGATCACGATGCCGCTCTGAATCTGCTCACGCAGGGGATTACCACCATCAATTGCGGCGAAGGCCGATCGGACGCCCCCTTGGGCGAAGAAGACAGCCGAAAGTTCGGCTGGCGCACGATGCGCGAGTTCTTCGCGTTGCTCGAAAAGAGCCGGTTGCCGCTGAACATGGTGCAGACGGTCGGCGCCACGCAGGTGCGCGCCCTCGTTGTAGGACTGGAAGATAAACGCGCCACGCCAGAGCAACTGGAACGGATGAAAGCGCTGGCGCGCGAAGCAATGGAGGCAGGCGCTATCGGCCTTTCGACTTCGCTGATCTATCCACCCGCCGTCTATGCGCCAGAGGAAGAGATCACGGAACTGGCCAAGGTTGCCGGTGCATATGGCGGACGATACTACACCCACATGCGCAACGAAGGCGATCAGTTGCTCGAAGCAATTGACGAGGCCTTGCGTATCGGCAAAGCTGCAAACACCCCGGTTCATATTTTTCATCTCAAGACCGCCGGGCGCGCCAACTGGGGCAAGATGGATTTGGCGATTGCGCGCATCAAGGCGGCGCGGGCCGCCGGGCAAGAGGTTGGTGCGGATGTTTATCCATACATCAACAACGGCCTCGGAATTCGCGCTTTGATACATCCGCGTCATTCCGCCAAAGGGCCTGAGGAATTGTTGCGGCGACTGGACGATCGGCAAATGCGTGCCGAAATTCGCCGTGAGATGGAGACAGACACGGCCTGGGAGAATTGGTTCGGCCACGTCGGGCACGATTGGGACCGCGTCGTGATCGCGGCCATTGAAGACCCGGCTTTGGCTGCCCACAACGGTAAATCGTTGAGAGAGATTGCGCGCGCCCTGAACCAAGACCCGTGGGATACTTTTTTTGCCATTGCTCGCACGGGGGCATTCGCCATGCCGCAGAGCATGTCCGAAGCCAACAAGATCAAAGCGATGCAGCAAGACTTCGTTTCGTTCGACACCGATGCAGGCCCTGCCCCATCGCCCGAGCGTGGCGACCAGAGCCGCCAGAATGGCTCTACCCGCTCGGGTGCCGTAAGCCATCCGCGCGCCTTCGGTGCATTCCCGCGCGTGCTCGCCCGGTATGTGCGCGACCTTGGCGCATTGACGCTCGAAGGAGCGGTTCAGCGAATGACGGCCGTGGCCGCCAACGAAATCATGGCCTATGACCGCGGACGCCTGGCGACAGGACTGGCGGCGGACATCGTCATCTTCGATTCGAACACGATTCGCGATCGTGCGACTTTCGGCCAGCCAGATGTAGTTTCAGAAGGGATGAAGTTCGTGATCGTCAACGGCGGGATTGCGATTGAAGATGGGAAGTTCACTGGCGCCACCACGGGCAAGGTGCTACGCGGGCCTGGTTATCGACCCAAGGAATCGAAATGAGGATCATTTGTCGCACGCCGCTGGCTTCGGTCCTCGGAAGTTCAAACTTCGTTCGAGTTTGTGTTTTCGCCATTTCGACTTCGCTCCAATGAGATGGACTCCATCGGGATCGCTGAAGACGCGCGAGCTGAGTCACAAGGCTGTGCTAACCTTGGGTGTAGCAGGCTGTAGGTGTCTGTTATGAAACTAGCTCTGGTCACCGGTGGTGCGAAGGGTATCGGAAGATCCATTGCCAGCCGGTTGCTGGATGACGGTATGGATGTTGCTGTCATGGATTGCACCGAGCCGTCTGCGCTCGACCCCAGGGTTCGCTTCTTCAAGGGTGATGTCACTCGCCCGGAAGACCTCGAAGACCTTGCGGCCAGGCTGTTGTCCCTGGGCGGTCTCGATGTGCTGGTGAACAATGCCGGCATTCGCGGGCCCACGGCCCCTGTCTCCGCTTATCCGCTAAAGGATTGGGAAGCGGTAGTGAAGCTTAACCTCACGGGACCGTTTCTGTGTTGCCAGCGACTTACGGCACCGATGCAAGAGAAGCGCTGGGGACGTATCATCAACATTGCGAGCATGGCGGGCAAGACACCGTATCCGCTGCGATCGGGTTATGCGGCCAGCAAATGGGGCTTGGTCGGGTTGACCTTGACACTGGCCGGAGAGTTAGGCAATTGCGGCATCACAGTGAATGCAGTTTGTCCGGGACCTGTGGAGAACGAAAACATGCGCCTGGTAATGCAGGAGCGTGCAGCAGCAACCGGGCAATCCTTCGAACAGATTCGAGCCGGATTCATTGGTCAGCTCGCAGTCCCGCAACTGCCTGAGGAGGCGGATGTAGCAGCGATGGTCTCCTATCTAGCCTCAGATGCAGCGTGGTGCATTACAGGACAGGCCCTGGAAGTTTCGAGCGGATATCGCGCTTGATCGAAAACGGGTTTCACATGCCGTGGTGTAGCGCCACGTTCGATGAAAATGTGGTGGTTGGACGTTTCAAATTGAGGCCATGAGATCGCCGCTGGGACAGCGGCTCCCACTTTCAAGTGCTATTTTCGAGCCAGTGCGTGGGAAGTATCCGGCCCCAAACGGAGGTGGCACGAATGCCCGAATCAGCGTCGGAACGGATTGAGAAGGGATTTGAACAGCTTCGCAGGATGTTACCTCCAAACAGGGCCGAGGACGTTCGCAAACAGTGGCATCAGATCTCGCCGGAATTTGAATCGCTGGTCCTGGGAATCCTGGCTGGCGAAGTTTGGACGCGCCCAGGACTTGACCTTCGAACCCGCAGCCTTACAACAATTGCCGGGTTGACGGCGTTGGGCCGGCCACGGGCTCTGGCTTTGAACATCGAGATGGCTCTGCAAAATGGCGCAACCCAGACCGAAATCCAAGAGTGCATCTTGCAGATGGCTTTCTATGGCGGCTTTCCGTGTGCCTGGGAGGCCTTGCAGACCGCCCACGAAGTGTTCCAGAAACTGGATCAGAGTTGATTGATTGTCAACGGTACACTGTCTCTTATCTGAGTGTCTCACCCCAGGGGGCAAGTCCATGCTACTCCCGGACGTGCGACTGCAAAGCGAAGAGGATTCGAGGTGCTAAATGGACGCCAGGCGTATCCTTGATAGAAGACACGCTGCCTTGAAATGCTTCCTTTGTCTGCTGCTCTATGGCGCACTGGTTCCGTTGTTCGCCTTTCAGAAGCCTG
Source organism: uncultured Acidimicrobiia bacterium (assembly GCA_963791795.1). Taxonomy (GTDB): domain Bacteria; phylum Acidobacteriota; class Terriglobia; order Versatilivoradales; family Versatilivoraceae; genus VFZK01. Next base: position 125,307 of record CAWBTP010000004.1, read on the forward strand.
GCAGTCAACAGGCTCAGCCTGAGCCTCGCTCATTTGGAGGGACGTTCAACACCCTCCAGCCCGCCCAGCAGCAATTGATTGTTGAATGGATTCGTCGCTTCAATAGCACGACCCAACTAAAAATAGACGCAGAGAAGGCCTATGATGCTGCGCGGCTATCGATCCGAACGACTTTCGATGCCGTGACTCACGCTTTGCTGAATACGAAATTGACGAGTAAAGACGGGCAGTCTTTGGGCACGGTCCTGGACCTCGTTGAGGTGTTAGACGATATCGCTGGAGAAGAACCCGGGACACGAGGCGATCGCCAGTTTCGGATATACGTGTATTTGAAACCAAAGGCCCAAGCGACGCTGGAAGAGAGCCGGGAATTCAAGCGAGAGGGAGACAATACTCACTATCACATGGGATTTCCCATCTGCTACCGGCTTGTGGAGGGGCCCCCCTCCGTTCAATGCTCGCTGTCTCGCGATGGCAAGCGGGCTGACATCGATGTCGACTATCGCTCCTCCTCTTTTCCCAAAGCTTTAGTGAATGGTCACTTGAGTGCCGCCAATTCAGATGTGCGCGAAGGAGACAATCTGGAAAAACATGATGGTCGCTGGTCCGGTCTGAACGGCTGGTGGCAGAATCTGTTTGGGTTGCTCAATCCTTCGGACAAAGGCCAAAGACCTGAGGAAACCTACAAAGAGACAGCCATTCCTCCCAATCCGCGCGTCCTGGAGAAAGAGGGAGTTGACAAGGCCGTTCATGACTTTCTGTCATCCTGGCTGTTGGAGCAGAAACCTAATCTGGCTGCAGCCTACTTTTCCAAGCGCAGCTATGCGTGCCTCGAGGCGCGTGCCCAAGAGAAAGGCAAGGCTGTTGAAGCCGGAATGGTGCGTACCCGGCTGCTGATGGCGATGGCCGCTTTCAATAAGGCCCTGGGTACACCGACCAACCTGGGAGCGGTTGTCGAGAATGTCAAGCCATGGTCTCCTGACCGCCTCAAACCGGTTAAGAATGCCTATGAATCCGAGTTTTCCTTGTTTGCTGTGCCGGACGATGTGGCTGCGGCCAATGATTGCACGGAGCGCTATGCGTCTGAGCTTCTCGAGCTGGCCTCAAAGAAGGAGCCCTCGAAGAAATACGGGGATTACTTCGCTTCAGCCTTTCGGGCAAAGGCTGGACACGCCAAGGGCGGCACGGCCTACTTGTTATGGACTAAAGAGGACAAGCATTGGAAGATTGTCGCCCTAAGGATCGCGGATGAAGCGGATCCCAAAGTGATTCCCTCCGCCGCTCCCACTCTGGCCAAAGCTGAGACCAAGCAGGAACCGGTGAAAGGCGATCCCAACGCGGTCGAGTCTGCTCAAAAATTCCTCTCAACCTGGTTGATCAAGCAAGACCTCGACGCAGCCCTGTCCTATCTCTCGCCGCGGTCCTATGCGTGTCTGGAGAGGTCGGGCGATCCAGCCAAAAAAGGGCTGGCTCCCGATCAGGCTCGTAAGGCGCTTCATGATGGACTTCAAAAGGCAAGCGCGGCCATCGGCCGGCCGAAGAAGCTCGAAGATGCTATCCGACCGGTTGTCCCGCATCATGAGCTGCTCAAGCCGGTCAGCCATAGTCAAGAGAAAGCCTTTTCCCTGGTCAGTGTTCCTGATGGGATTGCCGAAGCAGAGCTGTGCGGGAGTCCGAGGTCCAGTGCGAACGTTGCTGAGCGAAACAAAACCTACGGCCACTATTATGGAGCCGCCTTTCAGCTCAAGGTATCAGGTCAAGGTGAGGAACCCGCGGCTCTGAACACTCTATGGGGGTTGGAGGATGGCCGCTGGAGAGTGATTGCTTGGGAAGTGATGGGTGACTAGTGTCTGTTGCTAAGCCCTGGCTCACAATCTCTCCGCCTGCGAAGCAGTTTTGTCTGAATGTCTGAAGGGCGACGAACACGCTACCCCGTTACGTGCGCTGCAGATCCTCAAAAGCTCACCACGTCACGCAGTCGGGATTTGAACACCCCTGAACGCGCGGGTGATCCAACATCGGCTGTTAGTGCAACCTCAGTACCTGGACCACGAACCCCCGGGGCGGCAGAAGCCAGCCGAATGGCTGCCTCGCCCAAGAAGCACTTTCCGGGTACCGCCACAGTATCTTGCTCATGAACGCAGAAGAGTCGAGGTGTGGTTATGTTGCGATTGAAGCTCGCGGTAGTTTTGCTTTGTGGGTCTTTCCCGTTCGCTGCTGCGGCCGGAGAGCTCGAGGATCGATTTCTGCTGGCGGTGCGCACTGGCGACGTTGCTGGCGTGAAAGCCGCACTTGGTGGTGGCGTCAATGTGAATACCAAGTTCCGATACGACCGCATGGCTTTGTCCTTTGCCGCTGACCGGGGCAATCCAGAGGTGGTGAAAGCACTGCTTGACGCCGGCGCCGACGTCAACGCCCGCGACACGTTCTACGGCATGACCGCCATGAGCCAGGCCTTGAGTAAGAAGCATACCGGCATCGTTCGAATGCTATTGGAAAAAGGTGCCGCCAATAGTGAAGGGGTCCTGATGTTCGGAGTTCAGCAGAACAGCCCCGAATTGATCACGGCGTCACTTGAAAAAGGCGGGCTTCGACCGGATTCCCTGACGGCGGCGCTTGCTCGTGCTTCGAAGGACAATCGGAGCTGAATTGATCGATCTGCTGAAAAAGCATGGAGCGGCCCCACCGTTCGCTGTGGAAGCTGTACTTCTGGACCAGTACGCTGGATCCTACAAAGCCGAGAACAACCCAGACCTGAAATTTCAACGCCAGAGCGGCACACTGGAAGCAGTATTTAGCGGCCAGACCTTTGCTCTCATTGCCTTGTCAGCGGATTCTTTTCGCGCTGAGCAGTTCGAAGGGATCACTCTGCAATTCGAATCCGAAGCTGGCCGCGTGGTTGGCGCTAAGCTTAGCCAAGGAAAGAACGAAACCCGCTACAAGAAGGTGGAGGCAACGCCATGAAGAAGTTTGCAACGGTCCTGCTGGGTTGCTTTGTTGTTGTCATGGCCTCTCACGCGCAGAACTGGCCGTCGTTCCGCGGCCACCGCGCCTCTGGTGTTGCGGACGGCCACGCTGTACCGGAAAAGTGGGACGTTGAAAAGCAGGTGAACCTCCGCTGGAAGACCCCGATCCCTGGCCTCTCGGTTGCGAGCCCGATCGTTTGGGGAGACCGGGTGTTTGTCGTCACCGCCATCAGCAGTGAGCCCAAGAACGAGACCTTTCGGCATGGACTGTACGGAGATGTGGAGCCTCATGCCGACATGTCCAAACACTCTTGGAAATTGTATGCCGTCGACAAAGCCACTGGAAAGATCGTGTGGGAGCGCGTGGCGCATGAAGGGATTCCCAGGACAAAGCGGCACACCAAATCGAGCCAGGCGTCCTCGACTCCGGCCACCGACGGAACCACCGTTATTGCGTTCTTTGGGTCTGAGGGACTTTACGCTTACGACTTCAAAGGGAATTTGAAATGGAAACAGGATCTTGGAAAGCTGAATGCCGGGTGGTTTTACGATCCGGACTATGAATGGGGTGTTGCGAGCTCGCCCATCATCTACAAGGACCGCGTGATTGTGCAGTGCGACATTCAGCAGAATTCATTCGTTGCGGCGTTCGATCTGAAAACCGGCAAGCAGCTTTGGCGTACCGGGCGCGACGAGATTCCCTCCTGGGGGACGCCAACGGTCTATGAAGGCCAAGGGCGGACGGAACTGATCACGCATGCCACGAAGTTCATTCGCGGCTACGACCCGATGACCGGCCAGGAACTCTGGCGCCTGGGGCCGAACTCCGAAGTGACTGCTCCCACCCCATTTGCCGCTTTCGACTTGATCTTCGTTACAAACGGATACCGCGGTATTCAACCCATTTACGCGATTCGGCCTGGGGCGCGCGGGGACATAACTCTCAAGGGTGAAGCCACCTCCAGCGAGTCCATTGCCTGGAGCACCAAGCGCGGTGGTCCCTACATGCCGACGCCACTGGTCTACGGAGACCATCTCTATGTCGTGAGCAACAACGGCGTCCTCACGGTCTATAACGCTCGGACCGGCGAGAGGGCTTATCAGCAGCGGCTCGGGGACAAAGGAGGCTCGTACTCGGCCTCAGTCGTCGCTGCCGACGGCAAAGTCTATTTTACGAGCGAAGACGGAGACATTTTCGTCGTCAAAGCAGGCACCAAGTATGAACTGCTGGCTTCGAACTCGATGGGCGAAGTGCTCATGGCGACGCCCGCGATTTCGGACGGAATGATCTTTGTCAGGGGACTCAAGCATCTGTTTGCCATCGCACGGTCTTCCAAGCAGACCGCTGCAACGGATCGAAAGCCTGGGGCTCACAACTAGTGAGGATGGGAGAGGGGTCAGTTCTCCGAAGCATCCTGAGATCCTCACCCAGAGCCGAGTTTCGGGAACTGATTCTGCAGAGAAGTATCCCCCTCACCCCCAGCCCCTCTCCCACGTTGGGGCGAGGGGAGCCGATGCTCGTGACTTGTAGCTGGTTCACACGTTTGTAGAAGAGTCACTATGATTTTGAGATCGATTGAAAATCACAGAATATGAATATTGTAGTGACAGCACTCGACGAACCTCGGTTCCCCTCGCCGCCGCTAGTCAGTCCTTTAGACCCTCCACATCCATTCGCGAGTCAGCTGGCCATTCCTTGAAAATCGTCCTCGTCGTCGTCCTCGTGCTCGGCTTGTACCTTCCCAAAAAAACCGAGGACGAGAACGAGCACGAGTACGAACCTTTTCATCGGACGTGGCGCCGTAGCGCGGCATGAAAAACCCCTCTGGAATCCTTCCTGACAAGCCCACGTCAACCCGTATAATGAGCCGCGAGGTAAGTACGTAATGGATGGATCTGCTGCGACTGCTGAACAAGCTGCTCCTGTCACAGAAGGCCACCGCCCAGATTGGCGGGCGTGGGTAGCCATCGGGGGCGTGACCTTGGGACTGTTCATGGGCGCGCTGGAGAATACCGTGGCAGGGACCGCCATGCCGACCATTGTGGCGAGCTTGGGCGGCATCGAACATTACAGTTGGGTGTTTGCCGCTTATATGCTGGCTGCAACGGTAATGATTCCACTCTGGGGCAAAATGGCGGACCTTGTCGGCCGGCGGCCCGCACTGTTTGGCGGCCTCGCGTTCTTCATGCTCGGATCTGCACTTTGCGGCGCTGCGCACTCGATGCCGCAACTGATTGCTTTCCGCGTTGTGCAGGGACTCGGTGCCGGGGCGCTGTTTCCCGTGGGCATGATCATCGCTGCCGATTTGTTCACACTGCGCCAACGCACCAAGGTCATTGCGATGTTCAGCGCAATGTGGGGTGTCGCGTCGCTCGTCGGTCCGCTCGCTGGCGGATACCTTACCGAACAAATCTCCTGGCGCTGGGTTTTTTACATCAATCTTCCCTTCGGTTTGATGGCAGCGCTTCTGGTCTGGCTGACCTATCGCGAGCGCACCCAGCGCCGCGGTACCATCACACTGGACTATGCCGGGATGGTGACGCTTTCCTTGGGAGTCACGCTCCTGTTGCTGGTGGTTCAACGAGCTGCTGCAGCGGAATTGCTGATGACGGTTGCCGGGAGTACCGCAGCCTTGGGATTGCTGGTCGCCTTCGTGTTCTGTGAAAAGCGTAGTCCCGAGCCTCTCATTCCCCTCGTTCTCTTCCAACAGCGGCTGGTGGGCGTTGCTACACTCCAGGGAATGTTGACGGGCATGGCTGTCTTCGGAGCACTCTCATTCACTCCGCTCTTCGCGCAGTCAGTCCTTGGCGCAAGTCCCACGCAGGGAGGTGTGGTGCTGACGCCTTTTATTCTGGCCTGGGTGGTGACGGGCCCAGTCGGTGGCCGGCTGCTGTTGCGCCACGGCTATCGGTGGGTGACTGCGGTTGGGATGGTGCCGCTGGTTGCCGGGTCGGTATTGCTGACTCAGGTTTCAGCCCACACCACGCGCGGACAGCTCATGGTGGCGGTCATTCTGATGGGAGTGGGTGGCGGACTAACCGCACCCGTCCAGACCATCGCGGTGCAGCACGCCGTGGCAACTCATCTCACCGGCGTAGCCACCTCGGCTATCGTCTTTGCACGCACGATAGGCGGCGCTTTGGGAACGAGCATCATGGGCGCGCTAATGACCTGGCGGTTGCGGAGCCTTCTCGCAGCGGTACCGGGCCAACAAAGCGGTTCACGCCCTGTGACTGACGTAGCCCAGTTGCTGCATCCCTCCAGTGTTCAGCTACCGCCACAAGTTGCGATTCATCTGCATCAGGCTATGGCGAACTCGCTCCGTCTCGCCTTCACCTTTCTGCTTGTGGCAGCGCTCGCGGCTGCGGTCCTCACCTATTTCGCTCCGCGCGAAAACAGCGCCGTACATCAATAGTCGCCAGTCCCCAATACTTACTGTGTCTTTGCCTGGCCCGCGGCTGGCGCAGGTTTCGGTTTGGCAGCAGCGGCAGCCTTCGGCTTCCAAAACTCCGGCGCCACCGAAACCATGGCGTCGTTCAGATAGCTCAGTTCGGGAACAACGCGAGAGACAGTGATTTCAGCGGACACCACCACTTCCGACACGGTTTTCAAGTAACCCTTATAGCCCTCTTCGCCCAGCACGTCTGGAACTGAAGGAAGCGTGTCGAGCGCTCCAAGGGAGCTCACGATGCTTGTGATGTAGTAGATCGTATTGCTTTGTCCCGCCACTGACTGGGACACAAACGTAGGAACCTTCATGGCGTGTCTTTCACGAGCCTGCTTCACGATGCGCAGCTGTTCTTCGTACTCACGTCCCCGGCCCGGTCGGGTGCGGATGACGGCAGTGCGGAGCCACCGGCCCTGACCCACCACTTGGTTCATCGCGGCTTCACTGGTTGGCGCATTGGCACTCAAGTCCCATCGCCGCCGTCGAAACTCGCTGCGACTGCTGCTGAGGCAAGTGCCAAAATCCTGCATCAGCTTGGCTGTCGCGGCCTCCCCTAACGACTTTTGCAAAGCACCCATGAAGTTTCCAAAACCTTGTTCCACGCCAGCATAGTTTTGCCGTGGACTCACATAGGTGAACGTATTGCCAGGGCCGAACATCATTTCGGTGGTCAACCAGTAGTCGCCCTGGTGCTTCCGATTGGCCTCAACCATCTTCTTGATAATGGATTCAAATTCTCCGCGTTTTTCGGGCTTCACGGTCACAATCCCCACATCGAGATAGTCGTTTGTCATCTGGCCATGCGCCGGGCCCGCCACGCAGAGCCCGAGGAGTAGAAGGAACACTACGACACGCGTCTTCATAAAACCTCCTATTCGACGAGAATTGAGAAATGGAAGAAAGAGGACAGGCGGAGTGTAGTACCTCATCCCAGACAATTGCAATTGCCACTGCAACGTTTGCGATTACGACGACCTTGGATGGGACAATGTGGCGCTGACTAGATCGAGCTTCCGGCGGCAACGGGCTCTCCTGCAGGTTCGCGGGGCAGAAACAAGGCTACGACAAACCCAAGGACTGGAAGAAGCGCTACAACTGTCAAAGCGCGGCCTAGTCCGGCGGCATCGGCAATACGGCCAATCAAAGGGACAAACATTCCGCCGACGCCCCAAGCCAGGCCCATCATGAGAGCGGAGACCACACTGGCACTGTGAGGCACGAGGTTCTGCGCCATGACAACGTTGACCGGAACGGTGGACAGCAGAACCACGCCACCAAGTGCAAGCAACAGATACGAGCTGACGCCTTCGGTAAGCAGGAAACCTATGATCAACGGAGTGGAAAACAGCATGGAAAATGAAATTACATTCCTCCCTCCCAACCTGTCGGCCAGTGCACCGCCGCTGAATCCGCCTAGCGCGCCAAAGAACAAGAAGAACGTTGTCACCTTACCAGCCAGAAGAGGAGGCAGCCCCTTCTGAGAAAAGTAGAGCGGAAGGAAGTTTACGAAGCACATTTGCACCGCCGAGCGGATGACCACTAGAACGTAGAGTTGGGACAACGGCTGCCACACCGCTCCCAGGGACTGCCGCAATCCCTGTTGGACGGCGACCTTGGAGGAGTGATCCGTTGCCGGCACCAGGAAAAAGAGCATTGCGAACACGATCAACCCGGGAATCATGACGAAGTACGAGCGTTCCAGACCGAACCAGAGCACGGTGTAGGTAAGCAGCATCGGACCCAATGAGTAGCCGATCGTGCCTGAAGTCACAAAGATCGACATCCCCAGCCCTTTTCGATTGCGACTGGCGAGGGCGGTCATGGCTGCACCCTGTGGGTGAAAGGACGCAATGCCAACGCCGCCACACACCAACAGGACAGCCAGCATCGCATAGCTATTGGCCAGACCCAGGCAGGACATGAAGACTGCGGTGACCAGCGGACTGAATACGACAAAGGCCCGCTTTAGATAGCGATCAGAAATGTAGCCGTACAGCGGCTGAGCGAACGAAGAGGAAATGACAAGAATTGCTGCCAGCCATCCGGCCTCGGCGATCGAGAGGTTCAGCTTTGGGATCAGGAACGGCAGCAACGGACCAAGGAAATTGGAGTAGGCATCGTTGATGAAGTGCCCAACCGAGAGGGAGAGAATGGCGAGTCTGTCTTTGCGATCCGGCGTGGTCATGAAGTCCCTGTGTCTATTTCCTGCCGTTCCTTGCGGCAGCAACGAAGCGTGCAAAAATCTTTTGAGAGAGTCCGTCGGTCTCCCATCCGATCTCTGGGTGCCACTGCACCCCCAAAACAAACTGGCCTGGATGAGGCTTCCGCAATTCGACTGCTTCAACGATCCCATCTGTCGACTCTGCAACCGCAACCAACTGTGGAGCCACTTTGTGAATCGCTTGATGATGAAAACTGTTCACGCGCGTCTCGGTTTGCCCTGCCAGCTCATGAAGCAGTGACTTGGGTTTGACTTTGATGGTGTGTGAACGATAATCCTCCATTGCAGTTTGCTCGTGCTTGACCGCGTGCTTTACTTGCGATTCGACGTCCTGCCAGAGGGTGCCACCCAGATGGACATTTAGAATCTGGACACCAAAGCAAATACCCAGCAGTGGTTTGCGCACTCGAAAGATTTCATCGAGCAAAAACAGATCGGTCTCGTCGCGCCGGGTGACGATCGAACCGATCTTCGGATGCGGTTCCTGTCCATAACGATGTGGATCCACATCGCTGTTGCTCCCGGAGATGAGAATGGCATCCAAGCCTCGCACCAACTCTTCAGCGTAGACCTTCTCGGGAATCAGCGGAAGTAGTACCGGGGTTCCGCCCGCATGAAACAATGCCTCGCTGTAGTGCTTGCGGAGATAAAACTGATCCTTGCCGGCATCAATGCGGCAGGGAATACCAATCAAGGGTCTCTTCGCCAAAGGTCCTCCGTTAAAAAATCCCCCTTGCCAAAAGGGGGAAGAAGGCAAAACGACAGCGGTCGTGAACACGACAGTGGTCGTGAAGCCTTGAGGGGGTTGTCGTGAAAGTTTTCCAGCGCTGGCCGAACAACCCCCAGGCGCTCCGCGACCGCGTGAAGTCTTCTCAGACTTCACCTCGCGCCGCCCCTTTGACAAGGGGGAATTGCTTTCCGCCATCAGCGGTTCTGATCCTCATGCGGCGGCTTCCAGGTTCAAGGTTCGCTGAAGATCACCTACCAGGAACAGCGATCCTGCGGCCAGAATGATTCCATCCGGAGACGCCAGGTTTCTAGCTACGCTCAATGCCTCGTGCGGGCTACGGGTGCAGTGATAGCGTGGATGATGCTCGGGCAACTGTGCAGCAATCCAGGCTGGCTCAGCCGAACGTTCCGATTCGGCGGCAGTCAGGACGATCTCAGCCGCCAGAGGAAACAGCTTGCTGGCAATCTCGACGACGTCCTTGTCGCGCATCACCCCGAACACCAGGACCACACGCCTTGTGTGAAGGAAGCGCTCCCAGTATTTTCTGAGGCTCTCGGCGCCGGCAATGTTATGCGCGCCGTCGAGAATGATCGGGGGATCGCCACCGACGAACTCCAGCCGGCCCGGCCAGACCGCCGCTTCAATGCCTTCCTCGATGGTCTTCGCATCCACCGGGAATCCCTCAGTTTGCAAAACCATTAACGCGCGAATCGCAGCCAACGCATTGCGAACTTGATGCTCGCCAGGCAGAGGAATGCGTAGATCCAAAGTGAAACCCGGCCCGAAACTGACCTTCAGTCGAAATCGACCCAGCGCGTCAGGTTCGGCTTCAAACCTGGCTTCATCGAGTGCATGAATGCAGCGAGCACCGGCGGCGCGACATCGCTCCTCCACGATGTTTCGAACCACGGGATTATCGCTGGCGCAAACCACTGAGAGTGGTCCAGTCGACGCATCCAGTCGTGGTTTGATGATGCCTGCCTTCTCTATAGCAATCTCTTCGAGGCGGTTACCCAGGTACTTCTGGTGGTCGTAATCAACATTCGTGATGACGGCCACTCGAGGATTCACAACGTTGGTTGCATCCAAGCGTCCACCCAAGCCGACTTCGAGCACCGCTACGTCCACATTCTGCTCGGCAAAGTAGCAGAAGCCGATGGCCGTGACCATCTCGAAGTACGTCGGATGCCGATCGAGCTGGCCCAGAGTTTGGGTCGAACCCGTGCGGATTCAACAACTCGCCGACTCTCTCTTTGAGTTGTTCGGTGAGCCTGGCAAAGTCCTCGGCCGAAATGAGGTTCCCTCGAACCCGAATCCGCTCTTCAATCCGCACCAGATGTGGCGAGGTATAGAGCCCCACGTTCAGTCCGGCCCTGCGCAAGACCGACTCGATGAGGGCTGCGACCGATCCTTTTCCATTGGTGCCCGCGATCAAGACGGAGTGATACAGCCGGTGAGGATTTCCGAAGGACTCAAGCAGCGTTGAAATGTTGTGCAGACCGAGTTTGGCGGTGAGGACCTCGTTGCCAAGCGAGTAGAGGTATCGAAGGGCGTCGGCGTATTGCATGAAAAGCAAAACCCACCCGGCTCGGCGATGAAGCAAAACAGGGTGGGCGAAAGGGAGAGCCTAGTTGGCGCAGAAGCTCAGCGCGTTTACCAGATAGTCGCGCATACCGCGGCGGTCCACAATTGCGTCCAACATTCCGTGCTCGAGCAGAAACTCGCTGCGCTGAAATCCTTCGGGCAGTTTTTGACGGATGGTTTGCTCAATGACTCTTGGGCCCGCGAATCCAATCAAGGCCCCTGGTTCGGCGACGTTCAAGTCGCCCAACATGGCGAAGCTGGCGGTGACGCCGCCTGTTGTGGGATCGGTCAAAACCGAAATGTAGGGAATCCGCGCCTCGTCAAGGCGGGCCAGAGCGGCGCTGATCTTGGCCATCTGTACCAGGCTGAGCGCCCCCTCCTGCATCCGGGCACCCCCGGAACAGGAAATGACAATCAACGGGCAACGCCTCTCCAGAGCGCGTTCAATGGCTCGCGTAATCATCTCGCCCATCACCGAACCCATCGATCCACTGATGAAGGCCGGCTCCATGGCGCAAATCAGGACGGGCTTGCCGTTCAGCTTGCCGTCGGCAGACACCAGTGCATCCCGCAACCCGGTGGCAGCGTGCATTTGCTGCAGGCGCTTGTGGTAGGGCTTCTTGTCCACAAAGCTCAACGGGTCGTTTGACGCCAGATGCTGATCGTACTCCTTGAAGGCGCCATCGTCGTAAAGAAGAGCCAGCCGTTCGCGTGCGGAAATCTTGAAATGAAAGCCGCATTGTGGGCAGACGTTCAGGTTGGCTTCCAAATCCTTCTTCCAGATCGTCTGTTTGCACTCCTCACACTTGGTCCAAAGCCCCTCGGTCCGGACCGTGCGGTCACCAATCGGGACAATCGGCGTTTTGCCCTTCTTAAACCATGCCATCAGTGAGTTCTCCCGCCCAAAATGAAAGCCGGATAATAGCTTAGCGCGAAAAGGAAAGTCAAAAGGCAGGGTGGATGCGGTGCCTGACGTCGTGGAGCGTTCAAACAGCTCCGAGGCAGCAGGTTTTCGAGCGTGCGCTTCCAGTCACTTCCTGCCAAGAGCCTGGGCAATCGCTTGCTCGGCTAGCGGAGCCATCAGGGCGTAACCGGCATCGTTTGGAATCAGGCCATCGACTGTGAGCTCCTTCTTCATCGCCCGACCATCCGCCAGTGCTGTGTAATAGTCGAGATAAACCGAGCCGCTCTGTTTTGCGTAGCCTTTCAGCCAACCGTTCAAACCAATGATCTTTCCCGGCGGCCTGCGTTCCGTCAGGTTTTTCAAGCAGTCACAAACTGGAGTCAGCGAAGCCAGCACAACTTGAATATTGTGGGCTTTCGCAAGTTCGGTCATCGACATGAAGTTTTCGGCGATCGTCCCTTCGGTTGCTGGACCGGCATAGCCTGCAAGATCGCTAGATCCTGCCTGGATCACGACGACCTTCGGCTTTAGACTGATGACATCCTGTCGAAAGCGGACCAGCATCTGGGGTGTGGTTTGGTGTGCGATGCCTCGGTTCAGAAACGGCTGGCCGGGAAAAAATTTGGCTTTCCCTCGGCCCCACATCTCCGTGATCTCGTCGCCGAGAAAAACCACTCGATCGATGCCCGGCGCCGGTGGCCCCAGCTCGGCGTTCTCGCTGCCGTAGCGCGTGAGTCCACCCCAGTCACTCAGCAGACGCACATGAGCCGTCAACTCCTTTTCCAATTCAGCAATGGTCTTGGCAGGGTCGGTGGCTTGGGCGGGGACAAGCGAAAAGCAGAGCAGCCACAGAGGCACTGAGACACAGAGAAGAGCGGACGCAGATTCCGCAGATGGACGCAGGTCGCTGCAGCTTTCTTATGGAGAGTTGAAACATGTTCCACATGCGGCGATGTCTTGCAACATGCATTTCTAAAGGACTGCGGAAATGAGACAGCCAAACTGCGGGGAAATTTGGCACCGCTCCCTATTTCTCTCTGCGTCTCCGCGTCTCTGCGGTTGGTTGTGTGTTGGCTTTTCGTAGGTGCTTATCATTGCTTAATGCCAAAGCAATACAAGACCCCGTCGTAGGTGTTGATGTAGACGCGGCCGTTCGCCATCGCCAGGCCGCCCCAGTGGTTCCACATCGTGATCTGTTTGCCACTGGACCAGAGCTCTTTGCCGGTCTGAGCATCCAAGGCATACAGCACAGCATGTGTCGATTTGGGAATTCGCCGCTCCATCCGGAAGTCCAGGCCCACATCCGGAAATGCCTGGGCGGTATTCTCGCCGCTGCCGTAGGCGAACACGACGCCGTTGGCAATCACAGGAGGCTCAGCCTGATCCATATCGCGAGAAATCCACGCCGGCGAAAGCTGTACCTTGCCGTTCTTCGGCTCTACCTTGAAGGCGGCGATCGCGCCCTTCCTGACCACGCCATGCTCCACTGGCGCCTTGAACTGGGAATGTTTGGGGCCCCAGAACGGGGTTAGTAACCAGCGGGTCCCTTTGCTGTCTTCCCAGGTTGCGAGAGAGCCCCAGATACCGGCTTCAGCGAAGTCGACCATTTCATTGCAGATGAGAGGCGTGCGATACACGGGTGTTCGATGATCGTCGCCCCCGATGGATTCCGTATCCATGAAGTAGAGGCGGCACTCTTTGCTGGCATCGACCATATACTCCTTGCCCTTGTAGTTGAAGATTGCGGGCGTCACCTGCATGTCGAGATCACGCTTGACGAGCCAATCGGCGTTGGAGGGTCCGTAGTAATCTACGAGCTCCAAACTCTTGGTCTCCGGGTTCTGTTTCACGCCGATGATGCCATTCCCGTAGAGTCCGTTCTCTGGATCCCAGCGCCCGTCTCCAGTTCCCGTGTACATGGTGCCATTGGCGCTGATCGCAGGACCTGAGCGGCCCCACATGCCCCCGCCGGCCGGCCCCCAGCTACCGACTTTGTGGGTCGCCAAATCATAGGTGTAGGCCATGTTGGGGTTGCCGCCGCATCCCTGTGCACTGTGGGTATAGATGACGTTGTTAAACAGATTCATCGCGTACGGTTTGCCGTTCGGAGGCATGAACTTTGCGGGAGGAGTGAGGTCTTTGCCATCGGCAGCATTCACCTGCCAGAGACGGCCATCCCAGGAAGCCGCGTAAATAGTGTACTTGCCGGGCGCCCCGCCCGGACCGATGGTGACATTCGCTGTCATCCCTCCCGGGCAGAGCACGCTCGGTCCGCGACCTCCAGGAGGGTCTTGATAGGTGCTTTCAAAGTGCCTCTTCCAGAGAAGTTCGCCTGTCGCTACGTCAATGGCATACAGGTTGTCTGAAACGCCAGCCTGAATGACGACCTGCTTGGGCCCGCTGTTTGTGTTGAGGCTTCCGATAACCAGAGGCGGCAAAAGCGAATGCATCTGGCGCGGCTGATTGTCCAGCTTGATCTTCCAAAGCAACTTGATATCTTTCGCGTTCTTAGTGTTGATGATCTTTTCGTCCTTCTGCCAATTCGTGCGCATGACGTCGCCACCGTCAGTCAGCCACTCGGCCGCCCGGGTGCTGAAAGGAAAAATCAGAATGAAGAGAACAACAATCGGAAGACTTCTCATAGGCCGGCATCTCCATGGACGGAATCAATCATCGTGGCTTTACTTTTCCCCTCGAACCCCGCACTATACAGCAAAATCAGAGCTGTAAGACACCTTGGAAAAGTATGCCGCAGGGTGTCGATGGGCATGGCCACCAAACCGAGTATTGGTAACAATCAAGGAGTTTTCAGTCTATGCGAATGTTCGTCCGTTCCGCGGTCGTCGTGGCGATCGCTCTTGCAACAACGCTGAACACTCTATATGCCCAACGAGGTGCGGACTGGACGACCGTAGGAAACGATGCCCAGCGATCGTCCTGGGTGAGAAGAGATGCCAGGATCTCTCCCGAGACGATGCGGAAGCCAGGCTTCGAGCTTGTTTGGAAAGTGAAGCTCAAGAACGAAGCAAGGCAACTCGCTTCCTTGACACCCCCTGCTCTCTTGGATTTCTACATCTCTTACCGCGGGTTTCGTTCTCTCGGATTCGTGGGTGGGAGTTCGGGCACAGTCACCGGCATCGACATCGACCTCGCTCGGATCGAATGGGAGAAGAGATTTCCCGTACCTTCCGCTAGCTCGTGTTCCACGGAATGTCCTGGTGGCATGACATCGAGCGTTACCCGTCCCACGGTGACCGGTTATCCTCCTGCGACCGGCGTCGGATTCTGGGCGTAGCACACCCGCCAAGTCGGGCGTCGGTGAACCTTTCGAGGGTGCGGTGACGCTGAAGGAGCGAGAAGCCCGATTGGCAGCTCCGCCGCCACCTGCTGCTGCGACCAACCGCCGGACCGCACCTCCCTCCAACCCATACACGCCCACGGTGCAATACGTGCATGCCATCACAGCGGACGGGAAGCTTCATTCGATGTATGTCTCCAACGGCGATGAACCCAATCCCGCAGTCGATTTCCTGCCACCGAATGCCAATGCCCGCGGTTTGATGGTGTTCGACAAGACCGCCTATGTCGCTACCGTCAACGGTTGTGGTGGAGCGGGAAACGGCATTTGGGCCCTCAATCTGGAGTCCAAGAAGGTCACTCAGTGGAAGTCCGATAGCGGAGTGGTTGGACACGCAGGGTTTGCTGCGGGTCCCGAGGGTACGATCTATGTCGCGTCCCGAAATGGAGAACTGGTGGCGCTGGAGCCAGGCACGCTCACAGTCAAGGGCACCCAAAAAGCTGGCAAGGGTTTCAGTTCTACGCCGCTTGTCTTCGACTACAAAGATAAAGACCTGATTGCTGTAGCCACGAGCGACGGCAAGATCCAGCTGCTTGATGCCGGCGCGCTGAACGGACCAGCGTTGGCGACAACCGGGGCCTTTTCCAGCGAGGACTTCGCGACAGGGTCGTTGGCAAGTTGGCAGGATGCTGCGGGAACCCGATGGGTGCTGGCGCCCGCTGGCGGTTCGGTTGCGGGAGCAGCCGGATTTGCAGTTGGTAACGGCGAAGTCAAGAACGGCGCCATTGTTGCCTTCAAGGTCGTCGAGGAGAATGGGCGCTTCACGCTGCAACCTGGATGGGTCTCGCGCGACATCCTCTTACCGCTTTCCCCCGCAATCGTGAACGGCGTTGTTTTCGCCCTTGCCAGCGGTGAGTCTCGATCAGGCGATGCCGCTGGGCAGCCTGCAAAGGGTGCATCGAATGCAGTCTTGTATGCCCTGGATGGCGCCACGGGCAAGGAACTCTGGAATAGCGGCAACTCCATCACGTCCTTTGTTCACAGCGGTCGGTTGGCCGCTGGAGGAGGGCGTGTATATGTGGGAGGTCACGACGGGACACAGTACGCGTTCGGCTTCCCGATGGAACATTAGGCAGGAAGAGATCGATGAACAGACAATCGACTCTGCAGAAAACCGCAGAGACGCAGAGACACCGAGAGAAAAGAAAAAACGTGCCCTCCTGCCAGTTCTCTCCTCTCGCAAAGCATGAACCAAAGTACGACTGTATCGCTTCCAGGAACTGGATCGCTGCTGATCGATTTCGCTGGATGCTCTCCGTGTCTCTGCGTCTCTGCGGTGGCTTTCCTGTTGCGGCTTGGTTGGCACTCTTCACGTTGTGCACAGCTAACGTGTATGCACAGCTCCCGGAAGGACCGGGACGAGAAGAAACCGAGCGGCTCTGCAAAGGCTGTCACGAACTGGAGCGTTCCGTTTCGCGGCGGCAGGATCGCGATGGCTGGCAGGCAACGATCAACAAGATGGTGGCGTTCGGGACGAAGGGGTCGGACCAGGAGTTTGCTCTGATTCTCGATTATCTGACCAAGCACTATCCGGCGGAGGCGGTTCCTCCCGTGAATGTAAATACTGCCGCCGCCATCGAAATGGAGAGCAGGCTCTCACTGCGACGCTCGCAGGCGGCTGCGATCATTGCCTACCGCACCAAGAACGGCAAGTTCAAGTCGATCGAGGATCTCAAAAAGGTGCCGGGAGTGGATGTGGAGAAAATCGAGGCCAAGAAAGACCGGATCGTATTCTGAACGCGTCAGCTTTGACCAGCCGGGATCGAATACCACGGAAAACACGAAAAGGATCCGAAGTATGGCCTTGTTGTTTGAGGAGGAGAGCTATCGGATTCTGGGTGCCTGCTTTGAGGTCTACAAAGACAAGGGGTGTGGATTCTTGGAGCCCGTCTATCAGGAGTGCCTTGTCATTGAATTCGAGATTCAAAACATTCCTTTTAGGCAGCAAGTTGATCTGGTACTCAACTACAAGGGTCGCACCTTGGTGCAACGCTACAAGCCGGATTTTCTTTGTTTCGACAAGATCGTTGTCGAGATCAAGTCAACTTCAAGTCTAACTGACCAGCATCGCGCACAACTTCATAACTATCTTAAAGCAACTGGACTCCAATTGGGTTTGCTGACGAACTTCGGTCATTACCCGAAGCTGGAATACGAGCGCATCGTGAGATGACATACGAGAATTGCCAGTCCTTTTCCGTGTTTTCCGTGGTCTAAGTGTCGTCTTTGTCAAAGTTCTGAGGAAGGCTTGGTCTTTACTTCGATATGATCTTCCGTGTTACGCATCGAATCACGATTTCGCAAAGCTGTCTGATTCTGACTGTTTTGGCGTCTGCGCTTTCACTCTCATGTGGACGCCCTAGCCAGCCCCAGTCTTCTTACCTCGTCTATGTCAGCAACGAGGCTTCCGGTGACCTGACTGTTATCGACCCCGACCAATCTGAGCCGGTGGCTACCATTCAACTGGGCAAACGCCCGCGGGGTATCCACGCCTTTGGCAACTTGCTTTACGTCGCACTGAGTGGATCGCCGTTTGCCCCCCGGGTGTGGATGAAAGCACGCTACCCCCGGCCGACAAAAGCGCAGATGGCATTGGCGTGGTGGATCTCAAACAGAACAAGTTGACCCACAAGATCGATGCCGGGTCGGATCCAGAAGAGTTCGCGTTGAGCCGGGATGGCAAAACCATTTATGTTTCCAACGAGGACATTAGTGGCGTAAGTCTTGTCGACTTGGCGAGCGGCAAGCTCGTAACCACATTGCCGGTCGGCGAGGAGCCGGAAGGTGTGACCCTCAGCCCAGACGGCAGATTCGTTTATGTGACCTGTGAGAATGACGGGATTGTGTCGGTCGTAGATACTTCAGCAGGAAAAGTGGTCAAGACGATCAAGGTGGGCCGCCGCCCAAGGTCGGTGGAGTTTCTTCCCGACAGCTCGCGCGCCTACGTCACCAACGAGAACGACGGAACCGTGAGTGTTGTTGATGCCATTCGTCAGGAGCCGTTGAGTACGATTCTGCTGGGCGAGGGCGTAAAGCCGATGGGCCTGGCGATCAATAAGGCAGGTTCCAGGCTGTATGTCAGCACCGGGCGAAGCAAGAAGGTTTTCGTTTTGGATACTGCGTCCAATGCGGTTACTGCATCGTTCGAAGTTGGCCAGCGCCCCTGGGGGATTGAGTTGTCCCCCGATGACAAGCTTCTCTTCACCGCCAACGGACCCTCGAACGATGTTTCCGTCGTCGATGCTGCATCGGGCGCGATTATCCGAAAGGTCAAAGTCGGCGACCGCCCTTGGGGCGTGGTTGTGGTGCCGAGAAACTGATTGAGAATTACATCCTCTTTGTCTCTCGAAACAACTCGATAGATTTCGGTCCCCCTCGCCCCAACGTGGGAGAGGGGTTAGGGGTGAGGGGGCGAGCACACAGCTGGAGGATCTACAACCTGCTTCGGCTACACGCCGCGTGCCAGGTAATGCTTGACGGCTGCCAGCGCCCGATCGACTTCAGAATGCAGATTGTAGTAGTGAGGCGAGAAGCGCAAACCACCACGATCGGCACCCAGGCGGGGAGCACCGGCGAGGCGGTCTTTTTCATAAAGCGCCGCCGCCAGCTTCGGAATATCCAGATTGCCCGGACGGAAAGACACAACCGAGTGGGAGCGCTTGGGATCCGTGCTTGTCCATAGTTGCACGCCAGGAATCTTCTGTAGCCCCTGAATCAAGGCCTGAGCCAGCTCTCGCGAGCGGGCTTCGATCACCTTCCTGCCGATCTTTGTTTGAAACTTGAGCGCTTCACCAAAAGCCATGATGGCAGGTTCATCGCGCTGGCCAAAGCTCTCGAAGCTCTTGGAAATTCCTATGGCTCCGGGGAAGGCGCTGACGATGCTGGGCCAGATGCGGCTTTGAACTGCTTTGTTGATGTACAGAACTCCGACTTCCTTGGGGCCGCATGGCCACTTGTGCGCACTGGAGGTGTAGAAGTCGGGCTGCATCTCGGCAAGGTTCACTTCGATCAATCCAAGCGACTGCGCCCCATCCACCAAAGTCAGCACACCTTTTTCGCGAGCCATCCGGCAAAGCTCACGGGCAGGCATGAGATCTCCGACAGTGCTGGTCAAATGCGTAAACCCGAGCACTCGCGTCTTCTCGGTCAACTGTTTCGCCACGGCCTCGAGGTAGTAGGCGTCTCCTGGATGCGGGTTGACCTGGTCAATGATGCGCACCGTAAAGCCAAATCGACGTGACTTGGCCTTCCACGCATCCAGGTTGCTGGGATGATTGTCTGAGAAGAGAAGCACTTCGTCTCCCGCCTTCAGGTCGATACCGCTGGAGACCAGGTTATTGCCCTCACTCGTATTGCGTGTGAGAACAATTTCTTCTGCGCTCACTCCCATGAATTCTGCCAACAGCTTCCGAGCAGCTTCTTTGCCTTCGCCCAGTTTCACTCGATTCGGGAAGGACGGATCACGGTCCAGGTCATGCGTCAGACGCTCCTGCGTCTCGACAACCGGCACCAGTGACGGGCAAAGGTTGGCGGCGTTCATGACTCCCAGGCCTGGCGGCATGAAGAACTGCTCTCGCACCGTCTCCCAAAATTTCTCGTCAGGATTCGAAGGGGTTGATGCAAGAGGCTTGGGCTTTGCCCAACTCTTCTCTGCCTGTGACATCCAGGCTGTCGCCCCGGCGAAGGCGAGCGACCGTGCAAAGGTTCTCCGGTTACAGCGAAGTCCTCCATCAGTCGAGTGCTGGGACATAGCTTCCCTCCTTGTCCTATCGTGATTTGAAACGAAGTGGCGCGTTTGGTGTTCCAGGATCAACTGCTGCCCACGAAGCTCAAACTTACCAAATTCGAGAACTCCCTCTCCCATTTGTGGGGAGAGGGTGGCCAACGGCCGGGTGAGGGGCACCGACGCAGCCATTGCCGACCGGGCGTCCGCTTCCACGCTCAATTTGTCGAACAAACCCTCGCCTATTTTTCCTTCAAGGTCGCCACCGTTAAGGTGTCACCCTCAAGTGTGCCCTCGGCTACGATGGCAATATCCTTTTCCTTCTTGGTCTTCTCAACGAGAGCTTTTGCTTTCTTGCTGCCTTCAGCATCAAACTTTACGTACTTGCCATTCGCGAAAATACCAAAGCCGCTCGACGCGCAATGATCCATCAACGCGCATTCCTTGCTGTGCTCCGCAGCTTTGGCTGCGTCCTTCACTTCTGCCGCCGCACATCTGGTCAACGAGGTGTCCAGTCAACGTTGCCTTCTTCCCCTGCGCGATGCCGATTGTGACTGCGCACGCAACCGTCAGCAGGAAGACAAGCATGATCCGGGCTGCTTTCTTGTTCATCATCGACTCCTTTGAATGAAAAATGTGATCACTGGCCAAGCATCATAGGAAGCGGGAACCGAAACGTCAAGCCGGGTTGTGAAAGAGCCATTCTCACGAAACCCGGCCACGATGATGCCGAGAAATGCAGTTGCATTAACCCAGGGGGCACTCCCATAATGCCGGGCATGACACGGTACGGTTATCAGCCTATCGACAGCGCAAATATTCGCTCGCGCTCGATCAAGGCACGGGCAACCAAAGTGGGCGTGGAGCAATTTGGAAAGGTCCACGAGAAGGGCAGCGGCCTGAATGGATGGATGCAGTCGTTGCCGAAGATCCTGGCAGGCTCTGGGTTTCGCAGCGTCGTGGCAGCGCTTGTTTCGGCGAGATCCCTGAAGAAACCCATCATTTGGGGTTTGGGCGGGCACGTGATCAAGTGCGGCCTGAACCCGGTTCTGATCGATTTGATGGAACGAGGTTTTGTGACAGCTCTTGCGCTGAATGGAGCCGGCGCCATTCACGATTTTGAAATTGCGCTGGCGGGTTCGACATCCGAAGACGTGGAAAGAGAGCTGGAAACCGGCGACTTTGGGATGAGCCGTGAGACCGGCGAGTGGATGAACGAGGCCATCGCCCAAGGTGTAAGCCGCGGCTTCGGACTTGGCGAGGCCATTGGCTCTTATTTGGTCGAAAACTCGAGTCGCTTCCCGTTTGTCGATGTCAGCCTGCTGGCGATCGCTTTCCGGCGCAACATCCCCGTGACCGTTCATGTGGCCGTGGGTACCGACACGATCCATGTTCACCCCTCCGCAGATGGTAGCCTGCTGGGAAAGGGCAGCCTGCAAGACTTTCGGTTGTTGACGGCTGTGATTCGCGATCTGAACGACGGTGGCGTTTACCTGAATTGCGGGTCGGCGGTGATTTTGCCCGAGGTGTTTCTGAAGGCGGTCAGTCTGGTGCGAAACCTCGGATCTCCTCTGGGTCGGTTCACCACCGTGAATCTGGACTTCCTGCAGCACTATCGGCCCCACCACAACGTCGTAATGCGTCCGACGCGCGGCTCTGGCCAGGGCATCGAGTTGACCGGGCACCACGAGCTGATGATTCCCCTGCTGGCAGCGGCGTTGATCGAGTCGGAATCCTAGATGACGTCCCCTCCACCCTTAGCCGGGACCTCAGAGCAAAACGAACTCGTCGCTCCAGCTCCACCTCCTTTTCCCGTATGGTCTGGTTGGGATGTCGTATTTCTGTTTTGCTTCGCCGCTTTTTCCGTTCTGATGCTGGCGGCTGCCGGTGAGGCAGCCAAGCATTTTGTCCACTCGATGCTTCCGTCCGCCCGTTACCTTCTCCAATCGCCCAACGAAGGAATCTACCTGTTCTTGTTCCAGGCCTTACTCGACGTTCTGATTCTCCTGTTCATCTATTTCACCATTACTCTGAAGTACAACGCCCGGTTTCTCGAATCGCTTAAGTGGTTTCCCCGGAAGGAAGTGCGTGTTGCGGTCTCTGTCTATGTGCCCATTGGAATCGTTCTGGCATTGGCGGTGCTTGGTGCCTCCACCCTGTTTCCGAACCCGCAAGAATCACCCATTGAGAAATTGTTGAAGGTTCCTCTGACGGCCTTTCTCTTTGCCACGCTGGGCGTATTCGTAGCGCCATTTGTGGAAGAAGTGATTTTTCGAGGTTTCCTCTATCCTGTGGTGGAACGCCGTCTCGGCAGGACCAGTGCCGTCGTCGCAACAGCTCTGCTTTTCTCAGGTGTGCATGTCAGCCAGCTATGGGGCAGTTGGGCGGCGATTGCTCTGATCACCGTGGTTGGCTTCACACTCTCCTCAGTCCGTGCCCGCACGGACGCGTTGCTGCCCAGTTTCATTATTCACTTCGCCTATAATTCCACGATCTGTCTTCTATTCTTGGTTGGAGTTCTGGTGCAAGGGTTCCCAGTATGAGATGGGGAGGCTAGTGTCCCGGGAAATTGCGCCCCTGGACTGCCTCCAGTATGGTCGGATTCTCCCGCCGCAGTTTCAGCGACAGCTCCTTTTCGCTTCGGGCAAGATCTTCATTTCCCAATCGAAAATGAACCTGCGACAACAGAAGGTGGGGTTGCGGGTGGGTTGGATCCAATCGAATGGCCTCGCCAAGCTCTTTGGTTGCCTGTTCCCATTTGCGAAGCCCCATGAATGCTTTGGCGAGCGAGACGCGGGCTGGAACGTAATCCGTACGGATTGAAATGGCCCGCTGCAGGAACGGAATCGCTTCTTCATAGCGGCCATGCGTCTGCAGCAGGTCACCGTAGAAAAACGGTGGCTCTTCATAAGACGGGTCCTGTGCCATGGCCTTCTCCAGTTCCTTAAGCGCCTCATCTGCCTGTCCTACTTTTTGCAAGTGAAATCCATACTCGAAGTGTGCCCGTGCGGATTGAGGAAAGCGCTTTACCGCCCGACTGGCAATCTCGAGTGCTTCAGGGTATTGACCCGCATCCTGGAGCGACTTGATTGCGAGGTAGTACGCGTTGGCGTCGTGCGGCGCCAGTTCTAGGGCCCGCCGCGCCACTTGAGCAGCCTCCTGAAAGTAACGGCCCTTGCCGTATTCTACAACCATGATTTGCAAGAGCCGTGCATGAGACGGGTTTAGCTTCAGCGCGGTGCGCCACGCACGCAGCGCATCGTCGCGTCGCTCGAGAGCCTGGTAGCATGCCCCTCTCAGATAATGCGTGTTGAAATCCTCCGGGGAGACCTTGGACGCTCGCTCCAGCAAAGGAATCGCATCGCTGAATTGTTTGCGGGAGAAGTAGAAGAACCCGAGATTGAAAAGCGCGGGGAAGTAGCGGGGTGAGCTGTCGATTGCCTTGCGCCAGAGACGCTCAGCTTCCTCGTATCGTTGAGCCTGCACGGCCTGCTGCGCCGATGCCGAAATGGCTTCCGGATCCTGTGCTCGGAGAGTTGACGTCAAAGACGCGACAACGACAGCAACTATTGCCAGCTTCAAGGGTTTGTTCACGATGTGCATGGCGGCAGAGATCTGCGAGCCCTCGACGAGGCAGGCATTCCTCTGGAACATGGCGATTCACGTTCCTAGAGTCGCTTGCCAGTTCCACTGCCTTCTACAAGCAACACCAGGCCGTCGGCAGGCACCGCTGGAAATTGCTCAGTCGTGCCTGATGGCCAGCGAACACTGATTCGATCTACGCGTGTCGCAGACCCCAGCCCAAAATGCAGTCGAAAATCGTTCTGCGAAACATAGCTCGACTGGCTGAGGACGGACTGAGTCTGGACGGCTCCCGCTGCCTCGATCCGGACTGTCGCGCCGATGGCACTCCGATTGGATTTGGATCCTTCAAGGCGAAGCTGAACCCAATGGTTCGAGCCGGCAAGATCATTTCTCAATAGCGATGGCGTATCGCCCATGTTCATCACCAACGCATCGATGTCGCCATCATTGTCGAAATCGCCGAATGCCGCTCCGCGGCTGGATTTTTGCTGGGCGATCCCTGTTCCGGCCTGGGCGCTGACGTCCTCAAAGCGGCCGCTACCAAGATTGCGATAGACCAAACGAGGATTCCGGTAGGCCTCCTGGGTTTTGCGAGTACCCAGGTCGAGCTCTGGATACACGTGGCCGTTGACTTGGAGAATGTCTGCCAAGCCATCGTTGTCGAGATCGGCAAACGCGACTCCCCAACCGACGTACTGAGGATTGACGGCGAGTCCAGCCCTGACAACGACGTCCTCGAAAATGCCGTCTCCCGTGTTGCGGTAGACATTCGGATAGTCGCCGGCAAAATTCGTCTTAATCAGGTCGAGCCAGCCGTCGTTGTCGAAGTCGCCGACACCAACTCCCATGCCACCTTGCTCGAAGCCATGCTCGCTGAACGCGACTCCTGCCTCCGCAGCAATATCTGTGAACGTTCCATTCCGATTGTTGCGAAAGAAAATGCTCGGAGTCGAGTCGCAGGCGATGTAGATATCGGTCCAACCATCGCCATTCAAGTCGGCAGCCACGGGAGTAAATGCGTAGAAACCCTTCACCGCGCCGATGCCAGAAGTGGCAGTAACATCGACAAAAGAGAAGTCGCCACGATTGTGGTAAAGAGTCACTGACCCAAAAGGGAGCCCGCGCGGGCCGCAAAACACGGGCATGCCCTTCCATTCGCAATTCGACGCCTTGCCGGGCAATGGCGCCGTCGCTAAATCGAAAGCCTGATAACTCGTCACGAGCAGGTCTAGAAGTCCGTCCCGATCATAGTCAAGAAACGTACACCCTGAGCTCCACTGCTTTGGGGAGCCCGCTGACTCCGCTTTGCGCAGAGACGTCCTCAAACGTGAAATCGCCCCGGTTGCGATAGAACGCGTTCGGACCCCAGTAGGTGACATACACGTCTTCACGACCATCATTGTCAACGTCACCCGCACAAACTCCGGAGCCCCATCCCGACCGAGCCATGCCGGCCTTCTTTGTCATATCGATAAACTTTTCTGAACCTGAGCTGCGGTAGAGCCGGTTGGTAGGTGGCTCAACGCCCTGATAACCTTCCAGCCGCGATCCGTTAACCAGGAAAATGTCCAGCTTTCCGTCATTGTCGAAGTCCACCAGGGCAACACCGGTACCGTTGGCTTCAAGAATGTACTTCTTCGTAGTTTCGCTGCCGACGGTGAAACGCATCGAAAGACCGGCCTGTGCGGCGACATCGGTGAACTTTGCCAGGAAGGACCTTCCGGAAGGGGTACTTCTTGGGGCAGGAGACGCGTTGCGGGTGGCGACGCCTTGACCCAGAAGATAAACGGCCGCGCTGGAAAATGCGAACCCTAGAGCTAGACAAACCCAAAAACAGAACTGACCGAAGGGAAATGGGGAAGGTTTAAGTTTCATTCAGCAGTCAACAAGTTGCCGCATGGCGTTGTGAGCCGACTATACAGTGGGTTCATAGTGTCTTTCAACGCCAGCCCAGTTCTCTCGTGCTGAAATCGCGAAGCTTCAAGCTGCCCAACTAACCGATCACCCCAGCTTGCGTTCTAGTCTAAGTTTTTCTCTTGACATTGAATCAAGTCGTACCCTAAAGTGCGCCCATATAGTTAACGCTAACTTTGCCTATACCTACCAATCGAACGATGTGTTTACCGTTCGCATCAAGTACCAACCAAACAAGGAGAGAGTGTATGTGTTTTAAATCCAAACTCCTCAGGCTTAGTCTAAGCATTCTGCTGGCCTTCCTGTTTCTCAGTCCCGGTAGCATTCATGCGCAAACTGCTGCCACGCTCGTGGGCGATATCACGGATTCCAGCGGCGCTATCGCACCCAATGTTTCGGTAACCGTGATCCACGAAGGCACGCGAACCGAGCGCAAAGTTCAAACGAACGAAGCCGGGCAGTATCGCGTCACTCCGCTGAACCCGGGAACGTACACTATTCAGGTTGAATCGGCGGGCTTCAAGAAGGAGGTTCGCTCTGGCGTGGTGCTTGAGGTCGGTGCTGTAACAGAGGTCGATTTCGCTTTGCAGGTGGGAGAGCTCACCGAAACGATTGAGGTCACCGGGATAACACCGACCTTGCGGACAGAAGAAGCTTCGGTCGGTAATGTCGTCACGGAACAGGAACTGGCGCGTTTGCCAGTCAATCAGCGGAATTACACACGGCTGATACTCCTGATGCCAGGCACAAGCTCAGTGAGTCGCAGCCAAAACCAAGGAACTGCTCAGTCCGGTACTTCCTTGTTCTCGGTCAACGGCGGGCGTCCTCAGGACAACAACTTCACGTTAGACGGCGTCGACTCCAACATGCAGATGATGAACTCCCCAGGCATCTCACCGCCGATGGACGCCATTCAGGAGTTCAAGGTGGCCACCAACACCGGTTCGGAGTTCGGACGCTCCATGGGCGCGAACGTGAGCATGGTGATGAAGTCGGGCACGCGCGACCTGCACGGGACAGCTCTATGAGTATCTGCGCAACGACGCGTTTGACGCCAATGAGTTCTTTGCTAATCGCAACGGTACGGGCAAAGTTCCGTTTCGGCTCAATCAGTATGGTGTCGCCGTGGGCGGCCCGGTGCTGTTGCCGAAGGCGGACTTGCGCGACAAGATGTTCTGGTTCTTTTCCTGGGAAGGATTCCGTCGCCGTCGGGGTAACACCTTGCTGGGGAACTCCCCACCTGCGGACCTTCGTCGCGGCGACTTCTCGAGCTTGCTCACCCAAGCCAGCCCCATTTATCTGAGAGACCCACTGCTGACCGGAAATTGCACTGCCGCTGACCGGACTGCGTGCTTTCCAGGCAACATCATTCCAACGAGTCGAATTAACAAGGCCATCCCAACGGCTCTTGAAATAATGGTTCCTCTGCCGAACCGGCCAGGGCAAGTTCAGAACCTGGTTTCGAACAGCAGCCAAGCCAATGACCGCGACATGTTCAACGTCCGCTGGGACTACAATTTGAATTCGACCAACAGCTTCTTCTTCCGCTACAGCCGGCAGGATGCGACTCTCATCAATCCCAACGCTATTATTGGCGTATCGGACGCCAGCCGGTTTGACGTCGTTAACTACGGCGGAAGCTGGGTCCACATTTTCAGCCCGGCTTCGACCCTTGAAGTCGGCTTCGGTACCAATCAGCCGGACGGCGGCAGCTTGGGAGAGAAACCCATTTCGCGGGCTGAGTACTTCTCTCGCACGGGTATCCGAATGTACCAAGCAGAGGTCTTCAGCGACCCGCTGGTCAACATCACGATGGGTGCCTACAGC
The DNA here is from genome assembly GCA_963791795.1 of uncultured Acidimicrobiia bacterium. Taxonomy (GTDB): domain Bacteria; phylum Acidobacteriota; class Terriglobia; order Versatilivoradales; family Versatilivoraceae; genus VFZK01. Next base: position 152,568 of record CAWBTP010000004.1, read on the forward strand.
GATTCCGAGCGCGAGCGGCGGTGTCCAGGGCGACAAGATCTGGCAGATGGCGCGGAAACATGTCGCTGATCCGAGGCAAGCACTCGCTTAAGTTCGGTGGCCAGTACCACTACCGCAACTTCTATACAAACACCGCGAACCCGATGAATGGCGATGCCATCTTTGGACGGAGCGATCACGAATTTTCCGTTGGCCGACGCTTTGTTGGGCTACCCAAGCGAAATGCGTCGCGGCGCAAGGCAACACTTTGACGGACAGCATCAGCCACTATTACCTCGCCCACATTCAGGACGATTGGCGGGTCAGTTCGAATCTGACGGTGAACTTCGGCTTGACGTACCAAATGGGCACTCGCCCTTATGACAAGACGGATCGCCTGGGCAACCTGTGGGTTCGCTACGATCCCTCTGCGGGAAAAGTCATCGGGGATCTGATGTGGGCAACCACCAATCCAGAACCCAATCCCAAGACAGGCAAAACCAACGAGCCGGCACAACACCTTTGGCTTCGGCCGGGCCTTGGTCCAGAACGACTACAACGATTTTGCCCCGCGCCTCGGAATTGCCTATAAGCTGGGCCAGAAAACCGTGATTCGTTCAGGCTTCGGTATGTTCTACAACTCCACCTTCGTGCAGGAACTACAGGACCTGCGGAAGTTCTGGCCTTTCACGATTCAGCAAGTCTTCAGTCCCAACCGAGGGACTCTTGACTTAGCGATCACGGACCCAGGGCCAAGTTTTCAGAACACGTCTGCCATCGGCGGGTGGCCTCAGAATCCCGAGAATCGGTCACCCTACACCATGCAGTGGAACTTTTTCATTCAACGCGAGCTGATGAACAATCTATCGCTGGACATCGGCTACGTGGGCTCCGGTAGCCGCAAGCAGATCGGCTACTCGCCCTTCAACAACGCCCTGACACCTGGTCCTGGGACAATCGGGCCCGCGGCGTTTGCTGCCCGAGTATGGCGACCTCGATGGCGGATCTAACGCCTACAACGGGACGTACAATTCCCTGCAAGTGAGCTTGATCAAACGCTTCTCGGATGGGCTTCAGTTCAACATGAACTACAGCTGGCAGAAGGCGCTGGACGGGCAGTCTTCGCTGGCCGAAGTGAAGGTGCAAAACCCGTTTGATCGCCGCCAGGACTATTCCCGCTCGAGCTGGGACATTAACCACGTCTTCAATTTTGCCTACGTGTACGAGCTGCCCTTCGGCAAGGGGCGCAAATTCGGCGCCAATTGGTCCAGTGCCGCAAATCTGCTTCTGGGCGGCTGGGCGCTGGAAGGCATTACCCGTCTCGAAACCGGCCCGCCACTGCTGATTTCATCGGGTGTCGATCGTGCCAATACGGGACGTTCCACTCAGCGCCCCAATCTGGTGGGCGATCCCAACGCGGGTCCAAAGACACCGGATGAGTGGTTCAATAAGGCGGCGTTTGTTCTGCCTCCGGAGTTCACGTTCGGCAACGCCGGTGCCTACATCACCAACGCGGACGGCATCATCAGCCTTGACTTCGCCGTGGAAAAGAAGTTCCAAATTCGCGAAAGACACGCGATTGAGTTTCGAACCGAGTTCTTCAATATGCCCAACACAGTCAACTTTGGCGATCCGACGACTGCGATGAACAACGCTAACTACGGACGGATAACCAGCCAACGTACACCACCACGTCAGATCCAGTTCGGTCTCCGATACCGGTTCTGAACTTTCTTACCCAGAGGCTGCCTGGTTTGCCAAAGTGCAAACCAGGCAGTTCTGCCACCACCGACAACTCGTGCTTAGTCCTCCTCTGAGGAGAATGCGGCATGCTCGCCGAGCCATCACGTCGTTCACTGCTTAAGCTCGGAGTGTGCGCAACTGCCGCCCAGCTCTTCTCTCACGGAGCAGCGCACGGATTCCTTTTGGGAAGGGCAGCCAGCGCGAACTGGAAAATCGGTGCCAATACGGCCATTGAAGGCTACGGCCTGATCCCGGCTATTCATACAGTACGCGAGCTTGGTTTCACGGCCATTGAAATACACCCAATGGGTGTGCCAGAACCACGTGCGCAGAAGTTTCCAGGCTTCGAGTTCGACAAACTGGATTCGGCTCAGCGACGCGAGATTCGGAAGGCGCTAGAGGGCTTTCAGTCCGTAACGACTCACCTTCCCTACACTGGTCTTGACTACATGTCCGCCTCGGGCAACGTTCGAGAGTCTGCGGTTCGGACGGTCGAGACAGCCATGGAAGCAACTGCGTTCTTCGGAGCCACGATTGCGGTCCTCCATCCGCAGCCCCTTCCCGATGGGACGCTCGATGCCACCTGGCGCAGCTATCTGGATCGGTTCCGCCGTTGGGGCGACGGTGCCCGAAAGCTTGGGTTTCGCATTGCGCTCGAGACGGGCTATCCGCGCTCCGTTCGGGACTACGTGAGGCTCGTCAAAGAAATTGACCACGATTCGGTCGGCTCAACCATCGATGTGGGACACCAAAGCCGCTACGCAGAGCTGGTGGCGCGCGTCAAGCCGGAAGAGAAATCCGCACCGGCAGGAATCAAGGCCTACAACGAGACGACGTTTGCGATTGTCGAGGAATTGGGCCCCAAAGTGTTTCATTTCCACGTACACGACATCGATCCGGCAACCTGGAAAGAACATCAGCCGCTCAGCACAGGGTTCGTGGACTATCCCAGGCTGTTCCAAGTCCTGCGTCGCATTAACTACCAGGGAATGCTTATCCTGGAGATCAGCGGACCCGGCACAAAGATGAAAAAGCTTCTAGCGGACAACAAGCGCCAGCTGGAGGCCTTGGTTTCGAAAGCCTGATAGTCCGTGGCTGTCAAACATCGCACTTGCTGACCAACTTCGCAATTCTGGCCTCGACCTGATCCATGACTAGCACTTCCCTTCGTTTTTCGCGCATTGCAGCGGTCTTGACTGCCGTCTTGTGGATCGCGGGTGTTACTGGCGCGGCCCAGAACAACCGCGTTCAGCCGCAACCCACGCCGACACGCCCCAACATCCTTCTGATCATTACCGACGATCAAGGCTACGGAGATCTCGGGGTCCACGGCAACCCGAAGTTGCGCACGCCGAATCTCGATCGGTTAGCGCGAGAAGGCGTCGCTTTTCAATCCTTCTACGTCTCACCCGTGTGCAGCCCGACCAGAGCGAGCCTCCTGACCGGCCGCTACAACTATCGCACCGGCGTGGTGGATACCTATCTGGGACGCTCGCTAATGCACCCTGATGAAGTGACACTGGCGGAGATGCTGGGGACTGCCGGCTATAGAACGGGCATTTTCGGCAAATGGCACCTAGGCGACAACTATCCGATGCGCGCCATCGATCAAGGCTTTCAGGAAGCGTTGACGCTCAATGGTGGAGGCATCGGCCAGCCTTCCGATCCGCCCGGCGGCGAGAGCTATTTCAACCCAGTCCTCTTTGCCAACGGCAAGCCGCAGAACACTACCGGGTATGTGAGCGATGTGATCACCGATGCAGCGATGCGCTTCATCGAAGCAAACCGCAGCCGGCCATTCTTCACTTACCTTGCCTTCAATGCGCCGCATACACCACTTGAGGTGCCGGAAAAGTACTATCAGACCTACCGCCAGATGGGTCTCAACGTGAAGGATTTTCCAAGCTCGGGGCATCCGCTTCCGCAAGGTTTCGACCCTGAGACCACCGCCCGGATCTACGGGATGGTGGAAAACATCGACGAGAACGTAGGGCGGCTCTTGCGGAAATTAGACGAGTTGAATCTGAGTGAACGTACCGTCGTAGTCTTTCTGACCGATAATGGGCCGCAACAGGCGCGCTACAACGCCGGGATGCTCCAGCGCAAGGGCAACACCCATGAAGGCGGCATCCGAGTCCCCTGCTTTGTGCGCTGGCCGGGCCAGTTCGCCGCTGGACACACCGTGGACCGTATCGCTGCGCACATCGATCTGACTCCGACTCTTTTGGAAATCGTGGGTGCCAAGAAGCCTGCCGCAGTGAAGCTCGATGGCGTCAGTCTGCTGCCTTTGCTAAAGAACGAGGCAGTGAGCTGGCCCGACCGCACATTGTTCTTTCAGTGGCATCGGGGCGACGTCCCAGAGTTGTATCGCGCTTTCGCGGCGCGTTCGCAGCAGTACAAGCTGGTCCAGCCAAACGGCTCCGGTGATGGCCCGGCGTCTTCGACGCCAGTTTTCAAGCTTTACGACATGGCGCGCGATCCTCTAGAAATGCACCACATTGCGGAAACACAGCCAGCCATTGCGGCCCGGCTGAAGCAGGAGTACGAGCAGTGGTTCAAAGACGTGACCAGCGGACGCGACTACACCAACCCGTCGCGCATTGCGCTCGGTGCCCCGCAAGCCAACCCCGTGCGGCTGACACGACAGGACTGGCGAGGCCCGCAAGCGGGATGGACGCCGCAGAGTCTCGGCTACTGGGAAGTGGAGGTGTCACAACGTGGCGTGTATGAGATTACTGCCCGTTTGGATGAGATCGACAACCCGGCAATTGTTCGCTTCACCTTTGGCCAGGTGAGGATGCAGCAGGAAGTGCCGTCGAAAGCGACTCGCGTGGTGTTCAACAACGTGGGATTGACTTCCGGGAAGGGACGGCTCCAATGCGTCGTCGAGCAGGCAGGAGTGATGACGGGAGTACGCGATATCGAAGTCAGGCGCCGCGGTCCCTAGTGGCTGGAGCGCGTTTATCAAGAGAGTCATGCCGCCTGGCGGCGCCACGTTCGATGAAAACAGCGTCCCCCCTTGGACAAGGGGGGACTTCAGGGGGGTTTAGGAGTGGGTCCGGTCGGCCTTCTCGGGCCCGTCACGACAACCCCCTGAAGGCTTGACGACCGCTGTCGTTTCGCCTTCTTTCCCCCTTTGGTAAGGGGGATTTTCAGAGGACGTGGGTTGGTCGGTCGCGTTCTCTTGAACTGCGAAGATGCTAAGAACGCCAAGACGGGACCTCGTCTGCCTAATTGCCGCCAGATCCCATAGGCGGGAGGCAGACTCACTCAGTTGCTGGTCCGGCTGCTGCGACAAGCTCTTCGGTTTTAGCAGCGCCAGCCGCTAGCTCGACGCGCTTCCCCAGTTTCTCGATCTCCTTCAGATAAGAAATATCGGTCTCGGCGCCGGCCTCGTGATTCTGGAGTGCGCAGACCAAGTACTCGCCCGGCACCAGCCCTTTCGCGACGAAGGAGCCCTGCTGATCGGTCTGGACCGTCTTGGTAAACCGGCTCTTGCCTTGCCGCTCGGGGTCCGCAGGAAAAAGCACGACAGTCGAGCCTCTAAGCACTTCGCCGCCTTCTTCCTTGCGAACGACTCCACTCAACTGACCGCCTTGAGAGGAAATGACGACTTCGACACCGTGGTACCGATCATTGTTCTTGAAATCGACGGCTTGGTCCGTAACATCGCGGCCCTCCATTCGGATGGATTTCAGGTAGAAGTTGCCCGTTGGCAAATTGACGTTGAACCGCATTGAACCTTCGGCCACGTTCTGGCTGAAGGTCAGATCGTCCTTGGTTTCCTGCGGGCCGACACCGAAGAAGCCTCCCATCATCGGGCCAGCGTCCGACACCAGCATGACCCGAATTTGCCGTGGTTCGATGGCCTGCGTAGACTGGCCTTCCACGATGATCCTGCCGGAAATCTGCGCGCCATTTCCAAGCACGATGGACACGTGTTGCAGGTCTTCACTACCCACCTCAACGATGACGCTGCCAGACTCCACTTTCCCGTCCCGGTTGGTGCTAGCGGTCAGTCGATATTTTCCAGGCAGCATGTTGCTCAGCTTGAAACTTCCATCAGGATCAACACCTCCCCCTCCAAACATCATTCCGAAATCATTTTCGGGTGGGTGGCGCATGCTCATAAGCCTTGCACCAGATGCCGGTTTGCCATCGCCTGCCATGATCTTGCCGCTGATCGTGAAGCTCACCATTTCCGTCAAAGCCATATTGATCCCGGTGATCTCTGCAGCCGCAGCCACCTGGACCTTACTGGCTTCCCCAGGACTGAGGGCTCCTGGGTAATAGGTCGCCGGGAACGCTCCCCCGCCATCAGGGAAGCCGAAGGATCGATAGGTGGCGCTCAGGTAGTAACTCCCAGGAGGAACCTCAAATAGACGGAAATGTCCGCGATCATCCGTCTGGGACATGCTCACCGGCATCAAGCTCTTCCTTCCCTGCATGGTCCGATACCGGCTCAATTGCACCATCACGCGCGAAAGGGGCTCATTGTTCTGATCGGTAATCTGGCCCTCCACCGCGCCGCCTCGGATCATCTGAAAGTTTACCTGGCTGAGAGTCTCTCCCGCCCGGATGGTGAGCTGCGTGCCTTGGGTGCCCTGCATTCGGAACATCGGTTCGGCAGATTTCTGTCCGTACGTTTGGGACACATAGCCATTCCTCATCACCATCAAAGAGTACCGTCCGGGCTTCACGTCCTTGATCTCGTACTCTCCATTTTCGTTCGTTTGGGAGGTTTGCGGATTCATGCTGGGCCTGGATTCAGAGCCCCGCAGCATCACTCGGGCCCTCCGCAGTCCGGCGCCGGTATCGGCTGCGACCACACGGCCCCTGATGGCCCCCGGTTTATCCGCGGCCTGCGGCGAGCCAGTAGATTCGCCAGGGGGCGAAACTTGTTGTTGTGCCATCGAGGGCAGGGCAAAGGTCACGACTAGGAATACAGACACCAGTGTGGATCGCCGGCGCATAGAAGTCTCCCTCCTGAGCTATCCTCGCTACTGCACCTGCACCTGAATCGGATATGACCCTATTATACGCAAGCTTAGACCGTTTGGTTGTCTGCAGAACGCGAATGCAAGAGAAATGACATCGATCTCTCGTTCGTTCCATCCAAATGACAAGGTCGAACCGTAGTGAGAGTTATGGAGGACCGTGTTGAGGTGCAGAAAAAACGCAACAAACCGCTTGCTTTTCACCTCTGAAGTGCTATTGAATAAGCCATTGACAATTTTCCAAAGGAGGAAATACATGAGAAACAAGGTTGCCGTCTTGTTAGGCCTGTGCCTGATATTGGCGTTCAGTGTCTCCTTGATGGCAGATCACCACAAGCACGCCGGATGGATTACCGATGCGAAGTGCGCCGCCGCCGGTAAATACGATGCTGCGCACAAAGCATGCGCTGTGAAGTGTAACGACGGCGGGTCGAAGCTGGTTCTCTACAGCCCCTCCGACAAGAAAACCTTCGCGCTGGACAATCAGGCTTTGGCGAAGGAGCACATTGGCCACGAAGTTGTGGTGGAAGGTGCTGCAGATGACAAAGGTAACATCGCAGTAAAGGCGATCGAGATGAAGAAGTAATTCATCTTTCCATTTCTCAATTCATGCAGGTCAGGCAGGGGAGCCTCCCCTGCCTTTTTTTTGGCCGGAATCGGAATCGAGATTCTGGTGAATGAAGACCCGGGGCTTGGCTATCTCTGCCCCGCAAGCAAGTATGTACCTGACACCAGGTCTTCCTCTTCCCATCAAATCCCCACGGGCACTCCGCCTCCGTTTTAACACCAAGCACCTCCCCCAAATTCCGGTTCTTTGAAACAACTGATCTCTCAGGACTTCGTTTCACAGCTCCGCAGACGTGATTTTTGATGCAACCCCCTATTGCAGGGTCGCTTCTCACACTGGGTAAATGGAAGCTACTCAGTACGAAAGGAGCATACCCATGAAACGAACGATAGGAGTGACCGTCCTGGCCTTAGGTTTGGTTGCGACAGGTGCTTTTCTGTCCACGTTCATTAGCAATCCACTCGCTAGCAACCAGCTTTCCTCGGCCATCCCCTCGGGGCAGGCGCCGGTTCTGGTGAATGCCAATGGCGCACAGATTGCGGTGGTTCCGTCGGTTGGCGCTGACGGAAGGCCCCTTCCTGTAGTCATCAACGTGGGCGCGGCTGCACCTCTGGCTGATGCGAGCATGCAGCCGCAGGCAACACCTGTGGCCTACCGCCCTATGGTGCAGAGCGCTGCTTACGAGCCAGCTCCGCGTCCTCGCCGGGCAACCAGTTCCAGCGAGACAGGCACGCGCAGTTGGCAGAAAGAAGCCATCATTATCGGAGGCAGCACAGCGGCTGGAGCAGGGATCGGTGCGATTGCTGGTGGCAAGAAGGGCGCCGCGATTGGAGCGATTTCTGGCGGCGTGGCCGGCCTGATCTACGACATGAAGACCCGGAAGAACGGAGACCGGTGGTAATGATGCGAGTGTCCCGAATTGTTGGATTCACGAGGGGACGCCAAGTGCGTCCCCTCACTTTTGACGTTCGTTACTGGATCCATCCAACAGATCTTGAATATTTGGTGTTGGACCTTGTTCCGTCTTTCCCAAGTACCCCACTCTTCGCTTGGCCTCATCAATCCTCAGTTCCTGGTCTGTGACCGTCAGGTCCGCAGCATGCGGCGGCAAGGATGATCTCCCCAGAACGCTTCGGCGATACACTGGATAGCACTCGGTTCTCAGATGAGCTAGCATCTGGTGAGCTCGTCTCATCTTGCGCTCGTAGCGAAGCATCTCGACGTTGATTGCTGCCACGACAATCCGCTCTCCTGGACCTGGTGAGGCTTGTGCCAGAAGCCGGCCATCGTAATCAACAACCATGCTGCCACCTGGCCAACAAAAAGGCGGGTAGTGTTTCAAGCTCGCGCCCTGATTTGCGGCCACGACATAAGCCAGGTTTTCGAGAGCGCGGCAGCGATTCACGACAGTCCACCAGTCCATCGGTTCCGTGCTCCCAAACGGATCCATGTAGGCCGACACTCGAACGAGGATCTCCGCGCCATTGGCTGTCAACTGGCGCAAAGCTTCGGGGAAGAGCCAGTCATAACAGATTGCGGCGCCGATGTTGCCGATAGGAGTCGCTGCGACGGGAAACAACGCTTCGTTGTAGCCTTCCAGGTCATGTGGACTGGTATGGACCTCCCAGGGAATCCAGGGATTGACCTTTCGGTACTTGGTCACAATTCCATCAGGCCCAATGAGACAGGTGGTGTTGAAGACAGCCTCCGGCCACTTCACGTCGGTCTCGAGCATGGTGCCACTCTGAATGTAGAGCGAATACTCCTTGGCCTTCGCCTGCAGCTTCTGCGTGTGCGCGTTGGGAATCGGAACGGCCAGCTTGTCACGCAGCTCTTTCAAGGTGAGATAGGCAGGCGCAGCGTGCGCGAACTCCGGAAAAACCACCAGCTTGACGGGCATGAAAGGCGCGTAACCAATCACAGCGTGATCGATCATCCGCAGCATGCGTTCTGTGCTGGATGTCATCTCGGCGCGATTGAGTGGACTGGGCAAATCGGTCTGACAGGCGGCGGCGTAATACTTCAGGCAATCTTCCATCCCCATTTCCTTTCCAAAAAAAAGTCCATGACTCTCCTGGCTCTATGCGGGACGTTCAGTCCCCGGCTTCTGCAATACCAGCTTTCCAATGGTCCACAGAATAATCGCTCCTGCCTTGACCGAGCCTGAGATGGTGCCTGAAACCTTCGACTTTCCGATTCGCTTCCGATAACGAACGGGAATCTCGACGACCTTCATTCGATGTTGGAGAGCTTTGATTTGCATCTCAACCGTCCATCCGTAGGTTGGATCCTGCATTCTCAATTGCCGCAACGCTTCGGCCCGAATTGCGCGGAAAGGCCCCAAGTCTGTGTAGGAAAAACCGTACAACCACCGGATGAGTCGAGTTGCCAGCCAATTGCCGAATCGCTGCTGAGGAGTGAGAGAACCTTTCTCGTGCTCACCCAGTACCCGTGAACCGATCACGAGATCTGCCTGGTGTTGGGACATTGCGGAGACCAGGTCGTTGAGTTCAACAGGATAGTCACTGTAGTCTCCGTCCATGAAGACCACAATCTCTGCGTCAGCGGGCAGGACTGCGATGCCTGCCAGACAAGCGTAGCCATAACCTCTCCTTGGCTCCGATACGACTCGGGCACCTAGCTCACCGGCTGCGCGAGCCGTGCCATCGGTGCTGCCGTTGTCAGCAACAATCACGCATTGAACGTGACCTGGAATGTCCCTGAGAACCTTGCCAATCGACAGCTCCTCATTCACAGCGGGAATGATGACCGCGACGCGGGGAAAGTTTTTGGAACTCAGCGGAGAACCTCGACGAATCAGATCAGTTCATCTTAGCATGCACGCAGGGCTGCCCTGAGCGTGATCAAGTGCCTTTTGGACACGGGCAGTAGTTCCGCTCGCTCGTGAGGTCGCCGCCAGCATTTTCCACTTTCTCCTGGAAGCAGGGAACTTCGTGATCGTCATTTGAAATCACGGTCCTCTGCTTCGAGCCGCACCGTTGGGACAGGTAACCCGCATGTGAACGCAACCGTCCGCTTGGTTTCAAGAGTGCTCAAGGTTGGTCATCAGGGCAAATGTGTTAGAATTCCGCCCTGTTCTCCTGAATAAGAACGCGAGGGATCTCTGGATTGGAGGGCCTACCCAAAGCTTTAGCCAATCGTGCTTTGGCCTGAAATCCTGGAACTGCGGAGATACGGTTCCATGACCAAAATCCGATTATTGTTGGTCGAAGACAACCGTCTGCTGCGCGAAGGTCTGACTGCCATGTTCAATGAACAGCCTGACCTCGAAGTCGTCGCAGCCTTAGAAAATGGGAAGGAGGCGGTGCTCAAGGCTGTACACGAGCTAAGACCTCAGATCATTCTCTTGGACCTCGGATTGAGGGGGCAAAACACTTTGCGCCTGGTGGAATCGGTCAGGCAGGGTCGCCCCGAGGTCAAGACGATTGTGATGGACCTCATCCCGATACCGGCGGACATGATCGAGTTCGTGAAGGCTGGGGTTTCCGGATTCATCTTGAAAGACGCAACGTTTGCCGATTTTGTGGGAACTATACGCTCCGTCTCCGCAGGAGCGAGTGTCCTTCCCCCTTCGTTAACCGGCTCGCTGTTTTCCCAGATCGCTGAAAAAGCGGTCGGAGAGGGCAAGGCGAGCCTGATCGAGTCTGTGCGAATGACGAAGCGGGAGCGCGAGGTGGTTGAATTGATCGCCGAAGGTTTGAGCAACAAAGAAATTGCCCAACGGCTCAACATTGCCACCTATACGGTAAAGAGCCATGTGCACAATATTCTGGAGAAGCTGGCCTTGCATACCCGATTGCAGGTAGCGAGCTATGCCCACACCCGTGCGGGAAGAATTCAGGGGCAAGAATGACACCGGATGGAGTTCCCCTTCTTGATCGTGCGATTCCCTTCAGAAAATCCCCTCAGTATCCTGCTTTACTTGATGTAGGTTGACTTGGGACCCGTGTCCTCAAGCCCCAGGCTTCTCAAAGAAATCATCCTCATTTCATCCCAAAGGTGGATATCAATCCAACAGGTGCGAGGGTATCGTGGGCAACGGTCCACCATGAGAAGGATTACAGCCTCCTTGGAAAGTGATCGGCCGATCTTACTCGAGGTCTTGCACTACCTCGTTACGAACGCCGGCATGGAGGTTGTAGGGGAATCTTCCGATGCGTTAGATCTACTTTGTTCGATAGCGAGTCTTCGGCCTGAGGTGGTGTTTGTTTGGGCATTAGATCGGCTCAAAGAACCTGGAATTGTCAGCCACCTGCTGCAGGAATTTCCACATCTCAAGGTGGTTGTCGTATCACCCGATCATTTCACGATCTCGGATGTCGGAGCCCGCACTCGACAGTTTTCAGACCTTTCCATGGACTCGATTCGGGCTTCGATTGTGGAGAGTCTTACTTAGCGTCAGGGACGGAGAACGGATTGTGGTGTAAGGGGCCTGAATCACCGGACTAACCCTTGTTAGAAACTCCGACGCGCGGTAACTGGCCCAGCGGCAGAAAGGCCATCAATGTCACTCACCCCAAGGAACTAATCCCATTTTCATCCCTTAGAACGATTCTCTTCTGTAATCGCCTTGCTTAAGCTCCCTCCGAGATAAGCGCAAGGAACGATCCGTTTGCTGGGGCAATTTCAACTCTGGGCATCCTGGACGTCTCTGGTAGATCTTTGTCGCACACGAGTTGGCGGCGTCCTTCTAGCGTCGCTCCTTGGCCGCGCACAGCGAGATTCCTTGCCTTCGCTTTCCAAGCCTGATCTCAGCAGGAGGACTTATGAAGGTCCAGTTCGTGAATCCTCACAACGACTCAAACATGTATGCGGCCCCGAAGTTCTTCCGTTATGCCTCAACGGTTTCGAACAGTCTCAACTTCAACGCAACAGGAGCGTTGTTCCCGCCCTTGAATCTGGCGACGCTGGCTGCGCTGACTCCCGCTGAGCATGAAGTGGCCATTGACGATGGATGTTTGCGACCAGTACGTGCCAATCGGTCGGCCGATTTGATAGCAATCACGGCAATGACAGCCCAGGCACCAGCGGCCTACTCTTTAGCCGATCAGTACCGGGCCCGCGGCATTCCGGTGGTACTAGGGGGAATTCATCCTTCGATGTGTCCGGAAGAGGCTGGAAAGCATGCCGACGCAGTCGTGTTGGGGGAGGCAGACCGCCTGTGGCCCGATTTGATCCATGACTTCGCACACGGCTGCATGAAACCTCGCTATCACGACCCTGAGCCCATCGACTTGGCCCAGATCACTCTTCCTCGCAGGGATCTACTCGATCCGAACGGTTATGTGATTTTCAACTCCGTGCAGACAACGCGAGGATGCCCGTTCAACTGCAACTTCTGCTCGGTGACCACGATGTCGGGCGTCAAATATCGCTTCAGACCCGTGGAGAAGGTGATCGAAGAAATTAAAGCACTGGACAATCGCTTCATCTACTTCGTTGATGACAACATCATCGGAGTGCCACGGCGGGCCAAAGAGCTGTTCAAGGCGTTTGCACCACTCAAGTTGGGCTGGGCTTCGCAGGTCACCATCAATTTTGCCCGCGATCAGGAGTTGATGCGGTTGGCCAGGGAGAGCGGCTGCTATGGGGTGTTTATTGGGTTCGAGACATTCTCCAATCAGAGCATTCGCGATGCTGGCAAAGGAGTCAACCGCCCTGATGAATATCTCCGCGATATTGGCCGCATTCACGCCGCCGGGATCAAGGTCTGGGGGTCGTTCATTTTCGGATTTGACAACGATTCATTGGAAGTATTTCGCGAGACGTTAAGTTTCATTGAGAAATCAGGAATGGAGTTCGCCCAGTTTTCGTTGCTAACGCCGTTGCCGGGAACAGCCCTTTTCCGGCAGTTTGAAGAGGAACATCGGATCGTCCACCGGGATTGGTCCAAATACGATCTTGGGTCAATCGTTTTTCAGCATCCATTGGTCAGTGCCCAGCGACTCCATTTCGAAAAGAACCACGCATGGCGGCGCTTTTACTCAATCCGTTCCATCATCAAGCGATTGGGCATGCCAAAGAGCCGAGGCGATCTCGTCCTTTGGATCGCGAACCTTGCAGTGAATGGCGCACTCACCTACCGTTGGGGCAAGGATTATTGGAAATGGAAAGGGTCAGACTCAGGCCTGTTAGCGGAACCGCTCGCTAACGCTACCCAGCGTGTAGTCAAAGTGCAGGAAGACAAACGCTTGGTAAAGGAGGCGGTGTCTGGACCGTCAACATGAACACGCTTCCTGACTGGGCGGCTCCGCGAGCTGATCACAATTCGTTTCTGTGGTTGGGAGATGAAACTCTATCCTGACTAAAGAAACTTCGGGGAGTTTAAGAAATCCTGGTGCCGGAGGGGGGACTTGAACCCCCACGATGGGTGACCATCGCTAGATTTTGAGTCTAGTGCGTCTGCCAATTCCGCCACTCCGGCTCAACAACTTACGAGAGGTGGGCCTTGGGTGTTGTGAATAGCGTTGGGGATTCCGAACCGATCTTCTCGATAGCTTGTGCCAGATGTTCCTGAGACAGGTGAGCATATCGACGAATCATCTTTGGTTCCTTCCACCGTCCCAAAGCTTGGAGAGTGACATCGTTGACGCCCCCCATTGCCAGCCTTGAAGCATAGGTATGGCGCAGAGTGTGGGGCGTAACACCCGACAACTTAGCACGTTGGCAGGCCCTTGTAAACGCGGTTCTAATCGACCGGAGTGCCTTCCGTCGGGTTTGGCAAAGACATAGTCACCCTCCCGGCTGCTCCAAAGCTGCTGGAGAACGGCGAACAGCTTTGAGTGGATTGGGATCGTCTGAGTCTCTCGATTCTTCGAATAGACGGCCTCGATCGTGATGAGTCTCCGATGAAGGTCGACATTGCCCCATTTCAACGTCAGGGCCTCGGCCTCAATTCTCAGACCTGCATAGATCCCGGCAACCAGCACCGGCTTGATATGCTCGGCTGCCGCGGACATCAATGCCAATTCCTCCTTCTCGCTCAGAAATCTAACCTTATTGAGAGGTTCGTGCACTTTCTTGACTGCCCTCACTGGATTCTCTCCATCGAACTTCCTCCATTCGCGACAACGATTGAAGAGCGCTTTGAGTGTCGCCAATTCACGATTAACTCCCACGCGATGACCTTCTTTGAGTCGCATTTGTTTGTGCTTCTCGATCAGAAATGGGTGAATCTCGCTGAGCCGTTTGCCCCGAAACGATCTTGAGAGCGCCTTCAAACAGTAACTATAAAATGTTGCCGTTTGGGGTTTTCGATTGGCCTGAGCCCATTTGACAAACTCCTCTGAAGCCAACTCGAAAGAAATGTCTCGACACTTGGCTCGCCCGATTCCGGCCTCTCCGCGCAGTATTCTGGAGCGCTCAACTTGAGCAATCTCTCCGGCAACGGTTCGGCTGATGTTCTTACCCAACCGCACGACGTGGCGATTTCCGAAATGAGTGAAGTCAAGCCACCACGTCTTGCCTCGAAGGTAGATACCACTTCCTTTTGTGGTCATATTTTCCTCCTTTCCTAGGACATAGAGACGAGTCTGGGACGTCATCAACCTGATCTCATTCCTTGGAAGAGTATCAGATCCAAATCAGATTGAAAGCCTTCACGACCTCCGAGCCACCGGAGGCTTGCTCAGCAAACGGCAAGATGAAGTGGACTATTCATTCTCGCTCCCTGGTTCCGACTATATCTAAGGAACAGCCGGGAAGCTGACTAAGAAATTTATCAAGCTCAGCTCGTACAAACACTACCCGTCCTCCCCAAACCCTAAATGGAATCTGGTGCCTGGCCACCCGTGCTCGAAGTGTTTTCTCTGTAACACCCAAGAATGCGGCGGCGGCTCGAACGTCAAGAAGTGCACCGTTGATCGTGCGCTTCCCAAGACAGCCCCGAGGTTTCTTGAAGGGTGGATTCAAAGTCATGATTTCGATCCAGTCACTCTGGGATCAAACCGGTTGACGACCTCGTTCAAGTGAGCCCCTCTGAGATCGCCGACCGCGTGACCTTCAGGGCAGAAAATGCGTTGAAGGGCGAGGTCGAGTTGCTCGTAAATGCCCCGCTGGTAAGTGCGTAGGCGTGCCCTCGCCAGCAGGGGACACAAGACAGGGCCGATTCGATCTTCACTGGAAGTATGGTCGGTGAGTCCCAGGACTTCCGTGATGGTCAGTTTGCGAATCTCCAATTCCGTCTGATAGAGCGGCGAGAGTTTCGGCACGGTGACATGGGTTGGTTCATACGTCTCGCGAAACTCCAAGGCTTGGCGGGTCTGGTCGTAGTCGTAGAGGTTCTCCCCATCCTTGAGATTGCGGAAGACGACGTAGTCCACATGATGGCTCAGCGCCGCGGCCCAGTTCAGAAACGATTGGACACTGTCAGGAGAACTGGTAATCGATCCGATGCAGACAAACCTCACACCCAGTGAGTGCAGCTCATCGAAAGGCAAATCCGAAAACCAGTTGAGGACATCCCGACCAGTGCCAGCCTTGAGGTCTGCGAGCACGAGAGAATGATCGCTACCCAGGACCTTCTCAACGAGGATATCGTGCGAAGAACTCTTCTTGATCTCGACCCTGATGGCCTCGGGAAAGAACCGGCTCAGGGTTTTGTTCTCGTCATCCAGATCCAAGAGCAGCGGATCTTCTCCGTGTTCTCGAAGGTAGGTGATGACAAATCGGGCGGCGGTGGACTTGCCGCTTCCTCCCTTGGCCCCAGCGGTGAAGAGAATGGTCGAAGTCATGATTCTCCTTTCGCTCGTCGTCGAGCTTCTTTTCGAAAGCGACAGCTTCCTCTGGTGTCAGGCGCGTCAGGTTGTATTCCTGGCTGAAGGTAAACGAGACCGGCCGTCGGGGACGGGAAATTGTCTCTTCAGCTTTTCTCCCCTGTGGGATGTCGCTGGCGGATCGGCGGTCCAGAGTGGTGGACCTGGTCTTTTGATCGGGCAATGGGCTTTTCACCCGATGCCAAGGCGGACCAAACAGGTAACTACTCCGCTTCCCCTTCGATCGCACTCTGACGAAGTTGGCCAGCGTGCTGAGTTGCACAGAGATGCCGTGCCGCTCCTTCAGGAACTTCACAATCTCCCGGTACGATATCGGCGGCCTCTTTTGTCGCATGGCGGCGATCTCAGCTTCAAACGGCTGGAGCTTGGAGCGATATGGCTGGGTGCGCTGTCATCAGTCATTTCCGTTGCAATCAATTAGATATGCAAATGTTGAGATCGAACAAGGCTCGGACGCTGTTCGAGCTTTGTTCGAGTCCATCGTTGTGTTCCGAATCACGATCTCGAACGATCCTCGAACAACGTCCGAGGTCTGATCGAATCCGCAATACGTGTAAGCAGCGCTTAGACGTATTGCGTCTTTGCTCTCTAGTACTGTAGAGGTCTGCTGCGCCATTGCATACGAAGACCGTTCTTATGGGTACCTACGACATTGGCTACGGAGCCCAAGACGCTAGCGATGAGTACCGAACCACGGTTCATGCGATGCTCCCGCCTTCCAACTCGGACGCGCTAGGCAAATGGTCGCCGCGCTTCCTCACGTCTTAGAAAGTGCAGCCGGACGCATGGATGCCGGGAGCACCGAGGCCATTCAATCCTCACTCCTAAGAGTGGTCAAAAGGCCGAAAAACTTACCATTCCGGTTTCCACTTTTTTGGTGGTCGAATACGAGGGACCGAGTCCAAGCCAAAAGTTACGCAAAATTGCTCCTGAGTTGACTGTTCAAGCTAAACGGCCGGACGGGAGAGTTTGTCGAGTACGAAGTTGAGCGGACTATTCGGTGGCTGTTGTTGTGGTGGTTCAGCTTGAATTTGAGAGCTGGCGTTCTCCGTTAGCGAGTATACCGCCATTCTCGGCGGGGCCAGTTGCGAGGACACAGCCCAATGCAGGCGCGGCTAGTGGAACAGGTAGCTTGCTGAAACTGCAACTGGTTTCAAAAGGCGAAAGGGCTCATGCTCCAATCGGAAAACCAAACTGGCTACGAAAAGAATCTCGAGTCCGCGCCTCGCCAGGTATTTCAACAAGCGGGTGTGGCAGGGCATAAGGCTGATTCAGTAGGTCCTCCGGGCCGTGGCTAGCGGACTCCGCCCGGTCCCAACTTCCGGTTTGCCCGTCAACCGCCCACAATCGGGACGCGGGCCGAACTGGACTTCTACGACTTTGCTGTAGACAGTGGCGCAGGGCTTTTCCATCAAGAACTGGGTGAACTGCGCATGGATCGCAGGGGGTATGGCAATCATCGGAAGCCATCCCGTTTCTGTCTATCTTACCGAGTAGATATGCTATCCCGCTTAAAAAAGCGAGACGTGAAGACGTTAGAGATTGAACTTGTTCAAACAAAAGAACTGGCGTATGAAATATCCGGATCTATAGGCGACGCACTTATGGACGTTGCTGTGGCACTTGATAGCATCCGAGGAGGGCCCTACAACTACGTCAAACGCGTCGCGAAGTCTGGATCCTCCTCCTTTGGCAAAGCCGACATCAATGCAATTGAGGTTACTTTCGCGCTTTCGTCGTAAACGGATATAGCCAATGAATACAAGCACGCCGGTGCAAGCAGAGACACTGCGACCGACGACGTATTACTTTCGGCGCCCAGTTCCCTTCCAGCGAGCTCGCACGACTCGGCGTTTTCGCCTCTGAAGATTGTTCGCAAGGATCTCTCGAGGCATCGGGCTACCGACCTTGGCCGGAGCGGCATCCATGCGATGGAAATGGACAGGCATAGTGTCGCCTAGGGAGTGTCTAACGAGGAGTTGAAGCCGACGGCACGCCGGCAGTTTGGTTGAGTAATTCACACAGTCCGCTGCGGCTTAACTCCGGCGCGTTAGGCGTCACGGCACCGGCTGAGGTGGTTGCGACGTCTGCCGTCGAGAACCTATGCTCGGCTCACCGACCGTGGGCGGGCAATCCCTGACCTCGACGCCGTCAGCTGTCGGCGATTATCGGGCGCCGCTTAGCGATAGCATCGGTGGCGGCCGCTAGCGCTCGGCGCCGCGCGTCGTAGGCGCACAAGGCGATGAAACAGACTCGCACGCTGCTCGCCGGTTTACTGCTCCTTGCTTCTGCTTCGCAGATCGATTGCGGTGCAGGGGACGGACGCGGACCTTCGACGATCGATGAGCGAGCGCGGGCCATCGCGCTCTCCCGCTCCCTCGAGAGGAAGCCCATGGGCGGGGACGCCGCGGAGTCGCGAAGGTGGGTGCGGCAATGGATGGCTGAGGTGCCCGATCTCAGGTTCTTCGTTTGCGATGACTTGCTGGACCACACCTTGGACGGCTACCCTTACGCACGCGAAGTCCAGGACCAGATCGCGCTGTCGGGTGCGGCCTTCGCGCTCGAGCACCAAGGCAAAGCCAGGGACGATGTGGCCGTCTATACTGCGGGCGTCGAGGGTGCCTTGCGAACGTACGAAGCGTTGCTGAGATCGCGGCCGGACGCAAAACACGCGTTGCTGGATGATTTTGTCGCGAAGCGCGACCGCGGCGAACTGGACGATCATGTCGCTGAGCTGGCGAGCGAACGGTGCCCGAAGTCCCCGGCGGGATTTGTCTGGATCGCCGCACTGGCGGGAGCTGGAGCTGCGGTACTCCTGTCATTCGTGGTCGATTGGGTGTTTCGCAGGAACGGCGCCGGAGGCGCTCTCAGCCGTGATCGTGCCACGATCTTTCGCACAATCGTGTTTGGCTGTGCGGCGTACTACGTGCTCGTCGGAGCGGCACTACACGTTCTCGAGCCCGATTACGAGCCGCGCTTCAAGTTCATGAGCGACTACGCCTGGTCAGCTCACGGGTGGCTCATGACCACGACCTTCTTTGTGTTGGCCGTGGCGATCCTAGTTGTCGCTCTCGGTTTTCGCGCCGTCCGTACGGGCTTGCCGAGTGCTTGCGTCGGAAGCGGCCTGCTCGTCGTGGCCGCTGTATCGGTGTGCCTTGCGGGGGTGTTCAGGGGGTTCCCGCTCCACGACGTGGCCAGCGCTGTGGCGTTCCCCGGCATGGTTATGGCCACGTTGCTGCTGTCCTGGCGCTTTCGGTTGGCACTGCCGTGGCAGCCGATCCAACGGAGTACGATCCTAATTTCAGTCAGCATGCTGGCGGCGCTTCTGTCGATGATCGCCGGCATCGGATGGCCCGGATTGCAGCAGCGAGCCTTGCTCTTGGTTTTCCTGGTTTGGCTCTGCATCGTCGCCAACCAGCTGGTTACCATTACAGCTACCGGCACACCGGCACCGAACGGCTCGTCCAAAGAGACGGACATCGTCCGATAGGCCTAGTGCCGCGCGCAGCTCGTCGCCCGTCCCTCCAATGTGCTAACCGTGGCCCAATTGGCGTCTCTGACACAGCGAGTTACCGCGAGTTCTAGCGGCAGAGCGCGAAGGCGTGACGCCTAACCTTTCGCAGCCGACGGCACCGGTCGTGGCACACGGTCGGCTGCTCAGGTTCGTCGCCGCTCGGCAGCGCGTCTGCCGTCGGGTGCCGCGGCTTAGCTCAAGGCCGTTAGGCGGCTTGCGAATCGTCTAGAACTCGTTCGGTCCTCATGGAAAGAAGGCTGAGATGAGATACATTCGTTTGTTAGTTTTACTCGCCCTGTTCTTATCGGTAGGTGCTGGCCGCGCTCTGCCCTGGCAGTCAACTACACGTCAGCGGCTACCAATCATCGACATGCACATACACGCTACGGGTTGGGATCATTTCGGCAATCCCCCTCCTCCCAATCCGCTGACCGGAAAAGTGCCAACGGCGCGAACCGACAAAGAGTTCATGGATGCGACATTGGCGGAGCTGAAACGTACAACATCGTCAAGGCCGTCGCCGGCGGCCCGCGCGAACATGTATCGCGATGGCTCGCCGCTGACCGGGGCGAATTATCGGCGGCACAATGATGGGCTCTGCATTTCCTATTCCGGACGTGAGCGTGCTCCGCGAGGATTTTCGTGCCGGACGGCTCGGCGTTTTGGGTGAGCTGGGGTTGAAATACAACGGTGTTGCTCCCAATGATCCGCAGATGGAGCCGTATTGGACATTGGCCGAGGAGCTGGATATACCGGTCGGCCTCCATACAGGCCTCGCCCCTCCGAGGACTCCTTATAAGTGCTGTCCCAAATTCCGTAATTCGTTAGGCAATCCCGCGCTCCTCGAAGAAGTTTTGATCCGCCATCCGAAGCTGCGCGTCTACCTAATGCATGCGGGCTACCCATACCTACAAGAGACGATAGCCATCATGCACATGTATCCACAGGTGTATGCGGATCTGGCCGCGATCGATTGGCTCAGACCGCGGGAGGAATTTCACGAGTATCTTCGAGCGCTAGTGCGTGCAGGATTTGGAAAACGGCTGATGTTCGGGTCGGACCAGATGATCTGGCCAGAAGGCATTGGTATGGCCATCGAAGGCATCGAATCGGCAAAGTTTCTGACCGAGGAACAGAAGCGGGATATCTTCTACAACAACGCGGTCAGGTTTTTACGATTAGATGAAAAGAAGTTAGGGCGAAGCTCTCGCTCAAGCGTGGCGTTAAGAATCGAGGAGAATCATGCGCTGTTTCAACCATATTGATCGCGACACCGTGGGGAGCTGCAAGTCGTGTTGCAAGGGCCCATGCACCAAGCGCGCGCACAAAGCCGGGTTGAGATGTGCGCGATCGCTTCTGTTTCTCACATCATCGAAGCCGAGTCTGTCCAGCTC
>CAWBTP010000005.1:0-710328 GCA_963791795.1 uncultured Acidimicrobiia bacterium
ACCCCTGCATAAAGGTTTTGCAGACCTCTCCCTTAGCCACTTGGGTACCTCGCCATCAGGATAACGGGCAGCCGGGCGACTGCCGTCGAAAACGTAGGGTTATAGCGTAACCCTCCTACGCCGTCAAGGAGCTTGTCTTCTGGTGGATATTTGATAAGCGGGCTTGAAATCACCGTAGGACGGGCTGAAAGGCTGTTTCAAGTGTCGGACCCGATGCGCATGCGGTAGAAGGATCGCCACACAAAAATCATCGAAACCAGCAAGGCGCAGAAGCCAAGGGATAAGCCAATCGCTGGCCCGCGTTGATCCGCCAGCAAGACACCCAGTTCAACTGCCAACAGACCGAAGAGCGTCGTAAACTTGATCACCGGATTGAGAGCCACCGACGACGTATCTTTAAAGGGATCCCCCACCGTGTCACCCACCACGGTGGCGGCGTGCAGCTCCGTTCCCTTCTGCTTGAGGTCAACTTCAACGATTTTTTTGGCATTGTCCCAGGCACCACCGGCATTGGCCATAAAGAAGGCTTGGAAAAGACCAAACAGCGCTATCGAAATTAGATAACCGATGAAAAAGTAAGGGTCGAGAAACGCGAACCCCAAAGTTCCGAAGAAGACGGCCAGAAAGATGTTGAACATCCCCTTTTGGGCATATTTCGTGCAAATTTCGACGACGCGCTTGCTGTCTTCGACAGACGCACGCGTCGTCCCTTCCAGCCGGATGTTGGCTTTGATGAACTCGACAGCGCGATAAGCTCCTGTGGTGACGGCCTGCGTTGAGGCGCCCGTGAACCAATAGATCATGGCACCTCCACAGATCATTCCCAGAAGAAACAGCGGATTCAATATCGACAGTTTCTCCAGGTTTTGCGTGAGTCCATGAGTCAGGAGCATGACGATCGAGAAGATCATCGTTGTCGATCCCACCACGGCCGTTCCGATCAAGACCGGCTTCGCTGTGGCCTTAAACGTGTTACCCGCACCGTCGTTCTCTTCCAACAGCTCCTTAGCCCGAGTAAAGTCTGGCTTGAAACCATGGTCCCGCTGAATCTCGGCATGAACCCCAGGGATTTGTTCGATGGTAGACAGCTCGAACACGGATTGGGCATTGTCAGTCACGGGGCCATAAGAGTCCACCGCGATGGTGACCGGCCCCATTCCCAAAAAGCCAAATGCGACCAGCCCGAAGGCAAAGACCGCTGGCGCCAGCATGAGTTCGCTGAATCCGTACAGGCTGACTCCATACGCAGCCGCCATCAGCGAGACTACAGCCACTCCAAGCCAGTACGCACTGAAATTTCCTGCCACAAATCCCGACAGGATGTTTAGGGAGGCTCCTCCCTCGCGGGATGAGCTAACCACTTCGGCCACATGATTTGATTCAGTTGAGGTAAATACCTTGACCAACTCGGGAATGATGGCGCCTGCCAGCGTTCCGCAGGTAATGACCGTAGACAGTTTCCACCACAGCGAACCGTCGCCCAAACCTGGAATCAAGAAATAGGAAGCCAGATAGGTCAAGCCAACCGAGATTCCCGAGGTCAGCCAAACCAGCGACGTCAGCGGCGCTTCAAAGTTCATGTCCCTGTGGCCGGCATAACGCGCACGAGAAATGGCTCCGTTCAGCAAATAAGACAAGCCAGACGCTACAATCATGATGACGCGAATCATGAACAGCCACACCAGCAACTGGACCTGAACCGATGGATTGCTAACTGCGAGCAGCACAAAGGAGATTAGCGCCACGCCGGTCACACCGTAGGTTTCGAATCCATCTGCCGTTGGCCCCACTGAATCGCCCGCATTGTCGCCCGTGCAGTCTGCAATGACTCCCGGATTGCGCGCGTCGTCTTCCTTGATTTTGAACACAATCTTCATCAAATCCGCGCCGATATCCGCGATTTTGGTGAAGATGCCACCGGCGATCCTCAAAGCCGCAGCGCCAAGCGATTCCCCAATGGCAAACCCGATAAAACATGGGCCCGCATACTCACCAGGCACAAAGAGGAAGATGCATAACATCAGAAACAGCTCGACTGAGATGAGCAACATGCCAATGCTCATTCCGGCTTTGAGCGGAATTGCATGACAAGGGAAAGCCAGGCCTTGCAGGCTGGCAAAAGCGGTTCGGGAATTGGCAAACGTGTTGATACGGATCCCAAACCAGGCAACGCCGAAGCTGCCAGCGATTCCAATGAGGCTAAATAGCAGAATGATTAGCACTCTTCCGAGCGGCATCGCTTGCAACAGGTGGAAGTAAATGAAAATGATGACCCCGATGAAGGCTTCCAAAATCATCAAGAACTTGCCCTGCGTGACCAGGTACGTCTTGCAAGTCTCGTAGATCAAGTCCGACACTTCAGCCATCGATCGGTGGACTGGCAATCGTTTCAGCTGCAGGTAAATGGTCAACCCGAACAACAACCCCAGTACGCAGATGAACAGACCTCCCCACAGAAGCGCGGTCCCACTCAAACCAATCATCTGAGCTTGGCCCACGTCTGGAAGGACCAAGCTGGCCTCTCCGCCTGGCTTGTGTCCTTCAGATTGCGCTGCCACCGACGTCGTCAAGGCAAACGTCATCCACACAGGGGCGAGGCACCACCCCGAGACCCGACTCCACAACTTGTTCATGTGCTAAGAGCTCCCTCAGGAAATTGAGTATTTGCGCTGTCGCGTCCTGGCGACCAACTCAACATCAGACCGCTGCTGCTGCCGCCAAACCCGCAAGAGGGTAATTTATCGAAACGATTAAATCAATCTTCTCTTCACTTTCTTCTCTTCACTTTCCTGCTAGTTGACGCTCGTGTCGCACCGTCTGAGGGCAACCGAGGATCACACCAAGACTGGAGGGGGGAAGCGACACTTAACGCCTAAATGAGGGAGGTCCTAGAAGGGAGGAAGGAGACTAACCACGCGGAGCGTAGTAGCCTTTGCGCGACTTGACCTTTACATTCTTTCTCTCTGGCTCGATCTTGATGGCTCGGAACGTGCCATCCCGATTGACATTCGAGGAACGGTAGGCGAGCGAATACTGGCTGCGCAGCTCGGTGGCGATATCTTGAAAGCTCTGCGAAAGGTCTTCGGCTTTGAACGGGAAGAACGCTCGACCACCTGTTTCATCGGCGAGCCGCTTCAACAGCTTGTCCGACTTGGGAGCGGTGAGTCCGAAGAATCCACTCGAGTTGGTGCTAATCGTGAAGATCGCCACATCTGACCTTTGGGCCATCTCCAGCGTTGAATTCACAGTCTCCAGGCTCAAATTGTCGTCACCATCAGAAATCAAGATAATCAATTTGCGCCCCGTCTCGGATTTCAATTTCTCCTGGCAGGCAAGATAGATCGCGTCCAGCATCTTGGTTCCGCCACCTGGACGCACCTGTCTAATGGCTTTGGCCAAAATCTCGGGATTGTCAGAATAGTCCTGTACCAGCTCAATCGCCGAGTCGAACGTAATGAGAAGGCCTTTGTCCTTTCTTGGGCGAATGGTGCGATAGAGAAAATCAATCGCAGCTTCCTGCTCGAATTTGAAGCGATCGCGGATGCTGGTGCTGGTGTCAATGAGAAGCGCGATCGTCAGCGGCAGATCCGTCTCACGAGAAAAGTTGGTGATGGACTGTACCCGGTTGTCTTCAAGCAACTTCAGCTCTTTTTGCGCGAGATCGGTGACCAGCTTTCCTCGCCGGTCGGTTACCGTGAAAAGCACGTTCACAAGGTCAACGTTGATCACCAGATTCTTGGCTTTGTCAGTCTCGTCGGCTTTCGTATCCAGAACCTGCGTGGCAGGGTTCTGTGACAGGACCAGAAGCGGCAAACAGACAAACAAAAGAGCAACTACAGCAACAATCCTCAAATATCCACTAAACACCATGCAATGACCTCAAGTTAAGATGCGTTTTATCTTACCTGCTCCCCCCGCCTCGGTCAATGCTTCGTTCCCCCGTTCAACACCCACGATGATTCCGCGGAAGCTCAGCCTAAACCCTTGATGGGCTGGCATTACCAAGCGGACTGCACAGCCACCTTTATGATAGATGCCAAAATGCAAGACCAAGGTTTCTTTGGAAGGCAAAATCGGATGGCAAATCCGACCGCAACAAATGGCGCTCAGAGAATCATGCCCGCAATCGTTGCCGAGAGGAAATTAGCGATGGTGCCGGCCATCATGGCGCGAATGCCGAGCGCCGCCAAGTCGTGCCGTCTGGAAGGGGCCAATGCGCCAATACCTCCCACCTGAATGGCGATGGATCCAAAATTGGCGAATCCACACAGCGCGAAAGTTGTGATCGTGAAGGAGCGAGGGTCAAGCGTGCTGCCGATCTTCCCGAGTTCAAGGAACGAAACAAACTCATTCAACACCAAACGTGTTCCCAGCAGATTGCCCACTTGGAATGAATCCTTCCAACTCACTCCCATGGCCCAGGCAATTGGGCGGAAGACCACGCCCAGAATCTGCTGCAGATTTTCCGGGAAGTATGCTGCCAAAGCGCCAAGCGGTCCGGACAGGGTCAACGAGCTCACGCCCCGGTGCACGAACCCCAAAATGCCATTCACCAAAGCTACTAGAGCAATGAACGCGATCAGCATGGCGGCCACGTTGAGTGCCAAGTGCATTCCTTCGGAAGCCCCGCGTGCCGCAGCATCCACAAGGTTGACGTCCGTGCGTGGAATCACCACGTCCACATCTCCGCTGGTTTTCGGCGTCTCGGTTTCAGGAACCATGATCTTGGCCACCATGATCGCTCCTGGAGCCGTCATCACTACGGCGGTCAGCAAATGCACCACGTCCACATGAGCCACCAGTACATAGGCAGCCATGATGCCCCCGGAAACGTGTGCCATACCCGCCGTCATAACCGTCATCAGCTCGGAGCGGGTCATCTCTGCCAGGAAAGGACGAATGGTTAAAGGCGCCTCAGTTTGACCCATGAAGATGCTGGCCACCACCGAAACAGATTCGGCGCCGCTGGAACCCATGAACCGGCTCATGACGCGCGATACATTCTTCACAACTGCCTGCATCAAACCGAGGTAGTAGAGAATCGCAAAAATCGACGCCACAAAAATAATCGTCGGCAACACTTGGAAAGCGAATACGAAGCCGAGGCTCTTCTCAGCCTCGTCCGAACCTAGCGGCCCAAAAACAAACGTGGCGCCCTCGGAAGAATAAGCAATCAACCGGTTGACGACATCACGCATGAAGACGAAGAACCTGGCTACCAGATTGAACTTGAGCAGGCCCAGAAAAAACTGAATCGCAATGAGTATCAGCAGCCGGCGTGGAAGCGCGCTGCTTGCCCCCACAAGACGTTTCGAGAATATTCGCAGCAGCACCAACTGAAGTGCGATCAGCAGGAAAAAATGGTTAAGGGCTAGCGGCAGCCAATCGAAGGCGTGACCCAGCCATTCACCTTTTAGCACTACCAGCGCGCAAATGAGCTGGAGGGTGATGCCCCAGAAAACGGTCTTCCAGCGAATTGCTTTCCGGTCGGTCGAACAAGCAAAAGCAATGCCGAGCAGGACGAAGAAGCCGAACAGTCCGCTGAGTCGCTCCATGATTGGCCTCGCGCTGGTTGAGATTGTGGGGAGTGTTGGAGAGGTTTAGGTTAGGTGTCACTGCGGCTTCTGCCGTGCATGGCTTCGGATAAAGGCAATGATGGGCTCAGTGGAAGCCCCGGGAAGAAAAATCTCCGCGATGCCGCAAGCCTTCAAGGCTGGAATATCCTGCTCCGGAATGATGCCTCCCGCCAGCACCAGTACGTCGTCGAGTTCCTTCTGCTTCAGAAGCTGCATCACTCGCGGCAGGATGACATTGTGTGCGCCAGAGAGAATGGAAAGCCCGATGCAGTCAACGTCCTCCTGAAGAGCGGCATTGACGATCTGTTCCGGCGTCTGCCGCAGCCCGGTGTAGATCACTTCCATCCCCGCGTCACGCAAGGCACGAGCAATGATCTTCGCGCCACGGTCATGGCCATCCAGTCCAGGTTTGGCAACGAGAACCCTCAGGCGTCGGTCGCTCATAGGATCTTCAGTAGTATCACTTGGTAGCCATGGAGTTAACTTTGGTTTGTTAACCTGCTGCCCCCTCAACGGAGCCGAACTCCCGATGAGGTCGCTCGCTACTTCCAGTTCAGAAAATGGGCTCGGTGTATGTTCCAAACACGCTCCGCAAGACGTCACACATCTCTCCCAGCGTGGCATACTGGCGAGCACAGTTGATGAAGTGGGGCATCAGGTTGTCAGTGCCCCCAGCCGCCCGCCGCAGGTCTTCGAGTGCCTGGTGCACTCCTGCTGCGCTGCGCGAAGCTCTGACTTCTTGAAGTCGAACTTTCTGCTTGGTGGCGACCTCCGAATCAATGGCGAGCGTATCGATGCCGGATTCTTCTTCGACTCGAAACTCGTTCACTCCGACAATCAGCTTTTCCTTGCGCTCGACCGCGCGCTGATACTGATAGGCGGCATCCTGGATCTCCCGCTGCGGAAAACAGTATTCAATGGCTCTGATCATGCCTCCCATCGCGTCAATCTTTTCGAAGTATTCCCAGCAACCTTGTTCCATTTCCCGCGTCAAAGTCTCAACGTAGTACGATCCCGCTAGTGGATCCACCGTATTGCCAACTCCGGACTCGGCGGCCAGAATCTGCTGAGTGCGGAGCGCGATCGCAACAGCCTGCTCCGTTGGCAAAGCGTAGGTTTCGTCCATCGAATTGGTATGCAGTGACTGCGTCCCTCCCAGAACCGCGGCCAGCGCCTGAATCGCGGTCCGCACGATGTTGTTATAAGGCTGCTGGGCCGTTAGCGAGCATCCAGCCGTCTGCGTGTGAAAACGTAGCGCCCATGAGCGTGGGTCCTTCGCTCCGAAGCGCTCCTGCATGACACGACACCAGATCTTGCGAGCAGCACGGTATTTGGCGACCTCTTCGAAAAGGTCGCTGTGCGCATTGAAAAAGAAAGAGAGTCGCGGAGCAAATTGGTCAATCTCCAGCCCGGCCTGCAATGCAGCTTCAATGTACTCAATGCCGTTGCGCAGCGTGAAGGCTAATTCCTGAACGGCGGTGGAACCCGCTTCGCGAATATGGTAGCCGCTGATCGAGATCGTGTTCCAGCGCGGCACTGACTCGACACCATGCCGGAAGGTATCGGTAATCAGGCGCATGGACGGCCGGGGCGGGAAAATCCAGGTCTTCTGCGCAATGTATTCTTTGAGAATGTCGTTTTGGATCGTACCTGACACCTTGGCCAGGTTGAACCCCTGCTTCTCAGCGTTGACGAGATACATCGCCCAGACGGGAGCTGCAGGAGCGTTGATGGTCATCGAGGTTGTGGTCTTCTCGAGGTCAATGCTGCGAAACAGGACCTCCATGTCGGCCAAAGAATCGACAGCCACTCCGCACCTGCCAACTTCACCCTCTGACATTGGGTGATCGGAATCCAATCCCATGAGTGTCGGCAAGTGAAAGGCGACGGACAAGCCCGACTGGCCTTGGCCTAACAGATAGTGGAAGCGCGCGTTGGTGTCTTCAGCGGTACCGAATCCGCTGAACTGGCGCATAGTCCAGAGTTTGCCGCGGTAC
Organism: uncultured Acidimicrobiia bacterium; assembly: GCA_963791795.1. Lineage (GTDB taxonomy): Bacteria > Acidobacteriota > Terriglobia > Versatilivoradales > Versatilivoraceae > VFZK01. The sequence continues at coordinate 7,574 of CAWBTP010000005.1, forward strand.
ATGGTAGGGTGAATACCGCGAGTAAAGGGAGGCTGGCCGGGGTAACCAATCTCTTGCTGAAAATCGAGGTCTTGTGTGTCGGCGGGGGCGTACAACCGCTTGACGGTTGTGCCTGACAAACTGGTGAACTGCGGCAAGCGCTCCGGTGCCCGTCGCAGAAATGGCTGCAAGGTTTTCTCTTGCCACTCGTTGTCGGATTCCCGACAATCTGCGGGCGTCGTCAAGTGCTTGTCCATGCCTGTACTCCCGCATATTTCCAGCGTCTTGAGGAAATCAGGGATTCGAATCAATCCCGGGAAAGTCTAATGAACGGCGCACAGACTGTCAACCGTGGGGGCACGGGTGTCCACCCAAAATAGAAATGTCCGGTTGTTACCAAAGTAGAAGTGTCCGGTTTGTGGATATCAATAGTCATCAGGGTTTGCAGGAAGCCTCAGGCGGTTCGACGGAATTTGGGAAGGGCGACAGAGCACCCCTGGCGAGCGCCCGAATCGGAGCCCTAGAGTGCCGCTCAGGCCTCAGTCGTTTGTAGGAGCCTCGCCAGGGGTGCTCTGCCGCCGGGCGATGAGTAGTCTTGGCAAGCACCGACTTCATGGGTTGCGCTTGGCGCGGTCGTTGCGGCACCAATCGATAACTCAGCGAGCGGTTGTGGCAGCGCAGATGGATCGATCCGTCCAGACGCTGGTGGACCGTCACCGTTTGGGCTTTGAGGCGATCTTCGACTAGGTAGACGTGGCCTTCATGCTGGACCGTGGAGTCGGCATTGAGCCGCCGTTGGGTTTTCAGGCAAAGCACCGTATTAAGATCCAATCGTGACGGTACCCGACGATGCAGGTCCGTGGGCTGAGCCGCTTCGAGCCGGAAACGCTGATTGTGCAGCGGCAGATAGCGTTCCAGAACCTGGTTGGCCTTCCGACAGCGTCGAAGCCCCAGCCAGACGTAGTTCCTTGACCAGACGGTCCTGCAGGGTCTGAAACAACCGCTCGACGCGCCCCTTGGCCGCTGGCGAATGGGCATGGATCACTTCCACTCCCAGCTCACTCATCGCTCGCTGAAACTGGCTTTGGGACTGTTCATGCCCCTGCAGTTGTTCCTCCACCGTGGGTGTTTGGGGCGATCGATAGGTCGTGTGTTTGTCCAGATACACACTGCAGGGAATCCCGTAGCGCTGGACCCAACCCCGAAAGCTATCCAGAGCCGGCATCGTCCCCTCGTGATCGTAGAAACGCGCCTCGACCGTGCTGGTGGCATCGTCGATGTAACCCATCAGGACCAGCTTCGGGCCGCGCCCTTCCAACCAGTCATGGTGCGATCCGTCCAACTGCACCATCTCGCCAAAACAGCTCCGCCGCGGCCGCCACTGCCGGTGCGGTCTGGCTTTCCGCTGTTTATAGGGCAAGCGCGCTTGGCGCAGCCATAACCGCAGGGTTTCGGGATGAATCTCAATCCGATGACGCTCCTGCAACTTCTCACTGGCCAAGGTCGGCCCATAGTCGGCGTAGTGCTTCTCAAACAGCGCCAGCACTTTCTGCCTGGTCTGGTCGGCAATCCGCCGGTTCGAGGGCTTTCCCCGTCGCCGATGCACAATGCCTCGGTCCCCCTCTGTCTCAACTCGTTTCATCAGCCGCCGCATCTGTCGCGAGCTCACACCCGCTACTTCGGCCGCTTGCTTTTGACTGATCTTTCTCTCCAAGGCTTGATAAACCAGGTGGAGTCGCTTGATCTCGCGCGGTTTCATCCTCAGTAGCTCCTCTCCGTCCACCCTGTTCTCCTTTCAACAAAACGAACAGAGTAGACGCTTCTAAGAGGACATTTCTACTTTGGACAAACCGGTCATTATCATTTTGGGACGACACCGTGGCGCACGGGCAGCGCCCCCGGCAAGCCGAGATGAAGCATGCTGCTACCTAATCGACCTTCGCTTGGGAGATAAGACAACATGCGTGCAGTAGTGCAGCGTGTGACCGAAGCTCGAGTCGAAGTGAATGAGCGTCCGGTAGGTCGAATTGAGACCGGCCTGCTCGTCTACCTGGGGATCCATAAGACAGACGAACTCGCCGACATCGAATACATGTGCGACAAGATCGTCGGCCTGCGGGTCTTTGAAGACTCCTTTGGGAAGATGAACCTTTCGATCCGGGAGGTGGGGGGCAGCCTGCTGTTGATTTCTCAATTCACCTTGTATGGCGATTGCCGAAAGGGGAAGAGGCCCTCGTTTGCTGATGCCGCATCGCCAGAGAAGGCCAAACTACTCTATGACGTTCTGGCCGAAAAATGCCGCGAGCGGGGAATTGCAGTCGAAACCGGAGTTTTTCGGGAAATGATGAAGGTCTACTCGATAAATGACGGGCCGGTCACACTGCTTCTGGACAGCGGGAGAGTCTTCTGAATGGAAGGGCTAGCGAACACTGGATCGAGAATCGGGTGAATTGAAGCTGTCAATCTACTCCTTGCAACCATCGAGGGAACCCTTATCTTTGTAGCATTTGCCGGCTTCGGTCAGATCTTTCGAACCATACTTGGTGTGGCAAAAAGTACAGGATTTGCCAGTTTTCTTCGCATCCGCAGGCTTGGAGTAGTTGAGTTTTGAGAACGAAATCACCGTGCCAAAAGCGAAAAACAACAAAAATACTGTCTTGAGTAATCTCAATTTAAGTTCCTCCTTATCAGCGCGAAGCATGAACTGCAGAGAGTATGATTAATCTAGACCAACGCGGGTTGTATTGCAAGACTGCTGGACGGGCTATCTCCAACAAATTCAAAAGATAGGCGGTTTCATGGTCGTTCTGCGATACCTCGGCTCTACATTGGCGCTGTTTCTTGCTCTGTTGAGCCTCTTCGGCGCTGGTTCACGTTCTCTTCAGCTACCCGCCTTGATTGAGCAAGTGCGTTTGCAAGTAGATGCCACCCGAGCCATGGGTTACATGCGTCAGGTTTGGGAAACCGACCGCTGGTTCACTTTTCCGAAGTTCCAGGAAACGGCGGAGATGTTGAGGGGCACCCTGGAAAAAATCGGGCTCCAGGACGTAGATCTCCTCGGTGCTCCCGCTGACGGGGTTACTCAAGTGGGCTACTGGACGATGCCCCTTGCCTGGGATGTGAAGTCGGCGCGATTGGAAATTGTCGAACCTGTTGTTTCCGAGGAGTTGCGGGTGCTGGCAGATTACGGACGCGTTCCTGCCTCGCTGGGTATGTGGAGTGGCCCGACGCCGCCCGAGGGACTCGTTGCCGAGGTCATTGAAGGCAACCAGGCAATCTATGCGCAGGACTGGAGAGGCAAGCTGGTGCTGATGCGGGAGAATCCGGCAAACATGAAGTGGCTGCTGGCGCAAAAAGGAGCGGCTGGAGCCATCAACGCGTTCACGGAGAATCCCGATTTGAAAGACGACCGCCAGTGGATCAACGCCTGGGGCGATCGGGGATGGGGATTCACCAAGGGCAATAAGCCGCTGCTCTGCTTCTCCATCACCCCTCGACAACGCGATCACCTGCGCAAGCTGCTTGCGGGTGGCAAGTCTGTGCGCGTCAAGGCGGTGGTCGACAGCCGGTACTACCCAGGCGTCTATCCTTATGTCACCGGACGCTTGCCCGGCACCGGCACGGAGGAAGTTTTGGTCCTTGGACATACTTCTGAGCAGGGAGCACACGACAACGCCACGGGAGTGGCAGCGATGCTGGAAGCACTGGGCGCGCTCCGTCAGGCCATCTCATCCGGAAAACTTCCCCAACCGCGTCGCAGCATTCGAATACTGCTATGGGTGAGATGTATGGCTCCATGCACTATATCGCGACGAACCAGGAACGAATGAGCCGGACCGTGGCCGCGCTCTGCATTGACACTCCAGCAGGCCCCTATGAACAGGCAGGGACAGAGTACACCTTTCACTTGAATCCGCACGCTGCGGCCTCTTTCGCTGATGCCTTTATTCTTAAAGTGGCGGGCAGCTACTACAAGGGCAAACGCCCCTTTCATTCAAAGGAATACACCACTGGAACAGATACCTACTTGAGCGACCCGATGATCGGCATCCCGACAGTTTGGCCGTACAGCGGCACCGGAGTCCATTCGCACCATAACTCGGCCGACAAGCCGGAGACCGTTGATCCGCGGTCTCTCCGAGACTTGACCATTCTGAGTGCGGCCTACCTCTACTATTTGGCTGCAGCTGGCGATGCTGACGCAGCTTGGCTCGCCGAACTGGCCCTTACCCGTGGCCAGCAACAGGTTGTGATGAGCATTGATTCCACGCTCGATGCGGTTCCGGGTGCCGACTCCCGGAGGCTGGGCGATCTCTTGCGGGAAGGCAGGGCTCGCATTGAATACTCGAGAGACAGGGCGCAACAATCCATTCGATCCGTTTCACGATTGTTGTCCGCCAGCCAGCCCGCGTGGCTCACTAAGTTGGAGGACACCCTCTCTCAATCAGCTCGTCTGCAAATGCAACGGCTGGAGTCTGCCATCCAGCGAAGGGCCCAGGAATTGGGCGTCGAGCAGATTCAACCAGCGCCGGATCCAGCAGATCCGCAACTTGAAGAAGCTCGCGACCTTATCGTGCGGCGGAAACGCTTTGGCACGCTGCCGCTCGATGACATAGCGCCTGATCAGCGAGAGGGCCAACCCAACGGGGCTTGGGCAGACGCACCTGTGAAGGCCCTCTACTGGTGCGACGGTCGAAGGACACTGGCGGAAGTCATCCGGCTCACCGGATTGGAGGTCGGATCAACAAACTTTGACTTCGTGAAGTACTTTCGTTTCCTGGAGAAGAAGGGATACGTGGAGTTCGTGGGGAGATAAGAGGAGAAGACAAACCGCAGAGACGCTGAGGCGCAGAGGCTTAAGACGGCAAATTTGCGCGAGACAAAGAAAGTCGAGGGAAGCAAACCCAAGGTCGCGGAACTGACGCCACAAGATTCCATCCGACGTCATTCCGGCGAAGCGTAGCGCGAGCCGGAATCCAGCCTGCTTCGGACGGTCGTCGACTTGGTCTTCGCTGCAAAGGCTGTCTGGATTCCGCTCGCGCTGCGCTTGGCCGGGATGACGGTGAATGGCAGTTCAGTTCGCCGAGGTCGACTAGTGACAATCTCGCCTCCGCGTCTCTGCTGGAAGTTGCTCTGCAGTGGACGGCGACGACGACCCTACCCAACCTCCTCATTGGCCCGACGCAGCAATGCTCGCATATAAGCGATGCAGTACGCAGTACCAGCGCGCCGCAAGCCAGAGTCTCCGGCCAACTGTGGCACGTGGTCTGGTTCGACGGCGCCACTGAAGCGAACCTGACGCAGCGCCTTCATCACCTGGTACATGTCCATGTAGCCGTCATCCGGGAAAGTCTCAACGAAGTGGGGCAGCGGCGAGCTGACGTTGCGAAAATGCACTTCGAAAATCTTGCCCCTCCCGCCAAAGTCACGAATCATCTCGAATACGTCTTTCCCCATCTCCTTGCCGCCTTCAGACCACGTCCCCACGCAGAACGTCAGCCCCCAATGGCGGCTTGTTCCCGCAAGCTGCTCAGCACGGCGGTAGCCGTCGTAATGAGTAAACAGTTTCGCGACGCCATTCATTTTGGCAAGTGGTGGATCGTCGGGATGCAAGGCCAGCTTCACTCCAGCTTCCTCGGCTGCGGGCAAAACCGCCCTGAAGAAGTAGGTGTAGTACGACCAGATATCCTCGGCTGAGTATTCGCGTTCGAACTGCTGCTTCTCGACTCTCTTGCGAAAGTCTTCAGTGCTGAACTCGCGTGTCTGGTAACCACGCCGCTCGACTTGGTTTGTCGTATAGGTATTTGCGGGATGGAAGTCGTAGGAGGCAACTGGGATTCCGAGTTTTCCCAGGTCGCGCAGGAAGTTCCGATAGGTTTCGATGTCCTGGTCACGCCCCGGCTGGCCGAGTTGCACCTTGAGCGACCGATAGGCATAGTGGACGCCTGAAAAAATTCGAATTCCGTAGCGAGCAAATCGCTCCTGGGTACTACGCAGATACTCGAACGATGTCGGTTCCGCACCAAATTCCAGGCGCGCCCAGCGCATCCCGATCTGCTTCAAGAAGAGCAAATCGTCATCTGTAACGTTGCGCGCGTTCAGTCGATGCGCGAGCTTGGTGTTCGATGGATCCTCCTCGTCAATGCGGTTGCCTGAACCCTGAGCGATGCAGATGAATGCCAGATGACGCGCGGCAACAAGGTAGCGCCGCTGCTCCGAGTCCGAGCTCCAAGAAACGCCCGTCTGCTCTGAAAAGGCTCGCGTGGAACCGCCTAACGATTCCAGTGATTTTCATAGTGGTTTTCATGCCGCGCTTGACCGGCAACGTTCGATGAAATACTCGTGGGCGGCGCTCTTCGACAACGGCGACTTAGGGCGTTTGAAACGGAAGCGAACCACAGCGCAACGACTCGCAGGGGAAGAGGACCTCTCACCGTTCAATGGCTCAAGCAATTTTCGCTGGCGATACCACGCTCTACCGCTGAATGCGCGCTGAACCGCCCTTTGCAAAAGCTCTCACTTGTTCGACCGTCGCCATCGTGGTGTCGCCCGGGAAGGTGGTCAAGAGCGCGCCATGCGCCCAACCCAGCTTGATTGCTTCCTCTGCGGGTTCGCCTGAAAGCAGGCCATAGAAAAGCCCCGCTGCAAAGCCGTCACCGCCGCCAACGCGATCGACGACGTCAAGCTCACAGGTTGGGGAGACGTGGGTTTGTCCGTTGATCCATGCCACTGCACCCCAACTGTGTCGGTTCGTGGAGTGTACCTCGCGCAGAGTCGTAGCTACGATCTTTACCTGCGGGTGCTTTTTCACAACACGATCAATCATCCCGAAGAAGGCACTTGGATCCAGCTTCGACTTGGCTGCAACCTCGGGCCCCGGAACTCCCAAGCCTTTTTGCAGGTCTTCTTCATTGCCCACCAGCACATCCACATTCTTCACGATCCGATCGATGACCGACACCGCACGATCACCGCCGCCAAATACTTTCCACAATTTTTCCCGAAAGTTCAGGTCAAAGGAAACGATGGCGCCGGCCGCTTTGGCCGCCTGCATTCCTTCGATGATCACTTCGGCTGTGGTCGCCGAGAGCGCCGCAAAAATGCCTCCGCTGTGGAACCATCGAACACCAGCGCCGAAGATCGCTTTCCAGTCAAAATCGCCGGGCTTCAGCCGCGCAGCCGCCTCATTGCTACGGTTGTAGAAAACGACAGGAGCACGGACACCTACGCCTCGATCGCTGTAGACCGTGGCCATATTGGGCCCGGTGACGCCATCATGGTCGAAGCGCTTGTAAAAGGGCTTCACACCCATTGCCCTGACCCGCTCGGTAATCAGATCGCCGACTGGATAGTCCACCATTGCAGTGGCAATGCCGGTCTGCAAGCGAAAGCAGTCCGCCAGGTTTGCGGCAACATTGAACTCACCGCCACTAACGTGGATTTGACATTCGGTAGCTTTGCGAAACGGGATGATGCCTGGATCCAACCTGTGAATCAGTGCCCCGAGAGACAACAAATCCAGTGCGCCTTCTTGACGAATGTTCAGGCCGTAACTCATTCGAATCTCCTTCGTTCAAAGCTTGCCATGTCTGACTACAGAACCCTGGTGACGACCTCGCCTGGCACCTTCGAGCGCTTGAACCGCCGCATCGATGAAGAACCTTATCCAGCACAGTGCCGGGCAAAAACCAAACCTTCCATCAGCTTGGGATGAAAGTGAGTGGACTTTTGCGGAAGGATGTCTCCGGCTTCGACGACTTCCTTCACCTGCTGAATAAGCGTCGCGTTCATTAACACTGCACACTGGTGCTGTTTGGCATCCGCCAGCTTCACTGCATCTACATGGTCGCTAACGTACTCAAGATTAGTTTGGTCCGTGAGTTGTTCTTCACCAATTCCGAGCAGATGTCCCAGAATCACGACGTGCAGCACGGAGACGTCGAGTTTTCTCCAAGCCACACTCTTGTCGGCCGGCCAGGCGAGTGTCTCAGCAGCGCCGGATCTCAGTTTGATCAACGCAAACCTCTCGAGGCTCGGAAAGTAGAGCACAAATGCGTTGCTCGCCGCCTGTTGCTGGCGCTTTGAGGATTGCATCAGAAAGTCGAGCGTCGTGAACTTGTCAGCGGCTGCAGCAGGATATTCTTCAACGACGAAGTGCTCGTTCATACGCCGCAGAAACGCTGCGGCATCGAATCCCTTGAGACTGTGAAGCAAGCGGTGAATGGGAAAAATTGTGATACCTTCCGACTCCAGCCGAACAAAACTCATCAGCTTGTAACGATACAAGTCCCAGCATGCGTTCGCCTCGGTCTTGCTCGCGATTTCCTGACTGAAGAGTCGTGCCACTTCGTAGCGGTGGTGTCCATCGGCAATGATCACCTGCTTGCCGGCCATCAAAGCGGTGATGCGCTCTATCCAGGACGGGATCAGAGGCTTTCCAGAGCCGGTTCTCTTCGCCTTTCAAATCCAAAGCTCGCATGTCGGCAAGGCCCGCAGTCACCGAAGCTATGAGGTCCTCAATCTCACTGGCTGGATCCGAGTAAAGCATAAACACCAAACCTGTGTCGGCAAGCGTTGAACGCAGCAAGTTCAATCGATCCTGTTTGGGTTTTGAAAGCGTTCGCTCGTGGGGCAGGACGATTTTCTGTGCATACTCGGTGACTTCCCCCAAGGCGATGAAGCCCTTTCGCGTCTTGCTTGAGCCACCATTCTCGTAAGTCTGGAAGTACGGATAGAGGCTGGGCTGAGAATCTTGGCCGAACACACCTTTGCGCAGCCACGAATCCAGCAGCCCGCGCGAACGCGTGTACCGGTTGTCAGTTTCCGTGTCGGCAGCGGTCTCCTTGTTCACGATCAGATGCGCCATGTTGTGAGGGTGGCGCGCAAAAAGGAGATCGTCCAGACCTTCCTTGAACTGATCGTAAGGAGGTGAAATTACGTCGTCGAGCCTGCCGACGATTTGCGGATTGTATCGATAACCTCGAAAAGGAAGAATTTTCATTAGGCTCTGATCCCGTTGGTTACTGGCAATCCAGATCGCGCATCCATTCAGAGTCGCTGGTGTAACGGTCTCCTGGCGCAGCTTTCAGGAGACGCGAGCCTAGCCAAATCACTTGGGGAAGTCAAACACGGGGGAGCACAGCGCCGGGAGGGACACACGTCCCGTTTCGACCAGTATCCGGCCCACAAGTCCACGAACACGACGGCGCGCGATGCCACATCTTGCTTTGGCTTTCAACTCGGTGAGATCGGAAGACTTGACGACGTAGGCCGCTGCAGCCCAGGTGAGGAAATTGTCTTTGCAGCTGGAAGCCTGATCTCATGTGCTGATTGATTTGCTGATGCAGACCCAGTGAGCACGATTCTCATCGTCGATGAGGAAAAGAATACACATGCGCTTCTGATCGCATGTGCTGATGATATACCTGATGCAGACCCAGTGAGCACGATTCTCATCGTCGATGAGGAAAAGAATCCGCTGCGCCTCTACGAAAACGAGTTCCGCCTCGACGGGTATTCGGTGATCACCACGGGTTCGGCAACATACCCAGGCGTTGAACAAATGGAACGAACTCGGACCAATATCCACCGTGGAAGACAAGGCTCTCTCCCCAGCGTACGCCCTCAAGCAGCTCATCCCGTGAACTAGTGCCTGTAGAAAAGCTCTTGGCTGGACGTGTTGCGTTCATTTGACCTTGGCGTGGGACCAACAACGGGACTTTCGGTGAGCATGGCTCCCGCACGGGAAACGGAAGCTCCATCATGGCCTTCCTCGGCGAGCGCCAAGGAGGCACCGCAAGTGGGATGCCACGTTCTACAGGCCAGCGGCCATCTCCAAACGGATCGCCGCATCAACGATGACAGGTTTTACCAACCGGGAGAAGTCAGCGTATTTGATCCGAATGGTGTCGACGTGGGTCCCCGCATTGAAGACGATTTCTGCATCTTCAGCCAAAGACCTGTCCACGTACACCGGCAGTCCATAAAGGTTGCCGAACGGAGCCATGGCGCCTAGCTCCGAGTCTGGGAAGAGCTCGGCAAACTCACTTTCGGTGGCCAATTCGACGTGAGTAAACGGCAGCTCGTCGCGCAGCACCTTCATGTTGATTTTCATCACGGCAGGCAGAACCACCATCACAAACTCTGAGTCAGCTTTGAGGACAATCGTCTTGGCCATTTGCTTTCCGGGCACATGCTGGACGGCGGCAACTTCCTGGGCTGTATAGGCCAAGCGATGTGTGCAATGGCTGTACGGAACACCAGTCTGCTCAAGATAATCCTTGACGCGTTTGGCGATGCTCATAAACCCTCCTTACTGTTCGTCAATGAAACATCATGGCGGAATGCCTCGGGGAGGTGGGCTAGGTGTGGGCGGCGTTGACTAAATCCTCTCCTAGGCCTGCCTTGTGGGCCCAGGTGACGACAGTTTGAGCTCGCCCTTCAGCCAAGCTCTGATGATTTGGGCAACCTCGTGGCGCGCTCCCGAAGCTCTCAGGGGAGCGGATTGGTTACCCGAATCCTGCATTCATTTTGAGCACCGCTATAGAGTTTGTCAACGGGCGTTAATAGCAAGATTCCCGACTCCTACAGTCAAGGAAGCGAATACTGGTGACAGCTCAACTTGACGCTCATGAAGCGATCAAGACCTTCACTCCGTGTGCGGTCCTCAGCAGCGCTTTGACATTGATTTTGAATTTTTCGCCTGCTATACATGAGCCGCGATCGAGCACTCAATTAGCGTTGCCGAATCGAGCAATCGACTTCGGACAGTCTCTTGGAGTCCCCGTCATCCACAAACATGCCTGAGCGGACCGCTCCCTCTGTCGCCTTTCAAGGTGAACGAGGAGCCTATAGCGAAATTGCAGCACGCCGTTTCTTCGGCGAGTCTGTCCAACTGTTGCCCTGCGAATCCTTCGATCTGGTTTTCAAGAGGGTCGAAAGCAATAAGGCGGAGGCGGGCATCGTCCCGATTGAGAACTCGCAGGCCGGCTGCATTCATCAGAACTACGATCTGTTGCTCAAGCATCGCCTCCGGATCGTCGGCGAGCTGAATTTGCGGGTCGAGCACAATCTGATTGGGCATCCCGGGGCTACCTTGAAGTCGATTCGAATGGTCTTCTCGCACCCACAGGCGCTCATGCAGTGCCAGAGGAATACGGCTAAACTCAAAGGCGTCAAAATAGTTGCCGCTTACGATACGGCGGGCAGCGTGAAGAAGATCAAAGACGAAAAGCTCTTGAATTCTGCAGCAATCGCAAGCGAACTGGCGGCCAGAACCTACGGGATGAAGATTCTGAAAAAAGGTATTCAGGACAACCCGGAAAATTTCACGCGGTTCCTTATTTTGCGGAAGACGAAGGCGACGCCCCCGAATGCCGACAAGACCTCACTGGTATTTTCCCTAAAAAACGTGCCGGGTGCTCTGTTCCGTTCTCTGAGCTCTTTCGCCCTCCGCGATATCGATCTCTACAAGATTGAGTCCCGCCCGTTGCACGGGAAGCCTTGGGAGTATTTCTTTTACATCGATTTCGCCGGCAGTCCCCACCAACCACGGTGCCGCAATGCCCTGGCAAACTTGGCTGAAATTGCCACTTTCATGAAGGTGTTGGGTTCGTATCCTCGGGACGCAAGGAAACTGTAGTCAAATACCGTTGATGCGGTCATCGTCGCGGGAATCAAACCCTCTTCGTGTCAGGGTTAGACAGGTGAACCGCCAAGACGCCAAGAGCGCAAAGGGGACTGTCTTCTGCCAAACGCCAAAAGCAGGGGCTATGAAGATCTAGATCGCAGCCAACGACAGTACAGGATTTATACACGAAGTGCAGTTCTCAGGTTCGGTCTTGGCGCTCTTCGGGTCCTTGGCGGTTTGCCTTGTGGTTGAGTCGTAACGCGACAGGACCCGAGATCGTATCCCCAATAGGTAGTGTGCAGTTCAGACATGATGAACAAAACCTCTGAATCCCAGTCACGCCGTGAGTTTCTTTCAAACGCAGCCGGAATCGCTGCGCTCGCCAGTGGACTGGGTTCGCTCCCAATGCTCGCTGCACCGCCGCCCGATTCGGGTTGTCTCACAGATGTCGAGGGCATCAAGGTCGGTCACTACACCGAAACCCGGCGACCCACGGGCTGCACGGTGATCCTCACCGAACGGGGTGCCGTGGCGGGCGTTGACGTCCGAGGTTCGGCTCCGGGAACTCACGAGACCGATTTGCTTTCTCCTCTCAACACTGTGGAGAAGATTCATGCCGTGGTCCTATCGGGTGGCAGCGCATTTGGCCTGGAGGCCGCCTTCGGTGTCATGCAGTACCTGGAGGAGCAACGTATTGGTTATCCAACCCGCGTCGCCAGGATTCCGATCGTCCCAGCCGCAGTGTTGTTTGACTTGGGGCTGGGAGATGCACGCATCCGCCCAGATAAGCGAGCGGGCTACCTTGCCTGCAAATCCGCCAAAGCACGAGCGTGTGAGGAGGGCAATGTTGGGGCAGGAACCGGCGCAACCGTTGGCAAAATGTTCGGAATGGATCGGGCCATGAAGGGGGGCCTCGGTGCGTCGTCCATTCAGGTGGGCTCGTTCGTCGTCGCGGCACTCGTCGCGGTGAATGCCTTCGGCGATGTATTGGACCCCGCCACGGGCGCCGTTCTGGCAGGGGCCAGAGCCACGGATGGCAAGACTCTGGTCAACTCCGTCGAGCAGATGCGGCAAGGGCGTTACGTTCAGCCCAAGACTTCTGGAGAGAACACCACCATCGGAGTGGTCGCAACCAATGCTGGTTTGAGCAAGAGCCAGGCGACCAAGATGGCACAGATGGCACACGATGGTCTGGCTCGATGCATCAATCCAGTGCATACACCCCAAGATGGTGACACGCTTTTTGCGATCGCGACGGGAACCGTGACGGGTGTCCCTGATCTGACATTGCTGGGCTCGCTGGCTGCGGACGTGACTGCCCAGGCAGTCCGCCGAGCGATTGTCCGCGCGAAAGGTTTGCCCGGACTGCCCAGCCACCTCGATCTGGCATCCTCTCAAAAACGAGGCTGAGACTTGAATCGTTACTTGTGGGTCCTGATTCTTTACTCGGCTTCGCTGCTGCTACTTGGATTCTTCACATCGCGTCAGGTAAGACAGGCTAGCGATTTTTTCGTTGCCTCCAGAAAACTGGGAAGCGGCTTGCTATTTTCGACGCTGCTGGCCGCGAACATCGGCGCTGGGTCAACAATCGGCGCAGCCGGACTGGGCTACCAGCATGGGCTTTCCGCGATATGGTGGGTTGGCTCGGCCGGACTGGGGTCTTTGCTCCTCGCCTTTACTGTGGCTCCACGGTTGTGGAGAATAGCGGCAGCGCACAACTTCCTGACGGTCGGCGACTATCTTGAGTACCGCTATGATCGTAGCGTTCGTCGGCTGGTTGCAGGAGTCTTGTGGCTGGGGGCATTAGCTATTTTGGCAGGACAGCTCATTGCCATGGCTTGGATTCTCGATGTCGTGGCTCAGGCCCCCAAGTGGTTGGGTTGCCTTCTCGGCGGCCTCGTGGTGACGGGCTATTTTTCTCTGGGTGGCCTCGTCTCCACCGCGTGGGTCAATGTCGTGCAACTCGCGATCAAGCTGGCAGGCTTTTTCCTGGCAGTTCCGTTTGCAATCCACGACGCGGGAGGCTGGGTGGGAGTGACGAACCAGCTCGCTGTACAGCCAAGCTTCCGGGGCGACCTCACCGAGTATCTGAGTGTCACGGGTCGGAGCGCTGAATCCTTTGGCTATCTTGTCTTGCTCGTGCCGGCATTTCTGGTCTCACCTGGCATTCTGCAGAAGGTCTATGGCGCGAGGGATTCAGGGGTCGCCCGCAACGGCGTGCTGCTGAATGCGTTCGGTTTACTTCTGTTTGCAGCCCTTCCTCCACTGCTGGGCATCGTCGCGCATTCCTTCTATCCAGAGTTGCCGAACCAAGAACTCGCGTTACCCACCTTGATGGTTCATCAGATGCCTTTTTGGCTCGGGGCCCTGGCACTAGGCGCGGTATTCTCGGCAGAGCTGAGTGCCGCCGACGCCGTGTTGGCCATGCTTTCCACGTCATTTGCCCGAGATTGGGTACAAGGTTACTGGCGCCCGGAGCTGAGCTCTGCGGAACTGTTGCGCGTCACGCGCCTAATCTCCATTGGGGCCGGGCTGCTTGGTGTGCTGCTGGCCCTGTGGCTTCCAAACGTCGTCTCAGCCCTGCAGATTTTTTACGGCCTCTTGACTGCAGCCCTGTTTGTTCCTTTGGTTTTCGGTCTCTACTGGAAGCGCCCAGGGACACACGCAGCTCTGGCAGCCATCATTGCCGGGATAACCTCCGCGTCTTGCTGGCAGCTATTTGGGAAGAGTACGGGCCTCGGGCAGTTGTCCCCGGTGGCCTGTGGCATTTTGGCCGCTGCAGCGACAATGACGGCAATGGCGTTGTGGCACAATGGTACACCGAGGGTGCGGGATTCGCTGTAGCGTGCTCGTTTGTCGTACCAACGCGGTGTTCACAGGCTGATGTCAATGAAGAAGGTCGCTGGACTCATTCTGGCGGCAGGGAAATCGGAACGCATGGGGCGGCCGAAAGCGCTGCTACCGTTTCAGAAGAGCTGCTTCCTCGCTCATATTGTCAAAGAAGCGACTCACTCAGAACTGACCTGCGTCAAGGTTGTGTTGGGACACGAATCGGACGCGATTCTTAAAGCTCTGCCAGAGATAGAGTCCAACACTATTCTCAATCGCGACTATGAATTGGGGCAGTTGTCCTCGCTGCAATGCGGCTTGAAGCATTTGAGCTCAGCTCAGCCAGAGGGCGTCATGGTGTTCCTGATCGACCATCCCATGATTCATCGAACTCTGGTCAATCAACTCATCGACGCGTTTAGCCGGAGTACTTCGCCGATCGTGCTTCCTTCGTTTCAACATCGACGTGGCCATCCCATGATTTTTGGAGCCGACCTCTTCAACGAACTACTGGCGGCGCCGTTGGATCAAGGTGCTATTACCGTAGTCAGAAAACATGCGCATGAGATTCTGCATCTGAATGTGGACGAACCTGGCGTGCTGGTTGATATCGATACGCCTGAGGCCTATGAAGAACATGTTGTCCGGTTGGGCAAGATATAGTCGGCTCTTCGCCAAATGTGACGAGGTTCGCTCGCAGGCCGAAAAGCGGACGAAGGGGCACCGCTTTCCGGCTGTGCAGCGGCTTGCTTTGGGGGGCAGTCTGGCTCTACTTCTCTTTCTCGCTGGCGTTCATGCGGTCACTTTCGAGGAAATCTCCAGCGGCTATCACACCCTCCAGAGCCGGCGGATACAATCAACTCTCCAGTTTTTGGCGTCCAAACACTTCAATGGCCGCGCTACCGGCACCCCTGAGGCCGAGCTGACCGTGGCCTATATCGCCAGCGTATTTCAGCGGCAGGGTCTGCAGTCGCCGGCGGGCAGCACGGATGCTTATGTTCAGAGCTTCGAACTGGTTCAAGCCCTGCCGCGAGAGGAAAGCCGCGTGTCGGTTGAAATCGATGAAGACGCCAGCATGACTCTAAAGATAGGCGAAGACTTCCTGCCTGCGCCCTGGGGACCCGACGCAGAAGTGCGAGGGCAAATGGTATTCGCCGGTTACGGCATTACAGCGCCCGAGCTGAAGTACGACGACTTTGCACGGTTGGAAATTAAAGGAAGGATTGCGGTTGTTTTAAGCAAGTTTCCAGGAGGAACCCGGCAGACGACATGGGACTTCTATTCGCAAAAGGATTACGACGAGCCCCTCGAAAAGGCGCTGAATGCACAGAGAGCAGGAGCGGCGGGCATCCTCATCATACAGCCCTCGAACGAAGGTATTCCACCGTTGAGCTCAATCAGCTTCAAGAATGCCAAAAGTGCACTGGTCAGTGAAGTTGAAGGCCTGCGTATTCCTGCGGTTTTTGTCTCCTATCAGACTGGGGAGAAGCTGATTCGTCGTAGCCGGAGCCCGGAGCGGACCCTACAGGCTTTGCAGGAAAAGATCGATTCAGAATTAAAACCGGCTTCCCTACTCGCTCGAGAGAAACGCCTCTATCCAAACCCGCTATGAGCGCAGAAAGCTTCAAGGTCGTAACGTCATCGGTATCATTCCTGGATCGGATGCGCGGCTGCGCGAAGAGTGCATCCTTATCGGTGCGCATCACGACCACATGGGTACAGGCGACAACCAGGAAATTTACTATGGCGCCGACGACGATGCCTCCGGAACAACCGCTCTTTTGGAATTGGCTGAGGCATTTCAAGCTGGACCGCTCCGTCCAAGGCGCTCCATTGTTCTCGCGGCCTGGGGTGCGGAAGAACTCGGTTTGCTGGGTTCCAAGCACTACGCACTCAATCCAGTGTTTCCGCTGAACAAGACCGTCGCCATGATTCAGCTAGACATGATCGGCCGCAATGAACAGCGACTCGGAGACCCTGCCAACGGCGAGCCGGAAGAGAAAGCTGAAAACAACACGAACACGGTAAGCATCGCCGGTTCGGCCTATAGCCCTGAACTGAAGCAGTGGTTCGAAACATGCAACCGCCGCACTGGCCTGACGCTGCGCTACCGCTACGATTCGGGGCAGGAGAACCTATTGAAGCGGAGTGATCACTGGTGCTTTCTAAAGGCAGGAATCCCGTCGGTGTTCCTGTTTACCGGCTTTCACCCGGACTATCATCGTCCCAGCGACACGGCCGACAAGATTAATTATGACAAGATGGAAAGAATCCTTCGTTTACTTTACCTGAGTACCTGGGAGCTGGCCGACCAAACAAGTCCGCCCCGTTTCCAGGTTCCCAGGTCAACGCCTGCAAAAGCCGGTGCTGAGCAACGGTAACACCCTGCCCAACCGATTCAATTCTTCCCTTCTACCCACGGTTGAGTCACAACATTGATGTTCTCGATGCCAGCTATCTTGGCACGATCCATCACTTTGGCGATCGAACCGAAAGGGACTTCCTCATCGGCACGAAGGTAGATCATGGCTTTTCAGGGTCCTTGACTCGCGCCTTGAGCCTTTCCCCCAACTCATTGATATTCACCTTCGTGCTGTCTACAAAGAGCTCCTGGGCGCGATTGATGGAAACCACCAATCGCTCCTGGGTGAGTTCTTTGACAGTAGCGCGTCTTGGGCACGTTGATCTCGATGCCCGACTGAATGATCGGCGCTGTAAGCATGAAGATGATGAGCAGAACCAGAACCACATCCACCAACGGCACAATGTTGATTTCTGCCAGTGACGTCTGAGTCCTTCCTTGGGGATTTGTAAAGGCCATTACGAGAACGTCCTTTCCATCAAGTTCAAGAACTCGAGCGAGAAATCATCCATAGCGGAGCCAAACTCCTTCACTTGGTGCACAAAGTAGTTGTAAGCGACTACGGCTGGGATCGCCGCAAACAAGCCGGCCGCGGTCGCGATCAGCGAATCCGCAATTCCGGGTGCGACGGCGCGAATCGTAGCAGTCCCTTCAAGGCCCAAACCTGTGAACGCTGTGATGATCCCCAGAACCGTTCCAAAGAGTCCGATGAAGGGTGCTACGGAGGCGGTCGTAGCCAGCCAGCTCATGTTCCTTTCCAGTTTGGTCAGTTCTACAGACGATGCGCGAGACAGAGCTCGCTGAATGACATTGATGGTCTTGAGCGTTGGCGAATGCGAGCCTCCGGGCGCTTGTGCCTTTCCGTCCGGCAGCAGTTGGGCTTCCAGTTCCTCGTAGCCGGCCAAAAAAACCTCGACCAGCGGCGTATTGCGCAAAGACTCGCAGGCGGTACTAATTTCAGAAAAGCGTTTGCTCTTGCGGAACATACGAATGAAGGTTTCCGAATCGCGACGCCGTTTGCGTATGACGACAAATTTCTTGAAGATGATAGCCCAGGAGACAATAGAGAAAAACAGCAGGATGAGAAGAACCACCTTGGAGATGATGCTGGAGGTCAGGATAAGCTTGAAAAGATCGATCTCAGAACCTTGAGCAATGAGAGCTAGTGAGTGGACATTTTCTAAAGTCAATAAGACCTCCTGTGCGCAAGAATCAGGCGGCGTCGGATTGCCAACGAACGAGCCGGAAGCTATCACAGAAGAATTCATGGGTCAACTCAACTTGAAACGCCTCATGGTCGGCGTTGCCCGACTGATGGCCCTTTCCAGCCATGGGCACATTGCTGCGAGTGGGTCGCTGTGGTACACTTCCCACTGCCCTGAATGAATTCAGTTGAGTCTTCAACAAAGTGTGGGACGTTTACAGGTGTCAACTGCCGAGGCGCACGAACCCAAGCAGCCGCGCGCAAATAGTCGTCAAATTCGAATCCTTCCGCGAAAGCCGGGAATAAACGGTCCTCCGGATCCGACGCATTTATGGACAATCGCCTGACATCAAATCTGCGGAACGATGGGACAGCGACCGTGAGAAGGAAAACGGCAGGCTCCGAAAGGAGCCAGCATGTTTGTAGAGACGGCGCGAAAGGAATAGTCTCTCCGCTCCAGCGGAGCGGAATGTTTGAAGATATGACCGGCTGCATCCAAGACTCTACATGGCCAACACCTACTCCCAGATCTATATTCAGATTGTCTTCGCCGTTCAAGGAAGACAGAGCTTGATTCAAGCGGATCACAAAGAGGAGATCCAGAAGTACATCGCTGGTATCATCCGCAAGCAGAATCAAAAACTGATCGCGATCAACAGCATGCCCGATCATTTGCATGCTCTGATTGGGATGAAACCAAGCATCGCGCTCTCTGACCTCGTGCGCGACGTCAAGTCCGACTCGTCAGTCTTCATCAACGGAAAGAAGTGGGTTCGTGGAAAATTTAATTGGCAGGAAGGTTTCGGCGCTTTCTCTTATGGGAGGTCCCAACTAGATTCAGTGGTGAAATACATAGAGAATCAAGAACAGCATCATTCCAAGAAGACCTTCAAAGAGGAATACCTGTCTCTGTTGAAGAGATTCAGGATCGATTATGACGACCGATATCTGTTTGAGTGGGTTGAGGCAGGGTGAGTTGGAGGAAGACTTTGCAATGCCGCTCCGCTGGAGCGGGTATCGCTTGCTGAGTCACGATCTAAATCCATGTGGCTCCTCCGGAGCCAAAGTTTCCGCGAAAGCAGCGAGCCAGTTCGATCAAGGGGCCAGATTCTAGACTTTCTTGGGATGCCAGTCTGACGCTCGGCTCGCCGATTTCCGCTTGGTAGAAACCCAATGTTGAGATGTCTCGAAGTTCAACAATTCGCTCTGGTGGAACATCTCCGAGTGGAGTTTGACACTGGTCTCAACCTGCTCACCGGCGAAACCGGATCGGGCAAGTCCATTCTCGTGGATGCTCTGAGTCTTTTGCTGGGAGAGAAAGCTCATGCGGCCATGATTCGAACGGGAGCGGAGAAGGCGGTTGTCACAGGTCTCTTCCAGCTCGCAGGCGCGACGGAACTGCGCACGCGCCTGGAGACGGCAGGTATCGAGCACGAGGGAGATGAACTGGTTATCAAGCGTGAAGTCTCCCAAACGGGAAAAGGCCGGGCGTTTGTCAGCAACCAAATGGTGTCGGTGGGACTTTTGAAGGAGATTGCCCGGTTTCTGGCAGATATTCACGGTCAGAACGACCAACAAACTCTGGCGGACGGCGATTCCCAGCTAGCCTTTGTGGATGCTCTGGCAGATGCAGAAGCAATCACCGCGGACGTGCGAGCACGTTACGACGAGTGGCAGGCCGTGTTGCAGCAGATGGCTCTCCTGCAGAACAGCGAGCAGGAAAGACTGCGCAACATGGACTGGCTCCGGTTCCAACTCGATGAGATTGACAAGGTAAAGCTCAAGGACCCGGAGGAAGATGAATCCCTGGCTGCTGAGCACGTTCTCCTGCTGAACGCGGACAAGCTATTTCAATTGTCGAGTCAGGCATATGCATCTCTGTATGAAGCCGAAGGCTCAACAACTGCCACCCTCAAGCAGGCCCGGCGCCAGGTGGAGGAACTGCACCGCGTGGATCCGAAATGCGCTGCCCTGCTCGAGCAATTGCAGGCGGCGCGCGTTGCGGTGGACGACGTTGCGTTGTCGCTGCGGGAATACGCATCGCGCATCGAGGCCAACCCCAAGCGGCTGGAGTGGGTTGAAGGACGAATGGCAGACATCCAGCGATTGAGGCGCAAGTACGGAAACACGGTGAAGGAAATACTTGCGTTTCACGAGCGCGCATCGCGCGACCTGGCGACCCTGCAAGCTTCTGACGAGAACCTGGCGCAACTCGAAAAGGAGCGACTCGTGGCGGCCACGCGGTATCGGGAAGCAGCACGTCTTCTAAGTGATAAGCGAAGAGCAGCGGCCCGCACCCTGGAGAAGACCGTTGCCAAGGAGCTCACACAACTAGCCATGCAACGCTGCCGGTTTCAGATTGCGTTCACTGAGACCAAGCCAGATCCCGGACTGGACAATGGGAAACCGGCTCCTTGGGAAACAGCCTCGGGGATTGATCAGGTTGAGTTCCTGTTGAGCCCTAACCCGGGCGAAGACTTGAAACCCCTCGCAAAGATCGCCTCCGGTGGAGAAATCTCCCGGATTATGTTAGCGTTGAAGTCCGTTAGAACCCTTGATGGGTGCGGCAAGTGCCTGGTTTTCGACGAAGTAGACGCCGGCATTGGAGGACAGACTGCCGACGTTGTGGGTCAGAAGCTGAAACGGCTGTCGCAAAAAGACCAGGTGATCTGTGTCACCCATCTTCCACAGATTGCATCGTACGCCGACCGGCACTACTCCATCGAAAAGCGGGTCGAAAAGGGTAGAACCTTGACACGGGTATCCTTATTGCAGCACGAGGATCGTGTTCAGGAAATTGCCCGCATGATCAGCGGAGAGCGGAAGACCGACAGTGTGCTAAAGCACGCAGCTGAAATGTTGAAAGCGAGCGCCAGCTAGCTACAAAAACAAAACGCCAAGAACGCAGAGGCCGCCAAGAAGACAAAGTCATCATAACTGCCGATGATGTAGCTAGAATATTGTTGATGCTGCCATCAAGGTTCACCGCAGTTTAGGTCCTGGGTTGCTGGAATCAGCATATCAGGCTTGCTTAGCTCACCAACTGCGAGGGCGACAGCGCCAAGTTGAATGTGAAGTAGCCGTGCCTTTGCAGTTTGAGGGAGCTTTCATCGAGGTCGGCTATCGTATTGACATGCGAATTGACCAGCTGGTCCTCGTGGAGAATAAGACTGTAGAAAAGATTCTTCCTATCCATTTGGCCCAGTTGCTTACTTATCTGAAATTGAGTGGCTTGTCCCTGGGCTTGATCATCAATTGGAACGTAGTCTTGCTGCGTGATGGCATCCAGCGTGTGGTTCGAAATCACCCAGAGCATTTGTAGCGGTTAGAGCAACAGGCAGCAAAGTCGCAACACGCTCTTGGCGTCCTTGGCGCTCTTTGCGTTTTCGTTTCGATTCAGGACCCTTTACTGTGGAACCCAAGAAATTCTTTATCGAAACCTTTGGCTGCCAGATGAATCATCACGATTCTGAAAAGGTGGCCGGCACCCTGTCTCAAATGGGATACGTCTCTACCGAGGATGCGTCTGAAGCCGATCTCCTTCTTCTCAACACCTGCAACATCCGCGAAAAAGCAAATCAGAAGGTATTCTCGCGCCTTGGCGCACTGCAAAAAACCTACGGGGCAAAGCCCGGAGCCAAAGTAGGCCTCTTAGGCTGCATGGCTCAAATGGAGGGCCCAAAGATCTTCGACCGGGCGCCGAACGTCGACTTGGTTGTGGGATCGAGCAGCTACTCGTTTATTCCCCAACTGATTCAGAAACTGGAAGAAGGAGACCAGCACGTCATTGACGTTTCGCAGGATTCTGACCGGCTGTTTGAGACCTACCCTCAAAGCCGGGAAAACCCTTACAAAGCGTTCGTGACGATCATGGAAGGGTGCAATCGCTTTTGCGCGTTTTGCGTCGTCCCCTATACCCGAGGCCCGGAGCGTAGTCGCCCCGGCGATCATGTGCTGGCGGAGATTCAGCGGCTGGCATCGGAAGGCTATCCCGAAGTGATGCTGCTCGGCCAGACGGTAAACTCGTGGCGTGATCCGGCGAGTGGCATCCCGTCTTTCGCGGAGCTCCTAAAGCGCGTGGCCGCCGTGCCTGGAATTCGTCGCGTGCGGTTTACCTCGCCGCATCCCAGCGATTTCCATCCTGAGATCGTTGAGGTCATGGAGACAACGCCCGAAGTTTGCAACCAGGTTCATTTGCCGGTTCAGTCGGGCTCCAGCGAAGTGTTGAGACGCATGAAGCGAGACTACACACGCGAGGAGTATCTGCGGCGCATCGAGTTCATTCAATCGTCTCCGTGCGACATTGCACTATCCACCGATGTCATCGTCGGGTTTCCCGGAGAATCGCAGGAACAGTTTGAAGAAACGCTTTCGCTTCTGGAACAAGTCCGTTACGACCAGATTTTCTCGTTCAAATATTCGGCGCGCCCTGGCACCGAGGCTTTTGAATTTGGCGACACGATTCCAGAAGACGAAAAGAGCCGGCGCCTGGCAGTGCTGCAGGAGTTTCAACGCAAGATCCAAATACAGCGCAATGCGGCGCTCGTTGGAAGAGAGTTCGAGATTTTTGTCGAAGGCAAAAGCCAGAGGGGCCTGAACGAACTCATGGGACGTACCTCGCAGAACAAGATTGTGAATTTTGCAGGCTCGCCCGAACTTCTCGGCAAGTTTGCCCAGGTTCGCGTCACCCAATCCTTTCCTAATAGCTTAGCCGGCGAGCTGATTTGAACCTGTCCTCGCAACAGACTCCCCTGCCCTATACAAAAAGATCAATCTGTCGGAAGATGGCGGCGGCATCCCGTTGCCAGACAGGCGACTGAAAGCCGTCTCCTCTGGAACAAGACCATGAATTCATTTGGCTGGATTGACTGGGGAATTATTGGTGTCTACCTGATTGGCACGATGGCTGCGGGTCTGGCGATGCGGCGTTACGTCGGCAAAGTCGAACACTTCATCGTGGCCGGCAGAGAGATGGATGTTTACCTCGGTATTGCCTCTCTGGCTGCGACTGAGTTCGGCATCATCACCGCCATGTACACGGCCGAACTCGGCTTCAAGAACGGCTTTGCAGGCGCGACTCCCGGTATTCTTATGGCTGTCGCCATGGCCGTAGTGGGTTTTACCGGGTTTGTGATCACACCCTTGAGGGAATCGGGTGCTCTGACGATTCCAGAGCTGCTGGACCGAAAGTTTGGAAGGCAGGTTCGCTGGCTCTCAGGTCTGGTCATCGTGCTGGGGGGCCTCTTGAATATGGGAGTGTTCCTGAGAATTGGGGGCGAGTTCCTGATGATCGTCTCGGGAATTCCCCTGAAATACCTCGAGATCACGATGACGGTGCTTCTGCTCGTCGTTCTGGTTTACACAACGCTGGGCGGAATGCTTTCGGTTCTGGTTACGGACTACCTTCAGTTCATCATCATGGGAATCGGTTTGGTCGTTGTTTCAGTCCTTGTCGCCACGCACGTCAGTTGGACGAGCCTCGTCGACGGGGTACAAAGACAGCTTGGAACCGGCGCATTCAATCCGCTGGTCAGCCCGGAAATGGGCGTGACCTATGTTCTGTGGCAGGCACTGAACCAGCTCGCCGTGGTCCTCACCTGGCAGACCGTCATCCAGCGCGTGTTGGCATCCCGTGATGCAGGCGTCGCCCGCCAAGTGTATATCAAGACGAGTTTCTTCTTTGTGGGCCGATTCCTCATTCCAGCCTTCTGGGGAATGGCGGCACTCATAGCCCTTGACGCCGCGCGAATGCCAGCAAACTCGCTTCATGCCATGCCCACGTTTCTGGCCACGCTGCTGCCCACAGGTCTGATTGGGTTGGTGATCGCATCGATGCTGGCCGCCGAGATGTCGACGGATTCCAGCTATCTGCTCACCTGGAGCAGCATTCTCTACAACGACATCATCGCTCCCTTGCGAAAGACGCCATTTTCAGAACGCCAGGGTCTGCGCGTCAATCGATTGATCATTCTCTCCATTGGCGTGTTTTTACTCTTCTACGGACTCTGGTATCAATTGCCTGGTCGCGTCTGGGATTATCTTTCGATAACCGGTAACATCTATTTGTCGAGCATTTCGGTTCTGGTGGTGGCCTGCTGCTATTGGAAGCGAGCCAACCGCACGGGAGCCATCGCCGCCATTCTTGGTGGTGCGCTAGCCCCGATTCTCTTCCTCATCGCTGGCTGGTCACAGTATGTCGCTATCGCCGGCTTGGCGTCCTTTGGGCTGGCAGCGGGAGGAATGGTCTTCGGGTCACTGCTGACAGCTGGCAAGAACGAAGAACCGACAGCGGCCGTGTAGTATCGGCGCTACAAGTCTCAGCGTTGGTGAGAACATCATGCCCAAACAACCGTTTTGGTTCTTTCTAACTTGGATTTCGATTCTCTGGTACGCCTATCTGGTGTTTCACGTCGGCTGGAAGGGCTTCCACGACATTCGCCGAATGACTCGGGACTTGGAGTCGAAACGAAAAGTCGAGGACTAGGATACTTGGACAAGCAGCGCATCGGATGGGGAATGCAGCGTGAAGCCTGGATTAGCGTCGCTGCGATGTCAGTGGGTCTTTTCTTGGTATTGTCGGTTCCCGGTTCCGGGGTGTGTGAAAGCGGGAAAGACCCCCAAAACCTCACCCAGAAGGGGGCTGGAGCCCGGCCTCCCGCGCAAATCAACGTTAATCGGGCCACAATCGCCGAACTAACGACTCTGCCCGGGATTGGAGAAGCAACAGCGCAAAGGATTGTCGAATATCGAAAGAAGAATCCCCCGTTTCGCCGAATCGAGGAATTGTTGATCATTCGCGGTATCAGCCGAAACCGCCTCGAACAGATTCGGCACCGAATTCGCCTGGATTGACCTTCTCTCTCAGTCTCTCTAAGATGGCGTTCCCAAGTCTCTCGACTTGGCGTCATCGGCCGGACCATTAAGGAGGACCGCCATGTTTAGGCTCATTCCTAAGGAAGAAAAGTTTTTTGACATGTTTATTTCCATGGCGCAGAACGCTCACGAGGCGTCAAAGTTGCTCACTATCATGATGGAACAGCCGGACAAGATTCGGGACACCGCTGAATCCATCAAGGCCCTCGAGCACAAGGGCGACCGGATGACACATGACCTCATCGTCAAGCTGAACAAAACCTTCATTGTTCCGATTGACCGCGAGGATATCTATGGACTGTCGTCAAAGCTCGACGACGTCACCGACCTGATTGAATCAATTGCCCGCCGCCTGGTCCTCTTCAAGGTGACCGAAGTTAGCGAGCCGGCTTTGGAGCTGGCGCGGGTGCTGCAGCGCTCTACGGCTGCCATTGTTGTGGCCGTTTCCGAATTGCAGAACGGGATGAAGGTGATGGACCCCTGCATTGAAATCAACCGGCTCGAAGACGAAGCCGATCACATCTATCACCTTGCGCTGGGCAAGCTGTTTGAAGTGGAAATAGACCCAATCGCTCTCATCAAGTGGAAGGAACTCTACGAGAAGCTCGAGGCCTCGCTCGACCGTTGTGAAGATGTGGCGAATGTGATTGAGGGAATTGTAGTGAAGAACGCTTGAGACTGATTGATATCAAGCCCCTCGAACGAATATCGCCAGCAAGTAGTAGGTAAATGCGGCGATCAAAGCCGAGAGCGGTATCGTCAACACCCAGGCCCAAACGATCGTGTTCGCAACGCCCCAGCGCACTGATGACAAGCGCTTGGTGGCCCCCACGCCCATAATGGCGCCTGTGATGGTATGGGTCGTACTGACCGGAATTCCTCCAAAAGCCGTTCCCAGCAAAGTAATGGCGCCCGCAGTTTCGGCGCAGAATCCACCCACTGGCTTAAGCTTGGTAATTTTCTGTCCCATCGTCTTTACGATTCTCCAGCCCCCTGACATCGTTCCCAGACCGATCGCGGCATGACAGAGCAGCACCACCCAGAACGGGATGCTGAAGGTTGGCAGATAGCCGGAAGTAAAGAGCAACCCGGCAATAATTCCCATGGTCTTTTGCGCATCATTGACGCCGTGTCCAAGGCTGAAGAGGCCGGCGGACACAAGTTGGAGCCGTCCAAAGTGTTTGTCCACCGAAGAAGGGGTAAAGCGGCGGAACAACCAAAGCACTATCACCATCATAGAGAACCCCAACACTCCGCCAATGATCGGTGAGAGAACGATGAAGATGAGCGTCTTGGTCCAGCCGGCGGCAATGATGGCTGAAAACCCGACGCGGGCAACCGCGGCTCCGGCGTAAGCCCCGATGAGGGCGTGCGATGAGCTGGTGGGTAACCCAAAATACCAGGTAATCAAATCCCAGACGATTGCTCCAATCAAGCCGGCGAGGACTACATACTCATTGACGGCACTCAGCTGAATCATCCCGCTTCCCATGGTCTTGGCGACGTGAGTTTCAAATCCGAAGGCGCCAATAAAATTGAAAAATGCGGCCCACATTACGGCAAAACGTGGCGTCAAGACACGAGTAGAGACAACGGTCGCGATAGAGTTTGCCGCATCGTGAAATCCATTGATAAAGTCAAAGATCAGCGCAATCAGGATAATGACAATCACCAGGGTCAGCACAAGTCTCCTTCGGAGCCGGATCGCCCCGAGCTGATAGCAACGGCCTTCGGAACAATCGACCCGTCAGACAAGGAAAGCGCAACTAAAAAGCTTGTTAGGGATATTCCTGCGTGCGAAACCGGCGGGATACCTGTTCAAATTTCGTCTCACCTTACTCAAGTCGTTCAGAAATGTCAACCAAGACAGCCTGACGGACTCAAGGCTGCGAAAAGGCGACTGGCCGACGAGAAGATCAACCGTTTCAACACCATGACGGAATTCGGCAGGGACACGAGGCAAGAGTCGGTTATGGGCTGAACGTTGATGACTTCACCAGCGTTGCAGGACAGACAGCAGATATCAAGCTGAGGATACTGATCCGGAGGCGTTCGAATTCCCAAGCGCGACCCGCTCCACCTGTAACGCTTGGAAAAGATTGGGAAACCGCCTCCGGTCCCGGGTCGTCTTTGGTTTTGGATTCGTAGTATCAAACGGGATTCCTCGAAAGGTCGAAAACAGATCATGAAACGAAAGTCATTCTTCAGGTACGCCATCCTCGGAGTAGCGGGCTTGGCAGTTCTTTTTGCAGGCTACTCCTATTGGAAGGGCAAAGGGAAGAATCCCCAGGACAAGTACCTCACCGTAAAAGTGGATCGCGGTAACGTGCGCCGCACCGTCAGCTCGACGGGTACTTTGCAGGCAGTGGTCACCGTCCAGGTTGGAAGCCAGCTTTCGGGACGGATCCAGGAACTGCACGCCGACTTCAACAGCGTCGTCAAGAAAGGGCAAGTGCTGGCGCTCATTGATCCCGCCACCTTCGAAGCCCAGCTGGAACGTGCCCAAGCCCAGTTGGCCACAGCGCAGGCGTCCGTGAAGAACGCAGAAGCGAACTTGATTAACCGCCGAGCCGAACTGAGTAGTGCCAAGGCCAATGTTGAAGTTTCACGGGTCGCTCTGAAGGAAGCGGATCGTCAGCAGAAGAGAGCCGAAGGACTCTTTAAGGATGGTTTGGTCGCTCAACGTGACCTGGATACGGCTCAGGCTACCTTTGAACAAGCCGCCGCGCGGCTGATGCAGGCTGAAGCGCAAGTCAATCAGACCGAGGCCAGCATTCGCTCCGCACTGTCCCAGCAGGATCAAGCTGCCGCCAACGTGAAGCAAGCCCGCGCCGAATTGACGATGGCGGATGTGAATTTGCGCTATACGAGCATTGTTTCGCCCATAGACGGCGTCGTCATTGAGCGCAGCGTGGACCGTGGGCAGACGGTGGCCGCGAGTTTCCAGGCACCTCTTCTGTTTCTCATTGCGAATGACTTGACAAAGATGCAAGTGATCGCGCAGATCGACGAGGCGGACATTGGTGCGATGTCGGAGAAAGCCAAGGTTGACTTCGCCGTCGATGCCTTCCCCGGACAGACGTTTCGCGGAGAGATTGCAGAAATCCGCCTGACTTCAAAACTGCCGTCCTCCAACACGAGTACGGGTTCTTCGAGCACTGGCGGTGCTGGCGGTGGCACGGCGTCGAACGTAGTGGTGTACAACGTGATGATTGACGTTGACAACCCTGCCCTCAAGCTGCGCCCAGGAATGACGGCGAACGTGAACTTTACCGTCGCCAGCACCGACAATGTCTTGAAAGTCGCCAACGCGGCCCTGCGTTACCGCCCTTCGGACAAGAACCCGGAAGAGATCCAGAGACTGCTCACTTCGCTTTCAGGCGAAGTTTCCGCTGATACGCGCCGGCCTCCGTCCCCAGGCAGCGGTGCGGTTTCGGCCAAGCCACAAGGGTCCACAAGCAGTCCCGGTGACAGTCGCGGGGATGGGGATGGATCTGGCCGCCGCAGGGGAGGCTGGCAGGGAGGTGAAGGCTCCGGCGGCTCTCGCTCAGGCGGCGAGCGATCGTGGCAGGGACGCTCAGGCGGGCGTTCCGGTGGGGGTGCCCAAGCAGTCATCGGACCGTCAAAGACCGACATATACGGCATCAATGCCGGCATGAAGATTCGTTTCCCGCAAGCTGAAGAGTCCCGGCCTGTGCCAGGAATGATCTGGGTATTGGATTCGGCCGGACAGCCCCAACCGCGCCGCGTGCGTCTGGGCATTACGAACGGACGAGAAACTGCATTAGTCGGCGGAGACCTGAAAGAGGGCGATACGGTCATTACCGGAGAACTGGGAGATGAAGAGGCTGGGGCGCAACAGCGTGGCAATACCGGTAGCCCGTTTGGTGGAGGGCGGACTCCCTTTGGGGGCGGTGGCGGCGGTGGTGGGCGGCGAGGAGGAGGGCGTTAGGCATGTCACAGCTCTCTGTCTCATCAGCAGCACAGTCACACCTGCGCAGGCGAGCCGAAATGGTTCGCCGGTGATCTCTCTCCACGATATCCGCAGAGTGTACGACCTGGGCGAGGTCCAAGTTCAGGCGCTGAAGGGTGTCTCATTGGAGATTCCGCAGGGCCAGTTCGTGGCTCTAATGGGGACGTCGGGGTCGGGCAAATCAACCATGCTGAATATTCTCGGTTGCCTGGATCGGCCCTCAAGTGGGATCTACCGGCTAGACGGCGTCGATGTCTCAACGTTCAGCCCATCGCAACGTGCCGACATCCGAAACCAGAAAATCGGCTTTATCTTTCAAAGCTTCAATTTGCTACCGCGGACTTCAGTCTGGGAAAACGTCGAAGCCCCGATGCTTTATTCAGGCGTGCCGAAAGCCGAGAGAGCGCGCCGCATTGAAGCTGCCTTGAACGTCGTGGGCATTCCGGAAAAAGCGAAAGCGTTGCCCAACCAGCTTTCCGGAGGACAGCAGCAGCGGGTCGCCGTGGCACGAGCACTGGTGAATGAACCGGCGATCTTGTTGGCTGACGAGCCCACCGGGAATCTGGACAGCGCAACGTCAGAAGAAATCATGCGTTTCTTGCAAAACCTGAACCGCGAAAAAGGTATCACGCTGGTGATGGTGACGCATGAACATGACATTGCCGCTTACGCCACACGCATTTTGCACATGAAGGACGGTCATTTGACGACCGACGAGATGAACCCGTCGGTCGTAGGGCAACGTAGCGCTGCCCAGATCGTGATTCCGGCGAAGGAGGGAATCTAGGGCTTCGCGACGTGCTGGATTCCGGCTTTCGCCGGAATGACGATGAGAATGACTTGAAGGGAGTTTTGACATGAGCATCTGGGTAATTCTGAAGATTGCTTTAAAGGCTCTGAACCGAAACAAGATCCGATCGATCCTCACCATGCTGGGCATTATCATTGGTGTCGGTGCAGTCATCGCCATGGTCAGCCTGGGCGCCGGCGCGCAGAAGCAAGTGCAGGAAGAAATCGCGTCGATGGGCACCAATACGCTCCAGGTCTGGACTGGCAGCATGCGCTCATTCGGCACCCGCGGCGGCTCGGGCAGCATGAACACGCTAACCGCAGAAGATTTCGATGCCATGCTGGCGGAGTGTCCGACCGTGAAGGCTGTGAGCCCCAGCGTTTCCACCATGTCACAAGTGGTGTTTGGAAATCAGAACTGGAGTTCACGCGTGGAGGGTTACAACGAGCAGCTTCCGGAACTGCGGAGTTGGAAAGTGGTTCAGGGCGCCTTTTTTGATAGCAGCCAGGTGAAGACGGCTGCGCGAGTTGCGGTGATTGGTCAAACCATCGTCAACGAACTGTTCAGCGGAAGCGACCCCATTGGACAAACGATCCGCATCAAGAACCTGCCTTTTCAAGTCATCGGCGTCCTCGACAAGAAGGGCTACAACGCCTGGGGTCGCGATCAGGATGACGTCATCATGACGCCCTATACGACCGTGCAGAAAAAGTTTCAGAAGGGTGTGATGTACGTCCAATCGGGCATTGTGGGCGCTGTGAACGCCAGGGCAACCTATGCTGCGCAGGAAGAGATTACCGAGCTGCTCCGACAGCGGCACAAGCTCACACCAATGCAGGAGAATGATTTTACAGTACGCAATCTCAGCGAGATCGCTGAAACGGCAGAAGCGACTAATCGGATCATGACTGGACTGCTTGCCAGCATTGCCGCTGTGTCACTCTTGGTGGGTGGAATAGGCATCATGAACATCATGTTGGTGGCAGTGTCCGAACGGACTCGGGAAATCGGCATTCGCATGGCCATTGGAGCGCGTCCGGGCCACGTCCGGATTCAGTTCCTGTCGGAATCGATTGCGCTTTGTACCTTGGGAGGCATTCTGGGATTGGCACTGGGCGTAGGTTCGGCGGTCGGAATCTCACAGCTTATGGGCTGGCCAACTCTGGTGTCGCCAAATTCCATCATCATCTCGATTCTCTTTTCCGCAGCAATCGGCATCTTCTTCGGCTACTATCCCGCCCACAAGGCAGCCGCAATGGATCCTATTGAAGCGCTCCGTTACGAGTAGATACAGCGTCGTGCGAATGACGAAGTTCGAATGACGACCTGAGGCTAGCTTTCGCTCCGGCACTTTGACATTCGCACCTCGACCTTCGACATTCGTACTTCGACGTTGTTCCCTGTAACCTGCCCCCTAGCACCTTTCACCTCTTCCCTACTTCCCTGCCAGCTTCTTAGCAATCTGTGTAACGTGTTTGCCCTGAAAACGTGCGATTGCCAGCTCGTTCTCGGAAGGCTGTCGCGAGCCATCTCCTCCAGCCAGCGTTCCCGCGCCGTACGGTGAGCCTCCTGTGATCTCTTTCATATTGAGCAAGCCTTGCTCCGAGTAAGGTACGCCAACAATCACCATGCCGTGATGCAACAGCGTCGTGTGAAAGCTAGTAATCGTCGTTTCCTGGCCGCCGTGTTGAGTTGCCGTTGAAGTAAAGACGCTCCCGACTTTCCCAATCAAACTGCCCCTGAGCCACAACTGACCTGTCTGGTCCAGGAAGTTCCGCATCTGCGCGCACATATTTCCAAAGCGGGTGGGCGTGCCAAAAATGATCGCATCTGCTTCAGGCAACTGTTCAATTTTTGCCAGAGGAATGTGCGCAAATACTTGACGCGCGGCTTTGGCACCCATGCGTTCCAAGAGTAGATTCCGGCACCAACTCTGCCACCTGATAGATGTCTACCTGGGCGCCCTCAACCTCTCGCGCTCCGGCAGCTACGGCCTCAGCCATCTTGTAAGATGTGGCCGTACATGCTGTAGAAAATGACTTGAACTCTGGCAGGCATGGCATCTCCTTTCAGAAACGACTTCACGAATGAGGTGGCATTTGTTGATGGTTTCGGCAGCTCACAGAGAAACCTCGGAATCGGGCTGAGACCGTCTCCTCCCACTGTCACAGTCACAGAAACATAAAGAGCTGACAACGAAAAACAATGTCAGTCAACATTGAGATCAAATCGCGCGTTCGAGACCCTGCCAGAATCAAGATCCTGGCAGAAGCTCTGACTTGCGTCGCCGGCGAGCGGATCGAGCAGGAGGACGTATTCTTCGTCGTTCCTCGCGGGCGGCTCAAATTGAGGATCTTATCCACGATCTCAGCCGAGCTGATCTATTATGAACGGGAGGATCACGCCGGACCGAAGGAGTCTCGTTACGTGATCTCGCGTACCAGTGAGCCCGAGTCACTGAGGAATGTCTTGGAAAAGTCATTGGGTGTGCGAGGCATCGTGAGGAAGAAGAGAACTCTCTACCAGATCGACCAGACGCGAATTCATCTGGACGAAGTCGAGGGACTGGGTTCGTTTGCCGAACTTGAGGTCGTCATGAAAGAAGGCCAATCCCACGCGGAGGGTATCGAGATCGCACATGGACTGATGTCACGACTTGAGATCAGAGCCTTCGGACCTCGTCGAGCAGGCCTATATCGATCTGCTCTTCGAAATGCCCTAGATTCGTTTCTCAACCGTTAGGCAGGAAGTTGTCCCGCGGCGTTGCCGTGGTTGGAAATGAACACCTCAGCTCACATCGTGGTTAGTGGGATGGTGCAAGGCGTAGGATTCCGTTACTTTGTCCAGCACCACGCCCGACTCCTCAACCTCGCCGGCTGGGTCAGGAACCTTCCGAACGGCGATGTGGAGATCGAAGTTGAGGGAGATCAGGCGTCGGTCGAGAGTCTTATCGTCTATGTGCGACGTGGCCCGCGTTCGGCTGTGGTCTCAAACGTTGACATCAAGTGGCAGGAGCCCGTCGGTCAGTTTACAGACTTTGAGATCAACCACTGGTAGCGGCCGGCGGTTTGCAGTTCAGGAGCACTCATGACTCGCTTTGGATTCGGTTATGACATTCACCGCTTTGCCCCCGGTCGCAAATTGGTGCTGGGCGGCGTGCATATCCCGTCAGAACTCGGATTGCTCGGGCATTCGGACGCGGACGTTTTGCTGCATGCTATTTGCGACGCGCTGCTGGGCGCAGCGGCGCTCGGTGATATTGGGAAACATTTTCCGGACACCGATCCCCAATTCAAAGGGGCTTCCAGTCTCAACTTTCTGACGGCCACGCGACGCTTGCTGGATGCTGCCGGCTATCGGGTCGTCAATGTCGACTCAACGCTGGTGCTCGAAGCCCCGAAGATCGCTCCACACGTGACTGCCATGCGCGAAGCGATTGCAAGCGCACTCTTGATTGGCATCGACCAGGTTTCTGTCAAAGCGACAACGAATGAAGGGCTGGGCGCACTCGGGGCGGGAGAAGGCTGCGCAGCGTATGCAGTGGCGGCGATCAACCGCTAACTCGGCCTATGGACAGCGTTCTGGCCGACATCACACTTCCCGCAGGAAGCGTGCCTAGTTTTCAGATGGCGCTCCTCGCGCTCACAGGTCAAGCGTTCCGTCCTTCATCATCTTGGCAAGCTTGAAGGAGGCCTTGAGTACCATTTTCCCTCCCCGAGCTGAGAATTCCACTTCCTGGTCCTCGAGTCCAAATGTTGGCTTTCCGTCCGACAGGCGTGGAAAGGAGAACAGGGCCACGCCGTCGCTCCGGTTCCTTGGAGCTGTGTAACTTTCCAATGGAATCTTTTTCGACTTGTCTTTCTTGGAAGTCAGAAACGTCTTAGGTTTGAAATCCTCCAACGACAGGTCGTTGAAGGCGCCCATGATCGGAGCGATCACGGCGATCTGGTAATTTTCCATGGGTTGCTCAGCAAACTGACTCGCCTCCGATTCAGTCGCTTTAACTCTGAATCTACCCAAGCGGCCCAACGCTTGCCGCACTCTTACAGACGAAAGCCACCGCACATACACCGGAACAGGATCATTCGGTCCGAAGCCTGCGTTCTCTCCCATCGCCGTACCTGTGCTCATCGCCTCTCCGGAACTTCGGCCACCACCAGGGGTCGCCACATTCGGCAACTCCGAGGATCGCGTGGTTACAGTTTGACGCGCACCGAGGATCGATCCCAAAACCGACAATGGTCGGGCCCAAGGCGAATCGGAAATCAACTTCATGGCTTCCTGCTCAGACCACTGAGTGAATGGCCTCTCTTCCCAAAAGTCCTTTGGAAAACCGTTCAGAACTAAGGTGAAGAACAAAGGCACCACCACAGAGACCACATGCTTCGATCTTCTCGCCACGTATACCATTTCCCCTCCGTTCAAATCTGCAACTGTGCGGCCAGCAGCCCGCACGCTCCGATGAGACAAACTTAACGTGATTGGCGTTGAACAACGCGAGCAATTCTTTGAAGTCTTTGTTGGGTTCCATCAACCTGGCTTCTCAGAAAATCCACCCCTGCAATGCGCTCTTGTGCTGAACGGCTCAGCCAGTAGCGGAGGTTGTGTTTTGCGTCCTCGCTGCCCGATACTCTGCCCTTTGTGGACTACATTTCGATTGATCTTCATAGTTCCGAAGGGCTACTTCCTAAGCTGTGCAATGATAGTTCACCCGGCAAGAAAGCAACAGGATTCAAGAAACTAATATAAACGCACTTAAGAAGGTGACAGATGGCCGCCAAGTCCAACCACTGGCGTAAGCCAGTGGCACGCCGTGTCCTGGCCTTCCTTGAGATACCGACCGCGTCAGCGGTCGGAGGCTCAAGTACGTGGCTACTTAGGTGAGGCTCCGACCGCTGACGCGGTCGGTATCCCCACAATCCCTTAGCCCAACCACTGGCTCACGCCAGCGGTTGGGCTAAACAAACCGAGGTAACGCTATTTATCGCGTTTGTATTAATTAGCTAGAGAGCCTGACAACAAAAAAGCCCATCCGGCGAAGCCGGATGGGCTGAGAACAAAAACTTAGCAGAGAATCAGAATGAGTACCGCAGGCTCATCTGAAGCTGACGCTGGCCGCCCTTGGCAGTAATCCTGCCGAAGGTGGCTTGACGCGGACGGGTGTCTGGAGCACCACCCGCCTCGCCGCCCCAATTGGGATGGTTGATGAAGTTAAACATTTCACAGCGGAACTGCAGACGGTGGTTTTCGCTGATCTGGAAGCCCTTGAAGATGCCGAGATTCCAGTTCTGGAAACCTGCTCCATAAATCAAATTGCGATTTCGTTGAGTGGTAAACGTTCCCGCAGCAGGTACCGTGAAAATCGGCGTCCCATCGGGATTCGTAGTTTTGAACCAAAGGTTTTGGTCACTATTGGTATACGAGAATTGCCGGTCCCCACGGGAGAGCTTTGGATCGCCATTTACGTTCCAGATCTGAATGGCTCGGTTGTCCGCTGGATTAGTGTCGAGGTTCCCCAGTCCGCCGACGCCGGCTATATCGTCACCCGTTCCTATAGTAACTGGAGTTCCTGTCTGAAACTGAGCGACACCCGTAATCTGCCATCCACCTAACACCTTTCCTGACAGTCGAGACTTGTCTCTAAACAAAGGAAGGTCGTAGATATAGTTCAACACTAGGGTGTGCCGGTTGTCGAAACCCGACGGCCCCCACAACGTGCTGACATCGAAAGCGTTCGGAACAACATCGCGCTGCGCCGACCCATCGTCTTCAGATTTCGCATAGGTGTATGCGACACCATAGCTGAATCCGCTGACGAAGCGCCGATTGACGCCGATTTGCAGACCGTTGTACATGGAATTGGCATCATTGTTGGTTGTCCGGATTGTGCCAAAACCCTTGTAGGGGCGGAGTGTATCGACGTTGATGGTTCTTCCCGGATTTTCTGCGGCAACTCTTTGCAACGTTCCTGGCTGTAGTTGATTCAGGTTCCGTTCGCGTTGTCCACGAAGTCCGCGACGGCCCACGTAACCCACTTCTACAGTTGTCTTGAAGCCTAATTCCCGCTCGAAAGTCACATTCCATGCATAAGCCGTCGGGTTCTTAAAGTCCTCGTCTTGTGTCGTGATGATCAAGGGGAAATTCACGGAACTGGCGCCACCGGGAGCATCGACCGATCCGTTCGTGACTGAAGAGGTCGGCTGGAACGGGGACTGGCCACCCAAGAAAACGGAGTCGCTAACACCAAGCCGCGTCATGAAGCGGCCAGCGCCGGCTCGAACCACTGTCTTCTCGTTTAGAGAGTAAGCAATTCCAAAGCGTGGCTGAAAATCACGCTTGTGAATCTTGGAATACTCCTTCGACACACCACGAAACAGGTAGTCAAATTCTCCTGAAGTTGCTATAGGAAAACGTCCTTTGGCACTCTCAGGAAACCCGTCGCCTGGAATCACCAAACCGTTGTAGCGATCTCCCGTTGTCCCGACAATGAAGCCGGTCGCAGGATCTTGAGTGACCGTCTTGCTGGGATCGTAGAACGTGGGATCGAAAACGATCATGTTTCGCCACAGACTGTAGTAGGGCTGAATGATGCTATGGCGAAGCCCGAACTCTAAACGCAGGTTAGGCTTCACTTTCCAGGAATCCTGCACAAACCACTCAAACATGTGACCACGGTAGGGAGTGTAGGCCCGTGTGCCGAGCTCCGCGTAGGTGCTGAAAAGTCCCAAAGCTGCGTTGGAGATGGCCAAGCCGCTGGTGGGAGCGCCTGTGCGTGCGTTGTTGAACACGAAGCGTCCATTCTGGTTGTTCGTGCCACCGGGCACGCCCGCAACGTTGATCTGGTCGAAGTCATTCTGGCCGGCTCTTTCAAATAGCCCGCCAAACTTCAGAGTGTGGTTCCCTTTGATTTTGGTCAGATTGTTGGAAAAGTCATAGATCGGTCCGGACGAAGCCGCTGGATAAGGACCTCCGTCCACGGTCGCAAAGTTTTGGATTTCTACAGTGGGAATCTTATCGGTGATCTCCTTCCCCGCCGGAAAGAGGTAGGTATAGTTGATTCCGTAGTTGCTCCGCTGATACTTGTCTCCACGGGTGTCCACATAGATGTGAACCCGGTCGGCGCTAGATGTGGCGAGAAATTCATTCACCAGTGTGGGAGATACAGTGAAGGTCCAACTTATCGAGGCCGTATTGTTGGGCCGGTCAATGATCTGAGGAGCCCGGTCTGTGCCTGCCCGGAATGCACTGGTTTCGATGAAATTGTAATTCAGTATGCGGCCACGGACCTGATGCCGATCCGACGGGTTCCAGTCAATCGAAATCGTCTCTTTGCGCTGGTCAGCTTCGGTCGGTCGAGCCTGGACGAAGTTGTTGGTTCCCTGCCGAAAACCGGGGGTCGGTTCGGGGTAGGATCTGAGTAGAGCGAGTCCGTTCGCGCTAAGCCGGCCCGTTGGAATGATGTTGCCTGCAAACGGCTGGCCGGTAGCTGGGTCGTTAATCAAAACGGCGCGGTCAAAAAACTGATTGGAGGGGCTCAGCAACTCGCTGAAATCGCCTTGCCGCATCGCCAGCGACGGAACTGTGATAATGCTGGTTTCTTCACGGCGCCGTCTCACAAACTCCTGACCAAAGAGCCAAAAGAGCTTGTTCTTGTAGTTAGGGATCGGGATTGGACCATTCAGCGAATAGCCAAACTGGTTGTATCGCTGGGCCTCTGGCTTGCTGCTCACTGCAGTGTTCCCAATCGTTCGATTCCGCGACCAGCTGTTAGCATCCAATGCTGAGTTGCGCAGGAATTCATAGAACGTGCCGTGAAAATCCTGCGTTCCGCTCTTCGTCACGATGCGGATCTGTCCACCGCCCGAGCGGCCATACTCCGCTCCGTAATTTGCGGTCAGAATCTGCACTTCCTGGACGGCATCGACGTCAGCCGTACCAATGCTTGTGCCATTCGAGCGGGTTCGAATGCCTACGGCACCATCGTAGGTGATCAGGTTGTCCTGAGAGCGGCCACCATTGATATTGAAGCCGCCGCTGGTCAAGCCGAAATTCAATGCAGACAAGTTACCACCGCTTCGCACTCCAGGCTTTAGGCCGGCGAGGAGAACGGGATTACGCCCATTGAGCTGCATTAACGCAATCTGACTCGACTCGATCAGCTTGCCCACCGTGGCTGTTTCTGACTGGACGCTGGAAACCGAGGCCACCACCTCAATCGTTTCGGTCATTTCGCCGAGCGTCAACTCGGCATCCACCGTCGTCGCGATACTTGGATCAAGTTTTTTCTTGGTTTGCTGGAACTTCTTGAAGCCACTGGCTTCCACCGTCACCGTGTAGTAGCCGGGCGGCAGTGCCGTGATGATGTAATAACCTGAATCGTTGGTCTTGGCAGTACGCTCATAGTTAACTTCGTTCTTAATCACGACGGAGGCGCCTGGAACTGCAGCACCGGTTGGGTCTTTGACAAACCCGGAAATCTGGGCGTTGTCTGATTGGCCAAGCGTTGTCGTTTGAAGAGCTAAGCAGAACAGCAAGCTCAAACATAGAGCTGCCCAGTTTGAGCACACGGGGCTCAAGGCCTTACTCTTTCGCATAAAGCGCATCTCCTTAACGGATGTTTGGTTCAAGGTTTTAGAGGACAAGTTGCAATTCGCGTGGGATCGACTAGCTTTTTAGCAAATTCACTTCCATTGCCTGACCTCGATAATGATTTTGATAACTCATTTGTCATCTTGTGGTTGGGATCGGCAGCGATGCTTTCTACGGGCCGTTACTCCTCAGCTCATACGAACAACAGGATTTAGCGCTCCAGTTTTTGGGATGCCGACTTAACATCCAGAGCCAGATCAAACGATCCCCACGAAAGCAAAAACCTGGATTTGCCCTTCGCAGCAATGACGATGACTTTCCTCATCGTCATTCCGGCCAAGCGAAGCGCAAGCGGGAATCCAGAGTTCCGG
This sequence comes from uncultured Acidimicrobiia bacterium, assembly GCA_963791795.1. GTDB lineage: Bacteria > Acidobacteriota > Terriglobia > Versatilivoradales > Versatilivoraceae > VFZK01. The sequence goes on from CAWBTP010000005.1 coordinate 46,173, forward strand.
GACGGCATCGCTGGATTCCCGCTTTCGCGGGAATGACGCATCGCGGTGAGTGCATTTCGCAACATCACAACCTGTTTGACATCAGTCGTGCTCCTCGCCAAGATACCTTCGCGCGCAAAGGACTCCTCTGATGGCAATACCCAGTCGCCTCCGCAGCGGCTCCGTGGCCCTGCTCACTGACTTTTACCAACTCACGATGGCTCACGGATTCTGGAAGGCGGGTGCAACGGACAAGGAGGCCGTCTCTAGTTTCTTCTTCCGCGAAAATCCTTTTGACGGAGGCTTCACGGTTCTCTGCGGTTTGCACCCATTGATTGAGTTTCTCGATGACTTCCATTTTGATGAAAGCGACATTCGATACCTCTCGAGCCTGGAAGGAGACAATCAGCGCCCGCTCTTTGCGCACGAGTTCCTCGAACACCTGCGAAGCCTGAGATTTGTTTGTGACATCGACGCGATTCCCGAGGGCACGGTCGTGTTTCCGCACGAGCCGTTGGTGCGCGTGCAAGGTCCAATCGTCCAATGCCAATTCTTGGAGAGTCTGATTCTGAATGTGATGAACTTTCAGACACTGATTGCCACGAAAGCTGCCCGGATTTGCCAAGCGGCCAGGGGCCAGCCGGTTCTGGAATTTGGGTTGCGCCGGGCGCAGGGTGTTGACGGGGCGCTGGCTGCCAGCCGCGCTGCTTACGTGGGTGGTTGTGAGGGAACGTCCAATGTCTTGGCTGGAAAGCTGTTTGGAATTCCTGTCCGAGGCACACATGCGCACAGCTGGGTAATGTCATTCGACGAGGAGCTGGAAGCGTTTCTGGCTTTCGCCAAGTCGATGCCGAACAATTGCATCCTGCTCGTGGATACGTACGACACGCTGGAAGGAGTTCGCAAAGCCGTGGAAGTTGGAAAACGCCTGCGCGAACAGGGACACAAACTTGCAGGGATTCGTCTGGATTCGGGCGACTTGGCCTATCTCAGCATTGAAGCACGAAAAATACTCGACGCGGCGGGCCTTCAAGACGCTGCGATTGTCGCCAGCAACGACCTGGACGAACACATCATCACCAGCCTCAAAGACCAGGGAGCCCAAATATCCTCCTGGGGAGTAGGCACACGCTTGGTGACCGGGCATGACCAACCTGCCTTGGGTGGTGTTTACAAGCTAACGGCTCTCCGGCGTTCTGGCGGTCCTTGGGAATACAAACTGAAGCTGTCAGAACAGACGCAGAAGATCTCAACGCCAGGCATCCTCCAGGTGAGACGCTACTTTTCCGATGACGGCTTTATCGCTGACGCCATCTACGATCTGCAGCTCGGCATCAAAGAGAGTTGCACGCTGGTTCACCCGCTGGACTTCACCCGACGCAAGCGGATCGCGCGGAACACGAAGCATCTGGATCTGCAGGTTCCTATCTACCGTGGGGGCCAGCGGGTCTACACGCCACCTTCTTTGCCGGAGATTCGTGAACATGTTCGAAGAGAGCTGGCCCGTTTGCATCCCGGTATTCGACGATTCGTCAATCCGCACGTGTATCCCGTAGGACTCGAAGAGCGGCTTCACGATCTCAAAACCAAGCTGATCCTCAAGGCGCGAAACCAGAAGGAGTGAATGGAACCGGCAATTCGAATCACCGCAGAGACGCTGAGACGCAGAGAGAACCGGCATGTGCATTGCGTGACTACTGTGTGCTCGAAGGTCAACGGTCCTGAGTTCCCGCTGGGCTGGTCGTTTTACATGAATCTCTCCGTGTCTCATCGTCTCTGCGGTGGCTTTTCATGAATGCTCTGATTCTGGTCGACATTCAGAATGACTTTCTCCCGGGTGGAGCCTTGGCCGTGCCTCATGGAGACGAAGTGATCGCTGTTGCCAACGAACAGCAAACCCACTTCGATCTCATCGTCGCGACGCAGGACTGGCATCCAGCCGACCATCGTAGCTTCTCCGCAAACCATGTGGGGAAGCAGATTGGCGATTGTGTAAACGTCAACGGAGTTCAGCAGATTCTCTGGCCAGTTCACTGCGTTCAGGAGACCCGCGGCGCTGATTTCGCAGCCTCTTTACGCAAAGATCGATTGGCACGGGTCTTCCGCAAAGGAGTTGATCGGGAGATCGACAGCTATAGCGGATTTTTTGATAACGGCCGCATCAAAGACACAGGATTGAGAGCCTATCTTCAGCAACACCGCGTCAACGCAGTTTTCATCCTTGGCCTCGCTACGGACTACTGCGTGAAATTCACAGCGCTGGACGCCGCCAGCCTCGGGTTTCAAACTCACCTGGTTCTCGAAGGGTGCCGTGGCGTCAACCTCAATCCCGATGATACCGAGCGAGCCGTCGAAGAAATGAAGGCCGCCGGAGTGTTCGTGGAATAGCAACTCTGTTTGGCTCGTTCCCTCGCGACCACAAATTTCAGAATCCGGTTTGCCGGACAGCTGCCTTCAGCAGTTCGGCTGAGTGTTTCAGGGCAGCCAGTTCAGGTTCACTGTATGGCAGCGGTAATGTCGCGCCCACGCCTTGACGCCCGACGAGACAAGGCACCGAAATGCACACGTCGGAAATGCCACAGTAGCCCTCAAGGAGACTGCTGACGGTCAACACCGATTGTTCATCCCGCACGATTCCTTCCAGAATTCTCACAACCGCCAAGCCGACAGCCCAATTGGTGGCCCCCTTGGCCGCAATCACTTCTGCCGCGGCGTTTCGGACGTTGTTGAAGATCTCGGCCCGGTCGGCTTCTGTCAGCGCTGGACAATGCGGTGGCACGAAGGAGTGAAGCGGTATGTTCGCCACTTGGGCGCTCGACCAAAGTGGGACTTCACTGTCGCCATGCTCGCCCACGATGTAGGCGTGAACGTTTCCTACAGCCACCTTCAAACGCCTCGACAGCAAAGATCGGAATCGCGATGTATCCAGAACCGTACCCGACCCAATAACGCGCGAACGCGGAAGACCAGACACCTTCAGGGAAATGTAAGTCAAGACATCCACTGGATTTGAAACTACCAACAACAAGGTTTCCGGTGCCTTATCCAGAATTTTCGGGATCATTTCCCCGAAAATCCTGGCGTTTGTAGCCAGCAGCTCCAACCGTGTCTGTCCAGGGTGTTGCTTGGCGCCTGCTGTAATCACAACAACGCGCGAGCCCTCGCACTGTTCCAGACCTCCTGCCGACACTTCCGCCGAGTGCACAAACATCGAACCGTGCATCAGGTCTTTGGCTTCCGCTTCGGCCTTGCCCGCGACAGCATCGATCAACACAATTTCGTGCGCCAGCCCTTGAATCATGGTTGCATACGCAATGGTGGACCCGACTGCGCCGGCTCCGACAATGGCAATGCGGTTTGGCCGCTTTGACTCTTGAACGCTGGAATTCATTCCTTCACCTCCGACAACCGCCCCTTGGAAGAGCGACGCCTCCCTTCCGAAAGAATGGCGAATCTGGAAACTGCTAGTTTGATTGAATGTGGTGCCTTCATGTCCACTGCAGAGAGCAAACGTCGCAGTGTGCGCTACAATCTCGTGGCCTGATCGTGATGCTACAATCTTTCGGCTGGAGTCGCTCGTATTTTAGTAACCGGAAAACAGTTGAAATTTAATAGTGCATTTATGACACAAGTCAAGATGTATACCACCTCCACGTGCAGCGATTGCCGCGCCGCAAAGCGCTTCCTAAACGAAAGAAACATCCCCTATCAAGAAATCAATCTCGAAGAGGTTGAAGGCGCAGCGGAAATCGTCATGCAAGCAAACCAGGGAAGGCGCTCTGTGCCAACGTTTGAAATCGGTGGAAAGGTCATTACTTGCAGTCCGTTTAGCCTCCGAAAGCTCTCCGAGGCCTTGGGGCTCAGTGAACAATGAACGAACAAGCAAGTTGTCTCGCCAGCGCACAGTTCAGCCAACCCACACGCGGCTACCGCTTTTCTGCGGACGCCGTAGCCTTGGCTGGTTTTGCTCAGGCGGGCAACTTTGAAACAGTCCTGGATCTCTGCTCGGGTTGCGGCGTCATCCCCATCCTCATGTGGCAAAGATCTCCTTTTCGCCATGGCGTGGGAGTGGAACTGGATCTGGAACTGGCGACGCTGGCACACAGGAACGTGGCTCGGTTCGGCCTAGGGAACAAGATCACAATAATCAAGGCGGATATCCGCTCCTTGAGCGTTGGAGATGTTCAAGCTGGTAACCCAGGCGCCTCTGCCCTTCGGTTTGATGTAATCACCGCCAATCCTCCCTATTGGCCTGCGGGACGCGGACGTCTGAATCCGAACCGGCAAATGGCTGCTGCACGCCACGAAACCTCCCTGACGATCGCTGATCTTTTCTCGGCGGTGGAAAACTTCTTGAAGCCTGGAGGAAGATTCTACCTTTCCCACTTGGAATCGAGACGGGATGAGATTCTGGAGAACTTTGAGAGAGCCCATATGGTAGTGCGCCGCGTCCAGCGTGTTCCAGGACTGACCGGCCGCTTGCTCTTTGAGGCCCAGCTGGATGCGCTCCATCAATGAGTGCACATTGAGGCCAGCTGTACTGGTGTCGAGATGCTGCCTATCGCCTGTCAGCCATTCCGAGATGCAGTCCTTGTCCCTTGCATTGTCATGGGTTGAGATTCACCCTATACTGATCGCGTGGCAAAGAGACTTGCACCGAATTGAGAAGTTTAGGATCTCTGGAAACGCTCATGATCCCAAGATGCTCTTCACTCACCGGCGCCCTGAGTCTTTTGATGCTCATTGGCAGCGCTCTGGCACAGACAGACGATCAGCCGGTTCGACGCTCACGCCGTGTGAATCGCAATTTTTCTGCTGACGATGCTGTTGAAATGAGTCGTGCAGAGAAAGGGCGGGATTTTGCCTTTGCGCGTCTGGTGTACAGCGGCGGGTACGGCTGGCGTTATGGCGCATGGACGACCGACGCCCCCAAAGCCGATCTCACTTTCATCGCGGGCATCAAGCGCTTGACGAACCTTAATGTCAGGGAGCGCGAACTTTATCTCCCCCTCACCTCGAAGGAAATCTTCAAGTATCCGTTTCTGTACGCGGTTGAAGTCGGTTACATGCAACTATCTCAGGAGGAGGCCGACATTCTCCGCGAATATCTGCAGCGCGGAGGCTTCCTGGTAGTCGACGATTTCCACGGCACTTATGAGTGGGCTAATTTTGAGGAGCAAATTCGCAAGGTTTTCCCGGCATGCAAAATCGAAGAAATCCCTTTGTCTCATCCCGTCTTCCACTGTTTTTTCGACGTCGAAGCACTGACACAGGTGCCTGGAGCGCAGACGCTTTATAGTGGCGTTACTTACGAAAAGGATGGTTATGACGCCCACTTCCGCGGAATTTTCGATGACACGGGACGTCTCATGGTGATGATCAATTTCAACTCAGATTTGGGCGATGCATGGGAATGGGCCGACGTCCCCTACTACCCAGAGAAGTACTCATCCACAGCCTACCGTCTGGGGATCAATTACATCGTCTACTCGATGACGCACTAGGTGCCGTGCCAAGCAGTTCTGAGCATCAGAGTGGAAATTCTGCGTGGCAGCTTGGCATAGGACGAAAGCCTGCCCATATCGGTAAACCTTCAGTGCTCAGTTGTTAGTTCTTCATTCTTGGTTTCGTCTTCCCAATGGACACGGTTTTTCAGGTTTTCTTCAAGTACAAATGGTTCCTTTTTCAGAAAGGGAAATTCTCGTTCGACAGTGCTCTGCCTGCATGGATGCTGCTGGCCCTGGTTGCAGCCTGCGGCGGTGGAGCGTTTTTTCTCTACCGAAGCCAGTTGCGCGCAGACACAGGATTGAATCTCTCCTGGAGACGACTGCGCCTGCCGCTATTGCGCGCTTCCATCTTGCTCTGCCTCATGCTTGCGCTGCTTCGGCCCTCCTTGCAAGTGTCAACGCTTCTGCCTCGCGAGAATATCGCAGCCCTTCTCTTTGACGACTCGAGGAGCATGACGATTCAGGATGCCGCTGGCCAAAGCCGCCTGGATGCAGTCAAGCAGTTCCTGGACCCAAAGCGAAGCAATTTCCTCGTGGAAATCGAGAAGAAGTTCCGCACGCGGACATTCCGCTTCTCCAGAAACGCCCAGAAACTGGAGTCCCCGCAGACGCTGCAAGCCGACGGTTCTGGTACCAGCCTGGAGTCGGCAATCGACGATGTAATGAAAGAGCTCGATGCTGCGCCGCTGGCCAGCATTGTGCTTTTCACAGACGGTGCCGACAATCGCTCGAAGAACTTGGCAACGGTCCTTGGCAAGCTGCAAAGCCGAAAGATCGCGGTGAACGTTTGTGCGGTCGGCAGCCCAGAGATCAAGAACGACATTGAGCTGATCCAGGCCAGCGCTCCGCAGAACGTCCTGCCGGAATCGATTACGACCGCTCTTGTCTCCCTGCGAAGCAACGGCTACGCAGGCAAGAACGTGGTTCTGGAGGTGCGCGAGGGTGGCAAACTGGTGCAATCCAAGCCAGTCGCGCTGATCCGGAATAACGACATTCAGACCGTTGAGCTAAACCTGGCATCTAAAGGCAAAGGGTTGAAGTCCTACACTGTTTCGGTCGGTGTTCAGCCCGGCGAGCCTATTCAACGCAACAACTCTCAAACCCTGTTGCTGAACATCGAGGACTTGCGGCCCAAGATCCTCTACCTGGAAGGAACCCCCCGTTGGGAGTTCAAATTCATTCGCGCCGCGATTGAGCCAGACAAGAATCTTCAGCTGCTGACACTGCTGCGCACTTCGGGTAACAAGTTTTACAGGCAGGGCGTCGAGAGCGAAGACAACCTGGCAGCGGGCTTCCCGGCTTCAAAGGAAGATCTCTTTCAATACAAGGGGCTGATTCTTGGCAGCATCGAAGCCACATTCTTTTCCGCCGACCAGTTGAAGATGATCTCCGAGTTTGCCAGTGAGCGTGGTGGTGGTTTCATCATGCTGGGAGGAAGAAACTCGTTTGATGCGGGGAAATATGCCGCCACGCCGGTGGCCGACGTCTTGCCAGTCGTGCTTGGCCAGACTCAAGCCTCCAGCTCGTTTGTTCTGGAACCGGTGAAGTTTCGCCTCACACCCCACGGTCGGTCTCATTTGGCCACGCGCCTCGACGTGGATGAAAGCGTCAATGAAAAGCGCTGGGCGGCACTACCCCAGCTTGAGGACTACAATCTCATCAGTACTGCAAAGCCCGGTGCCACGGTGCTGGCTCAGGGCAGTGACGCCCGCCGAAACATGATTCTGCTAGCGACACACCGCTACGGGCGCGGACGGGCGGCGGCGTTGATGACGACAAATTCCTGGGCCTGGCAAATGGAGATGCCACGCGAAGACGACTCACACGAGGTATTCTGGCGGCAGATGCTGCGGTGGCTGGCTGGATCGGCGCCCGACCAGGTTGACCTTACCCTGGACCGTAACGTAATTTCTGAAGGAGAGCTGGTGACACTGGCTGTTGAGGTGAACGACACGTCCTTTACCAAGCTGAACGACGCGCAAGTGACGGCCACCATCACGCCACCAAGCAGCAAAGGTACCGAAATGCCATTGCAGTGGGCTGTTAAGAAAGATGGAATCTACGTCGGGGACTACCGGCCAGTGGAGAAGGGGACCTACCGGGTCCAGGTGACGGCAGTGCGGCAGGGAAAAGAAGTAGGAAAGTCAGAACGGTTTTTCACCGTCACCGATTCTAACCTGGAGTTTTTCAGCGCGGGGCAGAATCGGGAGCTGCTACAGCGCGTTGCCTCGGAAACAGGCGGTCGCTACTACACGCTGGACAACGCCAAGCAACTGCCGGAAGACATGACCTACGTAGAGCGGCCGAATTCCGTGCCACAGATTCTCCCCCTGTGGGACATGCCCATTTTGTTTATTTTGCTGTGCTGCTTGCTCATCGGTGAATGGGCCTGGAGGAAACGAGAAGAACTGGCATGAGGAGTCTTCCTTGCTGACATCTTCGCTCACCAAACGTCGTCATTCCGGCGAAAGCCGGAATCCAGTACGGTTCCCGAGACGAAGGTTTTGGGGCCCGGTTTTCGCCGGGTTGACGAGTAGGAACAACGTCGTGATCCTTGGCATTCTGGTGTTCTTGTTTCAACCCCTAACGTTTGCGCAATCATCAAACTATGCCCTGATCGTCAGCAGCGCGTCAGGCAATAGCGAATTTAAGGAGAAGTTTTGGAACTGGTCGAAGCAAATGGCGCAAGTTCTTAAGGACGAGATGCGCATTCCGCGCGAGAACGTCGTACTGCTGACCGAAGATCCGACGATGGATGCGGCCTTGGTGAATGGCAAGGCCACCAAAGCAGAACTGGCCAAGGCTTTCGAAGGGCTGGTTGCAAAGGTGCCTGCTGACGGGCGTATTCTGGTTTTCCTTATTGGTCATGGCAGCTTCGATGGCGTTGATTACAAGTTCAATCTTGTGGGGCCCGATGCTACAGGCGCCGAGCTCAAAACTTGGCTGGACCGTTTCGAGAAGCGCCAGGTGGTCGTGGTGAGCAGCACGCCCTGCAGCGGAGTACTAACCAAAACATTGAGCCGCCAGGGCCGCATTGTGATCACCGCAACCAAAAGTGAATTCGAGAATAACGACACGATCTTTGGCCAGTTCTTCGTTGATGCCTTCAAGAACAAGGCCGCTGACACGGATAAGAATTCTGAGGTCTCGATGTTGGAAGCCTACCTTTACGCAGCTCAGCGCGTGGAATCCTGGTACAAAGAGCAAGGCCGCCTGGCTACCGAGCACCCTCTGTTGGAGGACAGCGGCGACGCCACAGGCGTTGCCCGCCCCTCACCCGCCAATGGAGAGGGATTGATGGCAGCCAAAGTTTCGCTGCATGCGACTACCACGGCAACGGCTTCAACGAGTAGTACCTCTCCCGAGTTGAAGGCCCTTGACGCTGAAAGGCAGCGGTTGGAAGGAGCCATTCAGGATTTGAAATACCGGAAGGCCACGATACCGGAGGCCGACTATGGCAAACAAATGGAGACTCTCTTAATTCAGCTGGCCCAGACGAACCAGAAGCTGAATGCTGCAAAGAAGAAGTGATGTCGTCATTCACCTGGTGGTCGCTATCACGGGAGGGCGATGCTCCTGCAGCCTTTTGTATCCGCAGTCACACCGGCTCGGCGGGAGCCTCGCCCTCCCGACCGTTAGGTGGAATGTAGTTCTCTTTTTGACGCGATGAAGAAAGTTATTCTCCTTCTCTCTGTTTTCACGGCACTGAGTGTTTCGCTTTGGCTGGCACTCGCGGATTCGGGTGCGACACTTGAAACCGCGAGTCAGGCATTTTTGCGTGGCGATTACGCGGATGCGCTGCGGGCCTATGAGAGTCTGGCGGCTGTTCCGGGAAAGGGCCAGAACGAGAGTCGTCAGGGCTTGCTCCGTTGCTTATTGATGACCGGCCAATATGAAAAGGTTGAGACTCTCGCCACAACCTACCTCAAGGATCCTCCGGAATCAGGCGACTGGCAGTTCTATCTCGGAAAGACGTTCGTGCTTCGTGGCAAGCATGAGGAAGCCAAATCGGCTTTCGGGAAAGCAGCACGATCAGGATCGCCCGCTAGCGATCGATGCGGAAATGCAACTGGCATTGTTGTTGAAGAATCTCGGGGATTTCACCCAGAGTCGCGAGCTCTTTTCGAAGGTCTACGACCGCTCCAGCTCGGCTGGAAACCGGTTGGGTCTGGCAGCCCAGGCACTGCACCACTTGGAGCGATACAAAGAGTCCAACAGCCTTTTCAAACAAGTGACCGAGCAGAACGCCAAGGACTATGAAACCTGGGTGGCCTGGGGGAATTTGTTCCTGGAAAAGTACAACCCCGCTGAAGCCGCCTCTGTGTTTTCCGATGTGTTGAAGTTGAATCCGAAGCACCCGGAGGCGCTCCTGGGCGTGGCCTTGTGCCGCGGCGAAGGTACCGGTGAAGAAGTCGAGAAGATCCTGGCCGAAAGCGCTGGAAGTCAATCCGAACCTTGAAGGGGCTCACGTCGCGAAAGCGCAGTTTGCCTTGCAGGCTGAGGCTTTCGATGAGGCTGAACGTGAGATCTCTGTCTGCTTCAAGATCAATCCCCGTTCCCTCGAAGCACATACTTTAAAAGCCGTGCTGGGCTTTGCTCAAGGCCAGGATGCAGCCATGCAAGCGAGCATTCAGGACGCGCTGCAGATCAATCTGAAGTACGGGGAAGTGTTCGAGGAGTTAGGCCACTTTTGTGTGACCCAGCGTCTCTACAAAGAGTCAGTGGAATTCTTCAAGAAAGCGATCGAGATCAATCCCAGACTTTGGAAGGCTTACGCCGCGCTGGGAGCTAACTTGATGCGGATTGGAGAAGAGACGGCTGCCAAGGCAATTCTGGATCGCGGCTTCGAGAACGATCCCTTTAATGTTTGGACCTTCAACACGCTAAAACTCATCGACAGTTATGCGAACTTCAACGAATCGAAGACATCGAACTTCAATGTGCGGCTGCATCAGAAGGAATCGAAGCTACTGGCAAACTATGTACCAGAGCTCCTTGAGGAGGCATTCGAGACGCTTTCGAAGAAATACCAATTCACGCCGGGAAAGCCGATCTACTTTGAGATGTTTCCCGATCATGAAGACTTTGCTGTCCGCACGATGGGAGTACCCGGCCTTGGAGCGCTGGGAGTCTGCTTCGGCCGCGGAGTGGTGATGGACTCGCCGAGCGCGCGCCCCAAAGGAAGCTTCAACTGGGGTAGTACGCTCTGGCACGAGTTCGCTCACGTTGTCACGTTGCAGGCCACCGATCATCGAGTTCCGCGCTGGTTTACAGAAGGTATCTCCGTGATGGAAGAGCACCGCGCCAAGCCGGGCTGGGGAGACGATTTGAGTCTGGAAATCGTGCGAGCCATCCAGGACAAGAAACTCCTGCCGATCGCCGAATTGAATCGTGGATTTCTGAGGCCACAGTCTCCAGGACAGCTTCAGTTGTCGTACTTCCAGGCAGGGCAGGCCTGCGACTTCATCGAGAAGGAATTCGGATTCAATGCGATCCTGAAAATGCTGGAGCTGTTCAAAGCAAGGGCGAGTCTCACGGAAGCTCTTAAACAGGCACTCAACAGAACACCCGCCCTCTTCGACCAGCAATTCAATGCCTACATTGACAGTCTGTATGCCAGGAGCGCAGCAGCTGTCGATTTCACAATTCTGGAAAAGCGGGAGCTGATGCAGGATCCTAAAAAGCTGGAGGCCCTTCTGGCTGAGCAACCGGACAATTTCTTTGCCAACCTCAAACTCGCAAGCTATCATCGAAAAGAAGGTGAGCACGCCAAGGCCGTCGGGTATCTCAACAAGGCCAAGAGCATCTTTCCTGGTTACGTCGAGTCCGACAATCCATACAAGCAACTGAGCGAGATTTACAAGGAACAGGGCCGCTTGCCCGAGGCGGCAGCCGAGTTGCAGGCACTGACAGCAATAAACGACAGCGATTTCGATTCTCTGAAGCAATTGGCACTCTGGCTGAAGGAGTTGAAAAAGCCGCAGGAAGCTCGAACCGCTTTGGAGAGGGCGATGTTCGTTTACCCCTTTGATTCTGAGTCGCACCAGGTGCTCGCCGACCTCGCGCGCGCCGCGCAGGATCATCGAGTCGCGCTTCGAGAGTATCAGGCGCTGTTGGCGCTCGATCCACCAGACAAAGCGGCAGCTCACTTGAACGTCGCTAACGTGTTGCTCGAACTGGGAAGAAAAGCGGAGGCCAAAAAGGAAGCCCTGGCTGCGTTGGAGATTGCGCCTGGATTCGAGCCAGCACAAGAGTTGCTGCTGAAGACGCTCGAATCGGGTAGACCACAGTAAGCTCTGCGAAAGTCGCAAAGACGGTTTGTTTGATTAGGAACTTGAATGACGCAAGCCGACTCACATCCCAATTGTTCACGTGGACACAAGCCCTATGAACCTGAACGTTAATCCATCTGCCACTTCCGCCAGTCTCGAACCCGTCGACTCTGAAGTTGCCATCCTCGAGAAATTCAAGAGCGCCCATGAAAGAATTCTGAAAGAGATTCGCAAGGAGATTATCGGCCAGGACAGTGTCGTGGAACAGGTGCTGACCTCCCTGCTAGTCGGAGGCCATTCCATCATTACGGGCGTGCCTGGCCTTGCCAAGACGCTGCTCATCAAGACCATTGCCAGCCTCACGGACCTGAACTTCAAGCGCATTCAGTTCACTCCCGACTTGATGCCGGCAGACATCACTGGAACCGACATCATTGAGGAAGACCACACCACGGGTCATCGCACGTTGGTTTTCGTCAAGGGACCCATTTTTGCCAACATTCTGCTGGCCGACGAAATCAACCGCACTCCCCCAAAGACCCAGTCAGCGCTGCTGGAGGCCATGCAGGAACACAGCGTCACAGTTCAAGGGACAACCTATCAGCTATCTCCTCCGTTCTTCGTGCTCGCCACGCAAAACCCCATTGAGCTTGAGGGAACCTATCCGCTGCCGGAAGCTCAGCAGGATCGATTCATGTTCAACATCGTCATTGACCATCTCTCTGAGGACGAAGAGATCGCAGTCGTAAACTCGACCACCGGAAACCGGCAAGTTCAACTTGAGCCCGTCGTCACCGGTCGAGACATTCTGGATTTCCAACATGTCATTCGCCAGATTCCGGTCGCCGAATCCGTCGTGCGTTACGCCGTGAACTTGGTGCGTGCGACGCGGCCAGCCGACAAGTCCGCGCCTGATTTCGTCCGCACGTGGCTCAACTACGGCGCCAGCTTGCGCGCCTCGCAGTACCTCATCCTGGGAGGCAAAGCACGCGCCGTGATCCAAGGCCGCTACAATGTCTCCGTGGACGACATTCGCTACCTGGCGTTGCCAGTGCTTCGCCACCGCATCCTGACCAACTTCCACGCGGAATCAGAGCAGGTGGATTCGAACAAAATCATCCAGAAGCTGATCGAGACCGTGCCCGCGCCGAAGTCGGGAATTCACGGGTAGTCAAGAGAGGACCAACCGCCAAGACGCCAAGGGCGCGAAGAAGGCTGATCATCGTGATAGGGACTCCCTGGACGCGGTCGTATTCTTTCTGACAACGCGATCGCGGGCATCGAGTTTATTTCGGCAACCTGCTCAAATCTGAAGCTGTTGAGTAAAGTTGGCTTGACCAACTCGATTGGAACATTAAAGTTTTTTGCTTTTCTTCGCGTCCTTCGCGTCTTCGCGGTTTGCCTTTGGGACTAGCTGATGACCTCCGCTCAGACCTCCGCCTCCAAATTCCGCTTCCTTGACCCAGCCGTGCTTTCGAGAATCGGCACCTTGGAACTCATCGCGCGAACTGTCGTCGAAGGCTTTGTTTCCGGCCTGCATCAGTCGCCTTACCTTGGCTTCAGTGTCGACTTCGCCGAATACCGGCAATACATGCCGGGCGACGACATTCGACGCATCGACTGGAAGGTTTATGGCCGTTCAGACCGTTACTACATGAAGGAGTATGAGGGCGAGACCAATACAAACGTCTATCTGCTGCTGGATATCAGCGCTTCGATGGGCTACAAGTCAGGAGCTCTCTCGAAGATTGAGTATGCTTCCTACTTGGCGGCATCTCTGGCCTACTTCGCGCAACAGCAGAAGGACAGTGTGGGCATCGTCACGTTCGACGAAAATCTGGTCGACAAACTTCCCGCCCGATGTCGTCTGGGGCATATCGCGAGCATTCTTCATATCCTGGATAAGGTTAATCCTACCTCCAGTACTGAATTTCGCCGGCCGCTTCTGGCGTTGGCAGAAACCTTCCATCGCCGTGGCATCGTAGTTCTGATTTCGGATCTGTACGCCCCGGCCGACGACATTATTCGCAGCCTGAGACAGTTCCGCTATCGGGGCAACGATATGGTGGTCTTTCACGTCCTGGACCAACAGGAAAAAGAGTTCAAGTTTTCCAAGGCGTTCCGTCTGGAAGATATGGAAACCAAGCGGGAAGTCCTAATGGTCCCGGAAGAGGCGCGGGGAGAGTATTTGACTCAGCTCAACGTGCACATCGAAATGATCAAGAAAGAGTGTGGCGCCTTGGGAATTGACTACATGTTGCTGGATACCTCTCGTCCGCTTGACTATGCCTTGTACTCGTACCTGGCCACCCGGCGCAAGTCGATGTAGGCGGGTGTTCGCCGCAGGATGTGGTCTATGCAATTTCTGAATCCTTGGTTCTTGCTTGGTACGCTGACGGTGGTCGGCGCCGATCCTCGTCCATTTGATTCACAAGGACGATTCGCGGAAGATCCCATTCAGTTCCCTGATGTTTGTGACGCGATTGCCCAAGAAATCGCTTCGCCGACAGTCGTTGCGACACTTGTTGCTTTTGTTGTTACGCATCGCCGCGCTAGTCTTCCTGGCGCTCGCTTTTTCCCGTCCGTTTCTGGTCTCGAAAGTAGCTGCGCCGCTTAATTCGTCGAGCGACCGATCTTCGGTCATCCTGCTCGACAACTCGTTCAGCATGCAGTTCGGGAATCGCTTCGAAAAGGCGCGGGCGCGTGCAATCCAAGTCTTGGACGGATTGACTGGGCGGGACACTGTTCAGATTGTCGCCTACTCCGACGCGACGACGGTGCTGAACAACCTTCAGTCAGATCGGTCCGGGCTGCGTGGGCTGGTTCAGAATCTGCAGGCTAGCCATCGCAAGACCAACCATCTCGGCGCTTTGAAGCTCGCCCAACAGCTTCTGGCTTCGGCGCCTAACGATCGGCTCGAGATCCACTGGATCAGCGATTTTCAACAAACGGGCTGGGCGGAAGGCGCTGAGGAGACGACGCTTACGGAGGGCGTCAAGGTTGAGCCCTTTAACGTGGCTGAAGACCTTGGCAACAATCTGAGTGTCAGCCAGCTCAGGCTGAGCCAGGGAGTGGAAAACGACACGCCGGTGATGCGCGCCTCGGTCCAGGTGAATGCTTCTGGTACAAAAACACCGACTTCCGCGAAACTCGTGTTGGAACTCAACGGAAAGAGAGTGCAAGACAAGGAGGTGGTCCTGAACCGCGATGAATCGAAGCTGGTTGAGTTCAACGCCTTCAGCCTCCCTCCTGGACTTTCCAAGGGTGAGATCAAGCTGGAGCCGTCCGACTCTCTGGCTGCCGATAATGTTTACCACTTTACGCTAAACGGCCTGCGGAAGCTCAGACTGCTCCTGCTCCATGAAAGAGGGACCCAGGACGGTTTTTACATCGCCAAGGCTCTCTCGGCCACCAAAGACTCGCCCTTTCAGGTGGAGTTGCAGGATGTCAATCAGGGAGACACGTTGGATCTTAGCAAGTTCTCAGGCGTCGTGTTGAGTAACGTGGGTCGTGTTCCCGCAAAGCTGGCAAGCTCCATCGCAGAGTTTGTGCGGGGAGGTGGAGGTCTGGTCATTGCTTTGGGCAACCGCGCACGAAACAATGGTTTGAACGAGACTCTGGGCAAGGTGCTGCCTGGCAGCTTGGGAAAACCCAACTCAAGCTCTGATGGCAAAACGCATTTCATTGGGGAGATGCAGAAGCAGCATCCGGTTTTCGATGGATTTCAGCCTGTACACCACTCTTACTTCATGACGACTCCGTTCTCCAGTGTGGTGCAAACGCAACCGCAACAGTCCAGTGTTGTGCTCGCCAGTCTCGAAGACGGCACGCCATTGCTGATCGAGCAGCCGATTGGAAAGGGTCGCAGCCTGCTGTTTACGTCTTCGTTCAACATGGATTGGAATGACTTGCCGCTGAAATCGGTGTTCTTGCCCTTCCTGCATCAACTGGTGAAATACAGCACGCACTACGACGAGGAACAAAGCGCCTTCGCTGTTGGTGACGTCGTTCCCTTGAGCAGGCTGAACCCCATGCTGGGAAAGGCGCTTAACAAACTTTCAGGCACGCTCGGGGCATTTAGCCAGTCGTGGCAAGTGACAACGCCGAAGGGGAACAAAGCGGAACTGGCCGATGCCGATCTGCTGAAGTCTCCGTTTTTTCAACTCGAGGAACCGGGATTTTATCTAAGCAAGGTTCACAATTTCGACAACGCAGTAGCCGTCAACGTGGCAGCGGCCGAGTCTGACCTGAGAAAGGTAGCGCCGGACAAGATTCTGGCTTCGCTTCGAAGGGTGGGTCGAGCGAATACAGCCGCTGCTCCGATGACGGACGCCAGCCCAGACCAGCAACAGGCTTGGGAAAGCAAGCAGCGGGTTTGGTGGTATCTACTGATACTCGCTCTAGTGGTTTTGCTCGTTGAGAGTTTCTTGTCCAACCGCTACTATAAAGGGGTACATTCGTAAAGGAATGACGAAGCTTTGCCCTGTTCGACCTTCGTCATTAGTTCATTGATTCGCCATTCGTGCTTAGTCGTTAGTGATTCTTCGATAGTGAGAAAAGCAAGACCGCAGCAGATGAGAAAATAGCCAGCGGAGGGACCGACCATGACCCAGGAATTTCGGCAACTTCAAGGCAAGATCAGCGAAGTTCGGAAGCGCCTGAAATGGATCATTGCCGCCAAAGGGCTCGCCATCTCCATGGCGCTCACTCTGGCGTGTTTGGTGATTGCGGTTTTCTGTGCTGACTACTGGAATTACAGTGACCGGGCCGTGACGGTAGCCCGCTTGGTTTCCGTGCTTGCAATTGCGGGTGTCTTCGGCTGGTTTCTTCTGCGTCCCTTGTTCAGACGCGTCGAAGACGTCAGAGTGGCTCGCTACATCGAGGAACGCCATCCTGCGCTTCAAGACCGGCTCGTGAGCGCCGTGGAGCTGGGAACCCGCGAAGAGTCGAATGCCAAACCAAACCCCATCCTTCCGCTGCTGTTGCGCGATGCTTTGAGCCGTTGCCGCAACATTCAAGCCCGTTCGCTATTCAATCCGCGGGAACCGCTGCGGTCTAGCGCCATTGCGTTGGCCCTGATCCTCTTCTTCGTCTTGCTTCAGGTGTTTGGACCAGAGTACTTCCAGTACGCAACACTAAAGCTCTATGCCAACTGGTTTACTCCCCAGGCAGTCTCTCTCTACAGCATCGAGATCGAACCCGGCAACGTCCAGGTGCGCAAGGGTTCCGACCAACTCGTCACCGCACGATTGATCGGCTTTGACTCTGGCCCCGTTCAGCTCTATTCCCGCCGGCAGAATGGCTCCTCGTGGGACAAGAATCCTATGGATCCTCAGAAGGGCTCCAACCAGTTTGGATTCCTCTTTCTCGATATCAACGAGAAGGTGACCTATTACGCGCAGTCGGGAAATGTTCGCTCGGGAGAATTCTCCATCGCAGTCAGCGATACCGCGCGAGTTGAGAAGATCGATCTCACCTACAACTTCCCGGGCTACACCGGATTGCCGGTCCGCAAAGAGGAAGACGGTGGGGAGATTGCAGCCTTGAAGGACACGCGTGTCGACGTCCAGGCTCAAACCAGCATTGACGCAGCTTCGGCAAGAATCCTGCTGCAGGATGGCACCGCCATCCCGATGCGCAAAATCAGTGAGAAACAGTTTGCCGGTCAAGTGGCAGTCAAGAAAGACTCGTCGTACAAGATCGAGCTGACCGATTTTGCAAAGAACGCAGCCGTAGGCTCGCATGAGTACCCGATCACAGCACTGGACGATCAGCCACCCGCTGATTTCTTTCTCGAAGCCTGGCCGTGACAAGAAAGTCACCCAACTTGAGGAAGTGCTGGCAGAAGTCAAAGCAAACGACGATTTTGGATTGAACTCTCTGAAGTTCCACTACACCGTGAATGCTGGCAAAGAGAATGCGGTCGATTTCTTCCAGCGGAGCAAGGGCGAAGCGCCAAAGACCCTTTCTGGAACGCACACATTCTTTCTGGAAGAGTTCAACCTCGAGCCTGGAGACGTAGTCAGCTATTACGCCAAGGCATCGGATGCCCGCACCACCAGCACCAGCGATATCTACTTCTTGGAAGTGCGTCCGTTTGGAAAAGAGTTCTCTCAAGCCCAAATGGGGGGTGGCATGGGGGGTGGAGCCGGCGAAGCAGGCTCGGTGCTCTCCACTCGCCAGAAAGAGATCCTCGCTGCGACGTGGCGTTTGATACGCGATCAGAAGACATTCAAAAAAGGAGAATACTCCGAGAATCTCAAACTGGTTGCGACGCAGCAACAGAAGCTGCAGCAGCAGACCAAAACACTGTCAGAGCGCATTCAGCGACGAGCACTCACCACGCGTGATCCGGAGTTCCAAAAGCTTTCTGAAAACCTCGAGAAAGCTCTCGAGGCCATGACTCCGGCGCAGCAGCTTCTATCCCAGGAAAAACCGAACGATGCGCTGACACCGGAACAGACGGCTCTGAACTACCTGATGCGCAGTGAGGCCTACTTCCGCAAGATCCAGGTTGCCTTTGGCAACAATGCGGGTGGGCCAGGCGGCGCAGCCACTGGAGCGCAGGAACTGGAGAACCTCTTTGAACTCGAATTGGACAAACTGAAGAATCAATACGAGACCCAGCAGCAACGTAATTCCATGCAGGCAGAAAACCAGGTGGACGAAGCACTGCAAAAACTGAAAGAGCTGGCCCAGAGGCAGCAACAACTCAACGAACGGCGGCGGCAGCAACCTGGCGTCCCTGGTGCATCGCAGGGCGGCAGCCAGTCGGAACAGCAGCAGATCCAGGAAGAGGCTGAAAAGCTGGCAAGGCAGTTGGAACGCCTATCGCGCGAGAAAGAGAATGAGGAAATGTTGAATGCCAGCCAGCGGCTGAAGCAAGCCGCCCAGGAAATGCGCAACTCAGGGAGTAACGCACCCACTGGCGGGACGCAGAACCGCGGCTTGCAAGCGCTCAGCCGCCTGAATGACGCTCGCCGGATGATGCAAAACCAGCAGCGCAGTGGTCTGGCCGACGATCTGAAGCAACTTCGCGCCGATACAGAACAGGCTTCGGAACAGCAGGAGAAGATTCAGCAGGCCTTGGACAAGATATCGCAAGAGTCTCAGGGCAGTGGCAACACCGGCAGCCCTCAGGCCAATTCCCCGGAGCAGATGATGAAGCAGTTTCAGAAGGCCCGGGAAATTCTCAAAGAGAAAGCCGAGCTGAACAAAGCTTTGAGTGGCATCGAGCAGGACCTATTTGGCTCAGCGAGGAAAGCCGCAACCCAGCAAAAGGCGGCTTCGCAGCAGCTTCAATCCGCTGGTAACTCCATGCGTGATCAACGTATTCAAGACAGAGTCACCCAGAGTGGGCAGATGATTGCCCGCGGGTTGCTCGATCTTGCGAAGGAAAGAGAACGCACCATCAAGGGATCGATTGATGAGGTGAAGCAAAAAATCGAGGCTGCAGAAAAAGGATTGGGCAGCGCGCCCAATGATTCCAGTTCGCCAGAGGAACGCTTGAGCCGAGCCTTGAACCAGGCGGGCGACTTGCGCGAAAACATCGAGTCCCTGAGCCATCGTATCAAGGCAGTGCGGCGCGGCCAGGACCGCTCACAATCAGAGCAAGCGGGACGGGGCAAGCCTGGAAAGCCCGGCGAGCAGCAAGGCGAGTCTTCCGAAGGCAAGGATGGCGATGGGCAACAGGGAGAATCTTCCGAGCAAACCCGGCCAGCAGAAAGGAGAAAATGGCAAGGGTTCGAAAGAGTCGGGACAGCGCATGAATGCCCAGGGACAGGGCAACCAGCCAGGCGAAGGCAATTCCCCCGGGCAAAACGGGAACCCCTCATCTCAGAATGGACAAGCGAACGCGAACAGTGAAGGACGGGGAGGCAATAACCCGCGTGGAGACAGTCGCCAGAACGGTTCACGGAATGGAGAGCGTCAGAACTACGGAGAGAACTACCGAGGTGAAGGTGCCATCAATTTTGGCGATTACACGCTGGAACCACCTTCAGTTAATCCGCAACAGGCCCGGCAGTTTGACAAGGAGTTCGATCTGCGGCTGAAGGAAGCCCAGGAACTCAGCAAGAGCCTGCGCGACCGTCAGGACCTCGCGAAGCAAGTTCAGGATATGCTTGAACGGATGAAGCAAATGAAATCCAAAATGCTTCATGATGAGCAAGAACTGGAAAGGCTGCAAAGCAGCGTCATCGAAGGTTTTCGGCAGCTCGAACTGGACCTGAGCAAACAATTGCAACAGGTGATCTCCCGCGAGAATCTACACCTGGCCAAGGATGAGGACGTGCCGGAAGCCTATCGGCGTCAGGTGGAGGAGTATTACAAGGCGTTGTCGAAGAGGAATTGAAGGAGATTTCGGGACCTCACGATAAGTCATTCCCAGGAAAGAACGTCAACCCCGAGAACGGTGGCCCGGGAAGGAATCCAATTCTTTTCTCATGGCGCTGGATTCCCGCTTTCGCGGGAATGACAGTCAGTTCCAAAAAGCCGCAGGCACCCACGCTTCAGAACCCCTCCTACCGCAGAGCGAAATTGATCTCGATATTCAGCGCAACGTCCACCGGTTCGCCGCTGCGAGTGCCAGGCCTGAACTTCCACTGCTTGAGAGCTTGAACAGCGTTCTCATCTAAACCCAATCCAAGACCACGCACCACCTTCAATATCTGAATCGATCCATCCTTACGGACGATAGCCGACAAAACAACGCTCCCTTGATACCGCGCTCGCCTCGCATCCTCTGAATAGTTGGGCTCGATGCGATATAGCACCGTGGGAGCACTGATTCCGCCACCTACGCGGAACGGTCCACCGCCTGTGCCTCCACCTTCACCCGGACCGACTCCAGGCCCTTTGCCGGGCCCCACACCGCCGCCATCACCCGTTCCAATTCCACCGCCGGTTCCCGGCCCGCTGGAAGGTGGCCCTGGAATGCCAAGCGGATCTCCAAGTTGGGCAACGTTAACAGGTGGGAGTTGTGCGATTTGGGGAACAACAACCGTTGGCTCTACCGGCAGAACAGGCTTCGGGTTCACAATCTTCGGTGTTGGCGGTGTGAGCTGGCGGTCCGAGAATCGCGGCAATTTACCGAGCGAAGCAGGGGTCTTTTCCCGCCTTCCACCGCCACCACCACCGCCAGACTTTTTTGCCTTTGGCGGCAGAGGGACATCCAAGAACATGGGCTTTGTTTCCAACTGGGTCAGGACCAGTGTTTGCTCTTTAGGCTTCTGGGACGACGCAAGCCAGCCCGGCAACCACAGAATCGCTGCGACCAGCAGAAAGTGTGTGGCAATCGAGAAGATGGCGGACCGCTTGCGAAAGCGATAGTCCCGAAAGAGTGGCGACACGGCCACCGGCTGTGCGCTGAGCACGTAGACGGATCTCGGAGCAAACAGTGCCGGAACGGCACTGAAAACAGTCCTGAACCATGGCTTTGCTTCCAGAAGCAAGTCGGTTTGAACTGGGGTTGCGCTGGCCGTTGCTTTCGACGTTCGGAGCAAGGCTGCGAGGTTTTCCCACAAAGTGCGAAAGTGGGACGGCGACTTCAACAGAAGTGAGTTTTCGACGGGATGGGCTGTAACCGCAGGCTGGCGCTGGCCGATGAGGACCGACTTGAGGTTATCGAAAATCGTCGAATACCACACCGCACTTGCCAGAATCAGATCCGTTTCTGCCGGAGTCGCTGAAACTGAGCTGGCCACCGCTTTCACAAACAGGCCCTTCAAGTTCTCCCGGAAAGCGAGCCAACGAGACTCCTCAGGCAACGAGAAGTCTAGATCTGTCTCCTTGTCACTGTTGTTCTTTAGATCGGTTTCTTGTGGGTTCCGCATGATCCCTCGCAGTTGAAAACTCGGTCCCGTCCGTCAGTCCCAGAATCAGTCACTTGGCTCGCGAAAAATTCCGCTTGGCGGCCTGCTTTGGAATTTGTTGCAAGATAACGGCCTTTCGTTGTCCAATCGGTAACAAAATTTGTTGAGACGAAATCAGGCGAATCCTAAGGAGAGATACGATGAGAAAGAGCTATTTGGCTTTCGTCGCAGGAGGAATCTTTTTCGCGGCCGGAATCACCGCAACCCTGTCTCAAGGGACTAACCCGCTCGATCCATTGAAGGTTTGTCCCGATACGCACAAGCTCCTGTTCGAGAATGCAGTGCTCAGGGTGATTGAGGCGAAGGTGCCGGTGGGATCGACGGAACCCAAGCACAGTCATCCGCGTGGCATCACGGTGTACCTGGCGAACTACGACGTGCAGACAACGACGATTCCCGACAACAAAGTGACGCAGGCACAACGGAAGTTTGGCACCGTGAGTTGGAGCGACGCCGTGGTACACGAGGTGAAGAACACGGGAAAGACGAATTCACATGCAATTCGCATCGAGCTGAAGTGAAAGTTGATCTGACTTCGCAGTATTGACTCGTTCCTGGTGCCCACAGCTCGAAGTTAGTTGGACTTGACCAGCAAAGGACAACGTCGTGCAGCCTTCTGCCACAATCGCCCGACGCTTATCTTTGGCCGCCACTGTGATTCTGGCCATCTACATCCAACCGATTTCGGGCCCGTTGAACACAGATGAGAAGCTGCATTCCTCTGGCCACTGGTGGCCGATGCAAGGAGCTGCTGCAACGGGCTTTGCCGGCTCGGCAGCCTGCTCCCCATGCCATGCCCGGCTGGTTGCGTCTCATCAGGTCACCGGGATGGCAAAGGCACTGCGCTCAGCGGAAAACTGTCAGGTTCTGGCATCGCATCCCTCTCTAACTTTTCGCGATCACGATTACACCTACCAGATCGACCGCCAGTCAGGCCGAAGTCTCTACAAGGTGAGTTACCGCGATGAGTCGATCTCCGTGCCTCTCAGCTACTGTTTCGGTCACGGTGAAACCGGGCAGACCTATCTGCTTCAATACAAGGATGCCTTCTATGAAAGTCGTGTCAGTTTCTATCCCGCCGTGGAGAAGCTGGACTTTACGGTTGGGGCAAGAAGAACAGAGCCTGAATCGCTTGAAGCCGCCCTCGGACAAAAGCTGACGCCCGAGGACCTTCGGAAGTGTTTTTCCTGTCATGCCACCAACGCGGTCAGCGAGACTCAGGAGCTTCGACTGGAGGGTCTGATTCCAGGCGTCAGTTGCGAGGCTTGTCACGGCCCGGCGGCGGCGCATGTGGAGGCTGCCAAGGCGGGCAAGTCAAAAACAGTCGGTGTGTTCTCGCCTGCGAAAATGGCCGGCAATGAACTCTCGCAGCGATTCTGCGGCAGTTGTCACCGAAGTCATGAAGAAGTGATGGCAATGCCAGACCTCGGTGGCGCCGGCAACATTCGCTTTCAACCGTATCGGCTGGCGAAGAGCTCCTGCTACTACAGCAATCCAAAGGACCGGCGCATTTCCTGCATCGCTTGTCACGACCCGCATGCCCCGCTCGCCCGCGAGCCAGCTTCGTATGATGCGAAGTGCCTCGGTTGTCACGCTTCCGGCGCAAGCCTCGCAGGCGGGCGCAACCGCCAAGGCATGCCGAAAAGCGACGAAGCGGTGCTCCAGCTGCCACATGCCCAAGTTCGACCTTCCGGGAGCGCATGCCAAGTTCACCGATCACTTCATCCGCATCGTACGTTCCGGTGCGTCCTATCCAAAGTAATCAATCTCACCAGCAAACCGTTCCGCGTCTTCGCCACAACTCTGCTATCCTCCTGCCTGCCGTTCTGAACAGCTAAGTTGGCCAGTGAGCTGAATAAGCATGCTCCGAAGTCCAAGCCAATTGTCGTGCCATTGCACCAGCTCCAGCGCTGCTTCCGTGCGTGGTTGATCCGGACTAGTTGTCTGCCTCTTGATTCTGGCAGGCACACGCTCAGGCGCAGAACAGTGCTCCGAGCACAGGTCAACCTGAGTACAAAGGCCGAAGGATAGCGCAAGTCATGAGTGCCGCCGGGGCAGACTGGCTGATGCGCGAAGACCGCGAAAAGTTCGAACAGCCGGACAAGGTTCTGGATGCGCTGAAGATTCAACCTGGAATGACAGTCGCTGATGTGGGCGCCGGCAACGGGTATTTCACTCTGCGTTTGGCTCGCCGCGTGAAAGATAGCGGACGGGTGTTCGCTGTTGATATTCAGCAAGGAATGCTGGACCGGCTGGAAATCAACAGGAAACAGGAGGGTCTGAAGAATATTGAACTCGTGTTGAGCACTCCGACGGATCCACGGTTGCCGCCGGCTGCAATTGACCTGGCTCTCCTCGTGGATGTCTATCACGAGTTTCATCAACCGGAAGAAATGGTGGCCGGAATTCGAGCCTCGTTGAAGCCAGAGGGTGTCTTGGTGCTGGTTGAGTATCGCGGCGAAGATCCCTCGGTCCCGATCAAGCCGGAACACAAGATGACCGTTGCACAGGTCCTGCGAGAGATTGAACCCATGGGATTCCGATTGCGTAAGAAGCTGGATTTTCTTCCTTGGCAGCACATTTTCATTTTCGAAAAGGCAAATTGAACTGTGAGCACGAAAAACGCGAATGCCTTGGGACGCAGATTTCGCTGATGGACACAGATAAAGCGAGACACCTGCACCCAGGAACCCCAAGGGACATGACGACGATGATACTGCCCGCTCACTTCATTAAGGCATTCCGAGATAAGTATTTCGCCCCGTGCTGCTTTGGAAAGTTGGATTTGAGTGTATCGACAGAATCCGCTGTCATCATCATCTCTATCTTTGCGTCCTTCGCGTCTTCGCGGTTCAGTCTCTGTCTCAGTTACTGAGGATCTCTATGAAAAACCCATGGCACGACATCCCGTCGGGTCTGCACGCGCCCTGAGATGGTCACTGCCATCATTGAGATTCCCAAAGGTTCAAAGAATAAGTACGAACTCGACAAGGACAGCGGTCTTCTCAAAGTGGATCGTGTGTTGTTCAGTTCGGTGCACTATCCGGCGAACTACGGGTTCATCCCGCAGACGTATTGCGACGATCAGGACCCCCTGGACATCCTGGTGCTGGGTCAGGAGGCTGTCTATCCTCTCACTCTGATGCGCGCAAAACCAATCGGAGTCATGCAGATGATCGACCAGGATGAGGAGGACGACAAAATCATTGCCGTTCATGCCGACGATCCGGAATATTGCGAATATGTCGACGTGAACCAGTTGGCGAAGCACAAGATGAGGGAGCTGCAGCGATTTTTTGAGGACTACAAACTACTGGAGCACAAGGCGGTGCGCGTTGAGCGCTTCCTGGGCCGGGAGCCCGCACTGGAGATTATCCGCCAGGCGATTGTGCTTTATCGGAAGACCTTCAAGACTCGTAGGAAAAAATAGCCTCTGGAACGGTGAGACCCTCGGTGGCTCTGCTCACCTGATCGCTGGCCCTTCGACTGATGAGAATGGCTCGCCGTCGGACTCGGCATTTCTTCGAGAACGGGCACGAAGATGAAGAGATTTTTCAGGAAGAACCACAGCAAACGATTTGCAGCGCACAAAACAATTAGGAGGTCCTGCATGCTGAAGAGAACTCTCTTGACGTTTGTGGCCCTCACCGGACTGGCAGCCGCCGCAGACAAATACACCGAGCTACAAGGTCTCGGCCCCTTGCCGGAGTACTCCGTTAAATCGATCAAAGAGAAGATGGTCGTGGACGGGAAACTTTCGGAGCCATCCTGGTCGCAGGCCCCTCCGATTACCCTGATGTTTCCTTGGGATTTTCAGACGGGCAAGAAACAGAAAACCACGGTGAAGTTGCTTCGCGATGCTGACACTCTCTATGTAGGCTACGAAGCAGAGGACACCGATATCACTGCTACCCATGAAAACCGCGACGATCCCACCTACAAGGACGATTGCGTGGAAATCTTCATCAAGCCCAGCCAGGAAACTGACTCCTACTTTGGTATGGAGATGAATGCCCGGGGAGTGCTTTATGACTACTTCTACCCGTTCCCGAAAGGCTTGGACAAGAATCTGAACTTTGAAGGGGTGCAATTGAAGACGACATTGAAGGGAACGCTGAACCAGCGTAGCGATCAGGACAGCGCTTGGACCTTAGAAGTGGCTATCCCATTCAGGAACTTCACACCGCTCTCGAAACAGCTCGCGCCCAAGTCCGGCGAGAAATGGCGTGTCCAGGTCAATCGCTGGGATGGAACCGAGGATAGCGCTGGAAGGCGCTTGAGCATGTGGTGCCACCCAGGATTAAAGAAGGCCAACCCTCATAATCCAGATCGCTTCGGGATCCTCCTCTTCAAGTGACCATCTAGCGCGCAATGAGGTAGGGCAAATCTGCGGAGGGCATGGGGTGGCGGGCTGCTTCATTCCCGCGAATGCGCGAATCCAGTCGACCTTACCAGCAAGCAGGCTGGTACCGTCAATGCGATCTGGATTCCGGCTCGCGCTGCGCTTGGCCGGAATGACGGGGGGCAGAAACGATCAATGTCCGCAGGAGGACTCTCAGGACAGGCTCTCTGCCTGGGAAAGGCACCACGCATCGCAGTCCAAGACTCAGCCATCGTACGGTTTCATTTGCCGCGGCCTACACCGATTCCTCAATGCACTCTTCCAGCACATGCACAGCCTCAACGGTTGCTTCTTCGTTGATGCACAACGGTGGGCAGATCTTGACTGTGGCGCCACCGAATCCGACCGGTGCGAACATCAGAAGTCCTTTCTCAACCGCTCTGCGAATGATGGCCTTCGCGAGTTCCGCATTCGGCTCTGTGCTGCCGGGCCTCACCATGTGCAAGCCAGCCACTAAGCCCAGACCGTGATGAGCCCCGATCACTGTTGGGTACTTGTTCTTGATGCCAGCCAGCTTGCAATGCATGACGCCACCCACTTTGAGAGCATTCTGTGCAAGGTCCTCTCGAAGAATGATTTCGAGATTCGCAAGTGCCGCCGCAGCGCATAGAGGATTGCCCGTGTGGGTGCTGGTCATGGCTCCGGGTGGATACAGATCCATCACATCCTGTCGACCCAGAACCGCCGAAATCGGCAGAGAGCTGCTGAGCCCCTTCCCAAAGCAAGCAAGGTCGGGAACGACCTCGTAGTGCTCAAAGCCAAACAGCTTGCCGGTCCGCCCGAAGCCAGCCTGGACTTCGTCGAAGATCAACAGGGCCTGATGCTCATCGCACCATCTCCTTAGCCGCTGAATATACTCCTTGGGGCAGAAGCTCGATCCCCCGCCCTGGTAGGTCTCCAGCAGCACACCTGCGACATTTTGGGGTTCGACGTGAAGTCGCTCCAGCCCCTGCTCAAAAACCTCAAAGCGAGTGTCCTCCGTGCGAAAACCGTCAGGATACGGCACCTGCACCAACCCCGGGTCGTGATTGACAATCCACTCCTTCAGTCCTGGAATCCCACCCGCCATTTGGGCCCCAAGGGTGCGGCCGTGGAAACCCTTGTCGAAGGAAACAATCACTGATTTTGTGCGCCCACCTTGCTTGATCCCGTTTGTGCGAGCCAGTTTGATCGCACATTCGATGGTTTCCGATCCCGTGGTCAACAGAAACGCCTTTCGCAAAGGCGCCGGGCTCATGGAGATCAGTTTCTCCACGAGTTCTGCGCGAACCTCATTCGGAAAGCAATAAGTAGTCAGTAGTGGCTTTTGTGCCTGGCCTACGATGGCGTCCACAATCTCCTGCCTGCCGTGCCCAGCATTGGTAATGAGGACACCGGAGCTCCAGTCGAGCCACTGATTACCCCAGCGGTCGAAGACACTAGATGCCCTCAGCTCGGTCCCATACCACTGGAGGCTGTCCACCCATGGCTTCGGGTTCATAACGTTTCAGTTTCTCAAGGATCGAAATGGAATCGGGTACGGGAATGGGTGTTACAATCTTGCGGTACTTCGTGTCAACACGTTCTACCGTGCGCGGTTCCCATTCGGATGTTGCCGGCATATTCAGTGGCCTCCTCACCAGTTAGTGTGCGGATGATACTGGGTATCTTGCCAGGATGCAAAGCCTCGTGCTGCTCTAGAGAAGCGGCCCGATGCAGTTCACAGCTTGCAACCCATGCACCTTTTCCCTACTCTCATTTAGTCTATGAACCCAACGAAAACAGCATCTCAAACAACAACGCTCACTATTCAAGAGAAACATCCGCCGGGTCTGTACGTCCTTTTTGCAACCGAGCTGTGGGAACGTTTCGGGTTCTACACGTTGGGCGCCATGCTTGCCCTTTACCTTCGTGATTCTGTACAGGGAATGGGCTGGGCCGAGCAAGACGCAACCACTCTATTCTCTTACTACCTCATGTTCGTCTACGCCAGCCCCCTCATTGGCGGATGGCTGGCTGACAAGTGGATGGGCTACCGGCTGGCGATCACCGTCGGCGCGCTCTTCTTCGGAGCAGGTTACTTTTTGCTCTATTTTCCGTCGGTCTCTGCACTGTATCTAGCATTAACTCTGGTCATCATCGGAAACGGATTTTTCAAGCCCAACGTTTCGGCGATGGTCGGCAGTCTTTATCCCGAAGGAAGCAAGCTCAAAGACTCGGCCTACAACATTTTCTACATGGGCATCAACATCGGCGCCTTTCTGGCGCCGGTCGTAGCTGAGTTCATGAAGCAGCGCTTTGGGTTTCGAGTGGCATTCACGGTTGCAGGGTTTGGCATGGTCATCTGCATGACCACTTTCTGGGGCTTTCGAAAACACCTGTCAGGCCACGACAAAGGCGGGACTGCTTCTCCCCTTCAAACCGAGCCACGAACGGCGTTGGCAATTGATTCTGTTTCCGATTCAAGACGAATCCTGGCGCTGCTTGTAATTTTCGTGATTGTCATTGTCTTCTGGATGGCTTTCCATCAGAACCAACTAACACTCACCTACTTCGCTAACGACAACACTGACTGGTCTGCTTGGGGCAACGTATCCGGCGTGATCTCGAACGCAATCAACCCGTTCTGGATCGTGACGCTTACATTGCCCCTCATCAGTTTTTGGCGCTGGTTGGCGAGAAAAGGACTCGAGCCGTCGACTCCTGCAAAAATCGCCATTGGCATGTTCTTGACCGCAGTGTCCTTTTACCTCATGTCAATTGCCTGTTTGGCCGGCGGAAACACCGGAAGGGTCTCGCCTTGGTGGCTCATTGGTGCCTATGCCATCGTTTCTCTTGGAGAGTTGATGCTGTCGCCCATGGGCTTGTCTCTGGTCTCAAAGGTTGCTCCGGCTCATATGCGCGGCCTGATGATGGGAGGCTGGTTTGTCGCTACGGCAATAGGAAACAAGCTGACCGCCATCGGTATTTACTGGCGTATTTGGGACCACTCGACGTTTTTCTTTATCCTCGCCACGATGGCACTCTTCATGTCGTTTGTTTTGTGGCTGCTGTTGAAGCCACTCAAGAAAGCCATGCCAGGCGTTTAGCCTTCCTCTGGTCAGTCAGCACTGGTCAACGCTTGGGCTGTCTTCCCCACGAAAATCTTGGCCAACTCATTTCGAGCACCCATCACAGGGATTCGAGACGAAACTCTTCGAAACTCTCTGAGAACAAAAGGTGAACCTTCCAGCGAGAAGTACCGATATACTGGTTGGCGGGCCTCGAGTGATGATGGATTTGAGGCCAGCCTTCGACATTAACCCAAATAATTCATGTTCATTCAGCCAGCAAGGTGACCCTACTGGCTGTCAGGCCCTCGCTCTTATCTAAACGGAGGAACGAAGTCCATGAAGTGGACTCTTGAAAACGCGCTGCCAGCAGCGTTTGTTCTAGCGGTGGCTGCTTTGTGTGCCGCAGGTTTCGCATCCTATGTCAGCACCCAGGAGTTCGCCGAAGCGGGGAAAACGGTCGCCCAGAGCCAGGACATCTTGCGGGAACTGGAAAGTACGCTGCTCGCCGTAAAGGAAATGGAGGCTCGGCAGCTGACAGTCCTAGCCTCAGGGAGCGAAACGACACGCCCGTCCACCGAGGAAGTGTCCGCGATCAACCTCAAGTTCGCCCGCCTCAAGGAATTGGCTTCCGGCACGGATGGGAGTCTGGTAAGAGTGCAGCAGTTGGAACGCCATGTCGCGCGTGAGGTGGAGTTGCTGCAGCGGATCAACGATTCTCGCGACGCTGGCTCACTTCCAGGTTCCGAGGTAGAAGCAGCGTGGCGAACGGTTTCCGTCCTCGCAAGCCAAATTCGGGCGACCGCAGCAACTATCTCTAGCTCCCAGATTGAGGCATTCAAGCAACATTCGGAGACAGCTAAGACCAAGGCCCGTCAGTCATCCATCACTTTTCTCGCTTCGGCATCGCTCACCGTGGTCTGCATTGGCCTGGCGTTTTACCAACTCTCTCGCCACATGCAAGAGAGGCGTCGTGCGATGGAGCAGCTACGCCACAGCGAGGAGCGATACCGACTCCTTGCCGACTACTCCCTGGACTTGATCGCGCTGCTGGACTTGAAGGGCAACCTCATCTATGCCTCACCATCCCACGAGACAGTGCTTGGCTATGATCCGGCATGGCTCGTGGGACGTACCTTTTCGGCACTCCTCCATCCGGAGGATCTGCCTCTAGTGCAGCTGGCGATTTCCCAATTGCCCGAAAGTGGACCGGGAAAGGCGACGGACGTACGGCTGCGTCTGGCCACGGGCGATTGGTTGGACGTAGAGCTGCTCTTGTCCACGTTCTCCATCCGTGGGATTGCTGGACATCGTATCTTGCTCTCGGCTCGCAGCATCGCAGAAAGGAAGCGCTCACAGCAGGAACGGGAGCAATTGATTCATGAATTACAGGAAGCCTTCGCCAAAATAAAAGTCCTAAGTGGTTTTATCCCCATTTGCGCCTCGTGCAAAATGATTCGCGATGATCAGGGATACTGGAATCAATTGGAGGCCTATATCCAAAGCCACACCGAAGCGCAATTCTCCCACGGTATTTGTCCCGATTGTGCGACTGCGCTTTACTCAGACTATTTCACCAAGGGCGCCTGAGGCGTTTGGGCTATCACTCATGATCGAAGAGCGTTGTAGCGCAACCGGGGGTTTCCGAACACCCTACGAGGAACCGAGGAAGGATCGACGATGAATCAGTCTGCAGAACGAGCGCTTGCGATCGAACTGAAGCAAACGACTCAGCATATACACAGCAGTGCAGACCCGATGCTCGTGGATTCGGGGGAAGTGATCGTCGAAGTGAACCAGGCATTTCTCGACTTGCACGGATACGATTGCGCCGCAGAGCTTGAAGGAAAGCATCTCTCTTCAGTCATTGGCGAGGGTGACCGAGAGCGACTATTGAGTATCCGTCGCCGGTGGCTCCGAGGCGAGACGGTGCCGTCGATCTTTGAATTTCATGGACTGCGCCAGGATGGCATGCTGGTAGACCTGGAAGCTTTTGTTACGCTTCTCCAAGCCGGAAGTCAGCCCAGGTTCGTAACTCTCATTCGTGACATGGGGCTGAGGAAGCTAACAGAGAGGGCGCTGCGGGATTCCGAGGCGCGGCTGCGAACGGTGGTTGAGAGCCTTGGGGAAGGACTCTTGATTACGGATCTCGACGATGTCGTGCAGATTGTTAATGCTCGAATGCTGGCCTTAACGGGTTTCACCGATGATGAAATCAAGGGAAGGCGTGCTTTTGAACTATTGCTCCCCCGCGAAGAATGGGGAGCCGTACCCAATCGGTATGAGCTGCGGTCGAAAGGAATCACCGAGCGCTTCGAAACCCGGTTGCTGCGCAAAGATGGCAGCAGTTTTTGGGCCGAGATAAATGCTTCTCCCCTATGCGATCCGAACGGTGCAGTCATTGGAACGTTGAGCGTCACCAACGACATCACTGCCCGCAAGCTGGATGAAGAACGTTTGAAGTTTCAAGCGGACGTCTTGTCGCAGGTGACCGAGGCCATCATCGCTGTTGACAACGAGAATCTGGTCAACTACTGGAACCACGGTGCAGAGGAGCTTTATGGTTTCAAATTCTATGAGGCGCTCAACCGCCCTCTGCGAGAGCTGATTCATGATGACTGGCTCGCTCCTGGGTCGCCCAGCGAAAACGCTCTGGAGGTTGCAAGCGTCTGGCGGGGTGAAAGTACCCATCGCCAAAGAGGCGGGAACACAATCGTTGTCGAGGCCTCCGTGCGCAAGCTCACCAACGCTTCAGGCGCACGTTGTGGCTACCTTGCAGTAATCCGTGACATCAGCGAACGCCGGCGAGCGGAAGCGGCACTTCGACAAAAGGAAGAAGAGCTTCGCCAGGCCCAGAAAATGGAAGCAGTGGGGAAGCTGGCAGGCGGCGTTGCCCACGACTTCAATAATTTGTTGACTGCAATCGGGGGCTACAGCGAGATGATGCTTATGTCGCTGGGTCCCAAGGATCCCCTGCGCGGAGATGTGGAAGAGATCAAGCGGGCCAGCCGCCGGGCCGCTGATTTGACCCGCCAGTTGCTGGCGTTCAGCCGGAAGCAGGTGCTTCAACCCCAGATACTGGATTTGAACGCCGTAGTGTTGGGGATGGATAAGATGTTGCGTCGGCTCATCGGAGCTGATGTCGAACTTGTCACCGTCTTTGAGCCGGGATTGGCATCGGTGAAAGCCGACCGCAGCCAAATTGAACAGGTAATTCTGAATTTGGCCGTGAACGCTCGCGACGCGATGACCCGCGGCGGCAAACTTACCTTGAAGACTGCTAACATTGAATCCGGTACTGTAGGCGTTCCGGCAGGTGTTTCCAATTCAGTCATGCTGGCCGTTAGTGACACCGGCTGTGGCATGGATGCCGAAACCCAAGCCCACATTTTTGAACCCTTCTTCACAACCAAGCAACAAGGCAAGGGAACCGGGTTGGGCCTCTCCACTGTATACGGCGTCATCGAACAGAGTGGGGGCCGCATTTCGGTGGAAAGCGAGCTTCTCCAAGGCACCACGTTTCGAATCTATCTTCCTCAAGCTGAGGTGCAACATCCGGCTGCAGTTGAACGCAACCAAATGGAGCTGCCCGTAGGCACAGAAACCGTTCTCTTGGTTGAGGACGAGAGCGTTGTTCGAAGTCTGGTGCATCAAGTCTTGAAGCGCAGCGGCTACAACGTGCTGGAAGCGCAGCATGGCGCGGAAGCATTGCGAATTGTTCTGCAGCATCCCGATGTGATTCACCTCTTGCTGACAGACCTGGTAATGCCGCTGATGGGCGGCCGCGACCTCGCCAGACGACTTGTTGGCATGGGCAAAGACATCAAAGTGCTGTACATGTCCGGATACACTGATGACTCCGCAATCCGCCAAGGTGCGCTCGAACCTGGCACCGATTTCATTCAAAAACCATTCACACCCGATGCGCTCTTGCGCAAAGTGCGTGACGTGCTCGACAGTTGACCGCAGGTGAAACTCTTGAATTCTCGAAGACGGCCCGCAGATCGCCGTCACAAGGCGTCCCCGTGCCGTAGCCGTCCAGATCATTTTTGAGGACAAAGACATCATCGTCGTCGACAAGCCAGAAGGGCTGTTGACGATTGCAACCGATCAGGAGAAAGACCGGACTCTTTACGCCTATCTTTATGAACACGTGAAGCGGAAGAAGCCCCCGGAAATGCTGTTCATCGTGCACCGACTCGACCGGGAGGCTTCAGGCTTGCTGGTCTTCGCAAAATCGGAGGTTTCGAAGCGGCATCTGCAAGGTCAATTCAAAGAACACAGCGCAGGCAGGATCTACGTGGCGATTACGGAAGGTCAAATGGTTCGCAATGAGCAAACCATCGAGTCCTACCTTGCCGAAAATCGTATGCACCGATGCTATTCCACCCGAGACCGAGCTAAAGGAAAGCGAGCGGTTACCCACATCAAGGTCCTGCAGCGCTCCAAACATCGGACGTTAGCCGAGGTGCAGCTTGAGACCGGTCGGAAGCACCAGATTCGCGTGCATCTGGCAGAGCAGGGACATCCCATCGTCGGTGACCGAGCGTACGGAAGCAGGACCAACCCAGTTCGACGCCTTGCCTTGCACGCTGCAAAACTGGCGTTTCAGCATCCGCGGTCGGGAAAACGCCTGGAGTTCACCTCTCAACCTCCGGCCTTGTTTGCTTCGCTAATTTGAAATCTCACCCTCAGTCAAACACGGTTTCCTTGGCTGCGCGCAGCGGGGCATGCCACGAATGCCCGCAGATGGGTGGCTGCCCCAGCGCAATGAGCTGCAAGGGGCCTGCCTTGGTGCTTCTGGAACTGCCTGTCCGTTGGTGGTGGACTGAAGGGAGTGGCCTCGGAACAGACGGAGTCAACTTCATGGAGCAGGAACTTACCCGCTAAAGCATCTGAGAATCCTCATGCTGAATCCATAGCAATGGAGCAGTGATCTCACTCTGTTTCTAACATCCGCAGCAAATAACGCCCGTACTCATTCCCCTTCATCGTTTCAGCCACGAGTCTGACTTGTGAAGCGTCAATGAATCCCTTCTTTAGCGCAATCTCTTCGAGGCAGGACACCATCAACCCTTGTCGGTCCTGAATGGTTTGAATGAAAACAGAGGCTTGCAGCAAAGATTCATGAGTCCCCGTATCCAGCCACGCAATGCCTCGCCCAAATTTCTCAACATGAAGCTGACCCGCTCGAAGATATTCGAGGTTGAGATCGGTGATCTCCAGCTCCCCACGGGGTGAGGGCTTCAGCCGGGAAGCGACTTCAGACACGTGGCTATCGTAGAAATACAAACCTGGCACGGCATAGGACGAAAGCGGCTGGACAGGTTTTTCCTGCAACGTCTGCGCTTTGCCGCTACTGTCAAAGGAAACGACCCCGTATCGCTCTGGATCGCGCACTTGATAAGCAAAAATGGTCGCTCCAGTTTCGCGGTCGGAAGCGGTTTGGATATATCGGGGCAAGCCGTGCCCATAGAAAATGTTGTCTCCCAGAACCAGGGCTGCCGCCGAGCCGCCCAGAAACTCTCGTCCAATCAGGAAGGCTTGCGCGAGACCGTCAGGGCTGGGCTGGACGGCGTAGTGAAGGTCAAGCCCCCAGGTGCGACCGTCACCCAGCAATCTTTTGAAACCTGGCTGTTCATGCGGAGTAGTGATAACCAGGATTTCGCGGATTCCAGCTAGCATCAGCACCGACAAGGGATAGTAGATCATCGGCTTGTCGTACACAGCCATCAGCTGCTTGCTGACCGCACGCGTCAACGGGTAAAGCCGTGTACCAGAACCGCCGGCAAGCACGATTCCCTTTCGCATTATGTTTCTCCCTCCTCAAACCGTGCCCGGGTGCTTTGTGCTTGGACCAATGATCCTTTGGCTAAATCTCGAAACTGATACCGTTCGACGCAAGTCTGCAGTTAGCAGAGCCGCCGATGGTGCAGAAGATCCCAACAGTTTGGTCTGCATTCCAAGAAACGGCAAGTATAGCAGACTGCTCCGATTGAAGATGCAGGATGCCAACAGTTCATTTTAAAGACGAATGCGCATGGATTTCGTCTGGCGTTCGCTTGCGTGTGCCGTTATCATGTGGCCGCTTTTTGACGATGGAGCGCCGTGTGATCGTTCCAGGAACATCAAATATCGTATCGAGAGGTATCAATGGACAAATTTAAGCAGCTCATCCGAGGCGTTCCTGATTTTCCAAAGAAAGGCATCCTCTTCTACGACATCACTACACTGCTAAAAAATGCACAAGCTCTTAAGGGTGTGCTGGATGAACTCAGCTCGCACTATCGAGCGCAGAAAATTGATTTGGTCGTAGGAATCGAGTCGCGGGGCTTCATCTTTGCTCCGGCACTGGCTTGCCAGCTGGGGGCCGGATTTGTGCCAGTCCGCAAGCCGGGAAAACTGCCGGCCGAAACCATCAAAGTGAGCTACGACCTCGAGTACGGTCAAGATACGCTGGAAATTCACAAGGATGGCATTCAAAAAGGACAACGGGTACTGGTTGTGGACGATCTTTTGGCCACCGGCGGGACAGCAGCGGCGGTTACGCATTTGATAAAGCAGTTGGGCGGAGAGGTCGCTGGCTTGGCGTTTTTGGTAGAACTGGATTTTCTGAATGGCAGGAAGAAGCTGGAGGGCTACGACGTATTCAGCCTGCTACGCTATCAGGATTGACTTTTTCGTGGAGCCAGTGCCCTTACGGTTACTCCGGCAGGGGTCTAAGCAAGTTCAGGGCTCCGTGGTGAATTCCGCCAAGATCTTCAGAAAGTCGCCTTCGCAGGTTAAGAAAGCGTCAACTACCTCCGGATCGAAGTGTTTTCCACGATCTGTCAAAAGACGCCGTTTCGACTCCTCGGGACTCACCATGTCTTTGTAAACCCGTTTTGAAGTAAGCGCGTCATACGCATCCGCAAAAGCCACAATTCGAGCGCACAGAGGAATCGCTGAACCCGAAAGGCCGAAAGGATAGCCAGCGCCATCAAACTTTTCGTGGTGATGGTAAGCGATTTCCTTCCCGAGCGTCAGAAACGAACGTCCAGGAAGCTTGCTTTCCGCTGCCTTCAATGCATCGCCACCAATGATAGTGTGCGTCTTCATGATCTCATATTCTTCGTGAGTCAGCTTTCCAGGCTTGAGCAGAATGCTGTCAGGAATGCCGACCTTGCCAACGTCATGCAGGGGACTCGACTTGTACAAAGCATCGATGTAACTGTCATCGATTTGGTCTCGATAAGGTGGCAAGGTAGCCATGTGCTCCGCGAGAATCCGGCAGTATTCCCGCATTCTCTCAAGATGGACGCCGGTTTCGGGGTTGCGGCATTCCGCAAGTTTCGCAAAGCCAATGATTGCTGCATCCTGGGCTGACTGCACTTCTAGCAGCCGGTCGATCAACTGCTGCTCCATGTTCTTCTTGTCAGTAATGTCTCTAACCACAAAGACATCGGCAAAGGCTTTTCCACGGGAGTCTTTGACCCGGCTGATGGTCAGATTGGCGTACCATTCGGTGCCGTCTTTGCGCTGATCAATGACTTCGCCTGACCAGTAACCGCTCGACGACAATTCGTACGTGACTCGTCTGCCGAAGTCCATCGACGATCGATTGCCTTTCAAGATCTCCGGAATCGTACCCATCAGTTCCTGGCGTAGAAAACCCGTCAGGCGCTCGTACGCCGGGTTCACCATAATGATTCGATTTTCGAGATCGGTAATCATGATGCCATCGATTGTGCTGCGGACGATATCTTCGAAGAGGATCGACTCGACCATCCCGATCTCTACACGCTCGCGGAGGGATTGCCGGTCGGTCTGCTCTTTCAGATATTGCTGCCTTTTCTTCAGGGCTGCGTCAACAGTCGCGACGATCTCCACCGCCGTCGATGGCTTCACCAAATAGTCGTAGGCTCCATTCTTCAGAGCGCGGCGCACCTGGGCGGTGTCGTTTTGCCCGCTCACTAGGATGACGGCAACGTCCGGACGGTTTGAGACAACATCCCGTAACAGATCAAGACCAGATTTCTCTGGCATGATCAGGTCTGTCAAGATGCAGGCGTACGGCTGCTGCTCCAAGTAAAGCAACGCTTCCGGTACTGAACAAGCCTGATCGCATTCGTATCCGCTGGTTCTGAGGACTTCCATTAGCGCGCGGCGTACGTCATGGTCATCATCCACAATCAAGAGTCGATGATTGACTCGTGGAGGAAGGTCATCTGCCGACATCGGCATCGTCATACTCAACGATTCGCTGTGGGTTCGGCTTTCCATAAGGTTGGGGTTCACTCAGACTTCACAGCCTCAACGGGCACAGCTCGAAGCCTCTGCAAACCACCCGCAGTGAAGCCACGAAAGTCAAGATAGATATGCCGTCCTAGCAATTTTGATATCGGCGTAAAGTGCCTTCACTTTAGCCTTTTTCTGGACGCCACCTGGCGGAAAAACCCACCAACAGCTCATCTTCGCGAGGCCGTTCGAAAGAGACCAGTCACCGGGGTCAAAGCGTCAGAATCTTCGATAAATTCAGAGGAATTGAGGTCCTGAATCGACAAAGACCCCCTGAGAGATTTGATTCTTGTTAGGCGCGGTGAACATCAGTCAAATGACGCCTGGTAGGCTCTCCGGGATGAGGAGCTAGGGTTTGCTGGCAGCTTGAATTTTCTCTTGCAGACTTGAGATCTCAGAGTCCGGGGGGAAGTATTGTTTCATCACATCCAGATACTGCCGCGCGCGATCTACCTCATTGTGGTGCAGCGCAATCTCGATCAGCTGCACGAAGGCTTGACGTGAACTCTGCGGATTGAGTCGTGTTGCTGTTTCGAGCTGTTCCTGGGCATTCAAATAGTCTTTCTTCCTGAGGTAGATCTGTCCCAGGAGGAGATGCACGGTTGCCGACCCGGGTTCGGCCTTTCGGGCGGCCTCCAGGCTATCAAGCGCCTGGCCCGTCTGTCCTTGTTCCAAGAACACAACCGCCAAATTGATATGAGCCTTGGCTGAGTTGGGCCGTAGCTCCGTAGCCCGACGATAGGCTCGAACAGCCTCGTTCCATTGTTGGAGCTTTTGGTACTGGACTCCTAAATTGTTGTAGGCCTCGAAATAGTTTGGTTGCTCGCGTATCGCTCGTTGCAAATGAACAATCGCCTTTTCGGGAGAGCCAGCAGCGCTCTCTTTGGCCGCTTGTTCAAAGGCCCGCAACGCCTTGCGCGACACTTCGCTGGGCGGTTCCTTCAGGGTGCCGAACTCCCGGTTGGAAGCGTCGGTGACGATCTCACGGACTGAAGCCGACTCTTTGTTCAAAGTGATCTCCAGGAAAATCACTTTCGAAACCGGATAGCTCTTGATCTCCACTGCACGGCCGATCATGGCTTCATCCTCGCGGACAAGCGTTAGAAGATACCCGCCAGGCAAAAGCTCTTCAAAAGAAAACGTGCCTTCATAGGCCAAGACCCTTTCTCCCCGTTCCTGGCCGTCGCTCGTAGTCAGCCGCACCTTCGCAGATCGCATCGGCTGCCCTCCAACCAGAATCACCTTTCCTCGAATCGCATGAAGCACGACGGGCGATCGAGTATCTCGGCTCCTTCGCCTCCACCCAGCCAATGAAACATGCCGCGACGCATCCTAGATCGCTCTGGCAACCTTCCACTGAAGCTTTGGGCAACGGCGAACTATGGCCCGAAGACCCGAGTCAAGAGCCAACGAACTGCTTGACTCCATTTTTGATTTGTTATTCCATTCTTTCGCTGACGCAGCTTTCGAGGAGGATGGCATGAAAGACACCGGCGCCGAACGACGCAATTTCGCCCGGGAGCGCACCCACATTGAGGTAGAAATCCTCAAAGATTTCAAGCGTATCAAAGGGGTCATGGAATATGTCAGCTTCGGGGGCGCCTTTGTTAGTCTTCCCAAGACTTTCCTCCCAGACAGCACTTTGGAAGTCCAGTTTGAGGTCCCGGGTGAGTTCACCCCGTTCAAGGGGAATGCCAAGGTGGTCTGGGTCAAGAAGGACAAAGCCATCGGCATCGAGTTCGTTGATCTTCCTGCTTCGGAAAAGCTGAAACTGGAAAAATTTTTGATGTCCCTCTAACGGCGCAGTATTGCGCTGTGTTTTTGCACAAACGCGCAATTCTCAAGGCCCTTTCTCACGGTTTCCAATCACTGTCCGCGCTGCAACCAAACTCCTTGACGCTCTTTCAGAGCTGAGTCTATCATCGCCTTTTGTGTATCGATCGAAATTCCTCTCTGTCTGAGTCTACTCCATGGGGATTGACAAAATCGTTGTTCGTGGTGCCCGCCAGCATAACCTCAAGAATATCCATGTTGAGATTCCGCGCAATCGCTTAACCGTCATCACCGGCCTGAGCGGCTCGGGTAAATCCAGTCTGGCTTTTGATACGATCTATGCCGAAGGCCAGCGCCGCTATGTCGAGTCTCTGTCGGCATACGCCCGTCAATTCCTCGATCAATTGGAACGTCCGGATGTCGACTCGATCGAAGGGCTCAGTCCCAGCAATCTCGATCGAGCAGAAAACCACCAGTCGCAGTCCGCGTTCAACCGTAGGAACAATCACCGAGATCTACGACTACCTGAGGCTCTTGTATTCCTCCATCGGAGTTCCGCACTGCTTCAAGTGCGGACGGTTGATCGCCAGGCAGTCTACGCGGCAGATCCTGGAACACCTCAGAGCACTTCCCGAAGGGGAACGTGTCATGGTGCTCGCGCCTATCGTGCGCGGACGGAAAGGCGAGTTCAAGAAGCAGCTCGAAGACCTGGCTCACGACGGCTTCGTGCGCGCGCGTATTGACGGCAACCTCCAAAGCCTGGACGAGAAAATTCGCCTCGACAAGCAGAAGAACCACACGATCGAAGTCGTTGTGGATCGGCTGATGATCAAACCTGGCATGGAGAAGCGTCTCGAAAGCTCCATCGATGTAGCGATGAAGCTCACGAAGGGCATTGTCCTGGTAGCCATTGTCGGAGGCGATGAGCGTCTTTACTCAGAAAAACTGGCTTGCGTCGATTGCGGCGTCTCCATCCCTACGGTAGAGCCCCGGACCTTCTCCTTTAACAGCCACTACGGTGCCTGTTCAGAATGTTCTGGACTGGGATATAAATTTGAGCTCGACCCTGGCCGGTTGGTTCCCAACCCGTCCAAGTCGATTCTCAATGGCGGGCTCGCTCCTTGGAATGATGAGCTCCCGCCGGAAATCTCGGAGTTTCTGACCGGGATTCAAGACCATTTCAAGGTGGATCTCAACCAGCCATTTGAGGTCCTCCCTTCAAAAGTGCAGAGCGCCGTCTGGAATGGTGTCAACCATGACCCGATCCTGCAGGATGGAATTCTTAGCAGGATGCAGGAGAGCTATGCAAACGGGTTTGAAGAAGAGCAAAACCTGGAAACATTCATGTCCTCCAAGGCCTGCTCAGCCTGCAATGGCCGCAGGCTCCGTCCTGAGAGCCTGGCCATCAAGGTTGCAGGATTCTCCATTGCTGAACTGACAGCCCTCTCCGTCGGCGAAACGCTCCGGGTAGTGCGTGACATCCAACTCACAGAGCGTGAGAAAACCATAGCCGGACGTATCGTTCATGAGGTCATCGAGAGGTTGGAATTCCTGGCGGCGGTCGGACTCAACTACTTGAGCCTGTCTCGCTCGGCGGCCACTTTGTCCGGTGGCGAAGGCCAGCGCATTCGGCTGGCAACGCAAATTGGCTCAAAGTTGCGAGGTGTGTTGTACGTGCTCGACGAACCTTCCATCGGCCTGCATGCTCGCGACAATCAGCGCCTGCTGGGAATGCTGGAGCAGTTGCGCGATTTGGGAAATACCGTCCTCGTAGTAGAGCACGACGAGGAAACTATCCGCCGTGCGGATCATGTGGTCGACCTGGGGCCCGGTGCCGGAAAGGCAGGCGGTGAACTCATTGCCCAAGGAACGGCAAGCGATATTGCCCGCAACCGCCGATCCTTGACAGGACGCTATCTCTCAGGCGAACTGAGCATCGAAGTCCCCGCAGCCCGCAGAAAGCCAAACGGAAGTTCGCTGGTCGTAAAGGGCGCCTCCCAGAACAACTTGAATCACATTGATGTTCGTTTTCCGCTTGGAGTGCTGACGGTTGTCACCGGAGTCTCGGGATCAGGCAAGTCTTCGTTGGTAAACGACATCCTGTACCGTGCACTGGCCCGAAAACTTTACCGATCGCTCGACGCGCCAGGCAAACACCGGGAGATTCAAGGCACCGAGCTCATTGACAAGGTGATCGAGATTGACCAGTCCCCTATCGGGCGCACGCCACGCTCAAATCCCGCAACCTATACCGGGCTCTTTACGCCCATCCGAGAGCTGTTCGCGTCGCTTCCCGATTCCAAAGAACGGGGCTACAAAGCAGGACGCTTCAGTTTCAACGTGAAAGGTGGCCGATGCGAAGCTTGCCAGGGCGACGGTTTGCGTCGCATCGGAATGAATTTTTTGCCCGATGTATACGTTCAGTGCGAAGTTTGCCGCGGCAGGCGATACAACCGAGAAACGCTCGCAGTGAAGTACAAAGGATTTTCAATTTCCGAGCTCCTGGACACCACAGTCATCGAGGCATTGCCCATTCTGGAGAACATCCCGCAAATTCGGATCAAGCTTCAGACGCTTGCCGACGTTGGGCTGGGCTATCTTCACTTGGGTCAGTCCGCCACCACCCTCTCGGGTGGGGAGGCTCAACGCATTAAGCTCGCCAAGGAACTCAGCCGGCGCGCCACGGGAAAAACTCTTTACATCCTTGATGAGCCCACAACCGGTCTACACTTCGACGATGTCCGCAAGTTACTCGAAGTCCTGAACCGGCTGACGGACCTCGGCAATAGTGTGGTGATCATCGAACACAATATTGACGTAATCAAGACAGCCGACTGGGTGATTGATCTGGGGCCCGAGGGCGGCGATCAAGGTGGGAGAATCGTGGCCCAAGGGAACTCCCGAACAGGTTTCCTTGGTCCCGACGTCTCACACGGGTCAAACGTTGGCGTCAGTTCTGGGGCGGCGTTTGCTCAAGGTTGCAGAGGAGTCCCCTGCCTACACAAGTTCGTAGTTCTGCCCAGACACGAACTGGTCAAGTTTCACGAATCACGTTTTACTTCTGCGTGTCGTGATGCGTGAAACGTGAATCAACCGGCGTTGCGCTAGCGCAGAACTTTTCCCGTCCTGCCCCAACGAGTTTTAGAGAAGAAATTTACGGCAACAGAGAGGTATTCTTGTGCGTGTTCCAGAATGGACTTGGAGCGTGGGTCATAGGGTGGCGCATCGTAGGACCAGTAAATAAACAACGGCTTGCCAATGACCATCTTTCCATCGACAACTCCCCAGAAACGGCTGTCGTTACTGTTGTCGCGATTGTCACCCATCATGAAGTAGGAATTCGGTGGAATCACCTTGGGACCAAAATTGTCGCGGGCGATGTAATCGCTCGGAATCCCTGAACCTCGTTCGTAGATGTTTGGATCGATAAAGTTCTTGTAAGACTCCTCGAGCTCCTTCCCATTGATATAGACGGTCTTATCCCGAATTTCCAGCGTTTCTCCTGGAAGCCCAATCACTCGCTTGATAAACGGAACCTTGGGATCACCCGGGGATTTGAAAGCAACGATGTCCCCTCGGTGAATTTCACGAGTGGGAAGTACTTTGTTCATAAACTGCGGGTAGTTCGCTGGAAATGCAAACTTATCAAGGAAGAAATGATCACCGACCAGAATTGTCGGCTTCATCGACTCCGTCGGCACCTGTGTCGCCTGGGCAATGAAGTTGGTAAAGAAGAATACAAAAATCAAACTGAAAACCAAGCTCTCCAACCACTCACGGGCGGCACTTTTCCGCACGACCTGTTGCTGTTCAACAGGTTGGGATTCGAGTGG
Organism: uncultured Acidimicrobiia bacterium; assembly: GCA_963791795.1. Taxonomy (GTDB): domain Bacteria; phylum Acidobacteriota; class Terriglobia; order Versatilivoradales; family Versatilivoraceae; genus VFZK01. Next base: position 89,117 of record CAWBTP010000005.1, read on the forward strand.
TTCCTGAATATTGTCACTACTGGTTACGGCAATTGGTTCGTCTCTCTTCGGTCCCGAATACATAAACCTTCCTTATCAAATCAACTTGCAAAATCTCCAGCCCAACCACGGCCAGAACAACACTGATGTTATCGGCAAAACACTGAAAATGCTAGTCGGTTTCTTCCAGCCGCTCCACTCGCGAGGGGTCTGGACACTTCGCGAGTAGTTTCTCGAAAGTATCCTGCAGAACAGGGTGGACCTTCGTTGAGGCCAGTGCAGTGAGAGGCTCGAGGACGAATCGTCGCAGCGGGATCTGAGGATGGGGAATCTGTAACTCTGGATCCTGGAGCGTCAGGTCATCATATAGCAGGATGTCGATATCCAGGGTTCGGGGACCCTTGACAATCTCACGACGGCGGCCTTGTTCATCCTCCACCCGCATGCAGGCTGCGAGTAATTCCTTGGGCTTCAGATTGGTACGCACTCGGATCACCTGATTCAAAAACTGGGGCTGGTCTTTGAAGTCTACCGGCTCCGTAAGATAGCAGGGAGAAACCTCTTCAACGGCGACACCCATTGCACCCAGGGTTTGTCGGGCAGCCTTCAGGTACTGTCGCATGTCACCCAAGTTTGAGCCTAAGCTGAGAAAGGCAACGTGCCCGCTAGAACTGTCACTTTGATTTCCCATGACGAAACGGGATGCAGGACGATTCGGATTTTTCTGAGGGTTCAGTTGCGCAAGCAGCTAGATCAGATTCATCTGACCTGGCACCATCGGGCAGCCCAAATGCTCGTAGGCCAAGCGGGTGGCCATCCGTCCACGCGGTGTGCGGTGCAGAAAGCCTTTCTGAATGAGAAAAGGTTCGTAGATGTCTTCGATCGCTTCCACTTCTTCACTGATCGCTGCAGCGATCGTGTTGATGCCCACCGGGCCACCACCGAACTTCTCGATGATAGTTCGCAGCAACTTCTTGTCCATTTCCTCGAATCCATGATGGTCGATGGCCAGCATTGCGAGGCAATCATCCGCAGTGGCGCGGGTAATCACGCCGTTTGCCTTCACCTGCGCGAAGTCGCGAACCCTGCGCAGCAGCCGATTCGCCACCCTCGGCGTGCCTCTCGAGCGCCGTGCGATCTCCTCGGCTCCTGAATCGTCCATCTGAATCTGCAAGATATCTGCCGATCGTTTCAAGATGATCTTGAGCTCTTCGTCTCTGTAGAAGTCAAGCCGATGGACAATGCCAAAGCGCGAGCGCAGCGGGGGAGTGATCATTCCTGCTCGCGTCGTGGCCCCAATCAAAGTGAACTTCGGTAAAGGAAGCGTCACGCTGCGGGCACTCGGCCCTTGGCCAATGATGAGGTCGAGCTTGAAGTCCTCCATGGCAGGATAGAGAATTTCCTCGATCTGAGGCTGCAGGCGATGAATTTCGTCGATGAACAGCACATCGTGCTCTTGCAGGTTCGTGAGAATGGCTGTCAAGTCGCCTTTGATCTGAATCACCGGACCCGAGGTCTGTTTCAGGCCGACGCCCAGCTCATTGGCGATCACCGTCGCCAACGTTGTCTTTCCCAACCCAGGCGGGCCGTAAAGAAGGACATGGTCCATGGCCTCGCCCCGAGAACGCGTGGCTGAGACAGCAATCGTCAGGTTGTCCTTGACCTGCTGCTGGCCGATGTATTCCTTGAGAAACTTGGGCCGGAGGCTCAGCTCAAACGTCTGCTCGTCCTCAAGACGGCTCCCCGAAATAACGCGTTCTTCCATGGTGACCACTAACTCATGAAGACTCTGGCTAGGCGCGGAGTGATCGTAACACATCTACCTCGACAGCTGGCGAAGTGCCGTGCGAAGAAGCTCCTCAAAGGCGGCTTCGGTCTTGGAATTGGAGACGGCCGCCTGGACCGCCTTTTCAGCCGCCGGCTTGGCATAACCTAGATTCACCAGCGCGGAGATAACATCTTCTTGCGGTTGCGCAACGCTCTGGGCAGCGATCTGCTCTCCAGTTGAACCCCCTCCGAGCTTCGACAGCTTGTCCCTCAGTTCGACCACAAGCCGTTCGGCTGTCTTCTTTCCGATTCCCGGGATTGAGGTCAATCGTGCCAGGTTGCTTTGGCGGATCGCTGTCACTAATTCATCGACAGGCATCCCTGAAAGTATCGTGATGCCGAGCTTCGGACCGATGCCCGAGATCGACGTCACCTGTTCAAACATCAGCTTTTCGTTCGAACTCTTGAAGCCGAACAGCGCAATCGTGTCCTCACGGACGTGCGTATGAATGCGAAGCTGTACCGGGTTGCCAATCTCACCGAGCTCGTAGAACGTTGATAACGGAACATGGACTTCATATCCAACTCCGTTGACATCTACGATCACTTGATTGGGTTGTTTACTGAGGAGTTTGCCGGAAAGGTGGGCGATCATCGCACCGGAAGTTAGAAGCCGCGAACCTCGCAACGACCGCAGCTGTCGCAGGGCTGGTGTTTTTCGTAGAGGCAAACCAGCGGTCGTCCGAGTTCGACAGGCAGGCTGGAATCAAACTCGACTGAGAACCGCTCTTCAAAGGGGGAGGTGTGGAGATACCGAGCTCGATAGCTTTGATAGAGGTCCTCAACCGGCGTCTTCAAGTGAACCGCGGGTGCAGGGGGCCCCGGATTCGCCGGTTTACCCGTTTCCGTTGCTTCGTTCTGCAACCGTTGCACGATGTTGCGAACGATGGACTGTATCAGCGCTTCGTTGATCATTCTGCCAGCTCTACATGATCGATCACACCAATGACAGCCATATCAATCGGCGACATCGGGCGACCCACGGAAGTCATCGCCGACCAGCCTTCCTGAGTTACCAACACCTGGTCGCCCACACCCGCATCGGCTGCGTCGACTGCCAAGAACCGGATTGCCCCGCTCAGAGCCGTCCAGATTCAAGATCTGAACATAAAGCATCTTCTGCCCCTCGTGGCTGGGATGCTTGCGCGTCGCCACGATGTCTCCGATCACTTTGCCAATCAGCATTAGCTAGCCCAAATGAAGCTCGTCGACAATACCAACAATAGAAGCTTCCGTTGGCACTTCCTGTTCCGGCCAGGGGAATGAAGCCTCTTTCCCTCGGCACCAATAAATCAGCTCACCTGTTCCCGCTCCCACGCTGTCCAGCGCCACGATGGCCTTGCCTTTGTCTTTGAGCTGTTTGTCCACCGGCTGGACCAGCATCAACTTCTTGCCCTCCAGCGCATCGCTCTTAACAGTGCAAACCACATTCCCAATCACGCGACCGAGCTGCATTAGCTTAACGAACCCCTTAGATAAATCGACTCACGGGAGCAAGGAACGCTTACGACTAAAAATCGGTTCCCCTCGCCCCAACGCGGGAGAGGGGTTAGGGGTGAGGGGGAAGCCACACTGTGACTGGCCAATTGCCCCCTCCCGAGCTTTCATCTTGAAACGGCCCACTCAAAGCAATGGCCCTCCAAGAAGCCGAGCCAGGAGCATTCGCAGACGCCTTCAACCAACCTCCACGCTGTCCACGATCCCCACAATCGCAGTATCCACCGGGCAATCTTTACAGCCTCCGGCCATCCTTGCGGAACTCCCCGAAACAATCAGTACCTTCTCCTTGAACCCCGCGCTCACCGTGTCGACTGCGACAAGATAGCCGCCCTCATCCTTTCCAGCGGGATCCACGGGCTTCACCACTAACAGCTTTTTGCCATCAAGGCGGGGATCTTTACGGGTCGCGACAACGGTGCCCACAACGCGTGCCAGAATCATAGGATGAACTCTTCCCTGCCGTTACTTGCTGGCTTTGCCGATGGGCAGCACGTCTTCCAGATTCGAATGTGGCCGCGGGATGACATGCACACTGATCAACTCTCCCACGCGGCGCGCCGCAGCAGCTCCGGCATCAGTGGCTGCCTTCACGGCTGCCACGTCTCCGCGAACGATGGCGGTGACGTACCCTGACCCGATCTTCTCCCAGCCCACCAGCGTCACCTTGGCTGCTTTGACCATGGCGTCTGAAGCCTCGATCATGGCAATCAGGCCCCGCGTTTCGATCATTCCTAAAGCTTCGCCCATCGCTGTTTCCTCTCCCCGGCCGGAAGCCCGCAAACACTGGCTATCCCGGCGATTCAATAAGATTTAGTCGTTGTGGTGCTTGAGGCGTTCCAGAGCAGCCTGGATGATATCGACCAGTTCCTCTTTCGTCAACGTAATCGTACCTTCCGATTCCCCGGGCTGAACTCTCGGGCAGGTGTCCGAGATCTTCACGGGCGCTTTGATGCCGTACTTTTCTCGGGCCACCAACAGCTTGCTGACATCGTCCGAACTCAGCAACACTTCCTTCCCAAGGATGCGGGTCGTCAAGCTAATCCGTGCAAAGTGCTCCACAGTTTCCATCTTGGCATGCGCTTGATACACATCGCTTCCGTAGGTCACCACACCGTGATTGGCCAGCAGGATTCCGTCATAGCTAGGCACAAACGGGCGAATTGCTTCCGTCAGCTCTGGTGTGCCGGTGGTTCCATACGGCGCCAGCGGGACGCAGCCAAAGGTCATCACCACCTCGGCTACCAGCGCCTTGTTCAGCGGCATCCCAGCCGCTGCATAGCCGGTAGCGCAGGGTGGATGCGCGTGCACCACAGAGTGGACGTCCGGCCGAAGCTTGTAGATCAGGAGATGCATCGCAATCTCGGACGAGACCTTGCGGTTGCCGGAAACCATCCTTCCGTCGGCGTCTACAATCACCAGGTCGCCTTCGGCCATGTAGCCCTTGCTAATCGCGGTGGGGGTGCAAAGGATGTTTCCGTCCTCCAACCGAATGCTGATGTTGCCGTCATAGGCCGCGACATAGCCAAGCCGATACACACGGCGGCCAATCTCGACAATATCGCTTCGATGCTGCTCGATGGTCTTCACTGAAGTGGGTTTGACGTCCGACGAGGCCTTGTTATGCGATTGGTCAAACTGCATACACCGGCCTGAAAAAGAACCGGATTCTAGCAGCTTTTGCGACGTGCACCCAAGCACAACAATCCGCATGCTAGCGGCCTTTGCTCTGCCAGTCAGTGGTCTCCACCACAAACGACGCGTCCGGGGGACTTCTGACATGAGGGTGGTCGTGTATACTCTCGGTTGTGTGTGAACACCCAGGATGCGCCCGGATTTGAGCCAAGAACGACCCTTGGCAACAATCTCAGGTATCACGGAGGATCGTGATTTGTCAGGGAGAAGAAAAATACTATGGGCAGTCTCAATAGTTGCGGCGATCGCACTTGTCTTCCTCTACGGCCAGATTGATGTCGCAACCAAGTCGATCGAGTTCGATCTCCGGAAGATTGGTGAGAGCTTGTACGAAGCGCGATTCAAGACTGGCAAGTGGCCGGCGGAAATCGCCGATCTTGAGGGAACGGAATATCTGAAAATGCCGCATCGCAAAGCTCTGCTGGAGAATGGGTTGTTCGTGGTGATGTGGCAGCAGGATCTGGATCCGAATCCGGAGGCCAACCGAAATCGAGTTCTTGCATACGACAATGGCAGCCTGCTCTCGCGGTTCGGGAGTGTTTTGGTCTGCCGGGGTGATCTTCGGATCGAACGGATGAAAGCTGACGACGTTCGCCCGCTGAATCCACGAGGTCGGTGAGCTGTTCAGAAGGGTCGAAGACAGCCGTCAGCCCCGTCTGGCTTGACTTTTCCAGCCAAAGGAGATACTTTCCGCTTGCACGACAAGGCTTTACGGGGCCTCAGGTGTTCATACCGAATGCTGAAATCTTGGCGAGTTTTTTATTATTTAAGGCCCTATCTGCCCATTTTCGCCATTGCCTCCCTGCTCATGGCAGTCACCGCAGCGTTTGAAGGGTTTCGAGCGCTGCTGGTAAGACCCATTTTGGACAACGTCTTAGTTCTCTCCCCCTCCCCGGCGGCACGCATCGAGCTGCTGAAGTTACCTTTTTCCTCAGACCATAATTTGTATCTCGATCAGATTAATCCCTTTCCTTCTGCCGACATTGTCGTCGTATTGGGATTGCTGCTGGTAAGCGTTACGTTGTTCAAGGGAGTGGCGGAATACGCCTCGACTTACCTGCTGAATCGTCTGGGGCAGTCGGTAGTGATGGACCTGCGCAACGACCTCTACGAAAAGATTCTCAACCAGTCCGCGAATTTCTTTCATACGCATTCCACAGGACGCCTGATCTCCCGAGTGACCAATGACGTTGAAAAGATCCAATTCGCTTGTTCAACAGCGTTGGCGGACGCCCTCAAGCAAGGGTTGACCTTTGTTGTCTTCATCGTGATCGTCTTTGCGATCGACTGGACGCTTGCTCTCGCATCTCTCATTCTCGCGCCGCTGATCATCTACCCTTCGAAGTTTCTCGGCCGGAAGATTCACAAGACCAGCCGTTCCAGTCAGGACAAGATGGAGGAAATCTCGAATATCCTGCAGGAAACCATTACAGGACACCGAATAGTGAAAGCTTTCGGAATGGAGGAGTTCGAGCTCGGCAAATTCAAAAACGCCACGCGCCGGCTCGTGGCAGTCAATCTGAAGTGGGTCCGTACACAAGCCATCTCTTCCCCGTACATGGAAGTCGTTGGTGCCGTCGCATTCGGCGTGATGCTGTTCTACATTCAAGGGCGCATTCCCACCGGTGAGATGACGTTGGGCAAATTTGGAGTATTTCTGACCGCCTTCGCCTGCCTATACGATCCCGTCCGTCGGATGAGCGGCATTTACAACACGTTTCAGCAGGCAAAGGGTGCATCCAGCAAGGTATTTGAGCTGATTGAGGAACGGCCGGAGATTGTCGACAAACCCGGCGCCAGGGTTCTGAAGGGTTTTGAGAGGGAAATCGAATTCCGGCGGGTGAGTTTCAACTACCAGGACAGCCGCATGCCGGTGTTGAAGGAACTGGATTTGGTGGTGTCCGCAGGAGAGGTGATTGCCTTTGTCGGATCCAGCGGCTCAGGCAAGACGACGCTAGTCAATCTGCTGCCGCGGTTTTTCGATCCCACCGAGGGGCAGATCCTGATCGACGGCCACGATACACGTGACCTGACTCTGGCGTCGCTCCGTTCGCAGATTGGCGTCGTGACCCAAGAGACCGTGCTGTTCAATGACACCATCCGCAACAACATCTGCTACGGCCGCAGCCAGGTGACCGAGCAGGAATTGCTGGCGGCCACTCAAGCTGCCCTGGCGCACGACTTCATTGAGCAGTTGCCACAAGGATATGAATCGATCATCGGCGAGCGGGGCCAGAAGTTGTCTGGCGGACAACGCCAGCGCATCGCTATTGCACGAGCATTGCTGAAGAACTCCCCGATCCTAATTCTGGACGAAGCAACTTCATCTCTGGACTCCGAATCGGAAATGCTCGTCCAGAAAGCTCTGTCTAATCTGATGTGCGGTCGCACCGTGTTCGTCATCGCACATCGTCTATCCACTATTCGTCAGGCTGGCAAGATTATCGTGATCGATCAGGGTCAAATTAGTGAGATCGGTACGCATGCCGATCTGGTTGGAAAGGGCGGCATTTATCGGCGCCTCCATGATCTACAGTTTGCAGGTGCGGATGTTTCTTGGGTGAGCTAAACAAGGCGACATAAGTAAATTCACATGATCGTCGCTCCATTGCGGCTTGCCCCTCACCCCCAGCCCCTCTCCCCGTGGGAGAGGGTGGCCGAAGGCCGGGTGAGGGGGCGATGGAATTAACGACGCTGTGTTTAGCTTCAGTTGTCCTCAGACTTGACCGTAGACTTCTTGACCAGACTGCCTCGAGACGAGCCAGCTCTGCAACAGAGACTCAACGATGATCAAAAGCATGACAGGATTTGGCCGCGGGAAGCACGAGGGAGATGCTTTCGCCTGCACGGTCGAGGTCAAATCGGTCAACCACCGCTTTCTCGACCCACATCTTAAGCTGCCTTCCGAGTTCGCCAGCGTGGAACTCAAATTGAAGCGGCTTGTCCAGTCTCGTCTCAAACGCGGACGCCTCGACCTCTTTCTGAACATCGAGCGGAGCCAGACAGTTGACTTCACCTTCAACGAACCGGTGCTACAGGCGTATGTGAAAGCGATTGAGAAGTTGAAGAAAGATCTCTCACTTTCCGGGGAACTCGACCTTGTTCAGCTAATCCGGGTTCCAGGCATTATGAATCTTGAAGGCATGAGCCTTTCGCCCGAAGGCCGCCAGCAAATTGAAGATGGCATTATTCAAGCCGCGGAAAAGGCGCTCTCGGAGTTGGAGAGAATGCGCGCTGAGGAAGGTGTCGCCCTTCGCAACGACATTCTCAGTCGGCTCGGCCTCATCCATGATCGGGTTGTCGCGATTCGCCAGCAGATCCCCAGCGCTCTTGATGCCTATCAGGAGCGGCTGAAAATACGCCTCAACGAGCTATTGCGGGGAACACAGATCGACTCAAACAGACTGGTCCAAGAAGCAGCGTTTTACGTCGAGCGCAGCGATATCTCCGAGGAAGTCACTCGTCTCCAGAGCCACGTTGAGCAGTGCGAGGTGCTTCTGAGCAGTGGCGAGGAAGCGGGCAAGACCCTCGATTTTCTGCTTCAAGAGATGAATCGGGAAGCGAATACGATTCTCTCGAAGACAACGGGAATGACGGGGAATGGCCTCGAAATCGCCAACTCGGCCATCGTCATAAAGACGGAGGTTGAGAAGATTCGCGAGCAGGCGCAGAACATTGAATAGGGGACCGGTCCCAGCGGGCAGATTGCGGTTTTCGGTATGAATGAGCGTGGCACAGTTTTCATTGTCTCTGCACCCTCCGGGTCAGGAAAATCGACACTGGTCACCAGCCTGTTGCAGAAGGTGCCCAACTTGGTGTTTTCCATTTCCTACACCACTCGGCAGCCGCGCGGCGGAGAAGTCCACGGCAGGGAATATTTCTTTGTGGACGAGGCTACCTTTGAACGGATGATCGCTGAAGACCAGTTCATCGAATACGCCAAGGTGTTCGATCATTACTATGGCACCGCCAAAACCTATCTGGAGCGAGCACTGGCTGAAGGCCGGGATCTGATTTTGGACATCGATACGGAAGGTGCTGCACAAGTGAAGAGTAAACTCCCCGAAGCCGTCTCAATCTTTATCATGCCACCTTCTCATGAAGCGCTCCGGGCCCGGCTTGAGAATCGGAAGCAAGACTCAGCCGAAACAATTCAGAAACGGCTGGCATGGGCGGGTCAGAAAGAGATCTACCGCTATCGCAACTACGACTATGTCGTCGTAAACGAGGACCTCGACCACTCATTTGATCTCATGCGCAGCATTGTCGTCGCCCAGCGCAGCCGCCGGGATCGAATGACGGCGCGAATTCATTCCATTATCCAAACCTTTGGAGGTAAGTGATTTGACAAGCAAGATCGGAAGCATTGACAGCAAGTTTCGTTACATCATCGTCGCAGCCAAGCGCACCCGTCAGCTCCAGGCAGGATCGAAGCCCATGGTCGGTGGCCAGGGTCGCAAATTTACGCGTGTTGCCATGGAGGAGGTCAGCGGTGGCTTGGTAAAATTCGAGCTGACCGAGGAAACCAAGGCCTCCAAGAGACGAGCCGGCAAGGACACAAAAGACAGAAGCCACTAACGAATCTCGAAGTGCGAGTGACGAAGTTCGAAGTTTGAAGTTTTCAGATAGCTGTCAGACATTCACCAGTCTGAATCTGCGCCCTTCTTTATCTGCCCCTCAATCGATGCGCAGGAGGGAGAAGCTGTTGAGACTTCGAACTTCGTAGTTCATACTTCATGATTCGTACTTCGAACTTCGCACCTCGCACTTCATGAAAGTCCTCTTAGGGATTACAGGCTGCATCGCTGCCTACAAAGCGCCGGAACTGTTGCGTCAATTGCAGAAACGCGGCTGCGAAGTTCATGTCGTCATGACGGAGAACGCTCAGAACTTCGTCACGGCGACAACGCTCGCAGCGCTCAGCCGCAACCACGTCTTCACGGGGATGTTTCCAGATCCTGATTCATCTCTGGGGCTCGACGTCGCGATCGATCATATTCGTTTGGCACACTCCGCGGATCTGCTGCTGGTTGCTCCCGCCACGGCTAACACGTTGGCGAAGTTTGCGAACGGCATCGCCGACGATTTTCTTTCGACTCTGTATCTTGCAACCCGTGCTCCCGTGGTCGTCGCGCCGGCCATGAATTCCGATATGTGGTACCACCCCGCCGTTCAGTCCAACGTGCGTCAACTCTTGTCGCGGGGCGTGACCATTGTGGAACCCGACGAAGGGTACCTGGCGGAAGGGATCATCGGGAAAGGCCGCTTGGCGGCCCTCGAGAACATTGTCGAGCGGGTCTTTCAAGTTGCGACGCCCCTGCAGGACTTTCAGGGTGATACGGTGCTGGTGACTGCCGGCCCCACCTGTGAAGATATCGATCCTGTCCGCTTTCTTACCAACCGCTCCTCGGGAAAGATGGGCTACCACTTGGCCGAGGCGGCCCAGCGACGGGGAGCCCGCACCCTGTTGATCAGCGGACCGACGAACCTTGAGCGTCCAAGTGGTGTGGAGTTCATTGCTGTGCGCTCTACCGAACAAATGCGCGAGCAGGTGTTGAGGCATCTGCCTGAAACGAGCATCGTGATCAAGGCAGCAGCCGTTGCGGACTTCAGACCGAACACTGCTTCTGGACAAAAAATCAAGAAGGATGGACAGCCTTTGGTCCTGGAGTTGGTGCCGAACCCTGACATTTTGAAAGAGGTTGGCGCCAGAAAAGAAGGGCGTATCCTAGTTGGTTTTGCTGCAGAAACGGAGTCTGTACTGCAGAACGGCCAGAAGAAACTGGAGGAGAAGTCACTTGATCTGCTTGTCGCCAACGACGTCTCACAAGCCGGCGCTGGCTTCGACGGCGATACTAACATTGTGACAATTCTCACGCGCGACGGCCACCAGGTGCGGCTCGACAAACGGCCAAAAGCCGAGATCGCTCATGAGATTTTGAACCAAATTCTGGCCCTCCGAAAGCGTGATGCCTGAAGACCGACAATTCTATCTGGCTCAGTTGAAAGAACGCCTCCAGTACTACAAGGAAATGGGAATCGAAGGGCTGTCGGTCACGAGATCTCTGCTCAGCTCTGAAAATACTGCTCCTTCACTCAGCCATGAACAACTCCGGCAAGGGCCGCGGAGCGGCGCATCTTTCCCCGCGACACAGGCATCTTCAGGACTTTTCTCACTTTCGGAAAGCGAGCGAGAAAGTTTGGAGAGCATTCGTGCCGATCTGGGGGATTGCCGCCGCTGCAAGCTTTGCTCCGGCCGAACCAATATCGTCTTTGGCTCGGGAACTTCCCATGCCAGGCTCGTGTTCGTGGGCGAAGGACCGGGGGCTGACGAGGATGCTCAGGGGCTGCCGTTTGTGGGAGCTGCCGGACAGCTGCTCACCAAAATCATCGAAGCCATCCAGCTCACCCGCGATCAAGTTTATATCTGCAACATCGTGAAGTGCCGTCCGCCCTCCAATCGAACTCCAGAAGAGGACGAAATCGCTGCTTGTTCGCCTTTCATGTTTCGGCAAGTCGAGAGCATTCGGCCGAAAGTCATCTGCTGTCTCGGGGCTGTGGCCGCGCAAACTGTTCTTGGAACCAAAACGGCTGTTGGCAAGCTGCGCGGGCATTTTCACGACCTTGGCGGCATTCAAGTCATGCCCACCTGGCACCCCGCCTACCTCCTTCGCAACCCCGCTGCCAAGCGCGATGTCTGGGACGATATAAGGAAAATTAAAACCCTGCTTGATGAAGTGGAGTGATGAGCCGCGATACGATGGATGCGGCAATGCGTATCAATCGTGGCTAGCCCTCGATACGGCGCAGCTTTTCAAGGAAATTTGGGCGTTCGCGAACCTCGTTGTTGATGAGTCCAGCCGGGATTTTCCCCTTCGACAGTGCCAGCGCCTGCTGGCAGCACATCAGGCTGATTTCCTGGAATAGTTCATGGGTCCAGGCGATGGCATGTGGAGCCAGTAGGATATTGTCCAGCACAAAGAAAGGATGCTGGATCGCCGGCTCCGTAGCAAAGACATCCACAGCTGCGCCGGCAATCTGTCTCGACTTGAGCGCGGCTTCCAATGCTCCCTCGTCCACGATGCCCCCACGTGCGGCATTCACGAGATAAGCCTGCGGCTTCATCAGTGCCAATTCGTTAGTCCCCAATAGGCCTCGTGTCTGCTCGTTGAGCGGACAGGTGACGATCACATAGTCCGACGTCCGCAGCAGGTCCTTGAGATCGGTGAGCCGTGTATTGAGGGCCGAGGCGCGTTCCGAAGTCACGTAGGGATCGAAGGCCAGGAGTTGGGTCGTTTGAAACGGCTTCAACAGTTCAGTGAGTGCGCCCCCAATACCACCAAGCCCGATAAGTCCTATGGTCTTGCGACGCAGTTCGGAACCCATCCAACGGTTCTTCTGCGACCATTTGCCTTCTCGCGTTAGACGGTCTTTCTGAAAACAATGGTGCCCGAGAGCCAGCATCCAGCTCAGAATGGCTTCGGCAACAGAATAGTTGACTGCTCCACTGGTGATAAACAACGCCACTCCTGACTCTGTGCACGCACTAACATCCACGGTGTCGTACCCGACACCAAATCGCAGTACTGCAAGGAGCCGCCCAGCCTTACCAAGAGAATCTCCCGTGACGCGAGGAGCCAGACAGATCAGCGCGTCCAGATCCTGAATCTGATCCGAAGCCAGAACGGGCTCATGCCGTTCTAGAAATCGGCATTCGACGCCGGCCCTCCGGAGGTCCTCAAGACTTGCGTCGTCGAACAACCGGACCTCACCAGATGCAAAATCGGCTGTCAAACCAACCTGAAAGGGTCTAGGCATTCTTCACCTCAGGATGCGGAACCACGCCAAGGCTTTCCAACATCCCGCTAATCGAGCGCAGCAGGAGACCGCAGTCGCCGCCAACTGCCAACATTTGAAACCCTTGTTCCAGTCGCATTCTTCCGTTTTCGGCACTCGTCGCCATTACTCCGCAGGAAATCCCGGCCTTGCGGATCCGATCTTTGACGCGGAGAATCTCCTCAGCAACGCCCGGGCCTTCCCATTCACCGGGATAACCCGCCGAGGCCGAAAAATCTGCCGGGCCAAAGAGAAACGCGTCCACATCGGGCACCTTGAGAATCGAATCGATATTCCTCGCTGCCTCAACTCGTTCGATGATCGGTATCACCATTGTGTCTTGATTCGCAACTTTCGCCCGTTGCAAATGCTTTCCCCACATCGTCGACCGCTCGGCGCCAACCCCCCGAACCCCTCGAGGCGGATATTTGGCAAAGCGAGACGGCCTGTTCGACCTCTTCGGCGGTGCATACCTGCGGAATGATGACACCATCCGCGCCGAGATCTAACACGCGCTTGATCACGCCCTGCTCGATTTCCTGAACACGCACCAGTGTTGCCGTCTGGCTGCGGCTTGCCGCAGCCAGATGACCCGATATTTCTCGGAAATCGAGATCGCCGTGCTCTGCGTCAATACAGACCCAATCGAGACCAAGGTGAACCGCAATTTCAATCACGGCTGTGGACCCAAGCGTAATCCATAAGCCGAAAGCTGGTTGACCACTGCGCAGTTTCTGCTTCAGTCTTTGACCAGGGGTCTGCGGTTGCTTCATCGGATTCTCCTGAGAATAGTTGCGCTCGTGCTCGCCCCGAACTTGTTTCGAGCACGACGACAAGGTTGAAGGTTGTTCGGAAACGCACTTGGCTGAAGCACTCCGTCTCCGGAGTTCGCCCGCTTCAACAGTCTCGATCCCCGGGGCCAGGCTAAAAAAGGCGAGTAGCTTATCAAGGTTGCTTTTGAGCTTCTATGGGGAAAATATCGAGTGCAGAACAAACGGTCTCTAGAAGCCACTAGACCCGCAATCGCGTTCCCTGAAAATTCCTTATGAAGAGTGCTGCAGGCCGGAGATGAGGAAGCTAACGAAAACTGCGGAAGTTTTTTGGTCTGGTACAGAACACTCTGCGGAACCATCAACGGTCGCTGATCCGAGGCCACGCCCACCGCCCGTCGAAACGAGCGCCGACGTTGCCTACTCAGTCGTCCTTCGAGGCACCGACCCGAAGGGTGGCTCGTTCAACCTTGCCCAGAAAGCGCCCAGCTTCTTGACTGTGTCGAGAAACTCGGCGAAGTCCACCGGCTTCACCACATAGGCATTCGCCCTCAGGCGGTAGCAGGCCGCTACATCCGACTCTTCGGTCGATGAAGTCAGCACTGCTACGGGAACGGTCGATAACGCCTCGTCGCTTCGAATCTGCTCCAAGGCCTCCAGCCCGGTGACTCGAGGCATATTCAGATCCAACAGAATCACAGCCGGGTTCCCGGGTTCGCGACTTTGGTATTGGCCACGGCGATGCAGGTAGTCCAACACTTCCTGGCCATCGGCAACGGTCTCCACATCATCCGCCAAACCGGCTTCCGCCAGAGCGGCCAACGTCAACTCCACGCCTTCAGGGTCGTCTTCTGCAAGAAGAATTCTTTTGGGCACAGACACGCTCATATCTTCATCCTTGAAGGATCAATCGCTCACTGTCGGAAGGGAGAAGTAAAACGTGGAGCCGTTCCCCAACTCCGACTCAGCCCACACTCGCCCGCCGTGGCGATGGATGATCCGCTGGACATTGGCCAATCCAATCCCAGTACCTTCAAACTGCTTGGAATGATGCAACCGTTGAAACACAGCAAACAACCGCTTGGCATGCTTCATCTCAAAGCCGACACCATTATCTCGAACAAAAAAAGTCTGCTGCCCACTACGTTTCCCATCCACGAGAGATCCAATAGTGATCTCAGCGCTCGGTCGAGGCCGAGTATACTTTACAGCATTGTGCACGAGATTAAAAAGAGCTTGCCGCAAAAGATTGCGATCAGCCCGAATCTCAGGCAGTTTAGCAATTGTCCATACGATCTCCCTTCCCTGCGTCTCCAGAGTCAAGCTGTCACGAACTTCGCCGGCCAGGGCGTTCATGTCCACCGAGGCCGTGCGAAGTTCGCTTCGACCGGTTCGCGAGAATGCCAGGAGGTCGTCAATCAGCTGGCCCATGCGGCGCGTTTCGTTGGTAATCGTGTCAACATACTTCAGCGACTTCTCGTCCAAAGCAGTGCCCATTCGCCGGCGCAGCAGCTCCACAAAACCGGAGACGTTTCGGAGGGGAGCGCGAAGATCGTGGGACACTGAATAGCTGAAGGATTCCAACTCTCGATTGGCTGCGCTTAGCTCGGTGGTGCGCTCCTGAACGCGCTTCTCCAGCTCTTCGTTCAACTGGCGAACCTGCTGCTCGACTTCTTTTTGAGCAGTGATGTCGGAGACAGTTCCACGCATAAGCACCGGAATTCCCGCTGCGTCGCGGTAGACCGTGCCCCGGCCGCCAATCCATCGAAGCCCGCCGCCCGGGAGTACAATGCGATGCTCGGTGACATAGGGTTCTACCTCTCCGGACAGAGCGCTGGCAATTGTGTGCTCTACCCCTTCCCGATCGTCGGGATGCACCAGTTTCGAATAGCCTTCAAAGGTTCCATCGAATTCGCCGGCGTTAAGGCAGAAGATCTTCTCGACCTGGCTCGACCATTTCACTTCGTTGGTCGTGATAGTCCACTCCCAAGTTCCCATTTGCGAGGCCTCCAGCGCCAGCCGCAGGTGCTCTTCGCTGGCGCGCAAAGCCTCTTCTGCCTGGCGGCGCTGGGTTAGTTCGCGCACGGCCGTTACCCGGACTATGTGACCCTTGTAGGGCAATGCCTGCGCCCTCACTTCGACCGGGAAAGTTGACCCATCCTTTCGCAACAGGAAATGCTCGTACGGACCCTCATCACCCCGGCGGCGCTTTTCCTGCACGAGTTCGCGAGAATCCGAGGCTACAGTGTCAAGGACTTGCATCCCCATCAGCTCGTTCAGTTCATAACCCAGCATCTTTGCAAGCTGCTGATTCGCGTCCAGAACAATCCCCTCTCCAGTAATAGCGATTCCCTCAAAGGACGCTAGAGAAAGACGTGCAAACCGTTCCTCGCTTTCACGTAGCGCCTCCTCGGTGCGTTTGAAACCGGTGATGTCGCGCCCCTCCGGGATCAAGAGAATGATATCGCCGGACGCATCCCGCACAGGCTTAAGCGAAAAATCGATGATGTGCTCCACTCCTTCCGACATGTGGGTGGTCTCAAAACGGATAAACTGCCCCGATGCCGCCATTCGGATGGCGCCCTTCAAACGCTCTTGCTCGGTTGCGGAATGCCTCCACCAGGGTGTCTCCCAAAATGGCTTGTTGATCACATCATCCCGCCGGACGCCAGCAAAACTCAATGCGGTTTGATTGGCCTCAATTAGCGTTCCATCCGGTTTCATCAGCCCGATGAATTGGAACGCCTGGTCGAGAATGGCACGAACCTTCTGTTCGCTCGCGGCAAGGATGGCTTCGGCACGTTCTCGCTCCGCGATGGTGCGCTTCAATACATCGTTGGCCCGCTGCAACTCACTGCTGTATTCCTCCTTGAGGTGCAGCGCCTGTGCTTGTTCGCTGAGCAAGCAGGCTTGAGCTTGCTGCCTTTCACGGTTTATGGAATTAACCTGGTCGGCCAGGGCGATCGACCAAAGCAAAACCAAGCACATCGTTCCAGCCAGCAGGCTACCCTCGGTCCATGAGTTGGCAGGCACAATACCAACCTGCATCATCGCAAAAACGATGCCACCGATCAGAAAGATGACCCACGCAAGCAAGAAGTGGGCTGCGGGAGCGTACTTTTGTCTCCACCTTAACAGGCCGGCCAGCAGTACCAGCAGGAAGGCAGGCACAGCTAGAGCGGTATGGAGGCCGCGTGGAAGGATCTGGCCGCGATCCAGCAAAGGAAGCAGCGCCGCGATGCTATAGGCGGGAATCAAAACCTTGAAACCTCTATGAATGAGCGGGGTATGGAGCCGTGTGCCCAAGAACGAAATGGCGAAGAACAGCACCGCAAGCACTGCCAAAGGGCCAGACAGGCGAACGCCCAAACGGTTAAGGGCTGGAGATTCAGGCCAGAGAAGCTCAAATGTCCATCCATCCAAAGCAGCCAGATAAAAGGTATAAGCAGCTACTGCGCCGGAGAACAGGAAATAGCTTCTCTCTCGCGTTAGAAAGTAGAAAGTGGCGTTGTAGCAGAACATCATGAGCATGAGGCCGAAGAATAGTCCCCAACCCAGATTCTCGGTCTGGCTATGGTCGGTGAGAGCCTGTGGGGACCAAAGAACCAGTGGCAGCCGCATCATGGTGCGACTGGCAAAACGCAAATAGAAGGTTTCTTCGTGGTTCGCCGGCAACAAGAGGTTAAACGTTGGCAGACGGTGGTGAATCTCCCACTGGCTCATGGGCAGCAGGCTGCCTGCCCGCTTGGCCACAAAGCTGAGCACTCCACTCTCATCAGGCGAGGCTTGAAAGAGCGTTACTTCCTGAACACGCGGGAATCGAAGTTGCAGTTGCCACTCCGTAGAGAAAGGAAGTGTGTTGAGCACGCGAAAACGTACCCACACTGCAGAGTCGATGAATCCGTAGTTGGGAACCAAAGCCCGACTCGGCAGAAAACCTCGGCTCCGCTCCGGCGCCGCCACATCTTCAATGGACATTCGTCGTGTGGGATCCTCGAGAATTTCGAGGTGACGCCCAAGAGCGTAGATTTCCTTTCCTTGCACTATCTGGAGAACGCCTGAAGAACCTTGCGGCGGCGCAGCCACCGCGTTGTGGCAACCCAGAGCCAGCAGAAACAACGTCGGCCCAGCCAAGCCGATGTTGAGGCCGAACAGCGGCGAGTTGCGGCTGCCGACGGCGTACAACCGCCGGCAAGTCCTGACAGCAAAGCTCGGCCTGCGGATCCAAGAGACTAACGAAGAGCGCCAGGTCATACAGTAGACCAAAGCGCAGACACCCTTCAGCGGAAGCCGAACGGCAACTGATGACAGTGGTTTCAAATCAGGCGTCATACTCCGCTGTTGGACAACATCAGACTGATTGAGTTGACAATCTCTACAAGTTTGGGGTGAGACGTCTCGAACCCTTGAACCGAAGCCGACAGCCCCTCCAGAGAGAGTCGCAGAAGCTGAGGGTCACGCTCCTGGCGCGTGGCTTCATGCGTGGACACTTCGGTGAATGCTGTGATGCTCTGGGCCCGTTCAGAATGTGTCTTGGAGAGCTCTCCAATCTCAGTCTTCAGAGTGGATAACAAAGCGAGCAGCTCGGTGCGCTGGTCTTCCGCCAGCATCCTTCCTTTGCGGAGTCTGGCCTCAATCTTGGTCAGCGTGTCTTCGATCATGTGCGCCCTCTAGACAAGGAATGTTCATCGCTCAGGGAATCTCTCGCAGCCTGCCGGGCATTATAGTCGATATTGCCTGAAACTGTCCGTCCTCAGCCCGCCTGGCGTCTTGGGTGCGACCACGGACGATTTCATCTTCCACAGCGTGGCTTTCCAAGTGGAGATCACCCACCCCCCGCGTCCAAACCGGCCGTTCGCTTCAAATGTGCTGCCGGTCCTTGGCTCCAAGACACCAGTTCAGAGAAAGCAACTGTCGTGCCCCGGGGCTTTGGGCTATACTGGTGGCCTTGGCGTCGGCTGAAGGGGCTCACTGTGAAGGCTATGCGACAGATCTATCTCGATAACAATGCGACAACCCGTGTGGCGCCCGAAGTCTTGGAAGCCATGCTTCCCTGTTATCAGGATGCTTATGGAAATGCCTCCAGTGTCCATGCCTTCGGCCAGGAAGCCAAGGGCTTGTTGGACAATGCCCGTCAGCAAGTGGCCCGCATGCTCAATGCCGAGGTGAATGAAATCATCTTCACGAGTGGTGGAACAGAAAGCGACAATCTGGCGATTCGCGGTGTTGCCGACGCATCGACCCGGCCGAGGAAGCACCTCATCACCACGCGAGTAGAGCATCACGCAGTGCTGCATACCTGCCAGGCGCTGCAAAAGGCGGGAATCAACGTCACCTATCTGCCGGTGGACGTCGAAGGACTCGTTGATCCGGAGGATGTTCGCAAAGCGATCACACCAGATACTCTCTTGGTCAGCGTGATGCACTCGAACAACGAAACTGGCACGACTCAGGCGCTAAAAGAAATTGGCCAGATCGCGCTCGAACATGACGTCTATTTCCACACAGACGCCGTGCAAGCTGCCGGTAAGCTGCCGCTCAACGTCGATGATTTCAACGCGGACTTAGTATCGGTTGCAGGTCACAAGTTTCATGCGCCCAAGGGTGTTGGAGCGCTGTATGTGAGAAAGGGTACGCGATTGCGGCCGCTGTTTTTCGGGGGTGCTCACGAACGCAACCGCAGGGCTGGGACCGAGAACGTCCCGCAAGTCGTCGGGCTTGGTGCAGCCGCTGAACTCGCTGAGAACGGTCTCGAAGGCCGTGCCCGGTCGATTGGGGAGCTGCGAGACTATCTGGAGCATGAAGTTTCCCGGCAGATTCCGGATGTAGCGCTCAATGGCAGCCGCACTTCGAGGATCTCCAACACCTCGAACCTCCGTTTCGAGCGGACGGATTCCGAAAGCCTGGTGATCAACCTGGACTTGACAGGCGTTGCTTGTTCTACCGGCTCGGCATGCGCGTCCGGGTCCATTGAACCGTCGCATGTGCTTCTGGCTTTAGGGCTTTCCATGGAACAAGCCTTCTCCTCGATACGCTTCAGTCTGTCCCGATATACGACGCGCGAGGAAATCGACGCAGTGTTGGAAATCTTGCCCGGCGTAGTGAGCCGATGCAGGGAAACGGCGCCGGCAGGTGCGCGTCTGCACAGCAAGGTCTTAGCCAGAGAATGACTAATGACTAGGCGCGATCTTATGTCCTGCTTCGTCATCAGGGCTTAGTCATTCGTCATTGTCATAAATCTGGCCTTCAGCGCTGCAGTCCGAAGATGTCTACGCAGAAAAGGTGATGTGAATGCACGAGAAGGTCGTTGTTGCGATGAGCGGAGGCGTGGACAGCTCCACGACAGCTGCCTTGTTACAGGCACAGGGCTACGAGGTCGTCGGGCTTTCGATGCAGCTCTGGGATTATACGCGTGCTGAGTCAACCGCGGGGAAGTCTGAGGAAGAGCTCAAGAGGTCAGGGACCTGCTGTTCGATCGACGACATCTATGACGCGCGTCGTGTGGCTCGCTTTCTCAATCTGCCCTTCTATGTCGTCAATTTTGAGAAGGCCTTTGAACAGGAAGTGGTGGTTCCGTTCGTCGAGTCGTACCTGGCCGGGGAAACACCCATCCCGTGTGTGCGCTGCAATACGTTCATGAAGTTTGACCATCTGTTGAACCGGGCGACGCAAATCGGTGCCGCCAAGCTGGCCACGGGACACTACGCTCGCGTGCGTTTCAACGAAAGCACAGGACGCCATGAATTGCTTCGCGGGGTCGATGCTGGAAAGGATCAGTCGTATTTTCTATTTGAGATGACTCAAGCCCAATTGAGCCGAGTGATCTTTCCACTGGGCGGGTATCCGAAGAGCGAAGTCCGTGCGATGGCGGAAGAATACAGTTTGCCCGTTTTTGAGAAGCCCGACAGTCAGGAGATTTGCTTCATTCCCAGCAAGAACTACAGTGCATTTGTTGAGAGTTACATCGACAGCCGGAAGCAGGTGAACTTTCAAGAGGAGGAGTTTTCAACTGTGGGTGCTGGAAAAACGCTGGCGACAACCAGGATGCCGGAAGAGGTGAAGGGCTCGTTACGTTCGGGTGAGATCGTTTCGCACGAAGGCACGGTCTTGGGAAAGCATCGTGGCATTCATCAGTTTACTGTTGGCCAACGCAAAGGCCTCGGTGTCGCTGTCGGTGAACCGCTTTACGTGATTCAAACCGATGCGGCTACCAATCGTGTGGTCGTGGGCGGATCGGATAAGCTGATGAAGCGGTCGCTCATCGCCGGCAAGATCAATTGGATTTCCATTGAGACTCTGACGGAACCGATCCGTGTGAAGGCCCAGATCCGCAACCGTCATGAGGCCGCTGACGCGACGGTGAGCAACACCGAACATGGCAACGTGGAAGTCCGTTTCGACGCACCACAGCGCGCCATCACCCCGGGTCAAGCCGTGGTGTTCTACAACGATGAGGTCGTCGTTGGCGGTGGCTGGATTCAGGAGAGCCGATAGGTTGCAGGTTATTTGGGACAGGTTACAGGAAACGCGCAACACTCTGTCCCCTGTAGCCTGCAACCTCTAACCTACGATGAAAACGGGCATCATCCAGGACGATCTTTTCCTTCAGCACGACACCGGTACCTTTCACCCGGAACGCAGGGAGCGTTTGATTTCCATCAAAGAAGGACTCCGGGCCTATCCGCACCGCGATAAGCTGGTTCAACTGAAACCCAGGCTGGCGTTGGAGTCAGAACTCCAGCTCATTCATCCACCATCCTACATTCGCGGCATACAGGCAACGGCTGGCAAATCGTCCACTCAACTCGATCCGGATACGGTGGCTAGCGCCATGAGTTACGACGTGGCACGTTATGCCGTCGGCAGCGTGCTGGCTCTCATCGATGCCGTGTTTGGCGGGGAGATCGGCAATGGATTCGCATTCGTGCGCCCGCCAGGACACCATTCTGAACCCAACCGTGCGATGGGGTTTTGCCTTTTCAGCAATGCCGCGATCGGCGCCGCGTACGCTCTTCAGAAGTACAAACTGTCGAAAGTGCTGGTCGTGGACTTCGATGTCCATCACGGTAATGGCACTCAAAAGGCCTTCTACCAGCGCAGTGATGTGCTCTATGTCTCGACTCACCAGTTTCCGCTCTATCCCGGGACGGGTGACTTTCCAGAGATCGGCAGCGGGACAGGTGCAGGGTTTACCGCAAACTTTCCGCTTCCAGCCAGAACGGGAGATGCAACTTACAATCTGATCCTTGAGAAAGCAGTGGCTCCGATCGCGGAATCCTACCGTCCGGACTTCCTGCTGGTGTCAGCGGGTTACGACGCCCACGTTGATGATCCGCTGGCGGGCATGGAAGTGACTCCACGCGGCTTTGGAGCAATCAGCCAGACGCTGGTTAGGCTGGCCGAAAAGCTGTGCGGCGGCAAAGTGGTTTTTCTGCTCGAAGGGGGGTACCACTTGAAGGGATTGCAGGAAAGCGCGCTCCAGAGTCTGGATGTTTTGACTGGTCAGAGAAAACAGCCGGGACCCTGGAAGCCGGACATCACCTTTGAGACTGTTCTGGAGAAATCCCGAAAAACTCTTGGTTCCTATTGGAAGTTCTAGCCAATCGTCTGGATGAGGGCGCTGTGGGGCACTGAGTAACCATTCTCCCTACTTCTTCCGGCTGTAGTAACCCTTCTTGGATTTAACGACCGCGTCTGGCCGGTCCACTTTCACCGCCAGCTTCCTGAACTTCCCATCCTTCTTTTGGTTCGTGGAAATGTAGCCCAGGTTATAGAGGCTACGCAGTTCCGTCGCTATCTTGCCAAACGCGCCCCCTAGTGAGTCCAAGCCATCCGCGGCGTAGAGTGTTCCGCCGGTGGCTTCTGCCAGGTCGTGCAGGTAGCCTCTACCTCTCTGGATTTCCATCTGCATGCGCTGTTCGTCGTCATCGCGTTGTCGGGGGCTTCGGGGATCGACTGGCACACGACCTGGAACCGGGAATCGCGGATTGCCACTACCCCCTGGGAAAGGGCCGCCGCGGGACAACCGGCGCATATCGCGGCTGGTATCGAAGAAAATAGGGAAGATCAAGGCATCCATTTCCTTGGCCGTTTCGATCGTTTCTTTGGCTGAGGCCGTGGGACTGGACGTATCGACTCCGTCCGTGAACAACACCATCGCTTTGCGTTCTCTCTTCTTCTTGAGCTTTTCTTCGAGCGCAAGGTAAACCGCTTCGTAGAGCTGGGTGCTCTGGCCCGTACGTGTCCGCTTGATGGCCCGTTCGATGGCGCGCCGGTTGCTCGTAAAATCGGTTTCCAAATGAACTTCATCGTCAAAGGAAATGACCATGACCTCGTCATCCGGATGAATCTGTTCCACAAAGCGAATGGCCTCGTCCTGAATGCGCGCCAGTTTGCCTTCTGTGCTGCTGCTCGTGTCGAGCACGAGGGCCACAGCGAAGGGCGCATCTACCGCCGCAAAATTGGTAATCTTCTGCTCGACGCTTGTCTTCGTAAACGTGAAGTTCTCTTTTTTCAAGTCCGTGAGGAAGTTGCCCGAGGGTCCAGCAACGGCAACCGCCAGGTTGACCAGGTCAACATCGACCTGCAGCGTGTAGGGTTCTTCCTGCTTAGGAGCTTTGGATTTGTCTTCCTGGGCCAAGGGCCGCAGAGCTATAGCGCTGATTACCAGCATGAATCCGATGATGAGTAACTGCTTCAGTCGCATGAATGTTTCCAGATGCGTGTGAGACTCAGCAGGTTGTTCCGGGCCACTCCCGTCGGAGGTGCTGACCCTCCGACGCCGCAATCGTCCCAGCCTTAACTCGTCATTCCGGCGAAAGCCGGAATCCAGCCACAGGCTGCGGAAAACTTCAACCGGTGTTCATCTGCACATAGACCTTCTTCAAAACCTCCAACTTGGCCTCATCTTCGGCGACTGCGCCGAGAGTAAACATCATCACCCCGGTCGCGCCGCCGGCAATTCCAAAGCGCAGCGCCTTCTCAAACTCCTCAGGACTGACCTTGTTTCCGTTGGGGTCGCTCCAAGCCTGAACAATGGGCCAGATCTTTGGTTTCTCGTTAGGCGCACCCTTCAATTTGAGAGTTTTTGAAAGCCATTTCACGTTTTCCTCAACCCAGCGAAGGGAATGACCCGAGCGGGCGTGGTACACCATTGGACTCAGAACGTCGAAAACGTCGGCTAGCCGTTCAACGTCCAGGCCCAGGATTCGGCGGCGGGCTCCGCCATACTCATCGTCACGCCAGGCGCATTGGTAGTTTCCCAGCATCAGCTGCGGAGCATGCTGCCAGATCACTTCACGACAGCGCCGCGCAAAGTCTGTCAGCACGGCGGTGCGCCAGCTTCTCCATGAGACTTCGTGCCGACGCTAGGATGTCGCGCGCCCACTCCTCCGGTTTCGAGCCTTTCACCTGGACCTGCGCCCGTTCCTGGAACGCCTTCACACAGCTTTCATTGAAGCAGGTTTCAGGCAGCAGCGGCGTGGGATCTTCAAATTGCGCGTGCCAGTGCATATAGTCCAGCCAGACCCCGTCCAGTCGGTGAGTCGTGACAAGCTGCTTCAGAGCCTCCAGCTTCGCTTGAACGAACGTTTCATTGGTAGGACAGACACCCAGAAACCAAGTCTGGCGCGGCGAGGGCTGACCATTGGCGTCAATCGGCCAGGCGTCGGCGTGTTCTTCAATGCGCTGCTCCTGTTCGCCGACGCGACGCGTCAGCCATCCATTGCCGTTGAACGTCGCAAACTCCGCAAACACTTTGGCCCCTTCGTCTCGAGCCCGACGAACCAACGCTTCATCAATGGAACCCGAATGGACGAAGAGCGCGTTGATTCCATAGTCGTTCAGCCGCTTGCCCTTCTCCCAGAAAGTCTTGGGCGAACCATAGGCGCCACGGATCTGAATCTTCTTGGTCGTCTGTGCCAGAGACAGGGCTGCCTGCGGCAAGCCACGCGCCAAGTCCGGACATTGATGTCGTCAGGAAAGTTCTTCGCTGCATGGTAAGTTTCTATCGCGTGAGGTCGCTTTCATTCTACACCGAGATTATGAACAGCGGTTCCTGGTTTGTCGGTGTCAGTTCGCCACTACACTACTGGATGAATTCTGAGGAGAGTCGGAAATGGGATACAGGTAAGGAGGTGAGGGGAGTCAGGGCAGATCCGGGTAGGCGGGGTGGGGTTCCCAAAGCCTCAAGCTGCTCTTGTCACTCGTCACCTGCCTTGACCCTTGCTGGCGCTTTCATTGCCACCTAGTACCGGTTGTACTTCTCCATAGCCTTAAGCATCGACTTGGTTTCTTTGATGATCGGGACCATTTTGCTTTCCTTATCATCATACTGACGGATCAGCTCAACGACTTTCGCGGCTGCTTCTACGGGTACGACCACAACCCCATCCCAATCGCCCATGATGTAGTCCCCAGGGCGCACTCGAACCCCCGCGCAGGTCACCGGCTCGTTCTTCGACACGCTGACCAGACGGCCGACTGCAGTCGCGGGAGTGATGCTGCGGCTGTAAACCGGAAACCCAATCTGCGTCAGTTCTTCCACATCCCGCACGCCGCCGTCAATCACAGCGCCAGCCAATCCGCGCACTTTGGCCGTCGTCGCCATAAGATTGCCCATGCCTGCGATGTTGAGTCCATCTTCCAGCACATAGACCAGAATGTTTCCAGACGGAGCTTCATCCAAGATCTGCAGGGCTTGATTTGGATAGGTTCGAGCATCCGTCTTCAAAATCCGGCGCAGCACCGCAGTGCTCGCCGGGCCCACAATTTTCGTTTTGAAGATCGGCTTCATGTCGTAGTTCATGAAGCCAGGGTTGCCGGTGGCTTCCTCCACGGCATCCGCCAGGTTGCCGGTGCTCACCTTCTTGAAGGCCTCCATGATCTGCGCCGGCGCCAGCGTCCCGGATGACTGTGGCTCGGCCGTAAATATATTGGTAAGCGACCGACAGGGTGATGATTCCCGACAATGCGATTAGTTAAGCGATTCATTCCATCTCCTTGATGTTTTGACGATGTTGACTCGGCTTGCAATGCGTACATGAGAGAGACCTGCTGGCACGAATCAACAAACCTCTCGGTCTCACGTGCTGAGGTGTATTAGGCAGGCAGGTTTTCCACAGCCGCTACAGATGCCACCGCTCGGGATCATCGAACTGAGCAGCCACAGACATGGCAAACCCAGGGAACAATGTTCTTTCCGGTCGACATAGGAAACCAGCGTTGAACGGGCTATTACCCCGGCCGGGAAGTCTCAGATTCCGCAAGCAACGATTCGACTTATTCGATTCGACTTCTCACAACCCCGCTTTCAGCACTCCCTTTTCTATCCGGCTGATGGTTTCGGCAAGCCCGCGTTCAGCGCGGGGGCTGGCAGGGTTCTGTTCCAACGCCTGTTGAAAAGAGGCTTTCGCGAGTTCCAGCTTTCCGTTCCGCAGCGCGGCCTGGGCCAAGACTTCAGCCACCGGCCGCGGATAGCTCGTGGGTTCGCTGTAGCGTAACGAGCGTTCCTTGCGGGTGGCCGACTGCAGAATCTTCAGCCCGCGTTCGGCATTCTTGGATGCCAATGCGACATGGCCCTTGAGTTCTTCTTGCGCAATTTTGAAATAGTCTGGAGTCGATTTCTTGGTTTTCGTTTTCAGTTGCTTTAGTGCAGCTTCCATGGCCTTCAACTGCTGAGCGGCGGCTTTGGGATCGCCTTTGGCAGAATGCGCCAGTCCCAACGCCCAGGCCCGCCAGGCGTTCTCGCGCGGCTTGTCATAGACCGGCAGCGATTTGCCATCCAGGATCTCGTCCCATTTCTCGTTCTGCACCATAGCTTTCATCAGCGAGACCCAGCCCTGGCGGAACGTCGTGCGCGAGTTGTCCACGTCTGCAGCTTCACGCGGATTCTCTTTGAACTCCATCAAACCCCGCGCGGCCTCAACAGCTTTCTCGTAGCGCTCCTGGTAGGAGTAAGTGGAAACGAGGAAATGCACATTGTGCCCGTGATGTCCTCTGCCATAGAGGGCGTCGGCTTTGATGTATCCCATTTCGTTTGCAGCTGCGTCTTCAAAGGACTTCGCGGCTTCCGCCCACTTGCCTGTCTGCGCGTAGATGTGTCCGGGCATGTGCAGCGCGTGGGGGATGTTGGGAACCAGCTCCGCATAGCGCACACAGCTCGGCCAGGCGTCTTTGGCGAAGGTGGAACCCTCGAATCCATGAATCACATAATGATGCGCTCCCGGATGATCTGGAACATCCTTCACCAACTCGCGGAGCAGGGCAGCGGCTTCCATGCTGCCCTCACGGGGCGTCTTGACCGGTGTTTCGAATCCCCGCATGAGATGCAGCGTTAGATAGGTTTTCGCTTCGACTTCGCCCGGATACTGAGCCAGGATGGCCCGCAGCCCTTTGATGTAACCGGCGTTGGGATCTTTGCTCGCAAGATCCAACCGCGCGGCTGCCGCCTCGATATAGAGCTTTTCAAGCGGTGTCGCCTTGCCGGGAACAGCACTTAGCTCGCGGCCCTTCCGGGCGGCGTCAAACGCGCGCTTGGCAGCACCTTCATACGATTTTCGTCGCTTCGAGGGTCCATCGCCTTCGAGCTGAAAGCGCGGGCGAAACTCACCGTGCGCCACCATGGCGATGCCCCAGTGCGGCATGGGCGCTTCGGGATCGAGGGCAGCTGCTTGCAGGAACGAGCGTTCCGCCTCAGTCGCCCAAAACGAGTGCATCTGCGCAACGCCCTGGGTGAAAAATTCCTGGGCTTTGGGATTCGAAGTCGTGATCGGAAACCGAATGTGCTCGCTTCCCTGCCCAGACATCAGTTTGGCCGGCAGTGACGGCGGCACGCTGCCCGGAGGTGGCGAACAAAGATCGCCGGTCTTCGTCTGCGCCAAGGCAGCGCTAACGAGCAGCATCCAGAGTGTGGCGGTTCGAATCATGACTGACCTCCAATTGCCGGGCAATAAGATCGCCCAGTTGATCCTCTTCATAAGATGAGCCTTCAATCAGTGCCGACAGCCGTCCATCACGGCTGATGATCCCGGTTTGAGACGTGTGCGTCAACAGACCGTCTTCAGGCCAGTAGACCAGACCCAATTGGCTCGCGAGACGCTGGATGTCCATCGGGACTCCCGTAAGAAAATGCCATCCGCTTCGCGCACCCCACCGTTTCGCATAGTCTGCCAATACAGACAGCGTGTCGTGCTGAGAGTCCAACGTGACGGATAGAAGAACAAGATCCCGTTCCATTCGCTCGCGGAATCGCTTCTGCAGATGCGCGAAATTGGCCGACAATCGCGGACAGACTTCGGGCAGCGGGCAGCGCGTGTAGATGAAGTTCACTGCAATGATCCGACCGGCAAAATCTGACAAACGAACCGGCCGGGCAGATTGGTTCACCAAATGAAAATCCGGCACCGGCTCGCCCAATGCCAGTTTCTCCGCAGGAGTGGGAAGCGGCAAGCGCGCTTCGCCACGCCGGGCATTGGCTACTTCGGCGCTCGTTCCGGCCCGCACCTTTTCGGCGAGTGAAGTTCGTCTCTTCACCACCAGCTGAAACTCCACCTGGTCTCCCCGCTTCAGCGAGTCCAGCTCCGATGCCCTGCGCACCCGAAACGGCATCGTCATGGCGTCCATGTAGCCAGGAACGGCACGATGCGAAACAACCATCATATTGTCATTGCGATTGACATCAAGTACGAGCCCCTGAACCCTGTAGTGGCGGGCACAGGCGGACAGCAGCAAGGCAGACAAAATAACCAACAACAATGCAATTCGAGACATGGCTAGAGCGAAGAAACCTCAGACCGATGAAGCAAAAGTATAGCACAGCGCCGACGGCTGAAATGCCCGCTCCGGAGGAGAGCAATGGAGAGGCGCAGCATCTTGAACGTGGGAGCCGGCCTCCGGACGGCGATCTCGACAACATGCCTATGTCTCTTTAGTGGGAAGCCGATCGCGCTGCGCAGCCCCACTAGTTCGATCATCGCCGTCCAGAGGCCGGTTCCCACGTTCTTAGGCTATACTCCCCCTCGTTGCTCGATGATCTTGGTGGTTTTCCCTGATGGGAGCTGTCATGCGGCTGTTCCTAGGTTTCCTGTGGCTTTGTTTTTGTAGCTTTCCTCTGTTTGCCCAGGGTCAGGCTGACCTCATCCTGACCAAGGCGAAGTTCTGGACTGCCTCTGCCGCTCTGCCTTCGGTCGAAGCGATCGCTATCAAAGCAGATCGCATTGCAGCGGTTGGAAGCGAAGCTGAGGTCCTCAAGTGGCGAGGCGAGAAGACGATTTTATTGGAACTGCCAGGAAGGCTGGTGGTTCCAGGATTTATCGACAATCACACACACTTTTTGGATGGAGGCTTCCAGCTCAGGAGCGTGGACCTGCGGCCCGCACTCAACGAGAGGGACTTTGCCGAGCGTCTTCGGCAGCGCGCTGAAACGCAGGCAGCCGGGCAGTGGATTACGGGTGGGCGTTGGGATCACGAAGCCTGGCCCGGGGCCAAGCTCCCAACCAAAGAACTGATCGATGCGGTCACGTCCAAGAACCCTGTGTTTGTCAACCGCCTGGATGGACACATGGGCCTTGCCAACAGTCTGGCTCTGCGTTTGGCTGGAATCACGAAGTCAACTCCCAATCCCGACGGCGGCCTGATCGTTCGCGATCCCGAGACGGGCGAGCCCACCGGCATCTTAAAAGACTCGGCACAAGCTCTGGTCTCCCGCCACATTCCTTCTGCCACGCCACAAGAGGAAGACGAAGCCCTTCGGGCAGCCATGAAAGAGGCCGCGCGATTTGGAGTGACGTCTGTGCAGGACATCACTTCCTGGAGCGCCTTCGAGGCCTTTCGCCGCGCACAGGCCCGAGGCATGCTCACCGTTCGCATCACCGCACGCACTCCGCTGTCCGCGTGGGATAAGCAAGCCGACTGGGTTCGCAAGCACAGCTCCGGGGATGATTGGTTGCGACTGGGAGGATTCAAGGCGTTCATGGATGGATCGCTGGGATCCACCACGGCCTACTTCTTTGAACCCTATCGCGATGACCCCAAGACTTCGGGCCTGTTGTCCGGTGAAGCCATACCCGAGAGCAAGATGCTTCAACGGATGCTGGCCGCAGACAAAGCAGGACTGCAGCTCTCCATTCACGCCATTGGCGATCGCGCCAACCACATGCTTCTCGACTTGTTCGCATCCGTGGCCAAGGCCAATGGTCCGCGTGACCGGCGCTTTCGCATCGAGCACGCCCAACACCTGCGGCCGGAAGACATCTCGCGTTTCGCGAAACTCGGCGTCATTCCCTCCATGCAGCCCTATCACTGTATTGACGACGGCCGCTGGGCAGAGAAACGAATCGGGCCGGAGCGGATCAAGACTACGTATGCGTTCCGGTCATTGCTCGACCAGGGCGCGCGACTGACGTTTGGCTCCGACTGGACGGTAGCTCCGATCAACCCGTTGCTGGGAGTCTATGCGGCGGTGACGCGCCGCACGCTCGATGATCGCAATCCCCATGGCTGGGTGCCGGAAGAGAAGATCTCGGTTGAGGAAGCGATGAAGAGTTACACCATCAACAATGCCTATGCCTCGTTTGACGAGTCGAGAAAGGGCAGCCTCGAAACGGGCAAATTGGCAGACGTCGTTGTGCTTGACCGGGATATCTTCGCGATCCCACCGTTCCAGATCCCTCGGGCCAGCGTTCTGTACACGATTGTTGGCGGCAAGATTGTGTACCGCGCGACTCCGCGTAGCACGAAGTAGCCAGCACAGCTCTGCGTTTCAACGTGAACAACAACGGCTGTACTCGCGTAGTCGCGCGAAAGGTATTCCCCCTTAACAAAGGGGAACGCCGAAGGCGCAGGGGGTTGTATCGCAAGACCCGACGCGAAGTAGTGAAGCTTTCGGCAATTTGCAAGACAACCCCCAGGGCGGCGTAGCGACTGTGTCGCCACGTCGCCGCCCCCTTTGACTAAGGGGGAATTGCATCGTCGCTCCGGCAAGTGTTCCGACAACTCGCGAGTTCTGATACCTTCGGCTCTTCTATGATCTCTTTCTCAAACATCAACAAACAGTACGGAAAGCAGTTGATCTTCGTAGATGCCTCGTTTCAGTTGAATCCTGGCGAGAAGGTCGGCTTGGTTGGCCCCAACGGCGCCGGTAAAACCACGTTGTTCCGAATGGTCGTAGGGGAGGAGACCGCCGACGAAGGTGAGATTTCCGTTCCGAAAAGACTGAGCATTGGATATTTCCGTCAAGACGTCGAGGAGATGAAAGGCCGTTCAGTTCTCGATGAAGCCATCGCGGGCAGCGGACGAGTCGGTGATCTCCACCACGAGCTTGAGGCTCTCCATCGATCGATGGAGGACCCGGAGCAAGCCGATGCCATGGATCGGATCCTCGAGCGCTTCGGCGAAGTCCAGGAAGAGTACGAGCATCTGGGTGGCTATGCGCTTGAAGCGCAGGCCCGCGAGGTATTGCACGGACTTGGCTTCAAGGATGATCAGATTGATGGCGACGTCGGTGCGCTCTCAGGCGGATGGAAGATGCGCGTTGCGCTGGCACGAGTGCTGCTGGGTCGTCCGGACGTGTTGTTGATGGACGAGCCGACGAACCACCTGGATCTCGAATCGATCATCTGGCTCGAGCAGTTTCTCAAATCCTTCCCAGGTTCCCTGCTCATGACCTCGCATGACCGGGAATTCATGAACCGCGTCGTCACGAAGATCGCCGAGATCGATTCTGGCGAAATCATTACCTACTCCGGCAACTACGATTTCTACGAGCGTGAACGCGCCATTCGCGAAACCAACCAGCAGGCCGCCTTCGCTCGACAGCAGGCGATGCTCGCCAAGGAACAACGTTTTATCGACCGCTTCAGGACACACGCGGCCAAGGCCGCCCAGGTGCAAAGCCGCATCAAGGCACTGGACAAGATCGACAAGGTCGAACTACCCAAGAAGAGACAGGTGGTCAGATTCACATTCCGGGTTCCGCCTCGCTCCGGAGACCAGGTCGCGGTGATTGAGGGTCTGTGCAAGAGCTACGGCTCGCGAGTGATCTATGACAGCTTCAATCTGGCAATTCGGCGGGGAGAACGCTGGTCCGTCATGGGAAAGAACGGCGCGGGCAAAACCACACTGCTGAAGATGATCGCCGGGGCTACCGAACCCGATGCCGGGAGGGTGCGCCTTGGGCGCCAGCCTCAACCTGGGATACTTTGCACAGCAGTCCCTGGATCTGCTGGATCCGGATCTGACGCTGATCGAACAGCTGCAGAAAGACTTCCCCCAGGATGGCCTGGGAGCGCTCCGTTCATTGGCGGGAGCTTTTCAGTTCTCGGGAGACGATGTCGACAAGCGTATTCGGGCCCTGTCAGGCGGCGAGAAATCCCGGCTGGCCATGGCCCGCATGCTCTACAACCCGCCGAACTTTCTCGTGCTGGACGAACCCACCAACCACCTGGACCTCGCCACCAAAGAGATGCTGGTCGAAGCGCTTAAGGACTTCGAAGGCACCATGATCTTCGTGTCCCACGACCGAATGTTTCTTCGCGGTCTCAGCTCGCGGGTTCTGGAACTGGGAGGCGAAAGCGGTGTCGATCGCACTCACATCGTTTATCCCGGCTCATACACCGAGTACGTCGCAAAGCTTGGGCACGAAGCACCGGGAATCTATTCCTGATGGGGTTGGCCAGAGGCTGGGAAACGCCACAGCACGGGGACCGAGCACCGCACCACCCCGGCGCTGGCTTGGCCAGCGCGTGCCCCTCCTGATTTCAGGAGGGGAGCGCGCTAGTCCGTTTCCGCAGGCTCAGCCTGGCAATCGGCGTGTAAACAGCTCCTGAGCTGCTCAGATCGCTTCTCATCACCACTACCTCTCCAACCAGGAATGGCGGTGCGTCAAATTCTGCCGCACCCAGCGCCTCTCCCAGCGTGGAGCTGGACCGATCAACCCGGACTCGTCCCAGGGTCAAGTGCGGCGAAAAAGGCCGCGCCTCCCTTGGAAAACCAGCGGAGACCAACTCCGCTTCGATAGTCTCAAACAGGCGAATCAAGTTCGACGCATCGGACACTCCAATCCAAAATGCTCTGGGTCGGCGCGGAGATGGGAAACAACCTGTCCCGGAAAGATGGATCGGGAATGCCTCCACACGAGAAGCAGCGCAACGTACGGCCAGGCAAACCGTCTCGACCTGAGAGCGTGAGATTTCACCCAGGAACCTCAGCGTGAGGTGCAGATTCCTCGGGTTCACCCAACGAATCTCGTCGCCCAAGCCGACTAATTTCCTTTGCAATGCCCCTACTTGCAAGCGAAGCGCTTCGGGCAAATCGAGGCAGATAAAGGTTCGAGTCGCTGTTGCTGACGGCACAGGATTGTTCTAGGGCAGATGATGGATCGGCCGTTCAATCTGGATTCGAAACGTAACTCCAATTGCGTTGATGTCACGCGGTCGCGAAAAGCTCGCGTTCTGTTTCAAGTAAAAAAGATCGACCGCAAGTTTTGGACTCAGGCGTTTTCCACCGCCGACCGCAATGCGATTGCGAGTCCAGGCATGGGGACTCCAATCGTAGGCAACCTCCTCCCAGCAGAACAGGCGATAGTCCGCATCGTGAAACCGAAAAGGCCACTCCACCTGCAAACGAGTGCGATACCGATTCGAATTCCCCGGCTCGCGGAAGCGCTGTTCAAATTGGTGCATATTGTCCACAACCAACCCCTTGATAGGAACGCTGACCACACCGTTGATAGACAGCCGATTCTCGCGCGTGTGAACTCCAGGATAGTACTGGGTCGCAACGAAGTGATAGATCGGTGACAAGGCGAAATACCGGCCGAGCCCAAACCTCACAGACGCCCCACCCGCCTCATACACAGGGTGGCTGAAGTCTCTGCCCAGTCGCAAGGTGCCAGACACAATCAAGTCAACATGTTCCTTGACGGGCACGGCAAACTGAACGGCCGTCCAAAGCTGGGAATCGTCCGGATCTGAGACCGGAAGGATATCCTGAGCCGTGGAGAACTTCGCAGCCAGCAAGCTCAAAAGCACGCAAACCAGGAGACATCGGGTACGAGCGAAGTGCAAACCGTTGGAGTGTCGCCTCATAGATCGGGCGATATTCAACTGAAAAGTTGGAAAAAGGGAAACAACAAAATCCGGTGCAGGTGATGTCAATGTGACAACACCTTGAGTTTGGGAGGGGCCGGGGGCTCGCCGAGGCACCACCGCAGACTCCTGTCGGTGGCGTCGGCAATCAGGTCGATAATGGGTTGAGTATCAAACCGAAGCGCTCTTTCAACTGCTAGAGCATACTCGCTGGCTTGGCTGGCGGGGATCACAGCCGGCGGATAACCTGCCTTTAGCAGGAAGAAATTTGAAAACAGCCGAAGGGTTCGCCCGTTGGCGTCGTCAAAGGGCTGGACGTCCAGCAGCTTAATGAGCATCAGGGCTGATTTCTCGACTTCGTGCATTTGAGCGAAGCTTTCCGATTGGAACCAACCCAGAGCGTTATCAATCACCGGTCCAACCAGTTCGGCTTCGGTAGGCTCATGCCCTGCAGCCAATGGTGCTGCATCCTGCTGTCGAAATTTTCCAGCTTGTGGGTGAATGCCTGAGAGCAGCGCGCGGTGCAACTCCAGCAAATCGTCTGCGGTAAGAAACTCCTTCTCATCGGCAAGGCGCAGCAGCTGTTTGAACAGCAGCGAGGTGCGCTTGCAGCTTGTAAACGCAGGAAGCATCCGGAGTCGCAGCCTCCCAGAGTGCCCTATCGGAGCCTGCGTCCAAACCATAGTTGTGCTGCGCCCAGTCCAGACCCGTCAACTGTTCAAACCGCGCCCTGGCGTCCGGATGGTCTCTCATCAGAACCCACCGGTCCCGCCGCTCAATAAGCCCGGCAAACTGGTGCCGCGTTCTGAGCTCGAACCCTTCCGGCCACGCTACCTGCGCTCCTTCACGGCCTGACGTGCTTCTTTGTCTGCCGTCTTGCGCTTTTCGGTTTCGCGCTTGTCGTACAGCTTCTTGCCTTTCGCCAGAGCAATCTCACATTTTGCACGGCCATTATGAAAATAGATCTTGGTCGGAACGAGCGTCAGCCCTTTTTCAGTGGTTTTCCCAATCAACTTACGCAGCTCGCTGCGATGCAACAACAGCTTCCTCGTCCGGAGAGGATCGTGATTCATCCGGTTGCCGTGACTGTAGGGACTGATGTGGCAGTTCAAAAGCCAGATCTCTCCGTTTTTCACAAGGCCATAGCTATCTTTGAGATTGACCTTGCCTTCACGAATCGACTTCACTTCAGTGCCTTGCAGGACCATGCCGGCTTCGAAGGTTTCGAGGATGTGGTAGTGGTGGTAGGCCTGGCGATTGAGGCTGGCCGCTTTATCTTCCATGACGCATCACCTGTTCAACAGCGACACAGATGGCCGAGCTGGGATTCTCGCATCTGACATTCTGCCGGGACCATTGCCTGGCGGCCAGACGACTATCCTAGTACGGCGATCGCCGGTTGTTCTGATTCCCGAAGGGATTGTAGGGCTGAAGGACTTGCGGCTGCGCCTGTTGAGGAGCCACGCCAATGGGTTGGTTGGGGTTGGCTGGAACAGGCTGCAGTCCAGGCTGAACTCCCGGCTGACCGGGTATGAGGCCTTGGGCTGCAGGATTCTGGGCTGCAGGATTCTGGGCTGCAGGATTCTGGACTGCAGGATTCTGGACTGGAGGATTCTGGACTGGAGGGTTCAGGATTGGACCGCCCGCAACCGGCTCGGGCTGTGCGTTGGAGTTGTCTTCGAAGGAGGTTTCAACCCCGCCACCAAACGGATCCTCGAGAGGCCGGTTCGTCGATCGAAACGCCGTGGCAGCCGCCGACACTTTCGACGACTTTCCTGGTACAACCAGCTTGCGAACACGATCCGGCTGGTCTGGTGCCGCAACCAGGATGTAGTCATAGTTGCTGCCTTCGAGCACCTTCAAGAGCGCCTCTCGCATGCTCAGATTTCTGACCTCCACCAGCGGCAACCGCAAGCCACTCAAATCGCCAGGGATGTCAATCTCCAGTCCCAGCTGACGCTGAAACAATCCCATCACCTGCCCGAAGGTTTGATTCTCAGCCGAGAGGCTTAAGGTCCTGCCGTCGAACGAAAGCGTGGGCGCGGCAGCGTGAGTCGGCTCGACCACTGCACACAGTGCCAACAAACCAATGCAGGAGATCATTTTCATAAGCTTCATAAGCGCCTCCTCGTTCAGCAGGAATTGAGAATTCGACCAAATCGTAACATCTCCGCCCCACCCTTACAAGGCGTGTCGCCAGCTAGCGCCAGAAACTGGCGCGGGCGCGAAGCAGCGAAGAACTTCGTCAGCGAGTCCCTTCAACAGACTACTCAAGAAGAGCCTAACTCGTGGGAGCCTTTTCGCTTAACATAGTTGTTGGGCCGCTTTCGAGCTGTGGGATTCAAATCAGGACTCACAGAGTTCATCGTCAGATTTGAGCTCTGGCTGTACAGATCAGATTTCTTGCGGAGGACTAGGAGCATGGCAAGCCCCGAAACTGCCTGGGTCAAAAACGTCAGTCAGGAGACTTTTCAAAGCGAAGTTCTCAAAGCTTCAGAAACAGCTCCGGTGCTGGTCGACTTTTGGGCCTCCTGGTGTGGCCCTTGCCGGACGCTGGGCCCGCTTCTGGAAAGCCTGGCTGCCGAATACGAAGGGCGATTCATCCTGGCCAAGGTCAATACCGAAGAGAATCCGCAACTGGCGATGGAGTTTCGAATCCAGAGCATTCCAAATTGCATTCTTTTTAAGGATGGGCGTCCTGTAGACCAGTTCGTCGGCGCTTATCCTGAACCCGCAATTCGAAAATTCCTGGCGCCCCATTGCCCTAGCGAGGCGGAAGAACTTTATGCGACTGCTGAAGAGCAACTCAAATCCGGAGAATCCGACGAAGCTCGTGAGCTGTTTAAGAGAGTCCTGGAGCTTGAACCGAAGCACGCGGGTGCACATCTGTCTTTGGCCCGGCTTCTGATCAATGGCAAACAGACCGATGAAGCACGCCAACATCTGGAGGCGATTACTCTGGGCGACGCAGAATACGAAGCTGCCAGTCGTCTCAAAGAAGTGCTGGCCTTTCACGACCATTGTCAGGAAGCGGGGGGCGAATCAGCCTGCCGCCAGAAACTGGCAGCCAGTCCTAAGGACTTGGAGGCGCGATTCGGACTGGCCTCGTGTCTGGCCTCCGAAGGAAAATATAAAGAAAGTCTGGAGGAATTCCTCGCAATTCTTGCAAAAGACAAGCACTTCCGCGACGAAGCAGCGCGGAAATCAATGCTGGCAATCTTCAGCCTGGTCGGAGAACGCAGCGAGCTGGCTGAGGAGTACCGTCAACGCCTGGCGAGAACCCTGTATTGAATCTCAGGAACGAACCGAGGCCTATTTCTCACCGGCCATTGTCATTAGGATCTTCCACACCGAGTCACTCACAGGCATCACCGAAAGCCGGGCCATTCGCACGAGTTCAAAATCCTTCAGCTTGTCATTGGCCTTCACTTCGGCCAAAGAAACCGCCCGAGCCAGCTTGCGCTTCGGCTTAATCTCAAAAACGGCGAGCTTGGGATCGCTTTGCTTTGGGTCGGGATAAGCGGCACTGGCTATTTCAGCAATGCCAACAATGGCCTTTTCCTCGCCGGTGTGGTAAACCAGCGCCAGATCACCCTTCTGGACCTGGCGGATATGTTTCAATGCCAGATTATTGCTAACACCATCCCAAACGGTCTTTCGATCCCTTTCGAGGTCGTCGTAAGAATAAACTGTGGGTTCAGTTTTCAACAGCCAGCCTGCCATGTTTCCTCCTTGCCCGCGGAATAACGAAGAGAGTTTCCAGGATTGAGCACTCAAAGGTGAAATCTAGCGGAAATCAATGTAGGGGACAACACGAGGCTATGGGTCTATTCGACAACAACGACGAACGGAAACAACTGCAAGCGGAAATGCAACGGCAGAAACGCCTCCCGCCCGGGCAGTCACTAACCCTCAAGTGGCCCGTGCTGCACGAGGGGCCCATTCCGTCCTTCGACATAGCTCGCTGGAAGTTCAATGTTGCGGGTTTGGCTGAACCCTTCGAGTTGAGTTACACAGAATTCACGAACTTGCCCCGCATTCAGGTCAGAGCTGATTTTCATTGTGTGACCCATTGGAGCAAGTTTGACAATCTCTGGGAAGGAGTCGCGTTCAGCGAAGTCCTTCGACTTGCCAAGCCCCAGCCCCAAGCACGTTATGTAACAGTTCACGCCGAGCACGGGTACACAGCGAACGTTCCGCTGGCTGACCTGGAAGAGCCCAACGTGCTATTTGCCTGGAAGCACAGCGGTGAGAATCTGGCGCCCGAGCACGGCTGGCCGTTGCGCCTCGTGGTCCCGAAGCTCTACGCGTGGAAGAGCGTCAAGTGGGTTCGCGGCATCGAGTTTCTCAATCACGATCACCCGGGATTCTGGGAGCGGAACGGTTACCACATGTACGGCGACCCCTGGAAGGAACAGCGGTACGACACAGACTGACAGGGGAATTGAATCATTGAGGGATTGAAAAAGGCGCACGAACTTCCTTTGTCAACAATCCATCAATGAATCAATCATCAATGATCAAATCCTCCTCAATCGTTAATTCTTCTTTGGCCTTGATGGACGCATCTCCACGGCGCTTGGCAGGCAGCGCAGATCGTGCTGTAGTAGACCTACAACCACCTGGGCGACATCTTCAGGCGCCAGCTTCCACGATGTGTCACTGGATACTTCATGTTGTCCGAAGCGAGTGTTGACACTGCCCGGCATCACGTAGCTCACGCGGATGTTGTCGTACCGCAGATCTTGCATGATGGCTTCGCTGAATCCATTTAACCCAAACTTGGAAGCGTTGTAAGCCGATCCATCCTTAAACGGATTCTTTCCGGCCAGGCTGCTGATGTTAATGATGTATCCGCCCCTGCGTTTTTTCAGATGCGGAATGGCGGCATGGCAGCAATAAAACACCCCGGTCAGGTTCGTGTCGATCACCTGGCTCCACTGTTCTGGTGTCATGTCACTAATGCTGGCAAACAAGCCGACGGCTGCGTTGTTGATCAGTATGTCAATGCCTCCGAAACGCTCTGCCGCAAAGGCAACCAGGTTCTTCACCTGTTCCAGATTGCGGACGTCACAAACCGTGCCTGCGATCTGACCCTTGGCTTTGCCGGCCAACTCCTCTACGCAACGGTCCACCTCCGCCTTATTTCTCGCGCAGATCACGACCTTCACATGCTGCTCAAGCAGGCTGCCGGCTATGGCTTTCCCGATGCCTTTCGCTCCGCCCGTCACAATCGCCACCTGATTCTCGATTCGATTCATGAGGTCCTCTCTTTTCTGTTTCAGTCAATAGTCCTTGGTACCTTCGAAATAACCCCATCATTGTACGGCAGAAGCACTGCACCGACCGACCAAAGCACAATGAAGTTGCCAGCCCTCACGACGCGAGCGGGGCGTGGTCAGTTCTTCTGGGGCTTGGGCTGAAAAATGAGACTACCAATGCACCGTCACTCTTGGATAAGGGGGGACTTCAGGGGGGTTGCGCAGGCAAGGAACCCTCCTCTGCCCGAACCCAGAGCCGAACCTCTTTCTCTCGCTTCCGATCTTGTGCTATTAAGTAGCGTCCAGATTGCCGTGTGATCCCTCATCTCCAAGCGAAGAGGTTCTTCCTCCCCACTCAATGAAAGTATCCCTGTTCATTCCCTGCCTCACCGATCAATTCTTTCCCCAGGTCGGTATCAACCTCTACAAAGTGCTGAAAAGGGCCGGCGCCGAAGTTGACTACCCTTCCGAACAAACGTGTTGCGGCCAGCCAGCCTTTAATTCCGGCTACCATGCCGAAGCCATCGTGTTGGCCCAAAGGTTCCTGAACGTTTTCCGCAGCTCCGAATATATCGTCGCGCCGTCGGGCTCCTGCACCAGCATGGTGAAGATGTTCTATCCCGAGATTCTCCAGGACCCGGGCCTGCACGAAGTCTTGCATGACGTTGCGTCGAAGACCTTTGAGTTTTCCGATTTTCTAGTGAACGTCATGGGTGTCAGGGATCTTGGCGTCCATTTCCCGCACAAGGTTACCTACCACGATGCCTGTCATCTCCTGCGTGAGCTCAAGGTGAAGGATCCACCTCGGGACCTGATGCGTCATGTGCGCGGTCTTGAACTGATCGAAATGGAACAGTCGGAAACCTGCTGCGGATTCGGTGGGACCTTTTCGGTGAAGTATCCCGAAATTTCCACGGCCATGGCTGAAGACAAGGCAACCACCATTGCGAACACAGGCGCCGAGTACGTTGTGGCGAATGACTCGAGCTGTTTGATGCAGATTGGCGGATATCTCAGCCGCAAAGGTTCCACCGCGAAGCCACTGCACCTGGCAGATTTGTTAGGTGCAAACCTATAGAGTCGAAGGGAAGTTCGAAGTGTGAAGTTCGACTGACGAAGTTTTTTGGGGCCCGGCATGATGCCGTCGTTCCCGCGAAAGCGGGAATCCAGGGTCTTGGGCAGTTGGATGACCGCTGTCTCTTACGTGAGTATTACAGAAATGATGAATCTACCCACATTCGTTCGCAGTTCGACCTTCGTACTTCGAACTTCGACCTTCTAACCAATGAACCTCACTCCCCGGCTCTTCAAAACCTATGCCCGTCGCAGTATTGCCAATCCGCGGCTGCGAAAGACCTACCGGTTTGCCACGCAGCACGCGTTGGAGAAACGCCTTCACGTGATGCAGGAGGTGCCGGAGTGGGAAGCCTTGCGAGACCGTGCGCACGCGATCAAGGAAGAGGTCATCGACCGGCTCGACTTCTATCTGGAAAAGCTGGAAACCAACGTTACTGACAACGGTGGGAAAGTTTTCTGGGCCCGCGACGGCAAAGAAGCGTCTGACTACATTCTGGAAGTCGCCCGAAGGATTCGTGCCAGGACGGTTGTGAAGTCGAAGTCCATGACGACTGAGGAAATTGGCCTCTCGCACACGCTTGAGGAAAACCAGCTTGAGCCCGTCGAAACCGATCTCGGCGAGTACATCATTCAGCTCGCACACGAGTGGCCTTCACACATCACCGCGCCAGCGCTGCACAAGACACGCGAAGAAGTCGGAGAGCTGTTCGCTGAAAAACTCGGCATCCCTTACACCAACGTGCCTGAAGAGCTTTGCGAGGTCGCGCGCAAACTGCTGCGGAGCAAGTTTCTCGACGCAGAGCTGGGCATCTCCGGTGTGAACTTTGCATTGGCCGACACCGGAACGGTTGTCGTCGTCGAGAACGAGGGTAACGCCCGCCTCAGCACCACAATGCCCAGAGTTCATATCGCCGTCATGGGCCTGGAGAAGGTGATCCCGGGTTTTGCCGACCTGTCGGTCTTTCTGCGATTGCTCGCCAGAAGCTCCACCGGCCAGAAGCAAACCAGCTACGTTTCCCTCATCAGCTCACCACGACGGCCCGGCGAGATTGACGGGCCGGAGGAATTTCATCTCGTAATACTCGACAATGGCCGGACCGAGATCCTGAGTGATCCAAAGATGCGCGAATCGCTCTTCTGCATTCGCTGTGGGGCGTGCCTGAACACCTGTCCCATTTACCAGCGCGTCGGCGGCCACGCCTATGGATCGGTTTACTCCGGGCCCATCGGTGCTGTCATCACGCCGCTGTTTCAAGGTGTCGAAGTGGCGAAAGACTTGCCCTATGCCTCATCCCTGTGTGGATCGTGCACCGGCATCTGCCCGGTCAAGATCGATATCCACCACATGCTGCTCTGGCTGCGCAAACAAGTGGTCGAGAGCCAGGGCACACCCTGGCAGGAACGGCTCGCGATGAAGCTGTATCTAGCCGGCATGTCCGACAGCATGCTCTATCGTATGGGTTCGAAGACCATGCGCTGGGCCCTCAAACTCGCCGGGCGGCAGTCACAGCCCATCAAGGTACCCGGCTGGACAGAAACACGAGACTTCCCTCCCCTGGCTGAGAAGTCGTTCAAGACTCTTTGGAAGGAACTGGAAAAGCACTGAACCGCTAATGCACGCAAATGGACGCAAATGAGAGTCTGCTTTTCAAGGATGAAGCATACCGAATCGTCGGATGTGCGATGGAAGTGCTGAACGCGCTCGGGCATGGCCTTCACGAGACCCTACGAGAATGCCCTCGTGGTCGAGTTTTGCGTTTCGGGAGTTCCTTATTTGCAGCAGCCTCACTACGAAGTGGTCTACAAAGGCGTCAAGGTAGGGGAATACGTTCCGGACCTCATTGCGTTTGCAGCGATCGTGGTTGAAGCAAAGGTGGTCGATGCAATCGGTCCCCACGAGAGAGGACAGATGTTGAACTACTTGAAAATCTCAGGGTTCAGACTTGGACTAATCCTGAATTTCAAACACCCCAAGCTGGAATGGGAACGAATTGTTTTCGAAAAAGACCGCGTGATGCGACACGCATCACCTTAGCGTTCATTCGCGTCTATTCGCGGTAGAGCGCAGGGCTTTGAGAAGTCGCTTCAACCGCGAATTCACGCCAATGGACGCAAATGAAGGAGTCTACTTGACCTCATGTTCAGTTACGGTCACCGTCGTCAGTATCGGCTCCCCTCGCCCCAACGCGGGAGAGGGGTTGGGGGTGAGGGGGACCAAACTTCATCTCCTCGAAAGTCAATTCGCGTTCATTCGCGGTTAGGTTACATTAGTGAGTTTCATGTCCGCTTCACGTGCTGAGATTCTTGGAAAGATTCGTCGCGCCCTGGTGCGACCGCGACCCGTACATCACCATGGGCACTCGGCTGCTCCTAGTGATCTTGGCAAACTGTTTGCCTCTGTCAGCTCCCGCGATGGGTTGGTAGAGAAGTTCAAGAAGGAATTCGAGCTTGTCAGCGGAGAATTCCATTTCTGCGAAAATGGCACCGCAGTTCTTCAATGGCTTGTTCAAATCATAGAGTCCTCAACAGCAAGAAGTGTCGCTATTTCTCAGCATGCAATTTGCAAGGGTTTGGCGGTAGCGGAGGGGTTGGAAGCTCGGCTGCCGGATGTGAAGGTTCTTCTTGAAGACATCGAGTCAGAGAACCCCTTCGACCGAATCCATTTGCGAAATGCAATGGCCCAAGTTCAGCTTTCAGTTACCGGCGCGGAATATTTGATTGCTGATACTGGAACCATCGTCGCGGTTGCCGGGGCGCAAGCGAGCCGCCAGATCAGCCTGTTGCCATCAATCCATGTCGTCCTGGCAACACCTGAACAGATCTACCCCAATATGGCCGACTTGTTTCTGGAAATTCAAAGAATCCATGGAACGAAGCTTCCAGGTAGCGCCCTCACATGCATCACCGGCCCCAGTCGAACCGCCGACATCGAAAAGGTTTTAATCAAGGGCGTCCACGGCCCGATGCGCTTGATATTGATCATGGTCGCAGCCTGATCTCGCAGAGCACCCTCAGGTCCCGCCTCTCATTGTTTCTTCCGATAAATGCGAATTTCCGGATGGCTGTACTTCCAGTCGTGCGGTGGATCCCATTCGTAGAGCTCAAACGTAGAAAGCCGCGGTGGCTGGCGAAATTCCGCGACGAGGTTGTAGTTCCGTTCGAGTTGGTCGAGGAAAACTGCCGGGATCTCGAGCGTCGGCAAGTTGTCGAGCATTGCATAGTCAGGGAAACGCACTCTCCCGGCCCCATCGACGAAGTACTCGCGAAAGTCGGCCATACGAGGCTGATCGAAGAAATTCATGATCCGAAACTTCGCTGGATTCAGCGGCGGCATTT
Organism: uncultured Acidimicrobiia bacterium; assembly: GCA_963791795.1. GTDB lineage: Bacteria > Acidobacteriota > Terriglobia > Versatilivoradales > Versatilivoraceae > VFZK01. The sequence goes on from CAWBTP010000005.1 coordinate 132,479, forward strand.
CCGGCCATCCTTTTTGAATGCTGGCACCGGGTGGAAGGTGACGCTCCATCCAATCGAAAGCCTGGTTGACGGGATGCGGTTGCGTCAAGATTTTCACTTGCAGCAGTGTGAGCCCCCCCGTGACAACGAGGGCCGTCACTGCCAACGATCGTCCGACTGATGAAACCGACATCTCACAAAGAGACTTCGCCGCTGGAAAAACTAACAGCACCGCAACCGGCAAGGTATAGCGCAGCATGGGCTGCCGCAAAACAAGGATTGAACAAACGAAGGACACTCCAGCTAGAAACAGGAGGGTATATGGAGTTGCGTCAAACCATCGGTTCGCGCCAGAACCGGAACGAGATCCGGAAAAAACTGCCAGTCGCTTCCCCGACCGCAGGTAAGGCACCAGCACTCGCAATCCCGCTATCACGAGAATCAGGGTCAGCGGAATTCCCAGGCCGAAGATCGCCAGGTTCTTCGCCTGCAGGCCCACGAGCGCTGCATAGCTGGGAGCCGCCCGCTCAGGAAGCGCACCTGACTGAAGATAGGGTTCCACAGACTTCCAGAATTGCTGGCGATGCAAGAATGCATAGGGCTCGCCGAGAAAAAAGCCCAGCATCACTCCGGCATAGAAATACGCTTTCTTGCGCCAGCCCCCGAGAGGCTCAATAAGATGCGTGAGGATTGCGGCGGGCAAAAGAAAGGCTGCGCTGTACTTCGCAGCCACTGCGAGTCCGCCTGCTACTCCGGCCCACAGATGATTTGGCGCGGAGGGATGCTCCCTGGCGATCAGCTGTCGCCACACAGTCACCAACACAAAGAACACCAAGGTGGTGTCGGCAGTGAGATCGTGCGATTTAACGACATGCAGCGGCATCAGCGCCAGGACGAGGGCGCTGATGAGGCCAGCTTGATTGCCATACAAACGTTTCCCGATCCCGAAGGCGACAAGGACGGAACAACTTCCCAGAACCGCCGAGACAGTCCTACCTGTCACAAAAATTCGGGCGAATTCGACGGGGTGAAAACCAACAAAACTTTCCCGCCAAGGTGTCGACACGAATTCCAGCAGTTGCGCCATCAATAGCGCCAATGTGATGAGGTGGTATTGAAGTGTGCCCCAGTGAAAATCGTTTACAGCGAAATCCAATTTTTCCGGTCGCACCCGGGTAAGATTCCATAGAAAGTTGTCTTCATCAGGATGGAACGAAACTCTCAAGCCTGGTGCTTCTTTGGCGGTTTCGGCGTCATATATTGGAATTCCCCAGCCCAGCCCACCGAAGCGAAGACCCACGCTCAAGGCAAAAACTGCAACCAGACACCATCTCAGGCTCACCTCCGAGCGCTGTTGGCTCTGAAGGCACGCCAGCACCAAAGCCACCAGAGAAACCGCAAACAGAGTCATCCACATGTGCCTCCGTCGGAAAGCGAAGGGTTCTTCAGGAGCCACCGCAAGTTTGAATGGCCCTCCTCCGAGAGAGGCCCTCTGCCGCACAAGCCTTGACTGAGCATCCACAACGACAACCTGCTGCTCCTTTCCACTGACGGCGTAAACCTGGCTGCCGTTCTGGCTGACGGCAACACCAAAAGTCTCTGCGCCCGTCGGCACGGTAGCAATCTCACGGCGCAGCGCGGTATCCACGATCGACAACGATCCGGCTTTGAAATTTCCGGCATAGACAAAACGCCCATCCGACGACACGGCCAATCCCACGGGCCCTTCGCCCACCGCGATCTCAGCGGCCACTTCGTTCCGGGCAGCCGCGATCACCGAAACCGAATTACTTCCGAAATTGGCTACATAAACCCAAGCGCCGTCGGGGCTCAGGGCCAGGCCCTGGGGCACACTTCCGACCCGAATGGTGTTGACCACTACTTCACGCTGCAGATCAATCAGCGAGACATTGTTGCTGCCTTCGTTGGCAACATAGGCATATCGGCTGTCGGGGGAAATCGCAATTCCCGCCGGCCCCTTTCCAACGGGGATCCGCCCCACCACGCGGTTGCTGGCCGACGCAATAACGGTGATGTCGTCGGAGCGCTCGTTAGTTACATAGACGTAGGTTCCGTCAGGGGCCACCGCCACCCAAACCGGAAGCTCTGACGGGACTCCGATGCTCTGAATCAGCCGGTGCCGGGTCGCGTCGATGACCGAGACCTCACTGGACTGCGCGTTCGCTACGAAGGCCCGGCGGCCGTCCGGCGAGAAGGCCAGGCCAAAGGGTTCCCTGCCAACCTGGATTTCACGGATGACCGATAACGTCCCCGCATCAACAACACTGACAGTGTTCGAAGTGCTGTTGGTGACATAAAGAAAAGGTCTTGATTCACTCGTGGTAGGAAGAAGGAACAGAAAAAGAACCAGCGTGACAAGGGTTTGACCGGTCAATGACGGGACAGCACTCCGAATGGATGCCACCTCCTGGGCCAGGCCGATTTTGCCCAGTTGGCTGTTTGACATTCCAATGTGGACTTGAGTCATCTCGCAGCTTTGGGAGCAGATCGAACGGTTCAGGCAACCGCCAGCGTGAAAGAGAGTCTGTATTGTTGCCAAGCACTGTACGCTGTGTCAAAATTTCACAAGAACTAAAGTACGACAAACTCACGTTATGCGACTTGTGCGCTTCTTATTACTCTTCGTGGCTGTTTCGCTAGCCCCTCAATGGACGCTGGCTGAAGATCGCCTGGGCGTGCAAGTTATCTCCGATGGCATCTTCACACGGACCCAGCTCCCGAATGGCTCCTACCCGGCATCCGATGTCAGGTTCAATGGCCAGGCCGCGCTCCTCGCTTCCTACCGTTTGACGCCCAGCCTGTTCGCGTTTTACGAAGGTCGCCTGAGCCACGTCGAGGGGCTGAACCACCACGACGCGCCCCTCAGCCAGACCATGACCGCGGGAGTTTTGCAGGGATATCTGCGCTACAGCACACGACTGCCGACCGGTTTGAATCTGCAGGCCGGCAAGTTTGGAAATCCGTTCGGCCAGTTTCTGACGCGGAACTACGCCGATCAGAATCCTTTGATCGGTTTTCCATTGATGTACACGCATCGGACCACCATCCGAGCGAACCAGTTGCCGTCCAACAGCTACGATCTTCTTCGCTGGCAGGCGCGCGCGCAGCCATTGCCGGGCTATACCACCAGTGGCGACTCCGGAAGCGGTTGGCTGCCTTTGCTCAATTTTGGATATCCCACCGGCGTGATGGCTTTCGGCAGCGGATCGAAAGCAGACTACCGATTCGCACTCGTGAACAGCTCCCTCTCCAACCCGCTGAACCCGGCCCGGTCCGGGCAGCGGCCTCAGTGGGTTGCGGCGGGTGGGATTACTCCCTTTCAGCGGTTTCGCTTGGGAGCTTCGTTTGCGGAGGGACCCTACCTGAATGCGTCGGTCAGTGCGCAGCTGCCGGCAGGAACCGTTTGGCACGACTTTACCCAGAGAGCCTTGGGAGCCGATGTTCAGGTCACCCTGCACCACCTCGAGGTGCAGGGCGAATTGATGTTCACTAACTTCAAGGTCCCGAGAATTTCTCAGCGGCTTGGAGCGGCCGGCTACTTCCTTGAGTTGAAGCACACTGTGACGCCCCGATTGTTTCTGGCGGGGCGATGGAATCAACTTTATTTTGACCGCCTGCGTAGCGGCATCACGAACGGCGAGCGACCCCGATTCGACAACAATCGTTACAGCCTGGAGCTCGGCCTCGGATACCATCTATCCGAGAAACTACTCGTGAAAGGTTCCTACCAGTTCAATCGCACCGTGACCGCGCTGGAACCTCGTGACGACATGGTGGGAATTCAACTGGTATACCGATTCGATCCGAGAAGTCTCTTGCGCTTGCCTTAGGGCGGGCTGTTGGTCCCAGGCTGCGCCCGGTTTCGCAACCGTTCATCGCTTCTGGTTCTAGCGAGGCGTTCTCCAAGGAAACCGATTGAAAGCATTCCCTCCCCGTATCCGCAGTCTGCTGGCCGCAGGTTCTGCGCTGGGCATCCTTACTCTCTGTCTCTCGAGCTCCGGGCGTTGGCAGCCCACTATTGGCGATCCATTCGCGACCCTGGCCGCAAACGGCAGTGTCGCAACGGTCAGAGGAATGGTAAGGATCGAAAGTAAGATCCAACCCAGAAGCCCGACCATCAATTTTTATTCGCGCCGGGGCGGGCCCGCGGTCCTTCCCAAACCCACAGCTCCAGTCAACGAGCTTGAGAATGTCGTTCTGTATCTCGAAGAGTTCAATGCCACTGCACTTCCGCTTGCGCGGCCGCCCGCTGAAGTGCCGACCATTCGGCAGGTAAACGAAACGTTCATCCCACGAGTCCTGGCAATTAAGACGGGAGACACGGTTCACTTCCCGAACGATGACCCGTTTTTTCATAACGTGTTCTCGCTCTCGGGAGCCCGCACCTTCGATCTCGGCCGTTACCCCAAAAACCAGGTGCGCTCGGTCAAGTTCGACCGGCCCGGCATCGTCAAGATCTTCTGTCATATTCATTCACACATGAATGCGGTCATCCGTGTGTTCGATCACCCCTATTTTTCCAAGGCCGGCAGCAATGGAGCCTTCTCGATTCCTCAGGTGCCGGAGGGTACTTACACACTGGTGGCCTGGCACGAGCGTTTGAAGCCGCAAAAACAAGTCATCCGTGTTAAGCCCGGAGCAATTGCTTCGGTCGATTTCGTGCTATGAAGCCGCTCAAGCTCAGAACCAAGATCATCCTGTTCACGTCTCTGCTTGTCATCGCAGTAGTGGCAGGATCCTTCTTGGTCATCAATCAAGTGGTCAAGACCCAGGTGCGCAGCCGTCTCGTCCGCGACCTGGAGCGATCGCAGCAAACCCTGGAACAAATCCAGCAGGACCGCCTGCGCGAAATGGCGGCCTATTCCATCATTGCCTCGGAAAACTCCACGCTCAAAGCCGCTATTGAGACTTACCAGACGGAACTGCAGAGCAACAGTCCGGTTCTCGAGCAATTGCGCCGCACCGTGGAGAATGAGGCGACCAAACTGTTTGGCATTCTCAAGACAGACCTGCTCGTGGTCACCAGCAATGGCGGAGACGTGCTGGCACTGGAAGGTGTCCACGCTCCAGCCGTTCCAGCAGGTTTGAATTTGTCCGATCAACCCTCCATCCAGAACTGTCTAAGCCCAAACCCGCGTGACTTTGAGCAGTCGGCTGGCATCTGGAGGTTTCAAGGGCGAACCTATCGCATCGTGTCTGTTCCCATCCTGTTGCAGGACCTGGTGATTGGAACGCTGAGTTCCGGCTACGAGATCAGCCAGCACTTGGTGGAAACCATCAAACAGAACACGGGCAGCGACGTGGTGTTTGTGGCCGGCGACCAGGTGATCGCTTCAACCTTCCATCACGAGCAGAACGGCGTCTTGCTGAGAGCGCTGAAGGCGCAGGTCCAACCCGCGACGAACACGGCCGCTGACTCTCAAACGGAGGTAACCCTGCAAGGTGAGGCTTTTCTGGCTTTGCAGATCGCCGAGGGCAGTCCATCCGGAGGCGGATTCATCATTCTGAACTCCATCGACCGTGCCATGCAGAGCATCATGGGCGGCATCAAAGTCACTCTGATTCTCATCGGACTGCTGTCGATCCTGGTTGCGATGCTGCTGGGGCTCGCGCTAAGTCAGTCCATAACGCGGCCGCTGATGAACTTTGTGAATTTCATGGGCGGCATCACGCGCACCGGCGAGTTGCAGCAGAAGTTCCAGCCGCACCGTCCCAACTACGAAGTCGATGTGTTGGCACGAAGCTTCGAAAGCATGGCGGAATCGCTGGCAGAATCGCAGGCTGAAAGCAGCCGCTATCACGAAGAGCTTCGTCGCAAGGAGATCAACGAAGAAAAAATCAGCCGGCTGGCGACGCGTTCCCGCCTCGATGCCTTGATCTCGCAAATCAACCCCCATTTTCTTTTCAACGCCCTGAACACCGTCGGCGTGCTCATCGACGAAAATCCCGACGCCGCCCAGCGGCTGACCGTCAAATTGGCCAACATTTTCCGCCAGACATTACAGGCTTCTGAGCGTGAAGTGGTCAGCCTTCAGGAGGAATTGCGTTTCGTGCAGGACTATCTGGAAATTGAGAAGGCCCGCTTTGGAGAACGGTTACAGGTGGAGGAACGGATCGAGGTAAACAATGCACAGATTCCCTGCTTCACACTTCAACCCCTCATCGAAAACGCCATCAAGCATGGCGCGGCTTTGAAGATCGGGACGACAACCATTCGCATCGCTGTGCTCCAGGACAACGGGCATCTCAATATCCAGGTTTCCGACGACGGCATGGGCATGACGCCGTCGGCGCGCGACAGCATGCTGGAGCGTGGTTACGGCCTGCGCAACCTCATCGACCGGCTGAACATTCACTACCCTTCGGAGTTCACCTGGAAGGTCGAAAGCGAGTTTGAGAAAGGGACGGTGGTTTCGCTGGCTCTCCCCTGCCACCCCCCCGCAACCAGAACGTAGGACCCTTCACTCAGCACTCAGCACTCATCACTCAGCACTCAGCACTCAGTATTCCCACACTGCTCTCGTCACTCGCCCCTCGCCCCTCGCCACTGCTTCCCTCTTCGCGCAATTGACATTTCCCCTCCGCCTCGCTAGGCTTTGCCTGTCTTTTGCTCCCTCGACATTGCTGTTTATGACTCAAACTGCTGCCCGCCGCCGGCCCGGTGTCGCTGCCTCGAATAAACCTCAACCGGCAAAACTGCTCGACCGAGTGAGCGAGGCTATTCGGGCGCGTCACTACAGTCTGCGTACCGAAGAGGCGTACGTCGGCTGGGTCCGGCGGTTCATCCTCTTCCACAACAAACGTCATCCCGCAGAAATGGGCGAGCCGGAGATCAACCAGTTTCTCAGCTACCTCGCTGTGAGTCGCGACGTATCAGCTTCAACTCAAAACCAAGCACTTTCTGCCATCCTCTTCCTCTATCAGGTGGTCCTCCAGAAGGAACTCGACAGGATCGATGGCGTCGTGCGTGCGAAGAAACCCAAACGGCTCCCTGTGGTGCTCGGCCGCGAAGAAGTGCGAGCTCTTCTTGGGAGAATGAGTGGCACGCCGCGACTCGCAGCCCTGTTGCTCTACGGCGCAGGCTTGCGGCTGCTGGAGGCCTTGCGTTTGCGTGTGAAGGATATCGATTTTACGTGCCTGCAGATCACCGTGCGCGGCGGCAAAGGAGAGAAAGACCATGATCTACACTCACGTTTTGAATCGAGGCGGTCGCGGCGTGTTAAGCCCGGCCGATAAGCTTTGACCGGGTTTTGCAGCCTAACACTCCGGCGTGTTAGGCTGCAGAGCGCCGTCTAATCGCCCGGGGTTTGGATACCCAGAACTGTGTAAGTACTTGGGCTCTAAGTCGTTTCAAGCCAGGAAACAGCCCAAGCCGTTTCGTATTAGGCTGCAGGCAATCGGGCCTACAGCGATACGTTGTCAGACAGACCAAGAAAACAGCTGGCGGAAACCAGGGAGACTTGAATCATGCAGGGGCCAACGAAGCACTCACAGACGGAACGACACGATATTGTCAAGCAGAAGTACGACGAGGTACAGAGTGACGGGCGCTATGAGGAAGGAATGGCAAGGATGGCCTTCTACCATCATCATTGCCAAGATCCGGTGATCTTTCGAACTCTGGGCGATATTCGCGGGAAGTCACTGCTGGATTTGGCTTGTGGCGATGGCTTCTATACGCGGCGATTCAGAACCGAATGCGCGGCCAACCCTGTAATGGGGATCGATTTGTCCCCGAAGCAAATCGAGCGGGCTGAAGCGATCGAACAGCGCGAGCAACTGGGTATCGAGTACCGAGTCGGCGACGTAATGTCACTCAATTTGGAACGCCAATTCGACATAGTGACTGCAATTCATTTGCTGCATTATCTCGAGAATGCAGCGGAAATAGAGTCGGCGTTGAGAAGGGTTCACGAGACGCTCTGTGATGGCGGCCATTTTGTCACGATGATTGCCAACCCTGAGTTCGATTTAGAAAAGCACGACCCATCGGATTCCAAGACGAAGTTTGGCTACTCCTTTTCAGTGGCGGAATCTGGCAATGGTGGTCTGCTGCGATTCCATCCCGGAGGATTTGAGAAGGAGCGAGAGTTGACCATTGAGTTTCGACGCTGGGAACGTGGCTTCCTCAACGGCATTGCAGGCGACGTTGGCTTCACTACGGCATGGCACGATCCGTTCATTAGCGCTGAAGGTCTTAAGCAATACGGGGCCAGTTTCTTCGAGAATTACTTAGCCAATCCCCAGAGCAAGCTTCTGCGGCTAACCAAGAGTGTGTAGCGACATTCTCCTGCCCCACGAGGCGCTGTGCAGGGACGCCGCTAGCACGCGTGACCCCGCATCCCTGTCGGTTTCTAGTCGCAAACCGGTTGTGAGGGCTGTCTAACAACTCGTTCAACCGGACGCCTCCTCCGGCCCTCGCTCCGCTCGGCCCTTGCGGTGGCGCCGGTTAACTCGGGCGTTAGTCGGCTATCTTGAACCCATCGACCGAGTCTTAGGGCCTGTCCCACTCGCACGACCAACGCGCATCAAATGTTCGCCAAGCTCCTCGCCACCACCAACGAACCCACAGCCCTCATCGCCCGTCTCGCCCTCGCTATCGTAATCTTCCCGCATGGAGCTCAGAAAGTCTTTGGCTGGTTCGGTGGAGGCGGGTTCCAAGCTACGATGCAGGGCTTCGGTAGCATGGGGATCCCGGCACCCCTCGCCTTCCTGGCCGTGCTCGCGGAGTTTCCCGGTACCCTGGCCCTGTTCCTAGGCTTGCTGACCCGTGTCGCCGCCTTCGGCATCCTGTGCAACATGACTGTCGCTGCGACTCTCGTCAGCGCGCCAAATGGGTTCTTCATGAACTGGTACGGGACTCAAAAGGGTGAGGGCTACGAGTTTCACCTGCTGGCCATTGGCTTGGCCTTGGTGGCGCTGATTAAGGGCGGCGGGGCCTTCTCGCTCGATGGTGTGCTGACCACCAAGCTTCAACGAAAGGTGGCCAGCGCCGACTAACACTGCATGCAGCCGACCCGCCGCCAAGAGCAGCGGCGGGCGGCTGATGCCTGATCGTTAGGCCTGCTGAACAGGAATTCACGGTCATCGAACTAACGGTTTCGTATTCACATGACCCTGGTTTTATTACTTCAATAGAGCCGATAGTTGTCGGTGCCGTTTTGACATATCGTCCTGATGAAATTTAGATCGTGAAAATTGATAGCTGGTTAGGTGATAAGTGGCTTGGGTTCGAAGGCAAGGTGGCTGGCGCATTTGGAGTCGCCTCAGGACCGTCGTCACTGTGCTACCGGCTGCGGCCAAGTCTTTGCTGGTTGAGCACTTGAAACGAGTCTGGCGGATCCATGAGCAAGACCTTGGTCAAGGCTATCGTCGGGTATACTTGCCAGGCGCTCGGGCTGAGAAATACCCGACCGCTGACCGCCAGTGCGGCTGGCAATACTTGTTCCCGGCACTCGCTCTTTCGGTAGATCCGCGTTCGCGCCTCACGCGTCGGCACCACTTGGACGAATCTGTCGTCCAACGGGCTGTCAAGGAGGCCGTCCGCCAGGCTGGCCTGAACAATGCCTGAACGGTATCAACAAGTGGGACAACTCTATCGCGCAGCGTTGGAGCTTGCGCCCGAGCAGCGGGCCCGTTTCCTCGTCGAAGCCTGTGGCGGTGACAAAGCTCTGCAGCAAGATGTTGAATCCTTGCTCGGCTCGGAGGCTCACGGCCAGGGCTTCATGGATCGTCCAGCCCAGGAGGTCACAAGGGAGGTACTCGCCGCGGAGCAGCGGCGATCCTTGCTGCGCCAGCAAGTGGATCACTATCAGATTCTTTCGTTGCTGGGCAGAGGTGGGATGGGGGAGGTGTATCGCGCGCTCGACACGCGGCTGGGCCGCGAGGTGGCTTTCAAAGTTCTTCCTATGGCCTATTCGACGGACGTGGACCGCCTGCGCCGCTTTGAACAGGAAGCGCGTGCGGCCGGGAGGCTCAATCATCCGAATGTCTTGACGGTCTACGCTATCGGCGTGCATGCGGGAGCTCCGTATATCGTTACCGAACTGCTCGACGGCGAAGAATTGCGCACGCACTTGAAGCAGGGCGCGGTTCCACAGCGCCGCGCGCTGGAATACGCGCAGCAGATTGCGAACGGCCTGGCGGCCACGCACGCCGAAGGCATTGTCCATCGTGATCTCAAGCCCGAGAACATCTTCGTCACGAGCGATGGGCGCGTCAAAATTCTCGACTTCGGTTTGGCGAAATTGAAGCCGCCGCTGTCCGGCAGCAGCGTCGAAACGCAGCCCCTCAGCCCCCTCAGCACGGCACCGGGCGTGGTGATGGGAACCGTGGGTTATATGCCGCCGGAACAGGTGCGGGGAGAGGAAACCGACGGCCGTGCCGACATCTTCGCGCTTGGCGTGATTCTGTACGAAATGCTCAGTGGCAGACACCCATTTTCGGGTGACTCAGCCGTTGAGGTCATGAATGCGATTCTGAAGGAAGAGCCACCGGACCTCAGCGAGGCAAACCCGAAAATTGCTCCTGTGCTCGCAAGAATTGTGCGGCGCTGTCTGGAAAAGAAGCCGAAGCTGCGGTTTCAATCGGCGAGCGATCTCGGCTTCGCGCTGGAAGCGTTGTCATCGACATCAGCGCCTTCCGGCAGCCCTGCCCTGACAGCGACAGCCCCGTTGCCTAGGCGCCGGCTCAAGTGGCTAGTCCCAATGGTCGGGCTGCTGGTTGCCGCTGGACTCCTCGCCTGGCATCTGGACCGCTCGGACTATTGGTGGCGAAACCCGCTGGCCAACGCCCAATTCACACCGCTCACGGACTTTCCCGGAACGGAGGGAGACGCCGCGATCTCGCGAGACGGAAAATTCGTGGCTTTTCTCTCCGACCGGGATGGACCTTTTGACGTCTGGGTAGGTCAGATTGGCACCGGCGGGTTTAACAATCTCACTAAAGGGCGAGTCGCCGGATATGAGAAATCCCGAGGTTCGGGGTCTTGGATTTTCACCAGACGGATCGCTCGTTTCCTTCTGGGTCCGCGTCACGAATAGGAGCACTGTGTGGGCCGTGCCTACGATGGGTGGGACGGTCCGGCCCCATTTGGATGGTCCTGAGCTGGACTGGTCGCCTGACGGGACGCGAATGGTTTATCACACCAGCGCGGACGGCGATCCCTTTTTTGTCACCGGACCCAACGAAAAAGTGGGAAAGATCTATGCGGGCGAGCGCGGAGTCCATTGCCATTTTCCTTTGTGGTCGCCCGACGGCGCCTTCATTTACTTTGTTCAGGGCTTTCCGCCCGATGAAATGGACATCTGGCGCATTCGGCCAGCCGGTGGATCCCCTGAGCGAATCACTTTTCACAACTCGCGCGTCGCCTACCCAACGTTCCTGGATGAGCGAACGCTGCTTTACACATCGAGGGACGCCGATGGCTCGGGACCCTGGCTTTACGGGATCGATGTTGAGCGTCGCGTTCCCCACCGCATCAGCTTTGGAGTCGAACGATATACGTCCATCGCGGCGACTCCTGATGGCCGGCGGTTGGTGGCAACGGTGGCGAATCCGGACGTCACTCTTTGGCGAGTTCCAATTTCGGCAAGCATAGTCGAAGAGTCCGGCGCCAGCCGAGTTGCACTTCCGGCAGTTCGAGGCCTCTCTCCCCGGATTGGGCCGAACTACATGCTGTACCTCTCCTCAAAGGGCGGCGATGACGGAATCTGGAAGCTGGCTGACGGAACAGCCGTGGAGTTGTGGAGCGGGTCGCTTGGGCGAGTTCTTGCCGGTCCGGCCATCGCACCCGATGGCCGCAGAATCGCGTTTATCGCTCAGAAAAGCGGACGAAACAGGCTTTATCTGGCGAACTCGGATGGAACCAGCGTGACCGAACTCGCGGCTTCGCTGATTGTCCGGGGTGCTCCGTCCTGGCCACCGGTCGGGGAGTGGCTTACGGTGCCAGCCGATCAGGGCAAAGGCGCCGTGCTTTTCAAGGTGCCCTTGGATGGAGGACCGCCGATTCAACTGGCCGGAGAACCGGTCCTGAATCCCGTCTGGTCTCCGGATGGACGCTTCCTGGTCTATTCCGGAATAGAAGGAGGTACGACCTTTCCTTTGAAAGCAGTAACAGCAGACGGAAAACCGCACGACATACCGGAACTAACGCTTTCTCGCGGCGCTAGCCGTTTTTCGTTTCTGCCTGGCCGGCCAGTCCTGGTCGTGCTCAAAGGAGAGTTCTGGCACAAGAACTTCTGGTTGATCGATCTGGTAACGGGACAGCAACGTCAGCTCACCAACTTTAGCCGAGAGTTTCTCATCAGCGACTTCGATATTTCTCCTGATGGAAAAGAAATCGTGTTCGGCCGCCTGAAGGAAAACTCCAATGTCATCCTGATCGATTTGCCCGGGCGGTAAACTGTGCGCGTGGGGCCGCCTCCGCGAATTGCGTTCACGACGAGGAAGTTCGCCAATCGACGGTCGCCACTCCGACTGGTCTAGGCCCAGCGGGAGGACAGCCCGAACCTGCTGCGGGCTGGTTAATCGACGGGCCTCGAAACTGAAGGGCAGCAGGAAACCCACAGTCTGGAATGCCGTCATCGTGGAGGAAAGCGCACTTCTTCTTTATGTCCTGCCCGCTCGCCGAGTTGGGTTGACTCCAAGCAGCGGGCTAGGCAACTTTGCAGGGGGAATCGAGTCCGGTTAGCTGGGCTGCGCGCTCACGGCGCAGACATTGGCGAGGGGCGGGCTGACCGGTTCGGCCAGCCAGGGGCGGAATCGGCCAGGGTGGTGGAGGTCGGCTACGGCCCGGCTAGCGGCACTTGTTTACCTTTTCGTTTTTCTCTCGCCCACTGCTTGGTGCACCCCCTTGGAGCTGCGGGCTAGCGGTTGGCCAAGCAGCAAGGTCCTGGCCATCCACCGTGGGCCAGCCACTCGGCCAGGGGGGTGAGGAGTCTGATCGGCGATGGGCCAGCCGATGGAAACAGAGGCAGATCGAGTCGTTAGGCGCACTGAGTAATCAATGAATCAATTCTTCCAACATCGGGAAGCACGAGATCCGATCTACACCCGGACCAGAGACTCCAACGAATCGCACTTGGTGGACGCACGCCGATTCATCGAGCATATCTGGCAGGAGTGCGGACAGTTCGTAGACGTTAACGCTGCAGAGCGTGCGAGCCAGGCCTTAGCACCGGTATTCTGGGAACTCTACTTGGCGTACAGCCTCAAAAGTGCTGGAATCGAGTTGGTTCCACGAACTGGCCGTATCCCGGCGCGCGAGGGACCGGACTTGCGTGCTCGGCAGCCAGAGGTGTGGCTTGAAGCTGTAGCACCAACCTGTGGGGAGGGACCAGATGCACTCCGACCTCCAACGCCAGGAGAGGCATTCAAGGTTCCTACCGATGCCTTTGTGCTGCGTCTCCGATCTGTCATCGAAGACAAAGCCGCACAGCTTAAGAAACACGCGGATCGTGGCCTGATCAAGGACGGCCAAGCATCGATCATCGCGATTTCGGGCATTCGGCTCCAGCATTCATTCAGCGAGTTGCCGGTTCCGCGAATCGTCCGCTCCGTCCTCGGACTTGGAGATCTGGTATTGGAAATCGACCGCAAGAGCAACACCATATCTGGACGCTCGGTTGAATACCGTGACCAGGTCGAGAGGCAGAAAGGAGAACAGATCGTGCCAATTAAGACCGACGTCTTTCGTCACGCCGCTTACGCACATATTAGCGCCGTGATTTACAGCTATTCGAATTGGGTATCTCACATTGCTCCGGGTGCGGACTTTACATTGGTGTGCACAACCCGCACGCGCTGGCTCCTCTGCCTCATGGGTGGTTGTCGGTTGGCGATGAGTATTGGCTGGAAGGAGCCTCCTTCCTCCAACGAGTTCAACACTCGTGACCGGCCGGGGAGATAGGTAACAAAAAAGTCGGGAGACATCGGTAACACTTATTGACTTCGTAGCAGTCTACCATAGGCATCCTCGATGCGGCGGTGACGCTCCAGGAAGCGACCGAGCTTGAGCGGACCGAAGTAGACATTCCAGACACCGTCGTCGATCTCTTCCAGGCCCACATAGTCGCCGGCACAGACGGTCGAGACATTGACCCAGTCGTGTTCCCAACGGATGCCGCCGTTGGCGCTGACGTAACGCACCTCGAAGCGATCCGGGTATTCCAGCGGCGGTACTTTGTTGGGCATTGGTCGCAGCGACGGGGTGTAGCAGTGAGCCGGAGTTTCCAGGTCCAGGGCTTCATGGGGGCGCTGGTGGTTAAACTCCTGGCGGAACCTGTTGAACTTGCGCTGCTGAGCCGCCAGATTGGCCGCGGGCGGACGGGTGGTTTCCGCTTTCAAGGTGCGATGCATGCGCTCGTGGCGGCCGTTCTGCTGGGGTTTACCGGGCTCGATGAACTCGGGCAGGACTCCGAGCCGGACCCACCAGGCCGACAACTGGGATAACCGTCCCAGGGTATTGGTGGCAAAGGGGACGCCGTTGTCGGTGCGAATGCGCCGTGGTAAACCGAACTCTTGGAATAAGCGGAGGAAGACCGGTTTGGCTTCGGCGACCGAGGTAGAGCGCAGTGCTTGACAGCCCAGCAGGAAGCGACTGTAGCCATCGGTGACCGTGAGCGGATAGCAATAGGTGCCATGGGTGGTTTTGAATTGACCCTTGAAATCAGCGCTCCAAACATCGTTGGGAGCCAGGATCTGGTGTGGTGGGCCTGCTGACTGGCGGCTGAAGCTGACGAGGCCGACGACGTTGTTTGTGGAAAGGGCGTGACAGCAAGGTTGTGCTCGGGCTCCACAGCAGTGGCAGGCTGAGCAGCTTAGCCGAGAGTCGTTCGGCGGAGGCCCTATGATCCAGCGCGGATGCTTGGATCGCGAAGGCAGTGATTCTTGCAGCCAGCGTCTCTGACGCTCGCCACGGCCCCGGGCGAGAGCGACACAGTGACGAGCACAGTTGGAAGAATGGGATGGTGGTGGTGAGACGAGCTTCAGCGAGGATCGGATGCCACATCCTCTCAGCTGGGTTTGGTATGGGCGAGCGGTTTGCGTGCAGAGTTCGCTCCAGGCTGGGGCCGGACGACGGAGCGTAACGCTGGATAGCCGGTCTTTGGTGACTGTACAGGTCGCACGTCGGTCATCGACGCCTGGTGTTTCGCCAAGAGATACGAAAACCATCAGCGATGAATTGAACACGTTGATCCCTGGGCATGGTCTGACTCCAAGGAGCATGGGCACCTCCATTGGTGCCCAAAAGGGTGTCAAACTGTTACCCATGTCTGGCGACTAATTTGTTACCTATCTGTGGCGACTGTACCCCCGTCACTGCCTAACCCGGGTATCCAGCCGACCCGCCGCCAAAAGCAGCGGCGGGCGGCTGATGCCTGATCGTTATGCGTTGTAGAAGCTATGACCAAACGTGCGAGGCATCATGCGATGACAGCAAAAACAGAAGGCGAATCAATTTTTGAGGAGTTCTGCGCTTTGAACAGCATCGCGTGCAAGAAAATCGCAGAAGGCGAACAACCAACCCCGGATTACGAAGTGCTCATAAATGATCAGCCCATTTTAGTTGAGGTAAAGCAAATCGACGAGGACGACAATTTCAGCGAGGAATCTGGTTCGAGGAGAGTTGGCTCCCATATTAGGAAGAAAATAGAGCAAGCACGAAAGCAAGCGCAGACAGCTTCAAACGAGGGCAAGCCCTTCATTTGTTGGTGTATAACAACTTGGACAAAATGCAGATGTTTGGTACCGGACAACATGATTTTGTCGACGCAATGTAGAGAAACAACCCTAGTGTTCGACAAAACCAAGAACGCGATCACTGATTCCTTCCAAGGTCGTAACCGCTCCTTGGGCGATGAAAAGAATACGTCCTTCAGTGCTGTAGGGAATTTGAGGAAGACCCATAGAGGAATCGAAGTTCGAAGTTACGAGAATATTTTTGCGAAACACAAAATCGACTTTTCCAAACTTCCGACTTGCATAGAAGCACAGAGAATTGAAAGTTGAGAAAAGTAACACATAACAAGCGCATGGACGGCGACGCAGTGTGACCCGCGCGCGTCATGCGCAACGTTAGGTTTTCTAAAAAGTGAATTGGCAGAACACAAGGAGGTAGAGAGATGACCCGGCCAGCAATGCAAAGACCCAAAATCAATGGCGTGGAACTGGAACTCCGGGACAGAGGATCGGGGGAGCCTGTCGTGTTTGTGCATGGCGGTATGGGTGACGAATGCGCTGCAGTGCTCGTCGAACCGGCCCTCGCCAACCAGTTTCGTCTTATCCACTATCATCGGCGTGGCTATGGAAACAGCAAGGGTTCCAAAGCCCCGGTCAGTATGCCACAACAGGCGGCCGACTGCAGAGCTGTCATGCAACATCTGGGCGTTGAACGAGCGCACTGCGTCGGTCAGTCCGGCGGCGGCGTCATTCTCTTGCAGATGGCGCTAGATTCCCCTGACGCCGTGCATTCTCTTGCCCTTCTCGAACCCGCGTTGCCTTCTGTTCTCGGCAACTCGCAGGCGTTCAGTGAGATGGTGGTAAAGGCAGCAGCCATGTATAGGTCGGGACACAAGGCTGATGCGATCGAGACTTTTGCCCAAGAGGTAGGTGGTGCTGACTTCCGCGCGGTATTTGACCAGACGTTGCCGCCAGGATACTTTGAGCGGTGGGTGGCGGATGGAGACACGATCTTCCAGAGTGAGCTGCCAGCCCTTCAACCGTGGCAGTTCACGCGCGAAGATGCGGCTCGTATAACCCAGCCGGTGCTGAACCTTAGGGGGGCCAATACGAACCCCTATTTCCGGGAGATTCACGAAACGGTACGGACGTGGCTGCCGCACGCGGAGAACTTTGAACTGCCTAACGCGACTCATTGCATGCTACAGACGAACCCGAGAGGCGCGGCAGAGTGCTTAGTCAGCTTCTTCTCACGCCACCGATTGCAAGGGAATGACAGACCACGGAGATGAATCGCAGTCGGGAGCGGCCCTGAAGAACGCGGGCTGGGTGGGGTCAGCCCTTAAGAATGAAATTTCAGAGAAGTGCTCGTATTTTCCACAGCCCACGAGCTACATTCGTACAACGCCAGCATTGGTTATGGCCTAACAAACAGGTTCCAGCCGACGCCGGCCAAAGACGCTGGCGCGGCTGAACCTGAAATCGTTAGGCTCATTCGCTTACCGAATTGCAGCAGCAGTAGATTAACTTGATAGCCCTAAACAAAAGGAGGAGCTTATGAAAGAGAAGCTTGCAACTGACATTCGGGAATTTATCCAGGAGTACTTCGCTGCTTGGCAAGAGGGAGTGACGGAAAAGATCCTCTCTTACTATTCCGATGACGTGGTCATCAACCTGCTAGGTGGACCGGCCCTGCTGGAAGGTAAGGCGGCGGTAACCGAAAATTTCGTGTTGCCTTTTACCAAAGGCTTTCCCGGCAATGTCCATAAAATCCTGAACCTCGTCCATCAAGGCAATCAGGTCGTCATTGAGTGGATGTTCACCGCGATCCACAAGGGAGATTTTGGTGGAATCCCGCCCACCGGGAGGACAGTTAATTTGCCTGGCTGCTCTGTGTATACTGTGGAGGGCAGACAAATCACGCGTGGCAATCTCTATTTCCATGGTCCAACTTTGACGGAACAGCTAACCGCCACCCGTACACCGTAAGTCTCAGACGGTTGAGGGAAGTATGCCTTACCCAATACACTGTAGAGCTTGCAAATTCTAGCCTAACACCGCGTGCACCCGACCGCCGCAAAGCGGCGGCGGGTGACGCTGGAGTCGTTAGACGCGTCGAAGTCGGGCAAATCGCGTTATGAGCAAAAGGAAGAAACGGTCGCGAAAGTCATCGGTGGTGCCGGTCGTTATCGGCGTTGCTTGGTATTCTCCGTCGCAATGGGCGCGCTTGAGAGAAGTGTCTGCTAATCCAGGGAAGCTTGAGCAGACGTACCTGGAGTGGATAACTACCTATGAGCGCACGACACGCGAACTGGCTGCACAGGGAATGACACTGATGAAAGTGCCCGTCGATGTCGGTGAACTAGAACGATGGTGTCACGAAAGAAACAAACCAATCGACGGTAACGCTCGATCAGAGTACGTGTTGGAAATTGTTCAACGTAGTCACGCAAGTCTTGAGGTTATCGGGCAATGAGTTTGGTCAACAAAATCAGCTGATCGAGCGGCCCATGAGATGAACCCGCACTTCACCCGACCGCTGAGAAGCGCGGCGGGTGAAGCGCAAATCGTTGGGCCGGAAATACGAGGGAGAACCGTGATGCTCGGAGCCTATTTTCGCGCGCTCAAGGCTGCATTCCTGGCCAGCACTCTGCTTCCGATATTGACGGCCGTGTGCTCTCGCCTTAATGCGGAAGGCCGGAGCGGCTCCGCGGGCTTCTGGGTCAAGCTCGTGTTGGCCGGCTCCGCTGTTTTCCTCGCTAATGCCGCTTTCGCGATACTCCTCAGGCGGTTTCGATCGCAGATCGACCTTCACTCAGCAGAGCAGGTTGTCTTTCTCGAGCGGCTGCCTGTCCGCTGGGTGGACGGGGCGATTGTGCTTGCAGCTGCGCTGAGCCTCTTCCTGGAACTGGCCGTGATCCGCTGGCAGAGCGCCGTCTTTGAGCTCTTTGCCTTCTACAAGAACTTCAGCTTGCTGGCGTGCTTCGCAGGGCTGGGACTGGGCTACGCTCTGGCGCGGCGCGACCGCCTGACCTTGCTTCTGGTTACGCCGCTGCTGGCCTGGCAAATGCTGCTGATGACAGGGCTCAGGTACGGGATGCCCTCGGAGCTGACGGCCAGCTTGAGAGTAATTCCATTTTCCGAACAGCTCAACATGGGGGTCCTCACCGTCACCATGGTCTCGCAACAGGTCGCCATCTATTCTCTCCTGGTCGTCTCATTTTTGCTGACCGCGCTCGCTTTCATTCCCATAGGCCAGCTTTGCGGAAGCCTGATGGAACGGCGCGAAGGCGTCCGAGCCTACGGTTTGAATCTGTTGGGAAGCTTTGCGGGTGTGGTGCTGATGTTCTTGGCAAGTTACCTCTGGACTCCCCCGATCATCTGGTTTGCCGTTGTTTTTGGGGCCATGATCTGCTTTCTGGCCTTTGACCGAAGACCGCTCGCTCTCAGCACAGCCTCCTTTTTGACGATGGCCGTGGTTCTGGCGTGGCCAAATTCGACCGGCTGGGAAAAAATCTATTCTCCCTACCAATTGCTGGAGCGAGGCCAGGACGAGTGGGGATCGATGGTGGTTTCAGCCGGCGGTCATTTCTACCAGCGCGTCCACGATCTATCTCGTTTTGAGCAGCTCACCGGGTGGCCCAATCAACTGGCGCATTTTTACCAATTTCCCTACCGGATTCGTGGCCAATCTCCCGGGCGGATTGCCATCGTGGGATCGGGCACGGGAAATGACGTGGCTGCCGCCCTGCGCAATGGCGCGGAGAGCGTGGACGCCATCGAAATCGACCCCGCGATCATGGAGCTTGGTAATTACCACCCCGAGAGGCCCTATCGGGACACGCGGGTCACCCGAGTCGTCAACGACGCGCGCACATTTCTCCGAACGACCCGCGCCAGCTACGACATGGTGGTGTACGGTCTGCTCGATTCTCACACTCTGCTCAGCCACGGCTCCAGCGTCAGGATCGATTCCTTTGTCTACACGGTCGAAGGACTGCGCGAAGCGCGCGCACGCCTCAACGAAGGGGGTGTGCTGAGTCTGTCATTCGGCGTCATGACCAATGAAATAGGCAAAAAGCTCTACCTGATGATGGAAAAGGCTTTTGACGGCCATCCTCCAGTGTGCATCAAGATGGGAGAGTCATCCTTTGTGGCGTTCCTGCAGAACCGCGAGGGAAACCTTGCTGTGCCAGAATCCCAGCTAGCTGCTACCGGACTTACCGATATCAGCAGCGAATTCGCCAACCCAGCGCTCCAGGCAGACCTTTCCACGGATGACTGGCCCTTCTTCTACATGCCCAGGCGCATCTATCCGACATCGTACCTGATCGCCCTAGCCTTGATTCTGCTGCTTTCCATTTCCCTGATCGGGAATTTCGTGAGCGCAAGGCCCGCGACCGGTCAGGCAGCGTTCTTCTTTCTGGGTGCAGGGTTCATGTTGGTGGAAACGAAGGGAATCACGGAGGCGGGACTTGCTTTTGGAAATACCTGGCATGTTATCGGAATCGTCATCGCGGGGATTCTGGCCATGGCCTTTCTGGCCAACCTCTGCGTCCAGCAGTTCAAGCTGAATAACCTGGTAGTCCCCTATTTCCTGCTGATGGCCAGTCTGGTCGGCGGATGGCTCATCGTGCAAAATCACAGCTTTTCGCCCACGACCGAGGGCCGTCTGGCAACTCTGGCTGTCCTCGTGACTCCGATATTCTTTTCAGGTATCGCCTTTTCCACCCTGCTTCGATCGGGCGGGGGTGTCTCCGGCGCTATGGCAGCCAACGTCCTCGGGGCCCTCTGCGGCGGCTTGCTCGAATACAATTCGATGTACTTCGGATTTCAGTCGCTCTATGTGCTGGCCATGGGCCTATATTTGGCTGCCTTCGTCTTCTCGGTCGCTTCTCGCAGCCGTGTTCCCGCAGCCGGGGTGGCCGGGGCCTGAACTGGAGACAGACAGCCACCGGAAGCTGATCCGCGATCCCTGACCTTCTTGTGGCCATAAGGACGTCGCGACCACCATGATAACTGTCTGTTTCCCTGACGTGCCCGAGGTGCGCCGGGCCATCAGCGAGGCGGTTGAGCAGCTAACAACAGGATGAACCTGACGGCGAGTACGCCAGCCGGTGGCTAATCTCACATTGCGGGTGCTTCAAACATTACGGTAAGACGGAGCCAACAATGCCGAGAACCTACTTTATCCGTTCAGAAGCCGAGCAAGAGGTCGGGCGTCAGGTCGAGGCCTTGGCGGATTTTCCTTCCGTCCCAAAGGGGAGCAAGGGAACCGTGGTGAAGGCCGAACCGTACGCTGGCGCTGAATGGGTTGTACGAGTCAAATGGCAACCTCCGAGGAGATCATCAGTGGTCGATATGATGGTCGGGGATATATCGTTAAACCTATTCAAAACGAGCAAGCCTGTTACCGACCAGTTCTGCAAATCCGAGTATAAGAAGCTTGTTAAGGTACTTCCCTGCAAGAGTTAGCGAACTGAAGTTTGCAAGTGCAAAAGCCACCTAACACGGGTTCCAGCCGCCTGGCAAAAAGCGCCAGCGGCTGAACCCGGAGGCGTTAGTGCGGCACACAGGCTTCAAGACCGCCATCAATTCCCAGAAGGAGCACCGAATGCCAAGTACTTGGTGTTGTTATTCCATGCGCGGCGATGGTTGTGCCCGATGGCGAATGGGGAGCGGTGGGCCGCGACGCACACGCTGTGATTGATGAGGCGAAAGCCGCCGGTGTTTACGTCTTCGGTGGCGGAATCGACGAAGACGTACCGCCCATACTCGTCTCTGCTGACGGCGCGGTTGCAATGGGCGGCTATCCTTGGGCGCCCACGCTCGACGGCGGCTTCACCGTATTGGAACTGCCTTCGCGCGATGAGGCCATCGCGTGGGCGGCGCGCATCGCCAAGGCCTGTCGCTGCGACCAAGAACTGCGCGTCTTCGGGTTCGACCCGCAGTCCTAAGGGCAGCACTGAAATGGCGCGGCAAGTGCGGCCTAACAATTCATTCAAGTTGAACCCGCTTCGCGGGTCGGCTTAATTCAGGCGTTCGGCGGCGGAAGACAGGTTTTTCCCATTCCCATTTTGGAGGCTAGAACATGAGCGCGGAACCGACTCGGTGTTCCAAGTGCAACGGCGAGATGGTGCAGGGATTCCTCTTCGAATCCGAGGGGCCCAAGCGCATGGTCAGCACCTGGGTTGAGGGAGCGCCGGAGAAGTCCTGGTTCGGGAGCGCGAAGGTCCCGAAGGAAAAGTGCGTCCCGGTGGACACCTTCCGGTGTTCGGTGTGCGGATTCTTGGAATCCTATGCGCGGCCAGAGTTCGGCGCGAAATAACGCCGCATCGCCGGTATTGAGGAGTTTTTCCAGACTCGCGCTTTGGCAAATGCCGTGGCCTGGTACGACCTCGCCTGAGAGGAGCGCAGCCGAACCAGCCGTTGCACCTGACACGCGGCGGCATTGCGATTTTCGGTGTTCAACGTCTCACCAGCCGCCGCGGCAGGTGAACGGTGTCGTTAGCCGGACGAACCGATGTCGAAGAATCCGAGCAGAACGCCGCGAATCGCGGTTGCCCTGGTTGTGATGCTGCCGATCGTCACTGTCGGGTTAGCCGACTCCAGGTCATCGCAGAAGGTATCCACGTCGCTGCCATCGAAAACGGTATCATTGAGAGTGGTGTAACTTGGAACTCCCGAAGCAGTGTTTCAAGTCAGCTTAGGAGCTCGACAGGAGCTTCAGGAGAAACAAACCCAGCTGCGAGATGGGTTCGGGTCAACCTGAAGGAAGCCTGGGAATATGACGGGCTAGTCATCGTCTTTCTAAGCCGGGGCGAAGAGATCGCTTTTTCCAGATATTGTGACGGTCGGAAGTGGCGGTATCCGAAAGATATTGGTGTCGGTAGTACTGTTCGGGACTGCAAGAGACACCTCGGTGAACACGAGCAGCCGTGGGTAGACGACGATGGGTTCACGGTTGTCGACTACGACCTCCGGGAGCCCAGCGCCCATGAGTCCAGCGGCGGGTTGTGGTTCCGGCTGCGCAATGGGTGTAGTGATCAAGTACACATAAACCAAGACTGTCGTGCAGCCGGCATAACCATTCGGTGCAGCGGACGCGCTCGAAGGCGCGCGCCGCATGAACCGACAAGTTAGAGCCAACAGATCGCGCGTCGCGAGGCTTTGTACCACCGTGTCGCAAGACTGTCGTACTATCGCCGCGTCGCTCTCGTACGGAAGCCGTTGACTTTCTTCGCACCCTGTGAAAAATACCTCGCGTCTCTGAAAACCGGTCGAGATTGTCGATGAAAGTTAACGCCGAATTGATCGTCAAGCTCCGCAAGGAGCGATCTTGGTCTCAAGACGAATTGGCTATCGCGTCTGGACTGAACCTGCGGACTATCCAACGCGTCGAAAAGTACGCATCAGCATCGCTCCAATCGAAGAAAGCTTTGGCTGCGGCGCTCGATATCGACACTCGAGACCTCGACAACGAGGGAGTACGTATGAAACCTTGTCCAGTATGCGGCTCGAATGAGATTTATCAGTATAAGGACTACTTTCCAAACCCGGGTAGTGCAGGGGGGGAGACGTTGCTCCCAGGGTTAGGCAGCGTCGTTTTTCTGGCCTTTGAAGGAGCGGCCGAGATCTGCCCGACCGTGTGTCACAGTTGTGGCTACGTTCGAATTTTCGCCTCTGAAGAAGTCAGGAAGAAGCTGAAAACCTCAAAACACTGGAAAGCCGTTGGCGCCTAACACTTATAAGGCCCAATCGTGTGGCGACCGTACACTCACGGAACGACTGTCGGCCTGCGCGGAACCGAGGGAGGTGTGATCGTCCGCGACGAGCAGCACGATGGGGGCCCGCGAATCACGCTCGAGCGCGACTGCCGCAACATCCCGTTCGCGGTCACGTGCGCCATTCAAGGTTGGTTCGTCCACACTCAGTACGTTGGCAGAGCACCGTGCGCTGGAGGGCGAACTGCAGGCACTGGAGAATGGGTGGCGCGAGAAATCGCTTGATAATGCTTGGAGACCACGAGGACACATGCGAAGTGTCTTCCTAAAGGCGGTGCCGTTCTTGCCGCTGCTCATTGGCTCGATGGTGTGCGGTGGGACGCTAATTGAACGGCGAAGGGGCACATTCCGATCGAGTGTCCTGGAACAGCTGGCTGTGTCGCTGTTTCTTTCGTCGCTGTCAATTCTCTTCCTTCTGATCTGGCCTTGGGCTGTCGTCGGCAATCTCGCGCGATACGCGGTGTATCTCGGTCTGGCCGTCGCCGCGGCACACGGTGTCGTCGCATCGCTAGTGGCATATCGTGCGGGTAAGCTCCTGCCAACGCGTACCGCGTGGGTGGCTTCGGGGCTTCTCGTTCTCATGACTCTGACCTGTCTTCTTGGTGTGGGCCACGTGTTTCTGGCGCCGTTCCCAGACGACCGGATACTGATCGCGTTTCCGCTGGAAGGGGTTTGGTCCGTTGGACAAGGCGGCCCAAGTGTCTTGACGAACACACACATTTCCTACGCGAACCAACGGTACGCCCTCGACCTCGCCAAAGTCGGCCCAGACGGAAAATGTTTTAAGCCAGACGGCCGACACCTTCAAGACTACCTTGCATGGGGTCAACCAGTACGTGCACCGTTGTCGGGGACAGTCATCAAGGCAGTCAGAACTTATCCAGACAACGAGCTTGGACTAGTTGACGACCGTGACTCGAGGGGCAACCATGTATTAATACGATCGGTCTCTGGCGAGATCATATTGCTGGCACATCTGCGCAAGGCATCGGTCCTGGTTGAAGAAGGTGACTCAGTGCAGGAGGGGCAGTTGATCGCAGAGGTGGGTAATAGCGGCAACACCAGTTACCCCCACCTTCATATCGACGCTTCCCGTGCAACTCAAAGTGGTCGTGTCAGTGTTCCGATGGTCTTCAAGGATATCGGGGTGGGCCTACGAGGCCAGCGTAGGGGTGCGACACTGGGTCGGTCTGAAGAGTAGTATTTTGCGGGCACGACCAAAATCGCTTGTCGTAGTTCCCACGGCCACCTCCTTTTGGGCGGCATCAAGACAAATGAGGAAGAAAAGCCGAAAAAGCACTTGGCGGTATCTCAGAGCCGTTGTCAACGGATGCAATTTTCAGCTCGCCTGGGCCGAAGGTGAAAACGAAAGACCTGGAATCAAGCGCAGCGGCTTCTACACAACGGTTCATGTTCGAGCGAGAAGTCAAAGAGAGGCCGAGTTGCGAGCGATGAAGCTGCTTCGTGCAGACAAGGCTCTCCGCAAAAGCGTTCGGAATCCTGCATCTGATCCTCCTCGCATGTTTCTTGAGGAACTAGAGGAGTTGTCCTCATTCAAGGGTTGCCGAATACCCCGCACCGGTTTTGCTTTCTATAGCGAGCGGGGACCGCGCACCAAGCGGGGATCACAAGACTCAATCCGCCGGTAAGGCTTAACCCGCCCGCTGCATCTGATCCGGCCATCGCGTTCTTATTGGAAACCGCAGTGAGAACCTTCAAAGTCAACGCCGTAGCTAACCCATCGCTCGAGCGGATGCCCGGCGGACACCGCTCAGCTCAAGATGTTAGGCGCGCCTTCCGAGCGCTGTTCTTAGCCGTAACACCGAAGGAGACGAAGCTATGTTCGCGCGACTAATGGGGTTGAAGACAATCTCACCCACAGCGCCACATGAATTGATCCAGCAGGAGGCCGTGTCTGTTATCGACGTGAACCCGGACCAAGCCTGGATCAAGGCGCACGTTCCCGGCGCAAAGCACCTGGATGTCGCCGGCTATACGTCGAACGATCTGCCGTCGGACAAGGATTCGTTTCTAGTATTTTATTGTTCCAATTTCATGTGCAGAAAAGCACCCAATGCCGCCCTGCGAGCGAAAGGCTTCGGGTACACCAACGTTCACGCAATGTCAGCGGGCATCAGTGGCTGGCTCAACGCGGGGTTGCCGACGGAGTCGGGAACTTAACCTCGGCAGGGAGGCAGCTCGTGTTCTGTCGAGACGTCAGAGGCCTAACCGTCCGGCGTCATCTCCGTCATCCCCGGCAGTGGGAGGCGGGTCAGCTTAGCCGTATTGCGTTAGCCAGCCCGTCGCAGGGTCCGCGCTATTTGGAGGAACTATGGGCAGACACATCATCAACTCTGCGTGGTGGTTCGGCCTGATATCCCTGTCGCTGTGCGTGGTCAATCCCGCAGCAGCCCAGGTCGATCAGCAACGTGCCGAAGCCTACTTCAAAGAGGCAGCCACCATCTGTCAACGCGACGGCGGGCGACTCTGGGGCGTCTCGTTGTGCGGGCCGATGGTGTTCGCCGACGCGCGGACGCGAACGCTCGCCACGAACCAGCCTCGCCCGACAGGGGAACAGCCTCGAACTCTTGGGTTCGCGAATGCGCCGATCGAGTGGGGTGGCTCGCGTTGGGCCTCTTACATCTGGGACTTTACGACGTCCCTGCCGGATCCGCGCGCACGAGGCGAGTTGATGTTGCACGAGCTTTTCCACCGTATTCAGCCAGACCTCGGGTTGATCACCGCTGGGCGGACAGAATGCGCATTTGGACACAGTCGAGGGGCGAGTGTGGTTGCGGCTCGAGTGGCGGGCGCTGGCGCGGGCGCTCGGTCAGTCTGGTGAGGACCGTAAGCGCGCGGTGAGCGATGCGGCCGCCTTCCGATTGGCGCGCCGTTCGCAGTTTGCCAATGCCGCAGAGAACGAGCGCGTCGAAGAAATCCGGGAAGGCCTCGCCCAATACACCGGCACGGTCGCCACGGCCGCGTCGCACCCTGAGGCAGTCGCCAGTGCGATCGAGCACCTGGCCGCGGCCGAACGGCAAGAGACGTTCCTGCAGCAATCCTATGCAACCGGTGTGGCGTACGGGATTCTTCTCGATGCCGCGTCGGCGGATTGGAGGCGCAGAGTGCGCAGCGACTCCGATCTCGGGCAGATGCTGATGGCGGCCCTGGATGTCACACCAGTTGCGAACGCGGTCGAAGCATCGGCGCGGTACGGTGGCGCAGAGCTCCGAGCTGCGGAGCAGACGCGCGCCGAACAGCGAGTGGCCCGTCTGCGCGAACTGCGGAACCGCTTCGTCGATGGCCCGGTGCTTGTCGTTCCGTCAGGCGGTGGCGGAACGTTTAACGCGGTTGGTGCCACGCCTATTCCTGGAGCCGGGACGGTGTATGTCTTGCCGTACCGTCAGAGCGGTGCCTGGGGTACCTTGAACGCGACTAACGGCGTTCTGGTCGGCGACGATGGCACGCGACGGTTGCCGGGGCCGGTTCGCATTGACGGCGCCAACGTCACAGGCGAGGGCTGGACGGTGACGGTCGCCCAAGGGTGGATTGTGCGCTCCGGGCCTCGGGCGGGCGATTACCAGATCATTCGCGACTCGCAGTAAGTCACTCGGGAACACCCTCGTGTCCGCTAACCTTCGGCTGAAGCTGACCCGGTCTATGCGTTCTTTTTGGAAACGGCAGAAAGTCTCCAAGAGGTCTCTTCGGCTCCACCGCAGTGGGAAGTCGGGCAGCTTAGCCGGGAATCGTTAGGTGTCAGAGCCACAGCCATGACGAACGCATTCTCCATGAGAGAGCTTGGACGTTGGATACTCGTGGCGGCGGCTGTTGTGGTTGCGTTCTTTTCAGCGCTCTATTTCAGCTTGTTCGTCCTGATGTTCGGCCCGTTTCCGAAGGATTTGGCCGAGCCGGCGGCTGGTTTTACGATGGGGCTGCTCATCGTTCTCTCAGGCTCGGTGCTTGCGCCACGACATCGCCTCGTCACCGCGCTGGTTTTGTTGGTATTTGGCACAGCGTTCCCCACAGCTCTCATGCGTTTTCATTTCTTGGGCACATTGGCTGGCGGTGTTGTTGCTGTCGCCTTTATTGCGGGGTGGTTTCATTTGCGGCGCACGGCACGTTCGACTGCGTGGGTTATTGTCAGCGCCTGCGTAGCATTCTTGACTCTCATCGGCGTGGTGTATGCCCGTTACGTTGACAGACCAGCACATCCCGAAGAGTTGTCACCAGATCTAGTTCACGTTCTCGGCACGAATGCCTCGCTCGTCACTGCATTTTACCGTTACGACCGTGGCGGCTTTATTGACCACGAGTGGCTCTGGCGCATCGATGCGAAGCCGGAGACGGTAGCGCTGGTTGTCAGTGGTCTTAGGTTGAGGAGCACCAACGCAGTGCCTCGGGATTTTTGGCGGATGCCGCCACACTATTGGCCACGTTCCATGCCCTCTGACGGAGAGGCATTTCAGAGTCCGATGTTCTCAGGGGACAGCAGAGGGCCGGATGGCGCACACTATTTCTTGGTTCACGACAAGGCTCAGAGCCGAGCATTTGCATGGGTGAAGGACAATTTCTGACACCTCACGCAGCCTGAAGCCGACGCCAAAAAGCGGCGCGGCTGAGGCGTGATCGTTAGCCATCGATACCGGATGGACGCAACGTTCAAGAGCACAACCAAGCTCGAAGCTGCAGCGGCAAGGTCTACGGCGTTTCCTTTCACTATTCGCTAACTGGCCGTCAGTTTCCGGAAGGCTTGGTGCTGCGTTCATGGTTCTTTGCAAAGCACCCCGAACGGGCCCCTGAGCCCTTGAGATCTGCTATCACCGCGATGGCTCCTATGCTTGATCCATCTGATTTAGCGTTCTTCGCCAGACAGATCCCTATCGCGGCACGCAAACTCGATGGCTAACCCCGCGTTCGAGCGGACCCGCCGGTTCGTAGCTTCTTCGTTCGAGCATCGGTGGCGGCGGGCCGCTCAACTCGGACGTTCGGCGCTGGTAAGCCGAGTGTAGTCAAACTGGATGGTGCCATGTCGAGCCAGAAAGTCGTTCTAATCACCGGATCGTCGTCAGGTATTGGCCAGAGCACTGCCCAGCTCCTTGCTCAACAGGGCTTCACGGTTTTCGCGACCAGCCGGAAGCCGCAGGCCGTTGAGCACGTACCTATCGTGGAAGCCTTGCCGCTGGACGTGCGTTCGGAGGAGTCGGTCAAGGCATGCGTGGACACGGTGCTGGCACGAGCAGGACGATTGGACGTTCTCGTGAACAACGCCGGTTATGTGCTAGGCGGGGCCATTGAAGAGGTGACAATCGAAGAGGCCAAGGCCCTGTTCGAAACGAACCTCTTCGGCACGATGAGAACCGTCAAAGCGGCGCTCCCGATCCTGCGGCAGCAGCGGAGCGGAACGATCATCAACATCAGCTCTCTCGCGGGATTGGTGCCCGGTCCGCCGTTTTGCGGGATCTACTCGGCCAGCAAGTTCGCGCTGGAAGCATACACCGAGCACCTTTGGCGTGAAGTCAAGTCCTTCGGCATCCGGGTCTCGCTGGTTGAACCCGGGAGCATCAAGACCAAGTTGACTAGCAACCGGCAGGAAGCGGCAGAGCGACTTGGGGACTATGACCCTTGGCGGCGGCGGGCTCTTGAAGCAATGCGCCGGCTCGAGGAAAAGGCCCCTGAACCGGCTCTTGTGGCCAAGACCGTTCTCTCGATCATCGCCAGTGAATCCCCTAAATTGCGTTACAGGGTTGGGAAGGACGCGACCTGGCTTCCGCGACTGCGGCAGGTCTTACCGGGATCGCTGTTTGAAAAGCAGCTGCGGAAGACCTTCGATCTGGATGCCATGGAATAGCATGCAGGTGCCGAACGCAATATGAAAGGGCGCCCCTTCTCTGTGGTAGTTTGGAGTTGCTTAAGACTCTGAACCCACAAAGGAGGAAACGCCCTATGGGACACAAGTATGTTGGTCTGGATGTGCATCAGTCAAGTACGGTAGCAGCGGTACAAGATGAGCAAGGTAAGAGCGTGATGGAGTCGATTCTGGCCACGGAAGCCGAAGCGATCCGGGATTTTCTGAAAGGGCTGCGGGGAACGATCCACGTGACCTTTGAAGAAGGGACGCAGGCAGCCTGGTTGTATGAGATCGTCAAGCCGCTGGTGGCGGAAGTGATGGTATGCAATCCGCGGAGGAACAAACTGCTGGCGGTGGGGAACAAGGCCGACCGGGTGGATGCTAATAAGCTGGCCGAGCTGCTGCGGTGCGGGCAGTTGAAGCCGGTCTATCATGGGACCCCAGGAGTTCGGATGCTGAAGGAGTTGGTGCACAGCTACGATTCGCTGGTGAGCGATACGACGCGGGTGATGAATCGAGTGAAGGCGATCTATCGGGGACGAGCGATCGGCTGCGCGGGCCGGGATGTGTATTACCAGCGGAACCGGGAGCAATGGCTGGAGAAGTTGACCGAGCCGGGAGTGCGGCAGCGAGCGGTGTTTCTCTACCACCAATTGGACACACTGAGGGGACTGAGACGGGAAGCCAAGAAGGCGATGCTGAAAGAATCAGGGCGACATCCGGCCTACGCGACCTTGAAACAGATTCCGGTGCTGGGGCCCGTTCGGATTGCGCAGATTTTGGCGAAGGTCGCCAGTCCGCACCGGTTTCGGACCAAGCGGCAGTTTTGGGCTTACTGTGGGTTCGCCGTAGTGACCCGTTCGAGCGCGGACTACCAGTTTCGAGGAGGCAAGGCGGAGAAGCGCAAACGAGCCCCGATGACGCGCGGCTTGAACCCGAATTTCAATCATCGGCTCAAGTATGTCTTTAAGAGTGCCGCAATGGATGGAATCCACCAAGCCCCATTCGAAGGCTATTATGCCCGGCTGCTGGTGAAGGGTCTCCGACCGGAAATGGCTCGGTTGACGCTGGCAAGAAAGATCGCGGTGGTAACGTTGACGTTGTGGAAGCGAGGAGAGCGATTCGATGACTTGAAGGTGAGTGAGCAGGCGGCCTAGAGACGCGGGGAGCAGCCGTTTCAGAGTCACCGATGGGACGCCGTCTGAAGTCACTGGAGTCGGAAATGCAACAGGTCGAGGGAGAGTATCAAAGCGCCTTGTGTCCCGGTGCCCTTCAGGCCGAGGACCTTGCCTAACTGTATGCCCCCTCGCATGACCGGAGATAGCTGTAGGCCTCGAGCCTCCAATAGAACCCTGGTTGGCAAACTGCCACCCAGTCGGCTAGCCAAGCGAACCGAAGCAGCGACAGAGTTTCAGGTAAGACTACCAGCGGCAAGAATCTGAAGCTGAAGTAACCAGGACTCCCCAAAGGAACCACAGCGGCCGCGCGAAATGCGGAGAGAGAAAACTGGGGTAACTTGGGGACACAGGCAACTCCCGACGGAGAAGGGGCAAGCTGTCCATGAAAGTATCATTGGCCAGCCGCCGAGGTTGAAGTTTGTTCTTGACATGCCCTTTCATAGAACCAGGCGCTGCACCTGACCGGGGCCGCCTGTAGGCGTTTCGAGACTCACCCCTCACCCAGCGGCCCCGGCAGGTGAGCTTATGCGTTAGGCCACTTTCTCAGGGCCAACCACTGCTGCACAGCGTTAACCAAAGGAATGACAACTACACGCATCTTTGTTCTGGTGGTCAGCCTCTTCGTGGCCATGCTTGTTGGATGGCCTGAGCGGCTGATGGCGCAAACGCCTCCGTCCAGTTCGCCTCCAGGTGTCCTGGTAGGCATCGGCGGTCATAAGATGCACATACACTGCGTCGGTCCGACAAACGGGGCGTTAAGCGTTGTTTTTGAATCGGGAGGCGGAGGATCCGCGAAGGACTGGTCGCGCGTTCGAGATCTTTTGCCATTGCAAGTGAGAACTTGCGCCTACGACCGCGCCGGGTCCGGCTGGAGCGAAGCCGGCCCAGCTCCTCGCACGATGCGACAGGAAACGTTTGAACTTCATGCCCTCTTGGAGGCCGCAAAGATTCCCGGCCCGTTCGTGCTGGTTGGGCAATCGATGGGAGGACTTCTCGTCCGCCTCTACACTGAGAAGTATGGCAGCAATGTCGTTGGTATCGTGCTCGTCGATCCAACGCACGAGAGCAGTGTGCTGGGCAGCGTCCGTTATGGCGGGTGGGTTCGTCTCCGGGAAAAGGCAGCCGCCGGACGCGTCGTGCCGGAGCCTCGGCGCGAAGGAAAAGCCCGCTCGGAATACAGGGCGGAGGACGACTACATGGCGGAGGAGTTTCAGCAAATGTATCTCACCCGCAAAGCTAATCCGGAGCCGCTCGGCGTCCGTCCTCTAATCGTCCTTGCCGCAGGAAAGCGTCCCAAGCCGCCCGGCACGTCTGACGAGAAGTGGAAGGAACTCAGGCAGGAGCGAGACGAGCAAGTTCGGGATTTGGCGCATCTGTCGCGGAATTCAAAGTTTATTCTCGTCCCATCCAGCAGCCACGCTATCCACAACGACGATCCTGAACTCGTCGCGCGGGCCATCAAAGAGGTTCTTGAGGCAGCGTCCAATGGTGTCCCCCTAAAGCAATAGTCGGGCACGATGCATGGCGAATGAGGCGTAAAATACACCGAGCCTATTGAAATGACGTGGCCTAACCAAGTCACTGGAGCGAACGCGGGCGGGCCATGTCGCTTGCCAATGCGGATGCGCCGGGCCGCCCGCGTCACTCAGTTCTGGCGTTAGGTGGCTACGTACGATGAACCGGAGGACGGAATGAAGATCGAGATCCTTTACTGCCCGACGTGACAGAACAACAAGGCCAAGGCTACGAGTCTCGTGGCCCTCATCAAAAAGCGTCTCAACGTTGAAGCCGTGGCTACCCCTGGCAAGACCGGTCAGTTCGACGTCATGGCGGATGGGAAGAAAGTAGCCGAACGCGGTGGGAATTGGTTCACGCGAAGCTTTGGCGCCGGCTATCCCGATCTCGACTACGTGGTCGAGCAGCTCGCGAGGCACCGTACGAGTGACACGTCCCGATAGCCAGCAGGTCTCGGGTCGTCCAAGTCCATCGATCGCAACCCTCCCTGGACAACGCGGGCATGCCTAACCGCGGAGTGCACCCGATCGCCGCACCGTCGCGTTCTTTTTGGAAACATCACTTGAGTCTGCTACAGTCATCTCCGCCATCGCGGGCAGTGGGAGGTGGGACAGCTTAGCCTGATCGTTAGGCTGCGGGAGTGTGAGCGGTCTGCTCCCAGACTAGTTAGAGCGTATTCAGGAAGAGTAGAGTCGTCATCACTCCTCGAGCGGTGATGACTCCTTCGTCTTGTGGGGCGGCCGAGAAGGCCGTAGAGGTGTCGAAATGAATCTGTCTCCTCGCATGTCGCTGCTTTTGGTTTTCTGCCTTCTGCCCTTCGCCTTCCTTGGGGCGGCAGGGACGACGATCGATATCGCCACTCCCATGCCCGCCCCTGAGTGGGCAACGCTGGAGCGGCGGATTCTCGCTGACAGCGTACCGGCGGCGAAAGCGTACTTCGCCAAGTACTACGACGAGCGCGGCTACTTTCGGCACTTCGTACGATGGGGTGCCAACGATGGTCCGGACGATGCCTTCGAGAACACGGCCGGCTGGCCGGAGCTGCATGCGTTAGGGGCGAGCGACGAGATCCTCCAGCTGCATCTGAGGGCGTGGGAGGGCATGATTCGCCAGTTCACCGAGGCAAGGACGACCGACGTGCCGATCGGTCGCCAGGGCATGTACTACAAGGATTTCTCGGCGCAGTCCGACTGGATGCACCATGGCGAAGCACTTCGGACGTTCAACGTGCTGGCGCTGTCGGTGCCGTCGCTGCCTGCCTACCAGAAGCGGGCGCGCGCGTATGCCGCCTTCTATATGGGAGAGGATCCCGCGGCGCCGAACTACGATCCGCGACACAAGATCATCAGGTCGATGATGAATGGCAGCCGCGGCCCGCTGCTGCGGAAGGCGACGTCGCTCGACTGGGTGGGGGACCCGTTCGACGTCTCGAAGTTCATCGCGCTGCATGGCGAGAACAGCTACGAGCAATTCCTCGCGCACTATCAGGAATACACCGATGTGGTCGGCGATCACTTCCTGAATCTCGTCGCCACCACCCTGCCGCTCAACGCGTATCTCCTCGACAACGAGCCGAAGTACAAGCGCTGGCTCGTCGAGTACATGGACGCGTGGCTGGCGCGGATGAAGCAGAACGGCGGCGTCATCCCGAGCTACGTGGCGCTCGATGGCACCATCGGCGGGCCCGAGGGGAAGTGGTGGAACAACGCCTACGGCTGGGGCTTCAGTCCGGTGAATCCGGTCACCGGCCGACGCGAAGATCGCAACCGGATTCCGCGGGCGACGGTCGGATTCGCCAACGCGCTGCTCGTCACCGGCGATCAGAAGTATGCCGATGCGTGGCGCGCGATGATCGCCGCGGTCAACGCCCATACCCGTACGGTCGATGGACGCACAGAGTATCCGACGATGTACGGAGACCGTGGCTGGTATGGTTGGCGGGCCGCGCCCTGGAACGTCGGCGCGCTTGAGCTGTGGTACTGGTCGATGAAGTCCGAGGATCGGCCGCGCATCGGCCGGAATGCCTGGGTTGACTACCTGGAGGGCAGGAATCCAGGTTTCCCCGAAACGGTGTTGAAACGGGATCTCGAGGACATCCCGCGACGCATCGCGAAGATGCAGAAGGATCCCACGACGCCCGAGACTAGGCTCGCCGACAACGCGATGGAATTCAATCCCGCGGCGGTTGGTGGCCTCGTGCGGCTGATGTGGGGTGCGCTGGTTCCCGGTCGTGAAGGCAGTCTGTTGAGCGCGCGGCTGCGATACTTCGATCCCGTTCGCCGCCGGGCTGGCGTGCCGGAAGATGTGGGCGCGCTGGTGTCGGAGTTGAGGGACGACCGCACGGTCGTGACGCTGGTGAATATGAGCCCGACGACTTCGCGGACGGTGGTCGTGCAGGGCGGCGGGTACGGCGAGCACCAGATTCAATCGGCGGAACTGAACGGGAGAACCACGGCGATCAACGCGCGCGATCTCACGGTGCAGCTCGCGCCGGGCGCGGGCGCGAAGCTGACGCTGGCGATGAAGCGCTACGCCAATCCGCCGACGGCGAAGTTCCCGTGGGAGAGATAGGATCGGCCGCATGCAGATCCCGGCAATCCCTTTGACAGGAGGACGAACGACGACGGGTGTTCTCCGAGTCGGAAACACAGTCCGTCGTCCGATCAATGGGCGTGGGTCGCTCGCGCACGATCTCTTGCATCATCTGGAGCGACGTGGATTCAACGGCGCTCCGCGGTTCCTGGGGATCGATGATGCGGGTCGAGAAATCCTGTCGTTCATCCCTGGCTTCGTACCTCCAGAGCTTGGCTATTTCACAGACACACAATTGGCGGCAGCCGCTCGACTTTTCATGACGCAACACTGGATTGTCCGCTGAGGAATGGATATGAAGTCCTGTGTCACGGTGACGCCAGTCCCTGCAATTGCGTCTTCGTTGATGAAATGCCGACAGCATTCATTGATTTTGATGCGGCGCATCCGGGTTCACGACTCGAGGACCTTGGCTACGCGGCGTGGCTCGGGATCGACATCGGCAATGACGAACTCTCGCCAGATCTCCAGGGCCAACGTGTGGCCGATTTCTTCTCGTCCTACGGAGTGGACGGCGCGGACGCCCTGTCTTCCATCATCTTGGCGCAAGTCACGTTTGCGGGGCGTCTAACTCTGGACGGCGTTCGTGAGTGGTCACATGACTGTCGTGCATGGGTTCAGCGCAACCGCGACAAACTGTCATCAGCAATCGCGTCCGCGCTCTAACAAGACCATGCAGCCGACGTGCGAAGACGCCCGCGGCTGATGCGTATCGTTAAGCGCACCACACAGTTCTCAGAGAACGCTATGATCCTCGGCTGCCAACTGAGTCGGTTGGTTCGAGTACTCGCCATCACGCTGACGGGATGGCCATTGCCGAGGCTCAGTGCACAGACCAATCGCCTCGATGTTCTGCTAGTGGGCGGCCGCGTCATGATCCTGGCCGTTGCGCTGGCGCTGGTCGCGCAGGCTGCAGCCGCTCAATCGCCACTCTTCGACTCGCACGTTCATCTCTGGAACGGCGAGGAGTCGCTGCGAGCCTATGAGGAGCAGCTGAAGGAGGGGCGGCTGGAGGTGGCGGGCATCGGCGCCATGTGGTTCGGCGGTCCGAACCAGGCGCTCGCTGGACGGCCGAAGCAGATTCGGGCGGGCAACGCTGGCATCATCGCGTTGGCGGCCAAGCACCCCAAGATGATGCCGATCGCTACCGTCCACCCCTATGACGGCCCGGCTGCGGTGGCGGAGCTGGAGCGCGTCGCGGCTAAGGGCATCAAGGTCCTCAAGCTCCACCCGCACACCCAGAAGTTCGATCCCGACGATCCGCGTGTGCTGACGCTCGTCCGGCGCGCCGGCGAGCTCGGCGTGATCGCGCTGATCGATAATGCGAACATCCTGCCTGGCGACAGCGAGAAGCTGTTCAACCTTGCGCTCAAGGCTGCCCAAAACCAAATTCATCTTCGCGCATCTGGGCGCGATGAATTTCCGCTTCTGGAATATCCTTAAAGCGGCGCGGACAGCCCAAGGCCTGTTTGGCGACAATATCTATTTCGACATTTCGGCGATCGTCGTGCTGGTCGCCGATTCGCCGATCGAGGACGAATTCGTCTGGACGATGCGCAATGTCGGGATCGATCACGTGCTGCTGGGCTCGGATTATCCGCAATATTCGCTCGAGCAGAATGTGAGTGCGCTTGGCCGCTTGGCCCTCGACGAAAGCGAGAAGGCGAAGATCCGCTACGAGAACGCCCGCGCATCTTTCCTGTCGCCCGCAAGGAATGAATTCTCGGGTTGTGGGATTCTGAGCTGCGACGTTCGGGTCAATCGCGGCATAGAAAGCACGCCGCCATAATCTGAGCGGCTAACCCGAGGCATGCACCCGACCCACCGCCAAAAACTGCGTGGGCAGCTGAAGCGGGATCGTTGGGCGGCAGAAGACTTTGATGGAAGGTTGACATGAGGCGTCGTTATGGATCTGCGTGATCGCGTCGCTCTGATTACCGGTGGGAGTGGCGGTCTTGGCGCAGTGACCGCGCGGATGCTCGCTGATCATGGTGTGCATGTCGGCGTGACTCATCTCGGCCACCGCGACGAAGCTCTCGACCTGTGCCAGCAAATCGAGGAAAAAGGGCGTAGAGCCTTCGTCGTACAACTGGATCAGACTGACCCCGCTTCGTGTACCGACGCCGTCGAACAAACGGTTGAGGCACTCGGCCGCCTCGACATCCTGATCAACAACGCAGCCTGGAACGACCCGATACCTCTTGCCGATCTCGATGGGCTCACGCCCGAGGTTTGGGATCGAGCTCTGAATACGAATCTTCGCGGTCCCTTTCTCATGACTCGGGCGGCAACTCCTCACCTTAAGCGGCAAGACCAAGGTCGCATCGTGAACATCTCGGGCGTGCCCGGCCTTGTCCCCGCCGGCAGCATCGCCCTGGCTGTATCCAAGGCGGGCCTCATCCATCTTACGCGCTGCCTGGCTGTAGCACTCGCGCCTTCAATCACCGTCAACTGTATTGCGCCCGGTCTGATGGAGGGCACCCGGATGTTCGCTCGCGTTCCTCCGGCGCGAGTCGCCGTGGTGAAGGAACAAGCTGCGCTGAAGCGTACAACCCGTTCGGAGGATGTCGCACGGCAGGTCCTCGTGTTCTGTCAGTCTGACTCCGTGACGGGCCAAACGCAGGTCATCGATTCAGGAGGGTTCTTTCATTGACAATGTTGGCTGAGCGGCAAACCGTTAGACCACAGGGGAGCATATGGCAACCAGAAACAAGGCGCCGCAACAACCGCAGCGCGCGAACTTAAGCGCCGAACAAATGCGCGCTGCGATACCGAAGCTTGAGCGCCGCATCAAGGACCTTAAAGAGTTTGATCCAAATACTATTCGCGAACGCGGAGATCCACGTTTGGAAGCGTTAGAAACAAAGCTTACCGACACCATTGCCGATATCTTCGGCCATGGCACTATTGAATACCACCGCTTTGCTTCTGGGTCGCTTGATCAGGCCGGATTTAACATGGTGCGTCCCACACCTATCTCTGAGGTAATACAAAGCGTGACTCGGAGCAAGGCGCAGGAATTGTCCAATCTTCGAACGATCATTGAGCTGTTTCAAGAAAAGCTTACAGATGGAGGCGAACCCCCAGCAAGCCGCGCTCGGCGCGCCTTCGGAGACTTAGATCTTCACCCCGAAATCCAACGGGCAGGCGCCAAATTATTTGAGAATGGGCACTATGCAAAGGCCGTCGAAAACGGCTGCAAAGTGCTAGATATGCTGGTGAAAATGCGGAGCATGCGCTCTGACCCAAGCGGCACAGAACTTATGCAGCTCGTGTTCAGCCCCAAAGCGCCTATTCTCAAATACAACGAGCAAACGAACGATAGCGAGAAAAGTGAGCAACAAGGAATGATGTTCCTCATTGCCGGTGCAATGTTAGCGTTGTGTAACCCAAGAGCTCACGGCTTGGTCCAAGACCATCCAGAGAACGCGCTTGAGTATCTTTCATTTCTTAACATGCTAGCGAAGTCCCTTGATCGAACCAGCTCATGACCGGTTTTTGGTCTACCTATTCATTGCACCGGACCGGTGCAAGCTGCGCTTGCCCGGCCGGTGAATTCAACCGTTAGGCGGCAACAGAACAGGAACTCTTGCGCGACGGGATTCGGTACGGTTGCCTTCGCGTCAGAACTTCGGAGGACGTGCAATGAAAAGAGTAACTGGCGGATCGTGCGCGGTTCTCCTCGCACTGATACTCATGATGGACGGACACGCGCTCAACGCCGCGGCGTCGTGCGAGAGCTTGTCGTCCCTGGCGCTCCCGAACACTTCGATTACCTTGGCCCAGATGGTGCCCGCCGGAGGATTCAGTCTGCCTGGGACGGGCCCGGCAGTGCCGCAATTCAGCCAATTGCCGGCGTTTTGCCGTGTGGCGGCCACGCTTACGCCATCTTCGGACTCTGACATCAAGATTGAGGTCTGGCTGCCGGCCTCGGCGTGGAACGGCAAGTTCCAGGCCGTCGGCAACGGCGGCTGGGCGGGAACGATCAGCTATGGCGCGTTGGCCTCCGCGCTGCAGGAGGGTTACGCGACGGCATCGACGGACACGGGACACGTCGGTGGGAATGCGACGTTCGCGCTCGGACATCCGGAAAAGGTCATCGATTTCGCGTATCGCGCGGTCCACGAGATGGCGGTGAAATCGAAGGCCGTTATCGCGGCGTTCTACGATCGCGCGCCACGGTTCTCGTACTGGATCGGTTGCTCCACAGGCGGGCGGCAGGGCCTGATGGCGGCTCAGCGCTATCCGGAAGACTTCGATGGCATCGTCGCCGGCGCTCCTGCGAACAATCAGACGCAGTTGTGTGCCTGGCGGATCGCGGTGGAAGCGAGGATCCTCCAGGCGCCGGCGAGTGTTGTCCCCCGCACTAAACTCGCCCTCGTCAATAGGGCTGTACTCGCCGCGTGCGACGCACTCGACGGAGTGACGGACGGGCTCCTGACGGACCCGAACCAATGCCGTTTTGATCCTGCATCACTCTTGTGCCGCGGGGCCGACACTGACGATTGCCTGACGGCGCCACAGGTAGAAGCCGTGAAGATGGGCTACGCCCCCGCCAGGCGAAAGACGGGGGAGTTGATTTACCCCGCGTTAGTGCCTGGCGGCGAGACGGGGTGGGCCATGCTGACAGCCGCCAATCCGGAACCTGGAGGGATCGACGTGGGCATGTTCAGGTACCTGGCCCACGAAGACCCGGCGTGGGACTGGCGCACGTTCGACCTGGATCGCGACACATCCCTGATCGACAAGAAAGCGGGCTTCATCGACGCCGTGAATCCGGATCTTTCGGCCTTTCGCGCTCGCGGTGGAAAACTTCTCATCTACCACGGTTGGAATGACGGCGGCTCGGGTGGGGCGATCTCGCCGCAGAACAGCATCAACTATTACTCGAACGTGTTGGCAAGGATGGGGCCGAAGCAAGAGGATTGGCTGCGACTCTTCATGGTGCCCGGTATGGCGCATTGCGGCGGTGGGCCGGGCCCGAACCAGGTGAACTGGATGGCCGCGCTGGAGCGATGGCGCGAATCCGGAATCGCACCTGATCGATTGATCGCATCGCGAGTCAACGACAACCGCGTAAACATGACACGGCCAGTCTGTCCCTATCCACAAGTCGCGCAGTACACCGGCGTGGGCAGCACGAACGACGCGGCAAACTTCGTCTGCAAAGTGCGGTGAGCGTCTCCTTCCCATGAGGCCGTCTAACACGGCTTGCAGCCGACAGCGGCTGATGGCATTCAGAGCCGCTGCGGCTGAAGCCTGACGTTAGCCCCGAGTGAGTTCTCAAGTGATTCTCAGATCCATGTTTGCTGATGACGTGATGTACTCCCCTCGCGCTCAGGTGATAAATCAGGTCATAGCGTTGGGGCTGATCGTCCTTTTCATCGCTGCACTGAAAATCAATGTCGGCCTGCCCCCAACAATTATCGTTGGTGGGTCGGCCATGGTCGGATTCTTCTGCTGGCGTATCACGAATTTGCGTCGCATTATCAACCCAATCAAGACCACGATTGTCTTCTTGCTAACGACAGCCGCGCTTCACGTACATATGTACGAAGAGCACGAGTGTCTCTTTGGACCAGCCATGAGCAGGTTGTTTGAGATTGCATTCCCGGACACGCGGTTCCTGCAAGTCTTTGTCTTCATCCTTCCGACAATCTACTACCTGACCGCAATCGGCTTGTTACTTCGTATCCCCCTTGCCGCGTTTGTCGCCTGGTTCATCTTCATCGGGCCAGGCATTGCCGAGTTCACGCACTTCATTTTCCCGCTCATCCCGCCCGCTCTGGAGCCCGACAATCCCGCAGCGGTTACTGCCGTGATTAACGGCGTGCGCATCGACGCCATGGCAAATCACTATTTTGCTGTCACTGGCAAGTACTATTTCCCCGGCCTATACACGGCGATCATTCCAATGATTCCCGGAATCTATAGCGTCCGGTGGCTTCTCAAGAACAGGCATGCGGGGGCCAACCAGCGCTTGCAGGGGACGCCCGCAAGCGCGCGCCCCTGAAGCGCGGCGTTAGGCGCAGGCATTGACCAAGACTATTGTCATGCAACCCCACCACAAACTGAGCCGTTGGACGTTGCGACTCGACGGCATTTTTCTGGCACTTGCCGGAAGTGCCGCAATGATCATCGAGACCGTCGGACACTTTCTTGGCATTGGTCCGATGGCGGAGACGCTCAGATCTCCATATACCATTGGCGGCTTCGAGGCCCATGGTCTCGCTTTAATCATTGCAGTTCTCTTGTTTCGCGCATCCGCTCTCGCTGATCGAAGGTTATGGCATGCTGTGGGTTTGAGTACTCACTTACTACTAGGGTCGGCGAACATCCTGTTCTGGTCTTCCTTCGTCCAACTGGGTTTGGTGTTGATGGGTTTTGTAACAACTGCGCTGCACATTATGTTTGCTGTTGCTCAGGCCGCTTGCTTACGGGGCCTCACACAACGACCTGAAATTGCCTAACACGGCTTGCAGCCGACCCGCCGCCAAAAGCAGCGGTGGGCGGCTGAAGCGGGATCGTTATGCGCCTTGGGGATTACTAAATGAGTAGGGGCCACTGGTTAGTTTCAGCCTCGTTAATAGTTGTCTTATTCTTCCTTGGAAGTGTTGTTCTGTTCTTCATTCGACCGATTGAACGGTCATTCGCTGGCATTTTTCCTCTAA
Source organism: uncultured Acidimicrobiia bacterium (assembly GCA_963791795.1). Classification (GTDB taxonomy): domain Bacteria; phylum Acidobacteriota; class Terriglobia; order Versatilivoradales; family Versatilivoraceae; genus VFZK01. The sequence continues at coordinate 173,748 of CAWBTP010000005.1, forward strand.
TTGTTGGATCGGCAGCGTTTTTCAGCTTACCTTCCATTCCGCTTTTGGTATGGGCGCTGCGATCACTTAGAAATCAATCGGTTGCAAAAGTGGGCGTGCTTCGAGTGTTGCTGGTCGGTTTAGCGTTACCCCCGGCAGTATTCATTGTTGGTTTCGTTAGTTCTTCAATTTTTTTATTTCGTGGTAGGTGAATATCGGCGCATAACCAATCGTTGCAGCGGACGGCGCGCCGCGCCGCTGCTGATGCTGAGCGTTGGGCGGCATGGAGCAGGCAGGTGTGTTGATGATTCAACGCACTGGAGGCACGGCATGACAGCTCGCCTGCGACTGTGGATGGCTCCGTTGATTGGTCTTCTGCTCGCGGCCCCTGTCGACGCAAGCGCCTTCGATCTCTTCCGCAGCGAAGAAGCAACCATCGCCGACATCCACGCGGCGTTCAAAGCGGGGACACTGACGTGTCGCGAGCTGGTCCAGATGTACCTCGACCGCATCGAGGCGTACGACAAGAAGGGGCCGGCCCTGAACGCGATCGTCGTCACCAACCCCGACGCGCTGAACGTCGCCGACGCGCTCGACACCAAGTTCGCACAGTCGGGCCCCGTGGGCCCTCTTCACTGCGTGCCCCTGATCGTGAAGGACAACTACGAAACAACGGAAATGCCGACCTCGGCTGGCTCGCTCTCACTCAAGGGCGTGATGTCGAGAACCGACGCTTTTCAGATCAAGAAGCTCCGGGGGGCGGGCGCCATCATGCTGGCGAAGAGCAATATGGCGGAGTTCGCCTTCGATCCGATGGAAACCGTGAACTCATTGCTGCCCGGCTCCACCCGCAATCCATACGCGCTCGATCGCGTCACGGCAGGCTCGAGCGGCGGCACGGCCGCAGCCGACGGCGCCGCGAACGGAGAGTACTGAAGACCTCAGGCGAGGGTTGCCCATCGGCGCATACCTGCTGACGCTATCCCCTTTGCCGGGTAGCTCGAGTATAATTCGGCACCAAACGCGATGACAGCTCATAGGGAGGATGCATTGTGATTACGCTGAGCCAGTATAAGGCTGGAGAAGTTATTGTTCAAGAAAACGACTTTGGCGAAACAGCCTACCTCATCGGACAAGGACAGGTTGCAGTTAGCAAGCAACTAGGCGGACAAAATGTTCACTTGGCTTACCTCGGGGCTGGAGAAATCTTTGGCGAAATGAGCATGATTGATGAGAAGCCACGCAGCGCAACTGTGACAGCCGTTACCGAGACCATCGTGAGTGAGATCCGGCGGGACGACTTTTTCAACAGCTTTCAGACCGACCCCAAAGTGGCGCTGAAACTCTTAAAAGTTCTGTTTGAGCGTTTGCGTGAGGCGGATGCCATGATTTTGCAGCTCCAAAAAGCTGACGCTCAGCACTGGCCGGTCCCGACGGAGCCGTTGACCGTAGTCCCTCCCCAGGGACAGCTCACTCTTACGCTGGAAGGGGAAACCCCGCGAGCTGCCGGCGTTCTACCGGCAAGTCCTTTTCAGATCACACAATTCCCCTTTCGTGTTGGCAGACGGAGTCCAGATCCGCTTGTCTATAATGATTTGATGCTTCCCGACTCTGTGCCGCTGCAAATCTCCCGGCATCATCTTGCCTTCATCTCACAGCAAGGCCGGTTAGGGGTTGTGGACCGAGGAAGCAGCCTGGGTTCATGGGTAGATGGGCAACAGCTCGGCGGGCCCTCTGGCCTCTCTGGCCCCGTGTTTTTTAAGGGGTCAGAAGGGCTTCTCGTGCTAGGAAGTCGGGACTCCCCCTTCAGATATCGGGTTAGCCTCCGTCCTAAGGTTTCGTGAGATTCTGCAGCGAGGAGGCGACGCGGGGAGCTCTCCTGCCCCCATTGCCGGCTCGTCCCGCGGGGCAGGCCGAGCACCTGACCAGACACTGCGCCGGCAATGTTCATCAGAACTAGGGGGGTCACAAAATATGCTTCCTCGCATTGTCCCCATCGTCGTCGCCGCGGGTCTTCTGCTCGCTGGCGGAATCCGCGACCGGCAATTGTCGCAGTCAGGCCGACCTGCAACACCGTCTGCGTCGCTCGATGAGAAGCTCTCCGCAGCGGTCGCGCGGGGTGACGTGCCCGGGCTCGTCGTCATCGCCGCTACCCGCGACCGGATTCTGTACCAGGGAGTGTTTGGAAAGGCGGAGACCGGACGCGAGCGACCGATGACTGCGGATGCACTATTCCGGATCGCCTCGATGACCAAGGCAGTCACCTCCGTCGCTGCGATGCAACTGGTCGAACAGGGCCGCTTCGCTCTCGACGATCCGGCGGAAAACTACCTGCCTGAGCTGGCAAACCTGATGGTGTTCGAATCGTTCGACAACGCGACCGGCGCATACAAAGTGCGGCCGGCGGCGAAGAAGGTCACGATTCGTCATCTCTTCACCCACACTTCCGGGCTCGGATATGGTTTCACCAGTCCGATCCTGCGCGACTTCAAGCCGCGCGATGGCGAGAAGTATCAGGCGGGTCCGCTGCTCTTCGAACCTGGAACACAGTGGATCTATGGTGCGGGCGTGGACTGGCTCGGGAAGCTGGTTGAGAGGCTCTCCGGTAAGAATCTGGAGGAGTATTTCCGCGAGCGCATCTTCACGCCGCTTGGGATGCCCGACACCTTCTATAACGTGCCCGAAACCAAGCAGTCGCGTCTCGTCACGGTCCACCGGCGCCAAGATGGCCGTGCCGATGCACCGCTTACCGAGCTGCCGAATCAGCCGCGACGTCCCGCCACCACCTTCAACGGCGGTGGTGGTCTCGTTTCGACGGCAAGCGACTACATCCGCTTCGAACGGATGATCCTGAATAACGGCACGCTCGATGGCGCGCGGATTCTTTCTGCCGAAACCGTAGCGATGATGCGCGAGAACCACATTGGTGAGGTCGGCGTTCCCGCGGTGAAGACCGCACAGCCGAACGTAAGCATGGACTTCACGTTCATCAACGATGGGAAGGACAAGTGGGGACTTGGATTCCTCCTGACGAGCAGTCAAGTCGCCGGCAAGCGGTCGCCAGGCAGCCTGAGCTGGGGCGGTGTCAACAACACCTATTTCTGGATCGATCCGGCACGCGACATTGCCGGCGTCATCATGATGCAGGTGCTCCCGTTCGCCGACACCAAGGCGCTCGCGATCTACGACACGTTCGAGCGCGGCGTGTATGAGCTGGCCGCCGCGTCCCGTAAACAGGCCCCGTAGCGTCGCGCGTGATCCGAAACGGTAGCACACCGACTCGAGTTGCCCTGTCGGTGCCGCCTCTCGGTGCAGGCCTGCGTGGCATGTTGTGGAGATCGTGTCATGTCTTTCGCGAGACGACTTTGCTCACTCGTCCTGCTCGCGTCCGGTGTACTCGGCTGCCAGCGTGTCGAGCCGGTGACGCCGGTGGACGATCCGACCAAGACGGTTGTTCCCTCGGCCTTCAACGGCTCGAAGGCAGGGGACGAACGCGAGGTCGCCGGCATCAAGCTCTGCTGGTGCCCGCCGGGCAGGTTCATCGATGGGCAGCCCGCCCAGCGAACCCGAGCGGCGCCCGGGCGAAGATCAGGTCGAGGTGACGCTGACCAAGGGCTTCTGGATGGCCAAGTACGAGGCGACGCAGGGGCAGTGGAAACGGGTCATCGGCAAGCTGCCGGGCGAGCTGACGGCGGAGTTGCCCGAGGGGGACGACTTCCCCGTGGGCAACGTCAACTTCGCCGAGGCGGAGGCGTTCTGCCAGAAGCTCACCGAACTCGGCCGCCAATCCGGCGACCTCCCGAAGGACTGGGAGTTCCGGCTGCCCACCGAAGCGCAGTGGGAATACGCCTGCCGGGCCGGGACGACGACGGCCACCTCGTTCGGCGACAAGCTCAGCAGCAAACAGGCGAACTTCAAGGGGAAGCCGTACAACGGGGCCGAGCCGGGGCCGTCGCTCAATCGGGCCGCCAAGGTCGGCAGCTACCCCGCCAACGCCTGGGGGCTGCACGACATGCACGGCAACACCTTCGAGTGGTGCCGGGACTGGTACCACGCGAAGCTGCCCGGCGGCGTCGATCCCGACCTGTACTCCGCGAAGGCCACGGCCACGAAAAGCGAACACGGCGACGTCTCCCGGGTGCGCCGGGGCGGGTGCTGGGCCGACGACGGCTGGCCCTGCCGGTCGGCCTTTCGCTTGCGGTTCGAGCCGGAGCGGCGTTACGACCACATCGGCTTTCGCGTCGTCGCCGTTCAGCCGTAGCCACAGCTGGCAAAACGGTTCAGCCGGTGAACCCTGGGCCGTTTGAATCTCGACAATGTTGTCTTCTTCCCCTTTCAGCATACAACCGATCGCACCCGACGATATCGCGATGATGGAAGGGCTACTGACCCTCTTCGGCGAGGCCTTCAACGAGGTGGAGACTTACTCCGGGGCGCGACCCAGCGCGGCTTATCTCAAGCGCCTGCTTGGCAGCGATTACTTCATCGCGCTCGCCGCATTGAAGAGTGGCAAGGTGGTCGGCGGCATCGCGGCCTATGAACTGCGTAAGTTCGAGCAGGAACGCAGTGAGATCTACATCTATGATTTGGCCGTCTCAGCAGCCCACCGGCGCGAAGGGATTGCCACTGCCCTGATCCTGGAACTTAAGAAGATCGCGGCCGCACGCGGAGCCTATGTCATTTTTGTACAGGCTGATCTCGGGGATGCACCTGCCATAGCGCTCTACACGAAACTGGGAACGCGCGAAGATGTCTTGCACTTTGATATCACGATCACGAAGCCGCACCGGCCGAACCGGGATCGCTAGAATGCTTCGGACTAATGCGGCCAGCACGCCGTTGGAGTGGACACCTGAAGAATCGGCTCCTCAAGCGCACACCAAGGCGGCATTCACCATGACCAGCCCTTCACCGCGCGGCAACAGACGTTTCCGGAAGATCAGTATGGTGCTGGCCGGTTATCTTGCGGCCTTGGTTGTGGCATTCCTGGCAGTCGCCGTCCGGATGGCGACCACGAGCGGTCCGGACGCGCAGGCATCGAGTGGCATGTACGCCTTCGGTGATGCCCTCCTGTTTGTGGCAGTCTTCGGCATCGTCGGGCTTCTGCCCACCGGGCTCGGCCTTGTCTTTCTCCGGCCCTATCGCCTCTTCTGGCTCATCCTCTCCACCATCGGCGCCGTCATCGCGACAACCGCAGTCATAGCGCTGCGTACTCTTCGCCATCGGTCGCAGTGCAATCGCTCCATCTTCTCTCAGCACCTGGGCCGATCTGGCGGTGCTCCGGATCCTGCCCGCACCCCTGTTCGCCGCCGCGTTCCTGGTTGCAGCCGTCATTTCACCGCACCGCGCCTCGCGGTGGACACTCCTGGCAGCGTCCGGCATTGAGCTCATCGTTTCCGCGTATGCCTGGTTTGTCTGGTTGAGCTCGTTTCTCTCCTGAGAATAAGCTCCCCTCCTCAGTCGAGGAGGGGATGCCGGGGCCAACGGCCAAGGCAGGGGTGGTTGGTGTGCTGTGTCTGTCGGCGACGGATTGAACCACTGCGACAACGGCGCGCAGTGCCGGGGGTGGATTTGTTCCTGGGTTCAAAACCCCCCTGAGGTCCCCCCTTGTGCAAGGGGGGACGCCATTTTCATCTTTGGAGGTGCCGCGGCTCCTTACTTCGACTACGTATTTGCCTTTCTTGTACGTTGCAAATCAGGTGATCGAGTCCGCGCCGGGCTTACGGCCCTGAACCTATTTCAGCGCATCGACGCCAGCCTTGGCGATCTGGTTGTCCTGCTGGCTGGTGACCCCCGACACACCAATGGCGCCAACAATCTTTCCATCGAGCATCACTGGTAGACCTCCCTCAACAGGAGTCGCGCCAGCAAGTTTCAAAATCCGTAATCCTTCCCCGCCTGCAGCCACTCCATCTTGAAAGACCTTGGTTGGACGTCGAAAAGCCACGGCGGAATACGCCTTCTGTTGCGCGACTTCGATGCTGGCGAATTGCGTGTTGTCGAGTCGTTGCAACAGCACCAGGTGGCCGCCGGAATCCAGTATCGCGATCACCACATTCCAACTGTTCTTGCGTGCCTCGGCTTCAGCCCCGGCCAATACCTTCTTGGCTTGTTCCAAGTTGATGGGAGCTCCGTAAGGCATGGCTGGAGTTTGAGCAGCCGCAACGGTGGCAAAAGACAAGATCGCCGCAAACGCCAAAACCCGTGAGTTGCGTCTCTTCATCGGTATTCCCTCCTGAGTTGTAGATTTATTTTCAAGTCTGACTGGCGCACGAAGCATACCTCAACTGGGGTTCTGCGCTGAAATCCAGCTGCTCAGGCCTTTGCCAAAACGGCTTTCAGAGAAGTTTTTCATGCGCCGAGGTGAACCACGTTGGATGAAAGTGTGGGAACCTGAGATCGCCGCTGGGGACATCGGCTCCCACTTTCCAGACCCATTTTTGAAGGAAGCTTTGCCCGAGTGGTGTCATCCAAACCTGCTTCCTCATAGCAATCTTATGCGGGCACGAATCCTTCGCAGAATCGCAGCGCTTGTTCCTCGGCCCAGAAGCGAGGCTGCTGGCGAGACAGGAAAGCCACATGTCCGCCAAAACGAGGCGCGAGCAATTGCAGGTGGGGATTCTCCCGGAAGGCCGGATGGTCAAAGACTTTGAACGGGATGAAAGGATCGTCCTGTGCGTGCACGACTAACGCCGGCACCTGGATGTTATGCAAGAAACGATTCGAGCTGGCATTAGCGTAGTAGTCGAAGGCGTCACGATAGCCAAAGGCTGGTGCCGTGTAGGCGTTGTCGAAGTCGATAAGCGTTCGAATCGATTCAAAAGCCTCCAGTGTGTAGGACACGGACATCAGCCTCTTCTTCCGGGTCAGAGTCTGGCGCAGGCGCTTGAGGAAACGTGTTTCGTAGATCCGATTCCGGCGTTCAGCGATACGCAACGCGCATTCGGCCAAGTCGATCGGTGGAGAGACTGCGCAGATGGCCTTGATGTGAGTCGGGACGGCATTCCCCCACTCGCCCGCCAGCTTCAGCGCCATGTTGCCTCCCATGGAGAAGCCTACTATGAACAAGGGCCCGTCTGTCAGTTGTTCAGCCACTGCTCGCAAGTCGGTGGTCAGCCCGGAGTGATACAACGTGGGCCCTAGATGCTCGGTACCGCCACAATTGCGGATGTTGAGACGCACAACCTGAAAGCCTGCGTCCAGAGCTCGAGAAGCCATCCGGAGAACGTAAGGCGACTGGCTGGAACCCTCCAGTCCGTGAGCGATGAGAATGGTCCCTTTCAGATTGGCCTGATGCCGCCAGTGGCAGTGGGCAACCACACGCACTCCTGGCTCCGTGTCGAAGAGGCGCGTCTCGACCGGGTACTTCCTCAAGTTGATGACGGCCGGCCAAAAGCGCGCCACTACGGTCTGCCAATCACCGCTCTGAAAAAGGGGCTGGAAGGACTCGGGCGAATCTAAAGGGAGGAGGATTTTGGATTGCGAGAGGGCGTTGGTTGGCACAGCACTGAAAGCCTGGGAAAAAGCTTGAGGGAGAAATTGAATGCCACAATCAATGGGAATAGCCCGAGAAATGTCAACGCCCTGGACTGCGGTGGCAAGCAACGCGCGACACCGCTTTCATGGCTCAGACGACCAACCCGATTGAGCCATGTTTTCGAACCACCAGAAAAAAAGCGCCGTCGCCGCTACGGGACCGCTGTCCCTTCGCTCTGCCGGCGCACTCCACAGGATTGTGCCATGACCGTTTCCAGGCAGAATCCCAAGAAATGCCATCGTGGTGCGACAGCGCAACGTTCTTTCGCGGGAACGATGCAGGTCAGAAGCCGACGGCTCTACCTGGAAGCCGATGTGGCTTCCTTCTTCAAGGTTGTCAGAAATGCGAGCACATCCACCATCTGTTGCTCGGTCATGGTGTTGGCCAGATCCTCGGGCATCAGTGACAAGCGGCTGCGCTGGCGCGAAAGAATCTCCGAAGGTTTGAAGCGCAGATCGGTGGTCGCATCCGTCAGCACGGTAACGCGCTGCGGCGTATCTTCCGCTACGATGCCGACAACGATCCCTTCGGTCTTCGTTTGCAGCCGCCACACGTAGTACTCGGGCGCGATTCCAGCACTTGGATTCAGAATCGAGTCAAGCAACGCCTCCTTGCCGAGTTTGTCCCCGATCTGAGAAAGGTTAGGCCCGAGGGATTTCTTGTTCTCGTCCAGACTGTGGCAAGAGGCACATTTGGGACCGGCGACGGCGCTGAAGAGCTTCCTTCCCCGCTCGGCGTCACCTTCCCGCCACAGCAGCTCCCGGACGGGTGGCAGGGGTTTGCGGTTCTTGCTGACGACAGGGGGCAGGAGCCGTTTGGCCCGGCCACGAATTGGGGCAGACGGGCTGGCATTAGTGACAGCCGACGCGACATTGCGTAATTCTGACGGCAACTGGCCGGACTGTTCCAGGTCCAAGAGAACTGCGCAGCCAGAGTCCGCGCGGCCAAGAATGCGCACTGCCTCCGTTCGAACCTCGTTGGGCGCCTGGCTTAACAGCAGCTTCTTCATCTGCGGCTCAAGGTTCTTTGCCTTAAGACTTCCGATGGCTCGAACAGCCGCAACTCTCAGCTTCACATCGCCACTCTGCACCATCGGCTCCAGTTCCGCTACATAAGCGTCATTCTTGGTGCGGCCCAAGGCTCCAATCGCCTGAACTCGTACGGCCTCCGGGCTGGCTTCAGCTTTTGCTAGCGCCAGAAGATCCGCGCCAAGACTTGGGTCCTCCAGATCGCCGGCCAGTTCGAGCGCCTGGGCCTGGAGTGCCGGAGTTTGAATTCCCTTTCTGACAGCCGACAAAACAGCGGGGTTGCTTCGCAATTCAGTCCACTCGCTGTACAACTGCTGCGACAGGCGGACGAATGATTTTTGCGCCAGTTCCTGGGTTTGATCAGCCGCCAGGAAAAACTCGGTTACCGCTAACGCCGCTTCTGGCTTCGCCTGGGCCGACAGAGCATCCAGTACCTCCGCACGCTCATCAAGTGAGAGACTGTCATCTTTGAGCAGCTGGATCAGCTTCGGCAACACATCCGAAGGGCGGAACTCCCACAACAATTGCCCAAAGCGCGAGCTCCATTTCACGGTGAAGTTGTCCAGCAGGCGGGCGTAGAGCGCGTTTTCCTTCCCGCGCGCTCCGATTCCCAGAGCCTCCAACATCCAACGATCCTTGCCATCATACTTGCGGCACAAGGCGGCTAGCGCCTCAACTGCCTGTTCGGCAGGGAGGTGTTCCACAGCCACTGCGACTTCACGCCGCACCTGAGGAGATGGATCTTTGGCCATCAGCTTCAAGGGTTCGCTCAAGTCGACTCCGTAGCGGCGCAGGATGCGCCACGCCAGCGTGCGGAAGTTTGAGTCGATATCCTGGAGCGCTGACCGAACAGCCGCCTCGCCTTCCCCTGGAATTCCTCCAAGAAGCCAAAGCGCTCGCGCTTTCAGAATTGGGTCGTTTCCCTTGTAGATGGATTGCAACACTGGCAGTGCTTTCTCGCCCTGCTGCTTGAGTGCAGTGTAGGCGAGGTAACGCACCGACTGAGCTGGCGACCCGAAAGCTTCCGTCAATCCTGGCGGCGTCGTCACATCGACAGGGACCTTCTGTGGTTTGTTTCCCGCGGGAGCAAGACGGTAGATGCGACCTCTTTTCAGATCGACAAACCGATGGCCGCCAACGCCGGGATCGTACCAGTCGCTAATGAACACGGCGCCGTCAGGCGCAACGCACACATCGGTGGGACGAAACCATGGATCGGTCGAAGCTACCGTTGCTTCCACTTTCGCAGAGTAGCCCGCACCTTCGGGCTGCAGAAGATAGCTGTTGATGGCGCGCCCCCCGGCTTCCGCGTGCAGTAGATGGCCCCGGTACTTAGTTGGCAGCAGCTTCCCTTCATAAACGATCAACCCGCAGGGAGCACCCGCACCCAGGCGACGGATATTGGGAACCACTCCAGGCAGCTCAGAGTGAAAATGCGACCCACGGTCAACTCTCCAGCTCTGTCCGCGAGGTCCCCAGTAGCCGAAGTTGCCTCCCTCAAGCACGTAATTCAAACGCACCCAGGCGTTCCCGTCGTCGTCGTTGTCGGTTTGCCAGATGTTCCCAAAGGAATCGACCGCGAGTTCGTAAGGATTTCGAAAATTATGGGCCAGAACGGTGAAGTCTGTTCCATCAGCATTCATACGGAGTGCCGTCCCAGCGTAGTAGGGACCCTGGCGAGAGCTGACCCATCGCTTTCCAGCTTTGTCCGTCACATCAAAGCCCTGGTCGCCACTGTTGAAATAGTAGCGGCCGTCCGGCCCAAAGGTCACAGCGTGCAAGCCGTGGTCATGATCGACACCGCGCCATCCCGTAAGCAAAATCTCCTTCTTCACGACGTTGTCCTGGGCGTCTTTCGTGAACACGATGAGATCCGGGGATTGGGAAACAATCACGCGATCGCCAAGCACGGCAATCCCCAGGGGTGTCCGCAGGCTCAGATCCTGTGCGAACACTTTGGTCTTGTCGGACTTTCCATCGCCGTCAGTGTCTTCGAGGATAACGATGCGGTCTCCGGCAGGGCGGTCGTCTTTGCCAATCATGCCAGGCAGTGTTCGACGATAGTTGACGCCTTCCAACACCCAGACACGGCCGCGCGCATCGATATCGATATTGGTCGGGTTGAAGATGTCAGGTTCGGCGGCCCATAGCGTCACCTGCAGGCCGTCGGCAGCCTTTAACCCTTGCGTCGTCTGACGAGGGGTTTGCTGAGACCACAGAGCTGTGTTCAAAAAGACGAGATACGCAAAGAAAACGAAGCCCCAATGTGACGATTTCTTTGGCAGCATAGAGAGGTCTAGATCCTTAGTCGAGAACTACACAATACAGTGACGAAACTCCTGGTGTCTTGGAACACTCGATAGATTTCGGTCCCCCTCACCCCCGGCCCCTCTCCCACGCTGGGGCGAGGGGAGCCGATGTTCGCGACTGTAGGGTGCGAGATCAACGCATGGAATTGTCACAGTGTTTTGCAATCTTCAATAGTTGAAAACGGATGGCAGACGGTGGTCTGAGAGACTGTTTGCCCGAACTGCGGCCAGTCTGCAAGCTTCGAAGGGACGTCCGGGTAGATACCGTGCCTACGAGGAAAGACCACTACGAGTCTTCACAATGCGATTGACTGTCAGATTCCAGAAGGAAGTAACAAGAATCTCTTCCTCGGCACCTTTTCCTTTCATGATGTCCAGTTCCTGGATGCGCTCACAGATCTCGAATACGATGTAGCCAAGCACGAAGAGTGCGACATCGTACTTCCAAGCCTCCAGGTACACGAGCAAGTTGGAAATCATCCCTCTTTCATCCTCTCCGACGTGGAGGTAAATTTGAGGGTGGTCTCCCGCAAAACTCTCCGTCTTGCCCGCATGCCGTACAAAAAGCTTCGTCACCGTCTGGGCGCGTTCAACCGGCAACCTGCCGATGTTGGCCGTTTCCAAGTCCGGCTTGAACATCACACGAATCACCTGGTTTCGCTCTTCGAAGGTGTTCTTGTTCTTCGGATCGTAATAGACGCCGTCCACTTCATACATTGAGTATCCGTAGAACACCTGCTGCATGGTTTCGATGCGACCGTCACAGTTGTAGTGGCCTTGCAGAAAGGCATTAATCCGTTCCCGATTAGCCTGAAAGTGGCTTCTGACTTTTTCGATATCGAAGCCCTCGGTCAGCGCCTGGTACAGCGTTCCCTGAAACTCAGCTTTCTTGGGAAGGTAGATCTCAACAAAGATGCCATGCTCACTGGGATTGAAGGCATAGCCGATGGAGTTCATGGTTTGGCCTCATGCACCTTCACAAGACGCCGCAGTTCCCAGTTGGGCCGAGTTTCAGAAGAGAATCGAGGTCAGTCGCTCCATACATCCGGCAAGCGTCTTTCAGGATGTGAAGCGAACCAATGGGCAACAACACGCTCCTGTGCTGCTGCCCATAGAGGGTGATCGTATGAGTGGCGGGGAGAAGGAGGACAGCTATTTGTTGGCCTTGTACCAATCCGCGTTGACCGCGGTAAATCGTGACCATTTCTCTGGTAAGTCCTCGAGCGCGAAAATGGCCGAAACCGGGCACGCAGGCACACAGGCGCCGCAGTCGATGCATTCGTCAGGTTCGATGTACAACTGCTCGAACGTCTCAAAATTAGCTTCGTCCTTCTTGGGATGAATGCAATCGACCGGGCAGACATCCACACACGCCGTGTCCTTGGTGCCGATGCACGGTTCAGCTATCACATAGACCATAGCAAAATCCTCCTTTGAGATGGAACTTCAGGATATGGAAAGCCGCAAAAGTTTCCGGGTGACCTAAGCACCTGCCATTCTTCCGAATTCAACTTCTTCCGCCTGCGTGCATTCTAACAGGCGAAAGAATAGAAGCCAAAGATTTGCAGTAGTCTTCAAGCTTGGTGCAAGGCCTGAAAGCGCGTCCCACTTTGCTGCGTTAAGTGCGGGATACTAGCATGACTCATTTCGCCATTCAACAATAGTGAAGCCACGGATTTTGGAAGTTTTCGGGATTCCAGCACGAGACCGGATTCCCTCTCGAACGCAGCTTTGATCCCCTACGGCTTGCCCGGATGACGAGCCTCAATCGTGCTCTTCATCCCCCCACGAACTGTGAACTCTCCGCGCACCACCGCCCACACCGGATTGCAGGCCGCGACAATATCTCGCAAAATGCGATTGATCGCGTTTTCATAGAAAATTCCCAGATTGCGATATCCGAGAATGTAGTACTTGAGGGCCTTCAGCTCCAAACACACTTTGTCAGGCAGGTAGTGAATCGTTACCTTGCCAAAGTCAGGCAGCTTGGTCTTAGGACAAATCGAAGTAAATTCGGGCATCTCGATGGTGATCTCATAACCGCTGAACTGGTTTGGCCAAACTTCGATGGCTGGCAGTTCGGTGTCGATCCCCGATCGAGCATGATCCTCAGTGTAGTCACTCATCAATAGGATTCCTTTCAGTCGGCAGTAACCCTTCGGCGCGAGGCAATAAGCCAAACATGCAAAAACGCTATTGTAGAGCAGTCGTTGTGAGAATTCACATACGATTGGGGAAAAGGGTCCCACGGGGACTTGAACAAGTCGTCGACACGGATAAGTCATCAACACGCGGCGTCCTTTGTGGGCCCACTCGCGAGGTTGCTATCGGTGAAACGACCTTATCTTTCAGATTGTCTTGCCCGCGCTGCTTCGCTATAGTCTGCCTCCTGCCCACTTAAGGAGATCGTCGACATGAGTTCCAACAAACCCAGAGCGCTCGTTACCGGCGCCAGCAGTGGCATTGGCGCCGCTACCGCGGTGGAACTGGCTCGCCGGGGAATGGCGGTGGCGGTGCACTACTTCAACAATGAAGCCGGTGGACGGCAGACCGTGCAAGCCATTCGCAATATTGGCGGTGAGGCCTTCCCGATCAAGGCCGACATGCGGCAGCAGGGCGAAGTGCAGCGCATGGTGGCCGAAGTTTTGAAGGAGTTTGGGACTCTTGATGTGCTAGTAAACAACGCCGGTTCGCTGGTGGGGCGGGTTCCGTTCCTCGAAATGACCGATGCCTACTGGAAAGAGGTGTTCGATCTGAACGTCAGCAGTGTCTTCTACTGCACTCAGGCAGTCACCCGGCGCATGGCTGAACAGAAGAGCGGGGTGGTTATCAACGTTTCGTCCATTGCCGGCCGTCACGGCGGTGGCCCGGGCGCCATCTGCTACGCAGCGGCCAAGGGAGCCGTGCTCACACTGACGAAGGGGCTTGCCAAGGAACTGGCTCCTCACGGCATCCGCGTCAACGGAGTGAATCCCGGCGTCATTCTCACGCCGTTTCACGAGCGGTTTACCAATGAAGAACAGATGAAGCGCATGGTGGACACAATCACCATGAAGCGTGCCGGTACGTCGGAAGAAACCGCCACCGTCATTGCTTTCCTTGCTTCCTCAGACGCGAAGTATCTGACTGGAGAAACGATTGAGGTGAATGGCGGGCAACTAATGGACTAGAAGGGTTGCCGATTTTTCCTTTGAAAATCCTCTCCGCCAGCGGGTGGCTCGCGAGGCCCGGGGTGGGTATCCTGAATCAACGACCCACACCAAGGTTGTGAGTTACAGCGCACAACCCCCCTGAAGTCCCCCCTTGTCCAAGGGGGGACGCTGTTTTCATCAAACGTAGCGCCGACCAGCCTACGCGGCACAAGAACTTCTCTGCGCTCGTGCTCACTCCTTAACCGCAACGACTGAAATGCCAAATCGGCAATCGGCAATCGACAATCGGCAATCTCCAATCGTCCTTTGCCTCGGCGAGCTGCTCATCGATCTGGTTCCCGAACCATCTGGCTTTGCTCTCGGCGAGGCGCGCACCCTGCGCATTGCTCCGGGAGGGGCGCCTGCCAATGTTGCCGTCGCGTTGACGCGACTCGGAGTTCGCGCAGGCTTCATCGGCAAAGTAGGCGATGATCCCCTTGGCAGACTGCTGCAGAAAACTCTCCGGGAGAACCGCGTGGACCTGTCCTGCTTCCAGCTCAGCCGCCAGTCACTGACCCGGATCGCTCTGGTTACCAACGACTCGAACGAGCAACAACGGTTTCTTTTTTACGGCAATGCCGACGTTCAGCTGGGGCCCCGAGACATTCGCCAGAGCTACATTCGCCGTGCGAGGTTCTTCCACTTCGGATCGATTTCACTGATCCAGGAACCCTCCCGATCAGCAACTCTTGCTGCAATTCAATCTGCGCGTCGGCATGGGCTCACAATTTCCTTTGATCCCAATCTGCGACCGGCACTTTGGCCAAGCCTGAAGGTAGCGCGAACGACAATTCTTGAGTCCATCGAGCGCTGTGACATTCTCAAAGTGAATCAATCGGAGTGGGAGCTTCTTTTCCCCGGGCGCAGGTTCGACGATTCCTTTTCATTGCTGAAGCGGCGCGGCGTGCGTCTGGCGGCGATGACTTGCGATGCCAAGGGATCGATGCTGGCAACGGAGAAGGGCTGTGTTGCGATGCCAACCCGGGCTGTGAGAGTTGCCGACACTACCGGTGCGGGCGATGGATTCATGGCCGGGCTTCTGTATCAGTTAGCAAGAAGACCGAAAGGCGATGAGCCTACGCCAACGGAAACGGAAAGTCTGGCGGCGTTCGCCAACGCTGTGGGCACTCTGACCTGCATGCGCCCAGGAGCGATTCCTGCTTTCCCTTCCCTGGCCACGGTCCTGGCTTTCATTAGATCCGGGAGCCGCTAGACCGCAAACCACGCCTCTGGTCAGCCAACCTTGTAGCGTAGATCCGCACGTTCTGAGGGTCTGCGTCTGTGAAAGAATCGAGCCTGCCGAGATCGACGTTAATGAGATCACTCGACGCCACAGAACACGATGTAAACGCAACAAATTGGAACTGCTTTGCGGATTGAATTCGAGTGTCGTGGAAACCATCCTGCCAAGTACACCTTGCTGCAACAATCTCCGCCCGGACGAGGCATTTCGTTTGCTAATCTCGCAGGACAGATCATGTATCAATCACATTTCATAACAAGTTCATAACAAGGTGCTTGACGCACCAAGAACAATACTGTAAAAGGAATCCCTGCCACGCAAGTTGCAAAGCAGTGTGCATTAGCGAGCTCACAACGGAACAGCGGCAGGGTGGCACTCAGAAAGTCTCTTTAGCGGATCGCATTCGACAGGGCACTGACCCAGGCGACCCCGCTTTACTGCTCCCACACGGCCAACCATCGTAGTCGACTTCCCACGAGTTTCGTTTCTCGCTTCCATCGGCAGGGTGGTACCAACATCATGACATATGCCTATACTGGGCCGCTTCGAGCACGGCACTCCTAGCGACCGGCTGCCGGGAAAAACGGCAGGGCGGTCGACGCGCGACAGGTCGATGAACCGCGGCTGTCGGTCAGCCTGGAGCTCGCTAGAATCGGGGGGTTGAGCATACATTTCCTCCGCAGCCTTCGAGCGAGTCGCGGCCTCGTTGCTCTGAGAGGCGGAACCGTCTGGCGTTCATCTTTCGACTGCCCCATCATGAGGATCGAACGTAACAAACCAAAAAAAAGGCTCACGAAGCCACTATCATCCAAGGAGAGTATCCAAATGGCAACCAGTACTGCACCGAGCATTGATCCCGAAGCCGTCAAGGCCGCGCAGGCAGCCTTGGACAGCATGCCAGCCAGCGCGGAAGCGCCGGGCGTTGACAAGATCCGCGAGTTACTATTTGGCAATCAGATGCAGGACTATGACCGCCGTTTCTCGATGCTCGAGGACCGCTTTCAACAAAAGCTGCGGGACCTGGAAGCGGAGTCGGCCCGCAGCCTTGGAAGCATGGAATCCTCGATTAAAAAGCAGATGGAATCGATCGCGAGCCAGGTTCGCCAGGAACAGGATCTGCGCAGCGAAGCGGACAAGGAGTTGGGACGCAGCCTGCGCGAACAAATCCAAGGACTGGAGAAACGCTTCGGCCAAGTTTCCGACCAACTTGCCGCCATTGAGCGGGAATTCACCGAACGCCTGGGCCACGAAACCCAGGCCCTTCGAGACGAAATAAGGAAGCGGAACGAGGACTCCCGCTCGACCATAGAACGGATGTTTTCCGAGCTCAGCAACGTTAAGACCGACCGCAATTTGCTGGCTGGTCTGTTCGTCGAGATTGCACGATGCCTGAATCAGGACATGACCTCGCAGGGCGGCAACCGCCAACGTTCCTGAGCCGCCTGGAAAGCATTTTGCATCGGCGCTTGCAGCCGCCAATCGTGCGATCGGAGATGCCCTGATGGCCCGAGCCCAGCTTTCCCCAACTCCAGCCTTGGGCCCGCCGCCCACGCGTCCGGACCATTCCCGCAGCACGCGGCTGGCCGACCTCCTGGTGGAGGTGGCACGTTGCGTCGATCAGGACGTGGCGGCGGTACTCCCCAGCCCCTTCGAGAAGGATCTGCGGTTGGATGCACTCCGCAGCGTTCTGCTCGAGCAGGAGCAGACCGCTCTCGCCCGGCTACAGCAGAAGTTCGATGACCCCCGGCAGTTCGCTCAAGCAGTAAGTTCCGTACTTGCGGAGGCATTGGCCTTGGCGGAGTCGCGGGACGAACAGCTAGCCAAGGTTCTTGTGCCTGCTCTGGGGCGCGCGGCGCAGGCTTCGATCCGCAAAGATCCCAGCACCCTGGTCAGCATCCTCCACCCGCTGATGGGACCGGTGATTCGCAAGTCCATCGCCGAAAGCCTTGACGGCACGTTGCACAAACTCAACCAGGCGTTCAAGCACAGCTTCTCCTGGCAAGGGCTGAAGTGGCGTCTAGAGGCGTTACGCACTGGGAGCAGCTTCGCCGACGTGGTGCTGAATCACACCGTCGAGTTCCGCGTGGAGCACGTCTTCCTGATCCACCGCAAGACAGGGCTGCTCCTCGAACACGTGGCCGCGCCGCACGCGGCGGGCCAGGATCCTCAGCTGGTCTCCGGTATGCTTACCGCCATCCAGGACTTCGTAAGGGATTCGTTCGAAGGGGCCACAGGAGGCAGTGAAGGAGGCATTGATAGCCTTCGGTTAGGTGACCTGCTTCTGTGGTGTGAAGGGGGACCATTCGCTTTTCTTGCCGCCGTGATCCGGGGCAACCCGCCCGACTCGCTCCACGCTGCGCTGCGGGAAACGCTCACCCGGATTCATGAAGATTTGCGCATCCCGCTGGAAGAATTCGAAGGCGACACCGCACCCCTGGGGGATCTCGCCACTCCACTTGAGGGCTGTCTGCAGCAACGCGAGCAGCCACAGGAGACGCGCCTTTCGCCGTGGCTTTGGGCGCTGCCGCTCGCACTCCTGTTGGTCGCCGGTGTCTGGGTGGTGCAACGGGCAGTGGAAGAACGTCGAGTCGAAGCCTACGTCCAGCGCCTGCGCGATGAACCCGGCGTGGTTGTGACTGGCGCTGAACGCCGCGACGGAAGGTGGTACGTTTCAGGTTTGCGCGATCCTTTGGCCACTGACCCGGCAGATGCCCTGGTGCAGTCGAAGCTTGATCCGACACACGTCGTCAGCCACTGGGAGTCCTACCAGGCGCTGGACCCGGCCGTGGTCCTCAAGCGCTTGACAGCGGCCCTGGACCCTCCGCCGGGGGTCCGGTTTTCGCTGGACGGTGGCAGCATACGAGCCACAGGCAGCGCTCCACAGCACTGGGTCGAAAAGGCGCGGGCGCTGATCGCGGCGCAGCCGGCAGGCTCCCCCAAAGTCGATCTCACCGCCCTCACTGACATTCAGGATCCGACATTCGTTCGCGTTCGCGATGCCATCCAGGCGCGGACCATCAAGTTCAACGCGAACGCGCCCAGGCCTGCGCCGGGCCAGGACTCCGAGCTCGATGCCCTTGCCGGCGAGCTGCGCGAGCTGATCCAGGTGGCCGGCGATCTTGGTTTCTCCGTGCGCGTGATGATCGTCGGCCACACGGACAGCACGGGAACCGAGATGGCAAACCTTTCCCTCAGCGCCGCTCGCGCCGAGGTCATACGGTCCATGCTGCGGGCGCGGGGGATCGCTCCCTATCTGCTGCTGGTGCGCAGCGCGGGAATGCTCGAACCAATGGAACTCAGCGTCGGCCAGAGGATGGAGCTCAATCGGAGGGTGACATTCAATGTGAGCACCAGTGACTAAAAGGCCGCTGATCGATCGCGCATCCCGCCGTTGCAGTTTACCGTCACTGTCTACGGCGGTAGCAGTACTATGTCTCGGTCGCGCCGGTTTGTCTTCGGCCTTTCCCGAAGGGTGTTCCTAACAGCTTTCTAAGGATTCATGCGTCAGAAAAAAGTTTGCGTCTTGGGAGCTTTCGGCGTCGGCAAGACCAGCCTGGTTCGACGCTATGTGGAGAGCATCTTCTCGGATACCTACCTCACGACCGTGGGCGTCAAGATCGACAAGAAGACGCTGACCGTCGGCGCCGAGCCCGTCACCCTCATTCTGTGGGACATCGCGGGCGAGGACGAATCAACCCAGATACGCACGAGTTACTTGCGCGGGGCGGCCGGATACTTCCTGGTGGCGGACAGCACGCGGGCGGAAACTCTGGGAGTTGCCAGCGGCATTCAGGCTCGAGTGGCTTCGGAGATAGGTCCCATTCCCTTCCTTCTCCTTCTCAATAAGGCCGACCTGCAGGAAAGCTGGGATCTTCCCGGGCTATCCGCTCCGACACTGGAGAAGGCTGCGGTGGCGATTCTCCGAACCAGCGCCAAAACCGGTGAGGGAGTCGAAGAGGCCTTTCAGGAATTGGCGAACCGCATCGTAGGATGAGTGATGCTGAATCTACCGGCACGCGTCTCCGAATGGCTCCTCAATCTTGTTGAATCCCAGCGCGCCATAGCGTATCTCCGCGTCGATAGCCAACAGATCCTCGTTAAGACGGGCGGGGACCTGGAAAACTATGGACTGACGGATCTTCATCATCAACGACCCGCCTGTGACCAGTTGCCATTCCTCGAAGGTCTCTTGCCTCTGCCGGAAGTGCCGTTTCTCATTCGCTCTATGGGAATGCCCAACGGGCGCGTGGCGGATGTCCATTTCTTGGCCGATGGGGATGCGACCTGGGTTGTGCTCCTCGACGTTACGGGAGAGCACGATGAAGCGCAGAAGCTCCAGCAGAAGGCCTACGACATGACGCTGCTGAATCAGCGCGAGGCACGCTTCATTGCGAAGCTCGAAGCCGCTCATAAGGAGCTCACGGTGGCCCATCACGAGCTGGCCGAATCCCGCGAGGCGCTGCTTCGTACCCACAATCGGCTGCAACAGGAGTTGCGCGATGCAGAGCGCTACGTGCGTGCGATTTTGCCACCGCCGATCGCTGAGCCTTTCTGCGTAGACTGGCTTTACGTACCCTCTGCCCAACTTGGAGGAGATTCCCTGGGATACCACTGGATCGATTCCGAGCATTTCGCCCTCTACCTCCTGGATGTGAGCGGTCATGGCGTTGGGGCCGCGCTGCTGTCGGTCGCCGTGGCCAATACTCTGCGCTCGGGCGCTTTGCGGGACGCCGACTTTCGTTTTCCCGAGGAAGTGCTAGGCTCACTCAACCAGGCTTACCAGATGGATCGTCAGAACGATCTGTACTTCACTATGTGGTATGGCGTCTATCATCAACCCACTGGCCGCTTGCGTTATGCGAGCGCCGGCCATCCTCCGCCGATACTAGTGAGCGGTTCGAACGGCAACCGTGGCAATGCAAGTTCGTTGCCCGCCCAAGGGCTGCCCCTGGGGATGTTCCCGAATGCTCGCTACGACCGAGAGGAATGCACCCTCGTCTCGCCGGCCCGCCTGTTCCTGTTCAGCGACGGAGTGTACGAGATCAGCAAACCCGACGGAAGCATGCTGGAGTTCGAAGACTTTGAGCAAGCGCTCGCATGCGCAGTTCCCGACGGGAAGTCGGAGCTGGACGAACTGCTGCGCCTCGCGTGCGAAGTCCGCGGCGCCGAAACCCTCGAGGACGACTTTTCGATCATCAAGATGACGATCTAATCAGCGTTGGGTCCCAAACTTCTCATTCTCAGGAAGATGGTCTTTCCGTCGGAGCTCGCCGGCAACGTATGCCAGTGGTCAAGCATGATAACAAAGGCTCCCAAAGAGAGGTGCAGACGGATGCTCCGGGAGTGAGGGATCTCTTTTTGCCTGAACCATGAGATCTCGGCTTGGTGATTTGCAGGCCACGCTGTCCTCAGCGGCGACCAAGTCTCGCCACATCGCGTCGCCGCGCGGACCTCAGCGGACGCATGCGCGCCTCCCACGTTCCCTGCTCGCTAAGCAATAATTTTTGTGATCGGGCCGTGCCCGTGCTCTACCAACCTCACCGGGCGTCGATTGACGACTGTCGTCAAGTCTTCGTGGTTCAATCCCATCTGGTGCAGAATCGTGGCCAGCAAATCGCTGACATAGGCTCGGTGTTCAACAGCATTGAAGCCGACATCGTCGGTACTGCCATGAGCGATTCCACCCTTAATCCCGGCGCCAGCCATCCAGCACGTAAACCCGCGGGGATTGTGGTCCCTTCCAGTGGTGTTTTGTGACCACGGTGTCCTGCCAAACTCCGTTGCCCATACCACCAGCGTCGAGTCCAGCTGTCCTCGCTGTTTGAGATCCTTAATCAAGCCAGCAATCGGCTTGTCGGTCTGGCGGCAAAGCGGTTCGTGTGTTTTCATATCCCCGTGGGCATCCCAGTCTCCGTTGCCGCCACCGCCGTGACAGATCTGGATGAAGCGCACGCCGCGCTCTGAGAGCCGCCGAGCCAGCAGGCATTGCCGGCCAAACGAATCCGTGTCCTGTTCGCCGATTCCATACAGTTCCCTGACGTGCGCGGGTTCCTGGTTGAAATCAACCACCTCTGGCACTGACAGCTGCATGCGCGCCGCCAGTTCGTAGCTCTTCAGTCGCGCGGCAATCTCAGTCTCAGTCTGGTAGTGTTCACGGAATTCGCTGTTCAGACTCTGTAAGACTTCCAAATCCTTTTCCCGTTGAGTCGCGGACACCGACTTGGGAACTGTCAGATGTTCCACGGGAACCTCACCGATCCCGAACGGCGTGGCCGATTCAGTGGTCCCGAGGTAACCGCCTGTCAGTTGAACGGGCGACGACGGCCGTCCGATGTTGATGAATGCTGGCAGGTTCTTATTGGCAGTGCCCAAGGCATAGGAGACCCAGGAACCCAGACAAGGATGATTAAATTGCCGTCCGCGATGACCGGTGATCAACTCAATGACTGCGGGAAAATGATTGACCTCCTCGGTATAAAGCGACCGGATGAAGGCAATATCATCGACACAGGAACCTACATGCGGAAACCAGTCGGAGGCCGGCAGTCCGGATTTGCCGTACCGCTTAAACGTGCGAAGGATGGGAATCACCGGGCGCTGCATCTTGGCCTGATTGTCGCCGAAGCCGATGGCATCGATGATCTTTCCGGCATATTTGTTGTCCTTCGGATCGAACGTGTCGATGTGACTCACGCCCCCGCACATGAAGAGCATGATCACCGACTTTGCTTTGACTGGAAGTTTCGCTTCGATGTGTCCAGGCGCTCCAGGCTCAATGCTCGGCGCTGCCAGAAGACCGTCTTCCTTCCAGAGGTAGCCGATCGCTGCCCCCAGCAAGCCAGAGCCGAAGGTTTCGAAGAAGTATCTCCGGTTGTAGGTTAGTGGCGAGTGGTGAGTAATCAATTCACCTGCTTGCGGTGAGTGCATCTCCTGAGCTCCGTTTATGCGCAATCAACATTTGTCCCCCTTGGCAAGGGGGACGCCACGCCTTTTGTGGCAGGGGGTCCCATCTCCCGTTTCTAGTTCGACAACCTTTCGATAGATCGACTCCAACACACCGGCAATGTTTTCTCGGACCTCGTTGTTTCGAAACCGAAGAAAATGTATCCCAACGGACTCAACGTAAGCTTGTCGTACCTTATCCTTGCCCTGCTCGCCGTTTCGAAAGTGGCTGTCTCCATCTACTTCAATGGCCAACTTCAAAGCCGGACAATAAAAATCAATCATATATGGGCCGACGCTGAACTGCCTTCTGAACTTCTGATCGCAAATCTGCTTGCTTCTCAACTTTGACCATAGGATGACCTCACTTGGTGGCAAGGAGCGGCGGAGTGCTTGGCGCATCTTCTTTTGAGCTTCCTTGTTGAAAATCTGGGTCACCGTTTGACCCCCTGCCGCTCAATACGCGGCGTCCCCCTTGCCAAGGGGGACATCCTTTCGAGTCCGGTCTAACGCACGAATAGAAACTCATCTAAATTCATCAACAGCCAACCGAGCTTTTCGGCTGCCTGAGAAGGCGCGTCGCAGCCCTTGCAACTCGTCAGATGCTTTTGGACAGCGGCCTTCTCCGCGGCTGTGGGCGAACGGCTCAGGGCCATTTCGAAGCCCATTTCGACAGCCTTCGGCAGATCGTCCTCTGCCAGCTTCATGAGGCGGCGTCCGAAGTCTCTGGAGGCCTCTTCTACGAGCGGACTATTCATCAGCGTGAGCGCTTGCAACGCCGTGATGCTGCGGTTGCGGACCGGATTCGGCAGCTTGCCGTTGTCGACATCAAAAACATGGAAAAAGTTGGGCATCATCTCGGCGGTTGAGTTGTAGCCGCGAACCATGTACACCGCGCGCCGATTCGTTTCCCGGTTGAAGTTACCAATGACGACCCGCGACCCGACATAGTATTGATCCGGCAACTCCGTGAAAGACTTGCCTCCCAACTTCAAATCAAGTTTCCCCGCCAGCCAAAGCAAGGAGTCCCGCAGTTCCTCAGCATCCATGCGCCGCACCGGCATACGCCACAACAAGCGATTCTCCGGATCAATCGACTCGCTGCTCGCATTCGATTCGGAGGATAGCTGGTAGGTTCGGGAAGTGACGATGAGCCGATTGATCGCCTTCATGCTGTAGCCGCCTTCCACCAGGCGGATGGCCAGCCAATCGAGTAATTCCGGGTGGCTTGGAGGCTCGCTCAGTGCCCCAAAGTCACTGGGCGTCTTCACCAGTCCAGTTCCGAAATGCCATTGCCACAGGCGATTGACCAGTACCCGTGCGAACAGCGGATTCTTGGGATGAAGCATCCATTCGACGAAACGCTGCCGCGCGCCGGTTGTGAAGCGCTTTCCTTCGCATGGTGTCGAAGGAACCTCAAACCCATCGCTTCCGATGTGGAACATTCGACCCACTTCGTCTTTTGGCCGGTCCGGTTCGCCGGTATCCAGAATGAAGCTCTTTTGTTTGGCCAACGCCTCGTCTTCGCGGATCGTCCAGAAACTCTCGGGTTCAGCGGGCTCAGCAAGGTTTTGCAATGGCGAACGCAAACCGTCATAGATCCGGATCTGCTCCGGGCTCATGATCTCTTTGTACTTTGGAGGGTCTATGCGAACAATCGGCGCATAGTCGTCGGCCATTTTCTTCTGCGCAGGGGTCCGTTTTTCTTCCGGCGTCTTTAAAGCCTCCTGAACGTCGGCCGGAAACGTACGAATTCGGTCTCCCTGCAATTTCTCTTTGAACGGCGCCAGGAACTCGTCCAGCGGCTTTTCCAGTTCTTTCTTGCGCCGCTCGTAGTTGTCCACGGCCATCTTGTGGAGGGCCAGCTGGTCAGCTCCTGCCAGCGACTTCTTCTCAATGACCACAGGATCAAAGATGGCTTTCAATCCATAGTAGTCCGCCTGGCGAATCGGGTCGAACATGTGGTCGTGGCATTTGGCGCAACCTACCGTGGCACCAAGAAATGCCGTAGTGGCAGTTTCCACGGCCCCGAATGCCAGCGACTTCTTCTCATCCTTCTCCACGTCCGCCCCACGCGCCAGGAATCCCGTTGCAAACATGGCCGCCGGGTCGTCCATCAGGTCGCCCATCAGTTGCATCTTCACGAATTGGTCGTAGGGTATGTCGCGGTTCAATGCGTGAATCATCCATTCCCGCCATCGATAGATGCCGCCGGATGCCGGCATGTGTTCGTCCACATCGGCATACCGCAAGACATCGAGCCAATGGCGCGCGTAGTTCGCGCCATGCTGTTCGTTGGCTAACAAACGATCGACCACTCTCTCATAGTCGTTCCGCCCCGAATCACCCACGAAGAGTGCAAGCTCCTCTCGCGTAGGCGGCAAACCAATGAGATCGTAGCAAACGCGGCGAAGAAGCGTGGCCCGATCCGCGGTTCGCGCGGGCGTCAACTTCTTCTTCTCATAGCCGGCTACGATGAACGCATCGATCTCATTAGCCACCCATTCCGGGTGCTTCACGGTTGGAACCACGGGCTTCACCACAGGCCGATACGCCCAGTGCAGCTCAGCCTGCTTGTTTGGCCAAACCCCTCCTGCGTCAATCCACTTGCGGATGATCTCGATCTCGTCCGGCGAGATCGGGCCCGCCGGTGGCATCTTCAATTCGCCAGTTCTGGAGACAGCTTTGAACAGCAGGCTCTCGGCAGACTTCCAAGGCACTATCGCCGGCCCGCGCTTGCCACCCTTCTTGAGAGCATCAGTACCAGAGAATGCCAGACCACCCATCGGTGGCTTAACGTTGGGCCCGTGGCAAACGAAACAGTTCTTACTCAGGACGCTGATAATGTCCTGCCCGTAGGCAGATTCGGCTGGAAGTGAGCCCAGAAGCAGCGCCATCATGAGCCACCAACGAACGGCCGAGGCAACTCTGCAGACAGACCTGCTACAACGCTGGCGAATGGAGCTTGGTGGGAGAGGAAGTGAAAACAGTTTCATTGGGAGCAATTGATTGAAGTTTCTTCCTGACTACTGTGCTTCAACTGTAATCTGAGAATAATCCCACATCTAGCAATTTCTGGTCTGGTTGTCGCGCCAAAAACCCATCTTCTATCTTGAAACGAAACGCTTGCTCCTTGGGTCAACCACAAGCTTCCCACCTTCTCGCGCCCAATAGTGCTGGTTCGCCGCAACTTGCGGGTGCCGATCAACCTGGCCGCTGGGCCAACGAATCTCCAGTTCAGCAACCTTTTCCTGATCCAGGCCGACATGGACTCGCAGGTCATTGCTTGAAAGATAGCTGTCGCTGCCCCTTACCTCGAATACTTGACGAGTTTTCGCGGCGGTGACGACTACCCGAGCCCCGATTCCGGGTCGGTTGCTTTTGACTCCCTCAGTTCGTAATGTGATCCAGTTCTTTAGATTTCCACCGTCATTACGAAGAAAATAAGGAATATCGTTCTTGTGGATAACAACGATGTCGACGTCTCCATCATTATCGAAATCGCCAAATGCGGTTCCTCGACTCACCTTGTTTGGCAGTTTGCGAATGCCGGCATCCGACGAAACGTCGCTGAAACGTCCCTGCACGTTTCGCATCAAGTAGCTGGGTTCAGCAAACGTGTCTTCCGGAAATTCCCGTTCGGGCTGCTCCATGGTATGGCCGTTGCAGAAGAACAGGTCCAACCAACTATCATTGTCGAAGTCGAAGAACTTGGTGCCCCACCCACTGTAACGAAATCCGGTCATACCAATCCCGCTGTTGGTTGTAACGTCCTGAAACTGGTGCGCCCCCATGTTCTGATAGATAGTGTGTCGCTGGTCGATAAAATTCGTGACAAAAATATCCATCATCCCATCGCGATTGTAGTCGCCTACGGTAAGGCCCATCGAACCCTGAGCATTGCCAAACTCATCGACGGCCGTCCCCGACTCCAGGCTGGCGTCCACAAATTTACCTTTGCCTTGGTTAACGTAATAAAAATTGGGCCCAGAATCGTTGGCGACGTAGATGTCCTGATCTCCGTCATTATCAAAATCGGAGAACGCGACGGCAAAACCACGACCCGCATCCTTGCGCGTGATCCCTGCTGCCTCGCTGACGTCGACGAAAGTGCCGTCGCCAT
The DNA here is from genome assembly GCA_963791795.1 of uncultured Acidimicrobiia bacterium. Lineage (GTDB taxonomy): Bacteria > Acidobacteriota > Terriglobia > Versatilivoradales > Versatilivoraceae > VFZK01. The sequence continues at coordinate 200,100 of CAWBTP010000005.1, forward strand.
TGTTGTGATACAGCAGATGCTGCGTGCCATCATACTTGTCGGGCGGGCAGGCAATAGGGACGCCTTTCATTCTGCAAGGGCTCGCCGGGCCTGGAGGCGGCAGCTCCGGTTGATAGTTGAATCGAGCAAAGTTCGTGACGTAGAGATCCAGGTAGCCATCGTTGTCGTAGTCGCCAAAGGCCGCACCCATGCTCCACTTCGGCATGTCCCAGCGTGGACCTGCCACTCCACTCTTTTCGCTGACATCGGCGAAAGTCCCGTTACCGTTGTTCCGGTAGAGTTTATTAGGACCGAAGTTCGTGACATAAAGATCCAGAAAGCCATCGTTGTTGTAGTCGCCGACAGCCACACCGCTGCTCCACTCTGTATCTCCCAAACCAGACTTCCCCGTGACGTCAGAGAAAGTCCCATCCCCGTTGTTGCTCAGCAGATAGTCATGGGGAGGGTTGGGCGCCTTCGAAAGCTTTCGCGAAGAGCCATTCACGAGATAGAGGTCCTGGTCGCCATCATTGTCGTAGTCAAGAAAGCCCGCTCCCTGGCCGTTAACGTCAATCAGATACTCGGTGACCTCATCTCCGCACGTGATTCGGTAGGCGACACCTGCCTGCTTGGCTATTTCAGTAAACACAGGAAGAGCTCCGGGGCCATTGGAAGGGGGCACCGCCTGAGGGGTTTGGGAGACCGCAAGGAGAGAGAGGACTAGAAGCGATGTGAGTGTTGAGCACGCTTTGAACATACGACCGTTGGTCGCCTGGTCTCGGCCAAAGCGATGCACGCCGCAAGGATCAGACGCGGAATTAACGCATTTGCGCCGTTGGAGGGCTTTGAACGCTCGGCAAAATCACGCCGCCACTGGGAAGTATAGTATGAAATGATGCGACGGAGGTCGTTACGCTTGGCATGCTTCCTTCGGCAACCGCGATTGGACCTTTTGGCGACAATCGGGGGAGTCTTTGGACATCTGTCCACTTCATGCGATGAGGTCTTTGACCACGGTCCCTTTCACATCGGTTAGTCTGAAATCTCGCCCGCTGTGACGAAAAGAAAGGCGCTTGTGGTCCAGCCCGAGCTGATGCAGCACCGTCGCATGGATGTCATTGGGATGAACAGGATTCTCAATCGCTTTGAACCCAAAGTCATCGGTGGCACCGTAGACCATTCCGCCCTTGAAACCACCTCCAGCCAACAGCATGGTGAAACCTTCGCTGTTGTGGTCGCGACCATTCTGTACGCGAATCAGACCGCTCACTTCGACTGAGGGGGTTCGACCAAATTCCCCGCCAATCATCACGATGGTTTCGTTGAACAAGCCAGTCGTCTTCAGATCATCAAGCAGGGCTGCGATTGGTTGATCGGCGCCAAATGCCAATTTGCGGTGATTCAAGATGTCATTGTGATCGTCCCACGGTTGGAAGTTCCCGTAGAAGATCTGGACCATCCGAACGCCGCGTTCCACGAGTCGCCTGGCCATCAAGCAGCCTCGCGCAAATCCACCGTCTCCATAGCGCTCTTGTGTAGCCTTGCTCTCCTTGTGAATATCAAACGCATCCATGGCTTCCGTTTGCATACGGTAGGCGATCTCCATGGACTCAATGCTCGATTCCAGCTGCGGATCGGGTCCTTGCTGCTCCAAGTAGCGCCGATTCAGTTGCGCAACGAGATCGAGCTGTTGGCGTTGTTCCGTCAGGCTAAGATGCTTGTTTCGGAGATGCTGAATCATCTTCTCCGGGTCGTTCTCATAGCAGGAAATAAACGTTCCCTGGTGGACGGTCGGCAGAAATGCAGAACTCCAAAGCGGGGGCCCAACAGTCGGGAGGCCGGGACAAAGCACTACGAAACCGGGTAGGTTTTGATTCTCGGTTCCCAGTCCGTAGCTCAACCACGAGCCCATCGACGGATGGCCCGGTATCGTCATTCCGAGATTGAAACGGAACAACGCGGGCCCGTGGTTTGGGCGATCGGTGTACATGGACCGAATGACACAGACGTCATCGATTCTTTCGGCCAGGTGAGGAAATATGTCGCTGACTTCAATGCCACTCTGCCCATACTTTTTGAACTTGAACGGCGACTTCATCAGATTGCCAGTACGCCGTTCCGTTTGCGGATTTCCACCCGGAGCCGGTTTACCGTGATACTTGTCCAGCATCGGCTTCGGATCGAAGGTATCGATATGGGAAGGACCACCCGTCATGAACAGGTAAATAACGTGTTTGGCCTTAGGCGGGAAATGCGGCCCTGGAATGGCAGAGCTTGTGGTTGAAGAACTCGCCTCAGCAAGGAGTCGAGACAATCCCACAGCTCCAAATCCGTTTCCCAAAATCTGAAGTGCCTGCCGACGATTCATTGCCGATCTCCTGTTGAAAATCCCATTTAGCAAAGGGGGGAAGGCGTAACAACGGTCGTTTCGCATTTAGGGGCTGTCGCGGAACTTCCATCGAACCCAGTGCGGCAGAGCAACGCGGCAAATCCCACAGCGAGCATTGTCCAACGCCGAACAAAAACCCTTCTAGTTCACAAGAATAAACTCGCTCGAACTCATCAAGGCCTGGGCATATTGCAGCCACTTGTCTGGACCTGACTCAACGAACTTGAGCCCTATTTGTATTTCGTCAGGCACTGGGTCCCGCTGAAATAGCAACCGATATGCATGCCGAATTCTCATCGGCCCGCCTGCAGTGTGCAGCGTCTGAAGCCGGTCCACCAACGCTTTGGCTTTATTGATGACAAACTCACTGTTGAGGAAATAAAGCCTCTGTAAGGGAGTATCTGTCCCAATCCTTCCCTCACTAGTGAAGTTGGGATCTGGAAAATCGAACAAGGACAAAGTGCCATCCAGTTTGGCGCGGCTTACAAAGCCATACACGGTGCGGCGCAGGTTCTTTTCGTCGGAAAGACGGACAGGCTCGCCCCCCATCGTCAAGTCAAGCTTTCCCGAAACAAACAAGAGCGAATCGCGCAGGGCTTCCGCATCCAGCTTCCGCCGACTGGCTCGCCACAGCAACTGGTTATTGGGATCGGCAAGCGAGTTCTTCTCGGAAGACTCCGCACTCAAAGCATAGGTCGCCGATAGTAGGATTTCTCGATGGATCGCTTTGACGGACCAACCCTGCTCCACAAACCGCGCGGCCAGGTAGTCCAGCAGCTCAGGATGAGTAGGCCGCTCTCCCAAGTGACCGAAGTTGCTGGCCGTCGCAACCAAGCCCGTGCCAAAGTGATGTTGCCAGATGCGGTTCACCATCACTCGAGCAGTTAGCGGATTTCTTGGATCAGCAATGGCCTCTGCCAGCTCTAAACGTCCGCTGCCTTTTGTGAATGGAACGGGGTTGCCACCACACAAAACGGAAAGAAACGCCCGAGGCGCTTCTTCCCCCTGGGTCTCCTTGTTGCCACGAAGGTAGACTTTCAGGTTTGCAGGCTTGGCAACATCTCTGATCGTCCGCACGAAGGGATATTTTTCAGGCAGTGCGCGCTTCAGCTCTTCAAGCCTGGCTTGCATCCCTTCCAAGTGAGACTTCCATTCGCCTTGAAGAAATCGTTCTACCTCTTTTTTTCGGTAGTGCAGAACCCCACGATCCCTCTCACGGCTCCCTTCCATTCTTAGCCTGCCGAGGAAAAAATCAACCCATAGTGCATATCGGTCCCGTTCGAGGGAAGCAAGATTCACTTTGCTGAGGACCTCAAACTCCTGCGAGCCTCCGGTCAAAATTAGATTCTTCTGGTCTACCGTTTTCTTTTCGCGAATCACTGAAAGTAGCAAATCTTGAAACTTCTCAGCCTCCGCTTTTAGCTCTTCCAGAGGCGCCTCACGCTTGACCAGAGCGTCCCAATCATTCAAGAAAGGGTGCTCTCGCGAGGTCTTCTGAATGTGCTTGAGCCAGCGGTCTAGTGTTTCGCGGTCGAGCCCTTGATCCCTCGCCACAGCCTCCACGCTGAGCTTTTCACTTCCCAGGACTTTTCGAGTTGCCATCAGGTAGCGAGATGCTCGGGAAGCAAGAATCTCAGAAAGCTGCGTGCTCTGGGCATCCAGAAACTCATCGATCCGGCTCTCCTGCTCGTCTACCAGCTTCTTTTGTTTTTGGTATTTCTCGACAACTTCCTGAGGCGCCAAGGGGTATTCATCGAGTTCGGTGCTCTCAAAAATTCCCTGCAGCGCGTAGTAGTCCTTCGTGGGAATGGGATCGAACTTGTGATCGTGGCACTGCGCACAGGCTGCGGTCAGGCCGAGGAACCCGCGTGTCGTGACGTCCACACGATCGTCTTGAAGGTTAGGCGTCAAGTTATAGAAGCCCAGTCCACCAACCCACTTGCCCTTGTCACCTTCCAGAAAATCACCTGCGATCTGTGCTTTGACGAACTGGTCGTACGGCAAATCATCGTTGAACGCTCTGATCACCCAGTCGCGATAACGGAAGGCATTCGGAAGAGGATCTTCTTTTAGCGTATTCAATAAATCGTCGGAGTAACGGGCAACATCCAACCAGTGCCGGCCCCAGCGCTCTCCATATCGTGGCGAGGCCAGCAGGCGCTCGACAACTCGCGCTTGTGCGTTCGGTGACCCGTCTTTGCTAAATGCATCCACCTCTTCAGGGGTTGGAGGCAAGCCAGTCAGGTCGTAGGTCAACCGCCGAATCCAGGTGCGTTTCTCGGCAGCTTTGACCGGCGTCAAACCCTTCTCTTCCAGACGTGACAGCACAAAATAATCAATCGGAACCTTGGGCCAACTTCTATTTCTGACATGCGGCAAAGCTGGTTTCCGCACAGGCTGAAGAGACCAAAGAGCCCGCTGTTGTGACGCGATGCTTTCCTTATGGTGAGCTTCCGACAGGTCGTTTGATTTCCTCTCGGGCCAGGGAGCACCAGCCTGAATCCACGTGGTCAACGCTACGATTTCGGCTTCTTTGAGTTTCTCCTGCGGCGGCATTTTCAAGCGCTCGTGCGTATGCGAAACGGCCTGGATCAACAGGCTTCGAGCCGAATCGCCTGGTACAATCGCTGGACCTGAATTACCACCCTTTAACAGGTTTGCTCGTGAATCCAGCTGGAGGCCGCCAAGACGCGACTGTGTATGGCAAACAAAGCATTTTTCAACGAGCAGCGGGCGGACCCGGTTCTCAAATAGCTCTTCAGATCCGTGAGCGAAACCGGGAGAACAGACAAAACAGGCTGCCAGCAGAGTCAGATATCGAGAGAATTGCATGACTGGAATTGGGCTTGGCTCCTAAGGGAGAGAACAACGGTTTGAATCTTAGGAGGCGATCGAGGAATGTGTCAAGTCAAATGCGGATGTTGTTCCGTATCACGGAATGGGCACTTTTGAGGGCTGTTTCGAGGCAAGACTCGCCGCTAAAGGCTCCCCTCCTTGAACAAGGAGTGGGAAAGCTACGCCGGAGTGGTTTGAAACTTGCGAAAACGCCAAATCCGTAGCGGGTTGCTGCGACTCACACCACCCCGGTGGCGCTGCGCTCCACATCCCCTCCTCGGCCGAGGAGGGGAGTCTGCAATCCTTCAGGTTGCGAAAGAAACTAGCTAAGGTGCACTGAGATTGCTGGTGGATGACTTCTGTTTCAGTTCTTGAAAAATCTTGAGTTCCCGCGCTGCAGCTTGGAGGTTTCCTTCCTTTCGGTAAAGCTGGCCCAGTTGATAGTGGGCATCGCTCGAACTGGGATCCAGCTGAACAGCCATCAGAAACCGGGACTTGGCTTCTTCCTTCTTCCCTTCCCTAAGAAATGCCTTTCCTAAACAGGTGTGGGCCTTTGCCCAGTTGGGATCAAGCGCGACTGCCTGCTGAAAATACTTGATGCTTTCGGAGTATTGGTTCTGCTTGAGGAGAACCTCTCCCAAATTGAGATAGGGCCATTTCGAATCGACCTTCATCTGCTCACTCAACTGGATCGCTTTTTGGAAGGCCTCAACCGCCTTCTGTGAAAACCCCAAGCCATCAAAGGTCAAACCCAGGTTATCGTAGGCTTTGATGTAACGCGAATCCAGCCGAATCGCGTGCTCGAAGGCCAGCTGAGCCTCTTCAAATCTGTTTACGGTGTAATAGAGACGTCCTAAGAAATAAGTGGCCTCTTTGGATTGTGGATCCAGCTTAACGGCCTTCTTCAATTCAACCTCAGCCTCTTTTTTCTCTCCAAGCTGGAAATAGCACAGGCCCAGGATCTTATGGGCTTCGGCATTGCTCTGCATATTCTCTAGAGCTTTCTGCAGTGGCTGCACGGCTTCTGCGTAGTGGTTCTGACGGAACAAGGAATAGCCGAGAATATACTGCGCCTCGCTCGAGCTCGGCCTTTTCTCGATGAACTGCAGGATTGCAGTCTCAGCCTTCTTCCAATCACCCATGGAGGTATAAACCCATGCCAGTTGGAAGTGAGTTTCTACTGGAGCGGCGGGATCTTGCAAAGCTTGGAGAAAACTCTTTTCGGCAAGGTGATGCTCTTGCTGCGAGAGATAGCGCATACCGAGTTGATAAGCGCTTAAGCCTCCTTCTTCGCTTCGCAAATGGCTTTCTATGAACCAGGGAAGAAGGAGAAAAAGAACGAGTTTCGGTTTTCTGAAGGAAATCAGACACATGAAACTGTGTTATCTCGTGTCACTCGGATGCTCCTCAGCAGCGGTATTGCGGCTTCATAATCACCCTTTTGCCATTGTGCTCGCAAAGCAAAACTGCGCTGCGATTCAGACCTTCGGAATTCCGCGGCAATCACGCGGATCGACATAAACGCTGATTCTGCCACGAATCAAAAGCCGGGGCCACAGCTCCAAACCATCACGTGTCTCGACTCATGGCGTGGTGCAAGATATTGAGAAATACAGTATTTGAAATTCAAGCCTGGCTACCCATCATCTGTGACCATCACAAGAAAAAAGCCACCAAGGCAATACCTTGATGGCTTTGGGACCCTCTAGATGACTGCAGGTTGTCGAACTGATCCTAGCGGGCAACCTCATGAGGCCAAGGGTCGCGGCTTCGCTTCAGACTGACCCCTCCCTCACCCGGCCTTTGGCCACCCTCTCCCCACAAACGGGAGAGGGAGTTGGCAAATTCGGCTGAAAACTCACCGGCAGCATGTGAACTCAGAACTGAACCTTCAGTCCAAACTGGATGGTCCGGGGCTGATTGACCTGACCGCCTAGCCTGCCGAACGTTGAAGGCACACTGAGGTTGGTGCTTGCACCTCCGAAGACAACCCGGTTAAAGGCGTTGATAAAGTCCGTTCGGAAATCGATGGCGAGCCGCTCGTTGATCGGTGTTCGCTTGATGATCGAAAAGTCTTCATTCAACCAGGAAGGTGTTCGCAGATCTGGCAAATCGGATGTCGCATTTCCCAGGGTTCCGAAAGCAGGCACTGCAAATGCGGCAGCGTTGATCCAACGGTTGAGGTTCGGATCGTTCGGGTCGTAGTCGCCAGGCGATACAGAGGATCTTTTCTCCGCACCGGCCACCACGTTTGGCCTGACACGAATATCGGTCCCAGGATAAGGTTGGTTGATCGTCACGCGCATTGGAGAACCGCTCTGGTATTGTTGAATGCCGCTGACCTTCCACCCACCTACCACCTTCCCAGCAACACCGCCAGAATTCACCCACTTCTTTCCGGGTCCAAGCGGTAAGTCGTAGCTGTAGCTCATGACCAGGTTGTGAGGGTAATCGTTCAATCCGATCGACTTCTCGGCTTCCCGGTTGAATCGGTCCTGAACGCCCACAGAGAAAGGAGTCAGTTGCGAGTTGGCGTTGGTTAGCACTTTGGAGCCCGTGTACGAAACCAACATTGCGAGCCCCTCAGAAAAGCGCTTCTCGATCTTCATTTGATAGGCATGATAAGTGGAATGACCTTCTGCCTGGTGAGGCCGGGTAATGGTTGCGTACTGCGGGTAGGGCCGTAGGGCTTGCGCAACCGAACCATTGAAGCCAGGATACGGAATAGGAATCCCTGCTGCTCTGGCCTCCGCAGAATTGATGTTAGCGAACAGCAATTGACCGAGCCGCAGGTTCGACACCGGAAGTTGATTCTCAGGGCTCAAGTTGCTGCCTAGCCGAGTTCCCTTGCTCCCCACATAGGCCATATCGACGACGATTTTTCCTGGAATCTCGCGCTGAATATTCAAATTCCAGTTTTGGATGTAAGGGCCGTGCCCGTCTCGATCAGCCATAAAGTAAGGTGAGCCATTGTTGACAACTGTGGGGCTGATAAACGGCGGACGCGGGAAACGGTCGATTGGAAATCCCTGGTCCAAATAGAATACTGGAGTCACGCCGCCATCCTGGCTCGCGATAATGTTGGAGGCACTGTATCCCATCGCAAAACCCACCAGATGTCCATTGGCTATCGCGGCGCCACCGGCGCTGTAGTAGATGCCATAGCCTCCACGGAACACAGTCTTTTCGTTCAAGCTATAGGCTAGACCAAGGCGCGGTCCGAATTCTCGCAAATCGGTGTCTGCGAATGTGCGCTGTTCGTCCGAGGCAAAGCGAACGGCACCCAGCCTACCTCCGGCCCCTGGATTTGGCAGGGTTGGGTCAAACGTGGCGAAGCGATTGGCCACCTCGAATCGCGGCTTCTGGATGTCATAGCGCATGCCAAGATTCAACGTCAGCTTTGGTGTAACTTTGTAGTCGTCTTGAACGAAAAAGGCGTAGTAGCGGGAACGATTGCCAAGGGAGCCATGGCCGTACACCCACGCTTCACCCCTATTGGCAGCACCCAGCAGAAAGCTTGCATACCCGTTTCCGGTGTTGGGACTTCCAGGAAGGGCCGTTTCGAGATTGCTGAAGTCGAAGTAGCCAGCATCCCTGTTTGTACTGTAGGTATTGTCACCATTGTAACGAATGTCGAAACCGAACTTGAAGGTATGTTTACCTGTAATCCAGCTCACGTTGTCCACAACGTTCCAGCCATTCTCAGGAACGATACTGATTCCGCCCGGTCCAAAGGACGGGTAATTGAGAATATTCAACTGAGGGCAGACGGAATCCGGGTTGACGCCCTTCAAGCCGACTCTCGAGGGACAACCGGGCGTTGGATCTCGCGGCACAAAATTATTGTTGTTTCGATTGTACGCAATCGTGCCGTGGTTGATGATGTTCGGTCTGATGAACCAATCTTCGCTGAGTCGCGCCACCCAAATGGGAGCGCTGTTGATGCCCCCAGTCGCCAACGGTCCCGTGAAAGGGCTGAACGGTATCTCTTCGAAGTAGGAGTGGGCGAGTGAAGCACTCAACTTGTGCCTGGTAGAGAAAGAATGATCTACCTTGAATCCCCATTGATCGGTCGAAGTCCCAAGCGGCGCGCCACCGATGAAATTCAGTAGATTCCCCGACAAAGTGGGATCGGGCAAATAGGCTTGAAGGGCCTTTGCGACTGAACTGATCCGATTTGCCGGGATAACGTTTCCCGGAAACGGATCGCGAATGAAACCGCCACTGCCGTTGGAGCGAGTCGTTGCTGGATCATAGATGGGGACCCCCAAACTTGAGAAATCGCCATTCTTGAAGGCTGTGGTCGGAACCGAAATGATTCCGCCTGCGCCCGCTTTTCGATAACGAAATCCGTTGAAGTATCCAAAGGCAAAAGTCTTGTTTTTTATGACCGGGCCGCCCAACGTAAACCCGTATTCATTCTGCTTGTTGATAACTCGTGTCGCCTTGCCCGTGTCGGGGTCAATGGCACCAAGGTTATTGAAGAATCCATTCGCATTGAGCACTTCATTGCGGAAGAATTCATAAACGGAGCCGTGTATCTGGTTCGTGCCTGACTTCAAGGTAAAGCTCGTTACGCCACCGCCCGTGCGGCCTAGTTCAGCGGCAAAGTTGTTGGTGCTGAGCTTGAATTCTTGTACCGCATCAACTGGGAACCCGATGATCCTCAAGTCTCCGGGAAGATTGCTCCCCAAGATTGCAGCACCGTCGAGCTGAATCTCCAGGCTCAAAGTCTGGCCGCCATTTACCGCAGTGTTGAAGATCGCCTCTGGATTGCTCATGCTGGTGCTTCCCCGGCCCACCACACCTGGCACGAGTCGCATGAATGTGGTCGGATTACGCATCTCTCCAGTCATCGACAGAGGGAGATCCAGAATCTGCTGATTGCTGATGGTTGTACCCAGCTCCGAAGTGTCGGGCTTCAGGACTGGCGCCTCTGCCTGAACTTCGACTGATTGAGAGACCTCCCCAACCTGCAGAGCGGCTGCGACGCGAACTGTCTGTCCGAGTAGCACGGTCACGCCCTCTTGAACATGCTTCTTGAAACCAGCCTGTTCAATGGTGACCCGATAAACGCCAACTGTGAGCTGGGGAACTGTGAACAAACCCGCCCCGCTCGTGGTGGTTTCAACTGAGCTGCCCGTGGCCGTGTTGACCACGGTTACTTTGGCTCCCACGAGGACGGCTCCAGACTGGTCGGTCACTGTCCCGGTGATCGTGCCACGGTCCGTCTGGGCTGGCATGACCCCGACGAGCAGCAAGCTAATCAGAGACGCCAGCAGAACAAATTGAGAAAGACGCCTGCGCGTGTGCATTTCTGCCTCCGGATACTCTGGTATCTTGTTCGATGACGACGAAATTGAAAGGCTCGATTCAGGTCAAAGGGCGATAAGACCGAAATTGGCCTGTGGAGAAGCTAGCCAACTGACTGTAGTTAGGAAAAATCCTAGCCGTGGTATGAAATGCTGTCAAGAAAAAAATCGGATGTTAATCCGGTATGCGGAATTTCGGATTTGCAGACGGGTACTTCTGCACTACTGAGAGCAGCTACCGTCTGCTCTCAACCTCCCTCTGGTGGGGAGCTTCGAGCAGCCGTGCAAGAACTCAAAAAGAAGAAATGCTTTTGATGACGTGCAGGACGTTCGGCTGCAACAGTGCGGATGGGAGACCGCGAACTTCTGCTATACTCCTGAAACCAATTATGGTGAAAAAGTGCATTCAGAGTGGGCTCGTTACCATCGGTCTCCTGACAGGGCCGTTTTGCATGCTCGGAGTATCGCTGGATGAGGTGGCGCAATCGGCCGCTATCAAAGTCCTCCAAACGAAATGCGAAACCTGTCACGGATCTTCGCAAATTTCTGGTTTGGACTTGCGCAAACGTGAGTCTGTCCTCAAAGGAGGCACTCGCGGACCCGCACTGGTTCCAGGAAAGGCTGCGGAGAGTCTGCTCTACAGGGCGGCAGCTCATGAAGGCGAGCTGAAGATGCCGCCTGGAAGTCAATCTCCCTTGCCCGAAGGGGAGCTTGCAACCCTCAGGAAGTGGATCGATGAAGGAGCTGTCTGGCCAGCGGCTTCTGTCGGACCACAGAGCAAGGAATCTGAGTGGTGGTCATTCAAGAACCTGCGCAGACCTCCCCTGCCTCAGCCCGCCAACCCCAGCCAAGCAGCTACTCCAATCGACCTCTTCATTTCATTGAAGCTCGGAGAAAAGGGGCTGAAGCCTGCGCCAAGAGCCGACAAGCTGACTTTGCTGCGACGCGTGTATTTCGATCTGATTGGGCTTCCACCTTCCCCTGAGGAAGCCGCAAAGTTTCTCTCCAATTCGTCTCCCAAAGCCTACGAGGACTTGATCGACAACCTGTTGGCTTCCCCTCGCTACGGGGAGCGTTGGGCGCGGCATTGGCTCGATGTCGTCCGCTATGCTGACAGCGCAGGATTCGAAGGCGATGTCTATTACCCCAATGCATGGCGCTACCGTGACTATGTCATCAAGTCGTTCAACGAGGACAAACCCTACGACCGCTTTGTGCAAGAGCAGATCGCTGGTGACGAACTCTGGCCGGACAACCTGGACTTGACCGGCTTTTACGACGTCCCGTATGAAAAGTTGGAACACTTGGAAGCCCGGATCGGAACGACGCTGTATACGTTTGGACCGGAGATTCAAGAGTCTCACCTGGATGAAGCGAAGCTGCGCTATGAGCGACTGACGGATGCAGTGGACACGACGGCTTCGGCCTTTATGGGTGTGAGCCTGATGTGTGCCCGCTGTCACGACCATAAGTTTGATCCATTTTCGCAACGCGACTATTTTCGTTTGCAAGCGGTTTTCGCAGCCAGCCAACCCGTTCAGATCCCGGTTATCACGACGATGTCGGCGACGCACCGTGATGAGGCCTACCATGGAATGCTCGCAATAGCGGAGGCGCGACAGGCCTACCGAAATCTCGAAAAGGCCGTCAGAGACAGGTTGATTGCCGGAAAGAAAAAAGAGTTTCCCACGGATGTCGTTCGTGCATTTGAAACTCCCGCTGAGAAGCGGACGGCCAAGGAATCTGAGCTGGCTACTCCACTGCTGAAAGCCTACAACGAGGCCAGAATCGAAGATCACTTCACTGACTCGGAACGCGTGTTGTATAGCCAGCTCAAGCAGCGCCTCGTGAATGCCGTTTTGGACGTTCCTCCGCAAGACGCCTCCCACCGAGTAAGCTTCGACGGCTTTTTTGATGCGCCTGCCGCAACGGTCTTGGGTCACATCGATACCGAACTCATCCCGGACACCTACGTCCTGAATCGTGGAGATCTAGGACGAAATAAAGCCAAAGTGGGACCAGGACTCCCTGGAATTCTCAGCGATGGGTCGGACCCCGACGAGATTCCTTTGGACTTTGGCGGAGCGCGCTATCGAAAGCGCCTCGCCCTATGGTTGACGCGCCCAGATCACCCTCTGACGGCGCGCGTGATGGTGAATCGAATCTGGCAGGGATACTTCGGCCGAGGGATTGTGCCGACAGCCAATGATTTCGGCAGGCAAGGTCAGCCGCCGACACACCCAGAGCTTTTAGACTGGTTGGCGACGGAATTCGTGGCGCAAGGTTGGAGTATGAAGTCGATGCATCGGCTGATCGTCCTTTCCAATACGTACCAACGGTCGAGCCGCTTTTCAGATGACACGAATGCAAGAGTCGATCCCGACAATGTCTACCTGTGGCGCATGAACAGACGGCGACTGGAGGCTGAGGCAATCTGGGATTCGATGCACGCGACCGCCGGCACGCTCAACCTCAAGATGAACGGTCGGCCAGTCATGCCCCCACTCTCCCAGACTGAGATGGCAGCTTTGAGGGTCAAGTCCTGGTGGGTCACTCCGGCCGACTTGTCAGAGGCAAACCGTCGCGCGGTGTACATTCTCTCACGGCGCAATTTCGCCTTCCCGATGTTCGACAAGTTTGATCGGCCAGACCCAGCAAGCAGCTGTCCGCGAAGAGACATGACCACAGTCGCGCCCCAGGCATTGTGGGCGCTAAACAATTCGGTATCCTACGAGCAGGCCAAACAACTCGCAGCGCGCGTTGTGAAGTCACACCCCGAAGACTCCACGGCCTGGATTGACTCAGCCTGGAACATCGCGCTCGCGCGGAAGCCGTCTGCCCAGGAAGCCAAGGAAGCTTTGTCGCTTCTCGAGAAGTTGACGGTGCAGGCTCACGCCAAGCTCAAAGCAAACGCTGGTTCAGAGATTGCCTCGCTTGAACCGGCTCGTGCCACCGGGCTTATACAATTGTGTTTGACGATCTTCAATCTCAACGAGTTCATCTTCGTCGACTGAGTAAACCAAGGCCTTTGTAGAAAGTGACATCCGTCATTCCGGCGAAAGCCGGAATCCAGTATTACCCGCACTTGGACTGGATTCCCGCCCCGGCTTACTATCCGCCGTGGCGACGTTCTTTCGTGGGAAAGGCGCGAAGGGTGCATCGATCGGAGTTGCCATGAGTTCTTCTTCCTGCAACCTGCGGATGAGCGTCAAGAGCCGTCGCGAGTTTCTCCAGAAATCCAGTTTTGGCTTTGGCGCGCTGGCCTTGGATCAACTGATGAGTCGAGTTGTTTTGGCAAGCGACAACTCGGCAGATCTCTTGAATCCCTTGGGGCCGAAGGTGGGACATTTCACTGCCAAGGCGAAGCATGTGATTTTCATCTTCTTGCAGGGAGGACCCAGCCAAGTTGATACCTTTGATCCGAAACCCACGTTAAATCGACTTGACGGGCAGTTTCTTCCAGAAAGCTTCCTTCAGGGCGAAACTACTCTCGCGCAAATCAAAGCAAACGAGTCGAAGTTGATGGGGAGCCGGAGAGTTTTCAGGAGATACGGCCAGTCGGGTCTGGAAATATCAGACTTGTTTGACAACCTGGCGAAGCAAGCAGACGATCTTGCTGTCATCCGTTCTTGCTATCACGACACGGTAATTCACGGACCAGCCATCAGCCTTATTCACGCGGGCTCTGTTCGTTTGGGAAACCCCAGCATGGGCGCCTGGGTAGTCTACGGACTCGGCTCTGAAACAGAGAACTTGCCGGCGTACGTCGTGATGGCCGATGGGTTTCTGCGAAACAGCAAAGGTGTTATTGGTTCTGGATTCCTTCCGGCCGTCTATCAGGCGACGGTCGTGTCCACTGATGGAGTTCCTCTGGAAAACCTCTCCCCGCCTCTCGAGGTTGAAGGGGCGAGCCAGCGTGCGATTCTCGACCAACTGAAGATCTGGAACCAGCGCCACTTTGCGGAGCGCACCGACGATACAAGTCTAGCCGCCAGAATCAGCAACTACGAACTGGCCTTTCGTATGCAAATGGCCGGACCGGAATTGATCGATCTGAGCAAGGAACCTGAGCAAATTCGAAAGATGTATGGGTTGGATGGCGGTCCCGCCGCGAAGTTTGGTCAGATCTGCCTCCTGGCGCGGCGTATGGTGGAACGTGGTGTGCGATTCGTTCACCTCTACAACAGTGATTGGGATGCACACAGTGAATGTGACGCGAATCATCGAGACAACGCTCGCAAGACCGACATCCCATTAGCAGGACTCATTGCCGACTTGAAGCAGAGAGGCCTACTCGAAAGCACGCTGATCGTTGTTGCCGGAGAGTTTGGCCGCACTCCGATGATGCAGGGAAAGGAAGGACGCGACCATAATCCGTATGGGTTCTCGGTGCTGATGGCCGGTGGCGGAATCAAAGGCGGCAAAGTGATCGGTGCCACCGATGAACTCGGATTTCGTGCAGTTGAAGACAAGGTCCACATCCACGATCTGCACGCAACGATGTTGGAACTGCTCGGATTGGACCACAAGAAGCTGCACGTCACTGTATCTGGTTTGGAGAAGCGCCTTACAGGCGTTGGTGAGGAAGGACAGAACAGCATTGCCAAGCGTTTGATGGCGGGTTGAGAGATAGAGATCATGATGTTCAGCTTCCCTCTTGCAGGCTCAAAGCCTCGATTCAAGCTCGTGGTGACACTCTTCTGCCTTGCTGGAATTCCCCGTGGCGTGAGTGCGGCCGACACGGTCTGCTACACCGGTCCGATGACGATTCCGATTGAGCTTTTCACTCAAGACGGAACGAGGATCGAGAAACGCAAATACGAGCTCGAGGTCTCGTCTGACGGGAGCCATTGGACCCTTTCCTTTCTCCTGGAAGGCAAGGATCGGGTAGCCGTGAAGGGCAACGTGCCCGTTGGCGACCCTTTTAGCCTGCCAGCCGTCGTGCCGCTCGTCGGAACCCACTACTTGCGTTCAAGTGCGGAACCTCTCAAGACTGCGCAGGAGAGACAGTTCAGCAAGACCGGGCTGCCTCAATATGCCGAGCAGGAGCGTCACTGGAAGGCCACGGTTCGCGTCTACAAGAACTCAGGCGAGTCGGGCGACGTGTTCTTCCTTTTTCAGGTCCGGAACGCCGGCGGACAACTCGTCCGCGCAGACTTCAAGCTTCAGTCAGTTGCTGGCCTTGAAAAGCGATAGGCAAATGCAGTTAGAGGTCTCTCGCTTTCGCAGGAATGGTGGGGTCGATTGAATCGGTAGCTCGCCGGTCCACGACAAGAACCTGCAGGAAACGCACAGCCTCTCTATTGCAGCAGACATCAAACATGTCCAGAAGTATCCTGAACAACCTGATAGTCACGTTGATCTTGCTCAGCTGGCAGCTGATCCTGGGAGATGCCCAACCGGCCTCAGTTTCCGGGCATCACTTGAGCGTGTCTGATCTTCTGAAATTCGCAACTGCGTTCGGCTTGGGTGAAGCCTCGAACGAAACGGTTGAGAGTGTCCGCCAGAGTTTCCTCGGTCCGAAACAAAACCTCAATGACCTGACCGCCTTTGAGGAAAATCGGAATTTCGTCTACGCACTGGTCAAACCCTCGCCGCGCCTGACTCGCCGCTTGATTTTCTTGAAGCCGTCAACCTTTGTTGTAGACGACCAGATCGAGAGCGGTTCCTCGTCGGGCGGCGCCGAATGGTCGCTCCATTCGCCAACGCATCCAAGAATCGCTGGTCGCGTCGCCTCTGTGAGCAACGACGGGATCGAACTAGTCTCTGAGACGTTGTTGCCCGAAATGGCGGTGATCCGAGTCGAACGCCAACCGGGCTATTCTCTGCAGGTGAATGCAAAGCAGCCGTCGAAAACGGTTCGCTTCCTACATGTGCTCCATGTGGGGCGCCGGGGAGATGGAAGCATGGCACGGAGCCAATTGCTGGCCAAAGGCGATGAGTTCCATCTAAAGATCGAGGCCTCACAGCAGACCTACCAACTCTTTTTGCCCAGCGGCTATGCCGGGGCTGGAGAGATCGAAATCACTAGAAAGGAGGCTAAGGGCCATCTGGAACGCAGGTTCTTTCCCGCCGGCGTTTTGCCGCACGGGCGTGAGGGCGTCAAACTGCTTGAGCTTTGGGATGGAAGTTACCGAGGAGGGAAACGACCCTTCTGGGATGCCGGGCTGCCTTCAGGCGAGCTGCGGCGTGTGGTTGAACAAGGCATCATTCGCCCAGGACCAGCCGTCGATCTGGGTTGTGGCTCGGGAACGGATGCCGTTTATCTCGCAAGCAAGGGATTCGACGTAACAGCCATTGACATTGCGCCCACCGCCCTGTCTCAGGCCCGCGAAAAGGCGAATCGGGCAAAAGTCAAAGTGCGCTGGCTGCTGGCAAATGTGCTTTCGCTTCCCAAGTTGGAATCGTTTGAGTTCATCTTCGACCGAGGCTGTTACCATGAGGTTCGCTTCGACAACGCAGCCGCCTACGTGGAAACGGTGCGAAGGCTATCCCGGCCGGGACGTACGCGTTTTTTGCTGCTAGCCGGCAATCCCAATGAAGTGCCTGTACAGTACGCGCCTCCGCAGGTAGCAGAGGAGGATATCCGCGCGGATTTCTCTTCACTGTTTGACTTCGAATGGCTGAAGGAAACGCGGTTCGAAACGTCCAACCCTGCCGCCAGGGGGCCACTGGCCTGGTCAGTACTGCTAAGGAGGAAAGGGCAGAAATAGAACCTCATGCAGGTTCGAGCTGGGGAAAACTTCTTTCTCCTCCTTGCGAAGCGAATAAGGGGGAGATAAAGAGGGGGTCCATGGCGTCTGATCCCGATTTACTGCTTCGGAACATCCGGATCGTCGGGGAATTCCTCAGTCCCTTTCGCTTCGCCCGCTGGCGAGGTGGCCCTGCCGCGTTGTTCCTTTTCCTGTTGTGCCCGCCTTAGCTTCTCAAAGATCGCTAACTCGGCTGCTTGCTCTACTCGTTTACCCTGCTTTCTATAGACTTGCGCCAGGAGGTAATGTGTCGTTGGCTCTTCGGGTGCCAGTTCGGTAACCTTCTTCAGATGGGCTGTGGCGCGAGCCAAATCGCCATCGGTTTGGAGCAGTGCCTTTCCAAGATCGCGATGGGCCTGACCCAGGTCGGGCCGCTGCTTCAGTGCTTTCTCAAGGTACTGAAACGCCAGGTCATATTGCTTGTTCAGGAGATACGTGTTGCCTAACTTCCAGGTCACCAGGTAGTTCTCGGGTGCGATCTTGAGTTCTTCGAGAAACTCCTTCTCGGCCTGTTGCAGATCTCCTTCCTTCCAATAGATGTTAGCCAGCGCATAGTGCAACCCAGAAGCGTCCGGTCTCTTCTGAATAGCGAGTTTGTACTCTTCAATCGCTTTCCTCGTCTCTCTGCGGGCCTCATACGAGGCACCCAGCAGTTGATGAACGCGGTACGAGTCTGGATCGACTTCCGACATCTTCCTGTACGTATTGGTCATGAGCCGCGTGTAAACGATGCCAAGGTTATAGAGCACCTCCACGTCCTCAGGCCATCGATCGGCCGCGCTTTGAATAACCTTCATCGCTTCGCGCTCTTGTCCCAGCTCCATGTGGCTCAAGCCCAAACTCAGATAGGCCCGAACCTCGCCCGGGTTTAGTGAGATGGCCTTCCTAAGAGATTCAATGGATTTGTCGTACTGATTAGTGCGGGTATACGCCATCCCCAGGAAAAGATTGGCTGCAACCAAAGCAGGTTTCCGTTTCAGGGCCTCCTGAAATACCTTGATGGCCTCGTCGTCTTTCCTCTGGAGGTAGTAGACAAGCCCAAGATTGGAACTGACCTCAGCCAGATCTGGACTGAGCTTGAGGACTGCCCGGTACTCCTTTTCTGCCGTTGCCAGGTCTCCCCGCTTTTCAGCTTCCCTCGCTGCGGTGAAATGCTGCTGAATGTTGATTTCGAGTGCCGATTGGCCAGAGACAATCCCAGCAATGGAAACGAAAACCGCACAGACCAAAACCATCCCTTTTAAGCCCACACCCTGTCTCCTGTTCGACTGTCATCACTCCCGATGGCTTATCCTACAAACCAATTCGATCAATTCAAAGATAAACATAGCTTGCGTGGGCTCCCCCAAAAGGAGTTGGTTTGCCTGGCACCGCTGGTGGCGACAACTACCTTGCTGGAAGCGATGGCCGTGCTCCCAATGCGCGTACTGACCAAGTCCAATCGGTTTGGAATTGCTTCGAGGCCGTGGTATCTTAAGCCGTGTCCAGAGCCAATCTTCTTCAACCCATGCGCCTAATTCTTTGTCGTTCTCTTATGCTTCTGCTGTGTTGCCGATGGGCTGCGGCCCAGGGAACCACTCTCAGCCTCGAAGACTACTTCCGTCAAGCGCGAGAGCTGGAAACACGTCAGGACTTTGCGGGAGCAGAAAAAATCTATCGAGAAGCCGCTGCAGGTTTTCCCAAGCAGCCTGAACTTCTGAAGCGGCTTGGGCTGGTCTTGCAGACTGAGCTGAAGTTTCAAGAATCGATTGCCACTTTTCAGCAGGTTCTGCAGCAAGCACCTCAATATCCCGAGGTCAATTTCTACGTGGGTCTTTCCCACCTCGGACTTAATGAGTTCCAGAAGGCCATCGAATGGTTCAACAAGGAATTGGCCGCCAACCCGAAGTACAAGCGGGCCCACTACTATGCCGCCCAAGCTTACCAGTCCTTGAATCGGAAGGCCGAGGCTGCACGGCAGTACGAGCTCATCCTCGAGCAAGATCCCACCGACAAGCGGGTGCTTTTTCAATTGATTCGGCTGCTCAAATCCTCCACGGTTCAGGCTTTGAAGCAACTGGGTAATCTCGATCCAGATTCAGACTTCATGTTGGTTTTGAAAGCCGAGAGTTATGCAGAGGAAGAGAAGTATGCCGATGCGATCGAAAAGTACAACGAGCTTTTGAAGAAGAATCCCAATTTCCCCGGCATCCATTTTGGATTGGGAGGAGTGTATTACAACAAGCTCGACGACGTGAGTGCTGAGAAGGAATTTCGGCTGGCTTTGAAGGAAGACCCAAACCTTCCAATGGCCAACTATTATCTGGCCGACATCATGATGAGGAGCGAAAGGACGCCGCAGGCCGTTCCGCTGCTTGAAATCGTGGTGGCCGCAAACCCGCAGTTCATGCGGGGTTACCTTCAGCTGGGCAAGTGTTACGCTACTCAAGGAAAGGTTCAGGATGCTTTGAAGTTGCTGCTAAAGGCCGTCGAGTTGGAACCCAAGGAAAAGATGGCTCATTACCAATTGGCGCAACTTTATGCACGGCTGCAACAACCTGATAAGCAAAAATACCACTTGGAAACTTTTCAAAGACTAAACACACAAGACCGAGACAAGAGGAACAAGAGGGCAGAAACACGGTTCGGTAAAGAAGAGAAGGGCCTTGAGTAATTCGCATCGGTTCGGTTCAGCTACACCGCGCTCCCTCGACAACAATGGATTCCTCATTCATTCAAAGAAGGTCCACTTCCCGAGAGAGACCACTCTGCCAAGTCGCGCTGCTCATAGGGATCATCATTACCACGTCGGCGACTATGAATATCGCCTACGGTCAGACCGATTCCGCGACGCCGCAAGACTCGCTTTCTCTCGCAATCGAGCTGGAGAGAAACAAGGACTACCGCGGAGCAGAGAAGGCCTACAGGCAGGCACTGACCACTTCAGCGGACGATCCTGACATCCTGAAAAGGCTCGGTTTCGTTTGCCAGCGCCAAGGCAAACATGAGGAAGCCATTGAGTCTTTCCAAAAGATTCTCGAACGCGCACCAGTTTACCCCGGTGTCAATTCCCTGTTGGCCGCTTCCTACTATGCGCTGAACCAGTTTGACAAAACAGCAGTAGCCAGTGAGAAGGAGCTTACCGGCAATCCGCGAGACCGGCAGGCTCGGTACTATCTGTCCCTGGCACTCAGCGCGCTGGGCCGCTTGTTCGAAGCCATACAACACCTGGAGACTTTACGAAGTAACGATCCTAAAGACTTGCCGGTGTTGTACCAGCTTGCAGTGGACTACAAAGCGGCGGCGCAACAGGCCAACCAAAGACTTGTGGCGGCAGCTCCGGATTCCGAGTTCGCCCTTGCCATGCGGGCAGAGGCCTTAGCCGACACCGAGCGCTTCGATGAAGCTATTGCTGCATTCAAGGACATTCTTCGCAAGAATCCCGACTTCCCGGGAATCCATCTGGCTCTAGGGCAACTCTACTGGCGGCGGAAGGACCTCGAGAAGTCCCGACTGGAACTCAAACTCGCTCTGGCTGAAGACCCGAAATCACCTCTAGCTAATTACTATCTCGCAGACATCTATGTAACCGACAAGGATTATCTGAGCGCGATTCCGCATCTCGAGGCGACGCTTTCGACATACTCGGAATTGACAAGGGCCTATTGGCTACTCGGGAAGTGCTACGCGAGTTCCGGAAAACAAAGGCGTGCCGTCGAGGTGTTTAATAAGGCTCTTGAATTGGATCCCAGGTACAAGGAAGTTCACTTCCAGCTCCACGAGCTCTATGCTCGCATGGGCAACAAGGCAGAGAGCCTACAGCACCTGCAGATTTTCGAGCGCCTAACGCAGGAGGCCCAAAACCGGGACCGTGAGATATTTCAACAAAACCAAGACAAGCGTTAGGGAGCGACGCCTGCGGCGCAAACTCGCAGCGAAGAATTCCGTGAGAACCTTGGTGGTTCGCTTGGCGTGCCTTCTGTTTTGGGCCGCCTTGCTGCTGGTGCCGCAAGTCGATGCGCTCGCGGCGGATGTCAAGGCGCTTTTGGAAGAAGCTCGTGGATTCGAGAAGACAAACGACTACCGGAGCGCTGAGCGTACCTATCGTCAAGCGCTGACCGTGGCTCCGTCGGATCCTGAAGTCTTCAAGCGATTCGGTATCCTTTATCAAACCGAGCTTAAGTTCGCGGAGTCCATTGACCTGTTTCGCCTGGCCTTGTCGCTCTCTGCCCAGTATCCTGAGCTCAATTTCTTTCTGGGGGTTTCCTATCTCGGGTCGAATCAGTTTCAGAAAGCCGTTGAGAGCTTTCAGGCTGAGCTTGCGACATCCAGCCCGCATCCCCGCTGCAACTACTATTGTGCGATCGCGCTGATGTCGCTCGGTCGTCCCGACGATGCAATCGCCGAGTTCAACCAGTCCCTGACCCGCAATCCCAAGGACGCAGACGCTCTTTACCAGCTGGGTCGGCTCCACATGAATAGTTCCCTCGACGCGATTCAGAAGTTGACGGATCTCGATCCGGATTCCTTCCAATTGCACGCCCTCATTGGCGAGGTGTATGCGAACAACAATCGTTATGAGGACGCACTCAAGGAGTATCAGGCCGCCTTGGCCAAACGTCCGGATGCCCCAGGCATCCATTATGCTCTGGGCGCCGCGTATCGAAATCTGAAGCAAATTGATGCCGCTGAAAAGGAATTTCTTGCTGCACTCCGCGAAGATCCGCACGACTTCAGAGTGAATCTGTACTTGGGAGAGTTTGCCGTGGGTAGGAGCAACTTCTCCGCCGCTCTGCCCTATTTGCGCGTAGCGAGCACGGCTCAGCCTCGAGCGGCTCGTCCTCATTTTCTCTTGGGCAAGTGCTACCAAGCCCTCAAGGAGCTTGACAAGGCCAAGACGGAGCTTCTCCTGGCCGCTGTTGGAGATCCCAACGACCCGCAGCCACACTACCTGCTGGCCCAGGTCTATCGCGAACAAGGAGACAAGGACGCGGCGTCGCGGGCGATACAAGAATTTCAGCGGCTCTCGTCGCTGGGAAAACAGAAAATCTATGAACGCGCTCGAACCACGCCACAGTGACTTTGCGGTGAAGAATTCACGTAGTAGCCCTACTCCAGTTTTCAACGCGCTGCTCGCTCTGCTCCTGCTGGCAACCACGTGCTTCGCTCCTGGCCACTCCCGCAGCCAATCCAAGATTCGTGTTCGCGTGCCTGATCCGGACATCGGAGTCGATACTCTCCCCGCCAGGAAGCAGGCCCAACTGGCAGCATCGAACCAACTCAAGGTCTTCCACAAATTTCAGTTCGTTGACAAGGTAAAGGAGAGCGGAATCACGTTCGTTCACCGCATTGAAGAGGACGCGGGATACCACCACAAACCGGTCCACTATGACCACGGGAATGGGATGGCTGCCGCAGACATTGACGGAAACGGTCTACACGACATCTATTTCGTAAATCAGGTCGGCGGAAACGAGCTTTGGAAGAACTTAGGCAAGGGCAAATTCGAGAACGTCACGCAACAAGCTGGCGTTCGTGTTCCTGAACGAATTAGCGTCGCCGCATCCTTTGCCGACATCGACAACGATGGGGATCAGGATCTATTCGTCACGACGGTTCGTGGTGGCAACGTGCTATTTCAGAACGACGGGAAGGGTCACTTCCAAGACATCAGCAAGCTGGCCGGAGTTGACTTGGCGGCGCATTCTTCCGGTTCGGTTTTCTTCGACTACGACAATGACGGACTCGTCGACCTGCTGCTTTGCAATGTCGGCAAATACACCAGTGATGAGAGGTGGCCCAGCGGTGCCTACAAAGGGCTGGAAGATGCATTTTCCGGCCATATGTTTCCCGATCGCTTTGAGTATCCCGTTCTCTACCGAAACACCGGCAACAACCGGTTCAGAGACGTGACCTCCGAGGTTGGCCTGCGACCACAGAGCTGGTCTGGCGATGCCAGCTTTACAGATCTGAACGGCGATGGATGGTCGGATTTGTTCATCCTGAACATGCAGGGGCGCGACCACTACTTCGAAAACGACCGCGGAAACAGATTCGTGGACAAGACTCTTCGGTACTTTTCAAAAACACCTTTCGGGACCATGGGTATCAAGTTCTTCGATTACGACAACGATGGGCGAATGGATTTGCTGTTGACCGATATGCACTCCGACATGATAGGTAATCGCAAGCCTGATGAGGAAAAACTGAAAGCGCCACCTCAGCACGTGATGTCAGACGATGATCTGGGTGCCCCGGCAAATACGTTTGTTTTTGGCAGCGCTTTCTATCACAACCTCGGTCAAGGCAGGTTTGAAGAGATTTCCGACCGGATTGGCGTGGACAACCTCTGGCCCTGGGGAACCAGCGTCGGAGACGTTAACGCCGACGGTTGGGACGATGTTTTTATTTCCTCGAGCATGAACTTCCCCTTCCGTTACGGCATCAATTCCATGCTCTTGAACGACCTTGGAGAGAAATTCGTGGATGCGGAGTTCCTGTTGGGCCTGGAACCCCGGCGCGACGGCCGGACTCACACACCCTGGTTCGATCTGGACTGCTCCGGAGACGGGCGTGGCACTAAGCCTTGTGAAGGGAAGACAGGCGAGGTCACGGTGATGGCGACGCTCGGCAGCCGATCGTCTGTCATGTTTGATCTCGAAAACGATGGCGACCTCGATGTTGTGACTAGCGACTTCAATTCTGAGCCCCAAGTGTTTGTCAGCGATCTTGCTCATCGTAGATCGATTGGCTGGCTGAAGATCGTCTTGATTGGAACGACTTCGAACCGCAATGGGCTGGGCGCGATCGTGCGCGTTCGAGCGGAGGGGCGGTCGTATGTAAAGCAGTGCGACGGGAAGTCTGGCTATCTTTCGCAGAGTGCGTTGCCGCTTTACTTCGGTTTGGGCGATTCCAAAAGGATTGACAGCGTGGAGGTCCAGTGGCCCTCTGGACGCAAGCAGGTTGTGAGTTCCCCGCCTAACAAGAACCAAACGATTCAGATCACTGAGACGAAGTAGCTCTCCTAAATTCACAAGCCGATCGCGAGCAGAAAAAAGAGGATGGGACCGTCAGGTCTCCATCCTCTCGTTAGCCAGTGGTTCGGGAATCTTAGAACTAGTAGTTGATCTTCAGCCCGAACTGAATCTCGCGTGGAAAATTGCTCTGGCTGGTTACATGCCCAAAGCCACCAGCTCCTGAACTGATCTGGGTGCCCTGAATCACAGAACCATATTGATCTCCACCCTGATCGAAACCAAAAACTGTCCGATTGAAGATGTTTAAGAAGTCCGCTCGAAATTCGACGTTCACTCGCTCGGTTATCATCGTTCGCTTGATGATCGAAATGTCTTCACTCAAGAACGGGAACCGGCGGGCGTCGCCATCAGTCCGGGCAGCATTTCCGAAAGTAAAAGGAGCCGGCTGGCTCCACGCACCCAGATTGAGCACACTGCCTGCGGCGCCTGGGGCGTTGGGATCCCAAGTACCGTCCAGGTAGGCTTGCGAACGCTTGTTAACGCCAGGCACAACGTTCGGACGATTCGTGAAACTGTTTGCCCCGAAATAGGGATCCAACCCGTTGGCTGAAGCAATCATTTGCGGAGCTCCACTGGTGTATTGATGAAGTCCGGCAACCATCCAACCCCCCAGAACCTTGTTAGCTGCCCCTTGCTGACCTCGGCCAATCGGGAGTTCGTACTGATAGGAAATCGTGAGGTTATGTGGGAAATCGAGGAGGCTTAGCGCCTTTTCCCCTCTGCGATTGTAGAAGTCCTGCGTGAAGCCTGAGAACTCGTTGAAGATACTTTCCGAGTCACTAAGCGTCTTCGACCAAGTGTAAGAGGTCAAAAAAGCCAGACCATTGGAAAACTGTTTTCTCGCCTGCAACTGAAGCGCATGATAGCTCGAGAACCCTGATGTTTCACCAAAATCCCGCATCTGGGCAAGACCGTTATTAGGAGTATCTTTGCTGTATTGCGGGAATGGCCTCAACGCCTGACCCAGAGTTGCTCCCCCTCCCCACAAAGCTTCGAATCCTTTTCCTTGGGGAGTCTTTGCGCTGAACGGAGAATGGTGGCCGGTGGCGGGATCAATTGGCATCGCTTGCACGACAGGAAGAGCCTGCACCGCCGGATCCGCAATGTTCGTGAAGATCTGTGGCCCTAAGGAAAGGTACTTCGTGTCCACCGCTGTTGTGGGCATCAATCGACTTGGAAGGTGCGTGCCCCTGGTACCGACGTAGGCGACGTCAAAGAGCATCTTCCCAGGAAGCTCCCTCTGTATACTCAGGCTCCAGTTTTGAATGTTCGGCAAGATGCCATCGCCAAAGGCAGCTAGAGGCCCAGTCCCCAATCCATAAGACGGACTGATAAAGGGCGGCGTCTGGAAACGCGACTCCGGCCAGCCATCTTTAAGCAAGAAGACGGGATTGAAACTCTTGTTTCCGGTGCTCAAGTCCGATGGGATGTCATAGTTGGCGTTGTATCCTTGCAGGAATTGGGTGCTGGCACCGCGCTGAAATCCTCCTGCGGTATACATGATTCCATAGCCCCCACGGAGCACTGTCTTGTCGTTAATGGAATAGGCAAGTCCGAAGCGTGGACCGAAAGCCTTCGTATATGCCTCGACGGGCGAGCGCCTTTCATCGGTTGCAAAAACGACGGCGCCTCGAATACCTATGTCAGGATTCACCGCGAACGGATCCACCCAAGATCTTTGATTGTGAGCATTCACCGTCGGACGCATCAGGTCGTAGCGCAACCCAATATTGAAGGTCAGTTTGGAGGTCGCTTTGAAATCGTCTTGGAAGTAGACTGCATACTGACCCATTCTCTCGGCTGCTACACCTGCATAAAGGCTCTGGGTTGCGGAGGAAACACCCCCAAGCAGAAAACTAGCAGCGCCCATGCCTGTGCACGAAAGACTAGTCGTTACGCAGTCGTCGTTGTAGAAGGCGCCCGGAAGGCCCGTATGTCCCGCAGTAAAGTTAAGTTTACCCGACTGCCCGGCAATGTTTGCGCCGTTCTCTTGGAGCTTGATGTAGGAGAAGCCTGTCTTAAAGGTGTGTTTGCCTTTGATCCATGTCAAGCCGTCATCAAATGAGTAGGTATTGTTGGCTGAATAGCCTTGGAGTCCTCTCGCATAGACGTTTCCCAAACCACCAATAATAAGCTGAGGAAATGTCGATCCTGCCCCAGTCTGGGGCACACCTTTAAAGCCAAGCTGTGCTGGCCAACCAATCCCCCCCTCAGGAAAAGTATCGGTCCGCCAGCGGTTAAATCCAAGGGTGAGATGATTGATGAGATTCGGCCTCAGGATCAGGTCATGGCTGAAGCGAGCAACATACTGTCCCCACTTACTGATTGCCCCCTCGCTAATAGCGCCAGGCCATTTCGAACCCGTGTCAGAAGAATTTCTCCACCAGAGAAATTCGCCCGAAACCTTCTGATTGGATGAGAGCGCATGGTCGATCTTGCTTCCCCATTGATTAATGTCCTGTGCCGACTTAAATCCTGACAACCAGTTATTGGTGTAACCAAACTCTCGTCCTGCAAGAGTGGGGTTGGGGAACTCGGCAAACATTGCTCTCGCCACCGGATCGATCCGACCTGAGGGAATGACGTTCGCTTGGCCTGTCGCCAATCCTGTTGTAGGGCTGAAGCCAAAGCCATCACGCAGCACCGCAGCACTTGCAGTTGTATTCACACGACCAGACAGCGGATCGGTGGCTCCCGCAGCGACGGTTCGAGTCGTCAATGGATCGAAAATCTGGTTTGCATAAACAGGTCGGCCCACCGCATCGGTGCCGATCTGACCCCCTAGAATATTGCTCAGGTTTCCGCTCCGCATCGCTTCAGTGGGAACCGTATCCAGTGAGTTCGCACTGGCTTCCTTCCGCAGACGGAAACCCTGATACCAGCCATAGAAGAACGTTTTGTCCTTGTAAATTGGCCCACCAATCGTCGCCCCAAACTCATTCTGTTTGTTTAGGGGAGTCTTCGCTGCGAAAAAGCCGCGGGCATCCAGGTTCTCGTGACGAAAATACTCGTAAACAGACCCATGGAACTCATTCGTGCCGGTTCTCAAATTGAACGCCGTAATACCAAGACCGGCACGCCCAAACTCGGCAGGTGGGTTCAAGGTCATGATTTTGAACTCAGCCACCGCGTCTTGTGGAAACGGGAGGTTCCGGAAGTCGCCCGATAGCAAACCTACGTTCCCGATCTGAGCACCGTCGAGATGAAACTCTAAGCTGCCAGTGGGACTTCCATTCACCGTTGTGTTTAGCTGGCGACCCGAGCCGCTCGCGGTCGGAGTTGAGGTTCCACGGCTTGTCACACCTGGAGAGAGATTGATAAAGAACGCTGGATTCCGCTGTTCACCTTGTCCAACGATCGGTAAATCGAGCACATCCCTGCCCGTAACGACGGTTCCTCGGTCTGAGGTTTCAGTCTGAATTTGTACCGTTTCAGCCGTCACTTCGACAGCTTGAGAGGTTTCGCCAATCTGAAGTGCAGCATCAACTCGGGCTGTTTGCCCAACTTGCACCAGAATGCCCGTCAACACGGCTCGCTTGAATCCAGTCTGCTCGACAGAAACGTCGTAAGTTCCACCCCGCAGACCGGGAATCGTATAGTTGCCGCTTGTCGTGGTGGCGGTTTCGGTGACTACGCGTGTCGCCGTATTGGTAGCCGAAACCTTGGCCCCGACAATCACAGCACCTGTCTGGTCGCTAACCGTTCCGGTAATGGTGCCACGGTCAGTCTGGGCAACTGCCTGAGGTAAAGCGACGAAGAGGACGATCGCCAGAGTCGCCACCACAGCGACTGTTCGTTTGGAGTTCAGCATAGTGCTCCTCATATTCATTTCCAGAATTCATCAAGATTGATACAGAGGTGAAGAAACTTCAGTTACTTTCCTTCAAACCGGTTGAGCTGCACCAAATTGGGAACGGAAACTCACGTAAACTTGTTCAAAATTTAGCGGGAGCATAGGCATTCGTCACAGTAGTGTCAAGAACTTTTTGCAAAACTGGAATTTCCGACCGTATTACGGAACGAGCCTCTTGTTGCTAATGTTCACGTTAGATTTTCTCGAGGATTCTTCTGGTGGGCGCAAGTAAAAGGTTCAACTCCTTCGCTTGTTTGCAAACGCGAAGCCCTGGAAATCGGTGCGTTTGACAATGCCAGGTGCGGACAAATCGCCACATGTTCCGGACTTTGTTCCGCTATACGGAACATTCAGAAATTACTTGTTCTGTCGTGAGCCGATCTCTCCGATTTCAATCCCGTTTCTCTGATAGTAAGTTTTCAGGAGTACCGTGGCGAGCCCGTCGGCCACTCGCTCAAGGCTACGCCACCGTTCCTCTCGAGCTCAAAAAAAATGAGGATGAGTCCTTTCGGTACCCATCCTCTTCGTTACTCTTCCTAACCTTTGACTGATAGAGAACTAGTAGTTGATTTTCAATCCGAACTGAATTTCACGTGCGTAGTTGCCTTGTTGGCCAACTCGTCCGAAGCCAAACGCTAGAGCGTTGCCTCCGAGGATCGAGCCGTATTGGTCGCCGCCCTGATCGAAGCCAAAGACCGTGCGATTAAAGATGTTCAGGAAATCCGCTCGAAACTCGACATTGACGCTTTCCGCAATCTTCGTCCGCTTGATGACCGAGACGTCCTCATTAGAATAGAAGAAGCTTCGGATGTCTCCGTCGGTACGCGGTGCATTGCCGAACGTAAATCTTGCAGGAGTGGTCCAGGCAGCCGCATTGTAGATGTCGCCAGCTGGCCCCACACCGTTTGGATCCCAAGTGCCGTTGAGGTAAGCTTGCGACCACTTTTGCGCGCCAGGTACTACATTGGGACGCGTTAAGAAGCCGTTCGGACCGGCATAAGGATCCGCAGGGTTCGATCCCGTCACGATCACCGCCGGTGCTCCAGTTTGGTACTGCTGAATGGCGGCAATGCTCCAGCCGCCCAGCACCTTGCCAGCTGCACCGCTTGTGTTTCCTCCTATCTTTCTCCCAGGACCGAAAGGCAACTCGTACTGATACGAAAGTACAAGGTTGTGGGGGTGGTCGTTGAGGCTCAACGCTTTTTCAGGTGCTGTGTTGTAGTAGTCTTGAGTGAACCCGGAGAACTCGTTGAAAATACTTTCAGCGTTGGTTAGCGTCTTAGACCACGTGTAAGAGGTCAGAAAACTCAGACCGTGAGAGAACCGCTTTCTCGCTTGAAACTGGAAGGCGTGATAGTTTGACTGTCCCAACCCCTCCATCATGTCCCTCATCTGGAAATTAGCTTCTCTTGTGTATTGAGGGAAAGGTCGCAAGCTTTGACCCAGTGTGGCTCCGCCGCTTGCTGCGTAGAGGGCCTGGAAGCCCGGGAAGGGAGAACGAACTCCAGTGACCGGGTCGACGGGCATGGACCGAACGATGGAGAGGGCCTGTACCTCCGGATCTCCAATTTGTTTGAACAAGAGATCACCAAACCCAAGATGTTGCGTGGGCATCACATTCGTCGTTCCGAGGCGGCTCGACAAGTGCGTCCCCTTCGTCCCCACGTAGGCCACATCCAGCAGAATGGTGCCAGGAAGTTCCCTCTGAATGCCCAGCGTCCAGTTCTGAATGTCAGCAGGCCGACCGGCACCTGGGAATATTGGGCGGGGGGCAGAGGTGAGTCCATAAGAAGGGCTCACGAATGGCGGAGCCGGGAACCTGGAAGAAGGCCACCCGGCAGACAGCGTAAATGCCGGAACCAATCCCAGAGAGCCTGTGCTGGCGTCCGCCCCAAGAAGGTTGACAGAATTGAAGCCCTGTAGGTAACCACCGCCACGATGCGAGCGATGCGCGCCAGTTGTCGAATACAGAATTCCATAACTGGATCGCAAGACCGTCTTGTCGGATATCGCATAGGCTAGCCCAAACCTCGGACCGAACGCCTTTTTGTACTCTTCCGCTCCGGTTCGCCGGTCATCACTCGCAAAAACCATCGCTCCTTTGATGTTGTATTGGGGGTTAGTCGCGTTCGGGTCCATCCACGACATCTGGTTATGGGCAGACACCGTTGGTCTTAAAAAATCCCAACGCAGGCCCATATTGAGGGTTAACTTTGGACTCACCTTGAAATCGTCTTGGAAGTACACGGCGTGAGATCCAATCCGGTCCGCATTGGTTGCGGCATAAACGTCTGCTTCGCCGGAAGTCACGAGTCCCAAAAGGAAGCTCGCTGCGCCAAATCCAGGATTGCCGCTGCCGGCGGCGCAGCCGTCGGAGTACCAGGTTCCAGGCAGCGAAGTACCTCCACAATTGAAAGTTAGATACCCGGACTGCCGGCCAAAGCCACCGTCATTTTGCTGCATCTTGATATAAGAGTAGCCTGTCTTAAACGAGTGTTTGCCTTTTGTCCAGCTCAGGCCGTCGTCAAAGGTATAAACATTACTGACATCATAGCCATGGCCACCGTTGCCGTAGGTGTTTCCCAAGCCTGCAATATTGAGACCCGGAAAAACTGTGCCATCTCCTTCTTGCGGCACTCCTTTGAGCCCTAGCTGCGCCGGCCAACCGAGGCCAGCCTCCGAAATACCCTGGGTGGCCCAGCGATTGTATCCTGCCGTCAGATGATTAAGCACGTTCGGGCTAATCACAAGGTCGTGGCTGACACGAGCGATATATTGGCGGCCCGAGTTAATGCTGCCTTCTCCAATGGGCGACGGATAACGACCAACGGTCGGATTGAAGGTTCTAGAACCCATAACCTCGCCGCTGATCCGGTTGCCGGAACTGATAGCATGGTCTATTTTCCCACCCCACTGGTTGGTATCCTGCTTCACGTGTGCAGTCGAGAGCCAGTTACCGGCGATTCCCCCAACTCCGCTTCCTGGCCGAACTGGGTCGGGAAAGTACGAAAAGATCTTCGCAGCCACAGGGTCCATCCGGTTTGACGGAATGACGTTGGCTTGCGCTCCGGGTAGACCTGTCACCGGATTAAATCCAAAAGCATCCCGCAAAATCGCACTGCTGGCCGTCGTGTTCCTCAAACCCGTGCCCGGGTCAACCGCGCCTACTGCAACAGTTCGTTGCGTAGCCGGGTCGAAGATTTGATTCGAGTACACAGGTCGACCAAGAGCATCCGTACCCACCTGCGCCCCCAGGATACTACTAAAGTTACCACCCCGCATGGCCGCGGTAGGAACGGTATCTGTGGAATTGCTCGACGCTTTCCGAAGACGAAATCCCTGATACCAGCCGTAGAAAAAAGTCTGGTCCTTCTTGATGGGTCCGCCAGCCGTGACCCCGAATTCGTTCTGTTTGTTGACAGGTGTGGTTGGAGCAAAAAACCCTCGGGCATCAAGCGCGTCGTTCCTGAAGAATTCGTACACTGAACCGTGAAGGTTGTTTGTACCCGACCTGAGCGTAAAGCTTGTGATGCCTTGGCCGGTCCTACCGTACTCAGCAGGGGGGTTCAGCGTGAGCACCTTGAACTCTCCGATAGCGTCCACCGGGAAAGGAAGATTGCGAAAATCCCCTGCCCACTCGGAAGGACTGCCGACTATCGAACCATCCAACTGAAATTCGTTGCTCGCACTCTGGCTTCCATTCACCGTGGTGTTGAGCATTCGGGGCGAACCGCTGTAGGAAACACCTCGACCCGTGACCCCCGGGGCAAGAGTCATGAAATAACCTGGATTGCGCTGTTCTCCAACGCCTACGATGGGCAATTCCAGAACTTGGTCGCCCGTAATGACCGTTCCACGGTCGGAAGTGTCCTTTTGAACCTGAACGATTTCCGCGGTAACCTCGACAGCTTGCGAGGTTTCGCCGATCTGCAACGACGCGTCCACGCGGGCCGTCTGACCAACCTCAACTGGGATGCCAGTCAGCACGGCCTTCTTGAAACCCGTCTGTTCGACGGTCACGTCGTATACGCCGGAACGAAGGGCTGGAATCGTGTACTTCCCGCTCGATGTCGTTGCGGTCTCAGCAACAACTTTGGTTGCCGTGTGGGTCGCGGTCACTTTCGCTCCCACAATCACGGCGCCCGTGGGATCCACAACCGTTCCGGTAATGGTGCCACGGTCAGTCTGGGCGACTGCGTGCGGTAGAGCGACGAAGAGGACGAGCAGCAGAGTGGCCACAGCCACCACTGTTCGTTTGGAGTTCAGCATAGTGTCCTCATGTTTCAATTCCACAATTCATCAAAATTGATACAGATGTGAAGAAACTTCAGCTGCTTCCTTCAACCCCTAGTCCAACTGCACCAATTGGAAACGGGAAACTCAAGTAAACTTGTTCAAAATTTAGCGGGAGCATAGGCATTCGTCACAGTAGTGTCAAGAACTTTTTGCAAAACTGGATGATTCTCCGTATTACGGAATTGAATTCTCGATATCGGCTGCAATGGCAGCCCAACCGGCTTTTTGGCCCGACTCAATTGACTCGCTAGGTCTGATTCCAGCGGGCCTTCGGCTCACAACCGAAGCGCCAGTCCTGAAGAAGTCACTTTCAGATTCGTTGAACTCCGTCATCTACTCGTCCTCCTCCGGACTTCGCTCCGAGATACGGAAACAAATTGGGACACGACGCCTGCCCCACGAAAAAGCCGGGGTGGCTCTTACGGCAATCGCATCTTCACTGAACCTTTTTCATTCGTCATTTCAGTACCACCTCCTTTTTCTGACGTTCTGCTGGGACGAGGTATCTTGCTTTGGACAACTCGGTCGCACTCAATTCAGATCCTTTGAGTTCCCTAGGTTTCGCGACTCAAGGGAGAGCGGACCTTGCCAGATTCAGCTTGCGTACCAACTTTAGTCCTGACAGACTTTTCGCCTCGTTGAGGCCTATCGAGTTGCCAATCTATGTCGATAAGGCGGAGCGTTGTTGCAAGACTGGCCGGGCTTCGATTGCGAACTGAGGACATTATTTAGATGAGCAAGTTGGTAATCAAACTGGATGAAAACTGGCGAACTTACCTGGATTCCCTCGGCGCCAACGCAGGTTTTGTGGAGGGTCTGATCTACCAGTATCTCGAGGATCCTGCCCAGGTCGATGAGCGATGGCGCCGGACATTTGATGGAGTTGCATCAATCCGGAAGCCTAACGGCGGCCAGCCCTCCGTCGCCCCGGAACCTGCACCGCCGCGACCACGAGAGACACCACTGCGGAGTGTGCCCCATCCGGAATCGCCGAAGCCATTGGACGAGACAGGTCAGGTGGTGCCGCTTCACGGAGCGGCAGCCAAAATCGCTGACAACATGCAGGCGAGTCTCGCCGTTCCAACCGCCACTTCGCAGAGGCA
Organism: uncultured Acidimicrobiia bacterium; assembly: GCA_963791795.1. GTDB lineage: Bacteria > Acidobacteriota > Terriglobia > Versatilivoradales > Versatilivoraceae > VFZK01. Next base: position 233,635 of record CAWBTP010000005.1, read on the forward strand.
CATTCCTGTCAAGGTCATCGATGAGAATCGACGCTTGATCAACCAGTATCTCGACCTCACTGGCGGCGGACGCATTTCTTATACGCATCTCATAGGCTGGGCGATCGTGCAAGCTCTGAATCATCTTCCCAACCTCAACAACGCTTATCTGGAAGCAGACGGACGCCCCAGCCGCGTCGAGCGCCGGCAGGTGTGTCTCGGGGTGGCAGTGGATGTTGAACGGAAGGATGGCTCACGATTGTTGATGGTTCCTAACATCAAGAATGCGGCTGCCCTCAGTTTTCTAGAGTTCTATAAAGGACTAAACAGCGTCTTTACTCGCGTTCGCACCGGAAAGGCTGAGACATCGGATTTTCTGGGAACTACGATCACGCTCACAAATCCTGGCACTGTGGGTACCGTGGCTTCCATGCCTCGGTTGATGCCGGGTCAAGGCGCCATCATCGCCACCGGAGCGATCGATTATCCGGCGGAATATCACGGTATGGCCGCTGAGACTCTGACCATTCTAGGCATCAGCAAGATCATGACGATCTCCTGCACCTACGATCACCGCATTATTCAAGGTGCGGAATCCGGGCTTTTTCTCGCCAAAATTCAGGAACTCTTGCTGGGTGAAGAGGAATTCTACGATCAGATCTTCGCAGATCTGAAAATTCCCTATCACCCGATCCGGTGGACTCCTGATCGCAACCCTGCACTCTTCGGAATGTCTTCGCAACGAGAGGAAACGGAGAAGCAAGCCCGCGTGCTGCAGCTAATCAATGCTTACCGGGTGCGTGGTCATCTGATCGCTGATCTCAATCCGCTGGGCGTCGAACCGGCTTACCACTACGAACTCGATCCCATCAATTATGGATTGACCATGTGGGACCTGGACCGCAGCTTCATCACAGGCGGTCTCAGCGCCGCCCTGGGTGACGCTCCAACGCCGACCGCCACCTTGCGTGAAATTCTTGAGACACTCCGACAGACCTACTGCGGCAAGATCGGTGTTGAGTACATGTACATTCAGCACCCCGAGCAAAAGAGCTGGCTGCAGCTCCACATGGAACCCAGCCGGAATAATTGGCCCGTGGACCTGGCCCAAAAGAAGAGAATTCTGGACATGCTGGCTGCCGCAGAAACGTTCGAACGCTTTCTGCACACCAAGTTCATCGGCCACAAGCGGTTTTCCGGCGAAGGCGCCGAGACGATGATTCCCCTCCTCCACGAGTTGCTCGAAATGGCGGGCGAGCATGACGTGCGGGAAGTGGTTATCGGCATGGCACACCGCGGGCGATTGAACGTGCTGGCCAACGTGATTGGCAAACCCTACACACAGATTCTTTCTGAGTTCGAAGGCAACGTCGATCCGAAATCAGCTCTGGGTTCGGGCGATGTGAAGTATCACCTCGGCGCAAGTGGGAAGCACATCACGGCAACGGGCAAGGAGATTGTCGTGTCAGTGTCGCCGAACCCAAGCCATCTGGAGGCCGTGGATCCTGTGGTGGAGGGAATCGTTCGCGCCAAGCAAGACCGGCGCAAGCCGGATGGTAAGCAGCAATTCATTCCATTGCTCATTCACGGTGACGCGGCCTTCGCAGGACAAGGAATCATTGCGGAAACGTTCAATCTCTCGCAGCTCGATGGATATCGTACACAGGGAACGATCCATCTGATTGTCAACAATCAGATCGGTTTCACAACTTCTCCCGACGATGCGCGCTCCACACCTTACAGCACAGATGTTGCGAAGATGGTTCAAGCGCCTGTCTTTCACGTGAACGGCGACGATCCAGAAGCGGCTATTCGGGTGTTGCATGTGGCTTATGAGTTTCGGCGGAAGTTCAAGAAGGATGTCGTGATCGACATGTTCTGCTACCGGCGTTATGGTCATAACGAGGCCGATGATCCCAGCTATACGCAACCGTTGCTGTATCAGAAGATTCGCAAACATCCTTCGATACGTCAGATCTACGCCGATCGACTTATTCGCGAGAAATCGCTCTCTGAGCAAGAAGTGGAGCAGATTCGACAGAACCACGTTGCCAAGTTGGAGCAAGCTTTTGAAGACCTGAAGAAGAGTGTGGACGTTTTCGTTCCCGAGGCTCTGAGCGCTGTTTCTCAGGAGGAGTTGGAGGCTTCGCCGTCCCTGACACCCACGGGCGTCAGCAAAGAATTGCTCGCGCAAATCACGATGGCGATGACGACGTTCTCCGAGGACTTTCACGTTCATCAGAAGCTGAAGAGCTTTTTTGAGAGACGGAGAGAAGTGGTTGACAAGAATGGTGAGGTGGATTGGGCATTTGCGGAATCTCTGGCGTTCGGTACTCTTGTGGTCGAGGGGACGCCGGTGCGCCTCAGTGGACAAGACAGCGGCCGCGGCACCTTCAGCCAGCGTCATTGCGTCCTGTTTGATGAAATCGACGGCAAAGAGTATCTGCCCTTGCAGCATCTCACACCTGGGCAAGCCAAGTTCAAAGTCTATGACAGCTTGCTCTCGGAAGCCGCTGCGCTCGGATTCGAGTTTGGCTATAGCGTAGCCGACCCTTTGACGCTGGTGCTGTGGGAAGCCCAGTTTGGCGACTTCGTCAATGGCGCGCAGGTGATCATCGACCAGTTCATCGCAGGCGCCGAAGCCAAGTGGCAACAGCCCATCGGGCTGGCTCTGCTGCTGCCGCACGGCTATGAAGGACAAGGACCGGAGCACTCCAGCGCCCGCATTGAGCGTTTCCTCCAGCTGTGCGCGGAAAACAACATGCAGGTTTGCAATTGCACGTCTGCAGCCCAATATTTCCACCTCCTGCGCCGCCAGATGCGCGGCGGCAAAGACGGTCGGGGCATGCGAAAACCTCTGATTCTTTTCACTCCCAAAAGCCTGTTGAGGCATCCACGTGTCGCTTCAAGTCTGAGTGAACTGGCGAGCGGACATTTTCAAGAGTTGATCAACGCCAGCGAGTCCTTAAGCAAGGACAAAGTGACTCGGGTTTTGCTCGCCAGCGGAAAGGTGTGTTACGACTTGCTGGAAGCCTGCGAGGAGAAGCGACTGGACGACACGGTGCTTTTGAAGCTGGAACAGATCTATCCTTTCCCGAAGAATCTTCTTCGCAGAGAACTGCGAAAATATCCCAACGCGACAGATATCGTGTGGGTTCAGGAAGAGCCACAAAACATGGGAGCCTGGTTCTTCGTCAAGGACAGAATCGCAGCGGAACTGAAAGGACCTCAGGCGCTGCGGTACGTCGGACGGCAGGAAAGCGCCAGCACAGCCACAGGCGCTCTAAAGGTACACCAGAAGGAACAAGCAGCTCTCATCAAAGCTGCGATCAGCCCGGCAGGAATCAAGAAAAGTTGAGCTCCGGCGTCGTCAGCACCTCAGTGCTCCCCGCGGTGCCTGGATTCTCTGGCTCACTCCTGCCTGTTGACGCGCAATCAGAAACCAAGCATTTGCGCTGGTCAAGAGTGTCATCGTTCCAACAAGTCCAACTGAAGTCGCCGCTCCTGTTGAGCAAGTGCTTGTTGAGCGGCTTCAAGGGAGACGGCCTGAAATCGAATGCGGTGTCCGGGGCACAACTGTGCTGCCTTGGGCAGGTCGGCGGAAATCAGCACAGCAATCTTCGGATAGCCGCCAACGGTTTGTCGATCCGCCATTAGAAGCAGGGCTTCTCCATTGGGCAAAACCTGAATTGCTCCGGTTGGAGTCGCTTCTGAAATCAGTTCTCGCGCAGGAGTGTCCAAGCGAGGCCCCTCCAGTCGATACGCCATTCTGTTGGAGTCTGGGCTGATAGTGAACTCAGCAGCAAAAAACTGCTTTCGGGTTTCGACTGCGAAGAGTTCGGTTTGCGTGCATTCCAGCACCCGAAGCAGGAACGGATTCTGATACTCAACCAGCGCCGCCGGGCGAACGGCCCAAAACGAGCCTCTGTCTATCCTAGCAGGCACCTGCACGAAGAGCTGATCACATCGCTGAAGCCGCCGACCCTGTAGTCCACCCCAACCGTTTCGCAAATCGGTCGATCCACTTCCTAAGACAATTTGAGCAACGAGGCCCCCGGCAACGCTGAGATAGACTCGCGCGCCGCGTCTCCTTTGCCTGAAGATAAGAAGTTGTCCAGTCCTCGCGAAGAAATTTTCCCAGGCTGCAAGCGGCTCAGAGTCCAAATGGGCGCTTAGGTCGGCACCGGCCAAGGCAACTTCACAGTCTCTCAGGACCTCGAATTCAGCTCCAGCGAGAGTAATCTCCAGACTCACGCTATTGTCGGGATTTCCCACCAGTCGGTTAGCCAAGCGCAAGGCAAAGACATCCATCGCACCCCCAGGACTCACCCCGAGACGCTGGTAACCATGACGTCCTAAATCCTGCAGCGTCGAGAGAAGTCCGGGTTTGAGGACCCGAAACGCCGGTTCGCTCACAGCGGTCCAACCTGAGAAGCAATTTCGGCAAACTCCTGTTCGCAGATGCGGCGAAACACAACCTCATCTCCTGGCGACAACAAGCAGGGCTCAAGCTTTTCAACATCGAACAGCCGCAAAGGTGTCCGTCCAAGGATGCGCCATCCGCCAGGGCTGTTGACCGGATAGATGCCACACTGTCGGCCGCCAATAGCCACCGAACCCGCCGGCACCGACGCTCGTGGTGTCGGCAGCCGCGGAGTAGCCAGCGTCTCAGGCAAGCCGCCTAGATAGGGAAATCCTGGAGTGAACCCGATCAAGCAGACACGGTAGAGAGCTTCGCTATGAAGGGCAACCACCGCTTCGACACTCAAACTCTGGGCGCTAGCCACCGATTTCAGGTCGGGGCCAAAATCACCACCATAGACGACCGGAACCTCAACGCGTCGAACCACGCTTCGTTGATGCTGGTATTCCGACGTGCCAATTTCACGGACTCGCTGAATCAGCTCCGCATATCCGATCCGCAGCGGATCGTAATGAATGCCCAGGGAGTGGTAGGAAGGTGTGCATTCAACGACGCCCGGAATACGTGCCGTGTCCACGGCGGCAGTCAAGGTATGCACAGCTTCGTTGATCTCCTGCGCAATCACCGGTTCAAACTCAATCATCACCGTGCGATCACCGCAGGCCCTGACTTCTGGAGTTCGCGCAGACATGCTGGCAGTATATTTTTTTTCCTTTATAATCTCAGCGCTTTTCTGGAGTGGCAAACGTCGAGATCTCAATTCCAATACAACTAACGAACGAAGGCTTCGCCTTCTCTCCGTTTTGATTTGCAGGAGTGCTCATGCGCGTTAAGGATAAGGTAGCTTTGGTGACGGGTGCAGGAGCCGGTATCGGGAAAGCAAGTGCTCTGCTGCTGGCCAGGGAAGGAGCAAAGGTGGGAGTGGCAGACTTCGATGCAGCTGCCGCTGAAGAAACAAAGAGAGTCATCAAGGATACCGGCGGTGAAGCCATTTCACTTAAGGGCGACGTGTCAATTGAAACTGATTGTGCTGGAATGGTGGAAGCGGTGCTGGCCCGATGGGGGCGGTTGGACATCCTATGCAACATCGCGGGTGTTGTCCTGGGAGGCATTCTCGACAAGACTACGGACACAGAGTGGAACTCCAGCATGGACGTAAATCTCCGCAGCATCTATCTGTGTTCCAAGCACGCTATCCCAGTCATGAAGCGCTCCGGGGGTGGGGCGATAGTCAACATGGCGTCCGTGGCTGGTCTGATGGGTGTCAAAAATCGTGCCGCATACAGCGCCTCAAAGGGCGGCGTCATCGCACTGACAAAGAGCATGGCCATCGACTATGTAGAGGATGGCATCAGAGTCAACAGCATCTGCCCTGGAACAGTGGACAGCCCATCGCTCCAAAAGAGGCTCAAGGCATTGCCAGATCCTGTGGCCGCGCGCCGCGATTTCACCGCTCGCCAACCGATGAAGCGCATCGGGCGGCCAGAAGAAATCGCGTATGCTGTCCTGTTTCTCTGCTCGGATGAGTCCAGCTACGTCACAGGCACGGAGATTGTTGTGGATGGTGGCATGTCCCTGTGACGCTAACTTCCTATATCCATATTCGGTCACAATTACCGATGCTGTTGCCAACTTAGTGCACACTATTTCCAGCAGACGATCATCGTTGGCTGGTTGGCTCTCCCTATTGCCCTGCTGAGCCTGCACTTCGATTGCCCTCCCAAGCTACTCATACAGCATCATTTCTTGGGATCATTCCTCTCTTCCCAGCGGTTCTAATCCGGTTGGCGTGCGAATTGCAGTCGCAAAAGTGGAATCCGTTTGCACCTCGCAGTGCGATTTCCGGAGACGACTCATGAAGAAGAATTCAACTGCACGACGGCAAGACGGCAAGAAGAAGATGCGAACCGTGAAGCTCCCTGACAAGGCATTCAAAGTCCGATTCAAGATCTTTCGTTTCGGATTTACTGATTTTGATGTCTTTGCCCGCCATTTTGCCGAATCGGCTTGCTGGCAGATCACAACCCACAACGAGGGAACTCACACCTACACGTTTCACAATGGCTGGAACATCACGCTGCATCCCCATGGCGACATAAGCCTGTACTCCCCTTTGCTGAAGCGCGAGGAAGCGATCGACGTTTACGGAGTGATCGATGTGCTGCTAACGCTGGACGTCCGCGTGGGTGAGAACTGCGAAGTCCTCATGCACTACGAGGGTGATTTCGGTAGGCGCAACAGACTTCCCTTCTTCGGAAGCGTACCTATCGTCATTCTTGCTGTGGCTGCATTGGCCCTCTTTCTAGGGACCAAAACCGCTCAAATGACCTACCATCGAATCCTGTCAACACCTGTGGTTGTCTTCTTGGAAACCGCGTGCTTCCTGTTCGCAGTCGCCTTCGCATACTTTCTATACAAGGGATTCAATCGCAACAAGGAGTCGTTTGAAGAAGTGCTGCTCGAGGCATCCGAGACCAAGTCGCATGAGGAATTCATGCAGAACGAGGATGTTCGGCGAAAGCAAGGCGACGGGACTGCCATTCTTGCGCGCGATTTGTTGAAAGAGCTGAGCTTTCCGCTGGAAAACATCATGGCGTACACGCGGTTCTACAAAAACCACACTCAGTCTGACACCCAGCATTGGAAAGACCTGATGGAGATCATGGAGCAGGCAGTCAGCATCCGTGAAGTGATGAATCGGGTCGAAGCCAGGCTGGAGGCTGAAGGCAACAGCTCAGCAAGCGATGATGGGAACAAGCTCTTTCGCAAGAGCCAGCGACGCATGGGCTTGATTTCAGTCGTGCTGCGAGGAACCGACTTGTTGGGTGATGCATTCGAAACGCCGTCCTATACCCTAAACATCAGCCTAACCGGCACTTGCCTTTTGCTTCCCGACGGGCTTGTCGCCGTCGGACAGTCGGTAAGTCTTGAGTCTGCAGAATTCTCGCTGAGGGGTATCGTGCGCTGGGTTGTTGCTGGAAAGACAGGGAACACGATGCTAACAGGCATTGAATTCGACACCAGCAAGGTTGAGGAAACATCGGCTTTGTACCAAGAGAGTACGGCAACAGTCGAATAGAATCGCCTCGATGAATTCCCGGTAGCTGCAGCAAATACCACCAGATAACGGGTTTTCATTTTTAAAAAACCCCGCCCCCACCAAGTCCTCGTAGTTGCTTTGATTTCCAGTCTTTTGCATTGAGACTCCCTGCCAACTGAACTATGATGATTTGTTTTTTATGAAGTGGTTTCGCCCGAGGGAGAGGTATGTACGAGGAGCGGAAGGACATTCGAAACCTGGCCATTATTGCCCACGTCGACCACGGCAAAACAACGCTCGTGGATGCAATGTTGTGGCAGAGTGGCATTTTTCGCGAACACCAGCGCGTCCAGGAAAGAGTGATGGACAGCATCGATCTCGAGCGCGAGAAGGGCATCACGATCATGGCCAAGAACACGGCCTTGTTCTACCAGAACGTCAAGCTCAACATCGTTGACACTCCTGGTCATGCGGATTTCGGCGGTGAAGTGGAGCGCACCTTGAAGATGGTGAACGGGGTGATGCTGCTTGTGGATGCTTCTGAGGGCCCACTGCCTCAAACTCGCTTTGTCTTGCGCAAGTCGTTGGAACACGACCTCCCGGCGATCGTTGTGATCAACAAGATCGACCGCCCCGATGCCAGAATCTCGGAAGTCATCAACGAAATTTACGACCTATTCATCGATCTGGACGCGCGTGAAGACCAGATTGAGTTTCCCATCATCTACACCAATGCGAAGCTTGGCCTCGCCAAGCGCCACTTGGAAGACGACGCCAAAGACCTGCGGCCGCTCTTCGAGGCGATTGTGGAACGCATTCCGCCTCCGGAGTTTGACCCGCGCCAGAACCTTCAGTTGCTGATCACCAACATCGACTATAGCGACTACGTGGGTCGCATTGGCATTGGACGGGTCAGTAATGGCACTATCCGCCACGGCGAATGGGTCTCGATCTGCAAAGCAAGTAGCGAAGTGGAAAAGATCAAGGTGACGCAGCTTTATGTCTACGACGGATTAAAGCATGTCGAGGTCAAAGAAGCTTCGGCCGGAGACATTGTGGCCGTGGCAGGCAGCAATGACATCACCATAGGCGACACTGTCGCTGACCCAGAGCATCCCCATCCCTTGCCTGCACTAAAGATCGATGAACCCACACTTGCCATGATCTTCTCGGCCAACCAGTCTGGCTTTGCCGGCAAAGAGGGCAAATATGTCACTTCGCGCAATCTGAAGGAACGGCTGGACAAGGAACTTCTGAAGAATGTCAGTCTGCGTGTCGAACCTACCGGCTCTACGGACGCTTATCGTGTTATCGGGCGCGGTGAACTGCAGATGGCAATCCTGCTGGAGATGATGCGGCGCGAAAGCTACGAAGTGGAAGTCTCAAAACCGGAGATCGTGACCAAAACAATTGACGGCAAGCGGGTGGAACCGATGGAAATCCTCTTGGTCGATTGCCCCGAAGAGTTCATCGGTGTGGTGACGCAAAAAATCGGCAGCCGCAAGGGCAAGATGTTGAAAATGATTAACCATGGCAGTGGACGCGTCCGTCTGGAGTTTCGTGTTCCTGCTCGCGGCCTGATTGGGTTCAGATCAGAGTTTCTTACCGACACCAAAGGGACGGGTATCATGAACCATCTCTTTGACGAATACGACGACTGGCAGGGCGATATTCCCACGCGGCTCACAGGCGCGTTGGTGGCCGACCGTGCCGGCCGGGCAACTTCGTACGCACTCAACAACCTGCAGGATCGCGGCGAACTGTTTGTGCGGCCCGGTGATGCCGTTTACGAAGGGATGATTGTCGGCGAGAATTCGCGGTCAGTCGATCTCAGCGTCAACGTGACTAAAGAGAAAAAGCTGACCAACATGCGTGCCTCAACATCCGACGAAGCTGTGCGACTCATTCCGTACCGGGAGATGGGGCTGGAGCGAGCCCTCGAATTCATCAAAGAAGACGAACTGGTCGAGATAACACCGAAGTCAATTCGCTTGCGCAAAAAGCCTGGTGTCCGGAAGTTTGCCAAGGAAGACTAAGCCCATCCTTGCAGTCGAGGGCCGCAGGAAGCGCAAATCAGAGGGCACCCGCCGTGCCAGGAAAAGGATCTTGCTGGCCATCTGAATACGAGCGCCTCAGGGATGACAAGACTGGCGCAGTCGTTCATCAACTTACCCAACACTCCTCCATCAACCATAACCTCTACTTCCTGAACCGCTCGTTCACGCCTGACGGACAAACCGTAGTCTTCACGTCTTATCGCCACGGAGACCCAAGTCTTTTCGAATTGGCTTTCCCCGATGGACAGATCCGTCAACTTACCGAAGGACCGCAAATTCACCCATTCTCAGCGTGTCTGTCACGATCGGGAGAGGAGATCTACTTCACACGCGCAGGTTCCATTTGGAGGCTCACCCGTACGTCTCTGGAAGAAACCTGCCTGGCCACATTCGAAGATTCGCAGTTGGGTGAGTGCAACCTGAGCCACAATGGAGAATGGATTGTCACGGCCATCAAACAAGGTACCGCTTCCGGAGTCGCCGTGGCCAAAACCGACGGCAGCCATCAAGCCATTGTTCTGCGCTGGCCTCGCACCATCATTCACCCGCAGTTTCACCCACTTGACGACCAACTCATCGAATTCTCCAGCGATCCTGCTCCGCGAATGCACTTGTTGGACTTGCAGACAGGCAGGGCGGAATGCCTCCATCAACACGACAATGATGAGTTTGTGGTGCACGAGACTTTTCTGGGCGCAACGCCGGAGGTGGTCTTCACAGTGTGGCCATTTTCTCTCAAGGGCCTACATCTAGCGAGTCGAGAGATTCGCGAGATTGCAGCCTTCAACGCCTGGCACATTTCGCCAAGCGCTGACGGGAAACGCGTTCTGTGTGATACAAACCACCCGGATATCGGGATTCAGATTGTCGATGTTACCACCGGCACCCGTCGGACAGTCTGTCATCCTCGAAGCTCCAGCGGCGGTTCGCAGTGGAAGACTTCGCGTTATGCACTGGCTGAAGATTGGGCACGTGCCGCAGAGCAGCAGGCGGAGCGAAGCCGGAGCCTGAGTTGGATGGAAATGAAGACCGACACTGTCTACGGGCCACAGTGGACGCATCCCCATCCGTCGTGGAGCCCGGACGAGAAGCAAATCATCTATACTTCAGACGTATCCGGGGTGTCGCAAGTTTACGTTGCCGAGATCCCGTTTTGAAGCTTCGAGCGAAGGACTCTTGACAGGCTCGGTTCCAGTCGACGACCTATCGACTGATTCGTGATACGCGAGTCTGGTCCTCGCGACCACCAAGCCGGTCACGCCAGCTATGGTGCAATCTCTGGGAGGTTGTCATGACACCTGTCCTTACTGAGGAGCAAGCGTCTGCAGAAATAAGGAACGCCGCAACCCGCCAGAACGACGCTCCGGTCCCGAAGGTTGCCAGAGATCGCTACGCCTCATTGGACGTCTACCGCGGCTTCATCATGTTGATGCTGGTTTCTCACGCTTTCGGCTTGAACGCCTTGCGTGATCAACCCGGCTGGCACTGGCTTGCCGCTCAGTTCGAGCACGTCGAGTGGGAGGGACTTGTGTTCTGGGACCTCATCCAGCCGGCTTTCATGTTTATGGTGGGCATGGCGATGCCGTTTGCCTTTGCCAACCGCAGTGCGAAGGGTGAGAGTGTGGGACAGATCTTTCGCCACGTTGGCTGGCGCGCGCTCATGCTGATTGTGCTCAGCCAGGTCTTGATAAACGTTTCCGGCGGCAAGCTCCAGTTTCAATTGATCAATGTCTTGTCTCAAATCGCCTTCACTTATTTCTTCACCTTCCTCATCCTACGTTTGCCGAATCGCTTTCAGGTGGTCACAGCGTTCGTACTCTTGGCTGGACACTGGGCGTTGTTCGCTCTTTTTCCGGGACCAGAAGGTGCCTTTTCGAAAACCGGCAGCATTGGTGCGAGAATCGATCAAGCGATCCTCGGGTATAACTACAGTGGCTCTTACGTAACGATAAACTTCGTCACCAGCACAGTCACCACGCTGCTGGGCGCATGGACGGCGCTGTTTCTGATGCGGAAGAAACCACATTCGACTAACTTGAAAGTCATCCTGCTGAGTTCTGCGGTTTGTTTTGCCAGCGGCCTGGCGCTGTCGCTTTTCAATCCCATGGTCAAGCGGTTATGGACCTCTTCGTTCACTCTCTACAGTGCTGGCTGGGTTTTTCTGATGTTGGCGGCGTTCTACGCGCTCGTGGAAATCTGGGGTTGGCGAAAGCCAGTGTTTCCGCTGCTCGTCCTCGGCATGAACTCAATCTTCGTCTACTCAGTGTCGATGGTTCTCTATGGCTGGCTCGATCGGGCCATCGCGGTTTTCACCGGCCGGTTTACGTTCGCTGGTGTTCTTTCTCCTGTCCTTCAAGCAACTGCAGTCCTCTTGGCGATGTGGTACCTCTGCTATTGGCTTTACCAGCGCAAAATTTTCCTTCGGGTTTGACCTCCTGGTCAGGTGTTTAGATACCTAGCCATTGCTTTAGACAAAACTGAACCTTTCTGCACCGCGCCTGCTGAAACGATCTGTTGAAAGATGACCCATCCTTTCTCTCCCACAAGCGAAATCGTCTGGCGGCCTACACCCGAGTCCGTGAAGCGAAGCCACTTGCAACACTTCATGGAACAGCACGGCATCGGTTCCTACACCCAACTCCAACAACGGTCAACTGAGGACATCGCCTGGTTTACCGACGCTGTCCTGAAGTACTTGGACATTCAGTTCCAGGTTCCTTACTCCCAGGTTGTAGACGTTGCACCGGGAATTCAGCGCCCCCGCTGGTGTGTGGGCGGGTACCTCAACATCGTCTTCAACTGCGTGGACAAATGGGCAGCAAGGCCAGAAACCCATGATCGAAAGGCCTTAATCTGGGAAGGCGAGGAAGGCACCACCCGCTCTCTGACTTACGGCGATCTCGCCGCTGAGGTCAACCGTTGCGCCAATGCTTTGCGCAGTCTGGGTTTGGGGAAAGGCGATGCCATCGGTCTGCATATGCCGATGACGCCGGAGATTTGTATTGCTCTGCTCGCCATCGCGAAGATTGGCGCCATTATTCTACCGCTCTTCTCAGGCTACGGTGCGTCTGCAATTGCCTCCCGCCTATCCGATGCAGAAGCCAAAGCCTTGTTCACTTCCGATGGCTTGTTTCGTCGTGGCCAGGTCGTGCCTCTGAAACAAGTCGCAGACCAAGCAATCAAGGATGTGTCTTCCTTGAGACACCTCATTGTCCTGAATCGTTGCGGCAATGCCGTCTCTATGGAACCGGGACGCGACCACTGGTGGCACGAGTTAGTTCCAAAGCAGTCCTCCAAAGCATCCTCGGAGCCCACCCTTGCCGAGGATGTGTTGATGATCATCTACACTTCAGGCACGACGGGCAAACCAAAAGGAGCCGTGCATACCCATTGCAGTTTTCCCGTGAAAGCCGCCCAGGATATGGCATTCGGTACCGACGTGCAGGCCGGTGAAGTCATCTATTGGATGACGGACATGGGCTGGATGATGGGGCCCTGGCTGGTATTTGGAGCAACTCTGTTGGGTGGAACGTGCTTTGTCTATGATGGCGCGCCGGACTACCCCGGACCCGACCGCCTGTGGGCACTTGTCGAGCGGCATCACATCTCGGTTCTGGGAGTGTCGCCGACACTCATCCGTTCGCTGATCGCCCACGGTGAAGAACCGGTGCGGAGGCATGACCTCTCCTCTCTGCGCGCCTTTGCTTCCACAGGTGAGCCCTGGAATCCTGATCCCTGGCTGTGGCTGTTCGATGCCGTAGGCGGACGCAAGCTCCCGATCATCAACTATTCGGGAGGAACTGAGATCGCAGGAGGGATTTTGATGGGCAATCCACTGTTACCCCTAAAGCCCACCGCTTTCTCCGCGGCTTGTCCGGGAATGGCTGCCGATGTGGTGGATGCGGAAGGTAACTCAGTCCGCGGTGAAGTTGGTGAGTTGGTGATTCGCGCGCCCTGGATCGGCATGACGCGCGGATTCTGGCAGGATGAGCAACGCTACCTCGAAACCTATTGGTCGCGATTCAAAGATGTCTGGGTCCACGGCGATTGGGCTGCAATCGACGAAGACGGACTCTGGTACATTCTTGGCCGTTCTGACGACACCATCAAAGTCGCCGGCAAACGGATAGGACCCGCTGAAGTCGAATCGGTGTTGGTCAATCATCCAGCTGTCAGCGAAGCGGCAGCCGTTGGGATACCCCATGAAATCAAGGGGAGCGAAATCGTGTGCTTCTGCATTCTGGCTCCCGGCTTCACGGGCTCGGATGCATTGCGAGCTGAGCTGCGCTCCAAGGTTGCCACTGAAATGGGCAAGCCGCTCCAGCCCGGAGAGATTCGATTTGTTTCTGATCTGCCTAAGACACGAAACGCGAAGGTGATGCGCCGAATCATTCGCGGCGCTTATCTGGGCGAGGAACTGGGAGACACTTCGAGCTTGGTCAATCCCGAGGCCGTTGAGGAAATCCGGAAGGCCAAGTAGTTCGACAGCGACCCCGACGGTCCGAATCTTTGAGTAGGTGGGAGGCGTCCTCCGGACGGCGACATTACTGGAAAGCCACATTAGGAGAGTCGCCGCTTAGAGCGCCCCTCCCACGTTCACACGGCGAGAACACCCATCCAGCTCCGCAAGCGCTCGCAAACCCCAGATTTGCCAGCGTGCTGATGAAATGGAACTATGCGCCTGCGGCAGGCGGCGCTGTCTTCGAATCAATATCCACGGTAATCATGAAGCCATTGGTTCCTTTGAACTCGTAAGCCTTCGGACCTTTCCGGTAGGCCTCAACAACGTTGGGCATCATGATGAATCCATCGTTGCGTGGCGCGCCGAAGTATTTCAGGTTCTTAATCACGACGGGCAGGTTAGACATCCCCTCAAAACGCTTCAAGACAACTTCCGCGGTTTTGCCACCATCGATTGTGGCGCGCGATTCTTCCTTACCGGCGGTCCAGGCGATAGCCCCTTCGTCCGTGGTTAGTTCCCCCCACTTCACCGGATACAGATGAGCGAGAATCTTTCCCACCGCCTCGCGCTGCTCTTTCGAAAGGGCTTTGTCAAAAGTGACAACTGCCCAGTCCATTTGGCCATCTGAGAAATCAGCTCCCAGATCGCCCGAAACCCAGAACTTGCCGCCGTCCAGCACCACATTGCCAAACTTGCCTTTGTTGATCTTGAAGGCATTGTTAAATTTGCAGAAATGTCCTTGCCCGTGCCCGGCGTGACCCGGACCGGCCGCGTGCTCGGCCGGCTTGCTATTGAAGTAGCACTGGCAGAACATTGGGCATGAACAGGCCTCAATGATCGTGGCGTTCAAGTTCCATACAGGATCCTTACCCGCCGCATGCTCTGCAGTGTCGGGAACTGCGAGTACCCCAAGCACTGCGAGCATTGCCAAGAGAGAGAGCTTTCTCATAGCGTCCTCCTTCTTCGCCTGACAGATTCAAGAAATGTTGATGAAAGCTATCGCCAATTCCCCCACCTAGTCAAGGTACACTCTGAGCTTTCACAACTTCGCGTCTTGCTCCTCCAAGCGCAATCGAAAGGTGCGCTGGGATCCCGCCATGGGAACAATTGCGTCATGACCCCTGCTTCCAAAAAACCTCGTCGCCTCGTCCTTGTGTACGCCGCAGGTTTTCTCATAGTCCTTTCAGGTTGGGTGGCACTGGATCTGTTCGGGAAACGCACTCGCAACCTTCGCGATTTCGATCCTGGTGAAGTGGCCCGCCTCGACACCGCAATGTGGCGCTCGTATTACGCCAAACAGCGACTGCTGCTTTTCTTTCAGCTCACAGAGCTGTTGCGCAAGGAATACCGACTTCCGTGGTTGCGATCTCAATGGGTCGGATATCAGGCCGCGAAAGCTGCGTTTATTTTCAAGGAAGGGTGCACCCGGAACGACTATGAAAAGGCCCTGCCCTATCTGCTGGCTTTTTATGGTGCCATCGCTGCGATCAGCGACAACCCAGTTGACGTCACTCGCGCCGCCGAACTTGAACTGGAGTGGTGGATTGTGCACCGCGAGAGGGAAAAGCATTCACCCGAAGATCTTCCGAGACTCTTAGCCGAGACCTCAGCGGTGATGTACCGCATGCCTTATGAGGCGCTCCTTGAGCACGGAAACCTGCGGGCCGAGGCGATGCGAATTCGGGATGATCGGGCAGCCGCGGGAAGCGTAACCGAACAGGATTGGAGCCAGATCGGGAGTCTGCTTGATCAATCCTGGCGCTCGCTCTGGAAAGCCGTGAATTTGAACAAGCCGGTGGATGGCCGACCCTAATACACTGCGCTGAGATAGTGCTTTTGCTTGTGGCAGCCCTACGGCCGGTAGCCTTCGGGAAGCGTTAGTTCGTTCACTTTATTCTCGGCTACCTCCGGCGAAGTGCCAGAATTCCAGCGCGGCGGCGGCACCTTACCTTCCTTGTAAAGGGATTCCATTGGCCCCCAGACGCTGTCGACACGATCCTCAAAGAGATCGCCGATCAACAAGTCGGTTACCGTTCCCTTCAAATAAGGGTAGTTCTTAACAAACTGTCCGAAACTGAAGCCGTCGTAATACTCGCACACCAGGCGGCGCATGCGGTCAACCCCTTCGTTAAATGCCGGTCCCCATTTGCCAAGCTGCGACGCTGACACGTTCCCCTGCTGTAAGCCTTCCACAACCGCGTCGGCGGCCAGTTGCCCGGACTTCAGAGCCAGCAGAACTCCAGAAGAATATAGCGGGTCCAGGAAACCGAAAGCATCTCCCACCAAAACCCATCCGTCTCCAGCTACCTCAGTGGAACGGTAGGAGTAATCCTTGGTCGCGAAGTATCCGGTAACCCTCTTGCCCTGCGAGACCCGTTGCTGCACAGCCGGGCAGTTGGCAACTTCTTCCAGGTAGGTTTGCTCGTGCGTACCGGCTTTCTTGAACAGATAGTCAAACGGCGCCACGACGCCCACACTTACCCGGTCCTCGTGCAATGGGATGTACCAGAACCAGCCTTTCCTGTTTCCCGTTTGCAGAACCAGGGTGGCACCCTCATCCTGGCCGGTGTCACGATAGGCCCCCTGCCAATAGGTCCAGATGGCTCCTTTGTTCAAGATCGGATCCCAAACACGCAGATTCAGCTTGTGCATCAGCAGTCCGCTCTGGCCGCTCGCATCCACCACCACTTTGGCGCGAATCTCCTGTTGCGAGTCGTCGGCCCGCTGAATTCTTACGCCTGCGGCGCGCCCGTTTTCGAATACCACCTCACGCACGCGCACGCCTTCGTGCGCATCAACGCCACACTCGCGAGCATTGTTCAACATCATCTGGTCAAACTCGCTGCGAACGACCTGCCACGTTTGTGAGCATTCGTGCGGTTTGTTGTCCCAGAAATAGAACGGCGCCGATTGCTTGCCGTTCGAGCTGACAAATTGAACACTGTACTTCTTCACAAATCGGCTGTTCCTGAGCTTCTCCAACATGCCCAGCCGCTTCAGGACCCAATAGGTTTCCGGAATCAGCGATTCTCCGATATGAAAGCGCGGGAACGTTTCACGTTCAAAAAGCTGCACTCGGTATCCTTGTTGTGCGATGAGCGCGGAAACAGTTGAGCCGGCCGGGCCTCCGCCGATCACCACAACATCCGTTTGTTTTCCATTGCCAGGACTAGACATCTGTTTGCAGCTCCTTGAATCTAAATTGAATCCTTGAATACGCCTAGACGTCATTCCCGCGAAAGCGGGAATCCAGCAAATCTCAATGAATACTGGTCCCCAAATCTCATCGCCATACCCAGCGTTTTGCCTTCATCTCAAAGCGCGGCAAGCTTCCTGCAGGAACCACCGAAACAGGGATGCGCAGAGTCAGTGCCGTTCCGAGCATCTTTCTGAGCCGTTCGCCAAGGGTCGAAGGATCCTGACAATCTGCCGAAGCTTCCACTTCCAGGGCAACCTCAGCCAATTCCCGCCGCTTCTCGAGGACCACGCGATATTCTCCCACGCCTTGACATGACCGCACAATCTCCTCGAACGCGGCCGGATAAAGGTTGACGCCTCGCACGGTCACCATGTCGTCGGTCCGCCCAAGGATGCCGCCCTGCAATGCCATTTCGTGGCTGCCGCATACGCACGGCGTATGTTCTGTCCGCTTCACCAGGTCGGAAGTCCGATACCGCAAAACCGGTGATCCCAACCGTCCGAGATTCGTGAGCACGAGTTCACCGGCCTTGCCAGGACCGACAATTTGGGCGTTTTGCGGATCGATGACTTCAGCGATGAAGTCCGACTCCAGGACGTGCAGCACATCCGGCATCTGCGGGCACTGATAGGTCACCGG
This sequence comes from uncultured Acidimicrobiia bacterium, assembly GCA_963791795.1. Lineage (GTDB taxonomy): Bacteria > Acidobacteriota > Terriglobia > Versatilivoradales > Versatilivoraceae > VFZK01. The sequence continues at coordinate 251,434 of CAWBTP010000005.1, forward strand.
CCCCGTCTCCGTCATGCCGTGATGGTCGAGGACGCGAGCACCGTTCCATGCCGACTCAATCCTCATCCGAACACTCAGGATGCTGCCTCCTGGTTCCCCCGCCACAATGATCTTTGAAACCTTGGTCGACGACAGATCGATTCCTTCCTCTTTGGCCACCTCGGCCAGATGCAACGCATAGGTGGGTGTGCAGCACAATACATTGGCCGAATTCTCGTGAATCATTTGAAGCCGAGCCGTGCTGCTCAATCCACCTCCTGGAATCACAAGCACACCCAGCTTCACGGCCGATTCGAAAGCGGTCCAGAATCCCAGAAAGGGTGCAAAAGAAAATGCAAAGAACAACCGGTCATGAGATCCAATGGCTGCCGCATGAAAAACCTGCGTCCAACAGTTCAGCATCCAATCCCAGCTTTTCGGTGTGTCGAGCCAATGGATCGGCGATCCGCTGGTTCCGCTGGTCTGGCAGAAGCGGGTGTACTGATCGATCGGATAGCTGAGGTTTGTGCCATAAGGCGGATGCTGGCGTTGATCAGCAGCGATTTCGTGTTTGAAGGTAAACGGAGTTCGGTTCGAGAAGTCTGACAGCGACACATCAGACGTCACACCCGCCGCCGTCAGCCTGGCTGAATAGAAGCGGTTATTCGTCAGAGCCTCTAGCAGTAAACGCAGTTGCGTTTGCTGCTGCTGTTCGATGTTTTCACGGGATTTGAGTCGAGGAGAAATCATCAAGAGGTTGTCGTCGACAAGGCCCGGAAGCGCCTTAGTCAGTTGCAATGGAAAAAAGATCCTCGGGTGCCACTTCTATCAGGCTGGCAATCTCCATCGGTATCGCAACAGCGGTCATCTTGCCGCCAGCTTTGTCTCGTGACACACAGGCCGCGACCAGGTTTCCGCGCGCAACCTCCCTGATTGGAGCTTCGTTCAGCTTGCGGAAGATGAACGTGTAGGTCAGGGACTTCTCCCCTTTCGCGCGCACCAGGAGATGTATCTCTACCAGATCCTCAAAGCGCAAAGGTCGCTTGAAGTCGCAATCAGCATGTACTCTCGGCCAACCTACCGTGTGAAAATCTTTTGGATAGATTGACTGCCCAAGCGAACGAAAAAATGCGCTCTCCGCTGCTTCCATGAACCGGAAAAAATTTGAAAAATGCATGATGCCGGCCATGTCAGTCTCGGCAAAATCGACCTGTCTTGTCAGTTTGAATTCATAGGCCATAGGCTCTCCAGCTATACAGCGCTAACTTCGTCGCGCCCTCACCCGGCCATTGGCCACCCTCTCCCACGGGGAGAGGGCTGGGGTGAGGGGCAGCCGCAACGCACAGCGACACTCATGTGAATTTATTTATGTTGCTCTGTCTATTTTTCTTGATATCTACAATCAGCTTTTCTCTGTCGCAGAGCACCCTATTCGGCAGGCGGCAGGATCTCCACGACTTCTGCAAGCACTGCACCGGAAGGTATGAGCAACTTGTTCCGCCGCCCGTAGAGTCGCTGCCGACTCGGAGTTGCCAAGGCCTCGCCGATCTGCAAGTCGGCCTTTACCTCGAAGTAAGCAGCTGGCTGGCTGCGGTGCTGGAGGTGAAAATCCTGCAACAGTCTTCCGAGTGGTAATTTGCCCTCGAGAACGCGCGCACGAGCAGCCGCCGGCAACTGATTCAGCTGAATCCGAATGGCACCGAACTCGACAGGCCGCTCATCACTGGCGAGGACAAGCACAACCTGTCGCAATAGCAAATCGGCTTCCACTTTCCGGGATACCAATCGGATGTGGATGCGTTGCCCATAGGCAGCCTCCAGTGTGGGTGTCATGTCATTCTCATGAACCAGAAGGCTGCGGTATGGCTCAGGAATGGACTCAGCATCCACCTGCGTCGCTTCGGGAAGAGCAAGACCGGACACAAGGTAGAACTGATCCAACGGATCCAGCAGTTCTTCAGATTGATTCATTGCCTCGTGACAGTGCGCAAGGTACCAGCACCTCCCCACCAGAGAGCTGGGCCAAAACTGGGCTGAGGGAGTGAAGGGAGCTTCGAGTCTTCGCGTCGCTGTCCCCTGAAGTTATTGCACTTCTCAGGCATAGCGAGCGTTGCGGTGCTCGGGCAGGAAGAACTCATGAAGCAGTTTGTCGACCTGCAGCAGAGCTTCGCGATTGAGCCGCAAAGTACCGTTATCAAACGTGAGAAAGCCCTGGCTCTGCAGTTTTCCCAGACTCGGTGCAAACCGTTCCTGCGGGTCGATGCCAAACTTCCTGCGGAAATAGTCGCGGCTGACATGACCGAGCTTCATCTGCAGAATGAACTCTCGGATCATTCGTTCTTCGTGCGAGGGGGTGAGGGCTCGGTAGATGGGGAGCGTGCCTTCCTCAAGTTGAGAGAGGTATGGAGTCCAGTCGTGCTGATTCTGGAAATGGGTGCCTCCCACGTGTGAAAAGGAAGCGACGCCCAATCCGATCAAGTCCGCTCCGCTCCACAGCAGATCGCGATAGACAAAGCTCGTCTTCGATCGATCCTTCACCGCGGTGTAGGCGCTGCCCACGTGGTAGCCCGCTCGCTCCAGTTCCGCAAAAGCGTCACGCACCCACTGCCGCTTTGTTTCCCAGTCAGCCACCGGAGCAACCGTTTCTCCGCCGGCCTTCATTTCCTTGAAGATTGTCGTATTGAAAGGAATCTCCATCTGGTAGATGGTGACACTGTCTGGAGCCAGGCTAATGGTCTTGCGCACACACTCTTGCCAGTTTTGGTCAGTCTCACCCACCATACCGGCGATGAGGTCGATATTAATCTGCGGAAAGCCAACCGATCGCGCGAAGTCATAGGCGCGATCAATCTCCTTGGACCCGTGCGCCCGCCCATTAATTTCCAGAATATGATCGTCAAAATTCTCAATTCCCAAGCTCAACCGAGTAACGCCGATTTCCCGAATCACTTTCAGTTTGGTTTCGGTAAGCGTGCCTGGCTCACATTCGAAGGTGACTTCCTGCGCCTCATCCCAGGGCAGCAGTTCCTTCATCCGGCCAGTCAAACCTGAGAGTTGGCGCGAGGAAATGTAAGACGGCGTGCCTCCACCAAAATAGATGAAGGTCGGCTTGCGGCCGCCGATGAAACGCTCCTTGTGGTATAGATCCAGTTCGCGGACGGCAGCGTTCAGGTAGTTTTCAATCTCGTTTGCATCCTTTTCCGTGTAAACCTTGAAGTAACAAAAGCGGCATCGCTTGCGGCAAAAAGGAATGTGCAGATAGACGCCCAAGGGCGTGCTGGGTGCCGGAGGCCGATCCAACGCTTCTCGGGCCTCAGCCACGCGATCTGTTTTCCAGAACGAATAGGGAGGATAGTTCGAGACGAAGTAATTGCCGGCTTGCGTCTTTGCTTCGCTCCCTTTTGTGACTTCAATGTCCATGTCGTTAGAATGTTGACCTAGAAGCTTCTTCGCCTTCGCGGCTCATCAACGCTCCATTGCAGAGTACCATGTTTTTCTCTCTATGCCACTCGTCGCACGACGTCGTGGGCACTCCCCAGTTGCAAGAGGGCAGGAACTGGTCATCAACTAAACAGATCGGCTCCCATCGCTCCAACGCGGGAAGGGGTGAGGGAGACCGCCACGCCGTAACCTGCCGCTTGCCTTCCGCAGCCAGCAACCGAACCTCTGCAAGCATTCAGCAGTACTCCAGCGGACTCCTGTTCTGTGAGTCTTGTACTAGCTTCTCTCGACGAGTTTCTGGCTGGGCAGCAAAGCGTCAAACGCTGGTTCTGGAATCAACCACCGTAGCGCCGGTGCGGTGAACATGGTGGTCGTCAAAGCCATAATCACCATCATGGCGAACAACGTGGGTGAGATCACCTGGAGGTCAAGCCCGACGTTCAAGACAATCAACTCCATGAGACCACGAGTGTTCATCAAAACGCCCAGAGCCATTGTCCTGCGCCAATCAAGACCAGTCAGTCGAGCCGCCACCATTGTGCCGCCAAACTTCCCCACAGTTGCAACTACGACGATCAATCCGCAGATGAGCCAGTGGTCGAGACCTGACAGCAAGTCAATGCGTGTCCGCATCCCCGTTAGAGCAAAGAACGACGGCAGAAGCAACACGGTAACCACCGATTCAAGTTGCCGCGACAAGGTTCGGGCCACTGTGCTGTCCGCAGGAATCACCGCACCGAGCAGAAAAGCGCCAAAGATCGCGTGGATACCAATGGCTTCGGTAGCGAGAGCCGATACCAGCAACAGGATAAACACAAACGCCACAGCGCTTCGAGGCAGTTCCCCTGACTCCCAGCGTGCAATCACCCTGCGCAGGAGCGGCTTGACCACCAGTAGCATGGCTCCAATGTAGGCAACTGTCGAGGCTGCGACCGCAATACCTTGATCTGGTTGGGACTTGGCCACAGCCACCACAAACGCGAGCAGGCACCAGGCAGTAACATCGTCGGCGGCCGCACAGCTCACAGCAAGAATGCCTAGTTCAGTCTGAATCATGCCGCGATCGGTCAGGATCCGGGCCAACACGGGGAAGGCGGTGATGGACATGGCCACACCCATGAACAGTGCAAAACTGGTGAAGGGTACCTCGCGGCTGGAAAGCTGCGGGTATAGATTCAGAGCGAGCAGCGCACCTAACAAGAAAGGTACAACAATGCTGGCATGCGAGATGGCAACTGCTGCCCGCGCGCGATGTTTCAACCGTTCCCCTTGGAGCGACAGTCCAACCGTGAACATGTAGAGAATCACTCCCAACTGCGCAATCACACCCAGAAAGGGGGCAATCGTAGCCGGAAGGATGAGCGAGGATGCCTCCGGCCCTAGCAGAGACGGCCCGAGCAAGATTCCCGCAACCACTTCTCCGATAACTGGAGGCTGCCCTATATAGGCGAAACACCTCGCGAGGATCAGGCCAACAACAATGACAGCCGTGAGCGCGATGAGGACTCTGAGAAGAACGTTGGGGGTATTGGCAAGACCGCCTTGCATTGCCGCGGTCGCGGGATCGGAAGGTGCCTGGAGTGTCTCGCCTTGCCTGCAGATTAGAACCAGGAGAAGGATGGCCGCGGCGATCATCACGCCATATCCCACCGATGTCCAAAGCAGCGATCGCTGAGGCGAGCGCGACGTTACAGCTCCAGCGGTTGTGGGAAAGTCCTTCTTAGACATAAGACAGGATTAGGCCAGGATTACGACGGGATTAAGACAGGGTTTACAGGATTGACACGATTAGTTGGTCACGTTCCTTTCCAAGCTTCGAGCAAGTCACCCCCTATCGCTTCTTTATCCTCATCTGCCCACGTTATGCAGCGAAACAGACAGTTCAGAAATGTTGCCTGGCAAACCAATCGTGGCGAGCCTCGGACGACTTCCAGCGTCAGCGAGAATGGTCTTGTGGATCTTGTAGATCGTGTCTTATCGCGGTTCTTGACTGACCACTTCGCCCTGGATCACCACCGCGACTACATGCGATGTGTACTCGAACGGGTCACCATCATAAAGCACCACGTCTCCATCCTTGCCGGGTTCCAGGGAACCAACGCGATCTGAGATGCCCAGCAACCGCGCCGCCTCGACTGTTGCCGCAGCCAGCGCTTCGTCGAAGGTGAGGCCATTCGCTGCAGCGACCGCAGCTTCATAAAGCAGGACGCGCGTCTTTGGAACATAACTCTCGAAGCCGCTCTGAAAGGCAAAGGGAATCCCCGCCTTCTTCAACTTTGCCGCGGTCTCCATGCCAAGATTTTCGGTCTCTCCGCCCGACCGAGCCATCGTGGGGTGCACGATGACGGGGACGCCTGCTTCTTTGATCTGGTCCAAAACCAAATAGGCTTCGGCAGCTCCGTCCAGAACCAGGCGAATATTAAATTCCTTCGCTACACGCAGCGCCGACATGATGTCTTGAGAGCGTTGCACGGTGACCAGTAAAGGCACTTCGCGTTTGAGCACCCGTGCCAGTGCCTCCAAGCGCAAATCGCGCGATGGCTTCTTGTCCTCTGCGGCAGTCTCGCGCTTGCGGTCAAACTCCTGAGCTTTGATCAACTCGGCGCGAAGCAGGGCCACCATCTTTGCGCGCGTTCCTGGCCCTTTCGTGGCTTCCCGTGCACTCTCGCCGATCGTGACGGCAATCATTGCTTGAGGGACCATCACGGCTTCATCCAGAGTTCGACCACGACTCTTCACAATCATGGTCTGGCCGGAAACCAGCACGCCTGGCCCGTGCCCAGTGTGCATGGTGGTAACACCGTGACTCCGCACCCACTCCACCAGCCGCTCCTGCGGATTGTAAGCGTCGATCGCTCGAAGATCCGGCTGCATCGCGGCCGTACGCTCGACCTGCTCCTGATCATGAGTCTGATTGAGATATCCCGACAGCCCCACGACCGTATGTGCATCGATCAGCCCTGGAGTGACGACCTTGGCCTGCAGAAGTCGGTAGCCGGCTGGCACCCTCACCTGCGAAAAAGGGCCGACCTGCTGCACCTTGCCGTCGCGAATGACGACAACTCCATCCGTTATTGCCGGACCCGCTGCCGTATGAACCTTCTCACCGCGAATCGCGACCTGAGCCGGCAGCATTAGAGGAGAAATGATGAGCGCGAGCACGAGCCAAAGTGTTCTCATCACTCGCCCTCCTCATCAAAACAATCCAGATGCAGTTCGTCGCCACGGCTGGCACCGTAGCCGCCGGTGGCAAAGAGGAAGTCTTTCGGGTCGGCACGGTCGAACACTTTCTTCCCTTCCACGTAGGTTTCCAGCACTTTTGTGTAGACACTGAATGGATCGCCGGAGAGCAGAATAAAGTCTGCTTCCTTCCCAGCTTCCAGCGAACCAATCCGTGCTTGCAGGTCGAGCATCTTTGCTCCCGCGATTGTCAGAGCTTCCAACGCTCTTTCGCGCGACATCCCATCGCGCACTGCAAAGGCTGCCGAACGAAGGAAATGCCGCGAGTCGGTCACACCATCGTCGGTGTGAAACCCAACCAAGACACCAGCCTTCTCCAGCACAGCCCCGTTGCGATTGCTAACATCCATCGCCTCCAGCTTCCCGCCTGGGGAATCCAATACAATGCTGGAAACGGGAAATCCCGAGGCAGCGATCTCGGGCGCAACCTTCCAAGCTTCGCTCACGTGCTGCAGCACCATGCGAAAGCCAAATTCCTTGGCCAGCCGAATCGCGGTGAGCACGTCATCATGGCGGTGGGTGTGGTGGTGGACCGTCCGCTTCCCTTCCAGGACCTCCACCAGGCTTTCCATCCGCAAGTCACGTTCGGGCATCTTCTCGCGATCGCCATTGGCCCGTCGGATTTTCTCCCGATACTCCTGCGCTTTCACATACTGCTCGCGCACCAGCGCTGCTGACTTGGCGCGCGTTCCGGGAAATGGCGGCGCCTTGCGAGAATTGGTGCCATTGGCCATTTTCAGGCCGCCTGCAATCGTGCCTTGCCCATCACGGATCAGCAGGTCGTCAATCGTGCTTCCATCTCTCAGTTTCAGATATAAGGTCTGCCCGCTCAGGAGGTGTCCTGAACCCGGCATGACGTTTGCAGTCGTAATGCCTCCGGCCTGCGCTTTTTGAACGCCAGGGCTGCGGACATTGATCGAGTCGAGCACCCGCACATCGGGTTGAATCGGAGCTGTGCTGTCGGCTCCTTCAACACCTCCAATGTGGCTGTGCGTATCGACTAAGCCTGGCATGATGAGTTTGCCCTTTGCGTCATGCCGCTGCGCGCCTGTCGGAACGCTGGTGGAGCGGGCAGGACCTACAGCTACGATCTTGCCTTGGTGCACAACCAGAACGCCGTCCGGAACTTCCGCCCCTACGATGGGTATGATGCGGCCCCCAATATAGGCTTGGGGGGTGTCTTGAGCCAGGACTAAAGGCGCAAGACAGAAGGCCAAGACGATAGATTGCGTGATCGGTCTCACAATAAACCTCGAAAAATCATTCAACCTGCGATGCGGTAATTGGGTTGGAGTGTGGTTGCTTGCTGCCGCTTTGCGCCGGCACAATTCTTCTCAACTTCGTGCGCCCCTGGAGTTTCTTCATTTGTCCCCCTTTTCCAAGGGGAACGCCGTGCTTTTCGCAGCAGGTGGGCGGAGGAACGACCCCCTCTTGATCTCCCCCTTATTCGCTTCGCAAGGGGAGCAAGGGTTCCCAGCCCAGTCGCAGCTTCTTGCGCCCGAACTCATTGCCCAGCTGTGGATGGCTCAGTGTCCTGATGATTGCAGCACAGAATCAGAGCGCCAAGCCGCAGTTCCCTGGGTCAGGGTCATCACCGTTCCAGGCACGTTTGTCTGAGGAGTCTGCGCCTGTTCTTCGCGTCTCTGCGTCTCCGCGGTTCTCCTACCCGAAGCAGTACAACCGACCGTCCTGTGCGCCGATCACCACTTTTCCGTCGGCAATTGCTGGTGAGGCCGACAACGCAGCACCCGCTTCGAATTCCCAAATCTTCGCGCCAGTCGCCAGCTGTAATACGTAGAACCTTCCGTCGTTCGAACCGATGTAGACTCGACCACCGGCAACCGCCGGTGACGAGTCAACACGAGCTCGGGTCGTGAAGGTCCATAGCGCCTTCCCGGTCTTCGCATCCAAGCAATGCACCAACTTGTCGCGCCCGCCCAGCACCACTTTGCCGTCGGCGAGCGCTGCAGAGGAATAGAACGGGAACTGTCGCTGCTTGTTCTCATAACGCCAGACGAGCTGGCGCGATTGCAGATTCACACTGAGCACTTCATTGCTGAAGGTTCCAAAGAAGGCTGAAGGACCTTGCAACGCAGGAGATGCGCCCGTATAAGCGCCGGACGAAACCGTATACACCTCCTTGCCATCCGATATCCGAATGGCCCGGAAAATCTCATCGCAGCCAGAAACATAGGCGATGCCGTTCGCAACGCTCACGGTGCAATGCACAGGACCATTGATTCTGAACTGCCACAGCAGCTTGCCGGTCTTCGCCGCTAGGCAGTAGAGTGTTTCGTCGTAGGAGCCGATTAACACGCGATCGTCAACAACGACGGGGGAGGCTTTAATCTCGCTGCCTGCCTTGAACGTCCACAGTCCCTTCCCATCCTTCCCCACGGCGTGCACGACACCAGCGAGATCACCGACGTAGACGACACCATCAGCAACGCAGGGAGAAGATTCGCCAATGCCCTCGCTCGTCTTGTACTTCCACAGCAATTTTCCCGTCTTCAGGTCCAGTGCCAGCAACTCCGCGGATTGCGCGCCCACATAGACCACGCCATCGGCGATTGCAGCCGACGACTCGATCGGCTCGCCTGCTTCGTAGGTCCACGCAACCTTCAAAGAAGGAGGGACTGCCGAATGCGTGACCCCGGTCAACGCTGGATTGCCACGGAATTGCGGCCAGGATTCTGGAACAGCCGGTTGTTGGGATTGGAGAGCGATTGTTATGAGAATGGTGGAAACAGCTGCGAGAGCTATCCAGCGAAAACCAGGACGGTGCCGAAAGCGCGTGAGAGTGCTGCACCAACTCATTCGACCTTTGTGATCCCCCTCACCCCCAGCCCCTCTCCCGCGTTGGGGCGAGGGGAGCCGGCTCGTCTGTTGAGTTTCAATTCCTTCACAGCTCTCCCCCGTCCCTTTCCCCGTTGGGGCAAGGGAAGCTGAGATCTCTGATTTGATTCGATTGCTCGCAAACGCCGTCCGCCATTGAAGGAATCTCAAAATGCCCATTCGTACACCTCCAAGGCTTCCTGGATGCCAAAAAGCCTGGGATTGAAGCGTCCCGTCCACTGCTTGCTGGCCTCCTCAGCCAAAGCTGGGAGATCCGATCGCAGCACTCCCGCAGCCTCCAAACGGCTGTCCAGGCCTGCTACTCCAGCCAGAGTCTCCAACCTCGTTGCCAGGACTTCGGCAGCCGTTTCCTGGCTGACATTCGAACCGGACATCTGCATGAGTTCGAAATAGTTCCCGCTTGCACTGCCCGCGTTCCAGCGGACTACGGTAGGCAGCAAGAGCGCAATGGCACGTCCATGTTCGATCCCATAGCGTGCTGTGAGCGGGTTGGAGCAGGCATGCGCGGCCCCGAGCATCGAATGTTCGATTGCCATGCCACCATAGCAAGCACCGAGCTGCATAGCTGCTCTGGCTTCCAGATCCGTTGGAACAGCCAGAACGCGTTCGTAGTTGCTTTCGAGCAGCCGCCAAGCCTCGCGCGAAAAAGACTCTGAGAACGTGCTGCTCTTCGTCGAAACAAAGCTTTCAACGGCATGCGACACCGCGTCATAACCCGCCAGGGCCGTCACGGTTTGCGGCTGCGAGATGGTGAGTTCAGGATCGAGGATGGCAACACGGAACGCAGCCTTCGGATCACCACAGGCCATCTTGACATGGGTTTCAGCGTCCGAGATCAGCGCATAGCTCTGGGTTTCACTCCCTGTTCCGGCGGTCGTGGGAACACCGATCATGGGCAACAAGGGCCGAGCAGCCTTTCCATAGCCCCAGTAGTCTTGCATCCGCCCGCCATTGGTCAGCAGGAAATTGACGCCCTTGGCGCAGTCCATGGAGCTGCCCCCGCCCAACGCTACAATCGAGTCGATCCCTTGCGTCTCCGCAAACAATTTGCCGCGTTCCACCATTGCGGTATCCGGGTTCGCAGCGAAGGCATGAAACGGAATGACATCAATGCCTTCCTTGCTCAGCAGGCTTGCCGCCCTTCCGGCATACCCGACCTCAGCCAGGCCTGGGTCTGCGACAAGCAGAGTCCGCCGAAACGCCAGATCAACGGCAACCTTGCCGAGTTGGCTGAAACTATCCTTGCCAAAAATCAAACGGGTACGGGGTTGAAAATCGAAGGGAACAATCATGCGGGAGGAGCTAAAGGACGCAGATTCGCAGACAGAACGCAGATCAAGTAGCCACAGAGACTGCTTGAAGCTTGTCGAAGTCGAGCCAGCTTTGTGCTTTCAATTTTGCGACTTCCTCGATACCTCAGAACTACAAGCTCTCGTGCTCCGTGGCTCTTCACTTCTTCGTCTCCGCCAATGCGAAAAGCTGATTGCGGTTGTTCAGGAAAAGGACACCATTAGCTGGCACGGGCGTTGAATAAATCGAACTACCCATATTCATCTCGGACAGGACCTTCTTCTCCCTGCCGGCCTGCAACACAACAACGTCACCATCCTCGTCACCCAGATAGACCTTTCCATCTGCCAGAAGTGGCGATCCCCACATGGCGGCCAGCATGTCGTGCACCCACAACGCCTGACCTGTCTTGGCGTCGACACAATGAAGGAATCCGCTGAAGTCGGGATAATAGACGAGCCCGTCATGGATCGCGGGAGTCGAAATCGAGCGGCGAATCTTGTCGTAATGCCAGACGCGACCGGTGGTGGTAATGTCTCCGCGTTTGGTTGCGTCAATGCAGTACAGATGCCCCACGCCCTCGCCGTGCTCCGGATCCTGTCCATTGGCGATGTAGACTTTCTCGTCGTAGATTACCGCCGTGCTGATGAGCTCATTGCGGGTTTTTGGCCAGACTGAGTCCTTTGGGTTCGAATCAAATTCCCAGAGCTTCTTGCCGGTCAGCGCTTCATAGCTCCGAATCCAGCCATCGCCCTGCCCCATGATGACTTGATCGACGCCTCCGATCTTCCCAACGGTCGGTGAAGCCCACTGTCCGTGCAGGATGCGTTCGCCTACGGAGTTGTCTTCCCACGCCAGCTTTCCGGTGGTTTTGCTGACGGCTACAATGCTGGGAGCCTTGGGCGAGGGAACATTGACGTGACTCTCGTCCTGCCCGTTCGACGTACTAATGTAGATCAGGTCGCCGAAAGAAACTGGCGCAGAATTCGCCATGTTGTGCGGATGCGCGCCAACCTCTTCGATCATGTCGAACTTCCAGAGAACATCCACATCAGACTGGCCGGTCAGTTTCTCATCCTTGTACGGCCCATTGTTCTCCCCATCGCGAAACCCTTCGGTGTCGACGCAGAGCAACTCGCAACGATTGCTCACGTAGTAAAGCTTCTTCCCTTCCACCAGAGGTGACGAGCAAACACCTTGGTAGGGCCAGTCGTTGACGCGTCCGGCCGCCAACTTCTCGTGCGTCGCCTGCCAAAGGAACTCGCCATCTGACTCGCGAAACGCCAAGAGAACACCGCGATCACCGCCCTGGTTGGGGTCGCGCAATCCCTCGTTGTTTGTCCCGACAAACACTTTTCCACCAGATACCACTGGATTGCCGTAGGTTTGTGACCCGAGCGCTGCCACCCACTTGATATTTTGTTTCTTGCCCACATCCCAGGTCACGGGTAGTCCCTTCATACTGGAGACCATGTTCCGGTCAGGGCGCCCGCCCCACATGGGCCAATCACCACCGGGGTCAGAAGCCGAAACAGAATCCACTCGCGACAGCGACCATCCAAGACAGGCCAGACCCAAGACTGCCATTGAAATGATGAATTTTCCGTTCAAAAGCCAATGAATCCGTTGCGCTCTTGCCATGTTCTCCTCTCGTCAAGCAATGAATGCTTCCCTGAAATGATTACGCCATGCCTCGAGGCTGTGTTTCGCTTTCTTTCGTCAGAGTCCCCCTTAACAAAGGGGGAGAGGGCCGCAGGCCCTGGGGGTTGTCTTAGGAGCCTCTAAGCCGAACGTCAACCCCACGCCGTTTCTGCGAAATCGCTGTCCCCTCTTCTGACCGATATCTAGTCCCACGCCTTAACCAGAACAGCTCGGGTATATAGCAGCTCAAAACCCCGTCGCATCACGTTGGCTTGCGAGCGAGATCCGGGCGCGGTAGTCACGACCGCCAAGTCGCACCCAGCCGCCTGCGCGTCGGCCAGACGCCGCGAGAGCAATGCTTTCTGCATACCACGGCCGCGAAACGCCGGCAAGGTTCCCGCACCACAGATTTGAGCCAAGCCTCCGTCTAGTCGCATGGCGGCTTCGCCGACCGCCTGGCCGTCTAGCCGACCCAGGTAGCGCATGTATCCGGGCACAATCATGAAATCGCTGAGGATCCGTACCATTTCCTCCCGTGAAGTCGAGTCATCAGGACCGCTCCCAGTTCCATCGAGTTCCATGAACGAAGTCACGGCAATGTCCATCCACATCGCGGCATCGGAGTCTCGTACCACTTCAACTGTCAACTCGGACTTCGACTCTACTGGCTCCAAGGTTCTTAGCGATCGTCCCAGCACGTTCTCGAACCCGTGCAGCCTGTACCCACGCTCCGTCAAAACTTCACCAACAGTTGGATCCGCCAGAACTGAGAGCTCAACACGCACCGGCTCTGCCCTGTCGCGCCATTCGCGTTCCACATGGTCCAGCACGGACAAATCGAGAGCGCCATCGAAGCCAAGCCCGATCAGCTTGTTCATTGGCGCGGAGGTCCCGCATAAACAGCCTTGCCGCCGGCAATCGGAATAATGACGACGCGCTTCTGGAGGCCCGCATCTCGTATCGCTTCGGCTGCATCTGAGGTAAGCCTTGACTCAGCCCGATCAATCCGCGCCGCCAGTGTTGCGTCCGCAAACATTCTTCAACACGCTCCGGCCAAACACCTTCGCCGTCTCCAGGAAGGAACCTGTAGCACAGCTTCGCGACCCGCGAGGCTTCAGTTCTTCGTGACCTTCAAGTTGTCAAAAAATACTTCATTCTGGGCATCTGCAAAGATACCCGGACTGCCCTGACGGTTGCCAACAGGATCAACGTGCTCGATGGTCCAATCCGCAGGTTCGGGCTCTCCGGCTGGCCAAGCTTTCCCCTGGGCACGCACTTTGCCGTCGGGCAGGGTTTCCACGCGCAGCTTAAGGCGATACCAGGCGTCCGCTTTCCACGCGAAGGGTTTCTTCACTGTCCGCTTCTCTTCGATCTGCCACGATCGAAGTTCGATGCGCTGCACATTGCCAACCAGCACCAGCTCATAGCGTTGAGCCACGACGCCCGCATCGCCCATTTGACGGCGCTTCTCCACAGCCCGCACGTCCGCCTCAACCGTATAACCCGACTCGTTTGCCGGTCCTATGAAGGAGCGGGTGCGTTTGAAAATGGGTGGAGTAGGACTCTTCACCAGTACCCGGTTGCCCTCAACCTCCCGGACTGCATATTTGCCCGTCGTGTTGATCCAATAGGCTGGCGCGCTTCCAACGGCTACCGCACTGAGTTCTTCCGATATTGAAGTCGGGGGAATCACGCGCACCTGAGCCACTCCCGATGCCTGCCCGACCGTCGCCTTCACTTTGCCAGCCTGCGTCCCCTCGCCAGCCGTGAATTGCTGTTGGCGCAGATCTCCTTTCAATCCTTCCAAAGACCATGTAGCGTTCGATTCTTCGCGGATGAACCGGCCATGATCGTCGAAAAGTCTTGCTCTGAATTTCGCTGTTCCACCCGGTTTGACGACGAGATCGACAGGCACAACCTGAACGTGCGCGACAGCAGCGTTCGCTGGCGCATTCTCGACGAGTGTCTTCGCTGGGGCCTGCGCGGCCGCCGGAGAGCGCTTTCCGATGCAGTAGATCGCTTTCGTCGAAACGAGATAAACACGGCCACGCGCCACGCCAACCGAAGCAATGATCTGCTCGTTCGAGGCGATGAGGTCATCCCCCGCTTCGGTCTTTGTCTGCACCTTATCAACTGATTCCAATGCATCCTCATCCAGGATCTCGCAACTGGTGGGGCCTGGTTTCAGAATGAAGAATTTTCCATTCTCAGTTCCCACATACAGCTTTCCGTCCCCCAATACGAGCGAGGCTTTTTGAATGGTGCCAAGATTCAGTTTCCAGACCTCTTTGCCCGTGTTGAAATCAAAAGCAAACAAATTGGACCCAGCGTCGACATGGTAAATTCGGTCTCCATCGATCACCGGGGATGCCGGACCGAGTTGGACATTCCGGATGGCCCATTGGATCTGTTCCTTCCCAATCGGACCCTTGGATGCAGCGTTTACGGCAGCCAGCAGGCCCATCTCGCTCGTATCCAGGTTCTCCTCCTGGTGCGAAATGATCGCCGTGGTGCCTTTGAGGACAACACCCGGATTAACACCACGCTTGCTGACCGGATAACTCCAGACTGGTTCTCCGGTCGAAACCTTCAGCGCGTTCACCGTTCCATCGCCGGCGCCAGCAATCATGAGTCGCATGCCATCAATGGTCGTAGTAATTGGAGTGGAGTAGGTCGTGTCGAAAGGCCGCCCGCCTGGTGTGCTGATCCAAACGGATTCGCCGGTTTTCTTGTCAAACGCGTAGTAACGGTGTCGCCGTTGCGCCAACTCTCCCCAGCCGTCCGTCACCGTGCTGACAATCACCAGATCGCCTTCGATGATCGGCGAAACGGTGCGTCCTCCATGCGTTGTCCAGGCGCCGAATTCTTCGGTCAGCGAGCGACTCCACAGGACTTTGCCTTCATTGGACAGAGCTGTCAGCTCATTGCAGGCGCCAAAGACGTAAATGTTACCTGTTGCCGGATCGCCAGTAGGCGACGACCACGCGATCCGCCGTGGCGGCACGTCCGACTCATAGACGTTCAACCGGTGTTCCCACAGAAGTTTGCCGGTGTTGGCGTCCAAAGCCATGACGCGCTCTTGCATGGTTTCGCCTTCACCCGCCGAGTTGAACAGGAACACGCGACCACCCATGATGATCGGGGCAGACCGCCCACCATAGGGCTGCTTCCACACCAGGTTCTCACCTGCTGGCGTCCATTTCGTTGGCAAGCCCGTCTCCTGCGAAGTCCCATCCCGTGATGGTCCTCGCCACTCCGGCCAATCGCCTGCGACGGTCCGGCTGCTGCACACACCGACAAGGATGAAGAAACCCAAGATCCTGGAATTGATGATTACGTTCCGCATAACAACCTCTCGAAGCGCAGATTGAATTCTTATCGGAGCACTCTTGTGATCCCTGGGATAGCCCTCAAAACCCAAGCCAAAAGGTGAAGGTATCGTCTGGAGCAGAGTCCGTCAAGGCATGATTTGACTAAAGCATCCAGCAATTGTTTTGGGCAGAATTGAGGGTGCTGACGTTCGAACCGACTATCTGTCCCACTCTGGACCAGATGCGCCAAAGCCCCCCGCTTAGTCGAAAAAGGGCGACCGTCGCTACTGGAATGAGAGCGCGGCTAACGTTGTCTTGTCCTTGACCAGGATCCTGTTTCCCAACAGCACCGGGTGTGCCCAGGTTGGGCTCTTCGCCACCTCGTACTCTTTCAAAGGGGAAAAGCTGGTCGCAGAGGTTTTCAACACAAACAACTTTGCTTCATCTGTTAAAAACAGGAACAGATCCCGGGCATTCAGAATCGCCGCGTTTTCTCCCATTCGACCTGAACTTTCCCAAAGAGTTTTTCCCGTGTCCGCATTCAAGCAGAAGAACTGGCCCTTCTTCTTGTAGGAGAATCCAGCCAGACGATTTCCAGCGAGCACAGGAGTGTTCATATACGACTCGTAGACCGCGTTTCGCCAGACCTCCTGGGGGACCAGTTGGCCGCCTTGCTTTGACAACCTGAAAGCTCCCACACCTTTCTCATAAATCGAAACGATGACGAGGTCCTTGTAGATGACGGGACTGACCGAGTTGACGTCATAGGGAACTTTGTTTGCCATTCTCCAGAGCAGCTTTCCAGAGCTCGTCGAAATGCCCACAATGTTGTTCTGCGTGTAGGTGACCAATTGCTGCTCCCCAACTAAGGTCGTCAAAGCCGGAGATGAATAGGCAGGGCCGTCATCCCCATTGGCCCACTTCACCGTGCCTGTCTCCACATCTAAAGCCGTCAAAGCTCCTTTGTCGTGCCCTCCAACATGGACCACGCAGAGACCGTTCACCACGATGGGCGACATGGCTGTTCCATAAAGAGGCGACGTGCTGGGATATTGTTTGGAGAATTCCTTTCTCCAATGCAGTTTCCCATCCCTGGCGTCAAAGCAAGACAGCACCCCATTAATGCCAAACGTAAGGAGCCTCCCTCCGCTGATAACCGGCGTGGATTTGGGGCCCTTGCCGTGGCCTGTAGCTGCCGGGTTCATGGTGTAGGGCGCAGGGTAGCTCGCCCGCCAAAGCTGTTTGCCTGTCGGCGCCTCCAGGCAGAACACCACTTCATCCTCACCCTGGCGCGCGAGCACGTAGATTCTGCCCTCACTCGTCACCGGCGAAGAATGCCCTTCGCCCACTGTCACCTTCCATGTTTCTTTGAGAGTCGCTGGCCAAGCTGTCGGCGCCGCGAAATCCCGCGTCACCCCATCCCGATCTGATCCACGCCACTGCGGCCAGTCGGCAGCCAAAGGCGCAGCCAGAATCAAACCTGCAAGAGCAATCAGCCATCGAGTCTTTGCAGCAGGCATTCATTCCTCCCGGAGATCAGAAACTCAGGCAAGCCAAAGTGCTGGTGGACTTCAAAACAATCAACACAGAGTCCACCTTATCATTCCGGCGAGGGCCGAAATCTGTTCATGGTCAGTTTGCTGGATTCCGGCCCCGGCTTACTATCTGCCCGGGTGACGTTCTTTTCGCCGGAATGACGGACCATCGAAATGATTCTCCAATCGATAGTTCGGTCAATCCCAACGCAATCCAATACTCAAACTCTATGGTATCAATCCTGTAAATCTTGTCCAAGTCTCGCGTCAGTCGTCTCGGCCAACACCTCAGGTATACTGAAGCCCATCTGGCACGAAGGAGCTTTTCTCGAATGCACTCAAACCATTGGCTCTACTCCTGGAAAACCATGGTCCTTGCGGCCATCCTGTTCCCACCGCTTGGACTCGCTCTTATCTGGATGCGGCCTTCCATGCGAATTTCGCGACGCATCCTCAACTCCATCTATACCTGTGCACTGGGTTTTTTCTATTTATACCAGTTTGCCGGGCTTCGATTGGAAAGGAACGGCAGTGGGATGCCAATGCTCTCTTTTATGAAAAGTGGAGAGGCACATTACGCCGATCTGGAACGGAATCGCGCGAAACATGCTCAGTTGCCCCTCAGCCCGCCGATTGCGGAAGACGTCACGTCGCCTCTCCCGGCCGGCGTATTCGGAAGCGGTCCAGCCTGAAGCGACTCCGACTCTTCCAACTCCCAGTCCCGAAGCAAAATTGAAGCCAGCCGCAAAGCCGGAGAGTGCCTACTGGACTGATTTTCGAGGGCCGAAGCGAGATGGCTCCTATCACGAGATGGACATCCTCACCACCTGGCCAGCGGAAGGTCTTCCACAACTTTGGAAGCAGCCCGTAGGCGGCGGATATGCTTCCTTTGTGGTCGCAGGAGGACGAGCCTTTACCATTGAGCAGCGCCGCGGCCAAGAGGTGGTTGCGGCCTATGATCTCGAAACTGGGCGCGAGTTGTGGACCAATTCGTGGGATGCCGACTTCCGGGAATCCATGGGTGGCGACGGACCGAGGGCGACCCCAACCTGGAATGAAGGTCGTCTCTATGCGCTGGGAGCCCTCGGCGAATTGCGCTGTCTGGATGCCGGGAGCGGCAAGCTGATATGGAATCGCAATATCCTTAGCGAGAATCAGACAGGAAATTTGCAATGGGGTATGTCGGCCGCGCCCCTGGTGGTGGACGACAAAGTCATCGTGCTTCCGGGCGGTCGGCCAGGAAAGTCGGTCGTTGCATATAACAAAGACACAGGCTAACCTGTCTGGCAGGCACTCGACGACAAGCAGGCTTATACGTCCCCAGCACTGGTGACTCTGGCCAGGCAGCGACAGATCCTTATGGTAAGCGCGCAGCGCGTCGCGGGACTCTCGCCCGAGGATGGCAAGGTTCTATGGGACTATCCGTGGGTCACGAGCTACGATGTCAATAGCGCTCAGCCCCTCGTCATTGGTGAGAACCGTGTCTTCATCTCGGCAGGCTACGGCCACGGTGCGGCATTGGTTGAAGTAGTGCCCACGGCTGATGGACTCGCCGCCAAGCTCATCTGGCAGAACGTGAACATGAAGAACAAGTTCAACAGTTCGGTCTACTACGAAGGACACATTTACGGACTGGATGAAGCAATCCTGTCTTGCGTGGATGCAACCACAGGAGACCGCAAGTGGAAAGGGGGGCGGTACGGATATGGCCAGTTGCTGTTGGCAAGCGGGCACTTGATCGTCTTGACCGAATCCGGAGAAGTGATCCTGGTCAAAGCAACTCCGGAACGGCATGACGAGCTTTCGCGCTTTTCAGCACTCGAGGGTAGAACGTGGAATCACCCTGCACTCGCGAATGGAAGACTCCTGGCGAGAAACACGACTGAGATGGCGTGTTTTCGGATCGCGAAATGAAAAGGACGGGTCAACGGTCAGGCAACATCATTATTTGCGAGCATCAGATTTTGCGATTCGGACACCGCGCTTGAGATGCAGCATGCATAACGAAGCAAATAGGTGAGAACCTTGGGCTGATCTTTCTTGATTAGAAAAGAAACTTCACCCCAAACTGAATATGCCGCGGGCTTTGGGCCGAGGAGATCCGTCCGAACGTGGGCGAACCGACGAAAATATCGGGCAAATCGAAATTGGGGCGATTGAAGAAGTTGAAAAACTCGGCGCGGAATTGAAGGCTCATACTTTCGCTCAGCGCGGCCAGCTTGACCAGAGACACGTTCACGTTTTGCAATCCCGGCCCGTCGAGAATATTCCTGCCAGAATTTCCAAAACTCCCAAAGGCAGGGAAAGCAAAAGCTGCAGTGTTGAACCACTGCTCCGGCGTCTGCTGCGATACTCTGGCATTGCCTACGACATTGGGCCGATCGTTCGCCCCAAACCCCAGGTTCGCTCGGCCGGTATTGCTTTGGTCGATTTCGCGCAGCAGCGCTACGGTGAATGGGCGTCCGCTTTGCAGCGTGATGATGCCATGAGTTTGCCAACCCGCCAAAAGGCTGGAAACCCAGCCTGCATCACCTAGAAAGGAATGACCGCGTCCGATTGGAAGATCGTAGGAATAGCTGAAAGAGAACCGATTGCGGATATCGAAGTTCGAGCGCCCCCGCTCCGCCTTGAGATTGTAGCTATCCTGCGGATAGTTGGCGTCGCCCGAGCTTGAGAAAAAGCCAGAAGCATCGTCGAGCGATTTTGACCAGGTGTAGGAAGCTAACAAGCTCAAGCCAAAGTCTAGGCGTTGCTGTAGTCGCCACTGCAAGCTGTGATAGCTCGAACTGGACCGTGACTCGACTTGATTGATATCGTCGAACTGGGGCACAGGGCGGGGATTGACGGGTTGAGGACTCGGACTCGGCTGATTGATGTCGCGGCCGGCAATCAGCTTCGTGCCCTTCGATCCCACATAGCCCACCTCCAGAACCCGCGCTCTGCCAAACTGCTGTTGCAGATTGAAATTCCAATGCTGAACATAAGCGGTGCGAAGGTTGCGGTCGAAAGCCTGAGCGGAGTCGGGCAAAGCAAATGGAAAGAAGCTGGGAAATGGATTGCTCAGAGTCAGCGGCAACCCCGGCAACGAGAAATAGAGGCTGAGGTCATAGTAAGGAGCGTTGAAGTACAACCCTTCGCCAGGCGCCAATGCCGATTGGTCATAGTAGACGCCGTATCCGGCCCTCACCACGGTGTGTTCCGCGCTTCCAGGAGTCCATGCCAGACCAATTCGCGGCGCCCAATTATTCTTGTCGGAAAAGTACCCACTGCGCGGCATTCCTTGAGTTCCCACAGGCACCAGCGCCTGCCGTGCCGCATCATAGAGGGTTGCGCGGTCCTGAGGATCCACCGGCGGAGAGTTGAACTCATAACGCAGGCCCGCTGACAGCGTCAGCTTCGGATGAAGCCTGAAGCTGTCCTGCACGAAAAAGTTGAGGCTCTCCGTTCTCAGATGCTCGTGGTTGTCGATCCCCGCTCCGCCGGTCAGATATGGAAAGCCAACCAGCAAATCGGCCAGAGCGTTGCCCGTGATGACAATGGGCGCGGGACTGGCAAACGTCAGAAATCCCCGCGATTGCACATCGCGAAATGCATTCTGCTGCATGCTGCGAAAGTCCCCACCAAACTTCAGGAGGTGTCGGCCTCGGGCATAGGTGGCTTGATCCAGAAATTGGAAGCTATTGGTCACACTGTGCTGAGGATTGTTGTACTCGTCACCGAGCGGAGAATAACCCGTAACGGTGATGTAGCTGAGCCCCGTGTCGCGCGGATCAGGCGACAGCGCAGGCAAACCAACTGCCTTGTTCAAGTCGTTGTTCTGATTCTCTTGAAACGAACCGCTGGCCACGCGTCCATAGGCGAAGCGAACTTCGTTGATCAAAGAGGGAGAAAAGGTGTGTGTTTCGCTCACGGTAGCATTCTGATTCCGTCTGGGAATATTGGTACCAAATCCCGGAACGGTTGCAAACCCTGGTGAAAACGGGTCGTAAAGATACCGATCACCGAAGCTGTATCGAACGGCCAGTTGCGACCGGCTGCTCATGCGGTGATCGATCCGCGCATCGAACTGGTCCACCTGGTCGCGCAACGTGGGCGAAGACACAAAGTTCTGGAACGGTACTGGCCGGTTTGGCGCTGGATACAAAGCTGCAATGTTTCTGCCCACGGGATGCTGTCGCTCCACGGGAATCTTGCCATCCGGGAAAGGCTGCTGGGTAAATGGGTCGATCGGACGGGCAAAGAAGCTTTGGGAAAAATCACCGCTGCGTTCCAGCAACGTGGGAACACTGGCAATGCGGGTGATTCCCTCCCGGGCGCGCGTTCCTTCATAGTCGGCGAAGAAGAAGGTCTTATCTTTGGCTAGCGGTCCCCCGAATGAGGCGCCAAATTGATTGCGCTGATACTTCGGTTTGGGTTCATTCGAGGGCGCGAAGTAGTTCCGGGCGTCCAACGCTCCGTTGCGGAAGAACTCATACACAGTTCCATGAAAAGCGTTCGTCCCAGATTTGAGAACGATATTGATCTGCCCGCCGCCGTTGCGGCCAAATGCAGCGTCGTGGGTGCTGGTGAGAACTTCGAACTCCTGGATGGCATCGACGGGTGGTTTCACTCCAAAAGTATTCAGCTTCGGATCCACGTTGTAGCCCCCGTCAAGCAGAAACGCGTTGGCGTCCTCGCGCGCTCCGTTGACGTTTAAGGCGAAGTCGCCGCGCACAGATCCGGCCGAACCCGGCGCCGAAGGGGCCGCCCCAGGTACTAACAAACTGAGTTCTAAAAAATTTCGCCCATCAAGAGGCAAGTTTACGATCTGCCGGTTTTCAATAACAGTTCCGACGGCGGCGGAATCCTTGCGCAGCGGAGTCAAGAGCGCGCTCACGACCAATTCCTGCCGTTGCGGCGCGTCGATTTCGAGGGCCACGTTCATCCGCAGTTCCTGATTCACGAGCACATCCAAATCTTCCGAGTGCTTCCGATGGCCCGGATGCTCCACTGCCAGGCGATAGCTTCCCGGCGTCAAGGAGACAAAGGTGAACTCGCCGTCATTGCCGCTGGTGGTCAGGCGCGATTCATTGGTGGATTTTTGAACCAGTCGCACTTGCGCTCCAGATATCGGCAGTTGCTTGGCATCCACTATTCGACCCCGAACGACAGCACGATCCACTTGAGCGTAAAGACCCTGGCAAGACGAAATCAAGATGAACAAAAAGACGATCAGTTTTGGGTTCACGTTTGGTCCTTTCCTGTAGTGTCGCTGCTGGATTCAGGCACGCCAACTGGTTCACCAGCCCAATATGCCCCCGCTGAATCCGAATTTTTCTGCCCTTTATACCACCGTTTCCCTGTCCCGCAACCCGATCAAATAGAGAATTCCATCCGGCCCAAGGTTGGAAATCGATTGTCGGGCGCTCTCCTTCACCACCGGTTTGGCATGAAACGCAATGCCCAAGCCCGCAATGTTCAGCATGGGTAGATCGTTTGCACCATCACCCACGGCAATCACCTGCTCAAGGCTGAGGTTTTCCCTCGCCGCAATTTCGCGCAGCAACAAGGCCTTGCGCCGCCCGTCTACGATTTCCCCGACTACCTCTCCGGTCACTCTGCCATCGCGAATCTCCAATTCATTGGCATCGAGATAGTCGATCCCAAGTTGCTTCTGGAGCCGCCGTCCAAAATAGGTGAAACCACCCGACAGGGATCGCGGTTCTGTAGCCCAGCTTCTTCAGCGTTCCAATCAAGCGTTCCGCTCCGTCAGTGAGCGGAATTCGCTGCGCGATCTCCTCCAGCCGGTGCTCTTCCAATCCTTTCAACAGACGAAGACGTTTTCGAAAGCTATCGCTAAAGTCGATCGCTCCGCTCATGGCACATTCAGTGATCTTTGCCACCTCCTCTCCCACCCCAAGCGCCTTCGCAAGCTCGTCGATTACCTCAGCGTGGATCAGCGTCGAATCCATGTCAAACGCCACCAGCCGGCGATTGCGGCGATAGACGTTATCGAGCTGAAATCCGATGTCCACGTCCAAATCGCTTGTTATGCGCATGAACTCAGCTCTCATCGCGTCAATGCCTTCGGGGGCTCCTCGCACGGAGAACTCGACGCAGGCGCGAGTGTTGAGCGACGGCGACGCCAACGACACTCGTCCCGAAAGTCTGGCGATCTTGTCGATGTTCAGTCCGTGAGCCGCAATACTGGTGGTGAGACGTGCGATTTGCTCGGCGGTCATTCCTCGTCCCAATAAGGTTACGATATAACGCTGCTTGCCTTGCCCCAACACCCACTTTTCGTAGCGTTCTTCGGGAATTGGTGTAAAGCGCACATTGACGCCAAGCTGATGCGCCTTGAACAGCAGGTCCCGAAACACGCCGCCTGAGTTTGTTGGCACCTCCACCACCATACCTAGCGACAGCGTTTCGTGGATGGCGGCCTGGCCGATGTCCAGAATGTTGACGCCGTAGCGGGATAGAATCGATGTCAAGGAAGAGGTCAGGCCTGCCTTATCTTCGCCTGAGATGTTGATCAGGATGATCTCGTTCATTCAGCGTTTGGTGGGACCTGTTCAAGGGGGGATCTGGGCTTCTCAATCCTTGTCGATTTGAGGTCACCAATTCCTGAATGTTGTGAGCTGAGGAGATATGCCCACCGCCGTCCGGCGGCGTGGATCATAGCATGGAGACGGCTCACGTCGTATCGAACCTCCTGACCTGGACAAGAGCGCGCAGCGAGCGATTCAGAACGAAATTTGAAGAATCGCGGAAAACCACAAGGAGCGAAAAGCTCCATGCCTTTAGCGCGCCCGACGTTTCAGGCAGAAAACAGATACCAAAGAGTGACACCTCATCGGTGAGACGAGGGAACTTTAGGATTCAAAGTCAACTCTGAGTCTCAGACATTGGCGAGCGATCTTGATGCTCCATCCTAGAACCTTGAAATCCATCTCATTTGGTCTTTACTTAGCGCAGTAATAAGGTTCAAAATACACACACATCCACGTTTTGAAGGGAGTGCCTGCCAAGCGACTCCCGCAACGATCTGGAGGTTTCCCATGGGCAAACGTCTAGTGCAGTTCCTCAACGATGAACAGGGCCAGGACCTGGTTGAATACGCCCTGCTGCTTGTGTTCATCGCCTTGGCCGCCATAGCCGTTCTCCCTACTTTGGGTAGCGCGGTCAATAATGTCTTCAGTCAATCTGCCAGCTCGTTGGGAGGTTCCTGAGGCGACAAGAAAGGGGCTCCCGTGCCACTGATCCGTAACGGGAGCCTTCCATAGCGCCACAATGCCAGTCGTCATCCCGCCGCTTGCTGAGGTGTGCCAAATGAAAGGCACCGAACCCAGGAGCGACAAAGAACAAGACATGCAGCATGAAGCGCGGGAACGAATCGAAGCCAATGTATGCCGAGGGAGGACCGCGAAAAGGAGAAGCAAGCGAGCGCTGGTTGAACTTCATGCCATTTCACTGGACCTCGCCCATGCGCGGTCTCCTCCCTTCTGCCGCCTCCCAGGCTAAAAGTCTCAAAGTTTCATCAGTGTCCAGCACGTGTGGTCATGTGCTTCGTGCTGAACCCACGGGCAATGATCCACCAATACGCCTGACTTCCCAGACCAAACGCGAGTGTATCGTTCCCTCAATCTTGAGCACCCGGAAGAGAGCCGGGGTGACAGCGATGCAGGGGAACACCTCGTAATGAGGGGGTCACGAATTGCTTTGCTCGCAAGAGTTACCGACTGTGGATTTGCAAGACTAGAGCAATGTCAGACGGATAATCAGCGGTGCCAACTGCGGAGACTCGCAGCCTTCCTCCGTTCCTTCCCGTCCGGTGGTTCTTGGGGGTTGTCTCTGCGGTCTTGGATGATTCGTTGCTCCAGTAACGCCAGGATAACTGTCCTTGTATCTTCATCGAGCAAACGAACGATATCGGCAAGGGCCAGCTTGTGATTGACGAAGAGGTTACAGATCGTGACAGCACGCTTGCTTTTGGGATCGAGAGCCGAAGCATCGTGCGGCAATGTAAAGCGATCCCTCTTGAGCCGAAACCCTTCTCGCGTGATAGGTATGACTTGCGATTGCGTCATGAAACGTCTCCGTTGTTGAAGGGGTATCTCGTAATCTGGATCCATAGGTCAGCCTTTCAACGGCCGCTAGGCTGGCAACCCTGATTCGGTTCAAATTTGCTCAGCACCGCGGATTTCTGGAGGCCTGCACAAAGAAGCTACGCAGCCTGATCAGCGTCAGGTTCGATCTGTAATGCCAGGTTTCCGAAGATATTCCAAGTCGCCCTGAACCATCTCGTCAGACAGTGGGACCTTTGTACCGACCAAAGCGGTCACCGCGCTCCAGTAGGCGCTCTTGGCTTCAAGGGAAAGGGTCGGATTTGGCAGGCCAGGATCTTTCAAGATCGCGAGGTGAGCACTGTGAACAGCACTTCGAAGGTCAATTGAGACCGACAGCCTGATCGCCTCTTGGTATGAATTCAGGATTGTCAGTGGACTCTGATCGCTCATTTTCAATCTTTCTCTCCTCGGCAACATCGAGAGGCGGCGCGCTGCGGCTGCTCTTAGCTCATAGAGACTGGTTTGGGGGATTGGGTCTCTATTCTGTTTCTCTTATCAGAACAGGTGATCGTCAGGTCCGATGTACAGAATTGAACGAAACAAGACTGGGTGGGACAGGGGCCGGTAGACTCATGGAGTTTCTGTTGCCCGCTGAGTCCCATCGCGAACGACGAAGCAGCATAAAAAAGTTTGATCGCGATGTTAGTGATATAACCGAGGAATTGTATCGAGAGTACCTCGACCGAAAGAGGAAGGGGAAGGGTCGATCTAGATCCAGTTAAGCAGAGATGAGGGTTGCTGAGCCGAAGCGGGCTTTAGCCCGCTCACTAAATAGGAGCGCGATGCTCAAACAACTGCGAACCTACCTCTCGAGAGTGTTCGAACCCTATCGCTACACGCCGGAAGGATTCCGTCTCACAAAGCAAGGCTACATTGGGCAGGAAGACACCATAGACCTTCCGGGACACGAAAAGAGGAGAGTAGCCGACTGCAACCTGTTTGCAAATCAGCACAAAGATATTGACGAAGTCGTAAGGATCCTCGACACAAATCGGCGCACCGTTCTCTCGGCATTGATTCGTGAAGGCCTGATTCTGGACAGGAGGGGTTCGACTCGGAATCCAAAGTTCGAAAGAAGGCAGACCGCAAAGTATTCATTTGCCCCGGGTGCTTTTGACCGGTCAGCCTGACAAATCGCGATCTCTCTGTGGACAGTTCGGAGCAGACCTCGTGAGTGAATTTGTTTTCAATGAAGTGCTCAAGCGAGAAGAGCGTTGCGGAGAGTGCCGGAAGAGGTCGTCGGGCGAAGCGCAAAAGGACTAGCTCCGCGGGGCTCGGCGAGGAAAATCGAATGATGAAGGCCGCTCAGATTCTGGACAGAGGGCACCCCCTATCGCGGGAGCAACGAAATCGCAGAGGTAACACACCTGGGAAAGGGCTTCTCTTGTGGCAACGATGCTTGATCCCAGAGGTACTTCAGGACAGACGAGACCTATTTTTAAGAACTTGACTGTAGACCTATTCTTTCTGTCCTGCCACTTCGCGAATGCTAAGATCGTGTGTCAACTGCTCGGCCAGCAATCGGTAAGCCTTGGGGGTTGGATGCGGATCATGTTCGATGCGTAGACCCTGACTTGGATCGGACGGATCAAACAACTCTGAATAGTCCAGATATTTCACCTGCGCGCTCTCAAAATATGGGATCAAGTTTTTCATTCTAGAGTGCGCAGCCGGGTCAGGATACATCAGCACATAGAAGTCACCGCGGTTGAACAGCCTCAAGAATGCATTTCTCGCCTCAACAATATATTTGGCCGTCAGTTTGATATCGGCATCATCAATCCTTGGATAACCTAGCTGAAAAAATTGGGCCGTCGGGCTTGTTCTAAAGAGCCAGTACAAAAGGGCGATCGCGGGTCGGCCGCTTACCATGTTGCCCTTTCTCCGGAGATCCAGCGGAGTCGAGAAAATAATAGGGCATCTCTTTTCCATGATGATTGATGGTCCCCATCACGCGATGGACATGATCGTGAATAAACGTATAAATAAGAATTCCTTCACTTTCCTCAACCTCGCTTCTTAGGCTTCAAAGGATTTCGCAGACTGGACAACCGTCGAAAAAGTCAAGGGGGGTCTAGCAGGGGTCAATTGGCTGCCGTCCTGTGCAAGGTGCATTTTGACAACGTTTGTGGTCAAAACTCTGGGGCGAGGTGCCTGTCATGCGGCGCCCCGATTGCGGACTGGAATGGCCTAAAGGCGGGCATAGATGCACACGTTCATGTGCAAAAGGAACCCTCCAACAATAGCTTCAAAGTAGCTGGAAACCCTTGACTGGCTTGGTGCCTGGGGCGGGAATCGAACCCGCATGAACCTTTCGGATCGACGGATTTTAAGTCCGTTGCGTCTGCCAATTTCGCCACCCAGGCAGGGCAAAAGACGCTGCATTTGAGGCAAGCAAAGATATAACAGTTGCGCTGAAACTCCAAGGTGCCTTCTCACGCGTGTGTCCTGATCCTGACGTCCCTAAACCAATGAGAGACCCTCTGCTCGCAGGCAAGCCCGCGTGTTCACGGCTCTGAATGAAGGGCTCAGTCTAAGCGGGCTGCTCACTGAAAAGTGTCGCAATTTCATGGGATCGCAGATATCCTCAACCTACCAATTTGAACGTGCCGTTGGGCACACAATCAATCTCGATATCAAGCCTGGGAGGGTATGACGATGAAGACTCGCACTGTTGCGTTCCTGTGTGCCGTAACGTTGTTGACAACGTTGACAGTATTTGCCGAAAACGTCGCCGGCACTTGGAAAGGGTCGTATCCCGGACGGGACGGCCAAACACGTGAAAGCACCATCGTGCTTAAGGCCGACGGAGAGAAGCTGACGGGCACCGTCTCTGGCGGTCGCGGTGGCGACAGCGAGATCAAGGACGGAACCATCCAGGGTAGCGACATTGCTTTTTCAGTCGTGCGCAACTTCGGCGGAAATGAAGTGACGGTTAAATACAAAGGCAAGGTGACCGGCGACGCGATTCAGTTCAAAGTCGAAGCCGGAGAGCGTTCCTATGATATGACGGCCAAGAGAGTAAGCCCGTAGGTCTTCAGTAATTCGTGCCACAGACCCCGGTTGTTCCCCTGGGGCTATGAAACATTCGGATGGGCGTATGGGCATGATCCGGTAGGGTGCCCGCGTCCGTGTTAGGTTTGGCATCGCGGACCCGCGGCAGTGCGTCCCTACCAGCGGACAAAACTTCGGCCGTTGGCCAAAGCAGGGTCGGAGTGATGCGACCTCGGTGAACGGCGCCTACCGTGCACCTGCAGGATGCGGTGGTCGTTTGTCAGGAGGGCGAGACTCCCGCCGGGTCTCTGGTTCAGAAGCTTGCGGTTGTGTGGCTCGACACGCCATCCCAAATTTATTCAAAACAACCTGTCCCCTTACACATGATTCGAGCTTTGATCGCAGTCTGCCTTACCGCGCTGGTGTCCGATTTCGCGCTTGGCGCTGAGGTCGTGTTTCACAATGGCAAGGTGGTCACGCAATGGAGCCAACTCCCTGTAGCCCAAGCGTTCCTGGTATCCGACAACCACTTTGTCAAAGTAGGCTCGAACCACGAAGTGCTGGCGGCCGCCAAGCCGGGAGCTAAGCGGGTTGACCTGCACGGACGCACCGTGCTGCCGGGGCTGAACGATAGCCACACCCATCCTATTGGAGCCGCACTAAGCGAATTCGATGGGCCTGTTCCAGTGATGCATTCGATCTCCGACGTGCAAGCTTACCTGAGAAAGCTGGCGTCCCAAACGCAGCGTGGCAGTGTCCTGTTTGTCCCCAAGGTTTATTCCACTCGTCTGGTGGACCGGCGGTACCCAACGCGGTATGAGCTGGATGAAGCGGTCGGCGACCAGGAAGCGATGACCGACAATGGATATGCATCGGTGCTGAACTCCGCTTTGCTCAAGCGCCTCGGCATCACACGCAACACGCCGCAGCCTGCGAATGGGAAAATAATCAAGGACGACAAGGGAGAGCCCACCGGACTGATCCTCGGTGCGGGTCAACTGCTGGGACCCCTTCGCAGCTCGCGGGCGTTCTCAGATGCTGAGCGGCTCAAAGCACTGAAAGCGATGCAGGCCACTTACAATCGCGTGGGCATTACCAGCACTATTGACCGCGGGCAACGGGCCGAGGGGTTCCGCACTTACCAGGAGTTGAAACGGCGCGGAGAGATGACCGTGCGTACTGCGGTCACTTACTTGATCAATGCCGACGGCAAACCCGAGGAAGTGAAGCGAACGATTGAAAGCATTCCCTTTGTCACTGGCTGGGGCGATGCGTGGCTGCGGGTGGGTGCACTCAAAACAATTGTCGATGGCGGCATCCTGATTGGCACGGCTTATCTACGGGAGCCCTACGGCAGCAACACCGAAGTCTACGGTTATCACGATCCCACCTATCGCGGCGTTATCAATGTCTCTCTCGAAAACCTGACAGAAATGGCCAAAACAGCAAACCGCCTGGGCTGGCAGATGACCGCTCACACCACGGGTGGAGGAGCCATTGACGCTTTGCTGAATGCCTATGAATCAGCGAACACAGCGAGTCCAATTCGGGACCGCCGGTTTACGGTGACCCATGGAAATTTCCCAAACGCGGAAGCCATTGCCAAAGCGAACAAGCTGGGCGTGGCTTTTGACTGCCAGCCCCAGTGGCACCACTTCGACGGACCCGTATTGAGTGGCGTCTTTGGACCCGAGCGCACGAAATGGTTTCTTCCCTTGCGGTCGATGTTGGACGCTGGACTCGTTGTTGCCGGTGGCTCCGATCACATGATCCGCTACGATCCCCGTGATGCTATTAATGCCTACCATCCGTTTTTCGCGATGTGGATGACGATCACTCGAAAGATGGCTGACGGCCGCGTGCTCGGCCCCGAGCAGCGCATTACGCGCGAGGAAGCGTTGCGTATGTGGACGCTGGCAGGTGCTTGGCTCACCTTTGAAGAGAACCTCAAAGGCTCCATTGAGCCGGGCAAGCTGGCCGACTTCGTGGTGATCACGAAAGACTATCTGACAGTGCCGGAGGATGAAATCAAAGATATCGAAGCGCTGTTGACCGTCGTTGACGGTCGTGTGGTGCACGGCAACGAAGCGCTAACTAGGCCGGCGGATGCAGCGCAGACTCTGATCAGAGAAGGCCAGGCACAGGCCCTGCCATCCGTAGTGCGGCACCTCGTAGCGGAAGTCAGAGAATTGAAGTTGGTTGTGCTGAAGCTGCAGATTGACAACCAGCAGTCCAAGGTGACGCAGATCGAAGCTAACCTGCGGCGGGTGGAAACTCAGAAACAGCCCTAATGCTGGATGACAGGGAGCTCCAAAGAAGAGCTGCGGAGTTGGACACCCTCCTCGCCCAACCAGATCTTCAGGCGGAGAAGGCTGTCTGAGGTGGCCGCTTAAGTCCGCTCTCGAAGAGTAGCGGATTTCAAAAGGCGAAGCTAAGCGCATGCCATCGCCCAACAGGAATCAGACTGGACCCAGCGGCTTTGGTTTGCACTTCACGCCAGCGTGCAGACGCTCCAGGAAGTGGCCCGCGAACCGCTCGTCGTGTCAATCATTGGACTTGTTCCCTTCTTGGTCACACGCTTGTTTCAGCGGGGTCGCGAGAAAGCCATGAACCCCGATCGCTATGGCAGGGATGTAGGCCCCCACGATCTCGCCCCGATCGTTGATCCCACGCGGTGTGGTAAGGCTAGCACCGGGAAAATCAACCGTCTGGAAGCTGCCCTGACTGAGCAGAAAACCATGTTGTTGGTTGCCCAAAACGTAGGCGCCTATGATCTGGCCCCGATTATTGATCGCACTGGGTTGGGTATTGAAGCTACCCGGGGTCGGGGCATCAACGGTCTGGAAGCTGCCTTTGTTGAGCAGGAAACCGTGTGCATTGGAGCTGGCATCGAGGAAGCCTCCCACGATCTGGCCCTTATCGTTGATCCCGCTGACGTAGGAGCTGATAGCACCGGGGAAATCAACGGTCTGGAAGTTACCTTTATCGAGCAGGAAACCGTGTCCATTGTAGCTGGCATCGAGGAAGTTTCCCACGATCTGGCCCCGATTATTGATCCCACTGGGTTGGGTGTTGAAGCTACCCGGGGCATCGAAGGTCCGGAAGCTGCCCTTACTGAGCAGAAAGCCACGGAACCCCAATACCGTGTCATGCGTGGGAAAGGTTCCCACGATCTCACCCGGATCGTTAATCCCAATAGCAATGGTGCCGAACTGAGCGTCAGGGACATCAAAGGTCCAGAAGCTGCCCTTACTGAACAAATAGCCGTGATCCGCAGATACGCTCTTGATGAGCACGATATGGCCCCGATTGTTAATCCCCGTGGCGATGGTGTTCCCAATGGCGCCGGGCACATCGGGGATATCAATGGTAGTAAAGGTGTAACAGTCTGCCGCAGCTGCCCGGGTGGCTCCCAATCCCAGACCGAGCGTAAGGAACACCGAGAGAAAGAAGCGACCCATTGCGACCTCCTGTGAGGAGTATCCGGCACGACTCCGCCTGCTTTCCGTGATGGTTGGCATAGTAAACTCCTTTCTGTAGTTACAACGACTGGTTTTCAGTGCTGTTAGGATTGTTAGTCTGTTCATCCAACGTACCGCTCTTTTTGTCACATGGGTTTCGCATGACACCAAAGGTGATACATGCGTTCGATTAAGGCGCTGGCTCGACGCCAGGGGCTTTCAAGATATTGCCGAGCGTGCCGTCGGAAGTCTGGTGACCAAGGTTCTCCCGCGCACCCTGTGGGCGGTCCTATGCCCCGGGTGGGTTTCCACGGGCCATACGCAGCACGAGTTTCAGCTGTTCCTGTGAAACCGTGGGTCGCCCTGTTCACTGCGCAGCTTCAATTTCAAGCGTTTTCGAATCGTCACACAAGATCGCTTTCGCCGTTGCCTTGGTCGGTTGCACTTCAGCTTCTGTGACACTGATGCGCATACCGCCTCCTTGATGCTGTGTCACGTATCGACTGTTCAGGCAGACGCAGACCTAGGCCAGGCTGCCCGTTCAACCGACAGGACGACCGATCCTGCAAACAAATTTCAGTGGAGATGGCTGGAAACTAGTCAGCCAGACGAGCAAGAAACGGGCGCTACTGTGCAGCAGCCGAAGAACAATGTCAAGGACTCTCTTGCGATTTTCAGCACGCTCTTAAATTGCTAGCGCAATCCGTCGCACTCGACCGAGAACGGATCGTTTTTTCGGGCTTCTCTTCTGGCCAGGGCCTAGGATCGAGTTCCGCTCCGGGCAGATCTGAACGACAAAGGCTATTCGACCGGTGTCCGAATCGCATCGGCAAATGGCCAAAGCCGACATCCGAAAGCACGCATGCTGCCGGAATGGAACTACAGCATTTACCGGACCGCGTACCGATGGAACCGATCTCAAAGATCGGACGAAAATACCAAATAATTTCTGGGCCGCCCTAAGGGAGAACGCAGAAACCACGCTAACGAAGCGTCTTGCGGAACCACAGCACCTTATCGGGTCGAGCGCCGGTGAGCGGTTCACCCTCGGCGTTGAGGTCGATGGAGTGGTGGCCCCGGGATTCAACGACCCCCTGAATTTTCCCTGTCTTGCGATCCACTTTGACAATCCAAGGTTCAGCGCCGTTCTCCACATCTCTGGGTTGCGTGCCCAGCCATAGTTCGCCTGCTTTAGCCACCTTCAACGAGAACGTCTTCCCCAGGTGGCGCCATTCATCCAGATACTTACGCTCGGGGCTGAATCGTTGGATGCGGCCGTTCTCCCGATCCGCGATATAGATGATCCCCTCCTCATCGATTGCGATTGCGTGCGGAATCCGAAATTGCCCAGGAGCCTCGCCGGGCGACCCCCATTCCCGCAATCGCTTTCCTTCGTTGGTGTATTCAACAATCCTTGCGTTCGCATAGCCATCAGCAATCAGGATTCGATCACGAGCAAAAGCGATGTCGGTCGTGCCACAGAAGACGCTTCTTGGCGATGCTGGAAGACCTCCAACGTTGATCTCCAGAAGCTGCTTGCCGTCGGGAGAGAACTTATAGACCATGGAACTGCCGGCATCCACGGTCCAGACATTCCCATCGCCGTCGATTCTGATGCTGTGAGGAATCTTGTACAAGCCCCGCCCCCAGGACCTCACGATCCGGCCCTGCCGGTCAACCACAATCACGGGATCCGCATCAGCACCTCGCTGCAAGATGTAGATGAGGCCCTTGCTGTCAACTGCTACCGAAGACGCCATCTCGATCTTCCACGACGAACTTGGAGCCGAGATTGCGAACTCCGTAAGTTTCAGCTGAAGCGGCGGCGAACTGCGCATCAGCGAGCGAAATTGGGCGGATTCTGCAGTCAGTTCCTTGTTCGCCGAGCCCTGGGCCGCAGCAGCCACGCAGAAGAAGAGTATCAGGATCGGGGACATCACGAAATCTGTAGTCGTCATGGCGCTTCAGTTCCTAATCTGTTCTGTTTGGAGGATCTGAGTCAGCCCTAAACGTCAGCCAACGAAAACTGGGTTGTTTGGGATGCACGTTATCGGAATTCCGGTGTGCTTTCAATCTCAGATAAGAAGGGATGCACGAAGTAGGGCCTTTCCTTGTGATCGGCTGAGGTTGCTGCGGATCAGTAGGCGTTGGCCACGCCGACTCTATCTGATTCAACGCCGCTATCAGGACCCGCCAGCGGCGGGTTTAGATGCCTCATCAATGAAACCGCTGAGCTCTTCATTCACCAAGACTAGGCGTTATTCCGGGAGGTCGCCGAACAATATTGATCAGACGCGCTGTGGTGGGAAGCAGAAAGGGCCAGATGTGCTCACGGCTTTGTGGTAGGCCTCGAAGCCGCGGCAGGCTGCTTGGGGTCCGTATGCTCCGTAGCATTCTCAATTTGTTCGATGAGTTTCTCGGGATGAGTGGCTTGATCCAATACCTGGAGACTAGGGTCATCGTCTGTTTTTGCCCCCACTTTCTCTGCGATGCGTTCCAGCATCCTCAGCATCTTGGTGTTTTCCTGTTCGGTGAGGAGATTGATCTGCAGGTCCAGATTGTTGCGCCGCTCGGTGAGCTGGGTTTCATGGTTTTGACTGATGAGGATGAAGGTCGAGAGGAAAATGGCTTCCAGCGAAACAACGAAAGTAAGAAAGGTAAACGGGTACGGATCGAAATGGTTCAGGCCGGGTAGGGAGTTGAGAACGACCCATCCTCCAAACCAGAACACATGCACCCAAACGAAGGTTATGCTGCCGCAAAAGCTGGCGACGGTATCTGCCAAGCGATTCGCCTGCGAACGATTGGCCTTTGCGGCTTCCTCCAGTTTTGCGATCGCCTGCACATTCTGTTCAGTCACGTCTTCTACCGTGCGCGGCTTGTGATAGTCAGAATCGATGGGACTGGAGACGGCTTTGACTTTAGGTCGGGTCATGAGAGGACGGCTCAGAGTCAGCCCACCAGTCTGCGGACAAGGTACACGAATACAGAGATCGGAATGGCCATCAGTGCAAACAACGCGAGCACTACCAGGAAAGTAAACACCCAATTCCGTACTGTCTGCTGCCGCCCTTCCAGATGGTCCCGGTAAATCTGGATATTCTTCGTGTTCGCCTTGAATGCGAAATCAAATAGATCTCCCAGGAAGGGAATACCACCCAACAACGTATCGATCGCTACATTGGCCATCATCCGCCCCACCGCGGCCCGAGGCAATCCGGCTTGAGTGGCGCTTGCAACGATCAGCGCCGAGACCAGCGTTCCAGCCAGATCGCCGACACCGGGAAACAGCCCCACGATCCCATCAAGACCAATCGACCAGCGCCTGCCAAGCGGGATCGAGCTATCCATCAGCCATGCCAGATTTTCAACCCAGGGTGGCACTTTGGACGGATGAGGTTCTGAAATGATTGGACCTTCGAGAGGTCGGGCCAAGGATTCGATTCTCATGATATGAATTCAGCGGCGCTCCGCCTCGCCAACCTGGAAACTACCACGGCCCAAAGCAGTCCACTGTTCACTTTTATCCGTCGGTTTCACAAAATGACAGGCCCGGCTGGTGGGTGGGAGTTGCTTCGGTCCGACCAGGCACCGGCGGTGACTGGGATAGACCTTTTAGGATGGTCCGAAATACGCGGTGCAGGAAATCAGCACAGAAAACAACCCTGACGGGCAGCTCGTCAGGGTTCTTGACGGCTACGGTCAGGCCGGATCCGGAACATTACTTTCGCTCCGGAATCGGTATTCATGTCCCGTGCGCTCATGCTAGTCTTACGGGCGATTTTTGTTAGACGAACCGTACCCTTTCGCTGTCTGAATGCGTCGCCGACGCGCCCGTTCCTCGATGCTCATGAAAATGATTCCCAACTCTAGGAAAATTTTGAGATGGCTCGGGATCCTTTCGACGTTCGTTTGGCTTCTGGGTGAACCGCCAAATGGATTCTGCGATCCTCGTGGCGACGAATTGATTGCGCGATATCTGAAGGATTCCGTGCGCCGCGAAGCGATTCTCACCCTGGAGGTGGACTATCAGGAGCCACAAAAGGAGGGGTTGCGATTGGTATTCACCTGGATGCGGCGTGTGCGCGAGGGCCTAACGTCTCATCTGATTCGGCTTGAGTCGCCGCCTTCCGAACAGGGCAAGATGCTTCTCGTCCATGAGAAGCCAGATGGGTCTGCTGAGTACCTGGCGTACCGTCCGAACAGCGTGCTTAAGAAGAAGGTTCGCATCTCCGGAGCTCGCGATTACAAATACAAAGGTTTGACGATTTCCGTCCAGGAACTGATCGGCGGTGAACTCGGGAAGTACTCACACCAGTCCAAGGGCGTCCAACAACTTCAAGGGACTGCCTGCAATGTTGTGGAGAACGTGCTGCTTCCAAAATTCAAAAGCGACTCTGACTATCCCAAATCAGTAATTTACCTTCGCCAGGACAATGGACTGCTGCAGAAGTGGGAACTGTTTGGCAAGTCGGGTCAATTGGAAAAGGTGATTCATACTGAGGAGATCAAGACTGTGCAGCGTCTTCCAACAGTCAGTGTGGCGCGCGTTGAGGAGCCGAAGAAGGGGAGCAAATTGACCTTGAAGACAAAAGAGGTTCAATACAACCCAAAGCTCAAGGACGAGTGGTTCAGCGAGAAGTATCTCAGCCAGAGCTCACGTTGACCGCCAGCAAGCCTTCAGAAAGACATCTAACCCGCTACCCTAAATTCTTGTCAGACGCAGTATCATTTCTTGAACTCTTTTCTAGTAGCGATGCAAACAACCACCACAATAAGGAGAACTATCGAATGAAGAAGATTCTGGTTTGTCTGATGATGCTGCTGTTCAGCCTTCCTTTACTCGCCCAAACAGCGGGAAAGACAACTCTGAAAGTCGGCGATATGGCCCCTGACTTCACGCTGCCCTCAACGGCCGGTCAGCCGGTGAAGCTCTCTGATTTTAGGGGAAAGAAAAACGTTGTGCTGGCGTTTTATCCTGCTGCGTTCACCGGTGGCTGCACCAAGGAAATGCAGGCCTACCAGTTCAATCTTTCCAAATTTGAAGGAACTGAGACGCAGGTCTTTGGTGTCAGCACCGACAACAGCCCCTCACAGAAACGCTTTGCTGAGGACTTGAAGGTGACATTCCCGATGCTGAGCGATTTCGCAACCCGCAAGGTCTCCACTGAGTACGGCCTGCTCATTCCGGAACGAGGCATTGCGAGTCGCGCGACGTTCGTTATCGACAAGCAAGGTCGCATTCAGCACATCGAAGAAGGCAGTGCAGCCATCGAGGTGGCTGGAGCTGCCAGCGTATGCGAAAGGCTGGTTAAGAAGTAGCTGACCGTTCGTCAGTAAGAACACAAGGGGCAGACCCATCGGTCTGCCCCTTTGTTGTTTGTGAGTTGCCGATCTCCCACAGGGGTTCTCAAAGGGCTGTCCTCTGGTGGCCCGAAGGAACGGGGGTTGTCCCGACATTACGAAGGGATCGCAAAGATGCTCACAACGCTCCCAGCGGCGGGTTCGTTGAATGCTGGTTTTCCCATTTTTCAAGACAACCCCCAGACGGCTGCGCCGTCGCCCCCTTTACTTAAGGGGGAATTCTTTCATAGCTCGGCTTCGCAAGGCGGGAAGCGTTTCAGTGTAGAGTCTGCAGATATTTTCCACTCGTACAATCGATGAATACGGCGTACTGGCTGGAACCGAGGGTCTCTCCCCAAAAGACGCGCCAGGCAGGGAGCGGGAACCGGGGCGTGTACTCTAGAAGAAAATGGATAGACATTTCCGGGTGCTTCTTCATGTAGTCTTTGCTCTCCTTGACAGCTGTGGCGTAGGCCTCGTCAGAGTCCACTTTCAGCATCTGCAAGGGAAAAGGCTGTGCCTGTCCCGTCGGTCCCAACCACGATTCTTCTCTCCCACGCAACACCCCTGCATGCGCATTTCCCGGTGAGTCCGCTACTGAGTAGCTGAAACTCCTCGCCTTCTTGAGTTGCGAAGACACAAACGTGGCATGCCAGACAGGGATACTTGCCGTCAAGGCTGGGGACTTCCTTCAGATTCGCGCTGGCGATCCTTAAGAGCTGGGCATCCGCGGCCCACATTCTGGCTTGAATTGAAAGGCGCTGAAACGCAAAGCGAGCCGTAACGGGATCTGGAGGTAAGACAGGCGCCGCCTCCTTCGCTGGCTTCTTCTGTTCTGCACAAGCCGCCAGAAAAAGGAATATAAATGCCACACAAGAGCTAGATACCCAAGGTTTCAAGTCGTTTCTTATCATGCTTGTTTCTGTTGGTAGACCAATGAGCTCTAACTTTTGGAACTGGAACCCGTCGTCTTCGACGCACTCGCGCGCAAGACATATTTCTGAACTTTGCCGGTCGCAGTTTTGGGGAGCTCCCCCAAAAAAGTGACCCCGTGCGGCGCTTTGAAATGGGCCAGTCGATCCCGCGCAAACTGACGTAGATCTTCCCCCGTCACTGCGGCACCTGCCTTCAACACTACAAACGCGTGGGGAACTTCACCCCACAGATCGTGCGGTAAACCCACGACGGCCACTTCCTGCACCGCCGCGTGCCGAAGCAAAGTTCCCTCGACTTCCACCGAAGAGATGTTCTCTCCGCCGCTGATAATGACATCCTTCAGCCGGTCTCGAATTTCGACATAGCCGTCAGGATGAACCACGGCTGCATCGCCCGAGTGGAACCAACCCCCACGCATCGCCTGCGCCGTGGCCTCCGGATCGCGATAGTAGCCCTCCATCACAACATTTCCCCGCACGACGATTTCTCCCTGCTCTTCACCATCGTGGGCAACTTCATTTCCCTGCGAGTCCACAACTCTCAGCTCTCCGGACGTAATCAGCTCCACTCCCTGACGCGCTTTGATGGTCGCCTTCTCCTGCAGCGAACACCCCTGGTGCTCAGGGCGCGGCTCGCAGACTGTAATCGCGGGCGAAGTCTCGGTCAACCCATAAAGTTGCATGACAGTCCAGCCCAGTTCGCCCTCAATACGTTCGATGGTTGCGGCCGCAGGAGGCGCGCCGGCAGTAAAGAGGCGTACCCCGCGACGCGCCTTACGCCGCAGCTCTTCCGGCCCATTGGCTATGCTGATCAGCACGGTCGGAGCGGCGCAGAACATGCTGATCGTTTCCCGCTCGATCTTGTCAAAGACCGCCACCGGTTCGACCTTTCGCAAGCAAACATGACAACCACCCACGGCCGTCACGATCCACACAAAAGTCCAGCCGTTGGCGTGAAACATCGGCAACGTCCAGAGATAGCGGTCCGCAGGCGTCATCGGATGATGAATCAGAAGGCCCACGGCATTCATGTAGGCGTTCCGATGCGTGATCATTACCCCTTTTGGTCTGGAAGTGGTGCCACTCGTGTAGTTGATCGAGAGCAGATCCTTTTCACCAATTTCCGGCCGCACAAAGGATGTCCTCGCCCCAGCCAGCAACGTCTCATAGTCCAACCAGCCTTCTCGGGAACCTTCAAGGCATACGAACGCCTCAACATTGAGGCAACTGATGTCGAATACTGTCCACGGCCTCCAGATAGTCGGTGTGAGCACATACGATTCGGGCGCCGCTGTGGTTGATGAGATAGACGAAGTCGTCCGCCGTCAGTCGATAGTTGAGCGGCACCAGGACAGCGCCGATTTGAGGGACCGCGTAGAACGATTCGAGC
Source organism: uncultured Acidimicrobiia bacterium (assembly GCA_963791795.1). Classification (GTDB taxonomy): domain Bacteria; phylum Acidobacteriota; class Terriglobia; order Versatilivoradales; family Versatilivoraceae; genus VFZK01. The sequence goes on from CAWBTP010000005.1 coordinate 290,958, forward strand.
TGGGCATGAGTGTTAGGAGCAATGTAGGCGATTCGGTCACCTTGCCCTATGCCCAGCGACTGCAATGCTGATGACCAGCGGTCGCAACGGTCGAAGAACTGACTGTAAGTCAGCCGCAGGTCGCCATCCACCAAGGCCTCGCGTTCTGGGTAAAGTTTCCGAGCGCGGCGTGCAAATTCAAGTGGGGTTAACGGGGTCTCCATCGAAGCTTTCCTTCAAGGTAGTGGCGACTAAAACAAACGCACTCAAGAATGTGACAGATTGGGGCCGACTCCAACCACTTGCGTAAGCCAGTGGCGCGGCGTTCCGGCCTCCCTTGAGATACCGACCACGTCAGCGGTCGGAACTTCACCTCAACATTAATGTGCTGAGCCTCCGACCGCTTACGCGGTCGGTATCCCCGTAATCGCTTTCGTCAACCACTGGCTCACGCCAGTGGTTGGGTTCGAGCGGATGTAACTCTATTGATCGCGTTGTATTAGAGAGCACCACCCACCCTTCGAATGGAGTTAGCGAGAATCGAACGACTGCGGGAAATACCGTTCCCGCCATGAAAGCACCAAGCTACCGGCATCCTCTGCTCAATAGAGCTGGGTTGGCAACCAACCAATGCTATTTCTATTTCCCCTTACCCAAATGCGAGTCAAACCAGGCAAACGCGTCAGCTTGCATTTCCCGATCGAACTTGTGTCCGCCAGGATAAAAGTTACAGCGGTACTGCTGCTCTGCGCCGCCACGCTTGAAGGTATCACGCAACATCTCGTCGGCCCGTTTCATCTCTGCCAGGGTGTACAGCGGGTCTTCGTTGCAATTCAAGACCATTGTGGCAGATGGTGCCCGCAGTGCCAGGATTTCCGGGAAGTCCAGGTCGCGAGGAAGGAGCGGGAGATAGGTCATCCAGGTGTGCGTGAAACACTTGTCGAGCAGAAATTCGCGCCAGGTGGTCATGAAGCCGACAGCAATAGCGCAACGGATGCGGTCATCCAGGCCGCCTAGAAACACTGTACGCATGCCTCCGCCAGACAACCCCGCGCAGCCAACTCGTGATGCGTCCACATCGGGACGAGCACACAAAACGTCGAGCGCTCGCTGGTCTTCCACTACGTAGACCCCTGGCCAGGTGGTCCCGGCACTGATCAAGCTTTTCTCCATGATGTGCTCATGCTGGCCAGCAAACGCGTTGTACTTGGCGATGCCTTCCGTATCCGTCGGTTCCGGATCAACGCCACCCTGCCGCAATCGCTCAGGCACGTCGGCAACCCTCACCCGCCGGCTCGCAAAAGGAAAGGTGTCGTGAACCAACACCGCATAGCCGCGTCGCGCCAGTTCGTTGGCCCAGGCCACGCCGCCGTAATATCTCTCCTGATGAGTCGCCTGTATCGGCCAGGGATTGTCGTCGGTCCGAACAATCTTGCGCCAGCCCATGAACTTGTTGCCCCCGTGATCGTGCAGACCCAGAACCGCTGGCAAACGACCCTGTGCGCCGGCAGGCTTTAGGAAAACGGCTTCGGTTCGCGGCCCGCCGGGCAGTTGCCACGAGAGATGTTCAATGTGTAGCCCGTCATAGGTTGTTTGTGACTCGACTTTGACTTGTGGCATCGCCTCCCAGGTTAACCGGCGCCATCGTCTCGAGTACCCGCTGTCGGGCCACCTTCCGCCATGCGTTCAGGTTCTTGTACTTTCCGGTCCGGAAGGAAAGCCGGGCCGGGCCGTCACCCAAAACCTCATCGGCCAACCAGGGCCGTAGCTGCCTGTCATGTTGGGTCGCATAGGCGTTGCTTGTTTAGCTGGTGCTTGACCTGAAGGTTGAGCTGCATGGAGATGAGACCGACTACCAGCAAACCAGACAAGATCACGCGTTGCATCGAAGGTTCCTCCAAATATCTTTTCGTCATGTTCGTTCACAGAGGGTTTCCGCACAAACGACACTGCGACCTGCGTTTGGCGTTTAGTCCCTGGCACCTGGGACAACGGTAGTACATTTTTTTGGTGAACCACTGAGTGACGAGAGCACTACCGCCGAGAATAACGATCAGAAAAAGCACGTTGATGAGTATCTCGGACAAGCGCTCACCTTAATCAACCCAACCCTCGGAACAAATAGAATTCAGTAGGTGTCTAAGCCCTACAGAGACTCAAATGACAGCGTGAGAGGGGGTCCTCGTGAGATTAACTGAAACATCCCACCAGGTACTCAAGAGCGAAATCAACATCACCCCCATGATCGATGTCTTGTTAGTCCTACTGATCATCTTCATGGTGATTTCGCCTGGCTTGTCCGTTGGACTCGATAGTCAAATCCCTCAAACCGCGTCAGGTCCAACCCGTGAACAGGTCGAGACCGAAAATGCTCTTGTCATTTCGATAAAGGGCGACTCGTCGCTGCAGATCAATCAAGAAACGATCCCGACTGAGGAGCTTCAAGATCGTCTAGGAGCGATTCTCAAAGCACGAAGAGATCGGAGCGTCTTCCTGCAGGCGGATTCCGATCTCCCGTTCGCCGCAGTAGCAGACACGATTGACGGTGCAAGGGGTGCAGGAGCAGACCGGATCGGCTTGCTGACTGAGAAACTGGCGGCAACCAATCTATGAGGAAAGACCTCCTCACGCCTTCGCTTCCTTTGGTCGAAAGAACAACGCAAACAACACCAGCACCGCCGCAGCGCCCAAGGCGGGCACCATCCAAATCTGCGGCCAAGCGTGCGCTAGCGCGCTGCCGGCGGTGATGGTGTACTTCTGAACCACCAGACCCGAAACCCACGAGCCCAGGAACATACCGGCGCCGAGAGTGACGAAGGCGATAAACCCCTGAGCGGCGCCGCGCATCTCCACCGGAGCCCGCTGGTCCACGTAAATCTGCCCGGTAACAAAAAAGAAATCGTAGCAAATGCCGTGGAGCAAAATACCGGCGTAGAGCATCCAGACACTTGCATCGATGTTGCCGTAGGCGAAAAGCAGGTACCGAGTTACCCAGGCTGTCATCCCGAGGAGAATGGTCTTCTTGATGCCCACTCGGCTTAGAAAGAAAGGCATCACGAGCATGAAGCCGATCTCGGACATTTGCCCCAAAGTCATCTTGCCTGCAGCGTTCACCATGCCCAGTTCGTTCAAAAACAGGTTCGTAAAGGCATAGTAGAAGGTCAGAGGAACACAAATGAGAAACGATCCGATGACGAAGATCGCAAACGAGGAATCTTTCATCAGCTTGAGCGCGTCGAGTCCCAGGATGGCGCCGACAGACACAGGCTGCCCTTTCAGTTTCGGCGGCGTGTGGGGTAGGGTGAGGCAGTAGAGCCCCAACAGCATCGACGATCCTGCAGCGATCCTCAATGGTGCAGCGCTGGCCTCAATCCCCAGCCAGCCAATCAACTGGCCCACGGCAATCCAGCCGATGGTGCCCAACACCCGCACACTCGGAAACTCTTTCGCTGGATCTTTCATGTTATGGAATGAAAGAGCGTTCGAGAGGGCCAGCGTCGGCATGTAGCATAGCGTGTACGCGAGCAGCGTGGGGTAGACCAGGTTAAAGGTCGAGAAGGTGGAGGCGAGATACATCAGCCCGCCCCCGACCAGATGCAGGACGGCCAGAATCTTCTCCGTCGCGAAAAACCGATCCGCAATCATGCCCACAAAAAACGGTGAGATCACCGCAGCCAGAGCGGTCGTGCCGGATATTAGACCCACTTGAACAGCGTTAAAGTTGTGAACCTGGGTCAGGTAGGTCCCCACCGTCACCCACCAGGCCCCCCAAACGAAGTATTGCAGGAACATCATGATTGAGAGCTTCAGGCGAACAGGGGTCATGAGAACTCCTCTTGAAAGTCCCCCTTACCAAAGGGGAGAAAGAAGGCGAAGGTGAAATCTTGAGAAGATTTCACGAGGTCGCGAAGCCTTCAGGGGGTTGTCTTGATGACTTCTGGAGAAATGAACTGGCAACCCCAGCCGCTGCGCCACCGCGTCGCTTCGCGGCACCCCTTTTGTTAAGGGGGAATGCTTCCACCCCGCTCCCGCGCTGGGGCGAGGGGAGCCAAGCTTCTTCTTGGGTTCGTTGCTTGCAAAACGTCGACTTAGAACTGCCGTCGCAACCTTTGCACCGTTCGTGCCTGACCCAGGGCAACCATCACCTCGAAGATGCCTGGCGCCACAGCTTTTCCCGTCAGGAGAACGCGCGAGGCATTGATCAGCAGTCCCGGCTTCAGTTGTCGCTCTTCCGCAAACCCGCGCAGGGCCGCCTCGGCCACCTCCAGCGTGAATTCCGGCAAGGCTTCAAGCCGCAACGCCAATTCCGGCAACAGCACCGCCAAAGCAGGCTCTTTGAGAAACTTCTCGCGAGCCGCAGGATCGATTTCGTATTCGTCACTGAGGAAGGCTCGCCCGTTGCTGACAAAGTCGGGAAGCAGCCGGGCCCGGGTCTTCAGCAAATCGACCAGCCCCAGAAACCACGCCTTGCGCTCGCCTTCGTATGCGCTATCCCAGAGTCCGGCAGCTTCAACCTCGCTTCGAACCAGCGGCAAAAGTTCTTCTGCAGGAGTGCTGCTCAAGGTACTGGCTGTTCAGCCAGGCCAGCTTATCCAGATTGAAAACGGCGTCGCTTTTGTTGATCCCTTCCAAGCGAGAAGCGCTGGATGAGCTCGGCCGTGGCCATCTTTTCAGAATCATCTCCTGGAGACCAACCCAGCAGTGCCAGGAAATTGCGGAATGCTTCCGGCAGAAAGCCCTGGTCACGATAGGCCGTAACCGATGTGGCGCCGTGTCGTTTGCTCAGGCGGCTCTTGTCGGGGCCTAGAATCAATGGGACGTGCGCAAACTCAGGGACCGGGGCACCGAGCGCCTTGTACAGAAGAACCTGCTTGGGAGTATTCGATATGTGATCAGCGCCACGAACGACGTGGGAGATCTGCATATCGATGTCGTCAACCACAACCCCCAAGTGATAGGTGGGCATGCCATCCGAACGAAGCAATACAAAATCTTCGATCGTCGTGAAGTCGTGCTCGATGCGTCCAAACACATGATCTGCAAATTCGATCTTTCCTTCGTGGTGGAACTTTGAAGCGAAGAACGTGGGTCTCGCCCTTGCTTTCCCTGTCCTGGATCTCGGCAACCGTCAAGCCGCGGCAGGTGCCGTCATACTTCCAGGGCAGCTTCGCCCGGGCTGCCGCCTCACGTTTCTCCGTGAGTGCTTCCACGGAACAAAAGCATGGGTAAGCTTTTCCTGATTCCTTGAGTTTTGATGCTACCTCACGATACTGCTCCAGCCTGCGCGACTGAAAGAAGGGCCCTTCGTCCCAGTTCAGTCCCAGCCAGCGCATGCCCTGGAGAATGCCTTCCACCATTTCAGCAGACGACCGCTCGACGTCCGTGTCTTCAATGCGAAGGATGAACTTTCCGTCGTGATGCCGTGCGAAGAGCCAATTGAAAAGCGCGGTTCGCGCGCCACCGACGTGGAGATAGCCGGTCGGGGAGGGAGCAAAGCGAACTCGAATCTGGGCCAACGAAGAGTCTCCTGTCGGGAAGGTCTCAATTCAAGAAACAGCGAACCGCGAAGACACAAGAAAGCGAAGAAAACATTGGCTATTGATTGTCAGCCCGACTTCGCGCTCTTCGCGCCTTCGCGGTTCCTTTCTGATCCGGCGATTACGCCTTTGCAGTCAACGCGCCTTTGGTTGCAGCCAGGGCAGCATCGTAGTTCGGGTGATCGGCTACTTCCTTGACGTACTCGACGTACCGGATGGTATCGCTGCCATCCACAATAAAGATGGCGCGGCTGTCGATGCGCAGTTCCTTGATCAGCGTTCCGTAAGACTGGCTAAAGGATGCGTCGCGATGATCAGAGAGCGTCTGAACCTTGTCAACGCCCGCTGCCCCGCACCATCTCTTTTGGGCAAACGGCAAATCCATGCTGATGGTCAGAATGGCCACATCTCCCAGGTTGGCAGCCTCCTGATTGAACCGGCGAGTCTGGGCATCGCACACCGGAGTGTCGAGCGAAGGCACCACGCTGATGAGCCGCACTTTCCCCTTGCTGTCGGCCAGACTGACTTCCTTTAGATCGGTGCCAACGGTTGTAAATGCGGGTGCCTTGTCTCCCGCCTTGAGCTCAGGTCCAACCAGTGTGAACGGATTCCCCTTCAGTGTTGTTGCTGCGGGTCTTTCTTGCGGCATAGTTCAAGTCTCCTTTTCCTGTTCGTTTTGGTTCTGAATTCGTTCTTCCAAGCTCTAAAGATCAACCCCTAAACTCAGTACTGAGCACCCAGTACTCAGCACTCTTTAGGATTCCTCGTACTGCGACTTCAACTTTGCAACCACGGTGGCATCTGCCAGCGTCGTGGTATCACCGAGCGCACGCCCCTCGGCAATATCACGCAGCAACCGGCGCATGATCTTGCCGCTGCGTGTCTTGGGTAATTCCGCCGTAAAGAAGATGGCATCGGGTCGTGCAATCGGGCCGATCTTTTCGGAAACGTGTTTCTTCAGCTCGGTCACCTTGTCCGCGCTTCCAGGTGTCCCCTCCTTCAAAGTGACAAACGCCGCAATGGCCTCTCCCTTGATGTCGTCTTTCTTGCCAATCACCGCTGCCTCAGCCACCTCATGATGGTCTACCAAAGCGCTTTCCACCTCCATCGTGCTAATGCGGTGGCCCGAGACATTCATCACATCGTCGACGCGCCCCAGCAACCAGAAGTAACCCTGGGCGTCCCGTTTGCAGCCATCACCAGCGAAGTAAACGTCCTTCCCAAACTTGCTCCAATAGGTCTGAACATAGCGATCTGGGTCACCATAGATGGTGCGCGCCATCGAGGGCCAGGGAGACTTCAGCACCAGATAGCCACCGCCACCAAGCGGAACGGACTGGCCCGACTCATCCACGACGTCGGCGTTGATTCCCGGCATTGGAAACGTGGCTGAGCCGGGCTTGGTGGTCGTGATGCCGGGAAGCGGCGAGATGAGAATTGATCCAGTTTCAGTTTGCCACCAGGTATCGACGATGGGGCACTTCCCTTTCCCAATCACCTCGTGATACCACATCCACGCCTCAGGATTGATGGGCTCTCCCACCGAGCCCAGCAACCGCAAACTGGAAAGATTGTGCCGGTTTGGATGCTTTTCGCCCCACTTCATGAAAGCGCGAATCGCGGTGGGTGCGGTGTAGAGGATGTTGACGCCATACTTCGCGATCATCGACCACCATCGGTCCTTGTCTGGCCAGTCGGGCGACCCCTCGTACATCAGGCCCGTGGTGCCATTCGCCAGCGGACCATACACAATATAAGTGTGGCCGGTGACCCAACCGATGTCGGCCGTGCACCAATAGACATCTTCTTCTTTGATGTCAAACACCCACTTGTGGGTGAGTGACGCGCCGAGCAGATAGCCTGCCGTCGTGTGCAGGATCCCCTTCGGCTTGGCGGTCGTTCCTGACGTGTAGAGAATAAACAGCGGATCTTCGGCGTCCATGGGCTCCGGCTCGCAGTAGGCTTCGGCATCGGCCATCAAGCGGTGCCACCAATGGTCGCGTCCCTCCTGCACATGAATAGAAGCCGCATCGCCCAGCCGCTTCAGCAGGACAATGCTTTCAACGCAGGGACAATCTTTAACGGCCGCATCGACGTTTCGTTTCAAGGGCACGATCTGGCCGCGGCGGTAGCTTCCATCGGCAGTGATGACGAGTTTTGACTGGGCGTCATTGATGCGGTCGCGCAGCGACTCGGAACTGAAGCCGCCAAACACCACGCTGTGTGGCGCGCCGATGCGGGCGCAGGCCAGCAAAGCGATGGGGAGCTCGGGCACCATCGGCATGTAGATCGTCACCCGATCGCCCTTCTTGATTCCCAACTTTTTCATTACGTTGGCAAACTTGTTCACCTCGCGATAGAGGTCGGCGTAAGTCAGGACGCGCTCTTCGCCCGGTTCACCTTCCCAAATCAGAGCGGCTTTGTTGCGACGCCAGGTCTTCACATGGCGATCGAGGCAGTTATAAGAAACATTGATCTTGCCCCCGGCAAACCACTTTGCGATGGGAGGGTTCCATTCGAGTACCTTGTCCCAAGGCTTGAACCAGTCGAGGCTGCCAGCTGCTTCGGCCCAAAATCCTTCCGGATCCTTCTGTGCTCTCTCATACACGCCTGGATCGTTGATGTTCGCTTGCTCTCGGAGCGCGGCAGTGGGCTCGAACGCCCGTTCTTCAGCGAGGAGCGCCTCAATCGGCAACTTGGAGGAAGTCATAAGGAAAACCTCGTAGAGATCTACTTCGGTATTAAAACAAAGGCGAGATTATACATAGGGGCGTTTCGTTTTGCCACAGAGAGCGAGAGAGCGCCTGAATAACTTGCTGGACGAAAGGAGTTAGAGGCGAATGACTAATGACGAAGCCCTAATGACGAAAGAATGACGAAGTCCGAATGCCTGAACCCAACCCTTCGTCATTTAGAGTTTGGATTTTCTTCAGTCATTCGTGCTTAATCATTCGTCATTCAGTCAACTTTTAAAGGACCTTGGACATATGCGTCCCAATCTGCGCAACTGCGTCCGATCTCTCGTGTATCTACAAGTACTCGTTCAACAAGTTTTCCAGCATTTCGACGCGGCCTGATGCGTTAGGCGTCGGTTCTCCTTTTTCAAGCATGTATTTTTTCAGTCCCGTAAAGTTCAACTTTCCCGCCTCGATCTCTTTGCCGATGCCAGTGTCCCAACTCGCGTAGCGCTCCCGCACAAATCCGCCCAGAGCGCCATCCTTGCGAATAGCCACGGCGGTTTTTAATCCTCGTGCGAAAGCGTCCATCCCACCGATGTGCGCGTAGAACAAATCAACGGGCTCGAAGCTTTCGCGTGACACTTTCGCATCGAAATTCAACCCACCGGTGGTGAACCCGCCGGCCGCAAGAATTGTCAGCATCACCAACGTCGTGTCGTAAAGATCGGTTGGAAACTGGTCCGTATCCCATCCCAGCATCACGTCGCCGCGGTTCGCATCCACTGAGCCGAACAAGCCGACGGCTGCCACATACTCCATCTCGTGCTGGAACGTGTGACCCGCCAAGGTGGCATGGTTGGCCTCGATATTCAGCTTGAAGTGTTCCGTCAGGCCATACCGCTGCAGGAATGCATAGCAAGCTGCCGCATCGGAATCATATTGGTGTTTGGTGGGCTCCTTGGGCTTCGGTTCGATATAGAACGGCCCTTTGAATCCGATCTCCTTCTTGTAGTCCACCGCCAGTTGCAGGAATTTTCCAAGATGATCCATCTCGCGCCGCATATTGGTATTGAGCAGCGTCTTATAGCCTTCGCGTCCACCCCAGAAGACATAGCCCGCGCCGCCAAGGTCCAACGTGACTTCCATGGCTTTGGCTACTTGAGCTGCAGCGTAGGCAAACACGTCAGCGTTGCAGGAAGTTGAGGCCCCGTGCAGGAAGCGCGGATTGGAGAAAAGATTTGCAGTTCCCCACAACGGTTTGATTCCCGTTCGCTGCTGCTCTTCTTTCATAACCTTCGCAACCGCGTCCAAGTTCTTGTTGGTCTCCGCCAGTGTGCTTCCTTCCGGCGCCACATCACGGTCATGGAAGCAATAGAATGGCACTCCCAGCTTCTCCATGAAATCAAACGCGACGCGGGCACGCTTTTGTGCATTCTCGACAGAATTGGAGCCATCGTCCCAAGGCATCTGACGCGTGCCGACACCGAACGGATCGGCATTCATGTTTCTGAAGCTGTGCCAGTAAGCCACCGAGAACCGCAAGTGCTCGGTCATGGTTTTCCCGTCAACTACTTCGGTTGCATTGTAGTGCTTGAATGAAAGTGGATTCTTGGACTTGGGTCCCTCGTAGACAATCTTCCCCACACCCGGAAATGCTTCTTTCATGACAGTGCTCCTTACGAAGTGATCGACTAAGATGAAGGGCGTTACTCTACTGATAAACCCGACGGAAGCAAAGTTTAGAGTTCAAGCTTTAGTTTGCTTTTGTTGCTGTTCCACAAGCTGAAGCTTGAACTCTAAACCAAAGAAAAAAGGCTCGAAGGAAGAGTTCCTTCGAGCCCTAAAGTAGCACCACAGCTTCCGAGAACTAATACTTCGGCATCTTCGTATCGACTTTGTCCGCCCAGCGTGTGATGCCCCCAGTGAGGTTCAACACATTCTGGAAGCCGGCCTTGCGCATATGGTCAACCGCCTTGGCGCTTCGACCTCCCATCTTGCAATGCACCACGATCTCGGCGTTCTTATCCAGCTCATTCAGTCGCGTGGGAATCTGACCGAGTGGAATGAGAATCGAATTCGGAATCCGGCAAATATCAAACTCGTGGGGTTCGCGAACATCGACAATGATCGGCGCTGTCCCACTGTCTATGCGAGCCTTCAGTTCCTCCGGTGTCATCTCCACGGTTTCCTCCTTGTGGGCGGCGGCCACACCTGCTGGCGGCGTGATGCCGCAGAATTGCTCGTAATCAATCAATGCTTTGATCGTTGGATTCTCTCCGCAAAGCGGGCACTTCGGGTTCTTCCGCAGTTTCAGCTCGCGGAACTTCATTTCAAGTGCGTCGTATAGCAGCAACCTTCCAATGAGCGTCCGCCCACGACCCAGAATGAGCTTCACCGCTTCGGTCGCCTGCACAAGGCCGATCGTCCCTGGCAGAATGCCCAGCACTCCTCCCTCGGCGCAGCTCGGCACCAACCCCGGCGGAGGGGGTTCCGGATACAGGCATCGGTAGCAGGGTCCCTCTTTGGCATAGAAGACGGACGCTTGGCCCTCAAATCGAAAGATGCTGCCGTAGACGTTGGGCTTGTCCAGGAGCACGCACGCATCATTCACCAGATAACGCGTCTGGAAGTTGTCCGTTCCGTCGATGACGATGTCGTAATCTTTGATGATGTCCATCGCATTGTCGGAGCGAAGCATCGTCTCGTAGGTATCCACTTGAATGTGTGGATTGATGCCGAGAATCTTATCCTTCGCCGAAAGCAGCTTGGGCCGTCCGACGTCCTTGGTGCTGTGAATCACCTGCCGCTGCAAGTTACTGAAGTCCACCACATCGAAATCCACCAGTCCGATGCGGCCAATTCCAGCTGCTGCAAGGTACAGGCCCAGCGGTGCCCCCAGCCCTCCTGTGCCAATCAACAGCACCTTGGCGGCTTTCAGCTTCTTCTGCCCCTCCATGCCCACTTCCGGCATGATCAGGTGGCGGCTGTAGCGCGCGATCTCATCGTTACTCAGTTCCACGCTGGCAAAGGTCTCCTCAATCGCTGCAATGTTTCCTCCTGCAATCGAGGGGACGATGCTCACCACGTCGCTTTCCTTAACCGACGTTTTGTCGTCTTGCAGATAGCGGACGTCTTCGTCATTCACATAAACGTTGACGAAATTCCGCAGCTTCCCCTCTGCATTGAAGAGATGCTTCTTCAACTCGGGAAACTTGGTAACCAAATCAGCCATGACTTCGGCGACCGTTCCTCCGGAGAGCTGCACTTCTTCTTGATTTCCGACCAGATGGCGCAACGCCGTCGGCAATAAAACCCTCAATGCCATACCTTGTCTCCTTACATGAGAACAGAGCCAAGGATTGAGGAATTTCCATCCTCGACCCTCGATCCTCCATCCTTTATCTTCTATCCTCCGTACTTACCATCTCTTCCGGATCAAAGCACGACCGATCGTCCCGCATCTGCCAGCAAGTCAGCTCCTGTGACTTCTGGTCGCGCACAGACACAATAACATAAGAATAGAACGGCCATGCATGGTCCAAGTCGAACTGGGAGGGACGCGCCGGAGCATTGGGATGCGAATGGTAAAAGCCGACGATCTCCAGCTTCTGCTTTCGCGCGTACTGCTCAGCCTGACGCACTGCGTCCGGGGGAATCAAGAAGCGATTGTGTTGCGCACCTTCCTCCCGGGTGTTCTCCGCGGCATAAGTTTCGGCCACCTGTTTCTCACCCGCTATTACATGGCCCAACAGCAAGCCGCAGCACTCATGGGGAAATGTGGATTCACCATGCTTTTGAATCTGCTCCAGATGCTGAGGCGTCAGCTTAATGGACAAGGCTCGCCCCCTCCCAGAATCGCTCGTTCAAGTACTTCATTCCTCCGTCGCAAAGCACCGTGACAATCACGCCTTCCTTGAGAGTCCTGGCCACCTGTAGCGCCGCAGCCACATTGGCGCCGGCAGAAATACCCACCAGCAAGCCTTCCTCGCGTGCCAGCCGCAAAACCATCGCTTGGGCTGCCTCGGTGTCGACTTCCACCTGCTCGTGCGCCAAACCGGCATCGTAAATTGGAGGAACAATGGACGTCGCCATGTGCTTCATCCCCTCAAGCCCATGCATCGGCGAGTCGGGTTGCATGGAGACGAGCCGGATGGCAGGGTTGAGTTCTCTGAGCCGCCTGCTGGTTCCGACGAACGTTCCACTGGTTCCCAGACCAGCCACGAAATGCGTGATTCGCCCGTCGGTCTGCTCGAAAATCTCGACCGCCGTACTTTTGTAGTGCGCTTGCCAGTTGGCTGGATTGCCATACTGGTCCGGATAGAAATACAACTCGGGGTTTTCAGCAAACAGCTTCTTTGCCATTCGGATGGCGCCGTCTGAACCTTCACGGCCGCTGGTCTGAACCAGTTCCGCACCATACGCCGCCAGAATCCTCTTGCGCTCGGGCGTCACATTCTCAGGCATCGCCAAACGCACCCGGATGCCCTTGATGGCACCAATCATCGCATAGGCAATTCCAGTGTTCCCTGAGGTCGCATCAAGCAAGATCTTGCCAGGTTTGATCTTACCGCTCGCCTCTCCTTCCAGGATCATGTTCAGCGCCGGGCGATCCTTGACCGAGTCCGCCAGGATTGAAATACTCCGCTTTTGCATACAGCTCGACGCCCGGGCAGTCCCGTTCAATTCGGGTCAACCTTACGAGCGGAGTGTTTCCAATGCGGCTAAGTAGACTGGTCGACTTGAAAGCTGAAGTCATCACTCTTGGAACCGCGCCCAGACTCATTACCCTGCCCCTTTTCAGCGCGGCACGACCGGTAAGCCTAGCACGAATCGGCTAGACAGCGTAAATCTGAGCAGGGCTCTAAAGGAGAGTTTGTGAAAGGCCCTGCTGCCCGGGCAGATAGTTGGTGCGCAGGTGACGAGAGCCTCAGCGACGCATCACGATCCATCGGGAGGCAGTAAGGTGGTATTGCGATCCGCCGCTGTGAGGGTTCGCGAGCAGAAGGTTGCTCTCACGAGCCCGGGGCTTCCAAGTTCGAAGCAACTCCACAGAAACAATAAGGGTGCCGTGTGCATCGTGAGCCGCGTCAAGGCGACTGGAAGCAGCTCTTCCAGTTTCCAGGGAATCACCATGAAGATCGCGCAGAGCACGGTGAGGTACAGAAGGGGAATCCAAAGAAAGATGCAGAAACGGGACCGGAAACCGTTTTGAGGAGAGCGTAGAAACAACGCAGTGGCCGAAATCCCAAGGACACTCCACAGGTGTGGCTTAAGAAAGAACTCCTTCAGAAGGGATCGAAGAATGAAGGGCAAACGAGTGAGCCCGCCAATCAGGTTCTGCACCGAGAGCAGTTTCACAAAATCTTCGTCCACAACTGGAAGCTGTGCCTGATAGAGAAACCATGGTGCCAGACAGATGAGTCCGCCCAGAGCGGTCACCGGCAACGGCCACAGGGAGCGAACTGTTCGCCCATAGAGAAGCCACGCTGCCAGGGCGGTTGCGAGGAACACGATGAATACCAGCGCCAGACCTTCGGTCTTGGTGAATACCGTCAAGCTGGTGAACAGCAAAGCCAGACGGAGATTGGCGGACGAGCCCCCTTGCAACCAACGGAACAAGCGCGTTGAAAGCGCTGTGACATAGAAGGCGAGTGGAAGATCGGCATAGCCGCTGGCTGCACCCCCGTTGGCATAGATCGTAAAGACGGGCAACGACGCAAATAAGCTCGTGCCCAATAAAGCGTGGCGACGATCGAAGGACCGACTCAGTTCCGAGCCCACCAGCAGAATCAGCGAGACATAGAAACAGGGAAACAAGAGCTTAATGGCAGGCTCGTGAAAGCCGCCGGAAATGGAAGCAATGAATGTCTCCGATAAGGGAACCAGCTGAGGATAGCGGGTCTTGGCATGGAGGCGATCTGCTTGAATAAAGGCTTCGTTGTAGATTCCTTGCTCGAAGTACAGGACTTTGGCCTTGAAGGCCCAGATGGCCCGCGCATCAAACGCAAGCAGCGGCTGACTGAGAGCATCGGCAAACACGATGACGATGCACAAACTCACAACCGCCAGGCACGTCCATTCCAAAGCGGACAGAGGCTGCCTGAGCGACAGGATCTTGCCAGCGTGTGACTCGTCAGAGGCAGTCCGACCTCGATGGGTGCGAGGCGCCAGGACGAGGCAAAGGACGACCAAGCCTCCCAACAGGCTGAGTGCCAGGATAAAAGTATTCGTCGGACTGAGCGGTATTCCCCAGAAAGCGAGATAAAACAACCCGAGGCTGAGAATCCCACATCCAGCCCCAAACGACAGACTCAATAGCTCCAATGATCGCAACCGGGACGATTGATCTGCGAGGGCTCGCAAAGTCAGATATCCCACGGCTTGAACTAACGCCAACGCCAGCAACACGCGCATCAAAAGGAAGCCTTTCGAGGTGCAAGTTTGAATTGGAGGGGTTCTGCGTCTGAAATCTCCAGTATCCAGCCGATGCCATGTTGGTCCAGCCAGGCTTGCGGAATCGACGAAACCGACGTGCTGCGCTCCGGATAGAAGTAGAACTTTCGGGGGTAGAGTTCGTAGTTCAAGAGAAATTGCAAGGGCCGTTCGGTCTTGATGAGGAAGACGGCCGTTTCGGGCGTTGTTTCGCGGACAGTTCGCACGATGCGGTAGTCGTCCCCAAAATCGGCTGCAATGAGTTCAGCAGCCGGGCGACCCCGATTCTGCTTCAATCGGTTCACCAAGGCAATAGCACCAAAGTTTAAGGACAAGACGGCAATGGCAGTCCAGGCACACAAGAGAAGCCAAACCCCGAACTGCGTGCTTCCAGGTCGGGGAACGCGATCCGCCCAAGATGCAGCGGTTCGTTTCCGCAGGAACCAGAGGCTGACCTCGAGTAAGAAACATTGCGCTCCGGTCAAAACCATCAGCGCAGGCACCAGGCGAAGTTTCTCAAGGAGCCGCGGATTAGGACTTCCGGCCTGTCCTACGAGCACCGCCAGCCAGGCCATGTCGTTGCCTGAGAGAGCGACTCCGGCCGCGAGCAGAATTCCGCCAAAGGTCCAAGAAACCGCCCGGATCACCGCGTAGCGTGTCCGCACGTTCCAGTACTCCATGTTCACCTGATTGTTGAGGTTGTGTGTGAGAGAAGGGCCCGTTACGGGCCCGTTTTGCTTCGATCTGATCGTCTGCTGTCGGCACTGATGCTGTCTGCCCGACTACTTCACCACCAGTTTCCCCTTCATCTTGCCATGTCCCATGCCACAAAACTTGCAGCAGCTGAATTCAAGCTCGCCTGCTTTGTCGGCATAGAATTCAAGAGTCGCGGGCGCTTCGGGCTTGAACTTAACACAGCTATCTTTCACCGATTTGAGTTCAAACCCGTGCTCCTTGTCGGTAGCTTTCAAATGCACGCGCAGCAACGTGTTCACGGGAACTTCAATCTCTGCGGGCGTAAACTCATATTTTTTGGCGCTGACTTCAATTTCCTTCACGGGCGCTCCCGCCGGAGCGGGATTGCCGATTTTTTTGACGGCCATTGTTTTGTCGTCTGCCCTCATCGATGGGGCAAACAGCAAGAGTCCGAGCACAACAGCGAGCGTGTTCCTCATGAAACCTCCTTGAAAATCGCTAACCAGCCTGCAGCTCAATCACCTATTGGAATCTCCTCATCCTTGGAGCGATGGTCCTCCGGATTTGGGTAAGCCTTTTCCGTACACTCTACCAGTTGCAGGCAGCCGATGGGGTTCAATGTGATACACTCTCCCGGCAATTTTTGGCAAAGCATCCACAATCTCTATGAGCTGAGGAGAGTTCTGCATGAGCAATCAAAACCTCTTTGACCTTTCCGGACGCGTCGCAGTGGTGACCGGTGGCAGCAAGGGCCTGGGCAAAGCAATGGCTCGCGGCTTTGCGCAGGCGGGCGCCGACGTGGTGATCAGCAGCCGGCATACTGACGAACTGGAGAAGGCGCTGCCAGAAATTCTGGAGGGCACCGGCCGGCGCGGTCTGATTGTCACCGTGGACCTCTCCAAGCGCAGCGACGCGGAGCATCTCGCCAAAACAGCGCTTGAGAAAATGGGTCGTGTCGATATCCTGGTCAACAACGCCGGGACCAACGTACCCAGTCCAATTGACCAGGTGAAAGATGAGGACTGGGACCGCGTTATCGAGCTCAATCTCAGTGCTTGCATGGTGCTTACGCGAGCCCTGGTTCCCCAAATGAAGGAACGGCGCTGGGGGCGCATCATCCATATTTCGTCCGTTCTTGGCCTCGGTTCAAAGGTGGGGCGCAACGTGTACTCCGCCACGAAACGTGCGGTGATTGGCCTGGCTCAGGCCAGTGCCCTGGATCTTGGTCCGTTCGGCATCACGGTGAACTGCATCGCACCGGGTCCCTTTCTCACGGACCTGCCCCTGAACCTGTTGAGTGATGCCGAGAAGCAAACGTTCTCCAACCGGACTGCTTTAGGTCGGTGGGGCAAACCCGAAGAGCTGGCAGGACCTGCACTAATGCTGGCCAGTGAGGCCGGCAGCTACATTACCGGAGAGGTTCTGGTAGTGGATGGCGGTGTGATGGCCCACACGCTTTAAGCAGATGCCTGCTGTCAGCACAGCACTAGCGGTCGGGCCGTTTCGATTCTCGGTCATGCCCAGCGAGAGCCGGGAATCCAGTTCCTTCTTGAATGGGACTGCATTCCGCTCTGACGCACGGAATGGCCGGATGTCTGGTTGACGCTGACAGCTTGAGCGCTGAACGGCTAGTATCCTTCAGCCCAAAGCAGTACAACTTGGTTCGGGTCCGGAAGTAGATCTTTCCATCCGCAATCGCCGGCGTCGCAAAGCATTCATCCGCCAGTTCGTTTACCGCGAGCACTTCCCACTGCCCAGCAGCTTTCAACACGCTGACTTTCCCACCTTCGCTGGCGAGATATACCTTGCCGTCTGCTGCGACGGGCGAAACCCAATAGCGTTCCGCAGCGTTGGGAAGCCTGGCCTGCTTTAAAACCTCGCCAGTCTTGGGATTCAAGGATGTGACAATGCCACCGTCTTTCACCAGAAAGATCACGTCCTGGTACAAGAGAGGCGAAGGCACGTTCGGTAAGGCTTTGCGATGCCGCCAGACAACATGCGTCTGAGTCACGTCGCCGCTGCCACCGTGACGAACCGCAACGAAACTGTTTTGTGCCATTCGCCGCGTACGCCGGAAGTTCCAGTCACTCTTGTCAATCAGGCCATCATGGTCGAGATCCTCGTCCGGGCTAAACTTCACGTCGGCAGGCAGCTCAGTCTTGGACAATCTGCCGTCCCCATTGGCATCCTGTTTTTTGACCACCTCTTCAAAATCAGGAATGGTTGGCGGATAGTCCGTGTCACCACCGGTTTCCCAGCCGTTCACGTAAATCATGTCGTCCTTAAACAACGGAACTGACTTCAGTTGCCAAGCCATGCCTGTGACCCACCAGAGCTTTTTGCCAGACGAGAGCTCGTAGCTGACTAGTTGAAAAGCACCGGGCACAATCAACTCAGCAGGCCCATTCTTCGGCTGAAAGACTCCAGGTGTGGCGTAGCCACGTGCCACCTCGGGCCTTTCAACCTTCCACAGAGGCTTTCCCGTCTGCTTGTCCACGGCGATAACGTACGATCCGATATCCTGGTCGCAAATCAATACCAGTTTGTTGCCAGCCAGGATGGGCGAGGACCCGTGGCCGTTCACATTGTTGAAAGGCCCCAGCGGCAGACGCCAGACCTCGGTACCTTCAAGATCGTAAGCCAGCAACCCGAAGTCGCCAAAGAACACATAGACCAATTTCCCGTCGGTCACAGGCGTTGGTGAAGCAGGAGTGTTCGTCTGCTGAAAAGGTTCAAATCGATCACGCGGGGCTTCGCGACGCCAGAGAACCTTTCCCGACGAGCGTTCCAATCGAAAGGTGAGCAGCTTCTTGTCTTCGAATGCCGTCAAGAAAATAGAGTTCCCGATAAGCACGGGTGAGGAATGGCCTGCGGGTAACGCCGTTTGCCAAATGACGTTGTTTTCTGGCCCAAACTGAACCGGCAAATTCTTCGAAGTCGATAGGCCAGTCCCGCCGGCACCGCGAAACTGCGGCCAGTCTTCCGCGGCTAAAGAGAAAACGTAAAGAAACACAGGTACGATAAGAGCTGGAATACGAATCAAGGAATCGACTCCTTTCTTTGCACTCGACGGGTTACTGAATCGTTGTTTGCCGTCAGGAATACCCAGCGCGTCATGGCATAATTGCCTCTCCGCGATGGTTTGAGATCGGTTACCACAAGAAACAAGCAGGTTTCTTCCTTCCGTTGCAATGATGGACCACACTCGAGAGCGACATTACGTTAGAACGAGGCTATGAATCAACTGACATTGATACTTCTGCTGTTCTCCGCCTGCCTTCTGGTTGGCTGCAACACAACTTCTAAGCAAACACAGCCAGAAGCAACCAAGAGCCAGGGCTCGTCAGACTCCAACAAAGATCCTCACTCTTATTCAAACCCCGAGCAGATCAAGGTGCGCCACGTGGAGCTGGACCTCCAAGTCTCTTTCGAAAAGAAGACACTTGAAGGCAGCGCGACCCTTACCGTCGAACACGTCGCCGGTAACAGCGATGTTCCTTTGGTACTGGATACGCAAGATCTGAAAATCACTCGCGTGGAGGCTGCGCAAGGCTCAGGCTCATTTCAACCCGCGCACTTCAAGCTTGGTAAGCCAGACAAGATCCTCGGTTCTTCGCTTAACGATTCAGTTGCCGCTTACAGCCGATCGGGTGCGCATTCACTATTCCTCCAGCCCGACGGCAGCCGCACTGCAATGGCTGACGCCAACCCAAACGGCTGGCAAGAAGCATCCGTTTCTCTTCAGCCAGTCTCAAGCGATTTACGCCAGAACCTGGATTCCACTTCAAGACACTCCGTCGGTCCGCATGACGTACACTGCAACCATTCGGACACCTCGAGAACTGCGCGCCTTGATGAGCGCCGAAAACGATCCTCAAGCGGCGCGTTCCGGCGAATACCATTTCAAGATGACGCAGCCGATCCCGTCCTATCTCATTGCTTTGGCCGTGGGCGACCTCGAGTTCAAACCGCTCGGTTCCCGTACTGGCGTCTATGCCGAGCCATCGATCGCAGCGAAGGCGGCGAAGGAATTTGAAGATACCGAAAAAATGCTGGTGGCCACCGAGAAACTCTATGGCCCATATCGCTGGGGACGCTACGACCTGCTGGTGCTGCCGCCCAGCTTCCCTTATGGGGGTATGGAAAATCCCAGACTCACCTTTGCCACGCCGACCATCATTGCTGGAGACAAGAGCTTGGTCTCGCTGGTCGCCCATGAGCTTGCCCATTCGTGGTCTGGCAACCTGGTGACGAACGCCACGTGGAGCGATTTCTGGCTGAACGAGGGGTTCACGACCTACGTAACGCAACGGATTATCGAAGCAGTTTACGGGCCTGATAGAGCGGCCATGGAAGGGGTCCTGGAGCACCAGGAATTGATGGAGCTGCTAAAGACCCTGCCGGAACCAGATCAGATCCTCCACATCGACCTTACCGGCCGCAACCCCGAAGATGGAGTAACTGACATTCCATACGCCAAAGGGGCAGGTTTCTTGCGGCACTTGGAAAAGGCTTATGGCCGGGCGCGCTTTGATGCCTTCGTGCGCAGTTACTTCGACCATTTCTCATTTCAAAGCATTCGCACCAGCGATTTTGTGAACTACCTGAACCAGACATCTCGTCATCATCTGGCGGCGGATCAGCCCAGCCAAACGTTCCGGTTGACGAGTGGATCTACAAGCCTGGGATCCCAGCCAGTGCGCCACAGCCATCATCACCTGTTTTCGCGCGGGTTGAGCAGCAGGCTCAGCAATGGATCAGTGGCCAACTCCCAGCTCACAAAGCTGGAGACTGCCAATTGGTCGTACCATGAGTGGCAGCACTTTCTGCGCACCCTTCCCACATCGTTGCCCAAAGAACGCATGGCTCAACTGGATGCCGCTTTCCATTTCAGTCAATCAGGGAATTCCGAAATCCTTCATCAGTGGTTGTTGATGGCGATACGGAATCACTATGCACTGGCGTATCCGAAACTGGAAGAGTTTCTCGTCTCGGTGGGTCGCCGCAAGTTCTTGAAGCCCCTGTACTGGGAGCTGGCCAAGACTGAGGAAGGACGCCGACGAGCGCTCGCAATTTACCGCAAGGCGCGGGCGGGCTATCACCCAATTGCGGTCGCAGCGATTGACGAGATTCTCGACTGGAACGCCGAAACCAAGAAATATTAGGTCTGTCATTTAGCACTAAACTGTAATGCGTAATATTGGTTCGTCCGAACAGTATGTGAGGCTTACGGTGGGACACAACGGAAGCCTCGAACGGTGGACGAAACATGAAGGAACCCAATCCCTCCTTTCATTCAGGAACCTCCTATTCGACAAAGCGGCCCGGTTGGCGTGCTCGGAAAACCCTGCTTCGTCTGACCCTGCTGGCTTGGGGCGGCGGTACAGGTATCCTGCACGCGCAGGATTTCGGGAATGAAGCACGATTTCGTTTGATAACGAGTCGTACCGAAGTCCAGGACTTTTACCCTCAAAAGCAGGAGCGCGCACGGGGCAAGGAACTTGAGCGCGCCCAAATTCCCCAGTACAACGTCGACTTGTCGCTCACACTAAGCCGCTTTCACAAGCACATCGCTGACATGCATCATCGCCATGTTACTTGTTCGATCTGCAGAGAGCATGTCAAGAAGATCAAGCAGCTCGCTAAGAAGATTGATCAGGGCATGAAGTAGAAGTTCCGAAGGCCGCAATCTTTTACGGCGTTCCCATCACGATGCTCGGATCGTCTGTTCCATTGTCGATCTTGCTGGCCCAAACGTGCATCGGCTGGCTGGAAGACATGCGAATGTATCCCCGTACTGCAGTGGCACTGGCCTGCGCCAGAATGACTCGCGCCACGTTGTCAATCTGCTTCAGCCCCTTGCTGGGAACCTGAACCGTAGTGGAGCCGAGGATGCTGCCGCTACTTCCAAGCAGTTCCAATCGCACGCTGGCTTCCTCTGGTCCCAGATTGTTCAATCCAAGGTTCGTTCGAAAGGTTCCTGCAGTACCGCGGTCTCCCGTGTCCACAATTTCGGGGACGAGCCTCTGCACCGCAGCGTTCGAGACACTCACCGCAGGGAAAAACCCAGCCGTCCCTCCCGCGCTGCGCACTTCTGAAGCTGCCGCTAAAGTCGCGGCCTGAGTGGTTTCGATACTCAGCGGTCCAAACGGCTCGCCGCCAATTCCGAGATCGGTCATGACATCGCCAGTACGATAGGCGGCTCCCGGCGCCAGTTGCCCTGTAAGGGTGCCTAACTGGTCCCCATCCGTGGATCGCGCGGTGATCGTATAGTTCACGGTTTGACTGCTATCGCGGTTGATCAATACGAGAGAAGAAGTGAATCGGGAATTCCGGACCACGGAAGGAATCAGAAGGCGCGGTCCAGATTCCAGCGCAGACTGGCCGATGGCAGTTTCGAAGCTCGGGTCGTCGGTTCCGTTGTCGATCTTGCTGGCCCAGGCATGGATAGGTTGGTCACTGGCCAGCTTCAAATAACCCGGCGTCGAAGAGGCAGCGCCTGCAATGCGCCTTACGATAGCGTCGACCTGAGTCATGCCGAGCGGGCTTACCATCAGGTCATGAGTGCCGCGAACCGCCCCCGCGCTGTCGATCAGACTCACACGCACGTTTGCCACCGCAGTACTCAGATTGTTGACTCCCAAGTTCGTTCGAAAGGTTCCGGCGGTTCCCCGCTCTCCGCTGTCAACAGCTTCAGGAATCACCCGCTCAATGGAAGCTTCCGTGCGGCTTCGACCCCCGTAGAAGCCCGCAGTACCGTTCGTGCTCCGGACTTCCGAGACAACCGTGAGCGGAAGGCCGCTGGCAGTGTCGATGGTAATGGGGCCGAAGGAGCCAAAGGGCAGGCCCAGAGACCCGAGCACGTCATCGGTTTGGAAAACTCCTCCCGAGCTCAGATTGAGGTTCATGGAAGCGCGAACCAAGCCATCAACCCCACGCTGGGTCAAGGTTACCTGCTCGGAACCCGATCCTCCATTGATGAGGATCAATGACGATGTAAATCGATCTGACCGCGTCGATGACGGAATGAGCGTTGAACGGGTACTGGCCGGTTGTGGATTTACGACACGGATTCGGTGGATACTGCCCGAATGATGGACGACGTAGACCTCGCCGGCTTCATCCTCTCCAAAGGAAGTCACATTCAACCCGCTGCGGAGTAGTTCCGTTCGCGTCCAGGTGCCGCGGCTCGTTTCAGTGAGTCCCCAAATCCGTCCGCTGCCGTAGTCACTGAAAAGATAGGTTCCAAGCAATTCAGGAAACATCCGACCGCGATACACATAGCCGCCGGTCACCGAGGCCCCTTCTGCCCGGCCGTACTCGGCAATCGGAAACTGAAACGGGAACTCTGGAGCCGGACTTTCACAACCCGAAGAGGGAGTGTGGCAAAGACTCGCTTCAAAACGGCGCCAGCCGTAGTTCCCCGCTCTTTCGACAATGTCGACTTCTTCTCGAGTGTTTTGGCCCACATCGGCTGCAAACAATCGTCCTGTAAGCCGGTCGAAAGAGAAGCGCCACGGATTACGAAGTCCGAATGCCCAGGCCTCATCGGCGCCATTCCGGCCCACAAAGGGATTCGTCGATGGAACAGCGTAGGGCTGTGCTCCATCCACATCGATCCGCAACATCTTGCCGAGCAGCGAATCAAGAGTCTGGGCATGGTTCTGCGGATCACCGCCAGAGCCACCATCTCCCATGCCAATGTACAGATAACCATCCGGCCCAAACAAAAGCTGTCCACCGTTGTGATTCTCAAAGGGCTGATTGATCTCCAGCAGAACGCGTTCTGTGGTCTGTGCGACATTCGAGTTCGAGGGCGAGGTTTGATATTCCGCGATGATCGTTTTCAGCGTGGGCCGGTTGTTGAGTGTAGTTCAGGAAGAAGCGCCGGTTGTTTCGATAGTCGGGATGGAAAGCAATGCCGAGTAGACCTTTTTCACCCCCCGAAGTCACTCGACTCTGAATGTCGAGGAAGGGTGTGCCTAGAAGACTCCCATTCTGAAAGATGCGGACTCGGCCACCCTGCTCAAGGATGAATAGCCGGTTGGACCCGTCTCCTGCGTGGGTGACGGAGACAGGGAGGGAGAGTCCAGTAACAATACTGTCCAAGCCCAGAGTTAGCGAATTTTGAGCCGCAGCGGGTTGCGACACCCACAAACGAAGAGCGAGAACACCAGCTCCAAGAAGGAAAGCAAGGGCAATGAGGCCTGACCGAGTCTTCATTAGGCATCTCCAGGCTTTTAGGTGCGACGCTTCATAACTTGCCGTCATCCGCTCGGCAAGCCGTGTTGATGGTTCACGACAAACATTGCAGTTGACCTGCCACTCAGGTCGGATCGCAAGACATCATCGAGGCCCACCAAAGATAGGAGTCATCGATACAACACTGCTGTTCTGAAGTGGACGGAGGCCCAGCCGAGTTCGAGGATTACCACGCCAGCATCTGTCCGAGGCTGAAAATCTCGCTGGAGGGTCCAAGGCGGAAATTGAACGCCCCTAAGAGCACCCGAAACTTATCGTCGCTATCCTTTGAGGTTCCCGAAGATGGTCCAGGTTGCCTTGGACCGATTGAGGGTGTAGAAGTGAATCCCGGGAGCTCCTTGCTCTAGAAGCTCGCGGCACTGTTCGGTGGCATGCTCAACCCCACAGCGCTCGACCTCGACACGGTTGTCCTGCAGGGGTTCAATGCGCTGGAGCAGGGTGGCGGGAATGCGCGTGCCGCACATCTGAGTGAAGCGTTTGATTTGCGGGACACTGAGGATGGGCATGATGCCCGGAATGATGGGGACCGAGATCCCAACCTTGCGACAACGCTCGACGAACCGAAAGTAAGCGTCGTTGTCGAAAAAAAGCTGCGTGACCAGAAACTCGGCGCCCGCGTCAACCTTCCGCTTGAGATTGTCCAAGTCAAGGTCGGCGTTTGGGCACTCAGGGTGTTTTTCAGGATACGCTGCGCCTCCGACACACAGACCATAGCGGCTGCGAATAAACTCCACCAGTTCGTTGGCATGTGCGAATCCCTCCGGATGAACCACGAACTGCGTCTCACCTTTCGGCGGATCGCCCCTTAGTGCGAGCACATTCTCCATTCGATTGGCCACCAGTTCTTCCAGCACCTGTTGCACCTCAGCCTTGCTGGCGCCCACGCACGTCAGATGCGCCATGCTCTCAATGCCGAGTTCATGTTTGATGCGAGTGACCAGATCGACAGTCTTGCGGCGCGTGCTCCCACCGGCCCCATAGGTGACAGAGACGTAGGTTGGGTTCAGATACTTCAACAGACCCACCGTTTTGAAAAGCTCTTCAAAACCAGCTTCGTCTTTGGGTGGAAAAAATTCGAAGGAGAAACATTGGGGCCAGTCGCGACGCAGCAGTTCGCTGATCTTCATAGGTCAGAAAGGTTCTCACTCCTCCGGTAGCGGCTTGCCTCGGGTTTCGGGAGCAAAAACGACGGCCAGCATGCCTACAAGGTAAATGGACGACAGTGTCATTGCCGCCATCCGAAATGGACTTTCATAGCCGGCGTTGGCAAATGCGGAATTCAGATACACCAGCGTAAATGGTCCGAGCGCGGCCACGATACGGCCAACATTGTAGCAGAAGCCGACACCGGTGCTGCGTAACCGGGTGGGATACAACTCCGGCAGGTAAATGGAATATCCACCAAAGATTGAGAGGTTACAAAAACCAAGGAGGGGAATCATCCAGAAGATGTCGCCAGGTTGCCGCAGCAAGCCAAAGGTCATGATGGTTGCCGCCATCGCGAGAACGAAGAAGACCGCGAAGGTCGGCCGACGGCCAAAACGGGCAGTGACAATGGTAAATGCAGAAATCCCGAAAAATGCTCCCACGTCTTGAAGCAGAGTGCCTAGCGACGCGTACTGGTCACGAGTTGCCTTGGGGAGACCAGACAAGGCCTCACGGATCAATTCCGGCGACCAGAACCCGATGCCCCACAATCCGACAACTCCGGAAATAGCCAGGGTGAGGCCAATGAACGTGTTTCGCCGCCATTGCTGGTTCTCAAACAGGTCGCCGATCGCGCCCAACTGCTTCTTTTCTCCGCGTCGCATCGCCTCACGTGCCTGTAACCAGGCTTCGGGCTCTTTCAGCCGATTGAACACCGCGGCGACCAGGAGCGACGGCAAAACCCCGATGCAAAACATGGCTCTCCAACCATAGGCCGGCAGGACAAAGTAACCAATGCCCGAACCGATGATATTTCCAACCGCCGACAATGCTTGCAGAATCCCCAATGCATGCGCTCGAGCCCGGACAGGCATGGTCTCGGCAACCAATGTTACCCCTGCGGCAAACTCGCCTCCGACCCCAATGCCTGTAAGAAAGCGGTACGCCATGAAGTCCCACTTGTTCTGAGAAAGAGCCGACAAACCCGTAAAGCCGGCATATACAATGATGGCCAGCATCATCGTCTTCGCTCGACCCCAACGATCCGAAAGCATGCCGAAATAGAGGCCACCCACCGCCCATCCGATCATGAAAACGGTCGTTGCAATCCCGCTGTAGTACTTGACGTCTGAGCCTGCTGGCAGAAGGGCTTCCATCGCTGGCTGACGAACCAGCACAAAAATGCGCTGGTCCATGGTGTCGAACAACCAACCCAGTGAAGCAACAATCAGCACCCACCAGTGGTAACCGGTCAATTCTTTGTACCACGGCACTTCGCTCTGAATGGCCGTCGGCGTTGCCTTGAAAGAACTCATGAGACCTCGATGTGCAAGGGATTCGGGTGCAAAGGAAGGTGGATTATACAGAGGAATTGCGCCATTGAATCATTTTTTCATTGAAGCATTAGGCCAGGCCATTGGGCCATTGATCCATTTTTTCATTGAATCATTGAGGCCTCGGAAGGTGCGATGTGAAGCCGCAGAGATCGCCGGAGGCATTGAATCATTTGGGAGGTGCATCGCCAGTGATTCATTTTCTCATTGAACCATTGGCGCTTCGGGAGGTTCGCTGTGACGCCGCAAAGATTGCTAGCAGTTCGTTTGCTTCAGTGAGCAAACCATCCAACCGCGCCTGAGAGACAATTCCAGTTTCAACCAGCAACTCCAGCCAGAAGACTGTCTCATCGGCTTCTTCAACCACGACACCGATCTTCGCTACGAACTCAGCCTTGGGAACGTGCCCTGCAAACGGCACGGTAGTTCGCCGCAACCGAGGTGCTCGAGCGGAGTGCCTGCTTGCCGATGACTCTCGCTTCCTCCGTCTTCGGCAACGAGCGAAACAACCTGACGACACGAATTGCAAACTGTTTCGTTCGCTTCAACTCCTGTGCCTGGCTCAATGACACAACGCCTCAATGATGCAATGACTCAATTCTTATCGTTCCACCCTTGCGCCTCCACCTTTAATCACCTTCTCCACTTCGGAGAGCGTAACCATAGTGGTGTCACCCGGTGTGGTCATGGCCAGCGCACCATGAGCAGCGCCACAATCCACGGCCCATTGAGGACCCTTCCCTGCCAGGAATCCATAGATCAGTCCCGAGGCAAACGAATCGCCGCCGCCGACCCGGTCAAAAATCTCCAGATCTTCGCGCGTGATCGCTTGGAAGAGCTGTCCTGCGGTGTAGCAGACGGCTCCCCAGTCATTGCGGGTTGCCGTCTTGGCTGAACGCAGTGTTGTTGCCACCACTTCAAAATTCGGAAACTGCTGAACAGCCTGCTCGATCATTCGG
Organism: uncultured Acidimicrobiia bacterium; assembly: GCA_963791795.1. Taxonomy (GTDB): domain Bacteria; phylum Acidobacteriota; class Terriglobia; order Versatilivoradales; family Versatilivoraceae; genus VFZK01. Next base: position 317,981 of record CAWBTP010000005.1, read on the forward strand.
CGGAAATGGGTTGCATCGAGTTTTGCGTAGTTCTGATCCACTCCTTCCACTTTGAAGCCGAGGGCAGCCGTGAAATCCTCTTCGTTACCCAACATGACGTTGACATAGGGAGCTAGTTCGCGGTTCACCTGCTGTGCCTTGTCTTGGCCCCCAATGCCTTTCCAAAGCGAATCGCGATAATTGAGGTCGTAGGAAATGATCGTGCCATGCTTGTGCGCCGACTCCATGGCTTCTTTCGCTACCAACGGCGTGGTTTCAGACAAGGCCGCAAAAATGCCACCAGTATGAAACCACCGGGCGCCTTGCTGGCCAAAGATTTGATCCCAATCAATATCCCCGGGTTTCAACTGTGACGCTGCCGTATGCCCCCGGTCGGAGCAACCCAAGGCAGCCCGCACGCCGAAGCCACGTTCTGTAAAATTAAGGCCATTGCGAACCGCCCGCCCCACGCCGTCGTACTTCACCCAGCGCACATGAGACTGATCGACCCCGCCCTGGTAAATCAAATCCTGGATCAGGCGCCCCACGGGATTGTCGGCAAAGGCTGTCACAGCAGTAGTTTCCAGGCCGAAGCAGCGCTTCAAGCCCCGGGCTACGTTGTACTCTCCCCCACCCTCCCAGCATTGAAAGGTTCGCGTAGTCGCAACTCGTCCATCTCCCGGATCGAGACGCAACATCACTTCTCCCAGGCTCACAAGATCCCATCTGCAGTTGGATTTCGGCTTGATATTCAAGGCTTTGGTTCCTTTCTTCGAAACGAAAAATGGGTGGAAAAAGCAACATTCTATGACGCGAACCGGGAGACCGCGATGTTTTTTGTGACGGGAGCGCCAGCCTGTAGCGCGTCAGCGTCGATTTCTCGATTCTCTTGAGGGGTCTTTTCGCGTACACTATTAGCAGTTCCAATCTCAGATCATCACAATTTGGAAGGGGGACGAAATCCCATGTCGACCAGCGTCAAGGAGCTTGTCCGTCGTTACCGGGAAGAACTCTGGAACGAAGGCGACCTGAGAGTTGCAGGCGAGATTATTGCCACCGATTGTCGATACCATATCTATGACCCCATCACCACGCTCCTCGGGACAGGTCCCGAGCGGGCTATGAAGGCTGTATCGCTGTATCGATCTGCGTTTCCAGACCTCCAGTTTACGATCGAAGACCTTTTCGCAGAAAACGACCGGGCCTTGGTTCGCTGGACCTTTCGAGGCACGCACACCGGCGAACTTTTTGGCGTAGCTCCAAGCCGCATGAAGATCACGATCGCTGGAATGGATATGTATCGAGTTGTGGACGGGAAAATTCAGGAGTACTGGGTAAACTGGGACACTATGGGCTTCATGCAGCAGATTGGCCTGGAACCCGTTGCCGAAAGAGCGTCGGCATGAGTTTCATTCGATGGGGGGCATTGGACACGCGATTCCATCGACGTGAAGTTTCGGGTTTTTTCCGTTTACCTAGTGTATAAGATCTGAGCCGCGCCAACCAACCCTGCGGTTAGTCCTTCCAGGTCGACTTCACGAACTGGTCATACTCGCGAAGAACATCCTCCCGATCGACCCAAGGCTTGTACACGGCTCGATAGACGAGTCGATAGAGCTTATTCTTGCGCGGTTTGTCAATGAACCACTGGAAATCCCAGGCTGGATTCCCTTCTCCGCCACCAGACGGTGACTGGGTGAATCGCACCAAGTCCCGTTCGCGGAACATCACCATCCAAACAAATTCTCCGTAACGGCCATAGTAAACGGGTCGGGTGTACTCGTAGTCCGACTCATTGAAAACCAGCGTCAGTGGAAATGGCGTGTCGTGCGGAAACTGCCGACGATCTCTTGCGCCGCGGTGCGTCGACAGCACGCCATGTTTCGGAGTGACGCCTTGAATCCACTCTTCGCCTCGTTGTCCTTTTTTGCGGCCCAGGAAGTAAATTGACATGTCCTGAGGCTTCTGAATATAGCTCGCCCAGAACAAGTTCAGGTGTTTATGGGGAAACTTGTCCTCACGAGGAATGCATTCGAAGGTGACATCAAGGAAATGCGGTTCTCGAAAAGCGAATCGTGTGCTGCTTTCAAGACCGCTGTGAGGCAGCGGAGGCTGATACAGCTCGTAGGTCCTTTCGTCAAGCCGGCGAAGTTCCATCGGATGCTTGCGCGGCTCAAACTGTAAGTCCCTGTCTGCGGTGGCTGCTCCGTTGTTGACGTGTTCCAGGTTCAGGCCGGCAAAGCGGGGAACAAACGGGCTGGGGCCACCGCTATACCGAATGGAAATGAGCCCGTTATAACCTGCCGCGTGCTCGGGAGGCACTGCCTGGTTGTTCACGAGTTGAGCGGCCAGCTTTCCCCAGCGAACCTCAACCGAGTCTTCCGGCACTACCTTATAGTCGCCGTTGGGACGGCTAAGCGTTGTGAACCGTTCTGAACTCTTTTGGTCGGCTCCGATCGCGAGGAGTGAAAGAGCCATCAGCCCGGTGAGGATCCAACGGGAGTTCATAGTGAGAGTAGGCTGCCTACGCGGGTTCCTATGGCAGATGCTGCTCTGGCCTGACGGCCATTCGTCGGCTGACTCAGCGGCACTGATTGTGGTTTTCGAAGAAAAACGCCGCCGTGCGACGCGTGACGCTATGGGAAACGACTACTCGCGTCGCCAGCGCGAGACCGGGGCATTGCCAAGAAACGTGGTGGTTGCTTACTTTAGCTTCGCGCCGTTGGGAACGTCTTCAAGAAATCCCGCAAGCACTGGCTGGCCTTCGTCACCCACCGAGGCTGCCAGCAGCATGCCGTTGGATTCCAGCCCCCGCATCTTGCGAGGTTGGAGGTTTGCAACGATCACAATCTTGCGTCCCACCAAATTCTCTGGACTGTAAGCTTTGGCAATACCCGCCAGGATCTGTCGCGTTTCAGAGCCCACGTCCACGATCAATTTCAAGAGCTTGTCGGCGCCCGGCACACGTTCTGCCGAAACGACCTGGGCCACGCGCAGCTCGACCTTGGCGAAATCGTCGATCGTGATCTTCCCGTCAGGCACACTGGCGACCGCAGGTTTCGCCTCGGCAATGGCCGGTGTCGTTGGTTGCGGCTTGGTGCCCTTGGCTGAGGCCCCAGCGGCTGTAGCCTTTTCCGGCTTAACCTCGGGTCCAGCGCGGTGCCCCGCTTTCCAGAAAGATCTTCTCGATCACCGCCTTCTTGTCGAGCCTCGGGAAGATGGGCGTAATCTCTCCCAAGTTGCTGCCCACAGTCAGACCACCCCATTTGATCTCATCGATCCGCTGCGTCGATAGGGACGACTTCATTCCCAATTGTTCCCAGACGCGTTTGCAGCTCTCCGGTAGTACGGGAGTCAGCAGAATGGTTGAAATTCGAATGATCTCGGCCGAGGTGTAAAGAATCGTCGCCAGGCGCGGCCTTTCGTCCAGATTGTCGGTCAAAGCCCAGGGTGCGCTTTCGTTCAGATAGCGATTTGCATGCGCCAGCAAATCCCACACCGATTCCAGCGCCTTGCTGAAGGCTAGCCCATCCATATGCGACTGGTAGGAGGCAACGGTTGCCAAAGCCTTCTTCTCCATTTCCTGATCAAGCGCCAGACGCCCCATCGCCGACGGGTAGGGCATCCCGTTGCTGAAGTTTTTGGCAACAAGGGTGAGTGTCCGCGAGACCAGGTTTCCGAAATCGTTGGCCAAGTCGGCATTCACGCGTTGAATGAACGCCTCGTATGAAAACGTACCATCCATTCCGAATGGAACTTCGCGAAGCAGGAAGTAACGCACGGCGTCCGACCCAAAGTGTGTCAGCAGCAAATGCGGATCGATAACGTTGCCGCGTGACTTAGACATTTTGGCTTCGTCTTTTAGCCACCAACCATGCGCAAACACCTGTTTGGGTAACTCCAGTCCAGCGGCCATGAGAAACGCGGGCCAGTAGACTGTGTGGAACCGAAGAATGTCTTTGCCAACCAGCTGCACCTGCGCAGGCCAATATTTCTGAAACGACTCGGCAGGAAGCGCCAGGCGCAAAACCGATGCCTGTGAGGTAGCCTACCAACGCATCGAACCAGACGTAGATGACATGGTTCTGCTCATCCGGGACGGGAATGCCCCACTTCACCGAAGTCCGGCTGATGGAGAGGTCCTTCAAGCCACCACTCACAAAACTCACCACTTCGTTCCGGCGCGACAGAGGCATGATGAACTCAGGGTGTTTCTCGTAATGGTCCAGCAACCGCTGCTGAAAATCTGACAAACGGAAGAAATAGCTCTCTTCGGTGACCCGCTCAGTCGGACGCTCGCAGACCTCGCACTTTGGTGCGGTTTCGCTCTCGGGAGCAAACAGATTGCACGAAATGCAATACCAGCCGGAATACTGCCCTTTGTAGATGGCGCCACTATTCAAAGCCCGCTTAAACACTTCAGCGGCTCCAGCGTAGTGGCGGCTGTCAGTCGTGCGGATAAACTGGCCGTACTCGATCCCGAAGCGCGCCCAGAGGTTTTGATACTCAGCGGTGATCTGGTCCGCCAACTGTTTGGGAGAAAGGCCTTGGGCCGCGGCGGCACGCTCAATGTTCTGTCCGTGCTCGTCGGTGCCGGTCAGCAGGCAGACGTCAAACCCCTGCATTTTCTTAAAACGGCTCAGGCAGTCGGCCACGACGGTCGTATACGCGTGCCCCAAATGGGGCCGCGCGTTCACGTAGTAGAGTGGAGTGGTCAGGTAGAAAGTTTTCATAGGAGCCGGGAAACCCATCCCGTTGCTGGACACTGCGAATCCGTTTCAATTCACAGACGGCATGGACTTGAGAATCTGCTCGGAATACCGGTTCATGAACAACTGTACAATCCGCGCCTGCACCCATTTGTAGGGTATTCCTCGAGCCAGAGCCGCTTGACGGCAATCTTCATACTCAGGCGCGAAATTGATCACTCTTCCATTCAATTTGGAAACCTTCACCTTGATGTCCCCAAACTCGCTCTCCACAACCTCAACCTCTCGCTCCAGCACTCGCCTCTCGGTTTCGTGATAGCGAATCCCAATGGTGGTTGTCTCCTCAAAGATCTGCGCGGTCAAAGCGTCGGCAAGGTCCGTTGGCGCCAGAACGGTAAGCAGCATTCCAGGCCGGTTCTTTTTCATCTGGACCGGGCTCATAAAAACATCCAACGCGCCTGACGACAGCAGCTTGTCCATAAAGTGCCCGCAAATTTGGGGATTCATGTCATCGATGCTGGCTTCGAGTACCGCGACTCGATCTGTTAGGGCAATACTCTCCTCTGACCTTACCGCACTCACGAATTCGCAATGAAGAACCCGCACCACGTTAGCTGTACCCTTAAAGTCCTTGGAACCAGCGCCGTATCCTATCCCGCGTATCCTGAAAGCGGGCATCGGTCCGAACTCTTTGGCCAACGTGGAGACGATGGCCGCTCCGGTAGGTGTCACTAGTTCGCCCGAGACTTGATTCGAATAAATCGGGATGTCCCGAAGCAATTCCGCCGTCGCCGGCGCTGGCACTGGCATCGTCCCATGCGCGCAATCCACGAATCCACTGCCCACATTCAGCGGTGAACAGTAGATCTCCTCCACGCCAAGCAGTTCCAGACCGATACAGGCGCCAACAATATCCACGATGGCATCAATGGCCCCTACCTCGTGAAAGTGAACCTTCTCCGCGGTTGTCCCGTGCACCTTAGCTTCGGCGTCTGCGAGACGCCGAAAAATGGCAACGGCTCTCTTCTTGACCCCGGGAGTCAGCTCGCTGCCTTCGATGATCTTTACGATATGAGAAAGGTGACGGTGGGAATGTTCTTCCCCCATTTCAACATCAAACTTGGTCGCCGACACACCCGACTTCACAACCTTCCTGGCACTCACTGAGAAGTTCTTGACGTTCAGTTTCTCCAGACCTGCACGCAAGTCATCCAGTGAGAGGCCTAAATCCAATAGGCCTCCCAGGATCATGTCGCCGCTGATCCCGGAAAAGCATTCGAAACGCAAGATGCTCATTCGCTTGATGTCCAAGTGCTCGTCGTTCCCGCGAAAGAATGGCACCCCGGTACGGGCGGGAATCCAGGCTTGTCGAGTGCTGCCGCTGACTCGTCTTCAACCCGCCATTGCTTCCTGCAGCCTTGCCGCAAGAGCCGGCAGAACCCCCCCGGCTTTGCCCAACAACACTTCGTGAGCTTCGTAAGCTGCTGCCGAGGGCTCGATGTTCACTTCCACCACATGAGCACCATGTTGCCGCGCAATTCCTGGCAGTTGGGACGCCGGGAACACCTGTGCCGAGGTACCCACTGAAAAGAATAGATCGCAGGACTGTGCTGCACCAACGGCTTGCTCAAATTCATCGACAGGCAGCATCTCCCCAAACCAAACGACCCCAGGCCTCAGTAACCCGCCGCACTCACAAAGCGGAGGCAGCGAAAGAAAGACTGGCTGATAATCCATGCGGCGCAACCCGCATGAGACACAACGGACTTCCCAAATGTCCCCGTGCAACTTGAGAACACGTTGGTTTCCAGCTCGATCATGCAAACCATCCACATTTTGGGTAGCCAGACAGAACTCTGAAAAGAACTTTTCAAACTTCGCCACTGCCAGGTGACCCAGGTTTGGCTCGATCCGGGAAATCAGCTCTCGCCGCCAACTGTACCATTCCCAAACCCGCTTCGGATGTTCTGCGAAAGCCTGCGGCGTCGCCAAGTCTTCCACACGAAACTCGTTCCACAGCCCGTTTTGCCCGCGAAATGTCGGCACACCGCTCTCAGCCGAGATGCCGGCTCCTGTAAAAACCACTACGCGTGTGGAGGGGATCAGTAATGACTGCAGTTTGCTGGAAAACTGGACTGGCATCGCACAGCCAACCAGGTCGGCGCTCCAAAAAGGGTTCAATACTAGAAGGCGATGCACGCTTTGTCAAGGCACCCTCGGGTCGCCTGAAGCACCTGGCGTGTGCTACGATTCGGGGTTTCAGACTGGCTTCAAGTTTCGCCTAAGGACCACTACATGCTCTTGTCTCTGACGGAAAAAATCAAACAGCACTTTGTCACTCATGTTCAGAATCAGTATGGCCACACGCTTCACCAGTTAGTCGTTGAACAACCTCCAAAGACAGAAATGGGCGACCTGGCTTTTCCCTTCTGCTTTGAACTGGCCAAAGTAGTGCGCAAAGCGCCACGCCAGGTGGCGACGGAGATCGTCGACTCCATTAGAGAGATCGAGGGAGTTGCCAAGGTTCAAGTTGCTGGCCCCGGCTATATTAATGTCTTCTTTCAGCGCGATGCGTTCTTCAAGCAGCTATTCCTGGCGCGTGGTGCTTCAGGCAAACCCGCCTCCAGCGGAAAGATCATCCTCGAGCACACCAATATCAATCCCAACAAAGCGGCGCATATTGGTCACTTGCGAAATGCCGTTCTCGGCGACACCTTCGCACGATTGTTGCGTTTCAGCGCACGCCAGGTTGAGGTGCAGAACTACATCGACGACACGGGCGTTCAGGTTGCCGATGTAGTGGTGGGATTTCAGTATCTCGATAAGAAGTCGTTGGCCGAAGTCCAGGCCATCCCCGGCAAGTTCGACTATTACTGCTGGGATCTGTACGCAAAGGTGTCATCGTTCTATGACAAAAGTCCAGAGAACGCCCAGCTTCGAGGGACGACTCTGCAGCACATCGAAGAAGGCAACAATGAAACGGCAAAACTGGCACGGCACATTTCGCATCGGATTGTTGAATGCCACCTGAAAACGATGCAGCGGTTGGGAGTCGAATACGACCTGTTGCCGAAGGAAAGCGACATCTTGCGCTTGAAGTTCTGGAGCCACGCGTTCGAGTTGCTGAAAAAACATGGGGCGATCCATTTGGAGACAGCTGGCAAGAACCAAGGTTGCTGGATCATGCGGGTAGGCGACAAGAACACGGCGGAAGCCGGAGGTGCAGAGCAGCAGAACGCCGAGAATGAACACGAGGAAGACAAGATCATCGTCCGCTCGAACGACACCGTCACTTATGTCGGAAAGGACATTGCCTACCAACTCTGGAAACTCGGTTTGCTTGGGATGGACTTCTTCTACCACCCGTTCCATCGATACGCCGGTGGGCATACCGCTTTTATGACGAACGCCGAGGGGAACCGCGACATCGGGAATCCGAACTTTGGGGGTGGCTCCGAGGTTTACAACGTCATCGATTCAAGACAGGCCTATCTTCAGAACATTGTCATTGCCGGCCTGCGGGCTTTGGGCTTCCAGGAACAGGCAGACCGTTCCACTCACTTCTCCTACGAGATGGTGGCGTTATCGCCGCGCTGCTGCGAGGATTTGGGAATTCAGCTTTCTGACGAGGACAAGCAGCGGCCCTACATTGAGGTCTCAGGACGAAAAGGGTTGGGAGTCAAGGCGGACGACTTGATAGACACCCTCATTGAAAAATCACTGCAGGAAGTTGCCAGCCGCCACAATGACCTCTCAGAGGTCGAGAAACGACAGATCGCGACTACCATTGCAATTAGCGCCTTACGTTATTTCCTATTGAAGTACACTCGCAACTCGGTGATTGCCTTTGATTTCAAGGAAGCGCTCAGTTTTGAAGGAGAGACAGGACCCTACGTCCAGTATGCTGTTGTGCGAGCGAACAACATCTTTCGCAAGGTTCAGGAAGACGATCCGGCCTGCAACTCCTCGGCCGTCCGTCAGGCTATCCAGGACGGCTCGATCGACCCGCATCTGGCAAAAGGTGTAGACGATGAGTTGTGGAAGCTGATTTACTCGTCGGCCCAGTTAGAAACCAACATTTCTCTCTCGATCCAGATGGCGGAGCCGGCCACCGTGGCCAAGTACCTCTTCAGCCTTTCACAGGCTTTCAACAACTTCTACCACAAGCATCGCATCTTGATTGAGCCTGATCCTCTTCGCAAATGCTTCCTCCTGGCCCTGACGGAGATCATTCACGAGCGCTTGCGGCAGGGGCTGGAGCTACTGGGCATTCAGGTTCCAGAGAAGATGTAGGCTTTCATTGACTCCTTCTTGATTCCAGTTGCCATTGCGTCTTGGTGCATCCAAGTCGAGTGCAATCAAGCCGTTAAAATTCCCTCCCCGCCATGCCGATACGACGAGGTTGAGGTGTTATGCAGATCCTTCCTATTGATCCGTCGCTTCAACGAGTTATCTTGCAGGGCAACCGCAGCCCAGAGGGATTGCAGCTAACCCTGGGACAGCAGATCGCGGCCACAGTCTTAAAAGTCAATGAAGAGGGGCAGCTCTTACTGGGCTTTGGCGGGCAAAAGGTCTGGGCGCGTTCAGACCTGCCGCTCATCGAAGGCCAACAGCTTCAGCTCCGTGTCAACCAGAACGGGGCTACGGTCGAACTGCAGCTTCTGAACACGACCGCAGAAAGCTCGGTGGAGAATTACGAACTGGCAAGCCTCCTTCAGGCCAGTAGCGGCAGAGCGGGCATTGTGGCAGGCAGCCCCGATCCGACCCGGCTTCTGGAAGCGCTACAGCAGCTATTAAGAGCTGACAGCCAACTTCTGACGGAGCCTCAGAGCCTCCAGTTACGAGCCTTGCTGGAACCGCTGACTCTCGACTCAGACGCCGCGACGCTGCTGCCGCAGATCAAAAACCTGATTCAGAACTCAGGCGTCTTTTTCGAAGCAAAACTGCGAACGATGTTGGAAGCACTCGATGCTTCTCCGGAAGCGGCGCTACAGAAGGTCGCTTCGGACCTGAAGCTGCTGTTGGCACAGCTGCAGCAGTACCCGGTCTCGTCGGTCGTCCCGCCAGCCGCAGGTGAGTCAACTCCGCCCCTGGCAGGCAACCCTTCTTTGAACCTGCCAGCTGCGACCAGCTCCGACCCGGAGTTACCCTCCTCTGCCGTATCAGCGAAGGCTCCACCAGAGAACTCGCTCAATCTCGCCTCCCGACAGAGTGGTGTACCGGAACGACACGCAATCTTGCAGACGTTGCTTGACCTGACGAAAGCGTCGCCAGATGCGACGCTACAGAAGCTCTCAAGTGAGGTCTCCGCCTTGCTTCAAACTGCAAAGCCAGAACAGATCTTGACCCAGGCGACCATAAATGGACTAGAGCAGCTGCTAAAGCAGGCTGGCCTGTCGGGCATCTCAGCCGAAGTATCCGAGTCTGAGCCTCAAACAGGTCACAACCAGCTCGCAACGCAGATCCCAAGAGGCCAAACAGCTGACTCACTTGCCCGGCATGCTCAGGAGCTGGATCAGAAAATGCTTCAGTTGCTGGACGCCGTCCGGTCATTGCCAGAACCAGAAAGTCGGAAGCTGCTTCCCGAACTTGCAGCGTTGCTTACCCAAACGAAGGAACAAGCTCTGTCAGCTTTACCCGAAACAGCCCTGGCACACAACAAGGCAACCGTTCTGGAACAAACGGCTTTGCTCTCCGACCAAGTCTTGTCTCGCCAGACCGAAGCCGCTTTCGAATGGCTGAAGAACGGCGCTTTCCAGACAGAACTGCCTTTGCAGTTTGGCTCCCACTCCACGCAAGCAAAGATCCGTTTTTTCCAGGAAACAGAGACTGGAGCGACGGCGGACTCACGTCGGCCACTGAACATCAACATCTATCTCGATCTGCCAGAAACCGGAAAACTCGAAGCCTGGGCGCGTTGGGAGGGCTCACAGATTCAGGCAACTCTCTACGTCCGCGATGCAGAGGCGCGCGAGTTGTTTGAGTCGCAATTGCTGGAACTGTCAACGAATCTCCGCGAAGCGGGGTTCTCCACTGCGGTTTTGGACGTCAAGATTGACCCGGCCAGGTTGTACAAGATTCAGGATGGTGCCGAGCAGGCATTGCCACGGGAAGGCTCTCTGCTTAGTTTGAGAGTGTGAAAGAGATGGCTAAAGACAAACGACCCAAAGCCGCCGCCTTGCGCTATGAGAAGGGCAAAGACTCGGCGCCACGTCTTGTGGCAAAGGGCCAGGGCCACGTTGCGGCGAGGATCTTGCAACTGGCAAAAGACAATCAGATCCCCGTCCATGAAGACCCCGCACTGATTGAGATTCTCTCCAAGATGAATTTGGAAGAACAGATTCCAGGAGACTGTTACCGCGTCGTAGCCGAGATTCTAGCCTGGATCTACAAGGCACAGTTGCAGGCAGGCGGGAAGTAAGGCGGACGCCGATTGCGGAGCGGAGCAATTGGAGCCCGAAAAAGTGCGAAAGTGAATCAACCCCCTCCTGATCTCCCCTTATGCGCTTCGCAAGGGGGAGAATGCACTTGATCGTCATTCGGATTTCTTTCGTCATTCGTGCTTAGTCATTCGTCATTCCTTTCTGACTCCTGTCTCCGTGCCTCTACGGCCTACTAAGCCTTTCTTGCCACAAGGAGCTGATTCATCCCCAGCAAGAAGCGCTCATACCTTTCGCAGATTAACCCTTCCTCGCTCAGCAAACGGTTCAAATCTTCAAAGTCAAGGAATCCCTCATGCTCGTTGGCTGCTTCGCGATAGGTCAATCCGACACGGCTTCCCCAGGCGTGAACCCTGCCGCCCAGTGGGGTGGGAGTCGTCAAGACCAGACTCCCTCCCGGCTTCAGGAGTCGTCGGGTTTCACGGAGAGCCAAACCTGGAGTCTTAAGATGCTCAAGCAACGCCGCCATTACCGTTGTATCGAAGGAAGCGGGCGGAAGGGCGACTTCTCCTGCGGTAATGTCGCCAAGCAAAAACATAGCCTCTACAGTCGCACGCGAAAGCCGAGTCTGGAGCCTGGGAAGACGCTCAGGACTGCGATCAAGGAGAGTGACGGAGTCAACACACCCTGGAAGGTAATCCAACAGCTCCCCGTAGCCACAACCGGCATCGAGAACTCTGCCACGAATATGCTTTGCGACGCGTGAAAGCCTTGCGCGGGTGAGGAACCGGGAGAGAAGGGGCATGGAGATTGTCGATTGCCGTCGCCGATTTCAGATTGCCGATTGCTGCTTTCACACTCAAATGTCGTCCCGAGGCCGACTCCCACGTTCGATGTGAGTTTCTGGGTTCGCTCGCACGAGCATTTCACCCCGAACGGCGGCTACATTCTGCGTTCTTCTGTGCAATCTGAGTCCAGTCCTCTTTTTTCTTCTCTGTGTCTCAGTGCCTCAGTGGCTCCTCTTCTTCCGCTGACGCAACTTGGCATGCGGGTGGCGTTGCCGTTCCTACTTGATCGCACCAAAGGCTGCAAAGCAGCTGTTCTTGTGGAGAACCTCAACGTCTTGAAATCCAACTTCTCGCAGCAGGTCCAATTGAAACAGCAAGGGCCTCGGCAAATCCTCCTGCTCGATATAAGCGAACACCTGTCCGCGGTAGTCTTCACCTTTAAGCTGCACCAGGTACTCCCCATATCGCTCCCACATCATGGCTTGCACGGCCGGATTGGAATGGTGGACTAGGTCCGAGACCCAAAAGCTCCCGCCCGGCCTCAAAACAGCGATAAATCTTTTCAAACACTCCTCGCCACTCGTCATCGCTGCGCAGATGATGCAAGACTGCCGCCGCGACGGCGACGTCATACTGCGCCTCGTCGCTCGCGAACTCGCAAATGTCCACCTGTTGAAGAGTGAGTGTTGCCGAAGTCTGAGCACCGATGCGTTGGCGTGCACGCTCCAGCATGCCCCGGCTCAGATCAATCAATGTGATCTCTGAAAGCGGAAAGGACTGCAGTAGCTTCAGCGTGTAGTTACCGGCTCCACAGCCGATATCCAGGAGCCTTTTTGCATCTGGCGTAGCCGCATGGGCAGCTTTCGCAATCAAGTCGAGAACCAGTGGCGCATCGATTGTTGCCGACTGGCCGGTTTCAAGATTGGAAAAGCGCTCAACGTCTTTGTCAAAACGTTGGCGGATCTGCTCAACGGTGGATTTCGTCATGAGATGAATGTTTCAGATTTGGTGAGTCCGCCAACCCAATCATCGCGATCTGCGTCTCGAGCCCTCCATCTTCTCTGTGTCTCTGCGCCTCAGTGGCCAAACTCCTTGGAATCAGGCCATGCGTTTGCTCGCGGTGCGGCCTCAAGTTTCTGTTCCTCTCAGCCGCGCAGATTGCAACATAGTGGCTGTTCGTTCGGCAAGACGCAATTTTGAAAACAACAAACCTGGCTTTCCGTTTCTCGCCAAGCCATGTAATCTATTTCACGTGAAGAGACCCTGCGGATCCGTGGGCTGAGGAGAGCCTTGAACGTTCTCGGCAGGTCGAATCTGGTCAACCATGACAGTAGGGCTTCGATCTCTGCTCTTTACCCTTGTCATTCCCGGCAGTGCGACGGTGTGGATCCCGTGGTTGATTCTTGCACATCGAGTGCCAAGTAATTTGACCGCCCCCTTGGCCGTTCTGGGCCTAGTTCTGATGGCTGCGGGTGCTGCCCTTTATTCCAGTTGCCTGTGGGGCTTCGTGTTTTCAGGACGGGGAACGCCCGCCGTCTGGGATCCGCCAGTGGTTTTCGTTTCCAAGGGTCCGTATCGCTTTGTCAGAAATCCAATGTATTTGGCCATAGTCAGCATTTTGCTGGGAGAAGCTCTGTTTTTTCGTTCGACGATCTTGGCCTGGATGGCGTTCGGATTTGCAGTAGGATTCCATCTCTTCGTTGTGTTTTACGAGGAGCGGACATTGAAGCAACGGTTTGGTGCTTCCTACGAGCGCTACTGCTTCCAGGTCTCGCGGTGGTTGCCGCGCTGGCCGCAGTGATAGCATGACCAAGCAGGTAGGTGCGAGTCGCCAGATAAGTCGAAGTCCGTCCTGGTTCTTCATGGACTCGACAGTTGTGGCGAGGACGAGCACGACGACGAGGACGATTTTTCAGGAGAATTCTCTCAGACTGAAATCCGCATGAAGATCCTCTATCTCACCGCTGGTGCAGCGGGAATGTACTGTGGAAGTTGCCTGCTGGACAACGCCTTGGCAAGCGAGTTGATCGCTCGCGGCCACGATGTAGTCTTGCTGCCACTCTACACTCCGACCCTGACCGACGAAAAGAATGTCAGCCAGCATCGCGTCTTCTTTGGGGGCATCAGCGTCTATCTGGAACAGCACATCCCCCTGTTCCGCAAGACTCCCTGGTTCTTCGATCGACTCTGGGATTCAGCCAAGGTGATTCGGCTGTTCTCGGGTCGCGGAATCTCGCCAAATCCCGAGGATCTCGGTGAACTCACGGTATCCATGCTCAAAGGCGAGAACGGACACCAACGCAAAGAACTGGACAAATTGCTGCATTGGCTGCAATCCGAAAACTCACCCGATGTCGTGCATTTTCAGAACTCTCTATTGATCGGTCTGGCCGGGCCCATTAAACAGGCGTTGAACCGACCGATCTGCGTCACGCTACAGGGAGAGGACTACTTCCTGGAGCGGCTTGATGACAGGTATCGTCTCGAAGCCCTCGAATTGATGCGCGCAGGAGTCTCATCGGTGGATGCGTTTGTTGTCTATAGCGACTTCTATGCCAATCTGATGTCTAATCTTTTGCGAATTCCTACGAGCAAGATGCACATCGTGCCTATGGGAATGAATCTCGCAGGGTTTGAACCTCGTCCCGCCCGCAGCTCGGGCGTTCGCCGAATCGGTTACTTTGCTCGGGTTGCTCCTGAAAAGGGCTTGCATCTTCTCTGTGAGGCTTATCGCATCTTGCGGCTTGAACATCAACTTCCCTCGGTGCGATTAGAGGTGGCGGGATATCTCGCACGAGAGCATGAGAGCTATCTCGCAGAGGTGCAAAGGAAGATGAAGGCTGCAGGCCTGGAGAGTGAGTTTCAATATCACGGAGTGCTGGATCGCAGCAGCAAGATTCGGTTCTTGCAACAGTTGGATGTTTTCTCCGTTCCCGTCGTGTTTGACGACCCAAAAGGATTACCGATTCTGGAAGCCATGGCTTGCGGTGTTCCAGTAGTCCAGCCAAGGCGGGGTGGATTCCCGGAAATTCAAGCGAATACTTCGGGGGGCCTTCTCTTTGAGCCAGGAGACGCTCAAGGCCTAGCCAGCGCTCTTCGTTCAGTGTTACAGGATGAAGAGCTGGCACGTACTCTGAGCCGCAGTGGCGCGGAGGGTGTTCGCCGCCACTACAGTGTTGGAAAAATGGCCGACCGAACAACGACTTTGTACGAGAGTCTTCAGAACAGCCGCAGCGGGTTAGTCGAAACAGGTAAGGCAAGCGCAAAACGCTAGTACCTGTTGAGGCTTCCCTCCCGTTCTCGGCTTCTCGTCAGACGCGAAGAAGACAACCCCCTGAGCGCTACGCGTTCCTTCCCCTTTTCTGGAAGGGGGATTTCAAGGAGTTAACCTCTTGCTGGTGGTGAAACAGCTCCATAAGGAATACCCAACTCCGCAGGGTCCCCTCTCCATTCTTACAGGAATCAACCTTGCTCTTGAGAAGGGAGAAGCAGCTTGCATCATGGGCCCCTCTGGGAGTGGCAAGAGTACTCTGCTCTATGTTTTGGGCGCACTGGAACCACCCACGTCGGGGACCGTGGAACTTGACGGTCAGAACCCCTTCGCGCTGGATGCCAAAGCTGTGGCCGCGTTTCGGAATCAAAAGGTGGGTTTTGTTTTTCAAGATCACTGCTTGCTCCCGCAGTGCTCGGTTTTGGAAAACGTTCTCATTCCAACCTTGGTGGCTCAGTCGACAGATGGATTTGTGGAACGTGCCCGGCTTTTGCTGGACCAGGTTGGACTCAGCCATCGCCTAAATCATCGTCCAGCCGAGCTTTCGGGAGGAGAAAAGCAGCGAGTGGCTCTGGCTCGCGCTCTGATCCGTAAGCCAATCATGCTGTTGTGCGATGAACCGACTGGGAATCTAGATAGCCACTCTTCCGGCGTCGTCGCTTCCCTGTTGCTCGATCTTCATCAGGATCAGAAATCGATTCTCATTGTGGTCACCCACAGCGCCGAACTGGCTTCTCGATTTCCGAAGCGGTTTGAGATGCACGAGCAGCAACTATGTCCGATGAAACCCGAACTGAGGTAGTCAAGCGCGTGGCGACGACAAGAGTTTTGTGACTCTGCTCGGTCCTCTTGAGTAGCCGCCGACGTGAGGAAGCGGCTCGCTTATCACTTCAGCAGAACCCGATGAGCTAGACATAACGTTCGCATTCTGGAAGGTTGGCCATGCCTCAGCTATCTGGCGTTTTGGAAACTGCCGTGTATGTCGAGGATGTGAATCGTTCAATTCACTTCTACCAGGAAGTTATGCAGTTTAAAAAACTGGTGAGTGACGAGCGTTTCTGTGCTCTGCAGGCGGCCCAGCAGCAGGTGCTTTTGCTGTTCAAGAAGGGTGCTTCGACCCAACCCGTTGTCATTGAAGGTGGAACCATTCCACCGCACGATGGCAGCGGACAAACCCACCTCGCTTTTGCCATCTCAGCTCAAGAGCTGGAGGCCTGGGAACGATGGTTCGAACAACACCAGGTGGCAATTGAAAGTAAAGTGCGATGGGAACGTGGGGGCCAAAGTATCTACTTTCGCGATCCAGACGGGCACCTGCTCGAGTTGGTAACACCCGGGTGCTGGGCCATCTACTGACTTCAGTTGGGCCCATGACGAGACAAGTATTCCCTTGGATGCTGTGTGACGCGATGTCTGTCTGGAGGGGTGGGGCGTCCTCTGGGCCGCGATTTTGTCGATCAGCCGAGTCGCCGCGTGGGATGGTACCTCCCACATTTTGGATCTTAGTGGAACGTTAGACGACAATGCCCTTTGTTTCTGTCACGAGACTGCGCTTGAGATCAGGCTGGTACCTGATGCCATTCATGATTTATGCGTTGCTGTCTTCCCGGCAAGCGCGACGTTCGAAGGGCAATCTAGGCTTGAAACTTCTTCGCGATTCAAATTACGCCTTCTGGACGCTGACCGCCTGGCAGAGCGAAGAGGATATGCGCCTGTTCATGATGGCCGGATCTCATCGAAAGGCGATGCCCAAGCTGCTGGAATGGTGCGATGAAGCCTCGGTAGCGCACTGGAACCAGGATACATCCGACTTCCCTGGTTGGGATCAAGCCCACCGGAAAATCGTCGAGCTCGGGCGGCCTTCCAAAGTGTGGTTTCCTTCCAGTGACGATCTCGCTGGGCGAATTCCAGAACCCCACTGCTGAATGAAGGAATGCATCTTCGGTTTGCCTTCATTTCTCCCAATCCAACGATGCACCCCTTTTTCACCTTTCGCCAGACCCTCCCTCCCGTCCGTCGCCTCGGGCTGGCGACGCGGGGTAACACGCACTTGACTCAGGACGATGTCTGGCTGGCGCTTCGCGCCGGAATCAACTATTGGAACTGGTGTGGGCACGAGGACGGCATGGCCTCGACAATTCGGGAACTCGGCTCAAAACGTAGCGACGTGATGATCGCCATTCAACTGGAGTCGCGAGACAAGGCAAGTGCACAACGCGAGTTGGAAGAAAATCTCGACCGGCTGAAAACAAACTATATCGATGTCGTCACGTTTTACTACGTGGAGCATCTCGAGGAATGGCGCGAAATCATCGCAGATCACGGAGCGCTGGCAGCCATGAGAGGTTTCAAGGAGCAAGGATTTGTGCACCTGATCGGTCTCACCACGCATCAACGATCGCTGGGAGCCGAGGTGCTCAGGAGCCGCGAACTCGATCTCCTGATGGCGCGTTACAACGCGGCTCACCGAGCCGCGGAAACCACGCTATTTCCGATTGCCCAGGAATTCGAAACACCCGTCGTCACCTTCACCTCCCTGCGCTGGAAAGGGCTTCTGCAAAGCACCGCAGAGGACCCGCCGAATTTCAAGCCTCCAAGTGCACCAGATTGGTACCGCCTGGTTCTCTCCAACCCCGCGGTGGCCGTCGCACTAATGGCGCCGGACAATCGGGCCGAATTGGAGCACAATCTTTCCCTGCTCGCCGACTGGCGACCACCGACGAAGCAGGAATATGAAACCCTATGCGCACATGGGGAACGGGTGCGGAGAAACGCGGGTCGATTTCCGTGACGGCGCGGTCAAGGCAGCTTTCAGCCGCTGCTGTAGTACGCCTGAGAAAAGGTTTCGAATTCTGCTAGTCCGGCAAGGCAAAAGCAGTGTACTCATCGCCGGAAGGAGTGCCCATCTTGCCGCCACCTGCAGCGATGACTACATACTGTTTTTCGTTGACCATGTAGGTACAGGGCGTCGCATAACCGCCGGCAGAAAGTTTTGTTTCCCAAAGTACCTTGCCGGTTTGTTTATCGAAGGCGCGAAATTTCTCGTCCTTAGTGGCAGCAATGAAAAGCAATCCTCCCGCAGTCACCACGGGCCCACCGTAGTTCTCAGTTCCCGTCTGGGGAATACCGCGCTTGGTGAGTTCAGGGAACTCCCCCAGGGGCACAGTCCACTTGATCACTCCAGCATTCAAGTCGATTGCGTTGAGTGTTCCCCACGGAGGCTTGACCGCAGGATATCCATCGGCATCAAGAAACCGGTTGTATCCAGTATGGGTAAACGGGATTCCGGCTTCCACTTTTTCCCCGCCTGAATCGGACAGCTCACCGAAGAGAAATCCAACAAGAGCCTGCTTTTCGGAGTCGGAAAGGAAGCGAAAGGACGGCATGAAACCTTTCCCCTCTTCAACAAGCCGCGTGGCTTCCACCTTGGACATCTTTTTCGAGACACCCAGCAAACCCGGAAAAGTCTGTTGCGGGTCCCCCTCCCTGTTGAGGCCATGGCAAGTCGCGCAATACTGGTTGTAGATCCTCTGTCCCCTCTGCGCACGCCCACCTTCAGAAATCTGGACCATAGTCAGAATCCACGGCATCTCATTTGAGTTGACGTAGAGGGTGCCGGTCTTCGGATCAAACGCCGCGCCGCCCCACTCGCCGCCGCCATCATAACCGGGAAAGACGACGGTGCCCGTGGTGCTGGGTGGGATAAAGGGCTGGCCCGTTCGCGCTTTCTTGAGGCGCTCCAACACTTGGTCGCGCGATTCCGGTGAAATGTTTGTCACATCGGCCTCAGTGAACGTCTGTCGAGCAAAGGGAGGAGGCTTGAGTGGCACGGGCTGAGTGGGCCATGCGACTTCGCCAGTCAGATCCGATGCGGCCACAGGCCGTTCTTCCACCGGAAAGAGAGGCTTGCCCGTTTCCCGGTCCAGGAGGAAGACGTGACCGGACTTGGTGATTTGTGCGACACCATCTACACGACGCCCCCGGTGCTCTACCGTGACAAGGTTGGGAGCCGCCGGCAGGTCGCGGTCCCAGATGTCATGATGAACGGTCTGAAAGTGCCAAACTCTCTCCCCCGTAGTCGCC
The DNA here is from genome assembly GCA_963791795.1 of uncultured Acidimicrobiia bacterium. Lineage (GTDB taxonomy): Bacteria > Acidobacteriota > Terriglobia > Versatilivoradales > Versatilivoraceae > VFZK01. The sequence continues at coordinate 337,191 of CAWBTP010000005.1, forward strand.
TTCAGCGCCAGAACGCAATTGGCAAACAGGTTAGCCCCCTGCCGGTTGCCACCCCAGAAGTCGAACGCCGCCGAACCGGTGGGCAAAAACACCAGACCGCGTTTCTCGTCGACGGTGATTCCGCTCCAGGCATTAGCCCCACCAGACCGCTTCCAAGCATCAGACGGCCAGGTATCGTAGCCATACTCTCCGGGATGCGGGATGGTGCGAAAGGTCCAACTGATGTTGCCGGTGCGAACGTCGTAGGCACGAATGTGACCGGGTGCCGATGGCCCAGGGCCTTCGGAAACCGTAGTTCCAAGAATGAGTAGGTCGCGATAAATCGCGCCAGGCGTTCGTGAGTGCACGAACAAGTGCCCGGCCTCTCTTCCCAGTCCCTCGCGCAAATCGACTGTCCCATTTTGACCGAAATCAGCAATCGTTTTTCCCGTTCTGGCATTCAATGCGTAGAGTTTTGGCCCTGCCGTAAACAAGATGCGTTCATCGTTCGAACCCTCCCAGTAGACAACGCCGCGATTCACGCTTTGCGAGTTCCTGCCCGAAGTTCCAAGGAAAGGATCAAACGCCCAAAGCTTCCGCCCAGTGGCAGCCTCGAGAGCAAAGACCTCTAACTGCGCAGAGGTGCCATAGAGCACACCATTCACGACAATCGGGTTGCATTGGATTTGAGACCGATTGTCGTCGCGTTTGCCGCCGGAGCGGTATGTCCAGGCAACCTTCAACTTCTGAACGTTCTTTGTGTTTATCTGAGTGAGGGAAGAGTACTGATTGCCCGCCGCATCGCCTCCGTGCCTCTCCCAATCGAAAGAGCGCTGTTTCTTGGGACCGACGCTACCCGCCATGAGCAAGCCTGCAATCAGCATCAGACTGGCACATCGAAGCAATACAGAGGTCATCGAACTCATAGGGAGCATCGCCCCTTCAAGAGGAATTAAGCAGTGGCGTGTGGACAGTTTCTTGGTGAAGCTGGAAGATCGCAGGAAACTCACACCTAGGAGGGGTGTCTCGCATGCTGAGTTTCGCTACAAGCCTAGGCTAGCGAATTTCTCCATTCGCGTCGCCCAAATTCTCAGGCTCTCTCAAGTGTGCCGGACACGCGAGTCATCGCAAGTTTCTAGCAGGAAATGTTGTAATGCTATTTCCGAGACGAGCTAAAACGGCAGGCTTATTGATTGCGACGGCTCGACCGCGATTACAGGTGGCACGGTCTGAGATGTTATTTCCGATTCCGATGATTGCCACTGAACCTGGTTCCGTCCATTGCGCTTCGCAGCGTAGAGATTCTGATCGGCTTCTTCGACGAGCGAGGCTTGAATTTCATCCAACCTGGACCCCTTGACCCAGCGGGCTTGAGCCAAGCCGGCGCTAACGGTCACAACCTGGTCTTCAACGCGGATCGTTTGTGCCACCTTTTCCCGAAAGCGCTCCATGATCAGGGCTGCGACATTCAATTCCATATTGGGGAAAACAGCCAGAAACTCTTCTCCACCCCAACGGGCCACCACCGTACCTTTGCGCACGTTGGTTCTTAGCAGTAACCCCAGTTTGCGCAGCACCGTGTCACCAGCAGGGTGGCCGTACGTGTCGTTAATGCGCTTGAAGTGATCCACATCCAGGATGCCCAGGCTCACGGGGTAGTGCAGGCGCTGGGCATTCGACAGCTCCACTCCCAACCGTTCCTTCAGGAAGTGCCGATTGTTAAGTCCGGTAAGGCTGTCTTTGAAAGCCAGGTCCTGGAGCTCAGTGAACGAGCGAAGATTCTCGAAGGCTGTCGCCAAATGTCCGCACGCTACTGAGAAAAGGGTCAAGTCACCCTCGTTCCAGGAATAGTACGGAACGCATTGCTGCACCACGAGCCATCCAAGCGAAGTGGATTTGTAAATGAGTGGATATGCCATCATGGCGTAAACCTGACTCTGACTCAAGCGCTCCCGAAACTGGGCCAACCCCGGGTCGCGCTGTGCCGAACGGCTCAAAATCGGGCTATCGAAACTGGGATCCTCTCGGAACCACTGCTGCAGCATCTCCGTGGTCTCTTCATTAAGGCAAGAGTCTACGTCCTTGGCACATAGTTCCAGGTCGTCCACCCGTTGGCGTGCATCGTCTGCAAAGACCAACAGACAGCGGTCAGCTTTCAGCAGACTTAGCATCTCTGCTGCGGTGGTCTGAAAGGTCTCTTCCAGCGTTTGCCCGTGATAGATGACACGGATGAGTCCGTCCACTTTCTCCGCAAACTGGCGGCGCTCTATTTTCGAGTACTCTTCCTTGGCCACAGGCGAGAGCTGAGTCTTGGCGCGCTCGTCCGAAAGGGCCCGGACCTCCTTCTCCAGATCCTGAGCTCTCTTCGCCTGCCCCGTCATCCGATAGACCTCTTGCAGGGCTTCCTTCGCCGGCAAGTAGTCCGGATGCTCTTCCATGATCTGCTGTAAGCGTGTAGAAGCCTCTGAATAGTTTCGGTACTTCAGGAGCAACTCAACATCACTCATCAAATCCAACAATTCATTCTCCTCGAAGGCACTCATCATAGGGTAGGCAGAGTCCCGGCACTCAACTTTGGCGTCCCTAGGTTCATCGGCTGAACGCTTTGCCAACTTTACGCTTCCGCCCCGGGGAAGATTCAAAAGGCACTGACCAATCTCATGAATCGTCCCTATGAACACTTTCCATGGAAAATGCTGGCAGACAAATGGCGACATACTCAGCACCGTCGGGCCCGGGCGTACTGTACTGCACCCATTCGCCTCGATGGGCGATCACTGCCTGTCCGGCCGAGACCTCGATAACGCCGCTTCTCGAGGTAACCCGCAACGCGCCGCGCAAAACCAGGGTGTATTCGTCAAACTCGGGCGTTTGGCCTGGTTCCACCCAGCCACTCGGGCTCGTCATACGTGCTACGCTGAGCCGATCCGTCCTTGAATTCACACGTCCGATGAATTCCTCAATCACCTTCGGCTTGTTGCCGGCAGCCTGAATCACCGACGCAGCGTTGATTAACGTTGGCATGGCGGTTTCCTCTTGAAACCCGTGGTCGCCCTTGTGCTCGGAAGAAACAGCAAGTATCAAGATGACCGCGACAAAGGATTCTCATCCGACGCGGCGCGTCACTCGATGTCGCTTCAGCAAAGGATGGCATGATAGCGACGAGTTAAAACAAGCACGGAATTGCAGTCCGAGACTTCTACTCTTGTTCAGCGCGTCGCAAGAACTGATTGAGCACGGTCATGAACCGTTCCGGTTCTTCGATATGGGGCATGTGAGAGCTGTTCTCAAAGATAACCCATTCGGAACCGGAAATTCCGCGCTGAATGGTTTCCACGATAGCCGGTGTGGCTTCATCATAGCGGCCCGACAAGAGCAGCACGCGCTCTCGAATTTCGCTGAGGCGATGCACGATGTTCCAGTTCTTGATCGAGCCAATGCAATGAAACTCACTGGGCCCGTTCATCGTGTGATAGACCTGGGGATGTTGGTTCATTTTCTCGAAGCTGCGATTGACGCAGTCGGGCCATACTTCAAGCCTGCAAAGGTGTTTTCGATAGAACACCATCACAGCTTCATGATAGGCGGGATCACTCGTGGTGCCGGCGGATTCGTGCCGCAACAGTGTCTGTTGCACTTCGGGAGGCAGGGCCGCCCGAAGCCGGTTTGCCTCCTCGACCCACTGCGGCATGCTGGCTGGAGAGTCCGCGACAATCAAGCTTGCCAGACCCCGCGGCTTCGTCAAGGCATACTCCATTCCCAGCATCCCACCCCAGGATTGGCCGAACAGATGAACCTGGTCGAGACCGAGTTCACGCCGAACAACACCCAGCTCTTCAACGAAGAGTGGCACGGTCCAAAGCCCTGGGTCGTTGGGGTGATCGGAGTTGCCGGAACCCAGTTGGTCGTAGAAAACCACTTGACGGCCTTCACGAGCGGCTTCTTCAAGCGGTTCCAGATAGTCATGCGTTCCGCCAGGACCGCCATGCAGACAGAGCAAGGGCAATCGGTCCGAACTCTGTTGCTCGCCGACGACTCGGAACCAAATCCTGAAATTGCGATATGAAATATAGCCTTCACGAACAGGACCGACAGGACGCACGGAATCAAGTTCTCCTTGGAACACAGCTCATAGATGAAGCAGGCAATAACGAAAGGCGATCCGGCGGAAGACCCAGATGAGCAAAGCCGCATTCCTGAAGTAAACCAAGCCAAAGGCTCTTTTCAGTGGAGGCATTCTATGCGCCATCTTCAGTGTCGGCAATTCTAAAATGCCCGGGCCACAACTTGTTGACGCAGATTTTCACCCGGTGCTAGACTCCGAACGTTAGCCGATGAATTGTTAGCACGCAGAGAGAGCCCGGCGCGCGGGTCTGCTCAAAGATTCCCGAACGTTCGCACGAAGGCTCATATCCATCCGCATTCAACTTAAACAAGAAAACTCATGGCACAAGTCAGACGAAGCCCGGAAGAACATGAAGTTGTGGTTGTCGGCTCCGGCGCCGGCGGCGGTTCTGCAGTCCAGGTGCTCACCGAAAAGGGCATCAGGGTAACGTTGCTGGAAGCCGGTCCCATGCTCGATCCCGCCAAGGAATTCAAGGAACACATGTGGCCGTACGAGGTGGATCACCGGGGCGCGGAGGAGGGCGGCGCAGCCTATTTCGGCAAAGGCAAGTCGTTCGGATACTTCACAACCACCAGTGGGGGCTGGCAGCTGGATGGCGAGCCGTATACAGTCGGTGATGGGAGTGAGTTTCAATGGTTTCGCTCGCGCATCATCGGAGGGCGGACGAACCATTACGGAAGAATGTCTTTCCGCTTCTCCGATTATGACTTCAAACCCTACGATCGTGATGGACTTGGAACCAATTGGCCCATCTCTTACAAGGATATCGCCCCATATTACGACAAGGCCGAGGCATTCATTGGAGTCACCGGCAGCAAGGAAGGTATCCGTAGTGCTCCCGACGGTGTGTTTCAAGAGCCGCCACCACCCAAAGCTCATGAAATCCTCATCAAGAAGGCATGCGACCGGATGGGCATCCCCTGCATTCCAAATCGGCGCGCTGTGATCACACGCGAGTTGAACGGGCGTCCGCCTTGCCACTACTGCGGTCAATGCGGCCGGGGCTGCCTCACCGCGTCCAATTACGCCTCCAGTCAGGTCCAGATCTTCCCTGCCATGAAAACCGGCAAACTGAAGATTGTCGACATGGCGATGGCTCGTGAGGTCCTTACGGATACGAACGGAAAAGTAGTGGGTGTTTCCTACATCGACAAGCGCACGCGCGAAGAAAAGCACATTCGTTGCCGGGCCGTGATTCTGGCGGCGAGCGCCTGCGAATCGGCCCGTATCCTCCTCAACTCCAAGTCGAAGTATTTTCCTAACGGTCTGGCGAACGGCTCAGGAGTTGTCGGCCGTTTTCTCATGGACACAGTGGGCTTCGGCCTGAGCGGCCAGGTGCCCGCACTGGAAGGACTTCCGCACTACGACACCGATGGATTTGGCGGTGCGCATCTCTACATGCCCTGGTGGCTGTGGGAGAAACACAACGAAGTGGGCTTCCCGCGGGGCTACCACATTGAGATTGGCGGTGGTTACGGAATGCCTGGTATCGGCTCCTTTCACAGGCAAGCCCGAAAATTCGGTTACGGCAAGAGTCTCAAAGAGGGTGTTCGGAGGGAATATGGCACCACTGTGGGCTTCGCGGGCCGCGGTGAGATGATTCCAAACAACCACAGTTATTGCGAGATCGACCCCAAAGTCGTGGACAAGTGGGGAATCCCGGTGCTGCGCTTCCACTTCAAATGGACAGACTACGAATGGAAGCAAGCACGCCACATGGAGCGAACCTTTGCGGAAATCATCGAGACCATGGGCGGCAAGGTGCTCGGTTTGAGTGCTGCCGAGCGTGAGAGGAACGGCATCTCAGTCCCAGGAACGATCATTCACGAGGTCGGTACGGTGCGCATGGGTGACGATCCGCGCACCTCGGCGGTCAACGGCTTTTGCCAGGCCCACCAGGCCAAGAACTTGTTTGTCTGTGACGGCGGCCCCTTCGTCAGCAACCCAGACAAGAATCCCACGCTCACCATCAACGCCCTCACCTGGAGAAGTTGCGACTATCTGGCAGAGGAGATGAGAAAAGCCAATGTCTAACACAAACGAGACCTTGATCCAGATTGGAGACGTGTCCCGGCGCGATGCGTTGCGAAGTATCGCCCTGGCGGTAACTGTCGTGGCGGGTGGGCAGATGAAGCTGGAGGCTGCCCAGCAGGTACATTCGCATGCCCGGGAAGAAAAGAAGAAGACGGGCTCCTACAAAGCCAAGCTGTTCACCGAGCATGAATTCAAAACGCTTGGAAGGTTGGCTGAGTTGATCGTACCCGCGGACACCGTATCCGGCAGCGCCCGCGACGCCGGCGCGCCTGAGTTTATTGATCTGCTCGCCAGCCAGAATGAAGACCTGGCTGCGATCTTTACTGGAGGCCTTGCCTGGCTGGACGCGGAAATGCGACACCGCCACTCGGCACCGTTTGTTGACGCCAAACCGGAGCAGCAAACGGCGATGCTGGATTTGTTGGTGAAGGCACAGGAGACCGATCGGGAGCGATCGGCAAAAGGTCAGACTTACGAAGCGTCCGAACATTATAAGGATTTCAAATCTTACGGTATTTATGCCGCTTCAGATTTGGGTCCTGGGGTCGTGTTCTTCGACTGGGCCAGAAAGATGACAGTGGACGCTTTCTACACCAGCGAAATCGGCATCAAGGACGTGGACTTCCGCGGCAACGGTTCAGTCAGCAAATACGAAGTGCCCAAGGAAGTGATCGACTATGCATTGAAGCATAGTCCGTTCGCCAGTTAGTCACGAAGAGGATGCTGAGTTGTAGTGAGCTTATTGAGAGTCGAGAATGACTAATGACTAAGCACGAATGACGAAGTCCGTATGTGTGAATTAGCTCAAGACTTCGTCATTAGGATTTCGGGCTTCATTCGTCATTGGTGCTTAGTCATTAGTCATTCCCCTGCTATCCGTCCCGTGCCCTACAGTGTCTCCACACAGGCGCCCTTCTTCAGCCGATCTCCCGCCTTTTTCCTTTGGCCTTGAATGTATTGTCTATAGAATCCGTCTTCCCGTTTCCGACGCTGGCTGCTGATTTCAAGGCCAGAGCTGATCCATGAGCCGTTCGAATGGCAACAAAGTGGCCGTGCTGTTGAGTGGAGGCTTGGATAGTTGTGTTTTGGCCGCCCATCTCGCAGCAACGGCGCGAACTGTTTATCCCGTCTATGTGAGGCAGGGCCTAGTCTGGGAAAGTGTCGAACAGCACTGGGTGAAGAGGTTTTTAGCGGCGGTCTCTGAACCCAACATCGAATCGCTACGCGAGATTGATCTGCCCGTCACGGACCTTTACAACTCGCATTGGAGCACTACGGGAGAATCCACTCCCGATCACTTGTCGGATGATCGCGAAGTGTATTTGCCAGGTAGAAATCTGATGCTCCTGGCAAAGACCTCTCTCTATTGCGCTCTCAATGAGATTCCCTCTGTAGCTCTGGGACCCCTTTCAGGAAACCCGTTTGCGGACAGCACACCGGAATTTTTTTCCAGGTTTGAAGCGATGGCCAGTCTGGCCTTGGGTTTCTCATTCTCGGTACAGACACCTTTTGCGAAGCTGACGAAAGCAGACGTCATCCGGATTGGCCGTCACTTGCCACTGGAATTGAGTTTTTCCTGTATCCGCCCGGTGGGTTTAGAACATTGCGGATCCTGCAACAAGTGCGCAGAACGGCGCAAATCGTTCCAAGAGGCCGGTGTCCAGGACAAAACTCGGTATGAGAGTCTGCCTCCACTTGGCACTCCCGAATCTTACGGAGTTTAGCGCCATGGGCCGCTGCTATCGATTCAGTCTTCCAGGTTGACATTCCTTCATGCCCGACGCACCGACAAAACCGACTGAGATCCCGCGCTACAAGAGAATCTCCAAAGACGTTAAAACAGTCGTTCTCGCCAAGATCCTGCAGGAACTTCAGTCGGCGCCAACGCTCCAGACTTTGCTGCACAATGTCTACCGCATGGTCCGGGAGGAGTTTGATTCCGCCGGCGTACTCGTGTCGATCTACGACAGCTACCGCGAGGAATTGGTGTACTACTCTCAGGGCGACGTCACGGAACCCACCAGTCACGTGCTGAAGCTCGGACACGGATTGGCCGGCAAAGTAGGAGCGTCGCAGTCACCGCAGCGAAGCGAGAATCTCGGCGACTTTCCCGAGTCTGCCCAGATTCATCGGGCCCTTGGAATCAGCAGCCAGCGTGTCATGGCCTCGCCGCTTGTCCGCCGCGGAGCTCTCTTGGGAGTGATTGAAGTTTTCTTCCGGGAGGGTTCCAAGAGATTTACCGACGCGGAGTTGCTGTTCTTGACGGCGCTTTCCTACCAGATCGGGGTCGGGCTTAACTACTTCAAGCTGTCGGAGCAGGCTGAACGGCTGAGCCTGGAGGAAGAAAAACTTGCTGAAGTCAGTCAGCGCGTCAGCGCTTCTTTGGATCTGGACGAGTTGCTGGACGTCATCATCGATGCTTTACGCTCGCTGATTCCCTACGATGCGGCTGGCATTTATCTGCTGGACAGGAGCTCTCAAGAGATCCAGCGAATGGTGGTGTACGGCTACGAGATCAATGTCGATCAGAATGAGATTCTCAACGTCGGGCGCGCTGCGCGCCAGATCGTCAGCGAGCAAGCCACGGCCGTCATTCTCAATGATCTTCAGGCCCATCCCGCATTCCTGAATGCTCGAAGTGCCGCACAATCGGCCATGGCGGCACCCATACTGAGCAATAAACGACTGATCGGGGTCTTTACCTTGGAAAGCGATGAGCAGGACATCTACACCCGCAGTGACCTCGCCCTGTTTGAGAAATTTACGCACCAGGTAGCCTTATCGATCGAGAAAGCGCAACTCTACCGCGCGCTGCTGGACAAGAAGCGCCTGGAGCAAGAGCTCTCGATCGCGCGTGAGATTCAGTTGAGTTTTCTCCCAGCCAAACCCCCTCAACTGAACGGCTTCGAAGTCGCAGGGTTGAACATTCCGTCGCGGCTGGTCAGCGGCGACTACTATGATTTCATACGCATCGTCGAAGGTCAGTGGGGGCTGGTGGTGGGCGATGTTTCTGGAAAGGGCATCCCCTCATCTCTGATCATGGCCAGTTTTCGGGCTTGCCTGCTGGCTGAGATTCGCAATAACTACGCCATCCGAACCATCATGGCAAAAGTCAATCAGCTGCTTTGGGAGAGCACGGACGACCATCAGTTCGTCACCGCGTTTTACGGCGTGCTCGACGAGCAGCGGCGTATCCTGACGTATTGCAACGCTGGCCACAACCCCGTTATTCTGATTCGGGCCGACGGTTCGGCGTTGCGTCTGGAAACTGGAGGCCTGATTCTGGGTGCCTTCGCCGACTCGGTTTACTGGGAGAACTTCGTGCAGATTCTGCCGGACGATTTGTTGCTTCTCTACACGGATGGTGTGACTGAAATTTACAACGAAGCTGAAGAGGAATACGGGGTCGACCGGCTTCAGTCCCTGGCCACACTGAACCGCCACCGCACCGCGAAAGAGATTACCCTGCTTGTGAAAGATCAAATTCTCGATTTTGCAGCCGACAAGACGCCGCAAGACGATTTCACCTTGGTTGTGTTGAAAGCCCTGCGGACGCTGACTTGCTGCTGTCCCGCCAATCGTCGGTATTCCTTGAGCAGCAGAAGGGCCACTCCCAGCCATACCAAGCAAAGCACAACGTTGGCAGAGGCAAATTGCTGGGGACCAAATTCAAGAATCGCCGACCCCACGAACACCAGTCCTGCCGAAGCCAAGTCTCCCGCTCTCACAATGAAAGTGTCCGCGGCTTGTTTGGCTTTGTATTTCTCCTCGCGGCTTGTAGGCAACCATAACATCTGGCGCGCTGTGTTCATGACAGAGTAGTCGGTTGCGTTTTCTGCGGTTTTGGCAAAGCGAACCAGCGCAAGGGTCGCTCCCGCAGCAACAGTCGCGTAGGAACCCAACGCCACGATGGGCAGGGCCAGAAGAGCGCCGGTCAGTCCAAGGTACTTTACAATCCGGGACACGAGCAAACCTTGAATGAGAGCTGCCGTAACGTTTACCCAAAACTGAACATTGCCTGCGAAGCCGCCAATGAACGCTATCGTGTTGAAGGAAGGATCTGCAGCCGCCCGGCTTGCAGCTTCGGCAACGAATAAACTTGTCGAGCACATAATTGCCCGTTGTATTCACCACATTCAAAAGAATGATGAGTAGTGCAAACCAACCGAAGATAGGGACTCGCGGCCAGCAGTGCGAAACCTCCCGGACCTTCCTTGAGCTTTTCACCAGCACCGGGACGGCGCCGCTGCTGGCCTTCTCGTCTTTCCACCAGCCAATAAATGCCGATGGACAGGAACAAGACCACAACAGTGATCTGCAAGATGGTGTAGGCGTCCACGCCATTTGAGAAGAGCCAGGCAGCTGCCGCAGTCCCAAACGGGCTGCCAAGCGTTGCACCAATACCTATGATCGGGAACAATCGATCCCCAGCCTGACGGGAGTAGAGGTCATTTCCATAGGACCAGAATTGGGCAATCACGGCGTTGTTGAATATCCCAACCCAAATGAAGAACGCCACCCCCAGATAAGGAATCCCCAGTCGCGCTCCCAGCCAGAAGAGTTCAATGTTCACGATGAAAAACAACGTGACTCCAAAAATCAGCCGCGCCCGGTCTACCTTTGAAGCAAACCAACTGTAGAGCGGAATGAAGAACATCAGCACGACCGCCTGGCCCGCCGCGGTATAAGACTTGAGCTCCGCGCCGCCACTGGCAAGGATCAGCGGCTCCCGGGCCACCTTGCAAATCTGGTAGCCACCCAAAATCAGAAAAAGGTTCAGCAAGAGCAGCAACACCGTGCCGGCTTCACCGCTGCGCACATCGCCAAAAATTCGCAGGAGGCGTTCTACTGGACCTGGCTCCTGCTCTACGTCTAAGGCAGATAGCTCAGAGGTTGTCATCAGTTTCTCTCCCGAAACTCAGACTGTCCGCGCGATGCTTCGGTCACAAGCGCTGGTATCCTACACTGTCTCGCCGGTTGAGGATAGGTCAAGAAGACGCGCACTCCACCAATTGAGGATGCGATACAACGACGATCCAAATTCACAGGAAAAGCAAAGAAGGCGCCTAGCCCGGCCTCCCAAAGACAAAGTGGCAAGGAGAGGTTTGCGACAATTGGACCTATCGTGCAAAGCGCAATCGCAGCCCGGTCGTGTAGAGCACGTCGTTCCGCTGGCGGCCCTCCACGGGGTCGCTAAGGAATCGATCGCTGAGTGTCAAATGCCACGCCAGCCAGCGATTCAGATTCATCACGACACTCAGGTCAAAGTTGATGCGATAGAGGCCGGGATCGCTAAGGTTATGAAATATGCGGAAACGCTGCTGCAATTCGGTCATGCCCGAAGGCTTGTAGTTGAAATCGTCTCCCCAGTACGCCTCGGCCGAGTTGCGAATCAAAGGAGTGCTGAATTCTTCGCGATTGTAGGCCGCGCCTCCCAGCAGATCCAAACGTTTCCTTTCGTTTTTGATCATCGTGTAACCGAGACCACCACCGAGCACAACCCGCAAATCAAGGTTTTGAAAGCGATCGTATTCGTAATCGTTGAAGAGGTTCCAAAGGACACGAGAATTGATATTCTGGTTGTACAACCAACCGCCACGGATGGCCTTGGCCGTGGCAGCCGACACGCCGTCGACCAGAGCCGAGGAATAGACCTGGTTGAAATAGACCGCAGTCTTGTCAGTCCTGGTCTCGCGACTGGTATTCGCCGCAATCGTAAACAAATTCGTTCGTGCATTGCCTCTGGCAGCGCTTAGGCCCAAATCAACAGTGCCTGCCCAGAGATCCAGCAGGCCAGGCTTCTCCATCCGTTCAAACTGTCTCTGGGTTTCCTCATTTCGAATCGCCACCAGCTCGCTAAGGCGGGCCGACTGCGTGGTGCCCGCAGTCACAACTTCTACCTTTTCTTCTTTCGCATCCACACTTACGGGTCCGACCAACGACTGTCCAGTCGTCAGCACGACCGTCATTGGATCCTGAGAATTCACCGATACAACCGATTTCCATGGAATCGTTACCTCACCCATGAGGTCAGTTTTGACGGTGAGACTGTCTCCATCCTTCTTGACCAGCTTTCCGGTCACCCGGTCGCCATTGTTCAGACTCACTTGGTCCGCCCACGAATTCGAAGCCAAAGCTGTCGCACAAATGACGGAACACAACCAGCGCTTCAGATTCATGACATCCTCTCTTTCCTGAACTCTGGAGGCTTTTAGTTCAAACTAATATTGAACAAATGCGACCTTTGATTTAGCAACCGGCAGCTCGAAGGTCGGCCTAGAGGCACTCAAATGAACTGAGCAACCCACGGCGAAAGTTACAGGAAAGCGCGATGAGTTTGGAATCAAAAAAAGTCAAGCTGGCTGGATTCGAACCTTATGGGCTCAGCGAGATTGGTACACCTGGCGAGGGGACTTAAACGTAGGAACAGGCCACTTGAAGGACTGTTGAAAGGGCGGTGCAGATTGCATCGACGAGCGGTGCTCACTCTTTGTAGTCAAATGCGTGGAACTGAGTGCATTGGATCAGCAACCGATTGACTAGCGATTCAATGTCCCAGAGGAATCCGACTGATTCTGGATCACTCGTGGATCTTCAGCGGAATCTTGATCTTCAGCGTCGTCCCCTGCCCCAGCTTGGTTTGCACATCCACTGTCCCGCCGATTTTCTCGATGTTGGTCTTCACCACATCCATCCCAACGCCCCGCCCACTGACGTTGGTGAGCTTCTCGGCGGTGGAGAATCCGGGCAAAAAGATCAGGTTCACCATCTCCCGCTCGTTCATTCGGTCTGCCTGTTCAGCCGTGATCAGCCCCTTCTGCAGCGCCTTGGCTTTCACCCTCTCCGCGTCCACGCCGTTGCCGTCGTCGGAGATCTCGATGTTGACATGCCCACTCTCGTGAAAAGCCCGCAGCCGCAAACAACCTTCGGCCGGCTTGCCTTTGGCCACCCGCGCTTCCGGGGCCTCGATTCCGTGGTCAGCCGAGTTGCGTATGATGTGCGTTAAGGGGTCTTTGATCGATTCGATGATAATCTTGTCCAGCTCGGTCTCCTTGCCTTCCATCTCGATCCGAATCTGTTTGCCGCTTGCCGAAGCCAAGTCCCGGACTACGCGCGGAAACTTCGACCAGACGTTGTCGATCGGCTGCATCCGCGTCTTCATCATGCCTTCCTGCAGTTCGGTGGTGATCAGGTTCAGCCGTTGCGAGGTGGCGGCAAGGGCACTGTCTTGCTGCGTTACGCTGTACTGCAATACCTGGTTGCGGGCCAGCACCAGCTCCTCCACCAAGTTCATCAAGTTGTCCAACAGCCTCACGTCTACGCGGATGTTAGACTCCGCCACGGCGGGCCGGGTCTGGGCCTGCTCTTTCAGTGCTTCCACCACTTCCTGCGGCTTCACCGCTCCGTGCTCCACCAGAATCTCCCCCAATCGGCGCGGATCCCCATCCTGTTGTTGCCGTGCCGCTGCCTCTACCTCTGCTACCGTCGCTTGTCCTTTGTGAATGAAGATGTTGCCAAGACTGTCCACCGGAAGGTCTGCAGGAGAATTCCCCGTTTTGGTTCCAGAGGGTTCCCCAGATTCCTCTTTGCGCTGCAGGCGGTTCAACTGACCAATCAGCGCAGTGTAGTCTGTGTCACCTTCGGTTTGGTCGGCTTCAATCTTCGAGAGGATCTCCCGGAAGGCGTCCACCATGGCAAGCAAGCCGGTGGCGATTTCCTGATTGAGCAGAAGCTTTTTGTCGCGCAGCAGGACAAGCAAACTTTCACCGACATGAGCAACGGACTCCAGTCTGGAGAATCCAAAAAAGCCGCAGGTCCCTTTAATAGTGTGTGTGGTCCGGAAAACTTCGTTAAGGGTCTCGGAGTCTGTGGGGTCTTGTTCAAGAGACAGAAGGGCCTTGTCTAGGTGGTCTAGACCTTCGTGGCTCTCAATGAGAAAATCACGGATGACTTCGTCCATCACGCTACACCCCTTCTCCACCCATGTTTCCTAGCCCTTCTCCCAATGAATTCTCCTAGGGGGTCATCTCCGATTTGTTTATCGTCTTGTGAATTCATTCCGTTATAAAAAATAGCGAAATGATTCTTATATTGTCTTTTGAACATAAGAATATTTGGACTTCAGTCGTTAAACCAATGCTAGGGAGAATCCCTTGTTTTGAGGTTCTGGTTTATTGGAATCAGAAAGGACCAGCCGGATTGGGGAGAGCTAGGATCAACCTCTTTGTTGGGGAGTCCTTCGATCTTTGGTGACCGTCTTGAGACCAATGGATTGCAGCGCTAGGGGAATAAGTTTGGGGTGAAATCAGATTGCAGGGTGGTACAAATGTCCTGGGTTTTGGGAGTGAACCTGATGATGACACTGCAGGTGCTCATCGCTTCTCAAATCTTCGTAACGTGCTTAGATTCGACCGACTCGAACCCGTTTCTCCGTTCGTTAGCACCCAAGGATTTCCCGGCTTTGCCAGCTGAAAGCCGAAATAGCGAACGTTCTTTCGCATGTCGTAACGAAACCATCGAACACTGACCAGAAAAAACCCTCCTTTGGGACTGTAGAGCTTAAGGCTCTCACCCTTCTTGATGTCCTTCATGAAGATCAGGCATCCGCCTCCTGCACTGATGTCGACACTTTCGGCGTATTCTTCGAAAGCAAATCCGTTCTCGTCCCTTCCAGCGACCTTGAACCGAATGCGCAGCGGAATCCGTTTCGAAGGTTTTGAGGATTTGAGATTGTTTTTTCTGAACGAATCGGGCAGGAGCTTTATCACCATGGGTTTCTTCCTTGTTCTGTCATTTTTTCGGGCCGGATTCCAATGTTTGTCCGGAAGGCCTCCTCGGTCGGTGGAAACGCCCATGCGACGCACAAATGCGACTGTCAGGCAAAAACCGTTCTCGGTAGCGGCATAGAACCCGCCCCAACTGCTACAAAGCTGGAATTGCATTTTGGTTTCCACAAAATGGTCAGGCTATCCCGATGCCTGGCTGGCCTTTCTTTTTGCTCAGCAACGCCTCCATATCCTCGCGAACCATTCGGTAAGGCAGCCACTCTTTCATCTGCCGCGCGCCCAGCCTTTCGTAGAAGTCGATCGCCAGGCGGTTCCAGTCCAGAACCTGCCATTCCATGCGTCCGCAGCCGCGCCGGTGCGCCTCTTCGACGCAGTGCGTGAACAATTGGTAGCCAGCTCCCTGCCCCCGATGGCTCTCCAAAACAAAGAGGTCTTCCAGGTAGAGCGTCGGCAGAGCCAGAAATGATGAATAAGTGAAGAGTGTAATGGCATAACCGACAATGCGGCCCGCCGATTCAGCAAGGTACACCTCGGTACGAGGTTTTTCGCCAAACGCATCGGAGAGCAATCGCTGTCGCGCTGCTGCATCGGGGCGTTGCAGCTTTTCATAGTCAGCGAGTGCGTCGATGAGAGACAGCCACGCGTCCGCGTCGGATGCGGTTGCAGGTCGAATCTGAATTGCAGCAGCTTTCACGATTTTTCCTCCTTGGCTTGTCAGGGGCTTCAAGTATACTTTTTCGCGCTGAGTCGGGCCGCGAGCTGGCGCGGTTGCATTGTACATCCTCCAGTCTCGCGCGCATCATGCCCTCTTCCCGTTTTGAAGCCAGCTTGCTCGAAAAGAAAGAACGCATCGACCAATCGCTCGAACGACTGCTGCCGAAGCCGGATGTGGCACCTGCCATCCTCCACGAGTCTATGCGTTATAGCGTTTTCGCCGGAGGGAAGCGCTTGCGGCCGATTCTGACGCTGGCTGCTTATGAGATTTGTGGTGGCGACGGGGGCGCGATTCTGCCGCTAGCTTGCGGCCTGGAGTTGATCCACACCTATTCACTGATCCACGATGATTTGCCCTGCATGGACGACGACGATCTGCGTCGTGGCCAGCCCACCAATCACAAGGTCTACGGAGAAGGCGTGGCTGTCCTGGCAGGAGACGCACTGCTGACGCTGGCTTTCGAGTGCTTTCTGGGCCGCGGAATGAGTCCACCGGTTCCCTACGAACGACTGGGATGGATCGCTGGGCGTATCGCGAGCGCCGCCGGATCGCCCGGCCTGGTGGGGGGCCAGGCGATGGACGTCGGAGGGTTTTCGCAAGATCGGCAGCTGGAAACGCTGGAAGCTACCTGCCGCCTCAAGACCGGGCGCCTGATAGAAGTCTCTCTAGAAAGCGGCGCCATCGCGGCAGGGGCAGAGGATTCGGTTGTGAACGCCTTCTCGCGCTACGGCAGCGCTCTGGGCCTGGCGTTTCAAATCACTGACGACATTCTAAATGTCACAGGAGATGCCAAGACCATGGGCAAGGCCGTTCATTCCGATGCGTCGCATCACAAAGTGACGTTTCCCGAACTCCTGGGCGTCGATCAGGCCCGCAACCACGCGCGCTTGCAGGTTGAAGAAGCCAAGCTCGCACTCGTTCCTATGGGCGAACCCGCCTGGTTCCTCAACGAGCTTGCCGACCATGTTCTGGAACGGCGGGCCTGACTCTCGCCCGCGTTGTTCTTACCTTGTATTCCCGCCTTAGAACGTGCTAGTTTCGGCGATATCGATCCACCCATCCGTTCATGTTTGGAGGCCGGGGATGAACCCTGATCTCGTGAAAGAAGTTTTCTCACAAGGACTGGACTATCTCAATAAGAACCGGATTCCAGAAGCGGCTAACGCCTTTCGCCGCGCCTTTAAGATGGACTCGGAGAATCCCAGACACCTCTCGTACTATGGCCTCATCCTGGCGCTCGGAGATGAGAACGTCCAGGATGCAATCAATTTCTGCCGCGGTGCCATCGTTCGCGCAGCTTATGAACCCGAGTTCTATGTAAACCTGAGCAAGGTCTACACGAAGGCCGGCCAGCGGAAAAAGGCCTTGGAAGCTTTGGTTGAGGGAATGAACTTCGACAAGAGCAACGCCCTGCTTCGAATGGAAATGAAACGCCTTGGAGTCCGACGGAAACCGGCTATTTCATTCCTTTCGCGAGACCACATCGTGAATCGGTCTCTGGGACAGTTGACCTACCAGATGAAGAAAGTGCCTTCGGGAAAGAAGGTCTAAGCCTTGATTTTGGATCTGAGCAGCGTCTCCACGAGCGGTGGCACCAACCCTTCGACCGACCCTCCAAGCTTGAACACCTCCCTCACCAACCGGGAGCTCAAATAGCTGTAAGCTTCCGAAGGCATCATAAACACGGTCTCGATCCGCGGTTCCAAGCGGCGGTTCATCAGCGCCATCTGCAATTCGTACTCGTAGTCTGAGACAGCTCGGATCCCTCGCACTATCACCTGCGCCTGCTGCTTCTGTGCGTAGGTCACGAGCAGTCCGTCAAAGGTGTCGACCCGCACAGGCAGCCCGTTTTCCTTCAGAATCGCGCGGATCATCTCCACGCGTTCCTCTGCGGTGAATAGCGGTTCCTTCTCGGAATTCACCAAGACAGCCACGATCACTTCATCAAACAGTTTTGCGCCCCGCCGGATGATGTCCAAATGCCCGTTCGTCATGGGATCGAAGGACCCAGGGTAGATCGCCAGTGTTTTTCGCATAAGTTCTCAGGCTTGGAGACGGAAGAGGCTCAACACCGAATCGCCCTGCTGGATTTCACGCCGGCGTTCCAGACGCATCACTTGCGCGGGCAAGCTTAGAAACTTCGAGTGCTCGGCAATCACCAGTGCATCGTCGTTAATCAAATGACAGTTCTGAAGCTGCTCGAATACCGTTGAATACTTGTCTTCGTCAGCATAAGGAGGATCAAGAAAAACTATATCAAACTTCCGTCCACTGCGCTCCATGCTCTTCAACCCAGTTTCTGCTTTCTGACTGATGACCTGGCAGCGATGCGATTCGGCTTCACCCAGCAGTGCAAGGTTCTGCCGAATCACCTTTACGGCCCGCGGTGACTCCTCGACAAAGGCCACGAATGCAGCACCCCGGCTGAGCGCTTCAATGCCAACGCTACCGCTGCCTGCAAAGCAATCCAGAAACGCAGACCCTACAACGGGCGTTTGAATCAAATTGAATAGCGTTTCTTTCAGCCGGTCTGAAGTCGGACGGGTTGCCTGGCCGTCCAAGGTCTTCAACTTCCGACTCTTAAACTGTCCTGCAATGACACGGACCATGCTGAGTGAACGTGTAGGTTAAACAAAAACCCAGCACCGAAGCACGGAGAAGTCTTCCGCAACGAACGTCACCCCGACAAAGGTCCGGTCCAGGACCTAACGGCTGGCTGGATTCCGGCTTTCACCGGAATGACGGCTGGTGAAATCCCTCACCCCACTGCTGCCAGTCCATAGCGGCGCTGCCAGTTCGTCTTCAAGTGCTCCAGCAATCGCTGAAACTCTTCCTCCGAAGGCGGATGCGCCACATAGCTCATCGCTTCCGCCCGCGCCAGTTCCAGAAGCTCACGGTCTCGAATCAGGTTCGCCGCGCGCAGCACAGGCAGTCCCGACTGCTTGGTGCCGAAGAACTCGCCTGGTCCGCGAATCTCCAAGTCCTTTTCCGCGATCTTGAACCCATTCGTCGTTTCGACCATGCACTGAAGCCTTGCCTCCGCCTCATCGGTGAGCTTCCTGCCGTGCATCAGCAAACACATTGATCGGCTGCTCCCTCGACCAATCCGTCCACGCAACTGGTGGAGTTGGGCGAGCCCAAATCGTTCCGCATGCTCCACCATCATCACACTTGCGTTCGGAACATCAACGCCCACTTCAATAACCGTCGTGGCCACCAGGATCTGCGTCTCGTTCGCTGTAAACCGCGCCATCACCTCTTCCTTTTCCGCCGACTTCAGCCGGCCATGTAGCAGACCCACCCGTAGACCTGGGAAGACTTTCTTCGACAAGTGTTCATAGGTTTCTTGTGCGGCTCTCAGGTCCGTCTTCTCCGACTCTTCCACCAGAGGACACACGACGTAGGCCTGACGGCCCTGCTGTACCTGGTCGCGAATGAACTGGTGAGCCGAAGTCCGTTCCACTTCAGGCACTCTGCGAGTTGCTATCGGAATGCGATTGGGCGGCAGTTCGTCGATCACTGAAACATCCAAATCTCCGTAAAGAGTCATGGCCAGGGTTCTTGGAATGGGCGTGGCCGTCATCACCAGCGTGTGCGGCCGGGTTCCTTTCCTCA
This sequence comes from uncultured Acidimicrobiia bacterium, assembly GCA_963791795.1. Classification (GTDB taxonomy): domain Bacteria; phylum Acidobacteriota; class Terriglobia; order Versatilivoradales; family Versatilivoraceae; genus VFZK01. The sequence continues at coordinate 356,446 of CAWBTP010000005.1, forward strand.
TCATGTTCAACCGTTGCATCACTCCAAAGCGATGCTGCTCGTCTATCACTACGAGTCCCAGCCTTCGAAACTCGACATCCTCTTCCAGTACGGCATGAGTCCCAATGAGCACGTGAATGCTGCCGTCGGCGAGTTGTTGAAGTAGCACTTGCCGCTCGGCTTTCTTCAAACCGCTCTTGAGCAAGCCTGCACGATAGCCGCTGGTGGCGTAGATGCGCTGGGTGTAGAAGAAGTGTTGCTCTGCCAGGATCTCCGTGGGTGCGAGCAGTCCAGCCTGGCAGCCATTCTCAATGGCCACGACTGCGGCTTCCAAAGCAACAATGGTCTTCCCGCTGCCGACATCTCCTTGAAGAAGCCGGTTCATAGGTGCCGGACGACAGAGGTCGTCGACAATCTCTTTTAGCACGCGCTTCTGTGCAGTCGTCGGATGAAACGGCAGGATTCGCTTGAGAGCATCCCGAATGGTCGGACCGGTTTGAAATGGAATGCCTGGAGCCGACCGCAGCTTGCGCCGCTTGAGCGCCATTCCGATTTCCAAAAAAAACAACTCTTCAAAAATCAGGCGCCTGAGCGCCGACGAGCGGGCGCCTACAAGCTCCTCCATCGTGACAGACGCCGGAGGAAAGTGCGCTTGCTGGAGTGCCGATGGCAAGTCGAGCAGGTTCAGTCGAAGAACAACATCTTCAGGCAGAGCCTCAGGCAGCGGAGGAAGCTCATGTAGGAGGTTGTGCAGGATGCGCCGCAGCACACGTGAGCTGCAAGCTTTGATGGCTTCATAGACTGGGACAATCCGGCCCATTTCCAGAGAACCGCGTTCAAGGCTCTCCTCATCCAGGATTTCAAACTCTGGATTGATGACCTGGAGATTGCCTGTCCCATAAGGGTCCACTTCGAACTTGCCGTAGAAAATGACCTTCTGACCGGGATGGAAGATCTTCTTTCTGTCCAGGTATTCGGAATGGAACCATTTGCATCGCACAACGCCGCTGGCATCCCGCGCCGCCAAATCGAAAATGCGCAGGCGGGTTTTCCGCGTGATGACCAGCCCTGAAGTCAGGACTTCAACCAGGATGGAGGTACGCTCACCAGCCTGTAGCTCTTTGACTTGCTTGAAACGCGAGCGATCCTCGTAGCGATAGGGCAGATAGTAGAGGAGGTCTTCGACAGTGAATATGCTTCGGGAGGAAAGATCTTGAGCCCGCTTGGGTCCGATGCCCTTGATGTATTGGACCGGCGTTCGCAGCTCCATGGAGGATAGGATTGCCGATTTTCGAATGCCGGATGTCGACTGAGTACCAGACACTGGGAGCACGGACGTCCCGTCCGCCTATGCGCCCAGCGAGCCATCCCGCTGGGGAGGCCGCGTCCCTGCGGAAGCGGCGTTCGCGCTTCCAGGCTTCTCAGGCAGGTTTCACGGGCGCAGCCTTCCCGGCGTCACGGCGAGAGACCAGGTAAACTTTGATAAATGGATCGAGATCCCCGTTTAGAACCCGATCAACGTCGCCAACCTCAAGCTTCGTACGGTGGTCCTTGGCGAGCCTGTAAGGATGCAGCACGTAGGAGCGAATCTGGCTTCCCCACGCAATCTCCATTTTGGCATCCTCGATGGCTTTGCTTTCGGCCCGTTTTTTTTCCAGCTCCAATTCGTACAAGCGGGAGCGCAACATCTTCATGGCTGTGGAGCGGTTCTTGTGTTGGGAACGCTCGTTCTGGCACTGAACGATGATGCCAGAGGGAATGTGCGTAATGCGCACGGCCGAATCGGTGGTGTTGATGTGCTGGCCGCCAGCACCGGTTGCGCGGTAGGTATCGACACGAAGATCCTTGTCCTCAACAACGATTTCGATTTCATCGTCAATTTCGGGATAAACAAACACGGACGCAAACGATGTGTGGCGACGCTTATTTGCGTCGAATGGCGAGATCCGCACGAGGCGATGGACGCCGATCTCGGCCATCAGCAAGCCATAGGCATTGAGCCCCTTGATTCCGACGGTAACCGACTTCACGCCAGCTTCTTCACCGGCCTGGTAGTCAATCAACTCCGTGCCGTAGCCATGCTGCTCCGCCCATCGCAGATACATGCGCAAGAGCATTTCAGCCCAGTCCTGCGATTCCGTCCCTCCAGCACCGGGATGGATCGTGAGGAAAGCGTTGCACTGAGCATTCTCACCACTTAGCAGCGTGGCCGTTTCGATGCTGCCCAATTCGCCATCGAGCCGCTTAAGTTCTTGTTGGATGTCTTTCGTGACATCTTCGCCTTCGCCGGCAAGCTCGAAAAAAGCCTCCAGGTCCTCTACCGCTCGCTTCAGCTTTCGATCCAACTCGACATCGTTTTCAAGCTGCTTGCGGCGCTGCAGAATCGTCTGGGACTGGGTTTGATCATTCCAAAAACCAGGGTCGACGATCTTCTCCTCGATCTGACTCAGTTCCCTGCTCTTGGTTTCTGAGTCAAAGATAACTCCGAATGTCCTGGATTCGTGTCTTCAGCGATTGAAATTCACGGTTTAGTTCTTCAAGCATGATGCGCCCTCCTCGGCCGTCGACGTCAGCGTTCAGCTCGAAATCATAACACACGGTGGAAGTGATCGATCACAGCGGAAGTCAGAGCACTGGGTCAATTTCAGGTCCAGGTTCTAACGGCCTGGCGTCTTACTCAAAGGAAGTTCCTGGATTCCCGCTTGCGCAGGAATGACAGTGCCCTACACTCCGCTTAAATCCAGCAGAGCCGTCATGCCCGCGAAACAACGTCACCCCGGCGGATAGTAAGCCGGGGCGGGCATCCAGTCCTCGTGCTGAAATCGCGAAACTTAGAATGACCACCACTAGCAGTTGGACAAAATATCTCTAAGCATTGAGCCCTTCCATCTGCGTTCATCTGCGCAATCTGCGTCCTCCCCCTGTTTTTGTCTCACCCTGCCAAATCTCAGCCGAGTTCTCCCAGCCGAAACTTCTCGACCAGACGATCACTCATTCGCCAGGAGAGAGCGATATTGGTGAGGGTTGGATTCTTCTCCGGGTTCGCTGGGAAAACCGAAGCGTCGCCCACAAACAGGTTTGGAATGTCGTGGCATTGGCCGGAGGTGTTCACAACCGAGGTCTTGGGATCCGTGCCCATGCGAGCGCTTCCAACCCAGTGGTTGTAGTCAATCTGCAATGACTCTGCGGTCACTCTTTCCGGCTTGGAGAGAATCTCACCTCCACCCGCCTGGATGATCTCCTGGCAGGTTTCCACCATGTCTTGCGCCATCGCAATATCACTCCGTTCGAAATGCAGGTGCACGCGGGGAAGCTTCAGTCCGTAAGCGTCTTTCCGCTGCGGGTCAAGATCGACGAACTTCTTGGGAGAGATCAGTGTGGTTCCCTGCATGTTCATGCCAGCATGACCGATGCTCTTCTCCTTGATCTGTCGCTTGAAAGCCGTTCCGAAACCCTCGACGATGCGCCCAGCCAGTCGCCAGGGCTGCATTCCTGAACCGCACTGCACCTGGTATGTGCCTTCAAAATTTGGATTCGGCCGATCCCAATACAGTCCCGTTAGCAGGCTGTGGTAATAGTTCGTGCCGTCGTCATTGGACGCATCGCGATGACCGAGCTCGGGAAAGAAGCCCATGACCGTAAGACCAAAATGGCTGGTGAGGTTGCGCCCGACTTGCCCGCTGTGGTTCGCTAAGCCTTGCGGGAATTCCCTTGTCTGGTTCAATAACAGTTGCCGGGCCGTTTCCACCGCGCTACAGGCCAACACTAACACCTTCGTTTGAATCCGATCTTGTGTACCCTTCGGCGTCGTGTACTCGATGCCCGAGACCCGCTGCGTCGACTCATCCATCAGGATTCGCGTCATCATGGCTTCGGTGAAGAGTGTCAGGTTTCCTGTAGCAAGTGCCATCGGAATGGGTGTGTTGGCAGAGGTGTACTTGGCGTCCACGCAGCAGCCCGTGCACTGGCCACAGAAATGGCACCGCGCGCGCTTTGACGAATGGTCTTCGGTGAGCATCGCCTTCCGCTGCGCAATGAACTCCATCTTCCGTCCTTTGGCCTTCAGTCGCTGGACTCCCCGCTTCAGGAGCATTTCCGGACACCGCATGGAAACTGGTTTGAGAAACTCCCCGTCGGGAAGGTTTGCGAGGCCATCCTTATAGCCGTAAACACCCATGAATCGCTCGGCCCGGCTGTAGTACGGAGCGACCTCATCGTAGGAAATCGGCCACTGTTTGAAATCGAGTGGACCAAAGCGCAAGGAGTGCCCAGCCCAGCAAAGGGAACGCCCTCCCAACGCCTTAAGCCAACCATGATCTGGACGGTCGCCCACTGGCGTGAAGTGGTTCTTCTCGCGGCGATCGCTAAATAGGTTCGGTATTGGCGGCAAACCCGCGCGAAGGCGCTCGTTGCGAACTTCATAGGGCCAACGGTGGGTTCCGTAATCAATGCCTGCGCGCAGAGCCGGACCCGCTTCGACCAGCGCCACCTTCAGCCCCGCCTTGGCTAATGCGTAAGTGGCAATGCCGCCACCGGGTCCGCTTCCAACCACGCAGACATCGAAGACTGGCTGCTTCATGATTTGTCCTTTAGTGGCTCTCAGGTCAAGAACGGTTCACCGCAACGTGCTGCGGCCCAGCATCCTATCGAGGAGAAAGATGGTTCCTCTCAAGACCTCCTCTTGATCTCCCCCTTAGCCGCTTCGCAAGGGGGAGAAAGATTTCGTCCCCCTTGGCAAGAGGGACACCGCACTTTGTGCGGCAGGGGGTCCGAATGAAGCACCCGAGGGCTCAACTCTCACAGGCAAGCTCTCGCTACGCCACGGTCACCGCAGCGAGAGCAACGGCTTGCTCACGAATTGCCCGCAGGTCCAATTTTCCCGTACCCAGCACCGGGATTTTTTCCACCTTGAAGAAAGCGTTTGGACGAGGTACCCAAAGATTCGGCAAGCCCGAACCCGCCAGTCCAGTGTGTACTTCCTTCAACTTTTCTTCTGGCAAAGTATGCAGCACGATCAGCCGCTCGCCTTTCCTCTCGTCTGGAACTCCCGTAACAGCAAACTGCGTCTCTGGCGAGCCCAGCAGACTCTGCAACGCCTCCTCAATCTTCACGTGCGGCACCATTTCGCCGCCAATCTTGCTGAAGCGCGAAAGTCGGTCAGTAATCGTCAGAAATCCATCGCTGTCAAGCGTCGCCAGATCGCCCGTCGTATACCAGCCATCTTTGAGCACCTCAGCTGTTTTTTCCGGCCGGTTCAAATAGCCTTGCATGATATTGGGCCCTTTGATCAGCAGTAAACCGGCAGTTCCGACCGGCAGCGGAGCTTCAGTATCAGGATCCACGATCCGAACGCTGATGCCTGGAAGCGGATGGCCGATCCTGCCCCGCTTCTGCCCCACTTGGTAGAAACCGGGCGCACGAAAGTCGCGCACATTCACGGTCACGATGGGTGAGCATTCGGTGCAGCCGTAGCCTTCCATTGGACGAATGCCGAATCGGTCTTCAAAAGCCGCACTCAGCCGGTCACTCAGCTTCTCAGCACCCACCATGACGTAACGCAGGCTGCCAAAGTCTTCGGGATTGCAGCGACGCACATAGCCCTGCAGGAACGTGGGTGTGGCCAGAAGAATGGTCGCACGGAATCTGGCCGCAAGGCCCCCGATGACACGCGAGTCCAGCGGATTAGGATGATAAACCGCTCCCATGCCCGTGACCAGCGGCAGCCAAAGAGTTCCAGTAAATCCGAAAGAGTGAAAGAAAGGCAGGATGCCGAGAATGCGATCCTGACGCGTGACGGTGAACACCTGGCTCATTCCGTCCAGGTTCGACCGGATATTGTGATGCGACAGCATCACGCCTTTGGGATCACCCGTACTGCCACTGGAGAAGATGATCGTGGCGAGATCGTCAACGCTTCGCCCTCCTAGAGAACCCAATCCCTTCTGCAACCAACCTGCTGGGAGAAACAAAGCCTGGAGCAACGCCACTAACAATCGCCCACGCGTCTTGTGCACTGCCAGGTCTTCCAGAAAGACCGCAGACTCTGGGACCGTAACTTTCACCTTTTCCAGAAACTGACGCGAGGTCAGGATGGTCTCGATCTGGCATTGCGCGATACATGATTCCAACACCGGCTGTGAGACCGTGTAATTCAAATTCACGGGCACTTTCCCGGCGAGCAGCACGGCAACGTTGGCTGCCGCCCCGGCCACGGAAGGAGGGAGCAACAAACCCACCATCTTCTGCTCTCGCCAGCGTTGCCGCAGGAGGCGCGCGAGAAAGATGCTACGGAGGAGCAAGCCAAGGTAACTGACTTTTGGATTCATCCCATCGGCTATAGCGAACCGGAAAGGATGCTGCCGCACCCGGTGGATAAAGGTGCGTTGAAGTTGCGACTGGTCGGGTTTCCGGTACACATACGCGTCCGTGGCCAGTTCCTGAACTGCCTGGCGGACTGCTTCCGATGTGGACTGGCCCGGCATGGGCTTGCCGAACGATACGGTGATGGGTTGAAAGGAAAGCCGCGGCATCTTCCAAAGAATCTTCCCTTTGTGGTAGCTGAACATGCTCCCCCAAACCCGGTCGAGATTCACCGGGATGATGGGTGCTTCCACGTTCTTCATGATGCGCTCAAATCCCTTGCGGAATGGCAACAATTGTCCAATGCGGGTAATTTGCCCTTCAGCGAAGATGCAAACCACGCGTCCTTCTTGAATGCTGCGCGTCGCTTCGCGCAGGGCGTGGATCAGCGCCCGAGGGCTCTGCCGGGTGGAGATCGGGATGACGCGCATCATCCGGGCAAACGGCTTGATGAACGTCCGCTCGTAAAGTTCCTCTTCCATCAGGAAACGAATGCGCCGGTCTGTTGAGGCAATGAGCAGGAGCGCATCCACGAACGACATATGGTTCGAAACAAACAAGGCCCCGCCGCGCTCCGGAATGTTCTCTCGACCCACGATCCGGATTCGATACACGCTGTGCGTCAGCAGCCACAGCACCAGCCGCATGAGAGAATCGGGTTGCAGCCAACAAACGTATACGGTGACGACTACTGTCAACAGGGCAGACACCAAGAACACCTGTAGCGGCGTCAGATGCAGTAGTGAGGACAGCACCCAGTAAAATCCTGTGGCGACTAGCATCCCAACAAAAGTCATCAGGTTCGCCATCGCAATGACGGAACCTTTCACTTCAGGAGCAGGGCGATGCTGCAAAAGCGCGTTGAGCGGCACGATGAAGAATCCGGCTGAAAAGCCAAGTGCTGCCAGAAGGGCGGCGGCATTCCAGAATGTCCAGCCCGGCAACGCCAGCGTGAACAGGAAAGCGGAGATGCCAATGGAGCCCAGGGGAATGAGGCCATACTCAATCTTGCGACCCGAGACGATTCCAGCAACGTAACTACCCAAACCAATGCCCACAGCAAGTGCTGCCAGGAGGTAGCCGATCCTGGCTTCCGGCACACCCAATACATTCTTGCCAAAGAACAGAATATTGGTCTGCATGAGCAGACCTAAAAACCAGAAGTAAACACTGCCGACCACTGCCAGCCACAACACCCGGTCCTTTCGAGCAATGGCCACCGCCCGGAACATGTCACTAACAAAATTCCACCTGAAACGCGCTTTCGGATCTGCCGGAGGGAGCCGAGTGATGCTCAGGCTGGAAGCGATCCCAGCAAAAGCAAGGCCGACGAGTAAGATTCCAGCAACGTAGAGGCGTCCGCGCAGGCTTTCGGCCAAAAGACCGCCCACAACGGTTCCAAGAATGATTGATAAGAAGGTCGTCATCTCTAAAATGCCGTTTCCCCACGACAATTTCTTTTCCGGTAACAGTTCCGGCAGGATTCCGTACTTTGTCGGGCCAAACAAAGCTGCCTGCGTACCCAGCAGAAACAAGGCAACCATCCCAAGGTTCAAGCTGCCCATCCAGGCAGCCAGGGTAGCCAGCAACATGACGACGACTTCAAGAAGTTTGGTCGCGGTGGTCACCGAACGCTTGCCGAACCGGTCGGCCAAAAAGCCGCCATACATGGAAAAGAGCAGGAAGGGAATGATGAAGAGCGCGTTAATCTCAGAGACGCGCGCGCTACCTTGAACCGCGTCTGCCGCCGTGTTCATGGCGACCAAGGTCAGCAGCGTCTTGTAGACCATGTCGCTGAAGGCACCCTGGAATTGGGTGGCAATCAACGACCAAAATCCCTTGAGGGAGTCGGTGTTGGTCATAGGAAAGTCGCGTGATTCGCGATGCGTGAAACGTGAATCTCAACCCCGTGTCTCTCATCACGTATCACGTTTCACTTATCACGGCCTTACTCAATTCCCGCCTTCTTCAACCACGACCGTAGATCGCTTTCGCGGCTGAGACCCAATCGGTACTGCACAATCTTGCCTTCGCGGTCGATGACAACCATGGTCGGAATTCCCCGAATCCGATAAAGATTCATGGCCTGCTGTTCTGTATCCACGAGCGTTGGAAAGCTGTATTCGTGTTCGGCGACATACTCGCGAATGGTGTCAATGTCTTCATCGTTCACGCCGAAGACGCGCAAACCCTTTCCGTGGAACTGTTGGTGCAGGTTCTCAATCACCGGCATCTCAAGACGGCACGGCCCGCACCAGGTCGCCCAGAAGTTCAGCAAGACAACGTTTCCCCGCAGGCTTTTAAGTTGAATCTCCCGACCTTCCAGATCTTTCAGGCGGAAGTCAGCCGCCTCCGACCCGATTTCGATTGCAGAAGATCGAGAGGTGCGGAAGGCCGTCACTTCCCTTGCGTCTTCGGGGGGAACAAAGGCAAAGGCGCCTTCCGGAATAGACGGATCGATGTCGGCTTTCCGAAACGTTGTGGTAATTTCAGTCTCTACGGCATTCGCGGCGTCGCCGGAGAGCTTGTCGAGCTGCACTACTTTCAGGACAAGGTTGTGCTGTGAATCGATCCAGTACGTTCGCATTCGTTTTTCTTCAGGGTCCCGCTCCTCCAGCTCGACCTCCACTACCAGACACTCCACCGGAGTGTCCCCAACTTCTACTCTTTCTTTTCGCAGAATTTTGGCGGTATGCACGCTGGCAGAGATGCGCTCAAATTGTTCAAACACCTGTATCGCAATGGCAGCAAAACGCGACCAATCGGTTGTGGCTGCCTTGGCGTCGCTAGCCGTCTTGCGAGTGTATTGTTTCAGAGGGGGAACAAACACCCAGGCGAATGCACCATCAGAGTAGACTTGGAGTTCTCCCAGTCCGCCACTGATCAACATGCGCAGCCGATCGGGCCGGATGGATGTTAAGTCGATGTTCGTCTCAACCGACTTCCGCCCGCCACCCGACCGGATCTCGGTGAGTAGCGTGAAATCGAAATGATAGCGTTTGAGGTTCCGGTAGGTTTCACCAACTAGTTCGAGTAGAGCTTTTGGATCGCTCTTTGCCGCCACTTGTCCCGTTTCCGTAGTCTGGACGGGGTGGGCTGGGATCGCCGCAGTCGCAGCAATTAGGAGAAATGAAAGGACGAAAGCGATCTTACCGGTGGTGGCTCGTTTCATGATTTGAGAATAAAAGATTGCCAGGAGGTGTTACAACCCGCAGTATGACACTTTCTTAAGTGTCATAAGGTGAGATTGCCAGAACTAACTGCTGTCCCGCGCGTGCTTCACGCCACGACGAACGGAACGACTCGCTTTGGTCTTGAAAGAGACACGCTTGTTGTTTCCAAGAAACTGATCGACGAACTGCCGCAATTCCTGCAGAGAAGACTCCGCGATGACTTTGAGGAGCAACGGACGACAGCCAGCCGGCAATTGGGCGACTGTCACAACGTCGGTGAGTGCAACGCAAGATCGCAGCCCCTTCTGCCAGTGTTTCTCACGGGCATCGCGAAAACTCAGCTGCGCTGCTTCCATTCCTCTGGCAAGCAAGATGGCGCGAGCCCATCGTAGGAAGTCCGGCCAATGCGAGACAACAGCGACCGCCGGTCCGGCACATTCATTTACTTGGAGCTTGTCCAATTCCGCAGCCGGACGCGACCGAAGCATGAGGCAGGAGACATCGAGCGGGAGCACCTCTTTCACTTCATCTGCCCGGCCATACATGGCCACCGGAGCAGATCCTGCCAACACGACCGGATCCTTGCATGCGTCCAGGCCAGTTCCCTGAACCGGGAAGCCCGTGGCTTCATGAATCTCAGCCAGCAGAATCTTGCGTAGTTCGGGGTCCGGTTCGATGACCAGGAAATGATCGGGAGGCTGAAAGTCGAGCCAGCCACCAACCCGGGAACGGATCTCGCCCAGTGTGAAGCCTTGCTCCCTAGCCATCCTGATGAATGCTGAGATCAACTGATCGAGTTGCAACTGACCATCAAGCGAAACCCCTTGAGCCAAGCCGCGCACATACACGCCACTCCCTCTTCTGAAATAAAGCCAACCACGACTGGCAAGGTCGCGATAAGCCGCGTTGACCGTGTTGGAATGCAGCGCGAACCGTCGGGCCAACTCACGGGTGCTAGGCAGCTTCTGATTCGCCTTCAATTCCCCGCTGTTGATCGCCAGCATGATCTGTGTGGTCAGTTGCTCGGCGACCGGGACTTCGCTGTTCTTCGAGATCCAGAGTTTCATTGAAAGCGATTTCTCACCGCGCAGACACTGAGACGCAGAGAAAGCGGAAGAACACGATCCGAATGCGAGACACTGCGCTCATTGCCTCACCTCAAACTCCTTTACCCTGCCGTCCAGGAACCGGACACGCGTCTTGCCCACTCCCCCGCCTGGCTTCTGAGTGAACTCGTAAAGCTGATTGCCGCCCGCCTCTGTCGTCACCAGACGGCCGTAGCCCAACGAGAACAAGGCCTGAGCCAGTGTCATGCCAGGTTCCAGCAGATGACCTTCGATTTTGTCCCACGTAGCTGAGTCCCAGTGCGCATAGAGTTCCAGCGGATTCTTCACATAGAACAATTCGTCGAGCCGCATTTCGTAGCGTTCCGCACGGGCATCGTAAAGCCCGGCCAAGGTCAGCCAGGACTGGCTTTCGCGCTGAAAACGCAGGAGGACTTCCTTGTTCCCAGCTTCTCCTGCAATCGGCCGCTCAATGACGCTCTCGACTGTGAGATTCTCCAACGGCAGGAAGTACCGCAACTCCCGGTTCTCAGGCTTAACGCGGGGTTTGTCTAGAAAGTAGCCCGTTACATACCCCAGTTTCACCCACAGGGTCTTTCCGACAAGTTGTCTTGCCGAGGCAAGGTCCTCGACGTAAAACTTAGGGACAACCACCAGACGGTCATGATCGATGGGCCTCTCGACGACGGCCTTCTGAGGGAAAGGCCGGCTCCTTTCATAGAGCACGCACCCGACGCGCAGTAGCAGAATCAGCGCGACCACACCTGCCCATAGAAGCCTCCGGTGTGCAGTTTCACTCAGAGCCATAGATTCTCCGGCGTTCCACTGTTGGATTGCATAGAATTAACATAGCTATTCGGAATTTGCTATGCCGGCCAGCAGCACACGAAGAGTCATTCCGGCGCAAGCCGGAATCCAACCGGGAAAACTGAATCTAGATTCCGGCTTTCGCCGGAATGACGAGAAAGCGACCAACACAAGGAATGAGGCAAAGCTGAATGAAAGCTCTGGTATTTGACAAGTCGCTCAGGATTGAAGACCAGCCGAAGCCAATGCCCAGTGGGCGTGAATGTCTCATACGTCTTCTCAAGGCGGGCATCTGCAACACCGACCTTGAGATCACCAAAGGCTACTTCGGCTTCACCGGAGTGCTGGGACATGAATTCGTGGGCATCGTCGAATCCGCACCTACCGCCGCTCTGGTTGGACAGCGTGTCGTTGGCGAGATCAACGCGGCCTGCCAGGCTTGCGAGTATTGCCGCAACGGGCTGCAACGCCACTGTCCGCATCGCACGGTGCTCGGCATTCTGAAGCGCGATGGAGCGTTTCGGGAATTCCTCATGCTGCCCGAAGAAAATCTGCATGTAGTCCCGGCGCCAATCTCCGATGAGGAGGCCGTCTTTACTGAACCGATCGCAGCAGCCTGTGAAATTCTCGATCAGGTATCGATTGGCCCAGAGCGTCGTGTCGCGGTGTTGGGCGACGGCAAGCTCGGCCTTCTCATCAGTATGGTACTTAGTCGCACGGGTTGCCAACTGACGCTGGTCGGAAAACATGCAGCAAAGATGGCTCTGCTCGCAGAGTATCCGCTGCGGCGGTTGGCCCTTGAGGTCGCGAGCGGACTCGAGCGCTCGTTCGATGTCGTGGTCGAAGCGACGGGTTCTCCGCAAGGATGGGAGTTGGCCTTGCGACTGGTGAAGCCACGCGGGACCGTGGTGCTGAAGTCGACCTTCCAGGGGCAGATTGCCTTCAATCCAGTACCGATAGTCGTCGATGAAATCACCGTGGTTGGCTCCCGCTGTGGCAGGTTTGAAGCAGCGTTATCTCTGCTCGCGCAAAAAACCATCCATCCGCTCCGATTGCTGCAGCACACGTTGCCCTTGCGGGAAGGTCTCGAGGCATTTGAGTTAGCGAAACAGCCTGGGGTTCTGAAAGTCGTCCTCGCTCCCTGAGCAGGCCCAAGACACTTAAGCGCCTTGTCAGTGTCGGTATTGGCTCAAGAACTACGATCCGCTCTTGACGCGCCGTCTAGGCTGCAATATTAATAAGACGTCACAACAATGGTTCGAGGTCTGGCTCAGGTCTGTCCTATGTTCAGTCTGAAGCGACTTCAATCCACGGTCCTCGGATGGTTGTTGGTCGTCGGAAGCCCATTGGCGGAAGCACTTCCAACCAGCGGTACCACGTTCTTTACTCCGCAAGGCAGCCAAACCGAAACCGGAACCCCTCGCAAGAAGCCCTCCCTGATTCCTCCCAAAGCTCGGGAAACATTGTTCAGCCTGCGAGACCGTCTTCAGAGCATTCCCCAAAGACTCCCGGCACCCGATGCACGCCAGATAGCAGCATCCGCCTTGGAAGACGTAAATTTTATGATTCAGGGATGGACCGCCGGCAGCAAGATCCCGCCGGAGTACTCCGCCAGTCTGCGTCTATGCCTAAAGCTCCTCGACCGGGCTCTTGAGTCTGAGCAAGAAGGGCCTGCATTCTCCGCCCTGCAAGCTGCCGCCGACGATCTGCATATCAAAGCAGAACATTGCCGGAAAAGCGGTGTGGGCCTCGGGGGAATGGTGACGGTGGTAATCCGCACACGTAAGGGGGGTCGTGAGCAGAGAGATCTTCAAGTTCTTTACTTGCCCAAGCTGATGGAAGTGGTGAAGGGAGCGCAACCCGATCAGTTTCCAAAATTCAGCAGCCCGACCAGTCATGTTTTGGCTCCAGGCCGATATGTCATGTGGACTCGCGAACCACAAACCAACATGACTGGGGCACGAACCATTGTCAGAATAGGAGATGGAAACAAGACTGCCGAATGGGATCTGCCTGTGCCGTGAGTCCGCGTCAAGCTGAGGCCTGATATGCTGTTGAATCTCCGCAGGGACCTTGCTGAGAACTGGAACCGCCGGATTCACCAAACAGTTTTTTGGCTGATGGCGGCGGGTGCGTTTCTGCTACCCGCGCCGGTTGGTATGACCGAGCCTCATCAACGCCCAATCCTGATTGTTGTGCGGCTTGCAGTTGCCGCCCTTGTTGGGCTGATGCTCCTGCCACTGAAGCTGTGGTCCCAGAGAAGGCATCTGCGGATCTGGGGAGCGGTGGCGGTGCTGTTTTCTCTCCTAAGCATTGTGAGTCTGGTTTCCTATGCGGAGTTAAAGCAGTCCTGGACCGTGGGCTACGCCGGAAGACAAATCGTCGTTGGAAGCGTGCTCACTCCGCATGCAGCAAGCTACCATGAGGCAAACCCTGGCTTTACGGCAGCGGAACTGCTGGAGGATGCAGCCGGCGATCCGCAAAAGGTGTGGACGCGTGAGTCCACGGAACCCCGCCGGCTGAAGCTGAACGCGCTCTATCTGAGCTGTATTCCGACGTTCGCCATCGCGGTGCTGGCCTTGGTTCAATCGCTCTATTGCGCTCGCCGAAAAGACCATCGGCGCCACGCGCCGGATGGAAAGCTGGTTCCCTTTCCCTCGGCAAAGCCTAAGGAGTTTGGGACGTCTGATGTGTCTCAACCGGTGTCTGCTTCGTTCAAGAAAGCCGAACTCTACGATGTCTTCATTAGCTACCGTCGAGCTCGACGGGACAAGCGTTTTGCCCTCCAGCTGCTGCGTGACCTCGAGAGTCTCGGCTATCGCGTCGCCCTGGACGAGCGTGACTTCGATGCCAGTGCCAGTTTCCTGGAAGAAATGGAGCGGTGCGTCAGAAATAGCCGCTTCACTGTCGCCGTGATCTCACCACAGTACTTGCAGAGTGGTCATTGCCAGGAGGAGGCCATCCTGTGCAAAGTTTTGGATATGGGTGAGCGCAAACGCCGACTGGTGCCGCTGGTGATTCAGAAAGTCGAGATGCCTGCCTGGATGTTTGGCATTGTGGGAATCGACTTCACCAATCCGAATCCGGTAGTCCCGCCACTCGAGAAGCTCGCCAAAACACTCGGCCAACCTCTGTCGAGCACTGAATCAGCCCAGGGGCAACACCCCTAGCTCTGGGCCGGAAGCATCTTGGCAACAGCCGCGTCTTCAGCGCCTAATCAATGCAGCCGCCTAGGCAATGTTTCTTCGGTTGTAGCGAGTCGTTTCAGATGAAGGTAAGCGTCGGTGCCGTAGCCTTCCATTGAGATGACCTGCAGGTCACCCCCAAAGTACCGGGCATACAGCCGGCTGATGGGCAGTCCATAGCCCAGACCGGCCATCGGCGCCTGAAAGTCGCTGTGGTAGAGAGAACTCGGCGTCAGGCGGGAGGGGTCGCCTGTAGTGTAAAGATACGTCCAGATGCGAGAGATGCCACTGCGCGGAATGCCTCCGCCTTCATCAGAGACTTTGACTGTGAGGTCCTCATGGCCTTCGGCAACGACGACGCGGATCATTGGCAGATTGGGACAATCCGCACCATGAAATTCTACGACCGCGCGCATCGAGTTCTTGATGAGCTCGAAAAGCATATGGTGCAGGTGCGACGGGACATAGGTGAAGGCCAAGTCAACCTTACCAAACACGCCAACCTCGGGGGCGACCGTGTAGTGCAGCAGGCAGAGGTTTTGTGCATCGCCGATCGCTTCTGCAACCACGGCCGCTGGCGAGCACTTCTCGCAGATCAGTCCCGCATAACCGGTTCGCGAACCCTCATGCATTGCGACGTGCTGGCCAATCAGCATGCGAATGCCAATGCGTGACATGTAGAACCGGTCCAGAAACTGCCGGATCTCAGGATTGAGCTCATCTGCCCCCAAGGCTTGCCGCAGTTCTTGAATTCCCCGGGCCATGATCGACACCACATTGTTGTGGCGCTGTTTGATGTTCTCAATGACCTCAGTGAAGCGCTGCTCATCCTGAGATGCTTCCGGGCACGGAAGTTCAACAAGGTCGCGGAATGACTCAACATACATCTGCTTGACAACGACCACCGAAGGCATCTCGGACAAACCAAACGGCAGACTGTCGAGCTCACGTAGGCGATGAGCCAACCGGACCGGCAGCTCCTTGTGAAGAAATCGAGCGCCGCGCAGTAGATTCTCGCTTGAGGAATCAAGCCCAAATTCAAATAGCTGTTTGAGACTAACGGCCCGCTGACGAAACTGGGCAAGGTAAGCCACCTGGTCGGAGATATTCTTCGCCGCGGCCGTGTTCATAGGAAAGGAAATTTACTGAAGAAACACTGAAGCAGCATCGTATCACGAACTCGATCCCAATGGGATGGAGGAATGAAATGGACGACCAGAGAGGCGGCTCGCACACCATGGGAAATGAACGGTCGATTCGAAACCGCTCTATGTACAGGAAGCCATCCGAGACAGCAACCGGCTTGGCGGTGGGGTGCCTATGCCCATTTGGGGGGCCGCTTTTCCAGGAAGGCGGCAACTCCTTCGATGCAGTCCGACGAGGAGCGTGAGCGAGCGTTTAGCTCACAGGCATACTTCAGAGCCTCGTCCAAATCGGGAGAAACGATCTTAGCCAGCAGAGCTTTGCTGGCTCGGATGGATTGAGCACTATTAGCACACAATTGCCGGGCAAGCTCACGAACTCGAGGCTGAAGTTCGACGTCCTCGACAACCTCGTTCACCAGCCCCAATCGGTAAGCCTCCGCCGCCTCAATGTGGCGTGCGCTGAATAAGAGATCTCGAACAGTCTTTTCTGGCACGTTTCGCGCCAGAAAATAAGACACTATTGCTGCCACAAACCCGATCTTGGCCTCGGTATATCCGAGACGGGCAGACTGCGCAGCCACCACCAGATCGCACACTGACGCCAGCCCGCAGCCACCCGCAATGGCCGGCCCGTTCAAGGCTGCAATCACCGGCTTGGAATAGAGGTAGATCTGCTTCAACAAATCGGCATAACGCCGTGAATCGGCCAGGCTCTCCTCAAAGCTTTTCGTGTGCATCTGTTGGAGTTCTTCCAAATCGAGTCCGGAGCAAAAGGCTTTGCCTTCACCAGTAAGAATCACAGCGCGAACCGCTGGACCCGCCTCTAGTTCTGTCAATGCAGCGCGCAGCTCGTTAAGGAGCTCAGTGTTGAGGGCATTGCGACGGTCTGGCCGATTGAGGTGAATCCAGGCCCAGCGTTCTTCGTGGGTGATGCGAATGGTGTTCATACCACTTCCTCAACTGGAAAACAAAGCAACCCGCAGAGGCGCAGAGACCAGATCTCAAACCGAACGGTTATGTTTTTCAAGGCACTTCGCTATTCGAACCAAAGCAGTCCGAAACTTGGTAGAAAGACTCATAGAAACTTACTCCAGACAGAACGCTATGCCCTCTCCGTGCCTCAGTGTCTCAGCGGTTAGTCCCTTCTATCAGTCCAGTTTCCTCCGAGGCACGCGTCCGTAGAGAACTGTTAGCTCTCCGAGCCGTTCTTGAATTGATTCAGTCAACATTTCCGGTAGAAATCGCCATTGCCAATTCCCGTTGGGACGCGCTGGAAGGTTCATGCGCGCATGACTCCCCAGGCCTAATACGTCCTGAAGAGGCACCATCACCCAATTCGCTACCGAAGCCAGCAGGGAACGGATGAAGGCCCAATGAATGTCGCTCCCGTCCACGTCCAAATACCTGAGCACAAACTCGCGCTCTCGTTGGACCTCCTCTGGACGGCGCGTGCTGTCCGTAACACCCGTACTGTTCCACCAGCCTACCGTCGTATCGTTGTCGTGCGTTCCAGTGTAAACCACAAGGTTGCGCGAATAGTTGTGCGGCAAAAACTCAGAGTCGGCCGTGCCTGAGCCGAACGCAAACTGAAGAACAGCCATACCGGGAAATCCCAGCTTCTGGCGGAGCGCCTCCACCTCCGGAGTAATGAGGCCGAGATTCTCAGCGACAATGGACAGGTCGCCCAAAGCCCGCTGCACTGCCTCGAACAATTCAGCCCCGGGCCCGTCCACCCACCGACCATTGATCGCCGTCGTTTCGTGACCTGGGACCTCCCAATAAGCCTCGAAACCGCGGAAATGGTCGATGCGCACGATGTCAACCAGTTCGAATGCGGCACGAAACCTCTGCACCCACCAGTCGTATCCCGAAGTCGCCATGATGTCCCAGCGATAGAGCGGATTGCCCCAAAGCTGGCCAGTCGCGCTGAAATAATCTGGTGGAACACCCGCCACGACGGTTGGGTTGCCACGTTCATCGAGGTGAAATAACTCAGGATGGGACCAGACATCTGCGCTATCGCGGGCGACAAAGATAGGGATATCTCCCATGATCTGAATGTCCCGCTTCTGGCAATACTGCTTCAAGGCCATCCACTGCTTAAAGAACAGAAACTGCCAGAACTTCCGGCATTCAATTTCACCAGCCAGCTTCTTCTGCCAATGATGCAATGCTTCGGTCTGCCGCAGTGCAATGGAAGGATCCCACTGGCTCCAAGCGTTTCCTCCATGAGCCTCTTTCACCGCCATGAACAACGCATAGTCATCGAGCCAGACGGCGTGCTGTTGACAGAATTCCAGGAATGGACGTCGTGTAGATGGGTCGCTATTGCCATGGAACCGTTCATAGGCGTTTCGCAGCAACGGAAACTTGAAGTGGATGACAGCACCAAAATCCACCTGAGTCTCTGGAAAACTGGGAACATTGCTCCAGTCCTGTGAAGACAACAGTTCTTCTTCAGCCAACGATTCCAGACTGATCAAGAGAGGGTTCCCGGCAAAAGCCGAAAACACCTGGTAGGGTGAGTCGCCATATCCAGTGGGCCCGAGAGGGAGCACCTGCCAGACGCGTTGTTTTGCTGCATGAAGAAAGTCGACAAAACGGTAGGCCTCCCTGCCCAGGTCTCCGATGCCAAAGCGGCCAGGAAGGGAGGTAGGATGCAGGAGAATTCCGCTCGAACGGGAACATTTCACGGAGGGATTATATGCGCAAAGCTACAGGGAATGAACGCCAATGACTTTTCTTCTAAGGATCGGTCCCCCGCAAGCCAGATCCGGATAACCGATGAAGCTCACTCGCCCCGACGAATGCCCTGAGACTGGCTGGAAAGGATCTTGTGCGCCTTGCTCAGCGCCGGCTGAACAGACTCTTCGGTGACATCCATCGTCAATCCCATGCGCGCAAAGCGGTGAACCATTCTTTCGGTCGGAATGTTGCCGACCAAGTGATCTTCCGCAAACGGGCACCCACCCATGCCACGTAGCGCGCCATCGAAGCGGCGGCAGCCTGCCGAGTACGCAGCCATCACGACTCCTTCCCATCGGTCGGGACGGGCATGCAGATGCACTCCCATTTCGAGGTCCCGAGAATGTTTGCGGCAGGCCGAAAAAACTTCATGAACCGTCTGCGGCGCAGCCAAGCCTACTGTGTCGGCCAGCAAGATTCTCCGGACACCAGTCTCGATGAGCTTCTCGACGATCAAGAGGAGACAGCCTGGCGACCAAGGATCCCCATAGGGATTGCCAAAGGCCATGGAGAGGTACACAACCAGCTCCATACCATTCGCTCGCGCGCGGTTCAGCAACTCGCGCGTGATTGCCCAGGCTTGGTCTCGCGTCTGTCGAAAGTTGCGTTGTTGAAACGTCTCGGAAACGGAAAAGGCATAGCCGGCAAATCGAATGTCTCGAGCTTCGATTGCTGCGTCCAAGCCCTTCAGGTTTGGAACGATTGCAATCAGCCTGGTCTGCCCCAGCCGCGGCCGGACACCCTCCAACACTTGCCGCGTGTCCTGCATCTGGGGAACAGCTTTGGCGGAAACGAAGCTCCCAAAATCGATCTCTGTGAACCCAGCGTCGATCAGTGACAGAAGGTAGTCGATCTTGGTTTCAGTCGGGATGAAGTGCTGCAGACCCTGGAAGGCATCACGGGGACACTCAACGAGCGTGACTGATTCTGGCATGAACAGATTCTAGACCGCAGTTCCCGGAATCGTCGATGGATTAGAACTGATGTCCAGGAGAAGAAGTCAGGTCTGCAACAACCCGACGCTAAACTTCGGCACTTCAGGATTTAGCGCGGCCAGTTCCAGGCTCCGAATCAGGACTTGACGGGTTGTCACAGGGTCGATGATCTTGTCGACCCAAAGCCTGGCAGCACCATAGCGGGGATCGGTCTGCTGCTCGTAGGTCTCTTTCACCGACGTGAACAGCTCTTTTTTGTCGTCTTCGCTCAGCACCTTGCCCGAACGCTCCAGTTGCTTGATTTTGATATCCACCAGTGTTCCAGCAGCCTGGTCGCCGCCCATCACAGCATAGCGTGCCGTCGGCCAGGCATAAAGGAACCGGGGCGAGTAGGCCTTGCCGCACATGGCATAGTGCCCCGCGCCGAAGCTGCCACCGAGAATCACCGTGATCTTGGGCACGACGCTATTTGAGACCGCCATCACCATCTTTGCGCCTGCTTTGATGATGCCGCTGTGCTCGGCATCGCGGCCGACCATGAAGCCATTCACATCGTGCAAGAACAGAAGGGGGATGAGATTCTGATTGCAGTCGAGAATGAAGCGGGCGGCTTTGTTGGCGCTTTCAGTGTAGATGACACCGCCAAACTCGAATCGCTTGCCCTTTTCTCGAACATGCACCTTTTGATTGGCCACGATGCCCACGGCGAACCCGCCTACGCGCGCATAGCCGGTGAGAAGCGTTTGCCCGTACTCTGCCTTGTACTCCGTAAACTCGCTGCCATCCACGATGCAGGCAATGATCTGCCGCATGTCGTATTCCTCTTGAGGGCTGGCTGCAAATAAACGGTTGATATCAGACGCGTCCCTGCGAGGTTCGACCGTTTCCCGGCGATCGAATGGCGCCCGGGACCGCTCACCCATTTTGTCTACCAGTTCGCGAATACGGCGAACGCAACTCGCATCGTCCTTTTCCTTGAAGTCAATCGTCCCGCTAATGCTGGCGTGCACCTCGGCGCCGCCTAATTCCTCCGCAGAAATCTTCTGGCCAACCGCGGCCTTAACCAGAGCGGGGCCCGCCAGAAAGAGGCCGCTGCCCTCAGTCATCAGCAGCTTGTCACACATCACAGGAAGGTAGGCGCCGCCAGCGACACAAGACCCCATGATGGCGGTAATCTGTGGAATGCCGCGCGCAGACATAATTGCGTTGTTGTAGAAGACCCGTCCGAAATCGTCTGTATCGGGAAATACGTCTTCCTGCAGAGGAAGGAAAATGCCGGCAGAGTCCACTAGATACAACGTCGGGATGTGGTTCTCCAGGGCGATCTGCTGCGCTCGAAGCACCTTCTTGGCCGTCATCGGGAAAAACGAACCGGCCTTGACGGTTGCATCATTGGCAATGATCATGAAGTCGCGTCCACAAACCTTGCCAACGCCCGTCACCACGCCTGCCGCAGGCGCACCACCCCATTCCGCGTACATCTGAAAGGCCGCATAAATACCGAGCTCGAGCAATTCAGAGTCTTGATCAATGAGCTGCGCGATTCGCTCCCTTGCGGTCAGCCGGCCCTTCTCATGCTGTCGTTCAATGGCCGAACGCCCGCCGCCTTCAGCAATCTGCCGCTCGTCACGTCCTAGCTGGTCAACAAGCTTCTGCATCTCCCGCTTGCGGGCCGTCCCTACAGGGAGTTCAGTGACAATGCCAGTCTCATCACTCATTACTCATTACTCGTCACTCACCACACATCACTGCATCTAAAGTGCCTTGCGGTTGCGAGCCGGGGAATACTTCGTCATTACGTCAATCAAAGGTTTCGCATCGTTCGGGATGGGCTCTTGCGCTGAGATCAACAGATCCTTAGCACCAACTGGCTTTCCATAGAGGTTCTGGTTTCCATCCCGGTCTTGCTGCAATACTGCACCTTTCAACTCCAGGCCGGCAAAAGCGCCGCGACTCCGGGAGTAACTGAGAATCTTCGCTTTCATGTATGCATCGGTCTCGGCCGTGCCGGCCCGGCCAACAGGCCCCGCCGCTGCAGATGCGTCTCCACCGATGGTGAACTTGTTCCTCAAGAGGCTATCGATGCCGTCGCGGTGCATCACCAGCATCACCACGTCGACGGCGGCAACCCCAATCTGCAAGCCAAAGCTGCCACCGCCCAGAGCTATCATCGCGGGCGGCCCCCAAGGCCCCTTGCCATCATTCTGACGGCAACTCACGACGCCCTTGCCGTAACGTCCTCCGAGAATAAAGCCTCCCTTTTTCATTGATGGAATAATGGCGATACACTCACTGCGTTCCAGCAGATCCACGGGTACGGAGCTGTCAGGAGTGTCCATGATTTCCTGGAAGGCAGTGGCAGCCGCGCCGAGGCGATCGGCTTCTTTTGTTTGACCCTGAATCGAAGAAACGCTGGCTGCGAGAAGTACAAGAACGGGTATGATGCGTACTGATTTCACGAGGAATGCCTCCTTTGAGAATAGCCAAAGCGCATCACCGACGGCGCGACCTCAGTCTAGCAGAAATTTCCTACTATCTCGCAACCTCAGACCCCGCTCGCGCCGGGGTCACTTTCGAATCCGCACGTGCGAAAGGAAATGAAAATGCCCGACAAAGACAATCTGATTCTAACGGCGGTGGGCCCCGACCAAGTCGGCCTCGTCGAGAAGATTTCCCAGTTCATCGTGGAGCGCGGATGCAACATTGAGGACAGCAAGATGGCCGTTTTTTGCGGCGAGTTTGCCCTGATCCTGCTGATTTCCGGCGACGGCGGCAACTTGCTGAAAGTGGCAAATGCTTATAACGAGCTAGGCATACTGACCGGGCTGAACATCTCTGTGAGAAAACCCGCGGCGAAGAAAGCATCCGGGCAGAGCTTGCCGTATCGGATCACAGCCTCTTGCCTGGATCACCCCGGGGTCGTGCACAGACTTAGCGGACTCTTGAGCCAGCTGAACATCAATATTGAGTCGATGGAAACGAAGACCTATCTGGCGCCTGTCAGCGGTACACCCATCTTTCGGATGGAGGCGTTGCTCTCGGTGCCACCGGGGCTGAACATTGGCCGTCTGCGTCAGCAGTTAGATGAGATAGAGCGAGAGGAGAATATTGATGTCGATTTGATGATGGTGGAATGAAGCAATTGTGTGACTCAAGCCCTGACTATCCAGGACTTCAGCCAACCTATGGTGCGGGATCATTTTTCTGTGAAATCATGCGGGTCAGTCGTTCATCCTGCGCCAGTACCTTGAAAACGGGATCCTTCGTAATCTTTTCATAGTCATTGAACCCGGTCTCCAAGGCCTTCAACAAATAAGTCAACGCCTTCTCAGGCTGCCCATTGGTGATAAACAGCTTGGCCAGATAGAAATTTTGAATCCCCTGGTTGACTTCGGCAGTGCGGATGATAGTGCCGCGCGTTGAGATCCGGTCGAGGATGGTGGGATCCAACCGAAAAGCTTCCGCGTACGAGGTAAATCCTTCCTCATACTTCTTCATCGCAAAGTATGCTGCGCCCAAATTGTGATGGGTGGTCGCAGACTCTGGATTAATCTCCAGCGCTTTTCTGTAGTCCTTCACCGCCCGCTTATACTTTTTCAGGCTGTAATTCACCGTCCCAAGATTATTCCAAGCTTCGTGGTACTTCGGATTGATCTTGCGAGCCCGGTCATACTGTTTCTTCGCCATCTCGAGGTTCTGCAACTGGTGGTATGCTATTCCCAACTTGTTCTGCATTACGTGGTCGCGCGGCGTGATGGCCAGGGCCTTCTGATACTCGAGTGCCGCATCCTCAAAGTATTTCCGGGCTAGCATCGAGTCAGCGCGTTTCGCGATCTGACCCGCTTCCGCAATTTTCTCAGGGGGCGTCGTGGTCACCTTTTCCCTGCCTGCGGCAACGGGGAGAATCCAAATCAGACAGAACGCCAAAAGCAAAGTGACCGTTTTCATGACCCCTCCTTTCCCAACAAAGCTCTTCGCACCATGGTGCTGTGGCTGGAATGATTTGAATCGGGAAGAACAGTTCCAATCAGCCAAGCCAAGGAAATCGCCCGTAGTCTAATTATAGCGCCGAAAAGTGAATTTGATTCCGAAAAGCCTTGGAGGAAGAGGATGCGCGTCGAACCCAAAACTTGACTTGCGCTTAGCGGCTGGGGCTGGGGATGAGAATCTGTGAGGATGGAATCAGTTTAGGGCTATCTTCAGCCAGGATGAAGCACGGGCGACGCAGCTCGACGTTCCAAGATCGAAGGCACGCCGATCGATGCTCGGCACCGCCTGGCTCCGTTTCATCGAGCGTCGTTTACCAATACTCCATCGCGTCTTCAAAAAGCCGAGCGAGATCCTCTTCTGAGGCCGGGCGCGGCGAGAGCTTGGTGACGCGATGCTGGGGCACGGTCCCTTTGACAAGAGCTGGAATGTCGCCGCGAGAATAGCCCACGGCTCGAAGGCCATTGGGCACGTGCAGGTTCTTCATGGTGTCGATGATTCGGTCGGCCAGGATCTGACCGGCATCCTGAAGCTTGGCTCGCGAAACGTCGGCTCCTAGAATCGCCGCTGCGTCAAGATGCCTTTGAGGGCATGCCAACGCAGAAAAACGGAAGACAGCCGGGGCGTTGAGGATAACCGACATGCCGTGAGGAATCATGGGATGATCCACAGCGTATCCTTCCGGACGAAAACCGCGAACCATGCCTGAAACCGGGTAGGACATGCCATGAGGCAGATGAACTCCCGCGTTACCGAAACCAACGCCCGCGTAAGAAGCAGCCAATAGCATGCTGGAACGAGCTTCGTCATCTGACGGATTTTCAACTGCGCGTACCAGATAACGTGCCACGAGCCGCAAAGCTTCCAGAGACCAAAGGTCACTGATGGGGTTTGAACCTTGGTAGGCAGGTCGCAAAATGGGACGACCTGGATGGGGTCGCTGCAAGAATGGAATGGCCGTGTACGATTCCAGCGCGTGGCTGAGTACGTCCAGACCAGCCGAAGCGGCCACGGCTGCCGGTTGTGACCGGGTGTTTTCGGGATCGATGAGTCCAAGCGTCGGTTTCAGCCGCCTGTGGGCGATGCCGGTCTTGGCGTGCAGGCCGGCATGATCGAAAATGGCCACGCCAGTGGTTTCGCTACCAGTGCCGGCCGTGGTCGGGACGGCAATCAGTGGCTTGAGCGCACCGGGTACCGGCAGGCCTTTGCCGATGGGAGGATTAACGTAGTCCAGGAACTCAGCGGGAAAGGTCGAATAGAGATTGGCGGCCTTGGCCGTGTCGATTGTCGAACCGCCTCCAACCGCAACGAAAGCGTCAAATCCTCCTTCGGTCGCAAAGCGGATCGCCTCCTGAAACGATTCATCGGTAGGCTCGACGGAGACGGCGTCGAAGAGCGTGAAGGGCACGCCATTCGTCTCCAAGGATTCAAGCACCGCAGTCACCGGCAGTAGAAGGCGCAAGTTTGGATCCGCGACCACCATCACGTTCCGAGCCTTCAACTCTGCCAGGTCCATTCCGACCTCAGCCGTCACACCACTCCCGAAGCGAATGCTGGAAGTGGCCATTTCGAAAGCAGTCTCGTTGGGCATGGAGGGCTCCGGAACTCCAAATCAGGGACGACAGTCTGGGGGAGGGCGAGGCTCCTGCCGAGCCTTCCTGAGATGCTGGGCAACTCGGCTCGGCGCCCTCCCAGACGATGATCGCAGGGAGCGATCGGCAATCGCAGTTGCTACCGAAGATCGTTCAGGCTCACAGCTTGGGCAGGTCCGCTTCCACTAGCTTTCAGAAACGCGATGATGTCGAGCAATTGCTTGACGGTGTACATCTCTCCATACCTCGCCGGCATGGCTGAGCGGTTCTGGATGTCCAGTTTCTGAATTTGCTCTTTCGGCAAATTTCTCATCACGGCAGGCAGGCTCCCAACGTCGTAGAGCTTGATATGCGTGGAGCTTTCCTCACTTTTGACGCCCTGGATCTGCTCGCCGTTCTTGGTGGTGACGTTCAGGAACGGTCTCTCGGGAGAGAGATGCGCGGAGGGCAGCACGATGTCGATGAAGAGATCCTTGACGGCCTTCGACCGAACTCCGTTGAGTTCCGGACCCACGCTGGCGCCCGTTCCGCCAATTTTGTGACAGGCTCCGCAATGCCAGTCGTTGCTGGAATCAAAAAAGAGCGCTTTGCCTTTTTCGGAGCTGCCAAAAATCCCATCGGCTTGGGACAGCTCAGTTTTTGCTGATGGAGTTGCCTCCGATGCAGGGATGGGCACTCCCCCGGCTGGGGCGGCAGGGATACTGACCTCTGCACTGTCCGAAGTTAGCTTCGAAAGCGTCAAAACGTACGCCACGATTGCGCCGATCTCCTCGGCGGTCAAACGGTCTTTCCATGCGGGCATCGACGAGTTGGGGATTCCTTCGAAAGTCACCCTAAACAGATAGTTCTTGTCCCATTCTCGCCCTCGCAGTCGTGGCCCCCGGCCCGCTTTACCGGCAACGCCGTGGCAATAGCCGACGGAGCAGCTCTGCGCAAAGAGTGTGCTCCCCCGTGCGATGAGTTGCGGATCATTGAGATTCAAACCAGCCGGCAGTGTCCCCGTTTGCGCGAATGCAGACAGAGCCGGAAGCGAGCAGGCTAACCACAGGCCAGCAACCAAAAGCCAGAGCCGCACTTCACAAAACTTAAAAGTCAGAGTCTGCATGGTCACTCTTTTTCTGATGTCGGGATCGTGATGATCGCGGGCAAGCCCATCACGAAGGGCTCTGATCCTGCTCACGGCATCACTGTGCCCTCCACCGGGAGAGTCCTCAAGGTTTATACAAGTCAGGACGGCGATCCTTGAGGTGACCCGACGATGAGCTTCTCCGGGCATCGACAGCGGAGAGATCGACATGGCTTACGACATAGCGATGTTCGGGATTCTCATCATTAGTGATTACCTGACCTTCTGGACCGGTAATGAGTGCCTGTTTGGGATGGGTAAAGGCAATGAACAGCTCGCTTTCGTAGGCCCGCGTCCGCATCATCGCCAGGTTCAGATCGTTGTGCATGCCCCAAGTTGGATTGAGAATCACGCGCGCTCCCTTCAGTGCCAGGGTGCGCACCGTTTCAGGCCAACGGCGATCGGCACAAATCATGACGCCAAACAGACCGAAATCCGAATCGTAGACACTGAGGTGCCCCCCTGGTGTGTACTTGTGGTCATGCTGCTGGAGGTGCAGCTTGTCATAAGTTCCAACCATCCGACCCTCTCTGTTGATGATAAGGGCGGTGTTGTAAGCACAAGCATTCTCAAGTCGCGTGCAACCTAAAACGAACCAGGATCGCTGTTGTTTCGCCCACGCTGTGACCACTTGCACGTACGAGGAAGTCTTTACATCAACCGCGTAGCGTGCCATGTCGTTGGCTGTTACATTTTCTTCGGTGGAAACGTACCCATCCAGGAACCCTTCTGGGGTGATCACCACGTCAAGGTCTGGCACTTTGGCAACGTCGCCGAGAACCTCCATAAGTAGACGATGATTCGGTTCGAGCTGGCCCTTTTCAGGTACCACTTTGATTTGGGCAATCTTGATTTTTGAGC
The DNA here is from genome assembly GCA_963791795.1 of uncultured Acidimicrobiia bacterium. Classification (GTDB taxonomy): domain Bacteria; phylum Acidobacteriota; class Terriglobia; order Versatilivoradales; family Versatilivoraceae; genus VFZK01. Next base: position 383,405 of record CAWBTP010000005.1, read on the forward strand.
TTTTCGCTTCGTGCAAGCTTTTCCCTTTCGGTGCTTTCACACTGGCCTGGACAAAGTGATCGGGCAGAGGGCCAGGTATCAGAAGGCACCCACATGCCATCTCGAGGAAGCTCCTTCGCCCGAAGGGCAAACGTGCAAAGTGTTGTCCCATGCTTCCTCCTGAAACTCTCGCAGAGCTTCGATGTGCGTTTTTGGGGGAGACTTTTTCACAGCTCTCCACTGTTCAGCGGCTGAATACTGCCTGGTGGACAACCTGCCCTTCCACGTCGTGGTGCTGGACCAACAATTTCGGCCTTGCGTCTGTTCCTTCCACAGAAACGGTGATGAAGCCTCCCTTGATCCGCAGGAATCGATGGTACTTCGGATCATAGGGGAAATGAGAAGCGTGCGAATCCGAGACCGCCCCGCAGGAAAACTCGTGCAGCCTTGTTTCAGGATCCACGGAGTGATACTGCCAATGCCGGTCACCGTTGACTACCACCAAGTTGTCAAGCCTGTTCTCCCGCACCCAATGCATGAATTCCCGCCCTTCGTGGGCAAAGCCGCCGTCACCCTGGCTGTCTGCGCCTCCTTCAGGAAGCTCGAAATGAGCGCGACCGGGTTCTCCTCCGGGTCCCACAATGCAGTCTGGGCTGATGAGAACCCGGAAGTTTGCATCGCTGGCAAGTAAGCTTTTCTTGAGCCACGCCTTTTGTTCGGTTCCCCAGATCGACTTGCCTGGTCCGTCAGGATCGGGATTGGGAGAGCGAAAATCGCGAGTCTCTACCAGCCAGATTTCCAGTCCTTTGCCCCAGCGAAAGCTCCGATAGGTCTTCTTGCCAATCGGTACCTGCTCCAGAAACACAGGAGACAGGTCTTGCCAGGTCATGGGCGCCACACGCAGTGCCTGGCGCGTTTGCCAGCCGTCATCTTCAAAGCTGTCGTGATCGTCTTTCAACCAGTAGCCGGGAGTGGTCCTGAAAAGTTCTCTGAGCAGCGGCTGAGAGTACATGCGATGCCAGTGGTACCGTGCTAACTCGACGCTGGTGGCTATCGGCAGGTCGATGTCGTAATAGACATTGTCTCCCGTTGAAACGAGAAAGGCAGGAGACGATCGCATTATTGACTCGTAGGTCTTAAAGCCGCCTCGATGGTCGCGGCAGGCGTAGTCCTGACAGGTGATTGCGGCAAATCGAATGGGTTGCCAGCGATTCGAAGGCGGCGCAGTGCGGAACCTCCCAGTGTTTCCGCGACGTATCTCTTTTCCCGAGAGCGACCTCGTTTCGATTGCATACGAATAGGCCGTGCCAGGCTGCAGCCCATCCAGTACAAACGGGTGAGTGAAGTCCGTGGCTGCGGTGACTTCAGCCCAATCGGATGTTGTTGCGTCGCCGAGATCCGCTCGCTCTGAGTAATGAAGCCGAACCTTGCCTGCCTTTCCAGGACACGCTCCTTCGAGTTCTGCAACAGACATCCCACTGGGGACTCGGGCCTCCAGCCGCTGTTCGCGACTCAGGTTGTGGGTCCAGATTGGAAAGGAATAACCCCGCTCGTTTCGCGCCGAAGCTGCGGTCAAGCGCGTGTGGACAATCGCCGAACGATCCGTGACCTCACCAACCCGCTCGCCAAGGGCGTTGTAAGGCGGTTCGTCATGCTCGGCCTGGCGCGTGCGAGGTTGGCTACAGGCAACTCCTCCAGCCAAGACTGACGCCGTGCTCAGCAATGCTTGCCGTCGGTTCAGCGTGAGATGCCTGACATTCTTCCTGCCGTTGCTCATGATGTGTCTGAGAGTCGAACGCCTTGGCAGCAACTGTTGATAGCGGGCGTCGGGAGTCTAGTGCCGAATCTCCCAAATGCCCTCGTAGTTCCGGCTGCGATGCCGCTGAGGACTGAGAGCGCGCGCGACTTTCCGCATCCCACAGCTTCCGTTTGACGGAGCTATGCCCGCGACGGTTCAGTACCCGGGCGGTTTATCGAAGAAGCGATGGTCAACTACGTATGAAAACCCGTCCGGAATGGGCCGGATATAGAGTTCGGCACGCAAAACATCCACACACCCTTCGGCCAACTTTTCCTCCAAGGGCCGCGCGCTTTCCTGCGCTTTCCGGTTGACAGTCTCCCAGGCAACCTTAGTCAGTTTGAAAACACCCTTGTGGGCTTGGTCTTGGTGAACGACGGTCCCGCCACATTTCTGAAAATCGCCCTCCGCCTCTGCAACGCCACCCATCTCCAATTCGAACCGTTTATCCATAAACTGAAATGCTTTCTTCATTTAAGATTCGTCTCCTTGAATTCGGTGTTGACCACTTTCAGTTAGCGACTTCAGAAGAGGGAGGCAGACTCCGACGGTTTGCAACAACTTTGCCGGCTCGCCGCTTTCGAGAAACCGACGTCAGCTCATCTATACCATCTGCCGAGCAGACTTCGGCTGGTTTGCGGGATACTTAGGTGCCTTGCCTCGAATCACAGCCACGATGTCTTCGACCACCATTGCCATCCGCTGCATCGCATCTTGAGTATGCGCCGCCACGTGGGGTGTCCCGATGAAGTTTTCCAAACTCAGCAGCGGATTATCTTGCGCGGTTGGTTCCTCTTCAAAGACATCAGCGGCTGCACCGGCAATCCAATTCTCGCGCAACGCCTTGAAAACGGCCTTCTCTTGCCACACGGGCCCTCGAGCGGCATTGATGATGAAAGCCGACTTCTTCATCAGCGAAATCTCGCGCTCACCAATCATGCCGCGGGTGTCAGCTTTCAGTGGCACGTTCAGCGAGACATAGTCAGCCGTTTTCAACAGTTCATCCAGCGACACGGGCCGGGCGCCGAGTGCCTGCTCCCATTCGGGCTTCGGAACAATATCGCGAAACAGAACAGGGGAGCCGAAGGCACGGTGCCAAATGCGGGCGATCGATGACCCGACGCGGCCCAAACCAACAATGCCAATGGTCTTGCCCAGAATTTCCTGGCCAACGTACCGGTTACGATCCTCCCAGCGGTGCTCCTTCAGCGCCCGTACCGTCTGTGGCGCCTGGCGAGCCAGCGACAATGCCAGCAAGAGCACGAGCTCGGCGACCGACTGGGAGTTTGCCTCGGGTGTGCTAACCACCCAAATCCCCAACTCCGTTGCTGCCTCCATATCCAGGTTATCGAGCCCAACGCCGTGCCGCCCGACAACCTTGAGATTGGGCGCCGCTTCCATCAGCCTCCGGCTGAGATAGCCCCGCGTGCGGAACACGATCCCCTCAGCTACTGGCGCCACCTTTAGCAAAGCCTCCTCGGTGATGGCCTCCGGAAACAGGATCTCGCAACCCTCTTTTTCCAGATACTCAATTCCCTTGCGGTGAATCTTTTCAAAGAGCAGCACTTTGGGTTTCGCCATCAGATTGGGCACGTCCTCTTCTGAGATTTGAAAGCGTGCATTCTACAACAGAGACGGCTGGCTGGGCGCAGAATACATGGTGAAACGTGAGGACGTGACGCGTGAAACGTAACAGTTCCTTCTAACATCATCGCGTATCACTCCTCACGTTTTACGTATGTCTCACGCATCACGTTTCAGAAGAAATACCGGCGCAGATGTTTGACAGCAATCGAGCCATGTCCTGTTAGTTTGTCATTGAACTCACGTTGACGGAAATTCGCGCCAGCGCGAGCTTTGACCTCGCCTTCGAGCTGCAGGATCTCGTCCAGACCGAGGAAATACTGCGATAGCTGGGTTGTATCCAGCTTCGCACGACGCAGCTTTTTCTCTGCCTGCGCTTGCTCCTGAAACCCCTCTTCCACCATGAAGCGCACGGCCTCGGCTTCGCTCATTTGCCCACTGTGGAGTTGCGCATCAATGAGAGCGTTGGTCGCCACGATCATATCGCCCCGCAGCGCGAAGAAACGGTAGCGAGCTATTCTTCGCGCCGCCGTAGCCCAACTGCGTCATCAGATTCTCACCATAGACGGCCCACCCTTCAACGAACGGTGCGTTCCAAAGCACTGCGCGCAAGGGACTCAGATTCTGTCTTGCCAGGTAGAACTGCGTATGATGCCCCGGATACGCTTCGTGCATTGCGGTGAGCTGTACCTCGTAGTTGTTGTTTCCCCGGAGGATGGATTCAATGCGAGCTGCGTCCCAGGTCGGGTCAATGGGATCCACAAAATAGGTGGCCGTCCACTTTCCCGTCGTTCCAATACACCGGGAGCAAGATATTCGGCTGCTGCAGCACCTCGCTTGAAGGGCGGCATCTCACGTACAATCAAAGTTTCAGCGGGTGGAAGTGCAATCAAGTCGTGCTCGACAATAAAGCGGCGAAAGTCGTCGAGATTTTTTCTATGGGCATCAACCAGTCCGGCCGCCGAAGGATGATCCTTCGACAACTCGTCCTTGACCAGACGGATTAGCCGGCTTTGGGCCTCCGTCGTTACGCCGGTCGCTGCTGCTGGCTTCCCTGGAAACAGCTCACCATGCAAGGCCGTGGCAACCGTGAAGAGCTCCTGTCGGGCACGTTGGAAAGCCTGCCTGGCCTTCGTCGCTAGTACCTCTGGTGTCGCCGTCGTCTGAAGCGCCGAGCTGAAATTTCTTGCGAAACAGATCGGCACCTAAACGCCAGTCGCCGCTGCTCCTAGGCAGAAGATCCTGCTCCAAAAAACGCTGATACGCCTCCAGAGCCGTCAATGCTGACTGTCGCGCTGCTTCGGCTTCGTCTCGCAGAGCGGCCGAAACTCCAGCCGTCCGCCCAAACTCGGCCACGTCATTCTGAAAGAGTTCCAAGCGGCCACGATTGTCGTCAATCGCCTGCTCGGTATACAGACGCGCCGGATTCCCCAATTGGCTTTGCTTCTGTTGAAGAAACTCCGGCAATCCCTTCATGAGCGACGCCAGATTGCGAAGACGAGCTTCAGCAGAGGCAAAATCACCGTGCAAAATATCGGAGATTCGTGTTGCGACGATTTCACGAGGATCGTAGTAAGGAAAGGTGTCTTGCAATCGCGGGTCGCGTTCCCATTCCCGAATCTCACGCAAGTAGAGCAACTCAAGCTCTATGCCATCGGAAAGGATGTCCCGGTCGATTTGCTCTTCCAGTGGCAACCGGCTCTTGTCAACCGATGCCAGCCGCAGCTTCTGCTGCTGGAGAACACGCTCACGGAGTTCGATGCCGCGCGCCGAATAGTCGGGCCAACGATCGTCGAAGCGGTGATCGCCCATGAACGTTGCCAAATGCGGTTTGGCCAAAAGCAAGCCATCGAGATACTCCTGGCGGAGGTTCGCAAAATGATTCATTGGCTTGGGCTTCGAGCAAGCGACTAGAGAGCAAATCAACAACAGAGAGCCGAGAATTCCTACACATCGGCTTGAGCTCGTTCTCATGAACGTCATCAGCGATACAGTCGCTGGATGAGCCATTCTCCAGCATTGTGCCCTCATATCCCTCCTGACCCGGCGTAGCCAAATCCGCAAGAAATCTCCGCCTGGGATGAACTCTATGCGAACCCTTATTCAGCACATCAAGCCGCTGTGTCAAGTTTCAGAATTGTTCCACTGCGCTAGGCACATCGGCCTTGAAAACTGAGAATTTTTGTCGGGAATCATGACAATCACCGTCAGAACTACACCACATCTGTTCTAGGGTTCTCTAAGCCTGTGATTCTGCTGTTCGAGGGCCAGATTGGCAACGTTAGGTCCACCAAATCTAAATCTACAGGCCTTGGAACGACAGCCCGCCCAGAACAATCTTGCGCTTCCTCAGCCCCTCTGGTTTCAGACCCTGCACAGTCAAGTTCAGGAGTGGGAACTCTTGCTTTGTCAGGCTTCTTGCGGCGTCACGGCAACGCTCGGTCGCGACCTCCTTTCAGTCTGGCAAAGCTGCTGTGATATTCGCAGGCTCGATTGTGAGCTCGCGAGAGTGAAGTCCGCAAATTGGCTAGCACAAAGTTGTCCCAGCAGCACTCCAGCAGCTCTGAATCCGCCGGATTCCGACCGCTAACCTCTGCTGCCTCAGCAGTCCCTCTCAGCCAAAGTCAGTTTCATGAGCGTGATTTCACGAAACTTTGATCCAGCTTGTTGCGCTCCCGCCAGGAACTGTGGCCCTTACCGCAATTCGTTGACGCTGCATGCCTTCACCTTCAGATGGCTCAACATTGGAGGGGACTGGCGCACGAACTGCAAAGAGCCCGGTGCTGTTCATGTCTTCATCGTCGCACGGTCTTCTGCATTGCATGCTTTCAGAGTTGGAAACTGACCGGGCCAAATTGGCCCCCCCTTACACTCAAGGAGAATCACCTTATGAGAATCCCTTGCACTCTGATGAAACTCGGCCAGTCGAAGGCCGTCAGCAGCTTTCTCTGTGTTGCGGCTCTTTTGTTGGCATCCGTTCCGCAGACCAAAGCAGCGTTTTCCACTCCCGCTCCTCTTGTTAGCACACCGACGGATACCTCAGATCAGCAGGTTGCTGCGAGCGGGTCGAATGTTTACCTCGTCTGGAGAGACGTCGAGAGTGGTGCCGTTCCACCCAATTTCGATGTCTATTTCGCTCGGTCCCTGAATGGCGGTGCGACCTTCGAAGCTCCGCAGAACATTTCCTTAAGTCCCAGTGCGTCGTCGAATCCGCGGATTGCTGCCAGTGGGCAACACATCTACATTACGTTCAGGGATACCGGTGGGACATTTCTGGCCCACTCCGAGAATGGCGGTCAGTCGTTCCTGCCAAAAACCAATTTGACAACAGCTTTCGGACTGCAGCTTGGTTCTTCTGGCTGGCTAGCAGCGGCGGGAGAGAACCTCTACATGGTTTGGCGAGGAGGCGCTGACGGTTCCTTTATGGCCCGCTTTGGCAATTACGGCGCCACGTTTCTTGGCTCGCAGAATGTATCGGCTTCCCCGAATTCGATCGATCCCGTAGTCGCTGCCAGCGGAAATAGCGTCTATGTTGCCTGGTCGGAGCCAGTAGCAGGAAACTTGAATGACATTCTCTTTCGCCGGTCCACTGACGGGGGTGTGGCGTTTGACGCGGTAAAGAACGTTTCCAACAACACCGGTCTTTCCCTGTTTCCAACGATGACGGCCGATGGGACGAAGGTTTGGCTGGCCTGGACTGATAGGACTCTCGGGAATGATGACATTCTGTTTGTCAGATCAGCTGATGCGGGCGACTCGTTTGAGCCAACCCTCAACCTCTCGAACAACGCGACAGGCAGCGTGGACCCAGTAGTGACAGCGCGTGGAAATAACGTCTATGTGGCCTGGGCTGACGTACCTCCCGGGGCCGAAAGCAACAAGTTCGACATCTATCTGAAGACCTCGGTGGATTCTGGCGTCAGCTTTGACCCAAGCCAGCTAAAAAACGTCTCCGAAACTATCGCTGTTCTCTCGCGCGCTCCAAGAGTCGCCGCCACCGATGCAATGTTGTCTGTCTACTGGGGAGAGTCCCTGCCGACTGGCATTGGTACCGGTACGCAACGAGATATTTTCTTTTCATCCCTGGAGCTTTCCATCCCTGTTCCTCCGCCCGCGATGCTGAGTCTGATTCCGGGTGCGGGAATGCAGACTCAGAGCGCAGATGTAGAGTTGACTGGCTCCGGATTTCAAAGTGGGGCTGTACTGGCGCTCAGCGGAACAGGAGTGACAGTGACAGATGTGGCATTCGTTTCACCGACAAGTATGAAGGCGAAGATGAATGTTTCTTTGACCGCTACGCCAGGTGGACGTGATCTGACGGTGACCAACCCGGACGGACAGTCTGCAACACTGTCGGGTGCCTTTACGGTAATGTCGGCCTCGGCGTTGATGCTGATCGAAATCACTCGGACAGACGTCAACATAGGTGCAGGAAACGGTGGTCTCTTGGCCGCCAGCACCAGCGATTCCAGCAATAGCAGCTACAAAAGTCTGCTCAGCCACCTAGCGAATGCCGAGAAGGCGCTCCTACAACAGCCAGCGGACTTGCCAACAGCCATCAATCAGATGGACGCGTTCTACATCAAGATTGGTAACCTGGCGAAGGGGAAGAAGCCAGAGATCACACCGGCACTGTATACCACTCTTTACAACGACTATGCAGCGGTCATGGCTAGCCTGGGAGGAACGGTGAAACCGGCCAATTGAGAATCGGGCAATCGAGTAACAAGGTCAAGAGGCGATCAATCAAGAACGGACGCCTCTTGGCCTTAGTTTCCAACAAAGACCTGCAAACCTGAAGCGTCGCCAACCCACCTTAGCAATAGTTCACTCCTCAGTTGCCTGCCCGGAATTGTTGAAATATACTCCGGTCTCATCATGGCAAACAAAACACAGAATCCAGACACCCCAAAATCGAAGGGGCGTTCAAGGCGTGCCCTGTTCCAGACAACAGCCTTGGCTCTGCTGGGAGCGGAGACAGCCCTAGCGCAAACCCCTGGCTCCTGGAGTCCGAAGAAAGACTCTACGAAGGGTCCAATCCGTTCGGGTCACCTACTGTTTCTGGGCGGGATTGGAGGATGGTATCCAGAGCGCCGGCCCAAAGCCGGGGATGTGCGAGAACAGACCGGCGATGCGCTCAAGATCATGAAGGAGTCCCTCGAAAAGGCTGGCTCTTCGCTGGAGAACGTCCTCAAAGTGCAGGTGGCCTTGGTCGATCCTGAAAAGAACTGGGAACCAATGAACGAGGTTTACAACACGTTCTTTCCAAAAAACCGGCCAGCACGCTCCTACTTTGGCTCCACAGGTTTCCGGCGCCCTGGGCAGTTGCTACAGATCGACTGCATTGCCTACGTTGATTGAAGACTCACAGCCCTTCTTGAGTTGACGGGACCGGAACCACGGCGCCGAGGCACTCGATGATGATGGATTGCAAAGTACGCATTCGTGGGACTCTTGTCATCGCAGCTCTGCTTGCTTGGGTGCAAAGCAGCCTGAGTGCCACGCACGAGATTTATCCTACCCACCACTCGCGAGTTTTTTCCGCCTTCAAGGACCCTGTGCTTCGGATCAAATCCGGAGATACCGTGGTCACGCGGACCTGGGATTCCGGAGGGCAGGACCACCTCGGCGTTCGCCATATCCAGCATCCTTACGTTTACCCCGAGAGCGGCAATCCTCTTATGGGGCCGTTCTATATCGAGGAAGCCGAGTATGGGGATGCCTTGGAAGTTCACCTCGATAAGGTGCGATTGAACCGCAACTGGGGCTATACCACCTACCGCCTGAGCCCAGCCGTGCTGAATCCCTCCACCATCGACAACCTCTATAAGAATTTCTACAAGATGGACGCATTGCGACCCGGTCGAGCGGACTTGATTCCGTGGGACCTCGATCTGAAAAAAGGCACAGCGAGTCCCCGATTGTTGGAAGGATCGGGATTCAAGTTCGATCTTCCAGTAAGGCCGATGCTCGGGTTGCATCGGCGTCGCGCCACCGGGCGAACGAGTGGAAACATCGGGTCCATCAGCCAACCACGGTGGCAACATGGATTACAACGACGTTGTCGAAGGCGCCACGCTTTTCTTTCCCGTCTTTCATAAGGGGGCCTTCTTCTACGTGGGCGATGGGCATGCTCTGCAGGGTGACGGTGAAGGCTTGGGCAATGGCGTCGAGACTTCGCTGGATGTCCAGTTCACGGTTAAGGTGCACAAAGGCAAGCGTCTCAGCATACCGCGGCTTGTAAACGACGATTTCATCGTCTCGATTGCCAGCCAGCCGGAGTTTCAAAGCAATTCAGATTTTGGTGTACGCAGCTCAAACTCAGATATGGTTGAGTGGTTGACGAGCGAATACAAACTGACTCCACCGGAGGCACACTTGCTGATGGGCACTGTTGTGCAACACAAGATCGTGACCTATTTCGGAACCGTTGCGGCGTTGATCCCGAAGAAATATCTTCCCAGCCGATAGCAAACAGACTATCCAAGGTTTCTTGAAATGGCCTTGGTTGACAGGAATCGCTGGTCCAATCTGCAGAGCGACGAAAGGATAAGAGTATTGTCCTCGTGCTCGTCGTCGTCCTCGGCCTTGTTCGAGAACGAGCACAAGGGGGCCGATGCACGATTTTTAGGATGCCGCGTATACCACCTTGCGGCGCCACATTCGATGAAAACAGCGTCCCCCCTTGAACAAGGGGGGACTTCAGGGGGGTTTAGGAATTAGTTGTCCGATTCCCAAACCCGTCACGACAACCCCCTGAAAGCTTCACGACCGCGTGAAATCTTCTCAAGATTTTACCTTCGCCTTCTTTCCCCCTTTGGTAAGGGGGAGTTCCAGAGGAGAACTCATATGACGCGACCTGCAGCGAAGAAATCGATTGCGAAGCTAAGCCGAAGAGAAATCTTCCAAGCGGGCGGAATGGCCACCGCGTGGAGTCTGCTGGGCAGTTCCCCAGCAGCGGCAAAAACCACAGGAAGCAACGTCTACTCCCGCATCGGCGTGCGTCCTTTCATCAATCTCACGGCCACCTACACAATCAACGGTGGTGCTCTCAGCCGGCCAGAGGTGAAGCAGGCCATGGAAGAGGCTTCACACTACCCGGTAAACCTCGACGAACTCATGGAGAAAGTGGGTGATCGACTGGCGGAATTACTGGGATGTGAATGGGGTATTGTGACCTCCGGCTGCGCTGCCGCCTTGGTGCACGCCACCGCTGCTTGCGTGGCTGGCGCTGATCCCGAAAAAATGTTGCAGCTGCCGAACCTGCAGGGGCTGAAAGATGAAGTGATCATGCCCAAGCAGTCTCGCAACGTTTATGACCATGCGATTCGACACGTGGGTCTGAAGATCATTGAAGTCTCTTCCCGCGAGGAGTTTCACTCCGCGCTGAATGATCGAACGGCGCTCATTGCGGTTCTGGGAACGGGCGAAGCGAAAGGGGCTGTGCGTCTGGAGGAGATGGCCGAGGCTGGCCGGAAGCGCGGAATTCCCATTCTAGTCGACGCAGCCGCTGAACTGCCTGTGGTGCCTAATCCCTACCTTTCGCGAGGCGCGGATCTGGTCGGATACAGCGGAGGAAAGTTCTTGCGAGGCCCTCAATGTGCCGGTCTCTTGTTGGGTCGGAAGGATTTGGTCCGGGCAGCTTGGCTGAACAGTTCTCCGCACCATGGCTTCGGCCGAGCGATGAAAGTCGGTAAGGAAGAAGTGATGGGAATGCTTGCCGCCATTGAAGTCTGGAAAAACAAAGTCGACCTGAAAGCCGAGTACCAGAAATGGGAAGGCTGGTATGCCCACATCAGCAAGGTAATCACTCAGGTTCCCGGGATACAAACCCAAGTCAGACCTCCCGCCGGCGCCAGCCCCTTCCCAGTTTTGGAGCTAGCTTGGGACCCACAGCAAATCGGCATGACGGCGGAGGAAGTGGGCCATCAGCTACTCGAAGGTTCGCCGAGAATCATGTCACACGCGGAAGGCTCGGGACACTCCTTCATCATCCGTCCGGTGGCCATGAAGGAGGAAGAGTATCGAGTTGTGGCCGAACGTCTACTCAACGTGTTTCGCCGCGCGCCCAAAGGGCAGCCACCGAAACCATCGCGTCCAGCAGCGGTCAACGTTGAAGGACGGTGGGAACTAACGATTAACTTCGTCAACGGCTCCGTGGTCCACCAGTGTGTGCTTGAAACCAAAGACAATGCGATCAGCGGCAAGCACGCAGGCCGTATTACCAAGGGAGACGTAACAGGGACTATCGATGGCGAGAAGATCTCATTTCGCAGTGTCCTCCCCTATGAGAGTGCACGCCTGGTCTATGAGTTCACCGGCACGGCTGGCGCCAGTGAAATGTCTGGAGCCGTTTCTTTCGGAGAGTACGGAAACGGGAACTGGTCGGCCAAGAAACTGGGGTCAGCTTAGCCATTTGCGACGTGTGCAGGAGGCGTCCTCTTCGAACGCACCCTACTTGCTGGAAGCTGCGGACTTCCATCCGCCGGGGTAACTTCCTTTCGCGGGAATGACGAACTAGGCACTCTTCGTCAGAATCTGCTTCACCCGATCGGCGACGATCAGTTCCTCTCCCGGCAGCAGGTTGTAGGGGAAGATACCCAAGCCTTTCCACGGGGGTGTAAACTTCCGCATGTCGCTGGCAACGATGGAGGGCTCTCCTTGGCGCAACATCCGAACCATTTGCTCAAGTGTCACTCCAATCCGGGCTTCGTCCCACTGCACCGAAAGCCTGGGGGTGTGGCTATAGTCGTTGTTGGTCACAAACCCGGTACTCACCGTCGGGATCTCCTTCAGGCGTTCGGCAACGCGTTGTAAGGTAGAGAACCACGCCCGTCGTTCCGCCTTGTAATCTCGCTTCAGAGCAACTTCGACTGCCGTCAGCAGCCCGACGATCTCCTCTTTGCCTACCTTGGCGATGCGCGGCAGGTAGTCGTTTGGAGAGCTGTTGGCGTAGGCTTTTTTCACCAGATCCTTGCGTCCCAGCAGCAGTCCGCTGCATTGTGGGCCGCGCAAGTTCTTGCCTCCACTGAAGGCGACCAGATCAACCCCCATCTTCACAAACTTGCTCAGATTCTCTGCTGGCGGAATCTCTGCGGCGGCGTCCAGGATCAAGGGTAGCCCGGCTTTGTGGGCGATCTCCAGGGCCTCTTCCAAGCCTACCTCTCCGTGGGGACCAACCACATAACGGTCCTCAAACCCAAGCGAGGTATCGACCCGCGTCTCAAAGGGTTTGCTGCCGCCCAGCGTGTGATGACTCATGACAAACGCGATGGCCGCAGTTTGCGAATTGACGGCCCGACGCATTTGTTCTGCAGTCTCGACTTCGACGACCTTCAGGCCCACCATCCTGAACGCATGGTCGTAGAGCGTTCGATGCATCTTCTGGATAATAATCTCCGTCTTCATCCCCGTGAGATCTGGCAACTGCAGCATTTTTTTTCGATCGTCGCCGGCCGTCACAGCGCAAGCTGCGAGGCAGAGCGCAGCCGAGGCTCCGGCCGTGACGAAAGCACCACCGGCTCCCGTGAGCGCAGCCAGCCGTTCCCCAACCTTCTCCTGCAACTCATGGATTGGGACGAAGTTCTTGGAGGCTTCCTCCATGGCGCGGATCACTTCGATGGGCATCAGCGTCCCACTGAGCGTGGTTATGGTTCCTACCGCGTTGATCGGGGTCCGTATTCCCAGTCGTTGATAAATCCCGGCTGAGTGCGGAAGAGCCAGTTTAGCCGCCTGCGCTGCAGAGCCTTCGGCCAACAGAGCGCCCGTCACTGGTGCTGCCAAACCAGTCCTCAGAAAACGCCGACGCGAAACGCGTGCTTGTGACATCGTTTCCTCCTCTTCTTCACCTGCCAGATTGGGGTAGAATCTCAGGCGTATTCAAACACGTCTCGCTCGTCGTTGTCGTCGGTTTTTTGTGCCCACGAGTTCCTCTTCCCAGAGGGCCGAGGGGAGCCTTGCTCGTTTCCAAACAGAAACAGATTCGGTGGAACTCTCCTTGCTGGCGCGCAGAAATTCACTCTCAACCTTTCGAGGAATAGGAGGAGTTATTGCTTACACATAACGAAGTGACCATGAAGCGCCGCCGACACAGCGGCGCGAGCACTCCCAGCGATTGTGCTGGCCATCCTTTTTTTGGTGCGAGCGGCCACAGCTCAGTCGTACGACATCTTGTTACAGGGCGGCCACGTCATCGATCCGGCAAGCGGGACCGATCAAGTGATGGACGTTGCGATATCGGGTGATCGGATTGCCCGCGTCGCTCCGAACTTGCCAGCGGGGCAAGCTAAGAAAGTTCTCAACGTGAAGGGGCTCTACGTTACACCCGGCTTGATTGATTTACACGCCCATGTTTACGGCTACTCGGGGTCTGTTTTCCCAGACGATACAGCCCTCCTGGCCGGCACCACGACGGTCGTCGATGCCGGCGGCGCCGGCTGGCGCACCTTCGACGACTTCAAGAAGAAGATCATTGACCCTTCTAAAACGCGCGTTCTGGTTTTCCTCAATATTGTCGGTCGGGGAATGCTTGGATCCGAGGTAGAGGACAATGTGGAAGACATGGATTCAGCAAAGACCGCCGCGAAGATAAAAGAGAATCCCAATCAGATTGTGGGGATCAAAGTCGCCCATTTCGGGCTGCCAGGCTGGACGGCTCTTGAACGCGCGGTCGAAGCGGGCCGCCTTTCGGACACACCAGTGATCGTCGACGACAAGATCTTCACCAATAGCGGCCGTACCAGCCGGGAGAAACTGCTGCGGGTGATGAGACCGGGGGACTTGCACACCCATGTCTATAACGATCGGCAACTGGAAGTGGTCGATCGTTTCACGGGCAAAGTGCAACCCTACATGTTCGAAGCGCGGAAACGGGGCGTCCTGTTTGATCTTGGCCATGGCGGTGGCAGTTTTGTTTGGCCTGTAGCCGTGAAAGCGATGAAACAAGGGTTTCCTCCCGACACCATCAGCACGGACTTGCATTCCTCCAGCATCATGATCCCGCAGTCGGACATGGCCAATTGCATATCCAAGTTGATGAATCTGGGCATGAAACTTCAAGACGCAGTAGCTCGCTCCACAGTCAATCCGGCCGAGCAATCAAGAGATTTCCCGAGCTGGGGACACTGGGCGAAGGCAGGGTTGCTGACGTTGCGGTGTTCGAGCTGAAAACCGGCGTCTTTGCGTTCAAAGACGCTTGGAGCAAGAAACTGCTGGGAACGCAGAAGCTGGAATGTGTGGCCACCATTCGAAATGGCCGTCTGGTCGCCGATCTGAACGGATTGGGTTTCCCTCTTTGGAACACAGCCGGAGAGTACGAGGTGATCCCATGAAAACACATGCGAGCAGGAGCGCTCTGTTGAAGAATGCCCGACCGTCCCAGCCCATCGTCCCCCCTTGGACAAAGGGAGACTTCAGGAGGGTGACGTTGTTAATCCGCCAACAAACCTCCCCCCAACCCCCTCCTTATGCAAGGAGGGGGAACCCTTTCGGAAGACTCAAACAGACGGTCGTTTACATCAGGATGGATCGGTACGGGAGTCTCTCGTCTTCTGGTTCTAATGCTGCTCCTCGTCTCTCCCCTCAGCGCTCAGCAGATCTATGACCTGTTGCTCAAGAACGGCCATGTCATCGATCCAAAGAATCAGCGCAACGGACGTTTTGACATCGCGGTCGTGGGTAACAAGATAGTTCGTGTCGGCGAAGAATCTGCCGTCGTCAAACGCGAAACTGGTTGTTGATCTAAGCCACTACTACGTTACGCCGGGACTCATCGACATTCACACCCACTTCGATGAGCAAGGAGCGGAGCTAAATCTGAACCCCGACCACAATGCGTTGCAGAGCGGAGTGACAACGGCGGTGGATGCAGGAAGTTCAGGATGGAAGAATTTTGAGCAGTTCCAAAAACAGGTCATCAACGAATCGCGAACCCGGTTGCTGGCATTCCTCAACATTGTGGGCGCCGGTCATGTACGGTGAGAAAGTAGAGAACGATGTTCAGGAAATGGACGTCGATGCAGCGGCTCGAATGGTGAAGAAGTATCCGCAAACCATCGTTGGCATCAAGACAGCCCACTTCCAGCCGCCTACTTGGGATGCAGTGGATCGTGCCGTGAAAGCTGCCGAGCTGAGCAACTCCGTTCTCATGGTCGACTTTCATCCCAAGCCCGGACGCGGCTACCCCGAGCTCATTCTCAAGCATATGCGCCCGGGCGACATCCACACGCATTTCTATGGCCGCCTGACGCCACAGCTCGATGCACAGAAGAAGATTCAGCCTTACATGTTAGAGGCCCGCAAACGGGGAATCCTGTTCGATGTGGGCCATGGCTCCGGCAGCTTCTGGTTTCGAATTGCTGTCCCAGCCATTGAGCAAGGTTTCCTGCCCGATACGATTTCCACTGATATTCACAAAGACAGCATCATGCTGCCTCGCGCCAACATGATCACCACAATGTCCAAGTTCCTGAATATCGGGATGACCCTGGAACAAGTGATCGAACGCAGCACAGTGAATCCTGCGAAGGCAATTCGCCGCCCTGAGCTAGGCAATCTAAGCGAAGGCGGTATCGCCGACATCGCGGTGCTGGAGCTTCAGAAGGGGCAGTTTGCGTTCCTGGATTCCGGGCACGGGAAGCTGATTGGAGACAAACGGCTGCGTTGCGTATTAACTGTAAGGAATGGGAAAGTGGTTTGGGATACCGAGGGTCTGAGTCTGACGGATTGGAGCAACGCGGGGCCTTACAGTAATTTCAGATAGGCAATCCACGAAGCACCACGAGCACGAATCGGTCTGGGCGTCACTGTTGATGGACTCCGCTCGCAACTGTCGCTCAACGATCTCGCGGACTCCACTCGGATAGCTGACCAATTGCAGCCCGGGCAGCGGCGCGTGCGCGTTCGTCGCTGCTTTCGAGCATCTGCTGATAGTGCGAACGTGCGCGCTCCGTCTCACCGATGGAGACGAGAACCGACGCCAGATTCAAGCGTGCATTGATGTAGCCGGGGTCAATTCTCAAAGCTTGTTCAAGCTCTTTGATGCCTTCCTTGTAATTTTCAAGCTCAGCTAGCGTCGCGCCCAGATTGGCGTGAACCTTGGCTGACTGGGGATCGAGATCCAACGCCTGTCGATAGTGTTGCAGAGCCTCGCGCTGCCGTCCCTTTCTGGCCAAAGCGTCTGCCAGATTTGAATGGGCAATGAATGGACTCGCCGCCAAAGACGAGGGCGCAGATGGCATCAGTGGCGAACTCGAACCCCTCTGCTCGATTCGCGATTGAGATGCCCCCAGCGCCTGTTGATAGTGCTGAATGGCCTCGTCTAGTCGTCCCGCCTCGTAATAGACTCCTCCAAGGTTGTTATGCACTTTCGATGCATCTGACAACCTTCCCAGAGCCTCACGATAGCTCGCAATAGCCCCTTCAAGATTTCCTTCCTTCCAAAGAACGTTTCCCAGGTTGTAGTGCGCCTCCCCAACTTCAGGCGCAAGAGCCACCAACGATTGATGAATAACGCGCTCACGAGGTGGGGCCCAGGCTTCCAAGGTGACCAGAGCGATTACTATGATGCTCAGGTAGGAGGCCTGAACCAATCCCTGGTTTGGCAACCTGATTTTGCCTGCGGCTCTCATAAGTGAAGTTCGAGCTGCCGCGAAGCCTCTCTCGCCTAACCCTCCAAATCTCGCGATGTTCAAGTCCTGACGGGTGTCCGGCTCTCGGAGTTTCCAGATAAAGCCGTCGTAGTAGTAGTGCAGTGCATTGGAAGTGAAAACGAAGGCAATCAAGAGTCTGTGCCAGGTTTCATCAGCTACGAAACCGACCAGATAATTCAGGCTGCCGTAGCCAGCGATCAGCCCCAGATAGAGAGCAACCAAGCCTGCCCCAGGCCGGAACAGAAACCGGACGAATGAGGTCAGCGGACCTTTTCTGTCCACTCTAGTCCGGTTGAAGGCCCATACGATTCCGTAGTATTGAATACAGTGAAAGGCTGACCAGACACAAAACCCAACTATAAAGTCCTCCACATAGACATAGAGGTAGTAGGTGGCACTCAGAAAAGTTCCTAGGAGAGTGAGTTTACGGAAGCTGACCGGTCGACCCGTGCGCCACAGGTGAAGATGATAGCCGACGTAAACCAGAGTCAGACTGACCGTCAAGATCATCATGAAACTCTGCACGACTGCGAAGGTGCTGGTTGAGATCAGCGGAAGCCCTGCAGCGTAGGCCCGGCTCAGCAGATTGTGTCTGTAATGGGGGCTTGCGATGATCAACGTCAAATACCACGAGATCGACACGGCCCAATCCATCCGAGATACTACCGAATTAATGACCCCTTGCTTGGCATCATAGATGCGCATGAAGCCATAGTGCTGCATTAACACATGCCAGATATCCCACGCGGAGACGAAGATCACCAGACCGTGAAGGTCTTTCACATCAAACCAAAGTGCGGTCGCGAAAATGAGAGGGGGAGCAAGCAGGAATCGCAAACGGTAACGGGCAAACAGTTCCCGGTCTCCGTAGGTCCTGACGAAGCCCGGGAAGTGATGACCGAAAGTAAAGAATGCCAGCAGAAATACAGCAGTCTGTTCCGAAGTCCAAAGGCGGCTCAGCGGCAGAAACGTGGCCATACAAACCAAAGGAGCCCCGATGAAGAGCACGCTGTCCCACAATGGAGAGATGATCCAACCGGAGGCAACGCTGCGTGGCACGGCAGCCACATGAGCGGCGGCTGGGGGAACAGTGCCCCTACGCTGGCGTGCCTTTTTGGACGACATGCCCAACTCCCCTCTCTAGCCTGCCTGGACTATCGAAGACAAGATCGTCGACACAGAATGCTACGCAGTGCAATAAACGCCTTTCTCAGACAAATCTCATTTGGGTTCGACGCCGATGCTTCTAAGGGTTCTTTTTGTCAATTCCCGATCTGACGCCGATCCATGACGGAGCGCGAATTCCAAATGGGCGATTCCCAGCTCCCTCTTTCCGAGACCAAGTAGAGCCAGTCCCAAATTGTTGTGGGTTTTGGCGTCAGCCGGTTCGATGGCGAGACTTCTTTCCAAAAGGGAGCGGGCAACTTCGATTTTTCCCTGAACCAGAAGCAGCGATCCAAGATCCCGATACCCGGGAGCATAGAGCGGATCTGCTTTGATAGCCTTGCGAAAGCTTTCCTCGGCTGCCGGCAAGTCTCCCAAGCCTCGCAGAGTCAATCCAAGATTCAGGTGAACGTCAGGGTACTTAGAATCGAGTTCGATTGCGCGACGATAGTGTTTGAGCGCTTCATTGGTTCTTCCCGACTCGGCCAAAAGATTGCCAAGTTTGTTTTCTGCCTGAACGAACACCGAGTCCAGTTCTAACGCCTTAAGATAGCTTTTCTCTGCAGCTTCTTTTTGTCCCAAAGCAACCTGTGCTTCTGCCAGTTCGAAGTAGGGTTCCGGCTGTTGCATGTTGGTCTGCAGCAGGGCTTGCTTCAGCATTTCCACACCCAGCTTCAGGTTCACCTTTTCCTTGACCTGAGCAATTCCGAGGTAGATTTGCCGTAAGGCTCCTTCAAAGCCCGCCTTCGGATAATACAGGACAACCTCGCCTCGGTAGATCTGCTCCTCGTCCGTCTTTTCGTGCAATGGCGCAAGTAGGTCGCGAGTTGGGACTCTCCGTTGAATGCGGTGATCCGTCATGACAACGTGAACCACGTCTTCCGTGCGACGCTTCGGCATGTGGCAACTGACACAATCGGATCGGCTGAAATCAGTGGCAGCCATGCTGTGCCGTTCCGCGTCCTTGGAAGAATGGCAGCGGAGGCATCGGGCTCGATAGTGTGTTGCGCTGGTTGAGTGAGAAACAGATCTATGGGGGTTGTGACAAATGGTGCAGGTTAGTTTTCCTGCACTCTTGGTAAAACAAAGTGATTGTTTCAGCCGGTAAGCTGCGCTGACAATTTCGAACTTGTCGTCGTGCGCTGTTCCCGGAGCATGATCAAAGTGGACGATGTAGTCGTCCAACGCCTCGCCTGGGCGATAGGAGTAAAACCCTCTGCCGAAGCGGCGGTAGGATTCGGGCAGGCGAAACGTCGTGGTTTCGAGATGACACTGCATGCAAACGTCCAACTGCCGTTCGCTGCTCAAGCGGGCTGGATTCAAGATTGCCGCCCGCACCCGATTCGCTGACTCTCCAGCAACTGCGGCTCGAATATGTGGGCCACCCGGCCCATGGCAGCGCTGACAGTCAATTCCCGCCGGCAATCGCGTTGGAAACTGCACGTCATGGTCCCAGCCCTGTCGGGCTCTTTCCGGAGAGAACAGATGGATAAGCATTATGGCAAAACATGCACTTATGATTGACGGTGCGAGTAAATCCAGGATGCTTCGGACGGTCAAATCCAGGCGACATCGCCCATCGACGTTTCTGTGAATACCAGGACACGGGTAATTCGACGAGCCTCCCTTCGGGCGTTTGATGCAAATAGGTTCTTGCTCGGGCATCCAGAGCCCATGACGTGAGTCACAGGAAGTTCGAAAGAATGCACCTCTCGCCCACGCTTATCAACCTGGTAGCGTCGAATAACAAAATTTTCGCCGCGGCGCAGCATCTCGAAGTGGCTCTCGGAGGGCGCATGATAGAACCTGTTATCCACGCCGCCAGTCTTCCAGGCAGAGCTTTGCCTCCCAGCGAGTAGAAGGAACTGCCCATCGGGGTCGCCAAGTATTCGTCATAGAGCCGCTGGTGACAAGGCCTGCAGCCGGTGGGGTCGGCATAATCTTGAGTGAAGATTTGGGAGACCGAGGCCAAGAAACCAAACGAGAATTGAAGTAAGGAATAGTTTGAGAACCGTCAATAACGGCAATCCGATACATTTGATCCTTCGTGCGATACGCTGAAGACTTTGTCACGAGACGCGCGCGATAACAGCGGCTTCTATCCTTAACCCTTCTCACAGCCCAAGCCCTTCACATCTCTCCATGCCGTGACACACAAATCACTTCTGGCCGACAGGAGAAGGGTTACCGATCCAGCAGTCTGTCGAAGAACGTCACACAGCGTCTCTCAGCCACCAAGGCATAACCCTCTTTGGTGGCATGGACGTTGTCAGCAAAAAGGACGGACCCTCGGCGTTGTCGAAACACGGGCACTAGATCAACAGCGACACTCCATCCTCCCTGGCAATCTTACGAAGAACTTGTTGCCGATTCATGGTTGTAGACTTGCAGTTTCTGCAAAAACATTCTGAACAGACAGGCAGGATTCGATAACGGCGTCAGAGACGGAAGGCTGCAACTGAGCTTCGAGTTGACGTGTTTGCTGACAAAAAAACAGGCCGGCTCGAAAGCCGGCCTGGTCTAGAATCGAACGTACTTGATCGAAGACTAGAAAGAGAACTTCAAGGCAAACTGAATAACCCTCATCTGGTCCTCAAGCTGCGAACTTCACCCATGCGAGTTCCATCAGGGACCATCGAGTTTGCTGTCGCAAAGCCGATGCCGTTCGGATCGCCAAAGTACGGCGTGTTGAAGGCATTGACGAACTCCGAGCGGAACTGAAGCTTGAACCGTTCCGTGAACTGGAAGTTCTTGAAAAGTGAAAAGTCGAGGTTTCTCTGGCCCGGGCGACTCCAGGATGTTATAGCCGGCAGTGCCATAGCGGCAGAGATCGTGCCGGCTCGGGAATATTACAGGTTACCCGCCGGAAAGCCTGAGGATCAAACCACAGTGCCCGGGTCGGATTCTCGAGTTCGCCATCCGCAATTCGGTCAGGACGGACGGGCTGCCATTCGTGTTGAGATCGCCGCCCTGGGTGACATTGAATGGGAAACCAGAGCGGATCGAGAGGATGCCGTTGGTCTGCCATCCGCCGATAATATGTTTCGCGAATCCGGACAGGTTCTGGCCAGGCAGTTCCCAGACGAAGTGAGTTACGAAGTTATGCGTTTGGTCGAAGCGGAAGACGACCTCGGTTGCCCCGCCGATCGAAGGGATCTTGATACGAAACTCCTTCCTGGCCGCCGTTCTCTCCATCGCCGTGCGCCTTGCTGTAGGTGTACGCGACGCCCAAGGCAAGACCCTTGGAGAAGCGTTGATCCAGCTTCATCTGCAGGCCATGGTAGAAGGAGTTCCCCATAGCTGTCGAGATAACGGATGTTCGCCAGAGCCTGAACTCCCCGCTCCGGCATAGCGGGATCGTAAAACCTCTGGTAAGGACGGCGGGACTTGAATGTCCGTATTGGATGATGGCGGAGCCTGGTTGAAGTTCCCGATGCTGTTGCCCGTATGGGAGCCTTTACTCCCAACGTAGCCACGGTCAGAGCCATGTTAGAGAACAGTTCCCGCTGGATATCGAAGTTCCATTTCCAGACATCGCCATCTTTGGTGTCGGGCCTGATATGCGTAAGATTTGACGGGCCGCAGGACCGCAGCCACACCGGTCTTGGTCAGGAACGGATCATTCAAGCTCAAAATCGGCTGGCCGGGACGATACTGGCGAGTGGGCACCGTGGTAGGTGATTCCATCGGCACCAACCCTGGATCGTTGGGCGAGGCGTCGGTCACGGACGTGTAAATGCAGGCTGCCGGACTTCGGTGGCATCAGGTTCAGAATGGTCCAGGTGTTCATGTGGTTGATGTTGTCGAACCACCCTCCGCCAATGCGGAATACCCACTTCTCCCTCGGGCGGTAAGCAATGCCGACGCGAGGCATGAAAAACTTCACATCCTGCTTGAATAGCTTGACCGCTCCAGTTTCGCCGACCGACGGAAGGAAACGACCGTCGGTATGCGTGGCGCCGTCCGGGGCTCTGTAGCCTTCGCCTCGCCCCACATCGGCACCTTCCCCGACGAAGTCGAGAGTTCGCCAGAGTCCCTGGGCATCGACCGGGACGCCATTGTAGTCAAATCGCAAGCCCAGGTTGATGGTCAGCTTTGGCGACACCTTCCAGTCATCGTGGATATAGAGCGCCAAACCGATTGGTGCGCGGGAAAGTGAGCGGTCGCCTTCCGGCGTCTGGCTGTTGTTGTTGGCACCCAACAGAAAAGAGGCAAAGTCATATCCGCTTTCGGGCGCGCTGAACCTCAGGCGTGCCCTCCTCCAGATTGGCCGCACCGCGCTCCATGGAAATCCGATAAAGTTCACCGCCGATTTTCAGGTTGTGCGTGCCTTTGATGAGCGACAGGTGGTCGCCGATCTGCATCGTGTCCATCTGATCGTAGCCGTTGCCATTGGTCAGTTCCTGGAGTGTGAATGGCAGACCTTGGAGTTGGGGATGCCATGCTCGCGCGGGGTCAGTTTACGGTTCCCGTCGGTGGGAATCCGAAACTCGCCAATCCCCAGTGCGTCCATGTCAAAGGACTCGTCGTCAGTACGCGGATTGAAGGTCAGGTCGTCGGAAATATTGAAACCCGACACGAAGCTCATTGATCATGCTTTGACTGAAGGTGTGAACCCAACTTGTGGCCAGGTTAGTGACGTTGGAGTCTACAAATACCGGCAAATTGGGATTGATGATTGTTCGGAGTTCGTCCCGACCGGTCGAGGGCGATCCGGCCAAAGACGCGATCTCTGTCACTGAAGTAGTGATCCACGCGGCCGAAATACGTGATTCGTGTTGGTAGGCTGATCGACAGCCTCCCGGGCGGTAAAGTCCAGCGGATCCGCCTGCCGGAATTGGGCTTTGGGCAACATACTTCTCGATGACATTAGTGCTCCCGGGGTGCAAGCGGTTTTGCGGAATGATATTGTTGGGAAACGGATGTCCGGTAACCGGGTCGTAGATGATGATCGGTCCGCGGAAAAGCCGGCCGGTTGCGGGGTTGATGGTTCCGCGTGAGCAGTTCTGAGAAATCTCCGCGCCGAAAAGCATCGTGCGGGCCAAACGGCGTTCTGCACAGACTCCGATGCTTATCCCGGCGCGACTCCCAGTTGAACGCCCAGAACGTCTTGTTCTTGATGAGCGGACCGCTGACGACCGCTCCGAACTGATTGCGGCGCAACTTGTCCTTCGGCTTACGCGCCGCGCCCGGTGCCAGCTCGAAAGTTCAAGAAGTAATTCTCAGCATCAAGCGCTTCATTACGCAGGAACTCAAAAAGCGTCCCGTGAATATCGTTGGTGCCGCTCTTCATGGTGATCGAGGTCACGGCCCCGCCGCCAAATCCGTACTCGGCTGAGTAAGCATTGGTCTGAATCTTGAATTCTTCGATGGCCTCAATCGAGGGAACGAAGTTGGTGATGTGAATGCGCGGGTCTTTGGCGTCCACACCATCGAGGCTGACGACTTGGTGAATCTCCCGCTGGCCGTTGGCGCTGACCGAGAAACCCGGAGCCGGGGATCGGAAACCCCCCAAGTCCGTCACCGCGACCCGTGCGTTCGCCGAACTGAACTCCGGGAACCAGCACCGCCAACTGAGTGACATTCCGGCCATTCAGCGGCAGATCGACAATCCGCTTGTTCTCAATCACTCCACCGACCGTCGGATTCTCAGTATTCAGCGTGACCGCCGCGGCAGAAACCTCGACCGTCT
This sequence comes from uncultured Acidimicrobiia bacterium, assembly GCA_963791795.1. Lineage (GTDB taxonomy): Bacteria > Acidobacteriota > Terriglobia > Versatilivoradales > Versatilivoraceae > VFZK01. The sequence goes on from CAWBTP010000005.1 coordinate 407,271, forward strand.
CAGTGATTTCTCCGACCGGCAGCTGGAAGTTCTGGCGAACCTGGGCGCCTGTTTCCACGCGAAGAGCCTTGACCGCTTCGGTCTTGAAGCCCTGCATTTCGCACTTGATGTCGTAGTTGCCAACGAGGACCGTAGGGAAGGTGTAGTTTCCCGTTTCATTGGTCTGCACGCTCTGCGACACACCCATTGCCTCATTGGTAATCGTGACCTTGGCGCCAGCAATCACCGCGCCGCTGGCGTCTGTAACCAGCCCCTGAATCGACTGCGTGAGTTGAGCCAAAAGGGGACTCGTATTGAAGATCAGGAGTGCGAGCAGACAGACAAGTATCCTGCCCGAATGCTTTGACAAATAGCTACTGCGTGAACCTAAATTCAGTTTCTTGTAGGCCATGATTCGGTCTCCTCAGTTGACTTAAAGAATACCAACTGCCCCAAAAAATCGGGACTGCGATTTCAGAATGCAGCTTCTTGGAACTACCAGCCATTTCGGGGGCTGTTTATTTGGATGTCAGCGTGAACACTTGCGTGGATGGAATCACTTCGGGTCGTCTGCTGTCAAGCATTTTGTCGCTGAAGCGTCGGTTGATGAGGGCGACAGCCCAGCAGGCAACCCAGGCGTGATGGGTGGCTCGCTGATCTAGGGTTGGCAGCGGTGCTGACCAGACCACTCTCAAAACCCACGATAGCCGCAAACAGCGCGGCAATCGTGGCTACCCTTGTTCCGCTACTTCACGGGGACGAAAAGGTGGAAGGTTGCTTTCTCGCCTCGCTCATTAGCCCGTTCCACGCGAACGATGTAGTCGCCCGGTTTCTGAAACACATGCTGGGTTCGTGCGTAGCCTTCTTTATTTTTCTCTTCCGCACATCCGTCAGACTTCACGGTCACCGGTGCGCTGCCGTCTCCAAAGTTCCAGGTTTCCTGGCCGAACGTCGTCCGGCACGATCGAACCAGGAAAGTCATTGGCTGCCCGGCGCGCGCACCGAGGCTGGGCCAATAGGAAGCGTGAATGGTGGGTGCGAGGTTTTCCTCACTTTGCCTTTCGGCTACTGACTTCGCGGCGATTTGAACCACTGCGAAATCGTACGAGCTGTGACCACGACTGTCCGTCACTTTGAGAATCTCGCTGTAGGTGCCCGGTTTGTGGTACACCCTTCGTGACGGTCGGGCCCGTTGCCCGTTGAGCCATCGGTGAAGGTCCACTCATACCGGTTGATCCTTCCCGAACGGCTCGACGACCGGCTGCCGTCCAGCGTGACGGGCTCGCCCACCCAGGCGTACACATGTGGACGAGCCACGGCGATCACCTCCGGCGCATATTGCCTCTGGTAGGCCTCCCACAAAAACGCATAACCCTCCACGATGCCTGCTTTCCCGGACGGTTGCGGCCCGCGAATCTCGTAATGAAGGTGAGACCAGCAGCCGGCGCTCCCCTCTTTGCCGATCAGCCCAACCGGCTGGCCCATCACGATCTTCTCGCCCAGCTTCAGCTTCGGATCGATGGAATACAGATGAAAGTACCAGTGAAACCAGCCGCGCTCGTCGAGAACGATGACTCCGTCATAGCCAACCTCCGTGTACGGGTTCTTCTCGTACCCCGGCATCGCACTCTTCCCTCGGAACCACGACAAGTCCCTCGGTCGCAGCGACCACTTCCGTCATTCCCTCAGCTCCACCGATATCGAGGCCGTAGTGGTAATAGATTTTCCGACTCCACGGCGTTTCAGAGCCATCGACGAACGAGGGTTCGTTAGACATCTGGGTGGTCGTCGCAAACCAGCGCTGTTTCACGGGGTAAATGTACGTGCCAGGCGCCATGAATGGAGAGCCGCCCGGCCACAACCTCAAGCGGGCATCCTTCGCGAGACCCCAGGGATCCGTCCGGCTGTTGCTGAGAAAATCTCTCGTCACGGCACAATCGACCTGGACATCGGCGACACTGACCGGCAAGTTGTAATTGCCGCATTCCAGTTCAACTTCCTGCGAGTTCACCTTCACGCGCACGCGCACGTGGCGCACCGCCCCGCGAATGCTGTCGCTGACCTTGCTTCGGCTCAGCAACGCAATGCGAGCCTTCGTGCCATCATGCAAGATCATTTCTGAAGCCGGTTCGCCCACATTCAAATCCACAACCCGCATCAGCGGCATCTTCAATGGCTGGCCAAGCAGCGTGAGAGCGCTCGACGAGAGCCAGAGAGTCAGCAAAGGAACTCGAATCTTCATGTGAACAGTTCCTGCTCAGGTTCTCCATTCACGCGGGCGCAAACTGCATCTTGAAAGTTCTTCACCCAGTCTTCACTTTTTCCATGACGACAACCCAATCCTGATAGATCGGAGCAGTGGGTATTTGCCAATCTCCATTGCTGTCGCCGACGACTTTCCCGATTTGGATCTCCTTCCCGGAAGCACAGTTGAAGAAGAAAGCTCGATAAGGGAGGCCCGGCTCAAGATTTTTGACTTTGGGAGGATCCCAGCGAGTGGGAATGAAGAGAATCCGAAGTTCTCCCGGGATTCCCGCAGCGTAGGGGAGTTGATAATTCTTCGTAGTCCAGTGCGGGTCTGCCCATTCCGGGTGAGGCTCCAGTTTCCACCAGGCAAACCTTGTCAACAGCGATTTGGCCAGTCCTAACTGGTGGGAGCCGGGGAGCTGGTAGGCTTCCTGCCAGGGCGTGTCACCCCAGGAGCGGCCGTGAGGCGAAGGGCCGTAAGGTTTTTCGGGCGTGTTGATCTGCCAGATTCCATTGGCTCCGTACGTGTGTCCAGCCGCTCCGCTTAGCACGCAAGCCCAGAACATGAACCGCTGGACTTCCTGGCGGCTGGCTTCGGCGATGCCCTCATAGCAGACTTCACCATTGATCACCGGCATCAGCGGCGACTGCTGAAGCGACTCCGTCACCCGACGGACGGTGTTCGGTATGCTGTCACGATCGCTGTGTCCCGTTTGCAGCATGTCGAAATCGAGCACAGCGGGATCATCCACGGTGTTTCTGGCCGTGTCCGAAGGGTGGATGGTGATGGGATGTCCGTAGGGATCCACGGAGCGGAGGTACCGCGCAATCGCTGTCCAGCCGGTCTTCTGCAGGACCTTGTCACGATCCTTGTCCTCCGAGAGGTAGTACGGCATGGTGCCCTCGCCTGCCAGGCACCAGATCGTAGGGTAAGCTCCCCAACGGGCCACCAGATAACGCCAGTGTTGCTTGATTTTCTTCTCCCCCAGGATGGGCAGGTAATAACCCCAGCCTCCCACGACACAAGGAACCAGGCCCTGGCGAACCAGGTAACGGAGCCGCAGGTCTGCCATATCGAAGTAGGATGGATTGATCCGGCTCAAGTCCTTTTCCCACGGATAGCCAGCCTCGTTTGCGCCGCGCGGATCGAACTGAGGCATGTCGGGATAAAGCCCTGCCACAATCTGAATGACCGTAAATCCCTTTCGAATGCGGTCGGCAGTCAGAGTCTGGAGGTCTTCGGGCCAGCGCAGCCGCTGGCAGAACGCCATCCACCAGGTATCTCCCAGCCAAAAGAACGGCGTTCCATCGGCATGCTGAAAATGACGGTGATCGGGCGCAACCTTTACAGGGCCGTGCCGGTACAGGGGAAGATCTCCGCTATAAGCAACCGCCTCAAACGAACCGGCGCGGCCATGCAGGTCCCCGTTGGAAGGATCGCTGCAAATCGTGCGATAACTGTAACGCCCCGTGCGATGAGGCGAGAAGCGAACCGTCCAATTCTGCTCCCCCGCCCAGAACGCAGGAACGCGTTGCTCACGCCCGTCTGAGTGCGTCACCACGACGTCGAGCTCGACCTCATTAAATGGATCTGCGTAAGCCTTCCGCGAGGTGTAACTCCATTCCATCGCCTCGTACTGGATGGCCCGGATGGGGTCACTGGCGGCCCGAGGCACCGGCGCGAGGCCAGCCATCAAAAGGCTGCTCGTCTGACAGAAATGACGACGGGAGATGCCTTTCATCTGAGGCTCCTTGTCAGGATTTCTTGGCCCGGAACTCTGAAGAAGTGGAAAAGAGGCTATTACCCGCGGCGGATTTGGAGTGCGCAAGGTTGCCTGCCTGTTGGTTCGGTACACCTTGCTGCGCCGAAGACTGCTCGCGAAACAAGCTTCGCGCGATGAACGCCGGCAAGCTGCCGCAGTCCAAATGGGCCTGAAGTACGTTCGTGTACTTGTGAATCGGCGCTCTTGGCAGCGTCACCGGTCTTTAATGAACGTGCCCTCGCGAAGCTCGGCGAACGCTCGTTGCAATTCTTCATTCGTGTTCATCACGATGGGGCCGCGCCAAGCGACGGGCTCTTGCAGGGGCCGGCCGGAAACGAGCAGGAATCGAATACCCGCTTCTCCGGCCTGGACCGTCACCTCGTCGCCCCTGTCGAACAGTATTAGCGAGCGGTTTCCGATTTCATCAGGTAGAGAGCTGCCTCCTGGCCCAACCACATCGGTTTGGACGAGCGTTGGGTCGGAAGCATCACGAAACCTGCCGGAACCTTCGAACACGTAGGCAAACGCGTGATTGGTAATCTCGACGGGCAAGCGTCTTGCGTTTTCCGGGAGGTACCGAGATGTCCAGATACCGCGGATCGGTTGCAATGCCTTCCACGGGCCCTCTCTTGCCCCAAAAACTTCCGCAGATGATACGTGCGCTGGTTCCGTCGTCGTCGGTCACGGTGGGGATGTCTCCCGAAACGATGTCCTGGTAACGAGGGGCTGTCATCTTCTGCGAAGCAGGCAGATTGGCCCAAAGCTGAAACCCATGCATCCGGCCCTGTGGGTCCCCTTGCGGCATTTCCTGATGCAAAATGCCGCGGCCGGCGGTCATCCACTGGACGTCCCCAGCGCCCATCTGGCCCTGGTTTCCCAAGCTGTCGCCGTGACTGACGGTTCCCGCCAAGACGTACGTGATGGTCTCGATGCCGCGATGCGGGTGCCAGGGAAACCCAGCCAGATAGTCTTGAGGATTCTCGTTGCGGAAATCGTCGAGCAAAAGAAACGGATCGAAATCGCTGGTATTGCCAAAGCCAAATGCGCGCCGCAATCGCACACCGGCGCCTTCGATAACAGGTTGAGACTGACTGACACTCTTAACCGGACGGATGGACATGGTGATCTCCCTTTGGTGGCAGGTGCCCCGGTCTTTCGATTCCGCAAAGACCTGCAGGTTCACCGCAAACCAATTTTAACCCGGAAACAGCGATTCGAGGCACACGGAGGGCCTGAGACAGTCGGCGTTGAGGTGTGCTCTCTTTCTGGAAGTTGATCTGCTCCTTATGCACTTCGCAATGGAGAGAGAACAGTGCAGAACGGCCTTCCGACGGGCACTACGCCGCCTTCCATGATGCCAAGCGGAATGTCGGCTAAACAGGAAATGACGACTCCGCCCGCAACCCAGGAGAGGTATTGGGAGACAGCACCCTGTCTGCGCAGGATCAGTAGCATGAGTGACCACTCAATAACGCGAACGGGAACATACACGACAAGATAGGTGAGCATTGAGTTTTTCACCGCGTTGTTCATCGTTAGGGCGGCCAGGAAGATGCCCATCCCGAAGAAGACTCCCATCAACAGACGGAGAAAGCCATAGAACAGGCTGCCACCGAGCCTTGCCTTCGCGGCTAGGATCAAACCAGCGAAGGCCGACATAGCACCAGCCGCTGTAGGCAGCAAACTTGGTGAGAAGATACGCGAGGAAACCAATCAGCTCCATGAGACCCCCTTTCGTCTATTTCAGGTTCGCGGGGAACTCAATGTGTCGGAGCCTGCCCTGAGCAAAGATGTGCCGACTCCCTTGCAGGATCGATCCTTGCGGCGGCAACCTATCGACGAATCCTTCGTGGCGGAAACAAAGACATCGAAGGGAGCACCCTGCTCAATCTGCTTTGAAAGCAAGCTCGATGAGTCGAACGTGAACACCGTTTGATGGATTGCTTCGTTCCCAGGCTGCTCCGGCGTTCATGAATTGTGACTGGGGGCACCGTGAGCGGCGGATGTTCGCAAAGGGTGTGGGGATTGTCAAATCAACCGAAGCGGAGTGTGGGTTGGAACGGCAATTGGATCGGCAAGAGACCCATCCCAATGGGATTACGGAATGAAACCCGCGGTTGCGCGGCACCGCCTTCGTTGCGGCAGGCAGGCTAGACGGCCTCGCTTTTTGCGCTCGCGGCTGCGACTGACCGCTTCACCATTATCAGTTCAAAGCCCTGGGTTGTCCGATGGAGTTTGACTTCATCCATCAGCGTCCTCAGCATCTTCATGCCCCAGGCCTTGACGAGATCAATTTCCCCGCCATCGAAGCCTTCAGGCCGCAGGTGTATCGACAAGCGGTCGTCTGCAATCTTGAATCCCAGATGAATTTTCCCTTTGTCCTTGGCCAAGGCTTCCTTGATGTTGATACAGGCCTCCATCAAAGCCATGCGAATCTGGCCTTTGGCCTTCTCGGTGAAATCAAGTCCTTCCGCGATTTGTTCAAAGGCGCGAACGGCCACTAGCTCGCTATCTGCAGACATGGGAATCGTCATTGCATAGTCAGGCAACTGTTCGCGGTCTTCGGCCTCCTGAACAGCGTCCTCGGGCCTCAGCACTTCGTGAGCCAACATTTGCAGTTGTTCGAGGCTCGACGTGTACAGGCCCTGCGAATCGGCAAAGCTCATGGCAGCCTGATTGAACTTCTCTTCGGCAACCAACCAAAACTGAGTCCGCTTCAGTCCTTCCTGCCGCTTGATGGCTTCGCATCGGCGATGAAACTGTTGCACCTCATTGAGGCCGGCCGAACCCGCCACCGAGCCTGCCAGCCAGGCGGTTTCAGTCTCGTCCGTATAGACGCCCTGGTCAAAACCGCGCGCAAGGACCACATCAATCGGCAGCTCGCTGCCCGTCGGTGCCAGGTTCCCTGGGACGGATACGGAGAGCACTTCAGGCAAAACGACCTCCTCCTCACGCGAGGCACGCGCCTTCTCTGACCCAGCGGCCTCGGGGCGAAGCTGTTCTGCGAAGCGGAACCAATCGAGTGGCACATTCTGGCAGTTCATCCCTTCAAAGATTGCTTGGAGGGTCTTCAGAATATGCGTCTGCGCGATAGGATTGTCGCGTTTGCCCAGCTCTTCGAAGCAGACCGGAAGCCAGGTCAAACCGAACACGTGCCAGCTCGGCTCCATTCACTTTGTGGCTGAAGTTCCAATTCACCCAATCTCTCAGAACAGGGTCGTGCAGTGCGGACACCACGCCAAAGCTGTAGTCGATGAGCCCCAATGAAGCCAGCGCATTCAAGATGGCCTCGAAGTCCACACCTTCAGACAGCTCGCGGCCTTTGAGGTAGTGCAGCGCCGCAAACTCAAGAGGTGCGTGGGCGCAGTAGTGCAAAAACTCGAGCGCCTTGATGCGTTCAACCGCCGTTAGCGAGGTGGAGTGAAGGAGGCTGCTGAAATAGAGTGAAAGGCCGCCTTCGATCACTTCAGAATCGTAGAGATTAGCAAACTGGCGCGCCGAGCCCAGATCCTTCGACTCGCGGCGGGCCGTCTGGACGATGGATCGGATGTAGAAGGGATTGCAGTGGAGTTGCTCAACAACGAACGAACTCAGGTCGCTTGCGAGGGTAACGTCGAAACGCCGGCAAAGTCCTTCCAGCATTTCCTGGGCTTCATCCGGCCTTAGTCGGCGCAGCGGAATGATCTCAACGGAGCCTGGCAATTCGGAAGTTCGAAAGAGCGATTGGAACAGCGGCTTCGAAGCCCCGGCCAGGCAGTGAGGTGCCTGGCGGGACTGGAGTGCCTGGAGGAAATTCGCCGTCAACAGCGACATCTCAGCCGTGGAGGCCACGGATGCAAGATGATGAAAGTCGTCCAGGAAGACGAAGGCATACAGTCCTGTCCGCGCAGCGATGCTGGAAGGAAACTGCAACGCCAGCCTGGAGAGTGCCTGGAGGTCCTTGTTTTTAGTGAACTGATGAAAGTGGTCGATCGCGTCAGTGAGCCACGAAAGCCTGCTCTCGTAGGCAAGCTGCACAATCCGGTTCAGATCGTGCTTCTCGGAGGCCACCAACCGGGCGTCTTTCCGCAAGAACCCGATGCACTGCAGCGCGCTGGTCAGGAAATACTCGCGGCAAAAGACTTCGGCAGAAGGGAGGGATTTCGGCAGCGAAGTGAAGAAGGGAATGACCGCATCCTGCTCCCAGAAGAGCCGTTTGTAGGCTCGCTTGAGAATCTCGGTCTTGCCGCTCTTTCGCTGGCCGCTCAAGAAGCAGCTGGACTGCAGCCCACGCGCCACATCAAGGCCGGCGTGAAACAATTGCTGGACTTCTGCGTGACGTGCAAAAAATTCTTCGTCTGGCAAACCGTTCAAGAGGCCGGGTTGTGAGCTTGAGTTCCCCAATTTGGATGCAGATTCCTGGTCTGTTGAAGCGATTGATGTTGTTTTGAAAGTGTCCTGTCAAACCTCAGCCCACGACGAGGGCACTGAGTCCCCGCCTTCATCTCCGCTCGGATTGCGGCCTCAGGCCTGGCCTCCAACGTTCTTCGTGGCGCGGAGCTTGTCGAACACAGCCACACGGTTCTTACCGTTCACCTTGGCAATGTAAAGGGCCTTGTCAGCATTGCCAACAAGGCCCGACAGGTTGTCGGCATGTTGGGGGAAACTGGCAATCCCCAAGCTTGCCGTCAGCTTCACAGTGGCGCGCAACGCATCGTCCGGAAAGTAACGGCCTGCCACGCCGCTCCGAATTCGTTCTGCAATATCGCGTGCCGCGGCAATCTCGGTCATGGGAAGGATGACTGCAAATTCCTCGCCGCCATAGCGGGCCACGCGGTCGATGTTGCGTACCGAATTCTTGATGGTTGCCGCGGTCAGGCGCAACGCCTCGTCGCCGGCCAAATGACCGTAGGTATCGTTGTAGTGTTTGAAATTGTCGATATCGAGCATGATCAGAGAGACGGGCAACCCGTGTCGGCGAGAGCGTTCGATCTCTTCATTGATCCGGTCCTGAAAGAATCGGCGGTTGTACAGGTCGGTTAGCGGATCCGTGATCGAGATCTTCCGTAAGTCCTCCGACCGCTGGTAATAGTCGGTTCGATCCAGTGCAACACTTGCATGACTGGCAACCGATTCGACGAGCTTGAGATCGTCTTCGTCGAAACCATCTCCGGTTTTGTCCGTCAGGTTGATAACACCAATCTTCCGCTGGTCGATGCGAAGGGGAACACAGATCAGTGATTTGGTCTTGTATCGAGCCCGCTGCCGCTCGGTGAAACGCGGGTCTTGATCCACGTTCTTCACCAGCAGCGACCGGCCCGTTTCGAAAACGAATCCCGCAATCCCTTGCCCGGGCTTGACCCTCAAGTTTTGAACGATCTTCTCGTTCAGTCCCTTGACACACTTGATGGAGAGCTCCTGGGAGGCTTCGTCAAAGATCATCAGCGAGGCTTGTTCCGCACCCGCCAGTTCCGCTGTCTTCATCAAGATGGCTCGATAGAGCCCGGCCGACTCCAGTTGCGCTCCAACCGTCTGACTGAAATCTGTAACCGCTGACAGGACGCTTTGATCGCCCTGAGCTGCCTGCTTCAACAAGACATTCTCGAGGACCACCGCCAAATGCCGACAATACGCCAACAGAATCTCAACACTCTCCGCATCAAGCGCCGTATTGTAGAGCTGCAGCACAAAGGCCAGGCGGTTCCCCTCGATGACTGGGATGCTTTGGATGCTGCGCACGGTCTCCGGATATCCCAACCGCAAAATGGGGTAGGTATCGTCGATGAACTGCGGCGCGCCGTGGCTTAATTCTTCAAACCCAGCATGCCCGGCAAGGTGGATCTCATGGCCCCGGGGAAGCAATGAACCATAGGAGCAGAGTTCTCGAAACGTCTTACCCTCGTCGTCCGCCTGCAAAACCGCTCCGCCCTCGATGTCAAATAGAACACCAATCGCCTGCAACACCAGCTGGAAGATCCGCTCTGGAGTCGATTCCAACGGCAGTACGCTTGACAGATCATACAAAGTGCGGATTTGGTCAGTTCTCTTGCGGGCTTTGTCTCCCTGCAACGATCCTTTGGATAGAGAATCGACCATCGACTGAATGAAACGCGCGGTCCGCTCGAAATAGTCGGTGCCCTCAAAACGCCTTGAATCATTCAGATCTTCAAAAAAGTAGTCTTTGATACCGTAGTCGGGAGCGATTTTCGCGAAGGCGGAAAAATCTTGATAGCTGCGGAACACGCGGCCACCAAGCACCACAAACTGCACTTGCCCTTCAACGCGAACAGGCGCAGCGAAGTTATAAAGTGATGCATGACATTTGAACGAAGTGAACCCGCGATTCTGCAGTGCCTGGTCCAACATGCCACCACAGTCTCGTGCGCATAACCGCCTCCCCTCCGGAGACATCTGAACTGAGCTGCAGACAGGGCTCGACTTGCAGTCGCCAAGAAGATAGCCGTCCTTGTCATAGACCAGCAGGTTCAGCCCAACCAGTTCCGCCAGCTCTTCGAATGACTGCCTCAACTGCCGATACTGGGGCGACTCCGCCGGGGCGGTTCTGTTCAGCTTGAATTGTGTCAAAGGGAAGAATCCCTAAATTGATTTGGAAAAGAAACTAGTTCACCCAAGCGCTGAAAAATCAAGCGCCTACTCACACTTCATCGGAGAGGTGCAATCAACCATCCAAACGAGTGCCCCCTCAGGCCAAATTTCTGGACTGATTCGAAACAAGTTAGATAAGTGAAGGGGAAGGACGCTTTAAAGATACCCGGGAAAAGGAAATTCTTTTACCCTATCTGACAGATGGCGTCAAGGTGAGGCAAATTTTTTCCCAGAATGCAAAGCAGTGGGGCTAACTCTAAAGTCTGTTGGGGAGCTTTGAAACGACCGTGGCGATGATTAGGAACGAATGGGCAGCTTGATGGCGGTTGTTAGTTGGAGCAACTTGTCGCGCAGTCGGCCATTTTCGAGAGCCATGCCCGCCTGCAGCAGAAAGATTTGTAACAGCTCAGCTGACGGAATGTCTCCCTGACCGACACCATTGTCGCCGTAGAGAATCGCGATCACGTCATCTTGGCACACGATGGGCAGAACGATGACTTCATTGGGAAGCCGAGGGGAGTGGCTGGCAATCAAATCACGCCCCCACGCACCCTCCAGCAGTGTTCCTCGATAGACCTTCTTGCTCTCATATACCATTCGAAAGATGGAAACCTCACGTAGCGGGATGACGATGCGTTCCATGGGAGACTGCTGGGTTTCCGACTGCAACGTAAAACCAAAGCCACCGCAACCCACAAGGCAATCCGACTTGGCCACAAAGAACAAACAACGGTCAAAACATTCCGAAGCCAGCCGCAACACCAACAGCGATACTTCCGTTGAGTCTTTCGGACGAGCCAGCTCTTCAGCCAATTCTAGAACCAGAGGGACCAATGAGCTCTGGCCGTGTTTCTCACCGTGCTCTTCGAAGGACAAATCATCGTCCATCCCTGCAATCAGGTTCTGTGGAGAGAATGACCCCTCATCGACAACTTCCCGTTTACGGCCTGTGGTGTCCTGCAGGAAGGCCACGTCCAGCAGCAAATGTTGCGCGTCAAACGCGATCTGATCGGGTGGCAATTGATCGTGGGCTTGGAAACTAAAGCTACCTTCGGTGAGATTCACTATTTCATTCACCGTTTCCATGACTTGAAGCTTCATCAGGTTCTGCAACTGGTCGCGACTTACCAGGGAGCGTTCCAGCAGAATTTCACCCAGCGGTGTGTTGGTTTGCTGCTGTTCCCTCAGGCACATCTCCAATTCAATCTCAGAGATCTGGTTTTCCCGACGCAACAGCTGCCCCAGCCGAATCGCCAGATCCGGCTTGGACGCCGACACCACAAAGCCATTCTTGAAGACAATGGTGCTGCGTCCTTCGTCGGCATTGACGTAAAGGACGCCCGTCTTCTGGCTGCCAGCAATGATCTGAATGATGTCCGCCAGTGACAGGTCCTGCAAATCTCCGAAGAAGCTCAAATCGACCTCACGGGTTTCAAATCGATACCGACGTTAAAGGATTCTCGGCCGGTTGGCTTCACGTCAAAAGCGCACGCGGCACATGCAAGAAATCGGCCTTGGGTCATCTGGAGTCAATCATACAGGGCAGATGAGCAAGGACCAATCCGGTTTTCTGGGCGAACAACTCTTGGGAAAACGCCCTGCCTGAATGTGGGAGGGGCGTCCCAGCGTCGGCCCCGAAATCTCCGATGCAGGAGATGCGCGCCTCCCACATCTTCGCAAGACGCGACGCCACGCGCCCGCAATGAAACTCTCCATCACGGCAGCAACTCCCTCAGGAAACTCCTGCCATGTCGCAACCTCAAACCAAAATTATCTGCAATCGTCTGTCCGGCGTCAGCCAAACTGGCTCGCGTGCCCAAGTTCACACCCTTTGCGACAGCTGGGCCAAAAGCCAGCAGCGGAACATACTCGCGGGAATGGTCGGTTGATGGCGTGACTGGGTCGCAACCGTGATCGGCCGTCAGGATACACAGATCCCCTGACTTCAAGCGCAATTTCAGCTCGGGAAGACAAGCATCGAATGCCTCCAGAGCCTGTGCATAACCTTCCACGTCGTTTCGATGCCCGTACAACATGTCGAAATCAACGAGATTGGTAAAGAGCAAACCAACAAAGTCCTCCTCCAGGAGATCGAGTGTTTTCGAAATACCTTCTGCATTACCCGAAGTTTTGAAACTTCGGGTGATGCCCCGATCGCAATAAATCGAAGAAATCTTTCCCACGCCCAGACACTCCAGACCTGAACTCTTGACCTGGTCCAACAGCATGTCGGGCGGCGGGAGAATCGCAAAGTCGTGGCGCCGCGGCGTACGCTGGAAATCGCCGGGCTGACCAATGAACGGACGCGCGATCACTCGTCCCACCTCGTGCGGCCCTTTCAAGATATTCCGCGCTGTTCGGCACAGATCGTAGAGTTGGGCGACCGGGATCACGTCTTCATGTGCGGCAATCTGGAAGACACTATCAGCGGACGTATAGACGATCGGCGACCCGGTGCGAACGTGCTCGGCGCCCAGTCGCTGAATGATCTCGGTTCCAGACGCCACACAGTTGCCCAGTGTTTTGCGGCCAATCGCCTTCTCGAAAGTCTCGATCAGGTCCTGGGGAAACCCAGCAGGATAGGTGGGGAAAGCCTTTTCCAGGACGATGCCCGCCAGTTCCCAATGTCCGGTGGTCGTGTCCTTGCCATTCGAAGCCAGGGCCATCTTTCCGAATGCGCCCGACGGCTCAGCCACAGCTTGAATATTCGCCAGCGGCCCAATGCAACCAAGACCAAGACTTTCCAGGTTGGGAATATGGAGGGGGCGATGAGAACACACATGCCCCAGTGTGTTGCTGCCGCCGTCTCCAAAAGCGGAAGCATCTGGCATCTCACCGATGCCAACGCTGTCAAGAACGATCAGAATCACGCGGTTAAAAGTCATCAGTCGCAAAGAAGCTCACACGTGCTCAAGCAGATCGGAGAATCGGCCCAGCACGGTGACCTGATCCGACGTGCAAAGATCCTCCCGTTCGCGTTCCCATGTCCAGGCGTGAGGAATATAGAAGGCCCGAATGCCCGCGGCGATGGCTGGATTGATGTCAGATCGAGGACTGTTTCCAACCATCCAGGTGTGAGGCTTAGAAAGTCGATGTCGAACGATCACATCCTGGAAAGTGTCGAGACTCTTTTCCTTCACAATCTCGATCGCTCTGAAGAGGCCTGACAACCCCGATGCTTCGATTTTCCGGCTTTGCTCGGCGAGGCTTCCCTTCGTGAACAGAATGGTCTGGTATCTTTGGCTCAGCAACTCCAAGCTGCCGCGAACTCCGTCAAGCAGCTGAATCGGATGCTGGCGCACGGTTTCCGCCATGGCATCAATCTGTTGCAGTCCACCCTCGTTTGCGGCTCCTACCGGTTGAAGGAATAGAAATGTATCTTTTAGCGACGCAATGAAGTTTTCGCCGCCATAGCCATTTTTCTGAATATTCTCATGCTCAATCCTGACAAAAGTCTCCTGGACTTCAATAACGCTGAACCCGCGGTCTGCCATCCAATGAAGAAACTGCTCTCGCACCTGTTCGAAATAGACATTGTTCTCCCAAAGCGTGTCGTCGGCATCAATCAACAAGGTTGTGACAGGCACAGAATTCATGAGACTCGGTCAGTGTCGCTTGTCAGCGAAGAAGTTCACTTCGGCCAAGTTTCTTAACTTGCTGACCCCTCACCCAAACCCCTCTCCCACCGGGAGAGGGTGGCCGAAGGCCGGGTGAGGGGCCAGTCTGAAAGGGAGACGCAACCCTTGGGGCATTGGCTCGCTCGCTACACTTAGGAAAAAGTCTTGGAACCGCTCGATCATTGCCGATATTATCGGCCTACAGAGTGGATTGATGGCAATGGCTGTGGATGAAAGGCGGGCGTTGAAGCCGCGTCCTAGAGAACGCCGCATTATACTCTCGCACCCGCAAGGAGAAAGACAAAATCATGAGCTCGGCAATCACCCGAAGAGACTTCCTTTCGCAGACCGCCCTCACAGCTTCGCTGGCCCACGCCTGGACTGCTCGCAGCTACGCAGCCATCAATGGGGCCAACGAAAGGGTGCGCCTGGGCATTATCGGCTGCGGTGGCATGGCAGGCAGCCATATGGCTGGCTTGTTGACAATGAAAGAAAGCGACAACGTCGAGATCGCGGGTGTCTGCGACATTTATCAGAAACGGCTGGATGCGTTCGCCCAGAAGACAGGAGCAAAGCCTTTTGTCCGTTACAAAGAGCTGCTGTCGAGCAAAGAGTTGGACTATGTGCTCATTGCCACCCCTGAGCATTGGCATCATCAAATGACACTGGACGCACTCGACGCCGGCAAGCACGTCTATGTTGAAAAGCCCATGACTCACAGCATCAAGGAGGCACAGCAAGTGGTGAAGAAAGTAGATGCCTCCAAGCTAAAGCTCCAGGTGGGTGTGCAGGGAATGTCGGACGAGTCCTATGAAGTGGCCAACCGGTGTATTCGGGAAGGGGCTCTGGGAAAGGTAGTTCTGGCTCAGATTGATTACTCGAGAAACTATGTGGGCGACTTCTGGGCTTATGACCTGGATCCAGACGCAAAGCCCGGCGTTAACCTCGACTGGGATGCCTGGCTGGGACCCGCACCCAAGCGTCCCTGGGACCCGCACCGCTATTTCCAGTGGCGTCGCTATTGGGACTATTCTGGTGGCATTGCCACCGACCTCTTTATCCATCGCGTCACCCGCATCCTCAAGGCCGTGGGGCTGAGCTTTCCCGAGTACGTTGTGGGTACTGGAGGTAAATGGAATTTCAGCGACAGCATCGCCGAAATTCCTGACACGTTTAATATGCTTCTGGATTATCCGGGCGGCCCAACGGTGTCGTTGGTGTCTTCAATGGCCAACGATACGCCGGTAGACCATGTCATCCGAGGCCACAAAGCCACGCTTCAGTTCAATCGCGAAGGTTTTGTTATTACACCCCAAGAGTCGGTAAGGCAGGATATTCCTGACCCAAAGGAAATGCGGCCACGCGAAGTAAACCTGCTCTCTTATCGCAAGTCCGGAGCCGAAGACGTTAAGCTGCATCATCGCAACTTGCACAACGCGATTCGCAAGGGTGAGGCACTCAATTGCGACTCCAAGCTGGGATACCACGGCGTCGTCGCCGCCTGCATGGGCGTTCAGTCTCTTCGCCAGAGGGCCTACCTGAAATGGGATGCCTCCAAAGAGAAGGTCGAAAAGGCGTAGAGGGAGTTCCGACGCAGGGCTCGTCATGGCCAGTTGACCTTCCTTGGGAGGACGACTTCTGCTGCTATACCTTCGACTCATCGCCAGGAAATTGAACCCCAGGAACCTAGCTCAATGTTAAGGAGACAGAGACCAATGAATACCCGTCTTGCAATTGGAGGATTCTGCTTGGGAATTCTAGCCCTGGCTGGCTGTGGCCAGGACACCACCGAGAAACGCCTGGAAGAAGCGTCGAAGAAAATGGAAGAGGCCGGCAAGAAAATGGAGGAAGCCGCCAAACAGGGTGGTGCTGGAATGGGCGAAGCGATGAAGAAGATGGGTGAAGCCTTCGGTGCCGCGGCCGGGAAGAAAGTCACTCCCGTGGATTTTCGCGAGCTCAAAGCGTTGCTGCCAGAGGCGCTGCCTGGAATGAAGCGTACACGAGCCGAGGGCGAAAGGTCGGCAGCAATGGGACTCAACATTTCAAAAGCTGAGGGCCGGTATGAGAAGGAAGATGGCAATATCCAGATCAGTCTGATGGATATGGGCACCCTCAGTGGCATGGCAGCCATGGCAACCGTCGGATGGTCGCTGGCCGAGATCGACAAGGAAACCGAAACAGGCTATGAAAAAACTTCCACGTACCAAGGCTACAAATCTCACGAGGAGTATGACAGGAGTAGCAAGGACGGAGAAGTCACGGTCCTCGTAGCCGAACGTTTCGTTGTCGAAGTGCGCGGCAATAATTTGCCAATGGAAGGGATCATGGCTGCTCTGGGAAGCATCGATCTCGGCAAGCTCGCTGCCATGAAGGGAAAAGGCGTTGAACAGTAGGTCCTGAGCACGCCCATTCGTGGCCCGCATGCAAGTGCCAGCACTCCGCCGGAAACGCCTTACGAACTAGCCAAGGGCTGCCGCCCTCGATATGCCGTAGGGTGCGTTCCGAATTTTCAACTCCCCAAATGATCTCCCAACTATGGTGCCTAAAAAGGCACGACGCACCCTACCAAGCTGCATAACGGCCTAAAAGGAGGAAACGCATGGCAACTGAGTTCTGCCCTTCTGGTATCACCGCCAAAGCTACCCGACTCAAAACTATTCTGCCTCATCTCATCGCACTCTTTGTCGTAGGCTTCAGTTTGGTTGGTTCGAGCTTTGCCCAAGCCCTGCCTTGTGCCAGCGGCCCGCTTCTGACTGGCGATCCACAGCATCCGGAACAGATCATTCAAGTCTGCATCCCACCCATTGGATGGAATGGCCAGCTCATCATCTACGCGCACGGTTTCAAAGCACCACAGTTGCCCCCGGCCCTGCCGGAAGATGAGCTTGCAGTCATCGGCGGTAACGCAACGCTAGCCGTGCTGGTCGTACAAAATGGGTTTGCCTTTGCCACAACCAGCTTTCGCAAGAATGGTTACGCCGTGGAGCAAGCGGCCGGGGACATCAATCAACTGTTGGGCTACTTCAAAACCCTGGTGGCGCCGGGATCACTCAAGAAGACGTATCTGGTCGGAGGTTCTGAGGGTGGACTGATCGCGACACACCTAATTGAAAAGTTTGCACAATCCTACGATGGAGCTCTCTGTCTCTGCGCGCCAATGGGTGGAGCGGCTCATCAGGCCAAATACCTGGGAGATTTTCGAGTGGTGTTCGACTATTTCTTCCCAAGTGTCTTTCGCGACGAGTTCAAGGCCTTTGAGGTCCCGACGCTCGCATTTCAAAATTGGGGCAATCTTGGCTCTGGTTACGTCCAGGACATTGCAACAGCGCTTGCGTCGAATCCGAACGCCGCCAGCCAGCTTTTCAGAGTCACACGGGTGCCGCTCAACTCGCAAGATCCTTCAGGTTCCGCTTTCCAGGCGGCCCACAGCCTGCTGTTCTATAGCATCTGGGAAACTCCAGAGCTTCTCGCCACCGCCGGTGGAAATCCCTACGACAACCGACTGACGCTCTACCTGGGTTCCAACAACGACTTCGCACTCAACCGAAGAGTCGAACGCGTCGCCTCCGATCCTGACGCGCGCTCCTATCTGCGCCAGTTCTATCAGCCCAGCGGGAAGCTGCACCGACCTCTGGTCAGCCTGCATACAGCCTTTGATCCGCTTGTGCCGTTCAACCATGAATTGATCTACCTTGGTCTGACAACTCTGGCGGGTCAGCGGAAGAACCTCACCATCCTGCCGACGGCAAGCTATGGTCATTGTAATTTTCAACCATCGGAGGTCCTGGGCGCCTTCGGCTTATTGGTGACACAATCTAACGGTCAGCTGTCATCTGAGTTGAAAAGCTTGGTTTCATCAACGCCAAAAGCGGTTGAATGAAGCGCGATCGAGATGCGCAGGCGGTCCTGTTTCGCGAATGGCGCAGAAGCCAGCTGACTAGCCAAGGGCTGTCGCCCTTGATATCCCAAGTAGCGTGCGTTGCGCTTTTCAACGCACCAAATCATCGCCGGTGGTGCGTCGAAAAACGTGACGCACCTACAGGCCAAAGCCGCCAAGTCAAAAAGACCGAGAACAAGATTCTCGTTTCCTCCCGCATAACGGGCTAAGGCGCCATCACTAGATTCGTTCGCTCGCAGGTCTTCGCGACGCTGATTTCCTTGGAGACTTTGAAAAGCTCTCAATCACTTCCTCGTCGTGGCAGACCGTTCTGGCGGACATTGGGATTACCGACCCGCATCCGATTTTCATCCATGGTTTAGATCCAGCAAACCTCTTGATCGAAGAACTCCTCCGTGCAACGCTTGCTCATGAAGCCGTCCACTCGAGGAATATCGCACGCGGTGAAGCTCTGGCCGGAATTGACGATTTCTGGTCTTGTGGCTTTGTCTTCACTGGTGCAGGTCATTCCAACGCCACTTTACGCCGGCCAATGTGTCTTTCAGGTCAGAATGGTGAACCACAATCGTTACGTTTACAAAACAGAACAAGAGTGTGGTCTGTTTCACTCCACACCTTGGGGGAATTGGGGGGTCAGCTCCAATGTGGGAGTTAAGCAGGACGGAAATCAGTTTCAAGGCTGGTTTCCGCAGGACGGGCATCTCCAATGGAATAGTTGCTCAACCGGATATGTCCATCCCGACCTGGATTGCCGGGTGCTGAACTTCCCGAACTCCCCGATACCTGGAACCGCATACCCCTATCCGGCGAACGGATATCCATTCACTGACCCATATCCTTGGAACGATCGCGTGCCGCCGAATGGAGGAGATCGCTGCGTAGACCAGTATTCCCCCTATGGCCACAACGTTTACGGCGAAACTAGAATCAGCCTCACAGTTCCTGACCCAACAGATTCCAACGGTGATGGAATTCTCGATTCGGGAGGCTGCCTGAGTCTGAGCGGACAGACTTTGACCGTCCAGAACAACTACATGACGATCTACGAAATCGATCTGCCGGACTCCGATGACCTCGTGCAGACGCTTTACTATCCCGACGTCTCAGTAAACCTCAACTGCACCGTTGGGACCTGTCTGGCCGTGGGCGACAACAACTACGATGGCTGGCTTGATGACATCGACAATCCGGCCAGTTCCGCCTATCGGTGGCCTGGTCGTTACCAGGATCCGGCTGGGTTGCTCAGTCTGCCAACCGATCCGGGAGTCCCCGCAAAGCGAATCGATGCGACCGTAAGAATTGGTTATGCCCTGGGCTCCTACAATGGAGCCGGCCTCGACGGACTCACCCTGTTTGTTCCCGTTGTTCTGTCGTCAGCCGGTCTGAATAACTCTTTCTTCAGATCCGAGCTCACTCTGACGAACCGGGGCCTCAGCAATGCAAATCTGCAATTCACCTATACGGCATCCTTCGGAGGCGGCAGCGGAACCGCTTCGGCGTCGCTGGCCGCCGGACAACAACGGATTGTTCCGGACGCGATCGCTTATTTGAGATCTCTTGGAATTTCCATACCGGACTCGGGCAATCGCGGGGGAACCCTGGCTGTTCGTTTCTCCACAGCTGAAGGTGCAGTAACGCGTCCGAACGACCACAGCTCTGGCAGGAGGGCGTGCTGGTCTGGCCTATCCGGGAGTTCCTATCACGACATCTCTGACTGGTCCTTCCTATCTTTTCGGTCTTCGCCAGAACACCACGGATCGCTCGAATGTCGCCATCCAGAACACCGGAGGAGCAACCGATGGCGATATCGTGCTGAGGCTAACCGTGATTTCGGGTAACCCGGCTGCGCCGGTTTCCCTGGCGCTTCCGACCGAGGTCCTCTCACCAGGAGGATTTAGACAAATCACCGAGATTCTGGCCTCGAATGGCTTGTCGCTTACCAATGGCTATGTGCGCGTTGAACGGGTGAGCGGCATGGCTCCCTACTTTGCCTATGCGGTGATCAATGACCAGGTGACCTCCGATGGTTCGTTCATTCCTCCGATCCCGGAAAACGCCTTGGCCGGACGGACTGGACTAACCCTTCCTGTCATCGTTGAAACCGGCTCGTACACAAGCGAACTGATTCTGACGAACTGGTCCGGGCTTGCGAAAACCATTCGCCTTGCCTACGTAGCCGATGCTATTCAGGCGGCCAACCATATCGCCAGCTTTGTGATGAACCTGAATCCAGGACAGCAGTTGATTGTCCCGAATCTGGTCCAGTTCATGAGAGACCGTGGGGTTCCAGGCATTGGCGCTGCCGGTCCAACCTTCGCGGGAGCTCTGTTCGCGACAACAGATTCTGGAGATCTTGCCGGAATCGGTCTGGGCGCACGTACCAGCATTCCAGGCGGTGGCGGCAATTATGGCGTCTTTTATTCAGCCATTCCCAGTGGCATAGCTGCCAACACGAGTACATGGCTTTACGGGTTGCAACAGAATGCTGACAATCGGACTAATGTGGCACTGGTAAACACAGGAGAAACGGCTGCTACGCCTGACCTATTCACCATTGAGTTTTTCGATGGTGACACCGGACAGAAGGTCAAAGTAGTGGAGGAGATTCCGATCAACGCAAAAGAGTGGAGGCAGTTCGGTAGCATCTTGACCTCATATGCTCCTGGAACCAGGCAGGGTTATGCGCGTATTACACGCACTGCAGGAACGAATCCGTTCCTGGCCTACGCCGTCATCAACGACGGCGGGCAGCCCGGTGAGCGCACCGGCGATGGTGCCTTTGTTCCGAGTTCGCCGTAGAGCTGCAGAAATCTCAAATTCCTACTGATGGATCGAACGCCTGTCCGGGCAGTCGTGCTCATTGCTCGCAAGTGAGACGCCGCGTCTTTTGAGGCAGGGGGTGGGACCCAGTGGGCCGACCCCGGTGTGTCGCGCCACCGCTCCCCAGGAGATTTCCTCCGTGCCTGTTCTCGTCGTCGGTGATTTTTTTTGGAAGGTGAGGGTGCGAGGAACCTCTGCCGAACTACCACGCAAGAGGAGAGAGGAAGATCACCTTTGGCGGTTGGCCCTCCTGGTGCTGAATGTAAAGCGTGAGGTGGAGGAGTTGGGCCGCATACACTTTTCCTCCGGGTGAAAGGCGAAGCGCTTTGGTACATTCGGAAACTTCCTCCAACCCCTGCCCGTACTCTCGCTTGAGATAGACCAGATTTGCTCGAAAGGTTTCCGTATCCCAGTCGCTTGCCGAAACAGAAGGACTGGTTCTTGGTCTTAAACCTTTTCTGGAGCTTCCGGTAGTCCTTCAGGTCAGACCGGTTGCGGAGCACGATGGGATGGCCTTCAGAATCTGTTAGGGAAACCCCATCATGGCTGATGTGACAGTGCCCTTCAGAGGTTTCTGACCAGTACCTTTCACTGACCTTACTTTTCTCGATCGTTTCGAAACTGAGATTCCTCAGGTCGTACCGGCTCAGAAGATCACAGCCACCGGCCAACGCACTAGTGGCGCGGATCACCACAAACTCGAACAATTCATCGTCTCCCATCTCCTTCGCCAGCGCGGGCTCCAGTTGCCAAGCCTTGGCCGCTGGCCCGTAATAGCGTAACAGGGCACAGACATCTCTACGACTCTGTGCCAACAAGCCGGCGACGTCGATCGTGCTGGTGAGGTCTGTTTCCAAACCCCTCAAGAAATCGGAGACTGGCCGCGGAACATCTCTCTGAGCGTAGGCCAAAGAAGCAAGACAAAGAGCAGCAATGACAGCGAGTACCAAGACGCTGAACGGTGGCGGCCGTCGAACTTTTGCCTTTCTAGCTCGGCTTTGCCCATAAGTGCGTGTTCTGAACACAGGA
The DNA here is from genome assembly GCA_963791795.1 of uncultured Acidimicrobiia bacterium. Taxonomy (GTDB): domain Bacteria; phylum Acidobacteriota; class Terriglobia; order Versatilivoradales; family Versatilivoraceae; genus VFZK01. The sequence goes on from CAWBTP010000005.1 coordinate 429,209, forward strand.
GGCGAGTGATGGACCACTTTTGGACTGCGGTAGCTTGCTGCCGCAGTCCAAAGCGCCCTGTGTCCAACGAAAGAGATGTGGTGCACGTTCAGGTGAAGGGTAGAGGGCCCAGAAGTGAGCAAGCGCTGCACGCTGTTGCATTGGACAGCTGAAGAACGAAGAAGCCCACCAGACGTGGATCGGAAAGCGCTGGGCCACAGCGTGGCACTCCCCCTCACCCCCAACCCCTCTCCCGCGTTGGGGAGAGGGGAGCCGATTTGTTCGTTGAATTTCAATTCGTTCACAGCTCTCGTTGGCAAGGTGGGGCTGTGCAAGAAAAGAATCTCATCGTTCTAATCAAACTGGAACCCCGGTTCACAATACTCCTTTTCAAATGCCCGGAGGTGATCACCGGCCAGCACATTGGAGTTGTCTCGCGTCAAGTGGAGCAAGCCTCTCCCGTAGTCAATGTCAATATCCACGCAGCGTGTCCTCGGCGTGAAATTGAAGTGCAAATGAGGGTAGTTGTCCGTGCTGCGCTGATTCTCGTATCGTTCATCAGGGTGGCAGAGGTCGGGATGTCGCGATCCAAGACCGTTATACCCGAACGACTGCTTGGTGCAAAGATTCCTGAACTCTCCGCTACCCTGTACCAAATGCACCATGCCTTCGGGCTGAAGCTTGACATAGATCCGAAGCGCTTCGTTATTCATGAAACGTTCGCTACTCAGAAAGCGTGTCTCGCCGTGAATCTCCTCAAGAGATTCGATCCATTCCAAAAGACTTCCGTTCTCGACCCGAAGGCTGCCCAGAGCCGCCGTAATCGCTAGAAAAGTGGATTTCTCTTCAATGGCCAGCGTTCTCCAAACGGCCTCAGCCTCCGTCGAATGGGATTGCTCAGCGCGCTGCCTGCCTTCTGGACTTGCCTGCAAGTACTTTTCAAACAGAACTCGTCGCAGCAACCCGACCCCGTTTTGCCCAAACAAATCCTTAAAGGAGTCAAATTCAACCTTGCGATTCCGGTACTTGAACTTCTCATCCGCCGCAGAGACAAGCGCAAGGTGGTTAAGCAGCAGCCATGTCAGCAGGACTTGCGTCAGGTGTAGCGAGGCGCGGCTGTCGAGTCGCATACCAAAACCTTAGCACAACAACTGTAACAGCGAAATGGAGGCAGTAACGACACACGAGTCCATCAAAATCCCCGCCCTCCCCTTACGGTCGGGCGACTGAACAGGCCGAGCCAATCAGTAGCCCGTACGTCGGCAAAGGGGCTGTCCTTCAACGAAAGTAATAGAAGTTTGTCGGGTACGCGAGGAGCGTGACGCGCGGTCACACACCAGGAGTTGGGCGCGTTGCGCCGGCCTTTGTACGAAGCTCGCCCTGATCTGCGCGAGTAGTTCTTTCTCTCCGCACTCTCATGTTTCCTAACCCTTGGGAAATTTCCAGATCTTTAGAGCATTCCGTCCCAAGATCAAGTCTCTGTCCCGTTCGGAATAGAAAGGAATCTCGCGCTCAACCAGTTGTAATTCCAGATCCATGGGCAATTCCCAGCGTGGTCGGGGATAGCCTGTTCCCCAAATCATCTTCTCGGGACCGAAATGCTCGTAGATCATTTTCAGGAAGGGGAATGTGTCGCGGTATGGATACTCTTTGGTTTTGGAATCTTCATAGGGCTCCGAAGCACTGACCCACACGTTGGAGCACTTGGCCAAGGGAAGGAGTTTTGAGAAGTTGGGGTAGGGTCGTGGCTCACTGACATCCGGTTTCCCCATGTGATCGATGACGATCTTCACCTTTGGGTAACGCCTTGCCATATCCTCAAGCTGGGGCATCTGGTGCGGAGCGATATAGAAGTTGAAAACGGCACCCAACGTTTCGGCTTTTTTCCAGAGAGGGTAGTTTTCCGGCGAGTTTAGCCAAGTCTGTTGCGGATGATAGATGGGGCTTAGGCGCATTCCAGACAACCCGCGGTGTCGAACCCAATACTCCAGCTGCTCAGCATTTTTGGGATCGAGCGGGTTAATCAGTCCATGAGCTACAAAGCGGTCCGGATATCGTGCCCGACAATCGGCGATGAATGAGTTGTCCCATCCATAATACCGAGGGTTGATGAGCACGGCGTAGCGAATGCCAAAGTGCTCCATGTCAGCCACCTGATTCTCGATAGGAGCTTCCATCGTGGGTGGCCGGAAGCGCTCCGGTTCAGGATGACGAAATGGGTACTTGGAATTGAAAGCCCAAACTTCAAGGTGAGTGTCGATGGTGAGGCGCTTCTTAGTGCGGGTTGCATCTCTCGGTAAAGTTGCTCCGGCTGCGATCAATTGCAAACACTGTCTTCTTGTAATCTTCATAGCAACCATTCAAGTATTAGTCCGCGTCATCGTCTCGGGTCCCCATTTGCTCTGACAAAATGCACAGGAAAGGCCCAAAGCAGGGCTGGCGAACTCCAGCGTTTTGGCGCACACCTTCACGTGGCTTGAGCCGGCCTTCTTTTGAACTGAAGGTCGAGGCTATCCTACCACTTGCTCTTCAGGGATGGGTAGCTACAGGCCCTGGCTGCAAGGCCTGCAGTCTGGGGCTGGACCGCGATTGACCTTTTCGCGAATGCTGGCACAGGGAGGGGACCGATATTACGCTCTGTTCTCCCGCTGACCGTTGGGAAGTCTTCCGATAACATCCACAAAGATTGTTTTCTCGCGTCCTTGCCCGAACCTGTTTAGGGTTTACACCCATTGCCCTTGGCGATAGAATCCCGCCACTTTTCAGGAAGGTTCTCTCATGCCGGTCTCCCACGAAACCATTGTTCTTCTCGATTTTGGCGCTCAATACACTCAGCTCATCGCTCGACGTGTTCGCGAGGCGCATGTCTACTGCGAAATCCTACCGTTCAACACCCCGTTAGCGGAAATTCTGAAGCGCCAGCCGAAGGGAATCATCCTCTCGGGCGGGCCGTCTTCGGTTTATGGCGAAGGCGCGCCACATAGCGACAGTGGTCTTTGGAACACCTCCCTGCCCGCGTTGGGCATTTGCTACGGGTTTCAGTTGCTGGCCTATCAGTTGGGTGGACGGGTGCAGCGCGCGGAAAAACGCGAGTATGGATTGGCCGCGCTCGAGCTCTCACGCCCCAGCGTGCTGTTCGAAGGAGTGAACGAAAAATCGAATGTCTGGATGAGTCATGGCGACCACATCGCAGAGTTGCCGGCGGGCTTTCAGCGGGTGGGGACTTCAGAGAATTCGCTGGCTGCAGCCGAAGACACAGAACGGAAGCTATTCGGTTTGCAGTTTCATCCGGAAGTCGTGCATACCGAGGCAGGCCGGCAAGTCATTGAGAACTTTCTCTTCAAGGTTTGCGGCTGCCAGGGCGATTGGACTCCAGCCTCGTTTGTCGAGGAGTCGATCGCTCGCATTCGGCAGCAAATTGGATCGGGCAAAGCCATCTGCGCCTTGAGCGGCGGCGTGGATTCCACGGTCGCGGCCGTGCTGGTTGACAAAGCGATTGGAGAGAATCTGACCTGCATCTTTGTCGACAACGGAGTGCTGCGGAAGAACGAGTTTGCAAAGGTTCTAAGTAATCTGCGAGAGCGGCTGAAACTGAAGGTCGTCGGGGTGGATGCCAGTTTCTTGTTTCTGAGCAAGCTCGAAGGCGTTTTAGATCCGGAGCGGAAACGCAAGATTATTGGAACAACGTTCATCGAGGTTTTTGACGTCGAAGCCCAAAAGGTGGGTCAGGTCGACTTTCTGGTTCAGGGCACGCTCTATCCTGATGTCATCGAATCAGTGTCGGTGAAAGGACCTTCAGCGACGATCAAATCGCATCACAACGTGGGCGGGCTTCCAGAAAAGATGAACCTGACGCTCGTAGAACCCCTCCGCGAGCTGTTCAAGGACGAAGTTCGAGCGATTGGGCGAGCCCTCGGGCTGGGAGACGAGATCATCCAACGGCAGCCTTTTCCTGGACCCGGCCTGGCGGTACGGATTGTCGGAGAAGTAACGCCGGCCCGGGTTCGCATTCTGCAGGAAGCTGACGACATTGTAGTCAACGAAATTAAGAACGCCGGGCTGTACTCGCAGATCTGGCAATCGTTCGCTGTGCTGCTGCCGGTAAAGAGCGTTGGCGTCATGGGCGACGAACGCTCCTATGACTATACGGCGGCCATCCGTGCTGTGCACTCGCAAGACGGGATGACTGCCGACTGGGTGAAATTGCCTTATGAAGTCCTGGAGAAGATTTCGAATCGTATTGTCAATGAGGTCAAGGGTATCAACCGCGTCGTGTATGACATTAGTTCAAAGCCGCCCGCGACCATCGAGTGGGAGTGAAAGGCTGAACCGCAAAGACGCGAAGAGCGCCAAGGGCAAAAACTATTTGTTATTGATCATTGGCTATTTGCTATTGTGTATTTGGATAGCAAATAACAAATCGCAAATGACCAATGGCCAATGCTTTTCTTCAAAGCTTCCTTCGTTCCGGTGACACTTCTCTCTTAAGAATCCGCGTTCATCTGCGTTTATCTGCGTTCTAATTGTCCTTCATGGAAAACACGAAATTCGTTCACCTGCATTTGCACACCGACTACAGCCTGCTCGACGGGGCTTGCGAAGTTGAGACCGTTATGCAGCGAATGGTCGAGCTGAAGATGCCTGCTGCAGCGATCACGGATCATGGCAATCTTTTTGGCGCAGTGAGCTTTTACGAGACCGCCAAGAAAGAAAGGCATCAAGCCGATTATCGGCTGCGAGGTCTATGTTGCGCGCGGCAGCCACACAGAGCGCACATCGGTCGAAGGCGAGAAAGCCAACCATCATCTGGTTTTGTTATGCGAAAACAACACGGGCTACAAAAATCTGGTGAAGCTGGTGTCGCATGGCTATCTGCAGGGGTTCTACTACAAGCCTCGTGTGGACAAGGAACTGCTGGCCAAGCACAGCGAGGGGCTCATTTGCCTGTCGGCCTGCTTGAGCGGCGAGGTGTGTTCCAACCTCGTTCATGAGCAGTACGACAGCGCTCGTCGCGCGGCCGGCGACTATCTCGACATCTTCGGTCGCGACCGGTTCTACATCGAGGTTCAGGACCAGGGACTCGAGGTGGAGCATCGCATCAATCCACAGCTCATTCGTCTTGCGAAGGAACTCGATGTCCCGATGGTCGCCACCAACGATTGCCACTATGTGACAAAGGAAGACTCGCGGGCCCATGAGGTGCTGCTGTGCATCCAGACGGGCAAGACGATGAGCGACAACAGCCGCATGCGTTTTTCCAACGACCAGTTCTATGTCAAGACGCAAGAGGAGATGGTGGAACTATTCCGTGATCTGCCCGACAGCTTGAGCCGGACTCTGGAGATCGCTGAGCGCTGCAACTTCACGCTTGAGAAAGCCACGCAGCCGTTTCCTCATTTTGAAGTTCCTGGCGACAAGTCCCTTGATGCGTACTTTGAAGAGGTGGTGTGGAAAGGATACGAAGAACGCCTCCCTTATTTGACGCGGATGCAGACAGCAGGGGCAATTGCGCCACCCCCTGGAGGTTTACCAGGAGCGGCTGGCGAGAGAGATTGCAACCATCAAGCAGATGAGGTTCCCAGGCTATTTCATGATCGTTTGGGATTTCATTCGCTACGCCCGGCAAAACACATACCGGTCGGACCTGGGCCGCGGCTCAGCAGCCGGCAGTTTGGTGTCATACTGCCTGAAGATCACAGATCTCGATCCCATCCAATATGGTCTGCTGTTTGAGCGTTTCCTGAATCCGGAGCGCATTTCGATGCCGGATATCGACATCGATTTCTGCACCAATCGCCGCGGACAGGTAATCAACTACGTCACCCAAAAGTACGGGCGCGAAAACGTTTCGCAGATCATCACGTTTGGAACCATGGCCGCCAAGGCCGCCGTCAAGGACGCGGGCCGGGCGATGGATTTGCCGTACGCCGAAGTTGATCGTATCGCCAAGCTCATTCCCACCACTTTGAACATTGAATTGAAGACGGCGTTGAAGGAATCGGAAGCGTTACGTGATCTCATTGCCAAGGACTCGCGCGTGAAGGATCTGTTCGACGTGGCCCAACGCCTGGAAGGCATGGCCCGTCATGCATCGACCCACGCTGCTGGAGTGGTCATATCACCCGTCCCGCTCACCGACATCGTTCCGCTCTACAAGAGCAACAAGGACGAAATCACGACGCAGTTTCCGATGAACGATCTCGAAAAGATCGGATTGCTGAAGATGGACTTTCTCGCGCTGACCACGCTCACTGTGCTGGACGACGCGATCCGTCTCATCAAGGAGACCGAAAACATCGACCTCGTCCTGGACCAGTTGCCGATGGACGATGCCAAGACCTATGAGATTTTTGCGAAGGGTCTGGCCAACGGCATCTTCCAGTTTGAAAGCAGCGGCATGAAGGACATCCTGCGGCGTTTCAAGCCGGAAAGACTGGAGGATCTCACTGCACTCAACGCACTGTACCGCCCGGGCCCTATCGGCGGAGGTATGATCGACGACTTCATCAAACGCAAGCACGGAGAAAGGCGGGTTGTCTATGACCTGCCGGAGTTGAAGGAGATCCTGCAGGAAACGCTCGGCGTCATTGTCTATCAGGAACAGGTGCAGCAGATCGCCAACAAGCTGGCCGGCTATTCTCTGGGCGAAGGCGACATCCTGCGCCGCGCTATGGGAAAGAAAAAGCCCGAGGAGATGGCATCGCAGCGCGAGAAGTTCATCAGCGGCGCCAAAGCCAAAGGATTCGACGAAAAGAAAGTCGTCAAGATCTTCGATCTGATGGAGCAGTTCGCCGGGTATGGTTTCAACAAATCGCACTCGGCGGCCTACGCCCTGCTGGCCTATCAGACAGCCTACCTCAAGGCGCACTATCCCGTCTGCTTCATGTCGGCCCTGCTCACCAGTGAAATTTCGAGCACCGACAAGATTGTGAAGTACATCAACGAATGCCGGGACATGGGGATCAAGATTCTTCCGCCAGATGTGAACATCAGCCAACTGTACTTCACCCCTGCCGGAGCCGACATTCGCTTTGGACTGCTTGCCATCAAGAACGTGGGTGAAAACGCTATTCGCTCGATTCTGGACGCACGCCAAAAGGGCGGCGCCTTCAAGTCGATCTTTGAGTTCTGTGAACAGGTCGACTTGCGTGTTGTGAACAAGCGCGTTATCGAAAGCCTGATCAAAGCCGGGGCGCTCGACTCACTCGGGTACCGCCGCTCTCAACTCTTTGCGGTCGTGGACAAAGCCATTGACGGCGCGCAGAAAGCGCAGCGCGATCGTGACTCGGGCCAGCAAGGATTGTTTGGCTTGGCTGCTGCTGTTCTCTGCGATTCTCAGCCTGGATACTCCAACCATGAATTGCCCAACACCCTTGAATGGGATGAAGCCCTCTTGCTGTCGTATGAGAAGGAAACCCTCGGCTTTTACATCACCGGTCACCCACTGGCCAAGTATGCGGCTGACCTGAGCCGCTTTTCGGCCTCGACCACTGAGTCTCTCGCCGAGTTGGAATCAGGTGCCGAGGTTTCGCTCGGCGGCATTCTTACTTTGATGAAGCCTCTGAAAACCAAAAAGGGCGACCGGATGGCCGTAATCCAGCTCGAAGACCTGACTGGATCGGTTGAAGCCGTCATCTTCCCGGATCCGTTTCAGCGCTTTGAAAGGTTTTTGAAGTCGGATGCGCCTTTGCTCATCAAAGGCGTTCTTGATGTGGAGGACTCAGGCATTCGCAAGATCCGGGTCAGCGAGGTCCAAAGCATCGATGGCCTGCGCGAGCGGATGGCAAAATCGGTGACTGTTCACGTGAATCTCGAAAAGGTCTCCCAGGACACCGCTGAAAACCTGCAGCGTGTCTTTGAGGGCCATCCGGGCGAGGCGAGTGTCATCTTTGAACTTGAACAGCCGAGAGCCTATTTGGTAACCTTGCGCCCGAATCAGTTTGTGAAAGTCAGGCCCAGCGCGCAATTGGTTCAGGAAGTGGAGAACCTGTGCGGGGCAGGTGCGGTGAAGTTCTGAGGGATCAAGCGAAAGGCCAAGAGCGAAGGAGATGGTTCAACGTCGATCGGCAGATGTCGTTTTCGGCTTGACCTTCAAGCTGAGAATCTTCTTTGCGGCTTGCTCTTTGCTTGAAACTTTTGATGCCAGAGAGACCCGAAACAGAGCGTGCGGAAGTCGATCAACTGGAACGCCAGATTGAGGAACTCTCGAAGCTTGTTCCCAGCGACAACACCGCAAACGAACTCGATCGCATGCGCCGTCGGCTGGAGAAGCTGCGAAGAGAGATCTATGCCAAGTTGACTCCCTGGCAGCGTGTTCAGCTTGCCCGTCACTCGCAGCGGCCCATCGTACCGGAGTTCATCGAGTCTCTCTTTGAAGGATTCGTGGAACTTCACGGCGACCGGCGTTTCGAAGACGATCCGGCAATGATTGGCGGCATGGCCCGCTTTCATGGCGAGCCGTGTATGGTGATTGGAACCCACAAAGGAAAAGACACAAAGCAAAAGGTGCAGCGAAATTTCGGCATGCCGAAGCCCGAAGGCTACCGCAAGGCATTGCGACTGATGAAGCTGGCCGAGAAATTCTCGCGACCCGTTTTCACCTTCATCGACACGGCGGGTGCGTATCCAGGGATCGGTGCCGAAGAGCGTGGCCAGGCAGAGGCCATCGCCTGCAACTTGCGCGAGATGGCGCGGCTGCAAGTGCCGATCATTGTGACGATAACCGGAGAGGGTGGCAGCGGAGGCGCGTTGGGCATTGGCGTTGGGGACCGCGTGCTGATGTTGGAGCACGCCTACTACTCGGTGATTTCGCCCGAAGGATGTGCAGCGATTCTGTGGAAGGATCAGTCCAAGGTGGAGGATGCCGCGACTGCGCTGAAGCTGACGGCACAGGATTTGAAGGCTTTTCGAATCATCGACGACATTGTGCCCGAACCCAATGGCGGCGCTCATGCCGACCCAAAGGCAGCCGCTGCGCAGTTGAACAACTACCTCAAGCAGTCTTTGATGTCGCTCAAATCCCTTCCGATTCGCAAACTGCTCGACAACCGGTATAAACGCTTTCGAGATCTTGGCTCTGTCGTCCAAGTCGCCACGGGTACGAATACGGCATGATCTGCCGTCATCCGTTCGTTTCAGTACCGCCGCGACAGACCACTTCTCCTCTAACACCAGACTGCGGGCAACGGACACCACACAATGAAACCTGCCATCAAGAAACTGAAGACCTGCGCATACTCCAAGGATCTCGTTGCCTCAGCTGCACTCTTTCGGCAGAGCGAGCCGCACACGAACAAACTCACATGCGATCATCCCGAGATGAAGTTGAACTGGAGCGAGAAAGTGTGTGGCCCGTGCACGGTATACACGAACCGAAACGCTGAACTGGTGGTGCCACCTCCTCAGCCTCCTCAACCCGTGCCACCAACCAAGGCAGCTACGCCCGCCCCACCGAAGAAACCCGCTCCAGCAATTACGTCACCCGTCATTCCTCCTGTTCCGGCCGTTCCTGCCAAAACAGCAGATCCCCAAAAGACTGCTCCCGTTCCCGCTAGCAAGCCGGCGGCGAGAGAGCCAGCGCCGGTTGCACCTCCAGCGAAGGCTGCACCCAAGACAAGAGCCTCCTGTAAAAGAAAAGAAGGCCGCGGCCAGCACAAAAGCGAAAGAGCTCGGCCAAACCGAAAGCCAAAGCCTCCAAAGAACAACCCCAGAAATCCACCAAGAAAGCTGCGACAAAGCCGAAGAAAAAGTAGGATTCGGTGGCTATCGAATCTTGCATCCCAGGCTTTCGCACAGCGGTACGTCATTCCGGCTAGGCGGAGCGCGGGCCGGAAGCCAGTTCTGCGGGTAAGGTCGAGTTCTGCTGGATTCCCGCCCCGGCTTACTAGCCGCCGGCGTGACATTCCTTCGCGGGAACGGCGCCCGACGCCATCTAACCAGGATTGGGCTGCCTGGCTATCGGTGCTATACTGGCGCTTATCATTGAACTGGAAGCAGGAGGCCCTCATGGCGGAGCGGATGGTGAAATGTGTCAAACTACAGCGAGAGTTGCCCGGACTGGATAAGCCGCCCTTTAGCGACGCGCTTGGTCAGAAGATCTACGAAAACGTTTCCAAAGAAGGTTGGAGGATGTTCAAAGAACATTTCAAGATGGTGATGAATGAGTATCGGTTGGCACTAGGCACCGACGAAGCCAATCAGATCTTTGAGAAGCAGGTGGAAGAGTATTTCTTTGGGCCCGGTTCGACTCTCCCGCCCGGATATATCCCACCGAAACCGAACTAGACAGATGTCGCTCCGATAGCTTCGTCCTTCAATCCTTCCCCTGAACATCAACCCTTCGGAGACCGAGCGCCATGCAATTCAAACTCGTGCCTTGGGTATTCATCGCAATCCTGCCTCTGGTGAGTTTCAGCTCATCTGGCTCGGAAGATCAAGGCTGGAAGAAGATCTTCAATGGCAAGACTCTTGATGGCTGGAAGGCTCCGGATATGAGCTATTTCTCAGTCGAGGATGGAGCCATCACCGGGCAGACAACCCGCGAACACAATCCTCCAGAGAACCAGTTCATTGTCTGGCAAGATGGAAGAGTTGATGACTTCGAGCTGAAGTTCAAGTTTCGCCTCTTTGGCCCGAAGGCGAATTCGGGAATGCAATTCCGCAGTCAGGTGAAAGAACGCGGCTTGGTACACGGCTACCAGGCAGACATGGCGACGACTGGTCCTTATCTCGGTGCTATCTGGGATGAATATGGCGAAAGGCGGTCGCTGGCGGCCCGTGGTGAAAAGTCGATAATCAGTGAATCCGGACAGAAAACAGCCACACGGTTTGCTGCGGCCGAGGCTCTGCTGAAGGGAATCAATTTAGAAGATTGGAACGAGTATCACATCACGGCTCGCGGGCCGCACATCGTATTGCGGATCAATGGGGAGATAACGGCTGATCTGGAGGATCGCGAAACCGGCAAGGCTGCCGCCTCTGGTGTGCTGGCGATGCCCATTATTCCGGGAGAGCCTATGAAGGTTCAGTACAAAGATATTCAGTTGAAGGTGTTGAACAAGAAAGGACCGAGGTAGGCTTCCCCTCTTTCACGAAGTAGCACAGAGCGAGTTGAGCAGACAACTCCTTGTTGGCCCCGAATGACGAATGCCTAAGCCCTAATGACGAAAGAATGACGAAGCCTGAAAATCTCTAGGTCCGACTTCCACGTCATTCGAATTTCGGCCTTCGTCATTCGACCTTCGTCATTCGTATTTGCCTGCCCTTACCCTTTATACGAAATCCTCCAAACCTTGTTGCCGCCGTCTTCCGAGACGAGCAATGACCCGTCAGGCATCTGAAGCAGACCAACAGGCCTTCCCCAAACTTCGCGCTGATCGGGACCGAGCATGAAACCAGTCAAGAAATCGCGCGGCTCACCGGCGGGTTTGGCTTTCTTGAATGGAATGAAAACAACTGAGTAGCCAACGCGCTTGGCGCGATTGGACGAGCCACGATAAGCCACGAACGCGCCACCCTGAAACTCCTTGGGGAACTGCTTGCCCGTGTAGAAAAGTGCATCAAGCACTGACTTATGCGCGCCCAAGATCACGTCCGGCACGATTGTCTTCTTCACCAGTTCAGGGTTTTCGCCCTTTCGACGAGGTTCTTCGTTCGGGCCCGATATAGGCATAGGGCCAGCCGTAGAACGCTCCAGGCCGCACTGTGGTGAAGAAATCGGGGACCAGGTCGTCTCCAAGTCCGTCCCGCTCTTGAACCGTTGCCCACAAGCGTGTCCGTGCCTGGATACCACCGCAAAGCCACGGGGTTGCGCAAGCCTGAAGCGACAATCTCGTGCCCGGTACCATCCGGATTGTATCGGTTGATGGCCGCACGTTTCGGGTCGTCCCCAGCGTCCACATTAGATCCGGAACCGATAGCGAGGTACATCTTCTCGCCTTTCCGGTCAAATAGGACCGTCCGGGTCCAGTGCGCCTTCGTAAAATCCTTCATCGGGACCACCTCTTCGCCTGGCCCCTCAACCTTCGAGGTGCTGGACTTGTACTTGTACCGTTTCAACGACGTCGCTTCAGCAACGTAGAGATAATCTTTCCAGAAGGCCAAGCCGTACGGACGATCTAGACCGTCGATGAGTTTCTCTTTGGTTTCAGCCCTCCCGTCCTTGTCTTGGTCCCGCAAGACGTAGACAGTGCCCTTCTCTACGACGCTGTCACTGATCAATACCTCCCCGCCGGACGCCAAAGCCATGAAACGAGGTTTTTCAAACCCTTCGGAATACACTTCAGCGGTGAAGCCCTTTGGCAAACTCAATTGGGCCCCATCGGGACGAGGAATGACCTTCGGAGCATTGCTCGCAGAAGGGGTATGGTAGGGCGCCGGAAGCTGCGGGGCTTTCCCCTGAAACGCGAGAGTCATCGAAGCCAGGACAAGCAATAGAAGCAGGGACCGCGAAGAGACAATCCATTTCGTCATACGCATTCCTCTTTGTGCATGGAGTGGGAGCTGCTGGAAGCCGCGAAGGCAGATTCTTGGAAGCGCTTATCCTACACCAAGCGCCGACAAACTCAATCAGATTCCCAACCACGCGGGACTATGGCCGAGGCGCCAACACCTCGACCTTTGTCTTCAACGTCTCATACAGTCGCATATCGTTCAGAGGATGAATTTCGTACTCGGTGATTAGCAGCAGCAAAACGAGCTGCTTGATGTCTTTTCCAGCACAGAATTCCATGATGCGGTCCTCGTTCCAACGAGGACGGCGCGATTTCACAATCGAATAGAACAAATCAAAATCGGTTGATCCCGGATTCTCTTTCTTCAGATCCTGATAATCATCAAAGAGAATCCGGGCCATCGCTGAGTGGGGGTCGTGGCGGAGCAACAGAATTCCCAACATCAAGGTCGACGACTAGCGCCGCTATTCCCGAGACCGGATGCTCGCGGAGCACCATTCCAAATCCCGCCACAAACAAAACCATTCCAACACTGGGAACTCCCCAAGCGAACCAAGCACCTCTGGAGAAGAGGGGTCGCTGAGCCACCGAAAGCCGGCGGATGCTCAGCGGCCATGCAATGAGAAAGCCGCCGAGCACTCCGGAAAGAATGGCTAAAGGTGTCATGAAGTGGAATTGCCTACTCGGTGCCGACTTCCTTGATCTTTCTGCCGTTATTATTGAAGATCAGAAGCTTTAGGAGCGGCTTGATTGGACCGGGTCTGAGGTTCGCATCTCCGGTGTTCGTCAGCGTCGGGAAACGATACGCAGGAACGACAACCGACAGGTAGAGATACTCCTGGTCTCCAACCGCTTTCACTTTCAAGGACTGAGCGTGGCCCTCGAAATCGGCTCGCACGATAGTGTCCAGATTCTGCGTGCCTTCTGTCATGGCATTGCTTGCTTCTTCCAAGTTCACCGGAACCGCGAGCGACTCCAGAGTCGCGCCAAGTGCACGTGGCGGAAACGGCGTTGGAATCACGTAAAGACGAGATTGTGGGGTCGGTACGGGAACCAGACTGGCAGTGCGTTCCGTAGCAATGGAAACCTCAGGGATTACAGTCACCACGAGATAGAGACGGTTGTCCTTCCCGATTCCGAGTTGCGAAGCAAGTCCAGCAAAGGCAAGGGAATCCACCGGACGTTTCGAGTTTGGGTCGAGGTCGAAGGCTTCCAAAATTGAGGAGGGTGGCGGCGGCACAACCGATGGACCGACAGGCTCCGTTGGGTACAGCGTTTCATATCGCACACGGTAGAAGATGCCGTCGGAACCCACAACTGAGAGGTCGTTGGTGAAAGGTCCTCGAGCAATGAAAAGGTTGCCCGGAACCCGATTCACGGGAACGGTGGGCGCGTCCTGGGCGAATCCACTTCGGCTCACCAAAAGCAGCATCAGGATAGCAGCGGGGCTGAGGTGCCGTCTCATGAAGATCTCCTTGAGGTTATGGAAGGCCGGAACAGACGCTGCACCAGCGGTCCGGCGGATAAATTAGCGCGCAAGGATTGGATTTGCAAACAGGAAAAACCCGGCGCTCGCAGCGTCCTGAAGCTCTGGATGGAAGGAGACCTAGCTGGGGTTGCTTGACAATTCTTTACAATCTGCTGCGTAGCAGGTCCCATTGGAGGATAAACCACTTTGCAGAAATGGATCGCAGAATGTGGGAAATACAATTGAAGCGAGAGGACGGAATCCAATGCTGTAGGCAGCAGTGACGATGAAAACGCGGCGAGAGACGTCTGTCGGGAGTTAGGTTCGTGACCGGGAAGTTGCGCGTCGAGTCCGTCCGTACTTACGCGTAGAAGTCGATTTAGCTTTTCTAACAACCGCGCGGCGCTCAGGCGCTTGAGCCAGACTTCCCCAATACTCGGAAGGCATCCATGCAGAAGCGATCCCATCGGCGTCTTCGTGCGCGGGAAGATACTCGCCGAGGCCGCCGTTTTCTTCGATGAAGTTTTTGAGAAAGTTATCCTGCCAACGCCGATAGGTGTTAACACTGCCACGCGAGTTCAGGATCGCATAAAGCACAGGACCATGGTCACGCGTGTAAGCCAAGCCAGCCAGCGCGCTGACGCCACCGTCTTTGGAGGGGTTGGTGCCGGTTTTGCCAAGGACGCCGCCGCGGAAGTCCGGATCTCGAAAACGCCCATAGAGCGTGCCTTCATCCAGGCCAGCCACAGGCATAATGTCCTGCAGCTTCATCTGATGATCGTTGAGCCAGAAGTAAAGAGCCCGCATCATCTTTACCGCAGCGCGAGCGGTCATCCGGTTGTGCTCAAGGCCTGATGGGCGGTCCACGTAGATCTCATTTGTTTCGAGGCCACAGTTTTCGATCAGGAATTGCTGGACGGTGGCCGACCCGCCCAAAAGGTAACCTAAGCGATCGGCAATCTCATTCACGCTGTGGGCGTTCTGTTCCCAGAGGATGTCGCGAAGCCTGGTCGAAGTATGCCTCAGATAGAGCACCTTGGAAGTGAGGCTCACGTCATCGCCCGCTTGCAAAACCGTTTTCCCTTTGATCGCAATGCCGCTGCGGGTAAGCGCACGGCGAAGTTGCTCGGCGGACTTGAGCGTTGTAAAGCGATCATCCAGGCAAAACGGCCCAATCACCACCAAGTCGCCTTCGACCCGACGCAACCCACGCCTTACCAGCGATCGAGACAGTGCAGCAGCTTCCTTCTTGCCGAACACAGGGTTGCCGTCACTGTGCACGTACAGTTTGCCCAATAGACTCTTTGTCTTTGTATCGAGTTCCGAGTCCCCATAGACCGAGGTCTGAAACCGATAATCTGCACCGAAATGCGCCAGAGCTGCAAACGACGTTGCGAGCTTCATTACAGACGCGGGATTGAACGTCACATCAGCGTTGAACTCCGCCAGAATCTTGCTCCCATCCAAAGACTCGACCAGTACACCTTGGTTCTCACGGCTGTAGCGCCTTCCCCTTAGTTTAGCCAACGACTTCTCCAGCGCCAGCGCTTTCCAAGCGCTCTGGCGTTGGCATCACGCCCACGCTGTGGCCGCCACCGCTCAACTCGTTGGCACGGATAGGCCAAAAGGATACCATCAGCATTAAGAACAAGAACTTCGCCTTCATTCCACACTCCCGCGCCAGGCAGCCACAGTTCTTAGTTGTGTACGTCTCTCAGAAACCAACTCAAGAGGAGGCTGGCAATATTAGTCATAAGACCAAATCAAAGTAAAGCTGTATTTTCTCAAAACCACTGATTCAATGCCCTTTAAAACCTTTAATCTCGAAACTCCGAACAAGGGCACACAGCCTCTATCGACCTCACTCCGGTCGCACGTTAGAGGTCCAATAAAAAAGGGCCAGGAGAAGCCTCCCGGCCCTAAATACAAATGAACCAAGGGAAATAGACTCGATCTTCAGTACGCTCCCCTGCAGAAGAGAGCTCCCCGAGAACCCTCGCGCCTTGCTGATCAATTTCTCAAAGGCACGGCGTGTTGCTTAATGTAGTCCTCCACGCGCGAACCTCGACCGCTCGACCCCGGGCCAATGTAGTGAAACGCCTCGGCGTACTCAACGCCGTACTGCTTTCCGAGCTCACGGTTGCGTGCTAAGACGAACTCCTTGATATAGCTGCGATCCGCGGTCGCATCGTCGTCTCCAAGCAACGGTAGTCGCATGTTTCGCTTGGCCAGCTCTGCCCGTAACCGTGAGCCGTTTGTCCCCGCCGGCCCCTTGGCAACATTGGCGCGATTCGCTTCCACTTTCTTGTCGATCACGTGGCTGATGTCCACGACGCGCGTGATCTCAGGCCGGCGTGCGAAGTAATACTTGTCAGTTACCGTGTGCGCCGTAAGTCCCGCAGCAAGCTGTTCCGGATAGTCGTGGGCGCGACCCGCAATCCAGCAAGCTGCCTCGACCGCGCGGGCGGTCATGTGGTGATCGGGATTCTCTTCGTCGTGCGCCCATGGGTCCCAGGAGACCACGGTATCCACCTTCAAAAGGCGGATCAGGAAGATGAGCCGGCACATCAACTCGTTGAAGGCAACACCGCCCATGTAATGGTTGTTGTAGTTGAGGTCGAACTTGGACTTGAGCCCAAGGATCGGCACCAGTTTGGCGTTATCCCGCTCGTTGCCAAGTACGTGTTCTCCGATGCTGCCTGGCGTTCCGAGTCCTGGCGCGTCGCCCATGTCGTCGTTCGTGGCGCGCACCAGGTAACCGGTGTAGCCTTCCTGTACGAGCTTGGCTACGGTCCCCGCCGCCGAGAGCGGAATGTCGTCGGAGTGCGCTTGCACTGCGAGCAGCACTTTGTTCTTGTGCGGCGTTCCCGCCGCCGGGCGCTCGAGTACAACACTCTGGGCCCTAACTTCCTGCGCAGCCGCCTTCATTCCAGCGAGCAGAACGCCACTGGCGGCTACGAATTGCGTCACGAAGTCGCGTCGTTTCATATCTCTCCTTTCATCGTTCTCTATGGTGCATCTCAGAGGGTTTTGAAGATGGTTGCTGGCCAGCTACGCGCTAGGCTGTGTGTTCTCAGGCTACGCTTTTCACATCTACCGTTGCCAGGAACTTAGGCGGGCGCCTTGCCTTTGTCGCCTGCTCAAATGCGTAAGCCAACTTGATAAGAGTCGGCTCGCTCCAAGCGCGGCCGAAGAAGGAAATCCCAACCGGCAGCCCATGAATGAGGCCCATGGGCACCGTCAGCATCGGGTATCCAGCGAGTGCGGCCGGCGTTGCACATCCCCGATCCCTAAAGAGATTCCCATTCACGATATCCGTAACGGTTGACGGTCGATCGTGGGGCGCCACCAGCGCGTCAAGGCGATGGGTTTTCATCACCAAATCAATGCCTCCTTCACGCGAGAGACGCCACTTCTTCGTCAAGAGCCTCCGATAGGCCTCCGATGACAACGGCCCCTTTGCTTCTGAGCGAAGAAACGATTCCTGTCCTTCGAAAGGCTTTTCCCTTTCACGATTTCGCTCGTTGAATTCAATGATGTCCTTCAACGATTTCACCCGTGACGAAGGTCCGAGCATCGAGAGATACGAGTTGATGCCTGCTTTGAACTCGTACGTCCAGCCCTCAGATTCCCAGTCCGGGAACCGCAACATTGTGGGCAGGTTGGCCGGATCTATGATCTCGGCACCAAGTTGTTTCATCACATCGAGCGCCGATTGCACCATTCGATCCACACCCGGATGAAATCCGTAAAACTGACGGGGCACGCCGATTCGCGCACCCTTGAATCCTGCGGGATCCAAGAACTGCGTGAAATCTGTGTGGGACTTTCCTTGACTGGCCTTGGTGGCTTCGTCCAGGGGATCCAGTCCCGCCAACACTCCCAGCAGAATCGCTGCATCGCGAACGGTTCGCGTCATGGGACCTGCAGTGTCTTGCGTCATCGAAATTGGAATCATGCCAGAGCGGCTGATCAACCCCACCGTTGGCTTGATCCCGACAAGTCCGTTAACTGTGGACGGCCCATTGATCGACCCGTCTGTTTCGCTACCGATGGAGACAGCGCAAAGATTGGCTGCGATTGCGGCTCCTGAACCGCAGCTGGAGCCACCTGCGTGCCTGTCCAAAACATACGGACTTCGGCACAAACCGCCTTTTCCTCCGTCCCAACCTCGACCGCTCCATCCACTCAACCCGGGCTTCACTCCACGCCATCCCGCAAACTCTGTCATATTGGCCTTGCCAAGCAGGATGGCTCCTGCGTCGCGGAGCTTCTGCACCAGAAAGGCATCACGCGGTGCAATCGAACCCTCAAGAGCCAGAGAACCTGCGGTCGTCGTCATTCTGTCCGCCGTAGCGATGTTGTCCTTCAGCAGAACAGGAATTCCATGCAGTGGACCCCGAGCCCCTTTTGATTTACGTTCAGCATCAAGTTGGTCAGCGATCGCAAGTGCTTCTGGATTGGTTTCGAGCACGGCAAACAGTGCGGGACCTTTCTTGTTCGTTGACTCAATCCGGCTTAGATAGGCTTCCACGATCGACCGCGCTGTGTACTTTCCAGACTGCATTCCTGCTTGAAGGTCGGCAATCGTGGCTTCTTCCAGCTCAAATGGTTTGACACGGGGGTCATCTGCCGCTTGCTTCTCGCCGGCTGTTTGATTCTGCGTTCGATTTGGTTGACATCCAGCTGCGCTGATAGTGAGGGCGCCAGCACCGAGAATTGTCCGCCCGAAAGATCGGCGATCCATAGCAGTCTCCTGTATTGGTGGAATGAACGTGCTCGTTTTTTCTAGCTCGTAGAATTCTGGCTGCGAGTGAACCTTTGCTCACTGGCTGACTTCTTTGGTTCGCTCAGAGTATCCGCATGGCCGCCTGGATTTTCCTCACAAGACCTGTATGCCTTGGGGGCTGTGGCCGCACGCACAAAAAAGGCCACATCCCAACCTGAACCAAACAGGATGGGATGTGGCCAAAAACTCCAAAAAACTTAAGTCGATCCGAACAGAACCTTCAGATGAAACGGCATCTGGCGGCTAAGCTCAGAAATAAAACTTCAATGCAAACTGCATCCGTCGAGGATCGTTGATCGTGGTCTGGACCCTTCCCAAATTCGGATCGTCAATGTTCCGGCTTCCCGTCTCAAACCGCGAGCGGTTGAACATGTTGAACGCCTCCCAGCGGAAGTCAATTCGCTTATGTTCGCCGATGGCGAAAGACTTCGCCAGCGAGTAGTTTTCGTTGAAGTTCGGGAACGTTCGAGCCTTCGGGTTGTGCCGGGTAGTATTCCCCAGCCGGTCGGCCGGCTGCGGTCCATAGAAGGACCTCGGCTGGAAGAAGCGGTCTGCACCTCTCCAGTCAGGATTTTCCAAGTCGGTGGTCCATCCTTCGTTGGTGCTGACGGTGGCCGCGCCGCGCCCGTTGAAGATGTTATAGTTGTTGTTATTGGTCAGCTCCACCGGAGTTCCGCTCGTGTAGCCGTGGATGGCCCCCAGGCGCCAGCCACCGAGAATCACTGAAGCCGGACCGCTCTGCAACCATTTGCGCCCTTTGCCCCAAGGCAATTCATAAACATAGCTGGCCTTGACGTTGTGGGTCTGGTCGTACTGGCCGATTGACTTTTCCAGCCGGCGGTTGTAATGGTCAATCGCGCTGTTGTCGCCAGTATAGCTATCCGCATCGGTGATCAGCTTCGAGAACACGTAGGAGGTGTTTAACATCAATCCTCCAGAGTAACGTTTCTCCAGCTTTGCGATCCAAGCGTGGTAGCTGGAATGGCCGCTCTTGTCGCCGTGACCCTCACGGGTCTGGATGTCGAGGTACTGAGGGTATGGGCGAAGCGCCTGAGCTACACTTCCGTTGAAACTCGGGTACGGCCTCTGAATGCCAGCAGCCAGTGCGGCAGGCGAGGTGATGTTGCTTTGCAGCACAGACAGACCGTATCGTTGGAAGGCACTGAACGGTACCTGATTCATTCGCAACAGGCCCGCAACGAGATGGGCGCCAATCGTAGCGTTGTACGAGGTTTCGAAAACCAGGCTGCTGGAAAGTTGCCGCTGGATCGACAGGGTCCAGTCATAAGCTTTCCGGCAGCCGCACCGCTTCATTGTTCCAATAGGCTGTGTTGTTGCCGTTGGAGAACGCCGGGTTCACGCTGGGGGGTTGTGGAAATGGCGGCAGACCTGTGTCGAGCCGGAACGCAGGGGTAATGCCACCGTCCGTGGACGTGGGACGGAAGATGCTGATGGCGCCTTCAAAGTGGGTGCTTCCCGTGATTCGTCTTCGCGACACCAAAGCTGCGGGCAGCAGACATGCGGACCACCGTTTTGTCGTTCACGCTATAGGCGAGCCCGAAACGAGGACCAATTCCTCCGTACCATCCACCGACCAAAGTTCTCGAGTTTTCCCGGCCTTCACCGAAGCCGGCAAAGCGTAGAGCGCCCAATCTACCATCCGCGCCAGGGTTTGGTTTGTCAGGGGTGAAGTCGCTCCACTTGTCCAGCTGCTCAACTGGAGGCTGCGTGAATTCATACCGCACCCCCAGATTCAGTGTCAGCTTTGGCGTTATCTTCCAGTCGTCCTGAAAATACATGGACTGACTACGCCACTGTTGACCAACGAACCGATCGTTTTCCGTTCCACCAGAATAGGACTCACCGAGCAAGAACGAGGCGAACCCATTGCCACCACCGGTATTCAGGTTGTTATTCCCAGGGATGCTGGTCGACTGGCGATCGCCGCGAACCAGGCCCGACATGGTTTGACGTCCGAACCCGTTGTAATGGAGCCGTTCATAGAGGTAACCCATTTTGAAATTGTGCTTGCCTTTGATAATCGTCAAATCGTCGCCGAATGAAAAGACGAAGTTTTCTGAACCGTCGCCTGCCGATCCACCCCAGGTGCCGTAGTCGGAGAATTCGACCTGGACGAAGGTGGCGTCGCAATCAAACGCGTTGATCAGGCAGACCTTCGACTTCCAACCACCAGTGGCGTTCGGCGAAGCATTCTTCTCCTTCCAGAAATTGATACCCCCATATGCGTTGTTCACGACGGTAGGCTTTATCACCCAAGTGTACGCTCCCCGGTAGACATCGCTTTTCTGACGGCCGGTGCGCGTCGAATTCAAGATACCTGGAAGGCCTGGAAAGCCTCCAGCTCCGGCTTGCGGGCCGTCATGCTTACCGTAGTTGTACAAGAAGTTTACCTTGCTGTTGTCGGTAAAGGCATGATCGATTTTGACACTGAACTTTGTCCAGGGATCGATGACTGTTCCCTGATTGTTGATGAAGTTGTTGCGAACGTAGGCGCTGCTTCCCGGCGCGGCGCCATTGTTGGGAACCCCGACGTTGTTAGCCGCACTCAACACAGCCTTGGCAAAAGTGGAAAATCTGTCCTGCGGGATAATGTTTCCGGGGAACGGATCGCGGATAAACCCGGTACCATTCGGATTGGGCCGCGTGGTTCTGGGATCGTAGATAGTCAGTTTATTACCGTTCGCATCAACCCAGTTGCTGAAGTCACCGCGGTACATTTCCGGAGTGGGAAGGCTGTCGGTGGTGCTGGTTGCGCCCACTCGGTTGCGGAACCATTCCATTGAGCTAAAGAAAAAGGTCTTGTTCTTGCCGTTATAGAGCTTCGGGAGCCAAACGGGGCCGCCGACACTCCAACCGAAATCATGCTGCTTGTAGACTGCTTTCTGTGCTTCAAAGAAGCGCCTGGCATCGAATGCGTTGTTTCGAACAAACTCGTACACCGTGCCATGAAGTTCGTTCGTTCCCGACTTCGAAGTGAAACTCATGATGCCGCCGGAAGCCCGTCCATACTCGGCCTTGTATCCGTTCGTATCCACCGTGAACTCGGTGATTGCATCCAGCGAAGGCGTGTTGACGCTGGCCCACTGTACGGAACCAAAACGGCTGGTTCCCGCCGAAACCCCGTCGAGCGTCACTCCCCAAGCGGCCGCTTGACCTCCACCCAACGCAAAAGCCTCGTCCGTAGGTGCGCCGGTCCCTGCCACCTGCTTACCTTCCGGCGAAGCCAAGGCCAAGTCGAAAGGACTTCGCATCGCGCCACCCACCACGAGCGGAAGCTCGTCCACCATCTTGTTGGACACGGACGTACTGATCTTGGCGGAGTCGGTCTGCAGTTGCGCCAGCGAGGAGCTGACCTCCACCGACTCTGAGACTTCACCGACCTGGAGGCCGACATCGACGCGCACGGTGCTCGAAGCTGCCAATACCACTTGGACCTGCTCGGCTGCCTTGAAGCCGTTTTTCTCAACACGCACTTTATACAGGCCGGGCACCAAGGCCGGAATAGCATAGACCCCCGTGTCATTCGTCACAGTTCGCGAGACAACGTTGGTGGCAGTGTTTGTAGCAGTCACAGCGGCATCAGGAACAATTCCCCCCGTGCTGTCTGTGACAGTTCCGGTAATCGAGCCCCGGTCACTCTGTGCCCAAGCGATAGCGGTGCACACGAGCATCAGAGAAATGATGCGGATCATGGATCTCATGGTTAACTCTCCTATGAAGAGTGGACTCTTTCAGTCGAATCGCACACGGACGTCATAGTCCGGACTGTGATCGGTTTGTGACGTTGAATTTCTCGACGGTGGCGGGCGAAACCAGCGACGTGCTAAATTCAGACGCAATTTATTTCAGGCTAAGTAAGTGAGCTTATTATATTCGTGGCGCCTTACATGTCAAGGCCTTCAGTGAGGCCCCGCAGGTAACATCGGGGACTGGCTGGCACGCTGGGCTGGGCATCCAATAAAAAAGGCCGGGAGAAGGTTCCCGACCTTGAAAACAAACTACATCAACAACCAATCAGAACTCGACCTTCAGACCAAACTGCATTTGCCGAGGCGTGTTGCCGAGAGTGTTGACCAGTCCAAAATTGGGATTTGTGATGTCAGAGTTCGGGATGCCCCAACGGACCCGGTTGAATGCATTGAACAGTTCCCAGCGGAAATCCATTTTGACGCGCTCGGTGAAACGGAAGCTGCGGGCAACCGAAAAGTTCTCCGCCAAAGTCCATGGAGACCGTTCTTTGGGATTCCGCTTGGTGCCATTTCCATACACACTTTCGAGCACGTAAACCTTGGCACCACTTGGCGCCGCCGACACGCGGGCGGCGTTGACTACGGATGCACTCCACCAGCGGTCAACGTTCGGATCGAACTTGTCCCCCTTGATAGGGGCCCGCCATCCTTCGTAATCAGCGACGCTGGCCCGATTGTTGCCGAACAAGGGCAGGTTATAGCCTGGCGAAAGTACGGGCAGAGGAATCCCGGAATAGTAGTTTTGGATGCCCGAAATCCGCCAACCACCCACGATCTGGCCGAGCACTCCCGAAGTAGCGTATTTTCGGCCCGGGCCAAACGGCAGTTCGTAACTGTAGTTGAACTTGATGTTGTGCGTCTGATCGTTGCGAGACAATGCTTTTTCCAGGCTGCGGTTGAATTGATTCATGGCCGCGCCCGTATCCGCATTCGCCGTCTCCGCATCCGTGAAGAGCTTCGACACCACGTAGGAACTGAGAATCTGCAGGCCACTCGAATACCGTTTTTCCAAGGTTGCCACGAATGCGTGGTAGCTGGAATTCCCGCTCCGGTCCCCACCGTCGCCTCCCGTGTTGATGTCGTTGTACTGGGGATAAAGCCGCAGGGATTGCCTTACAGAGCCGTTGAACTCCGGATAGGGCTTCTGAATCCCGTTGGCAATCGCTTCAGGGCTCGTAATACTTGCGTTGAACAGGTTGGTGGCTGCTGCGATGCCAAGTTTTGAAACGTACTGGTTAAAGACCGCTGGATCCAGTTGGTTGATGGCTACGATGTTGGTAGTGAGATGATGCCCCATCGTGGCGTTGTAGCCGACCGAGGCAACCCAGCTGTTCGAGAACTGACGCTGGAGGTTCAAACTCCAGTTATAGAACTCCGGCATTCTCGCCGAATCCTCGGGCTGCCAGTAGGGAACATTACCGAAGCCCGATTTATTCAGATAGCCGGGATCTAAGTTGTTGGGATCTGGACGTGGCCAAGCACAACCTGCGCAATAACCGTTGTCCCAATTGAACTCTCCGCCCTTTCCTGTTGCCTGGTTGCCGAACGGAACGTTGTGTTCACCAATGAAGCCCTGCCAGTGAGAGCTGCCGCCAGTGTTGCGCACCGGTCCGAAAGATCGGGAGGCGCTCATTCGGAACACTGTCTTGTCATCCCAACTGTAAGCCAACCCCAGCCGTGGGCTGATGCCCCCTCTCCAGGCTGGATACATCGTCCGGGTACCGGTTCTGCTGTTTCCGATACCAGCGAAATCCATGGCTCCCAATCGTCCGGTTGCGTATGGATTGGGTTTCGTCGGATTGAAGTTGGAGTAGCCATCCGGAAAACGACCTTCGACAGTAGGTGGCGTGTACTCATAGCGAACGCCATAGTTCAGAGTGAGTTTGGGATTTACGCGCCAATCATCCTGAGCATAGCCCGCGTAGTATCTCCACTGGTTCGAGATGATGCGGTTCGTGGTGATGTCCGCTGTGTTGACTTCACCCAGCAGCAGCGACGCGAACGCATTGCCCGAGGCACTCGACTGGTCAATCGTTCCGTTTGGCAGAAACGCTGAAGTGGCTCCGCGCGTGAAGTTCCATGTGCCGGTAGCCGTGTGCCAGCCGTAACCGTTGTAATGATCCTCCTGGAACATGAATCCGAATTTCAGGGCGTGGCTCCCCTTTACCCAAGTCAGGTCGTCGGCGAAAGCAAAGTTCTTGTTCAATGAGCCGCCCCATTCCGACCTTCCCCAAGGGTTGTAGTCCGTAATGTTCATCTGAGGGAAGAGCCAGTCGGGGTTGGGAAGATTCTTGAGACCAATTTTGGTTCCCCAACCCTGGTCCCACTGTGAGTCTTGAGCCCGGCGAACCTGCCACCAGTTGTTCACGCCGCCGCTGAAGTGGTTCAGAACCGTGGGAGAAATCGTACGGTCCCAAGTGAAGCGATAAACGTAGGTGTGGGTGTCACCGTATTGGAAATCGTTGTTCAGGGGAGAAGGCAATCCCGGGGGCGTGCCGCCAACGGGAAGCTGCAACGTCACCCCATAGTGGTACAGAAAGCCAAACTTATCCTTTGAATTCAGCTGGTGGTCAATCTTCACATCAAACTTGTCCCACGGATCGGTCCGGGAGCCTGTGGTCGTAATGAAATTATTGCGTGGACCCGCCAGATTGGGCCGCATCGTCGCCAGGGGAATAATGTTCTTGGAGACAGTGCTGAAGCGATCTGCTGGAATCCGGTTGTTTGGGAATGGATCACGAATGAAACCCGAACCGTTAGGGTTCGGACGTGTGGTTCTCGGATCGTAAATCGGAATCATGTTCCCCGCAGTGTCTTTCCAGTTTGAAAAGTCTCCGTTGTACATTTCCGCCAGCGGAATGGTGTAGAAGTTCACTGGGGCGCTTGTCCGATTCCGAAAGTATTCCAGCGACGTGAAGAAAAAGGTCTTGTTCTTGCCGTTGTAGAGTTTGGGAATCCACACGGGGCCACCGACACTAAAACCAAAATCGTGCTGCTTCAGAACCGGCCTGCTCCTGTTATTAGCATTGTTGAAAAAAGTGTTAGCGTCCAGGGCATTGTTCCGCAGAAACTCGTAGACATTGCCGTGTATTTCGTTCGTCCCAGATTTAGAGACGAAGCTGATTGCGCCGCCACCGGCTCGACCGAATTCAGCTTTGAAACCGTTAGTGTCAACACTGAACTGATCGATAGCCTCCAGAGAGGGCGTATTAATCATCGTCCAGAGACGCTGTTCGAACGGAGCTGCGGGTGCCGATGATAGACCGTCCAGAGTTGCATCCCAACCTCCCTCTTGACCTCCACCAAACTGCAAGTTAAAGGTCTCGCCTGGTGGCCGGGTGCTCACCTTAGCTTCCGGAGTAATCAGCGCCAAATCCAGAGGGGAACGGAGTTGTCCTCCTGACGACCAATGGCAGATCATTCACAAACTTTTGTGAGACCGCCGTATTGATTTTTGCGCTATCGGTTTGAAGCAGCGCAGCTTCAGCCGAAACCTCGATGGTATCGCTCACCTCACCGACCGTGAGACTGCCATCCACACGCACCGCACTACCCGGGGCAACAACAACTTCGTTTTGCACCAAGGTCTTGAAGCCTTTGGCTTCGATCTCGATACGGTATGTCCCTGCCTGCAACGTGGGGATCGTGTAGTCGCCAGCTGCGGACGCGGTCGTCGTGCGGACAGCATTGGTGTTTACGTGAGTAGCTTTCACCTTGGCTTCGGGAACGACGGCACCGCTTTGGTCTGTCACAGTACCTGTGATGGCGCCGCGGTCGGTCTGCGCCCAAGCAACGGCGCCGAGCACAAGGACCAAGCCCATCAAGCGGATCATTGAACTCATGGTTAACTCCTATGTAGAGTGGATTCTATTTGGATAGCACTCGGACGTCGTGGTCCGGACTTCGGGCTAAACTTGTAACGTTGAATTCTCGACGGTGGTGGGCGAAACCAACGACGTGCTAAATTCAGACGCGGATTTATTTCAGGCTTGTGGCGCATAGTATATTCAGATCGAAGCGGATGTCAAGACCGGAGTTGGCACTCTGAGCGGCGTTGATCAGACCAGGCTCGAGTTTGGTTGACTCTCAGCCAAGGCGACCCTGGAATTATTCCAGGCAACCTCGCAAAAACCCAAGGACCTATGCGAACAGCGCTTTCGAATCGCCTGATCACAATCCGACGATATGATACGGTCGATGTTCCTTTCTTGTGCGAGGCGGCTCGCGAATCGTCACCGGAGGTTTCGGTTTGGCTTCCCTGGTGCCATCGTGACTATTCCATGGAAGAGAGTTTGGAATGGGTTCTGCGGTCCGGAAAGCAATGGGATGATGGGCGCGAGTTTCACTTTGGGATCTTCCATTCTCCTAGCGGGAACTTTGTTGGCGGTGTCGGCTTGAATGAACTCAGGCCGGAGCACCGGTTGGCGAATCTGGGCTACTGGGTCCGGTCGGCCTGGGCGGGCCGTGGCGTGGCCACAGCCGCAGCTCATCTGGCCGCCCAGTTCGGGTTCGAAGAACTCTTGCTCGACCGGATTGAAATCCTGGCAGCCCTTGGGAACAAGCGCAGCCAGCGCGTGGCCCTGAAACTCGGTGCCTTGAGGGAAGGAGTGCTGCGAAACCGGCTGGTCATTCACGGACAAGCACATGATGCTGTAGTGTTTTCATTGCTCGGTTCGGAATGGAAACTATCAGACAACTGGTCACCGCTAAGACGCGGAGACGCTGAGAGCACCGTGGAGTCCCGTGAAGAAGGCCACGTCAAGAGAGACCAGGATGTGGAAATGACAACCAAACGGGCAATGAATCCCGCACCTATTACTCTAGAGGGTCAGTACGCGCGTTTGGAGCCGCTGGACCCGAAGCACGCCGAAGGGCTGTTTGCGATCGGGCAAGACGAGAAAATTTGGCGTTACCTGCTGCGTCCGAAGCTGGAGAGTGTGGCCGACGCTCTGGGTTTTGTCGAGGAAGCACTCAAATTGGCAGCCACAGGCTCACAGCTACCGTTCGCGATCATCGATCAGAAAAGCAATCGGGTGGCCGGCTCAACGCGATATCTGGACATTCGCCCAAACGACCGGGCGATTGAGATCGGCTCCACATGGCTCGGGCGCGAGTTTCAACGCACCACCATCAACACCGAATGCAAGCACTTGCTTCTGCGCCACGCCTTTGAGGAATTGGGTGCAGTACGCGTGACTCTGAAAACCGACGGCCGCAACGAACAATCTCAGCGGGCCATCGAACGACTCGGCGCCGTACGCGAGGGCGTCTTGCGAAAACACATGGTAATGTGGGACGGCTATGTGCGGGACACGGTCTATTACAGCATTCTGGATAGCGAATGGCCTCAAGTGAAAGACCGGCTGGAAGGTTTGCTCAGGCGGTCGTGACGACGGCGGCCTTGGTCGAGCAAGTCAGGTTACTATGATGATGATTTCGGAAACTTCGTCAGGTACACCAGCCGATTGTGAAGCATTTCATGACCGCCTGCCGCCGTCAACGCCCTGATGTCGATCTGCGACATCTTCCCAAGGTTCTCAGCTAGCGGTAGCGAGCGACCTCATACCACGCGGAGACCCAAAACAGCAAACCGCCAAGGACGCAAAGAGCGCGAAGAGCTTATCTGATGAAGCCTTTTGCATACAGGTACTCGGCCAGCGCATCTGGATCTGAAATCTGTGATTTGAGATTCTCAGATTCCAAGCCACAGCACGCACAGATTTCCCTTTGCGTTCTTGGCGCTCTTGGCGGTTCAAACAAGCTTAAATTTGACTCAATCTTGAACTTCGTTGCCAGCAAGTGACCTTACAGTGCAGCAATGCTCTCGATGGTGGCATCGCCGTTGCGGAAGGGCTCCTCGCGAAGCTCAAGGCCGAGGCCAGGTGTTTCGGGTGCGGTCACATAGCCGTTAACCGGTGCGGGAACATTTTGAAGGAAGTGCGGATACAGATCGTTGTAGAGGTGGTAGACGCTCTCCATGATGTAGAAGTTGGTGAGCGCGGTGGCCGTGTGGATGGAAGCGAACCAGAGAACGGGTCCACCGCCGGTGTGTGGCGAGGTCGGGATCTTGTAGGTGTCGGCCATGTCGGAGATCTTCTTGGCTTCCGAAATACCGCCGCACCAGGTGACGTCGTACATGACAACGTCGACGGCCCGCGACTCAAACATCTCGCGGAAGCGAAAGCGCGTGGCCAGCCGCTCGCTGAGACAGACCGGGATGGAGGTTTCCCGGGCGAGCGTGGCGTAGGCTTCGAGATTATCGGGCAGCATGGGATCTTCGAGGTACATGATGCCGTAGGGTTCGAGCGACTTCGCGATCTGGAGTGAGCAGGGCAGGTTCCACTTGCTACTCAGATCGAGCGCGATTTCCATCTCATCGCCGGCCGTCTTGCGAATGCGCTGGATCGGATCGAGCGACTGCTTCAGTTCGGCCTGAGTGATGAACGTGCCGCCGTGGCGGGCGAAGGCGTTCACTGGGCCACGGTCGTACGGGTAGAGTTTGATGGCCTTGATGCCGCGCTTGAGGAGGAACTCGGCGATCTTCTCCGGGTAGTCATGCTCGCGCATTCCATTGATGGGCCAGCCGTTCATCGTGTTGTAGACGAGAAGCTTTTCCTGGGATTTGCCGCCAAGCAACTTATAAACGGGCAAACCAGAAGCCTTGCCCAGGATGTCCCATTGCGCGATGTTGATCGCGGTGAGCATCCGGAACTCTGCGCCGCCCCACGGCTGGTAGGAGATGCGATAGAAGATGTCCTGCCAGAGGCGGTCGATGCTGGTGGGGTCCTTGCCGAGGATTAACGGAGCGATCTCCCGGAGCGCACCGATGTGGGCTTCCTGCGTCGGATAGGATTCGCCGATACCGATGAGACCCGTGTCGGTGTGCAGGCGAACCCAGGTCCAGTTCGGAAAGAGTCCCTGAATTCGGAGATCGCGGCGGAAGCGGACGGCCTCGACCTTGGTGATCTTCATGGGGCCGACCGCGGCGGCGGCCCGCGCAGCTGCCAAGGGTACCGCGGCTGTAGCTCTAAGGAATTCCCTGCGGCTGCATGGTTGTGCTGACATAGATCAAGCAGCGGCCACCGTCTCGACGATGGCATCGCCGTTGCGGAAAATCTCCGGTTTGATTTCGGCGCCGATCCCAGGTAGTTCCGGCGGACTCAGATGCCCTTTTTCCGGCACCGGGACATTGTTGACAAAGTAGGGGTACTGATGTGCGTACTTCCAGTAGTTGCTCTCCATGATGAGAAAGTTGGGCAGCGCCGCGCAGAGATGCAGCGAGCAGAAGTAAAGCAACGGCCCACCGCAGGTATGTGGTGAAGTGGGAATGAGGTAACTATCCGCCATGTCGGAGATCTTTTTTGCCTCGGAGGGCCCACCGCACCAGGTGAGGTCGTACATGACAACGTCACAGGCTCTGATTTCAAGAAACTCGCGGTATTCATAGCGCGTGGCGAAGGTTTCGCTCATGCAAATGGGAATACTGGTTTCAGCGGCAAGCTGGGCGTAAGCCCTGGCGTTATTCATAAGCATGGCATCCTCGAGGTACATGATGCTGTACGGTTCGAGGGCCTTGGCAATTCGTTGGGCGCTGGGAAAATCGAAGACTCCCCAGCAGTCCACGCAAATGTCCATGTCGTTGCCGACGCTGTCGCGGATGTCGCGAATCCAGCGCATGCCCTGCTCGAGAGCTTGGTTCGAGAGGTAGTGGTCAGACGCGCGGAACGGATAAATCTTCATTGCCGTGATACCGCGGTCGAGGAGAAAGCGGGTGAGTTTCAAGGTATCTGGCCCCATTTTCATCTCATTGATGGCCCAGTAGTCGGTGGTGGTGTTGTAGACACGGACGCGCTGGCGCGTGCGGCCGCCGAGGAGACGATAGAGCGGCAGTCCGGAGGCCTTGCCTAGGACATCAAGTTGCGCCATGTTGACGGCGCTGAGGATGCGCATGTCGGCGCCGCCGGCGTTGCGCATGGCCATGCGGTGGTAGAAGGCACGCCAGATGCCGTCAATGTCCCGGGGATCGCGACCGAGAAGGGTCGGCGCGTAGTCGCGGAGGGCCCCGACTTCGCCCTGGTGGAATGGGTAGGTTTCCCCGGTTCCTGTGATGCCCTTGTCGGTGTGGAGCCGCACCCAGCAGAACTCAGCGCCGTCCGAACCGCCTGACCCACCACCGATCTTAATGTCTTTGCGGAAGGTCACAGCCTCTACCCGAGTGATCTTCAACGGCTCCGTGTTACCTACAGCGGCCTGCAGGGCATCGGGGAGGGCGACACCCGTAAGGATTGCTGCACCACCCGCGCGCAGAAAGTTGCGACGGGTCAGAGAGGCATCATGCATTGGCGTTCTCCTGCTTTCTATCTACAACGGCACGGCATTCTTCTCTACGTATTCGTCGACTTTCGACTTCGCCACCTGCCTTTGATCGACGTAATAGAATCTTTCCGCGAAGCCGAGGTTGTGGGCCTTGGCATACTCGCGTTCGTCGTCGAGCAGGAACTGGCGGACGTATTCGCGGTCAGCCGTGCGATCGTCGTTGCCAAGGAGAGGAAGACGCTTCCCTTCCCTGGCGAGACGGGCACGAAGCAGCGAGCCAAGGTTTCCGCCTCCCTGGGACCCGCATTCCGCCAGCGCGGCAATTTTCTTTTCGATGTGAGCACTGATGTCGATGACGCGATTGAAGGCCTGCCCGGGCCGGAGATGGAAGTAATAGCGCTCGCGCACCGGATGCGGCTGGATTCCCGCCTCCATATGCTCAAGCAAGTCATTCGGCAGGCCGCACATCCAGGCCGCCTCCTCAACGGCTCGTCCCGTTACCCCATGGTCGGGATTTCCCTCGACAGGGCCCGAGGGGTTGAACGATATGACGGTGTCAACCTTGAGATATCGAAAGAGGAAAATCAGTCGGCCGCGGATATCGAGTGAAGAGACGGCATCCATCTCGTGGTTCTGGTAGTAGAGTTCGAAGACATCTTTGCAGCCGATGGCCGCGGCGACTTTAGAATGCTCCTGCTCGTTGCCGAGGATGTTTTGGGCGGTGGATCGTCCGCCAGATTTTTCATCGTTGGTGGTCCGAATAAGATAGCCGGTGTAGCCTTCGCGGATGAGCTTGGCACAAAGACCGCCAGCATAGCGGGCAACATCGTCGAGATGAGCGTGGACAGCGGCAAAAACTTTACCGCGGTGCGGTTGCCCAGGCTGATCCTTTTCCACGACGACTTCGCCGACA
Organism: uncultured Acidimicrobiia bacterium; assembly: GCA_963791795.1. GTDB lineage: Bacteria > Acidobacteriota > Terriglobia > Versatilivoradales > Versatilivoraceae > VFZK01. The sequence goes on from CAWBTP010000005.1 coordinate 460,896, forward strand.
TCGGCGCGGGCGGCGGCTAGCGACGAAGAACCCTCGATTCGGTTCATACCGAGCTCTCCTAAAGCTGCGAAACAACGAAGTGGACTAATCTTGACTGCCCAGACACTGGAAACCCGAGCGGAGCGCGGGTTCCACCTAGGTCGAGCGGGCGCGTGGGACCGCTGTCCCCCTGCGCACGCTATCTGTCGACCAAAAGCAATTTTCAATTTTCACGGCTCTCCTTGCTAGAGGGGGACGGAATGCTGGTCAACATATCGGCTGATGTTTTCGCGGTAATTCGAAGCGGGACCGATGTAGCGGAAAGCTTCGCAATAGCCGAGGCCGAACTTCTCTCCCAGAATGCGCCAGTCGTCCATCAGGAAATGCTTGACGTACTGGAAGTCTGCCGTGTCTTGGTCGTTACCGAGCAGTGGTAGCTTCTTGCCTCGTTTCGCCAGCTCGTCACGGAGCCGCGAACCGGCGCCGCCAGCCGGGCCTTTGCCGCGGTTAGCCACGTTGCCACGTGTCTTGTGGTCGATGTAAGCAGTGATGTCGACGATGCGGTTAACCAGGTTGTGACCTTGCGGCGAGCGGGCATGGTAGTACTTCTCGCGGATGCGCGCTGGTTTGAGCCCGGCCTTGTAGTGTTCCGGATAGTCCTTGGGGCCGCCAGCCATCCAGCAGGCAGCTTCAGCGGCACGGCCGGCGACCAAATGGTCAGGGTTTTCGTCGTAATGGTTATAGGGGTCCATGGCGACAATGGTCGTCACCTGCAGAACACGGAAGAGGAAGATCAGCCGCGCGCGAATTTCGATTTCTGCGCAATCGTCCATGCGATGGTTGCGGTAATAGAATGAGAAGGCTTTCTTACAGCCCAGCGCCCGGGCCACTTCCTGATTGTCGATCTCGTTCTGGACAACTCCATGGCCGAGTGTCCTGCCGGAGGACTCGTCGTTGGAGATGCGAATCAAGTAGCCGGTGTAGCCCTCATCGACGAGCTTGGCCACCAGTCCACCCGCAAACAGCGGGATGTCGTCGGAATGGGCCTGGATAGCGGCGAGCACTTTGCCTTGGTGCGGCCTACCAGGCTGGTTGCGTTCAATGACGAGATCATCCGTGTAAGTGTAGTAATCCGGCGTAGCAAACGGATTGAACTTGGACGGCGGGTTGGCATAGGCTGCCGGCGTGAACTTTGCCGGCAGGTTCGAGGCTGGCTTCTGAGCCTCCTGAGAGGTCAAAGCGGGCGGCAACGCGGCAGCCCCGCTGAGTGCCATTCCCGTTGTCATGAACCGGCCGAGGAATCCTCGCCTCTTCATCAGTAACAGACTCCTTTCCAGATTTTCAAATGGAGAGCAATCATATCGACGGATGGAAGCAGATTGCAAGCGCCTACCTGCCACGCGCAGCTGAGTCGAGCTACATCGAGAGTGGGCTGGGTCGGGGAGCGCTGGCAGCCTAACGCAGGTACGGTCTTAGGACGCAGGAAGACCCACGGAGTGAGTGGTGCTTAACCTAATCCTCAGAACAGTAAGCGTGGGGCAGACATTCTTGTCTGCCAGTTGGGCCGACTTTCTAGTCGGCCCGAAGCCGGACTGGAAAGTCCGGCGAACCGACAGGCTGGAAAGCCTGCCCCACTTTGATTGGAGCGGAATCGCAGGTCCTTAAGTTCGGACTTCAGGATTGAGGCGCGTCAGTATGTTGGTGAAATTCTATCAAGGAATGCCGCGAGGTCCTTCAACCGATGTTGCAGGACGTCGTAAACGACATCGCCGTCAATATCCTCATAAGCGTGGGCGAGGATATTCCGGAATCCAGCCATTCTTGCAAGCTTCCCAGCCAGTTCGGCTGAGAGCAGTCCTTCCTCTTGAAGAATGCGAAAACTCTCGGCCATGGTAGCCGGCTTTCGAAGATTCCTGAAAGCGATAACGGCTTCGGCCAGATCGATCGTCGATTGCGCAGCCAAATAGAGGTAGCGCTCAACGGCTCCTTTAAGGTCGATGTCTTCCTGAATTTCGTCCTTGGAGTAGCCTCGGTAGCGATCCAGGAGACCGAGGAACTTCCGCGTCGAGCTGATCTTGTTTTCAATGACGTCGCGCGAAGTCATCGGCGAGGTGCACTCACGCCTGTGTGAGGTTGTTTCGGCGAAGAAGAGTACGGTAGTCGAAGTACTCGTTCAAAAGGCGGGGCTCCACCAGCACCTTGAAAGGTTCCCGCTCGAATAGCAAGATCCCCGTTGAAATTGCGTGGTACTTGAGCTCAGGGCTCACGGCGGTGTTAAGCATAACCACGTCCACTCGGTCCGATGCCACCACGGGGCAGATCCGCTCCATGAGCCTTACCCTGATGTCATGAACTCTCAACGCGTCCCGTTCATCGACATAGACAGCAAAATCGTAGTCACTGAGCGGACCCTCTCTTCCTCGACTCCGGGAACCAAAGAAGTAGGCCAGCTTCACCTCCGGAAAGCTTGCAAACACGCCGGACAGGCTCTCACGCGTCTTCGCATCCATGGGCGGAGTATACCATGACGGCCCACCTGAATTCGGCATGTCACGCATAAGGGCTCCGTCAAAGTCACCGTCAAGCCAGCAAGGACAGATCAAATAAGAGAGTGGGAGCCGCCGTCCTCAGCGGCGACACTCTGCCGCAGGCGTTCGCAGAGGACAGAGTGCCCAGAAAAAAGCCCTGCCAGAGTGAAGCCGGCAGGGCAGATCTCAAGTATTGTGGAATTCTTCTAAAATTCAAACTTCAGAGCCATCTGGAGGCTGCGGTTGTCAGCCACGGTACTGGTAATCCTTCCCACCGTTGGGGACCCTATGGCGGCATTAGGAAATCCGAACGCTGGGGTGTTGAACATGTTGAACATCTCGAAACGGAACTGAAGATTGTACCTCTCCCCGATCGAGGTGTTCTTGACGAAGGACGTATCAAAGTTGACATGGCCTGGCGAATAAAGTACACCACGCGCGACGTTACCGTAAGTGTTGGGCTCAGGTGCCACGAAGTCGGCCGGATTGAACCAGCGGAAGGGATCCGGATTGTCCAGTTTTCCGCTCCCAATGCGGTTCGGCCAGCTGGGAGCGCCGTTGTTCACTCCGCTAGCAAGTGAGACGTTGAACGGACGCCCGGTCGTCAGCGTGCTGATGCCACTCATCTGCCAGCCACCTACAATCTTTCCAACCACTACATTATCTGAGAGCCAGCGCTTTCCTTTTCCGAAGGGGAGTTCATAGACGTAGCTGGTCACAGCGCGATGCTTCACGTCGAAGCCGGATGGCCCGCGACCGCAGCGGAGACAAGTAATGGTCTGCGGATTGCCCGTCGAACCGCCGCCCGAACCCGCCGAGCCGCCAAAGTCAAGGCTCTTGCCGTAGGTGTAGCTGAACAGGAACTGCAATCCGCTGGAGAACCTTTTCACGAGCTTGTTTTGCATGCTGTGGAAGGTAGACATGTTGCGCGGCGCAAAAATGTTGGTCGCAGTGATGTTATTGAGGGGTTGGATGAGGCGGCGTGAGGGCTGCGATCCAAGCCCGGGCTGCACTTCGTTGAGTGGCAGGTTGATCATCACGTGGATCCCACGACTCCCGGCGTAGGCTATTTCCCATAAGACAGTCGGGAAAATCTCACGCTCGATATTGAGGCTCCAGTGCTGTGCGTAGCCTGTCAGATTGTTGTAATCGTGCCCCTGCGCCGAAGGGTTGGCGGCGTTGTACTCGGCCGTAGTTCGTGGCTTTACGATTTGAATTGCCGGGAAAGGCTGCTGGATCTGAGCCACCCGAGAGAAGTCGGTAGGATTGGTCTCGGAGGTAAAATTTTGCGAGAAGAGATAGGGCACCTGAATGCCGAGCTGACCGTTTGCTGTAACGGGTTCTGGGAAGTAGCTCAAACCGTATCCTCCGCGCAGGATGGTCTTGGTGTTTCCAAACAGGTCATACGCAAATCCGAAGCGCGGCCCGATGTTTCCGTACTGGGTAGACTTGTTGACTGCCCGCGAGACCCCATCCTCACCCGCGTAAACCAGCTTCAGGCCGACGCGGTCAACGTTGACCAGCCGGTCGCGGATCTCGATGTCGGGTGTGTAGATCTCGTAGCGCACACCAATGTTAAGCGTTAGCCGCTTTGAAATTTTCCAGTCGTCCTGCAGGAAGAATCCCCACTCGTTGTTGCTCTGGTAGTAGGGTTCTAAAAGGGCACCCCGGGTACCGGCAGTAAGGTAGCCGTTGAGCAGAGTCGCCATGCCGCTGCCGCCGGTGTTGTTGGCCGGATTGTTGGTGAAGTTGTTGTTGAAAGTTAGGGTGCCACGAGGCGAGGTATTGGTGTAGGGCGAATTCTGCCGGTGGATATAGTGCTGGCCGAACTTCAACGAATGCCCACTCAGGGTCCAGAAAACATTGTTGTCTACCTGATAATGGGTCTGCCTCGGGTTGACCGGCAGGAAGGCGGGACCACCGCTCAGTCCGGTGAAATCCTGCACGTCCATTCCGGGAATCCCCGAAGTGAGCTCGCTGATGTTGATGCCTTGGATGCCGAGCGACGTGGCAGCGTTCTTGCCAAAGTCCGAGGCGACGGTTTTCGGATTAGTGCGGGCAAAACCCAGCCGTAGCTCGTGGAGGAGGTTGGGCTGGATCACGTAGGTATTGTTGAGAGCCGCGCCCTGCGTCGTAAGACGGGTATTCTGCAGACCGGCAACGAATGGGCCGAGCTCGAAGCGCTGGGCGGCTTCTGGCGGAGTCGGCAGGCAACAATTGGCCTGGCCCTGTGGCGCGGTCAGCGTGTAGAGCTCGTAGCTGTAACGGAAGAACAGCGAGTCCTTATCGTTGAAGCGGTGATCGATTCGGGCGTTAAATCCGTTGTCCTCTACCTCGCGGTTAACGTTGATCGTATAGTTGTTGAAGTTGCCCGCCTGGTTCGGCAGTGGATAGACACTGGCCACGTTGCGGCCCACAGGGTTGATGCGGTCTGCCGGAATGATATTGCCGGGGAACGGATCCCGCAGGAAAAAGCCTGGCCGGTTGGGATCCGGGCGCGTGGTGAGCGGGTCATAGATGGTAATCAGACTGCCGGGAGTTCGCTCGTATTGGCTGAAATCACCGTTACGCACGCGCTGCGTAGGGACGGTGTTGACGAACGTCAGGCCGCGGGTTTCGCGCAGCCCGAAGTAGTCGGCAAAAAAGTGCGTCTTGTTCTTGCCGTTATACAGTTTTGGCAGCCACACAGGCCCGCCGACGGCGGCGCCGAACTGGTTACGGCGGAGAGGGGCTTTCTTTTGTGTGGGCGATTGGAAATAGTTCTTGGCGTCAAAAACGTCATTGCGCAGGTAATCGAAGACGGTTCCGTGGAGATCGTTGCTGCCCGATTTTGTGGACACCGACACGACACCGGCACCGCGGCCAAACTCAGCGGAGTACACGCCGGTCAGCACTTTGAATTCGCGAACCGACTCGATGGAGGGCTGCACAATAACCGTGTTGAAGGTGTATTCGTTGTTGTCGATTCCGTCCACCAGCCAACCGTTGGAATTACCGTGGTGACCGAGCGCGTTGAAGTTTGATCCGGCACGAGGATTGAATGTGCTGGCCCCCGAAAGGTTCTCCCCATTTTGGCCAGGTGTGACTCCAGGGGTTAGATAGACGAGTTGAGCGAAGTTGCGCCCGTTGAGCGGTAGCTCGCGGATGGCGCGCTCTTCGATCACTTCACCCAGCTCTGAGCTGTCGGACTTGATAATGGGCGCTGCCGCCACCACGTCGACGGTCTGAGTAACCTCGCCCACTTCCAGGACAAAGTCGATACGGGCTTTCTGGTCCACTTGGAGCACCACACCGCTGCGAACCTCCTTCTTGAATCCCGCCATCTCGACAGTCACTGTATAAGTGCCGGGAATGAGGAACGGTGCTGAATAAGCTCCAGTCTCGTCTGTGACCAGCTTCTGGGACGTTCCTTTGCCGGCCTCCGTGATCGTCACCTGAGCGCCTGATACGACCGCCTGGCTGTTGTCAAGGACCGTTCCCAAAACGGTTCCGGTAGTCACCTGCGCCTTCATCGGTGCCACCCCCAAGACCATAGCGAAAAGAAACCCCACGGCACAGAGAATACCCAGACGAATTCGTGAACGCATGCGAGCCTCCCTTGGCTTCCATTGAAATAGAATCACCGTCATCAACTTATGCTGTCTCAGCTAGCCTGAATTCCGAAGTTGGCCAGCGACGCTGCAACGCTGCTTGCGTGGGGCAGACATTCTTGTCTGCCAGTTAAGGCGACTTTCCAGTCGCCTCGAGGCCGAACTGGAAAGTCCGGCGAACCGGCAGGCTGGAAAGCCTGCCCCACATTGTTTAGCGCGGAATCGCAGGTCCTCAACTTCGGAATTCAAGCTAAGTTGTAGCCTATCACTTAAGTGCTCGTTTCTCGAATTTGGTCTGCAACACTTCGCGAGCAAGAAAAAGCCCTGTCGACGAAAAGCCGACAGGGCAAACTCGACAAAAAGCCAAAACCCACGATTTAGAAGATGTACTTCAACCCAAACTGCAGCTCGCGCATGGTACGGACACTGTTGATCCGGCCGAAAGTGGCGGCGCTCCGATTCCCGTCTGGGGGATTCCATTGGGCATGATTGGCAAAGTTGAATGCCTCAAACCGGAACTGGAGTTCGTGGCCCTCAGCGATCCGGAAGTTCTTCAGCGTCGAGAAATCCCAATTCAGAATTCCTGGAGCAATGAAGGTATTCCGCCCGACGTTTCCAAAGGTTCCTAGCGGCTGCAACACGAACGCGGTGGTATCGAAATACCGGCTGGTGGTTCGCTCGCTCTTGGGAAGGACGGGATCAACACTCGTAGCATTGGGCCGGTCGAAGCCGCCTCCGGTCACGGATCGGTCGGTGCCTGATACGATCGTTATGGGATTCCCCGTCTGAATCGTGATGATGGAACCCAACTGCCAGCCACCGATCAACTGGTTCAACACACCGTTGCTGGTGTCCAGGAACTGCTTCCCTTTTCCGAACGGCAATTCGTAGAGAGTTGAAGTGACCAGCCGATGCGCGGTATGGAATGTAGACAGCGCTCGATCGCCAGCGATGTTGTAACTGTTCTGAGGGAACAGACGTATCGCCGTTATGGGAGCGAATCGAACTCGCGGTATCAATCGACTTTGACCATGTATAACCTACCAAATAGGTCAGCCCGCTGCTGAAGTTCTTCTGGAGCTTCACTCCCAGGCCGTTGTAGCTAGCCTTGCCGCTGCCGTCCACTTCCTGAATGCGGCCGAACTCTGGATAGGGCGCCCGTTCCAGCACTGTGCCAGTTGCTCCCGGAATGGATTCGTTAAAGGCGCGCAACGATTCCAGCTTGCGGCTTAGCGAGCCGATGTAGCCCACTTCCAGAACGGTGTGATTATCAAGCTCACGCTGCACGTTCATCATGTACTGCATGACGTAGGGAGTTCTTCGTTGATTGATATTCCCCAAAACGTAGGGGTTGTTGATCTGGACTGACCCACCCAGGTTGCGGAAGGGAGCAGTCCAGTTCAGATCCGGAGTAGCGATTGTGGATTCGTCACGCCGCCGACCGGAGAAATTGCGCGCCATGTCGAAACGAGGATTTCCCGTGTCCTGCGAATAAAACATGCCGCCACCGGCACGGATCGTCCACCGGCTCGTTGGGCTATAGGCAATCCCCAACCGCGGCGCCCAGTCGTTGTTGTCCCGGCGAACCAAGCGATCGCCCAAGCGTCCGTCTCGAGCGACCTTGATCGCTGGGTTGAAGCGCAATGGAATCCCTTCGTAGAAGTCTCCGTTGCCGATCCGAATGAACGTGGGATGGCGGCTGAGATCTTGCACCTGCGGGGTCGCATCTGCATACGGAACGTGAATGTTCACCAGCCTTCCGGTTTCGTCGAACCAGGGAGGCGTGTTCTCATAGCGTATGCCAAGGTTGATGGTGAGGTTCGGACGAATCTTCCATGTGTCGTCGATGTAGTAATACTGGCTCATGGCGCGAAATTGGATCTCAGCCAGAGAGATCGAGACCTCACAGCGTTTGCAGTATCCCAGTAGAAAGTCGGCATAAGACTGCCCGCCTGCGCTAGTGGGACTGGCGGTCGCGGTGGGCTCAAAGAGGAACGCGCCACGGGCAAACTGATTACCCACCTGATTGTACTGGTCCTTGCGCAGCTCACCCCCAAGCCGGATGGAGTGCTTTCCCTTAGTCCAGGAAAAGTTGTCTGTCAAGCTGGTAGGTATGATTCTTGTTGACATACGGCCCCTCAGAGTCATCCCCGAACCCGCTGTAGCCTGAGATAGACGATGCTGGGGATCCCCCATGCAATGGGCGGTCCGGATTCGACGCCAGGAATGCCCAACTCCGTGACAACGTCGCGCTCAAACGCCAGCTCTCGGCCCAGGCTGTTGAAAAAGTAGTTGTATCCCAGTCGCAGTTCGTTCACGTGAGTCGTACTCAGCACCCGCGTATTGGAAAGCATCATCTGATGCACGGTAGTGATCAATTTGGTTCCGTTCAGCCACAACGCCGGCTGAATCTGCTGTTCGTCGCCATAACTGTAGCGACCAAACCATTGGGAGTTGCTGCTCTCGTTGAAATCGATCCTCTGAATGAACTGGTCTTTGTTGATCACACGCTTCTGCGAGTTCTGGTAATTGTTCGGTCGTACCAGCTACGTTGGGCGCTGGATAAAACTCCAATAGGTCTAACGAGGTGGGGTGGAATCGGCCCTGAGGAATGATGTTGTTCGGGAACGCCGTGCGACCCGGAGCTAACGGATCATAGATCGTCGGCAATCCTGAGAAATCGCCGGCGCGCATGGCAGCCGTGGGAACCGTGTAGATTCCTCTCAGGGCCTTGCGATCCTTGTATCCCTCAAAGTTTGTCATGAAAAATAGCTTGTCCTTCCCGTTGAAAATCTTCGGCAACCAGACGGGACCACCCACCGTAAAGCCGTATTGGTTCCACTTGAACGGGTCCTTGGGCAAGGCGTGCTGGTTGGGAAGAACGGCGTAGTTCTTTGCATCGAGCACGTCATTCCGCAGAAATTCAAACACGGCCCCGTGGAGCCCATTCGTGCCTGACTTGGTCGATACGTTAATTTGGCTGGTGGCGCGCCCAAACTCCGCCGGAAAGATTCCGGTCTGAACTTTGAATTCCTGCAGCGCATCAATCGAGGGCAGAATGATGTAAGTGTTGAAGTTCACGTCCGTGTTTTCGATCCCATCAAGGGTGAACCGGTTGAACTGAGCTCGCTGTCCGGCAAGAGAGATATTCTGGGTGGAACGAGTGCCACCCTGCCGCGATCCAGCCTGGCCAGCGCTCTGGAAACCAAAGCTCACATTGGGGCTCAGCGAAACCAACTGCAGGAAGTTGCGTCCATTCAGCGGCAACTCGACGATGCGCTTGTTCTCGATGACTGTCCCGACCGTTGCGTTTTCGGTGGTCAACAACGCGCCGCCTCCCGTTACCTCAATGGTTTGGGTCACTTCGCCGACTTCCATCGCTACGTCGATGCGCGCAGTCTGCTGCACCTGAAGCTGGATGCCCGTCTCGGTGAAGCTCTTGAAACCAGCCATTTCCACTTTCAGAGTGTAAGCGCCGGGCTGCATGGCAGGGAAGCTGTAAACGCCTGCGTCGTTGGTCACAGCCGTGCGAGCAGCATTGGTGCCCGTGTTTGTCGCGGTGACTTTGGCGCCCACAATTACGGCGCCGGTTGAATCGCTCACGACGCCCGTGATTTCTCCCAAAGTCTGGGCACGCAATTCTCCCGTTAAGGTCACGGCTACCGCGACCAAAGCAATAAGACTGAGCACAAAGCGAACTGGTCGGTTCATCACTTCTATCCTCCTCCGGGATTCAGTTGTTGTTAGTATCCCCATTAAAGGTTTGCGGTTTTACCCTCAGAAACTGACGGGGAAAACGACGTTGCACATGAGAGGTTCTTTGAGATTGATCCAAGAAGTGCAAGGTTAATTCCAAAAGTGGACAAACACGGCCAGAAATATAAGCTGCTTAGTTAGTTACGCTTAGGTGAGTAACAAAGGGGAATACCTGCAAATTCGCTGGCAACAGCTCAAAAACTCTCCGTAATCTCGTAGGGCTGCTGCGAGAATCGGGAGGTCCTGGCGTCACCCCTTCTGAAGACGCAAACTCCCTGAATCAGCTAAGTTTGACTTGTGCTATCTTCTCGCCTTCGCAAGGATGAATTGAACCAAACATCCTTGCTCAGGGGTCCCTGATTTCATGAACATTACGATACGACCTGCCACGACACGACTGTCCGGGCGTGTGCAATTGCCCGGCGATAAGTCCATTTCCCACCGTTTTGCAATGCTGAGTGCCATCGCCGAAGGAGTTACCCGCATCGACAACTTCGCCACCAGCCAGGATTGCCACAGCACCCTCTCTTGCCTCCGGTTGCTAGGCGTCCCTATCACTGTCGAAGCCAGACCACCAGGTGACCATCCAAGGGAGAGGGTTGTTCGGTCTGAAACCGACAGATGAGACATTGAACGCAGAAAACTCGGGTTCAACGATTCGAATGCTGTCCGGAATTCTGGCCGGGCAGAATTTCACGACACGTATCTCGGGCGATGAATCACTGCAGAAGCGACCCATGCGGACGAATCATGGTGCCGTTAACCCAGATGGGAGCTCGGATTGAGGCGATCCAAGAAAACTATCCGCCACTCACGATTCACGGCGGGAATCTCCGTCCGATCCGCTATGAGCTGCCTGTCGCCAGCGCGCAGGTCAAATCGGCGGTGTTGCTGGCGGGTCTTTACGCGGCTGGCGAAACTACTGTGGTTGAGCCCGTTTTGACTCGCAACCACACAGAACTGGCCCTGCAGGGGTTCGGAGTCGAAGTAGTCCTGGGCAAGAATACGGTGTCGGTGCGCGGCGGTCAGCCCCTGCGAGGAATTGAGACGAGAGTGCCGGGAGATGTGTCCTCAGCGGCATTTCTGATCGGAGCCGCCACGTTGGTCGCTGAATCGGATGTTGTTCTCACCAGCGTTGGTTTGAACCCCGGTCGGCGCGGCATCATCGATTCGCTCATTACGATGGGCGCTTCGATCGAGATCCTTGACAACCGAATCGAAGGCGGCGAACCCGTCGCCGACCTTCGAGTGCGGCCGGCAGCGCTGCGCGGTGGAGCGATCAGAGGCGATCTGATTCCCCAGGTGATCGACGAAATCCCGATTCTTTCCGTGCTTGCCACACAAAGCGAAGAAGGCTTGGAGATCCGTGACGCCGCTGAGCTGCGTGTGAAGGAGAGCGATCGCATTCGTAGCATCGTCGAAAATCTGCGCGCTATGGGAGCCCAAGTCGACGAATTTGAGGATGGTCTTGCGATTCCCGGACGTCAGCGACTCCACGGAGCCGTGATCAAACCGTACGGCGACCATCGCATTGCGATGTCGTTTGGAGTGGCAGGCTTGATCGCTGACGGCGAGACTGTCATCGAGGGAGCCGAGTGTGCCGGCGTGTCGTTTCCGGGATTCTTTCAGACCCTGGAGAAGCTGAAGGCGTGACAAGGTGACTTGGTAAGATGCGAGGCCAACGATGACTCAGAAGATCATCACCCATCGTGATCTTGAGGATTACAAACGATCGTTCGACTCTGCAATGGAGATATTTGAACTCTCCAAGCGGTTTCCCAAAGAGGAAGTCTATTCTCTTACCGATCAGATTCGGCGTTCTTCACGATCAGTTTGCGCAAACCTTGCTGAGGCCTGGCGAAAACGCAGATACGAGGGCGCCTTCAAGAGCAAGCTGAACGACGTTGAGGCTGAGGCAGCGGAAACTCAAACGTGGCTGGAATTCGCTGTAGCCTGTGGGTATTTGGAACGTAGGTTAGGAAGCAGTCTGCAGACGACTTACCCTGGTCGGCATGGTCAACCATTCTGATACTTGGGTGATTTCCGGCAAGCGCTAGGTACGACTGCACCCCGTCACCATTCACCTTGTCACCCATTCACCCGACTACGGGTTCCTCACCAAATCTCCAACCTTGATTCCAGAACCCGACACAATTTTTCCCGTGGCAGAGCCTGCGTCGGCTTCGTCGACGCGGATCTGACCCACTTCTTCGGTAATCTCGCGCAGCACCTTTCCTGTAGCCGGATCCTTGACAACGCGGGATACACGTAACACGCGCAAGGTGCTTCCGGCTTGCACACCGCTTGAGGCTCCCACGTTGAGAATCACGGAGGAATCAGACACATCCGCCACCATGCCTCGAACTTCAACGGTGGTCGTTGGAACTTTCGCACTCGCCGACACCAATCCCTTGGTGGCTTGATCGACGGCAGCGTAAGTGGCTTCGCCAAGAATGGTCTCTCGGAACTGACTGCTGCCCATGCTGACTTCACCGCCGCCGAAACCGCCGCTCCCTGCACCAAATCCACCCAGCAGCAGGCCGCTGCGCTGTGATAGTCCCGTTCCATTCACGGAGCTTAGTATTTCACCTGTGTTGACATCGACGGCGCGCGCCGTGACAGCGACCTTCGCCTTTCCCTTTTGCGTCCCAACCTTGCCGGCGCCGAATCCGCCGAACCGGCCTGCAATTCCCCCGACATCGAAATTGCTCTTTTCCGTTCCAAACTGCGTAATACTACCGACGATGATCACGTTTACACCGAGAACCTTGCCCACTTTGGCTGCGGTGCTCGCATCAGCCCGGTCGCTGTTGGAAAAGTTCTGCTCTGCCAGGATGGCATCCAGCTTTTTGCGTTCAATGACGCTGTACGTGCCGTCGTTCACCAAACGGTCCACGATCAGATCGCACACACCCTTTCCGATGTCCCAGTTTCCGCCCCACCAGTTTTGGACGGCACCAAAATCAAAGTCCAGAACAGCAACCCGCTTCTTTTGATTCTGGGGCGCCGCTTCCAGCCCAGCAGAAAACACAAAGAAGACGAAAAGAGGAAGTAACACTCGTTTCATGGTTTAGCCTCCGAGAAGATCAGTCCAAGTCTGTGGACAACTTGTAAATAACTCAGCGAAGACCCGCCAGTTTTCCGTTTTCGATTCTCAGTGAGAAGCTAGAGTATTTCCAGATCACTACGTTGTCGATAGCAGTTTTTTCGAGAGGCGATCCGAGAACTCTGACGATCGCGTCTTCCAGCATTCCGATTGAGAGCAGCGATGATCCTGAGAGGTTCGTGCTCTGGCGTGCGAGAAAAGGCTGGTGATCCTTCCACTGATCGACGAAGCGGGTAGTGGTTGAACTCTCTGGTACGCTACCGAACATTGATGGGAAAACCCCGCCCCGGTACCCGAATCCGCTAAAGAAAGTGGAATGAGAGAAGGAATTCCGACGGCCAGAGTAGTTGCCGACGGCGAAACCATTCTCTTTCCAAGACCCAAAGTTGTGGCCAATGAAAAAACCGGAATGAGGGCCCGCTCTGAAGCCGGCCCGAGCCGGACCAAACAGCGGAAATCGCAACAGACTATTCGATGCCGCCGGGCCACCGAACCCGCTCCAACCCTGTGTTCGGTTAAAGCCCTGACTGGATGCTGAAACGACCAGCAACGTCCCCACGACCGCAGAGTGCAAGATTCCTTTAAACATGAGGAAAGTCTATTCCGCGGCGATCTGGTCGTCAACCAGATCGTGTGAAGAGCGACTGCTTCGGGCAGGCAGCGTTACTGGGGTCTTCCATCAGCCTTTTCGACGGCTCAACTGGCTAAAGCCGGTTGGAGCACCGCACGCTTGCTGACTTCGCCCAACAGTGCTTCCATGAAGATCCGAAACTTGTGCAGTGCAAAACGCAGCGCCTCGCGAGTCTTGGAAGCCTCGATTTCCTCCATGAACTTTTCGAACTCTTCCCAGTCCTTGAACATCAGGTACTTCAGACTGGTTTGGCGAAATTCCTCAAAACTCCGCAACAGTGGCTGCAGGGCTTCATGGTCTGCGATGTCCTCGAACTGATGCACATTCTCCAGCAGTGACGCGATCTCCTGAAGCAGCCGTCGCGACTGTTCCAAACGGGTCGTGTAAGTCGAAAAAAGCTGCTTGCCATCGAACCTGGAATCAAAGGCCTGAGAAATCTGCACGATCGATTGCTGGAGCGAGTTCTTCAGCAATCCGTGACTATTCTCCACTTTGGCAAAGATGGGTGGGGCGTGCCGCAGATAAACCAAGCCAACAAGCTCGTAGCTGAAAACTTTCTTGATCTCCTGGCTCATCGCAAAAATTGTAGCGTCGAGAGTATCGACGCACTGCTGGGTGACCTCCGGGTGCCGGGATATCCGTGTTTCAATGAAGTCGAACAATTGGCGCAATTCCGAATTCACGAGCGAGAACACCAACAATGAATGCTTCAAAGGCCGGTCGTGCGTCAGGTCGCGTTCAATAAACTCCAGATAACGCAGAAGCCGGAATAGCTCCAAGAACACCTTCGCCAAATCCTGGCGCAGCCCTTCGTGCCCGACACGTTTCACCAGAGTCGCGATGGCAGGATTCTCTACACGGTCATAGAGCACTTTGAATTTGTAGGCCACCAGCATTTCGATGTAGCGGCACTGCTTGATCTCCCGGTTGATAAGCTTGCCCATCGAAGTAAAGGTCTTGAACGGCACCTCAGGCATCTTCACGAGGTCGTCCATGATGGACCGCAAGTCGGACAATGCCTCCAGCAGTAGAGCCAAGGAATCGTCGGGAGTGGGCTGCGCGAGCAGGCGATTCAGGAAATTGTCCATCACATAGTCCCGCTTGAGACTATTGCTGATGTATTTGTCGAACTGCAAAAGGTTCGAACGTTCCTCGCTCATGATCTCGCCGGCCAGGAAACTCATCCGCAGCGTAACGTCTCGCACAATTGCCAGTTCTTGACGGAAATCCTTCAACAGAAAGGTCTTAGATTCGCCGTCTTCCGATGGCTGGTTCTTGGTACGGAAGAAACGATCGAAACATTTAATCCACATCTCCAGCTCGAAGACACAGTCGGTCTTTTTCTTGCGGTTGACTTCTTCCAGCCAGCGATTAAGTTTGGATTGATCAGATTTAGGGATGAGACTGTCCATGACTTCGTCTGCGGCACCGGTATGAAGAACTCATAAAGACAACAACCAGAACAGAGTTATCGGAATTTGAACGGAAAAGGTTACAGGTTACAGCGGACAGGTTATAGCGGAGAGGTTACAGCGAACAGAGAGCAAGCGTCGAACGATGTTCGAAGTGCGAAGCGAGGGTGCCGAGAACTAGCCTTCGCCGTTCGAACTTCGCCATTCGAACTTGGTGATCCCCTGCCACCTACTTCCAATGCCTCTCGGCCTTGTCTCGAAGCTCGTCGAGTGTGCGCTGCATTTCCTCGAT
Source organism: uncultured Acidimicrobiia bacterium (assembly GCA_963791795.1). Classification (GTDB taxonomy): domain Bacteria; phylum Acidobacteriota; class Terriglobia; order Versatilivoradales; family Versatilivoraceae; genus VFZK01. The sequence goes on from CAWBTP010000005.1 coordinate 476,190, forward strand.
TTTGCTCTTGAGTTCGTCCTCGTTGACACCTCGAGACATGTGAATAGGGGGTGCGTGCAAGATAAACGCCTTTGAGAAAGGTATGGGAATCTGTGTGTGATCCCAAGTGTTCAACTGGATCTTGCGTTGCAGCGATACGTGGAAGCACAGGATAGCGTCTCCGGTGCGTTTGGCGAGAAGGACGGGGCCCGGCTTTACCTCAAAGCGCGGTCCGCGCGGTCCATCCACGGTGAAACCGGCGTCCTTGCCGCTGCGGAGCCATCGGGCCATTTCTGCCAACGCTTTGAGGCCTCCCCGCGAACTCGACCCGCGCGCAAGGCCGTACCCTAATCTCCTCAAAACGCCAGCAAGACATTCACTCTCGAAATTCTGACTGGACATGACGATGATGCCACGGTGCCTCCAGTAATGCGTGCTGGCAAAAGTACAGCAGTGCCAGCAAACCAGTATAGCGCGCTTGCCCTCCCTGTAAACCCGCTCCAGATGCTCATCCCCTTCAGTTTCCCAACGGAGTGTCTTTCCAATGCAGTTGATGATCAGGGCAGCGATAGGAGGCAAGACCGCGATCTGAATTCTCTGCCAGAGAGTAAAGATGCGGGGGGTGTTCCAGTAAGCAAGACCGCGCTTTCGCGCCGTGCCCAGTGCTGAGTGCTGAGTACTGAGTGCTGGGTACTGCGTGCTAGGTGCGGATTTATCCTTCGGCGCCATGCTCATTACTTGTCACTTGTCACTCCTCACGTATCACTTCCTGATTTCTTTCGCGAGTTCAGTGAGAACGGGCACGACCTTAAATACGTCGCCGACGATTCCGTAGTCGGCGATGCCGAAAATCGGTGCATTCGGATCCTTGTTGATCGCAACGATACAGCCCGAATTGGACATTCCAACCAGATGCTGAATCGCGCCGGAGATTCCGCAGGCGATGTAGAGCTTTGGCGCTACCGTTTGACCCGAACTTCCAATCTGATGCTCCTTGGGCAACCAGCCTCCATCGGTCACCGGGCGGGAAGCGCCGACTGCCGCACCAAGAGCTTCGGCCAGGTCGAGAATGATCTGAAACTTCTCCTTGTTTGCCAGCCCTCGTCCTCCCGCAACAATGATGTCCGCCTGACTCAAATCCACTTTGCCTTGGGCCGCCTGAATCACTTCCAACACCTTGCGCTTGAGAACATCTGGTGGCAAAGGGATATCCAGTCGGACCAGGTTCGGATTCGCCTGCTTCTGGACTTCGTAGGCGTTGAACGCTCCCTGCTGAAGCGAAACCAAGTGAGGTGGGCTGCCTTTGAATCCAACCCTTAGGTTGAGTTTGCCATTGAATACCTGGCGCACGAAGGTCAGTTGAGTTCCGTCCCATTGATAATCCACACAATTAGGAATGAAACCACGTCCCAGCATCGTCGCCAGTTTCGGAGCAAAGTCGATGGCTTGGTAGGTGTGTCCCATCAGTAACAGCAGCGGAGACTGCTGTTCCAGAATACGCGAAAGAGCGGCGCAGTGGGCTTCTGGAGTGTAGTTCGCCAGGCTAGGGTCGGAAGCGACGAGCACGGGCTGTCCGCATCGCTGCGCGATTTCGGTTGCGAGCGCATCGACCTCGTGGCCAAGGAGAACAACCGCCGTTTCGCGGCTGAGCTGGCTCCCCAGCTTCTGGCTGAAGCCGATCGCTTCCCATGAAATGCCCTTCACCTTGCCCGAGCGATGCTCAGCCAGGACCAGAATCTTTTCCGACATCGAGTCTCCTCGCTAATGCCGACTGCCGATCGTGTCATCGACCGGATGGGTCACGACACCACACTTCGTCATTCCGGCCAAGCGCAGCGCGAGCCGGAATCCAGGTTCCCTCCGGTCACAAAGTCACGATTCCCACCTTGCGCGTAATCTTTCCATGACCCGATGAACAAATCGTCAATCAGAGTACCCTGGCTTCCTTTCGAAGCTTCTCCATCAGCTGCTTCGCTGCTTCCTCCGGCTCTCCTTCAATCAGCACGGTCCTTTTCTTCTTCTCAGGGAAAGAAAGCTTTTGGTGGTCCACTTTTGATCCTGCAGACCCAACGTCTCCAGACTGCAGTTGTAGATCTCGTGGAGAGAGGGTCTTGATCTCCTTCTTCTTGGCCTGCATGATTCCTTTCAGCGTGGCATACCTGGGCTGGTTGATACCCGACTGGATCGCCAAAACCGCAGGCAGGGGAATCTCCACCTTTTCGAACAAGTTGCTCTCCAGCTCGCGTTTTACCTGAACCGTCTTGCCGTCAGGATTGACGACCATCTCCATGACAATCGTGGCATGCGACCACCCGAGAAGTTCCGCCAGGATTGTTCCCGTCTGGCCGAACGCCAGATCGTCAGACTGAACTCCCGTCAAAATCACATCGAAGCCTTGATCGGCAATTGCCCGTTGAATCGCTGTCGCAACAACGTGCGCATCGCTACCGCGAAACTCCGGTCCCGTCAAATGCAGTGCCCGATCGGCCCCCATCGCCAAACCGTTCTTGATGGACTTCAAGACGCGCTCATCGCCCAGCGAAAGGAGCACCACTTCGCCACCAAATTTTTCTTTGAGTCGAAGAGCCTCTTCCAACGCATACTGGTCGCTTTCGTTTGTTTCAAAAACGAGATCTTCCTCATGAATGCCCGTCCCGGCAGCGTCGATCTTGTAACGCGAATCCTTGTCGGGTACCTGCTTCATGCAAACCAGAATCTGCATCAAGTCCTCCAAACCCATCCCTGAAGACTGCCGGAAACTTAGCCCATCCCCAAGGGCATGTCAAACCTCGTACCCACGCTGGGCAGGTGCTCGGAGGTTGGCCGGCAGAATCATTTGGAGGTTCGGTCTTGATGCCGCTGCCCACATGGGGCAAGCTAAGTGGCGGCATCACGTTCGACGAAAACAAGTCCCCCTTAGACATGGTGGGACTTCAGGGGGTTTTTGGGAAGGGGAACCAACCCACCCCGGCGCTCCGCAACCGCTGTCGCTGCTGTGAAGGCTTCTCAAGCCTTCGCCCCCTCCGACGGAGGAGATTTTCAGAAGGGAGCCTTTAGATCAATATGGACGAAATGAAAACGGAGTTGAAGGTAAAGCGGGAACTTCTGAGGCACACTCTCGCGACCCTGGCGTATCGCGGAGGAAAAGCCATCTCACTCGCGCCTGACCACTTCGCAGCGTTTCGCGCTTATGAAACCACCCGCACACCCGCCGAAATTCTGGCTCATGTCGGTGATCTGCTGGATTGGGCGCTCCGAGACCGCACAAGGTGAGCCTGCCTACAAACAGTCTTCTCCATTGCCATGGCAGGAGGAATCCGCACGATTCTTCGCAGCCTTGAAGGCGTTGGATTCTTATCTGGCTTCCGACGCACCGCTGGGCTGTCCAGCCGAAAAGCTGTTTCAAGGACCCATTGCCGACGCACTGACTCACGTCGGACAGATCGCACTTCTTGCGGCGGATGGCTGGAGCTCACATTCGAGGTGAAAACTATTTTGCTGCAGAAATCGAGGCCGGACGTGTGGGCGCAGATCAATCAACGAAACGAATGGAATTCGATTGAGCACCGCTCATTCGTCATGGCGGGAGAGTCCCCTCCTTGGATAAGGAGGGGAGCATCGGCGCGGCGCGCCGATGTCGGGGTGGTTTGATCTGTCGCCCACGAAGCACCACCCACCACCCCCGTCATGGCCGTTGGCCAAGCCTTGCCCCTCCTCGCCCGAGGAGGGGAGCCTGTTTTCAGAGTCACGCTTACTAATCGGGCAGCGCGAACGCCACGATCTCGTCGTGCGGATTGTTGACGATGTTATGACCATTGGCCGAGATCACTACAAACTGTTTGCCCTTCGGAGACCGATAGGTCATTGGCGTCGATCTCGCGCTGGCTGGGAGCTTTCCCTTCCACAGTTCCTTTCCGGTCGTTGTTTCGAACGCACGGAGATACGGATCCAGTGTCGCTCCAATGAAGACCAGCCCGCTGGCCGTAGTGATGGGACCGCCCAGATTGATCGAACCCCATTTGTCGGCGTCCTTGTGTCCCTCCAACCAGGGCAGCTTGCCCAAGGGGACCTCCCAGGCAATTTTGCCCGTAATTGTATCCACGGCCGACAGAGCTCCCCAGGGTGGGGTATTACAGGGGCAACGGCCCGGAGAAAACAGGAACTCGCGCGACATTCCGTAAGGTGTGCCGTGCTGGGGGGCGAACTCGACACTCAACCGGCCCTTCACTTGGGATTCAGCGCCAAATTTTTCTCTGGGGATCAGGTGAACCACCGACGCCAATCGGTTGGTGGGCACGATCAGAAAGCCGTTCTTGGGATCCCAGGCTGCCCCACCCCAAGCCATCCCACCGATATTTCCGGGAAAGATCACGGACCCTTGGACACTGGGCGGCGTGAAAATGCCCTCCGACCGCAGCGTGCGAATGCGCTCTCGACACCAGTTGAGCTCAGGCTCGTTCCAACCCCAGGCGTCCTGCTCGCTAAGTTTCTGCGGAACAAGCGCCGGAGGCAGGACGGGAAATGGCTGAGTGACTGACGCTTTCTCACCCTCCGCAGTGCTGGCTGGCACCGGCCTCTCTTCAACTGGGAAAAGCGGTTTGCCGTTGTAGCGGTCAACCAGGAAGAGATGTCCCGTTTTTGAGCCGATGGCCACCGCGGGAATTCCTCGTCCACGACGCCGCATCGTGAATAGCAGAGGCTGCGAAGCCACATCGTAGTCCCAAAGATCGTGGTGAACAGTCTGAAAGCTCCAAACCACCTTCCCCGTGTTTCCGTCGAGCGCCGTCACCGAGTTGGCAAATCGGTTGTCGCCAAGGCGCTTCCCTCCATAGTAGTCAGGGCTGGAACTCCCCGTTGGAACAAAGACTAAGTTGCGAGCTTCGTCCACGGAGAGCAAGGACCAGGCGTTGCCCGCACCCGCCTCGAGGTCGGCCGGCAAAGAGTGCCACGTCCACCGCAGCTTTCCAGTACGGGCATCGAGCGCACGTACTTCACCGCTCGGCATCAGGGTCCGATTGTTGTCGGCCACAGACGATCCGATGATCACCAATTCACCGAGAATCGCTGGAGGCGAAGTCGTCTGGTACTCATCCTTGCTCCGCGGTGGGCGACGCAATCCCTGACGCAAATCGATCACCCCTTGCTCGCCAAAGTCTGTGCAGGGCAAGCCGGAGGCTGCGTCGATCGCAAAAAGCCGGGCATCGATGGGAGCAACGAAGATTCGCCGCCGGCAGGAGTCCCCTGCCTTTCGCTTTGGGTCAAGCCAAATGGCCACACCTCGGTTGGCAAAATCCCCCCAACCCGCACTGATGTCTGTCTTGGGATCGAAAGACCACCTCGGCTTGCCGGTTTCCGGATCGAGAGCGATCACCCGTCCGAACGCGGATGTCACATAGAGAGTGTTGTCGACATAAAGAGGTACCGTTTGTTGCGATGAAGAGCGCCCGCCGCCCTTGGGCTGATACAGGTCACCCGTGCGATAGGTCCAGGCCACCTGGAGACGCGTGACGTTCTGCGGATTGATTTGTGTCAGAGGAGAGTGCTTGGTCCCCCCAGCATCGTGGCCATTGGCACTCCAGTCGTCTGCGAAGAGCGGTGGTGAGGACAACAAAGCAAGCAATAAAGCGCCACCCTTGACCATAAAGCCTCAGTTCAAAAAGTATACTTTCGACACGAATCTCCGGACGTCGGTGTTGATAACGGATTCAACCGCAAATGCTGGCTGAGCTGCAACAGAAACCAGCGCGCTCTCCAGCGATTGTGGCGCCGTAACGTCACGTCGTGGGGAACGTCGTCGTGCTGATTACGCACCCCGGGGCTGACGACAGGTGCAGTGGTGAGCATTCAGTTGTGGAGATTGCAGGAGGCCCTGCACCTAGATGCGCACTTGAGGGGCAGTGCCTAATCTCGGTTGACCTGCCTTTTCCATCTGGCTAAACTGCACCCATTCTTTGCTCTTTTCAGGAGAATCGCCTTCGACACACGGGGCGAAAGTTCAGATGAAACCAGAACGAACCGTTGAAGCGTAACGTCTACAGGCCAGGCTAGACCATGCCCACTCCCACAACAACAATCCGGATCTTCGTGGCTTCGCCACGGGACGTCCAACGTGAGCGTGATTCTCTGCTCGGTATCGTCAACGAGATGAATCGCACCCTGCGAGCGTTACTGCCAAGCGCCGGCGTGAACGTGGAGTTGGCACGCTGGGAAACGGACGTCGCTCCCGGCATGGGGAGACCCCAGGCGCTCGTCAACGCCCAGATCAAGCCTACGACATCTTTCTCGGCATCATGTCAAGGCGCTTCGGCAGTCCGTCCGGAGTGGCTGGCTCAGGAACCGAGGAGGAGTTCCGGATTGCTTTTCACAACTGGCAAAAACATGGCAAGCCCTGGATCGCGTTCTATTTCAACAACACGATCGATCCCGCCCGGACGGATGATGAAAAAGCACAGCTGGAGAGAGTGAATTCGTTCAAGGCGCAGCTGAATGCCAAGGGATTGCTCGGGGAATACAATGGTGAACAGCTCTTCCCGAGCACCGTGCGCCCACACCTGCTACAGATCGTTGGCTTGTTAATTCAGCATGAGCGGGACGTGAAGAAGGTGATCAAGCGACTGCCCCACCGCACCGCCGCTCGGTTCCGTGGTCTGCCGATACCCCTCGGCGCCGCCGTAACGATATCGGGGATCGAACCTCAGGACGCCTGTTACCATCAGCGAGACAAATACATCGGCCGCGCTGGGGTCATCTTGGAAGGGCAGGCGCAGGGACGCTGGCTGATGGGAACCTTCTGTTTCGACGTGCCACTGTTCGAAGGCGACGACCGACGCTATGAATTTTTGCAGTTTCAGATTGAATCGACGAAGTCGAAAAGGCCGGGCGCACGGCAGTCGAAGGCCTAACAGCCTCCAGAGTGTGGGATGAATGCCGAACGCTGGGGCGGCTCGAATTGCCGCGATTCGGGTTGACCCGATGGTCCAAGCGAAACTCGACCGTGATTGCGTCGCTGAGGAACTGAATGCCTCGACGAGATTAGCCAGCGCTGCCGCAGTACTCGCAACTGAGACGGCAGGTACACGAGACTGAATCTCATCTAACAAATTTGCTTTTTAAGGTCTGACGCCAATTGCCCACGAGTATCTGTAAAGACTGAGAGCAATATCAGGCAATCGCACATGAAGCATACTCGTTAAGAAGGGCTTACTTTCGGTGCTCGTCACTCTGTCTGCGTTGGCCACCGCTAAGGTCGTGGCAGGAACTTTGCACGGTAAATGACACGATGCCCAGCGAACAGCGACCCTATCCCGGCCCCAATACCTGCACCGACCGCGCTGCCCCCGAGTTTGCCGTTGTTGCTTCCTGGATCTGAGCCATCCACATCGTCCTTGTAGTCTGCAACAGCACCCAGGGCAACGCCGGCCAGAGCCCCAACGACGACTCCGATGAGTATGTTTTGCTTTCGCTTGCCTTCCTGCGACTTCACCCGAAATACTTCCTCCTTCATCAGAGTGACTTCGCCTTCGGATGATTGCAGCCGAATGGCGGCTTCTGAAGAATCCAGGTAGGTCCCCTGGACGGTACGCAAGCCAGTGGTTGTCACCTCGAGCTTTTGTCCCTTTCTGAGGCTCTCGACATTCTCCCAGCGATGCTCGTCTCGATCCTGCGCGACACCAGAGCACCTCAACAGCATTCCCATGAGCAGCAGCGAATAGAGTCTTAACATGTCGCCTCCGTGCTCTGGAGCTCCGGCAATTGGCTGCCAGGGCTGTTTTTGATTAGAGAGAACGGAAGCGTTGAAGGCAGGTTCGCAGCCAAACTTCGATACCGGGCAGAGGTAGGGTTTCGGAGTGAACTCTGAGGTAGCTGTCGGGTAAATCAGGCGGCGGTGTCGCCGAGGAATTGCATGCGACTCAGACCACTAGGAGCACTGCCACCGTGGAGAGGTCGGTGTGATGCAAGAGGGGATGCCTCGGTCCGTCATTCCCGCGAAAGAACGTCACCCCGGCGGATAGTAAGCCGGGGTCGGGAATCCAGCCTGGATTCCGGCTCGCGCTACGCTTGGCCGGAATGACGACGGTTTCTCACCAATGTTCGCGTTCTAATCTGCCAAAAGGCAACAACATGGCACCAGCATTCTGCTGCGACGTGTTTCAGTCACATTCGCAAGGCTTCCATCAGTGTCACTTGCGAGGCGCGGCGCGCGGGTAAGGCGCCACCCAGAATGCCGACGAAACTGGCAAACACCATTCCATCGAGAAGGATCTTCGGCGTGATGCGAAAGTTGAAGAGCACCTCGCTGAAGGTGGTGAAGTTGGCCGTTCCGGTTGAAATGCCGTGCAACGGCAGCGCCAGCAGACATCCAACGAACCCGCCGAGAAGAGCCAGAAGCGTTGATTCAACCAGGAAGGACCAGAGAATGCTCCAGCGGGAGAATCCCAGCGCACGCAACGTCCCCACCTCCTTGGTTCGAGACAAGACGGTCGCGTACATCATGTTCATGGCAGCAAAGCAGGAGCCGATTCCCATGACAATTGCAATGAAACCTCCCAGGGCCTTGATTCCGACGGAAGACACTGCCTGACTGCGGAAGTACTCCTGCTGCGGAATGGCTTGGAGATGGATACGGCGATCCTCAGCCACTCGTCGGATCAGGTCCTTGGCCGCCGGTGCATCCTGGGCCTCGAGGAGCATGGAGGTATAAATAGGGCGGTCCCAATCCTGCGCCACGTCTTCGACATCGGTCATGATCTCTGAATCGTACGCTGTTCCGCCTGCATCAAATACACCCACCACCTTCCAATCGCTGCGAGACATCCGGAACGTGTCGCCAAGCCGCATGCTTTGGAAGCGGCGCGCGATAGATTGGCTGACAGCCACTTCTCGCAGACCGCGTCCGTACCATTGGCCCGCCACCAGTTTCATTTCCGGCCGAAGTTTGCGGCCAATCGTCGTTGTGCCGCGTACCACGAGGTTGGAAGACTCTCCGGTGACCCGCGGGTGGTTGATGACGACTAACAGCTCGCCAGCGGCCCGCGGTTCGCCGCTTTCATCCTGGCGGATCCCGGGCAGCAGCTTGATTGTCCCTAGAAGATCGCGATTGAAATAGCTATTCACTTCATTGAGCGAGCCGTCGCGAATGACAATGAGGTGGTTTGGATGCCCCGTTTCGACAAAAGTGGCATCCAACCCACTCACCAGCGCCTGCATGATAATGTAGATGGCCACTGTGAGACCGATACCCAGCGCAGTCATCAACGTCCCCACGCGCCGCACCCACAGGCTGCCAATGTTGTATTTGAGAGGAATTTTCATGGAAGTGAGGAGCGACTTGCAGGAGCAATCAAGTATTCAACTGAAGATCAACGACCCCCTCTTTGTCTCCCCCTTATGCGCTTCGCAAGGGGGAGAGCCCTTCCCTGTGCACTCAGTACTTAGCACTCAGTACTCAGCACTAGATTTCATGCTACGCGGCGCAGAGCCTCCACAACCGGAAATCGTGACGCGCGCCACGCGGGTACTCCCGCCGCCAGCAATCCAACGCCGCATCCGATGGCAGTGCAGATCAGCAAGATCTTCGGATTAACATCCAGCCGCAACAGAAACCCACTGGTCAGCGTCGCCATATCGAGCCGGGAATAAACAGCCCGCGCTCCCAGTGCTCCGAGCAACGTTCCGCCCAGAGACAACAGTAGAGACTCTCCCATCAGAAGGAACAGAATGCGATCGTTGTAGAACCCCAGTGTCTTCAACACGCCGATTTCACGGACACGTTCCCGAATCGACATGGCCATTGTATTGGCAGCCACCAGGACGATCGCAAAGATCACCGCCGAACAGATGCTCGTGATTAGAAACTGCACATTCCCAAGCATCGACATGAACCCCAGAACGAAGGCCCGCTCAGTTTCTGTCTTCGTCGGAACTGGAGCATTTTGAAACAGCGCGTCCACTCGCTCGGCAATCGCCGGCACTTCTCCTGCCGAACTGGCGCGTATGGTATAGGTGCCTGTAAATCCGGGGTTATTGAGTCCCTCGTTGAAGTACTCCCAGTGGAAGAACAGAGTGCTCCCCAGGTCCGAGCCGCCTTCGTAAATCGCACGAATCGTCAGCTCAGGATCAAACTGGAAGAGAGCTCCTTTCAGGTGAATCTTGTCGCCAATCTTCCAGCCGAATCGCTTGGCCAGGCTGATCCCTACAATGCAGCCTGTGCGGTCCTTGAGGAACGCCTGTTTTTGCTCTTCAGGCACGATCATGTCCGCGTTCACTTGGAAAAACTGCTCCGTGTCAGCCGCAAACTGTCCGAAGAAGTTTGAAGGATCCTTATAGACGCCGCCGAACCACATCGCGCCCATCACCGCTTCCACGCCCTCCACCGCAGCAATCTTCTGCCGATAGGCAATGGGCAGAGAATTGAAAAGGGATACCTTGTGCCGGGTGATGAGACGCAGCGCTGAGGCCGGCGTCTCAATTGGATTCTGCAGCTCATTGAGCAGCGTCAGCAAGCGTCGTCACCAAAAACAGCGAGACAGCGATGCTGCTGACGGTCAACAACGACCGTCGCCGATTCCGCATGACGTTCTTGTAGAGCAGCCAGAGGTATTTCATGAGCAGCAACGGATTGACCAAACAAACGAGAGCCGGTTCCGGACAAGGCAGAGGCCTTGGCAAAATGACTAATGACGAAGCACGAATGACGAAAGAAATCCAAAACCGAATGACGAAGGTGATCACTTAGACATTCGGTCTTCGTCATTGATTCTTCATTAGTCATTGGTCGCGGGAGTTCGTGCTCCGGTTGGGACATGCGAACCGCCGAATTCTGACAGGGAGAAGCGTTAGAGCTCCCCTTCAAGGCTCGACTGTCTTATCCAACGGCATTCCCAGCTGCTGATACAGTCTTCGGCGGCCCGCTTTGTCGCCCTGGAGAATCTCCCGCGCCGACTTCGCTACTTCCTCAGCGTGTTCGCGAGGGACCACAACTACGCCATCACCATCTGCCACAACCACATCGCCCGGCCGCACCAGCACCCCACCACACATCACGGGTTGATTGACCGACTCAACTTCGTTCCTCCCGGGTCGTATCCCGCGTCCGATCTTTTTCAAGTAGAGCGGAATCTTCTGTTTGATCAGCTCATCGGTATCCCGGGCACCGCCGCTCGTCACAATGCCACGGGCTCCTTTGCTTTTCCACGTTAGAGAGTTGTTCGAGCCGATGGAGCCGGTATCGCGGTCTTGCTCGCCGTCAATGACGATGATCGAGCCGTGCCGCAGCAACGGAACAAAAGGCTCAGGCGAGATCTCGCGATACCAGCGCCCTTCCCATTGCCTGAACTCGGTCGCATTCATCTTGTCTGGCCGTTTGTTGGTCGGGACATATCGCACCGTCACAGCCAGCCCGGTGATGACATGCTGAAATCCCTCAACGTCGCGCCACAAAGGTTTGATGTCAGGGGTCCATCAATCCCACATCTTGAAGGCCAGCCATGTCCATGCCGTCAGACACATCAGCGACACGCAGCCCCTCGTAGAGCTTGAGAATTCGGTCATCGTCTTCCTGGGTATGCTTGCTAACGCTGATGAATCTTTTCTCCTGAGGCGATGCCCCGGGTTGCTGTTGAGCACCTGCAACAGCCAAAAGAGCATGCGTCAGACTTGCCACGAGAAGTACGGCGAGAATGTTCGTCGAGATCATGGAGCACCTCCAAGGAAGCCACAGCAACCGGTTGAGGGTCATTGGCGGCTTAATCTAACGTGACGAAAACTCAGCGTCAAGCGAGCATCGTTGTCCTTTGAGGCAGTCAGCCGTGCGTGATATACATTCGCGTCCTTGCCCGAACCAGCTGCGTGAGCGAATTGGATTGAGCGCCGCGCGTCTGGATTCAATTCTTTCAACTGATATGGCACGAATCGTATTAACGACTTGGGGATCCTACGGCGACATCAATCCCTACATGGGTTTTGCGCTGGCCTTGAAAGCTCGCGGTCACCAGCCCGTTCTGGCTGCTCCCGACTACTACCGGGGCCTGGCTGAACGCGAAAACATCGCGTTTCACGCTGTGCGGCCGAACATCGACCCCAGCGACTCAGAGATTGTAGCGCGAGTCATGCACCCGAGGCGCGGGCCGGAAGTCATCTTGCGGGAGCTGATGCTGCCCGCCGTCGAGGATGCGTTTGAAGACCTGGAACAGGCCGCCAGCGGAGCCGACCTCCTCGTCAGTCATCCCATAACTTTTGCAGCCCCTGTCCTGGCGCACAAGACAGGTATTCCGTGGGTTTCGTGCGTGCTGGCGCCCATTTCGTTCTTCTCAGCTCACGATTTTCCTGTTTTGCCGATTGCGCCGTGGCTCAAACGCCTCGAGCGACTCGGACCTTGGGTTGGCCCGCTGCTGGTTCGACTGGCACGGCGCAGCACACGGAACTGGTCCGCACCGGTCTACGAGTTCCGTGCCAGGCTGGGATTGCCCCGTGGTGGCGACCCCATCTACGAGGGGCAACACTCATCCAGATTGGTCCTTGGCCTCTTCACTCGGGTGCTTGCAAAACCCCAGCCCGACTGGCCGGCGAACACTCGGGTTACCGGCCGGATTCTGTTTGACGCAGCTCATGGAACGTCCCTTTCGCCCGAGCTGGAACAGTTTCTCGCCGACGGGCCTGCACCCGTCGTCTTTACCTTGGGATCGTCTGCAGTGATGGCTGCGGGGGATTTCTACGAACAGAGCATTGCCGCCGTGCAGCAACTCAGCATGCGTGGCGTCATGCTGGCCGGCACGGAGGGTGTGCAGCGGCTGACAGGCAAAAAGTCCAGGAATATCCTGATTGTGGACGCTGCTCCCCATTCGCAACTGTTTCCGCGGGCGGCAGCCATTGTGCAGCAGTGCGGCATCGGAACCCTGGGCCAGGCACTCAGCGCCGGTTGTCCTATTCTGGCCGTTCCCTTCGCTCATGACCAACCTGACAATGCTTATCGAATCGAAAGGCTCGGCGTGGCACGCGTCGTGTATCCTCCCCAGTACCGGGCGCAACGGGTGGCACAAGAACTACGCCGATTGCTGGCTGAACCGAGGTTTGGGCAGACTGCAAGAGAAGTTGCTGCAAAAGTACGCGCCGAGGATGGCGCTGGCGCAGCCTGCGAGGCCGTTGAAGAGCAGTTGGTGAGCAACGCGAAAATGCAGCTTTGAGAATCAAGCTCGAGCGAGCCACGGAAAGTAATGCCACAGTTAACCGGCGGCAAGGTGCCGCGGCCACTCTCGGCAACACAAAAAAGCCCCTGCGATTCTGAAGCCGCAGGGGCCTGAGTTTCATGCAGAGCTACGAAAGACGTCTAATTCGACGTTGCCATTTCGTCGATGCCTTCTTCCTCGTTGAAATCAACTTGAGAGTCAAAGGCCTCGTCGCCGGCTGCCTCCGAATGCGCCGGTTCGTCGGATTTCAGCTTCACGTTCCGATAGTGCTCCATGCCCGTTCCGGCAGGGATAAGGCGACCCATGATGACGTTCTCCTTCAAGCCGCGCAGGTAATCCACCTTGCCGCTGATGGAGGCTTCTGTGAGAACGCGAGTCGTCTCCTGGAATGACGCCGCTGAAATGAAAGAGTCTGTAGAGAGAGACGCCTTCGTGATTCCCAACAAGAGTGGCTCTCCGCGCGCCGGCCGGCCGTCTTCCCCAATGACGCGGTCGTTTTCCTCCTTGAAGCGAAACTTGTCCACCTGCTCTTCGAGGAGGAAATCGGTGTCGCCCACCTCTTCAACACGGATCCAACGCATCATCTGCCGCACGATAACTTCGATGTGCTTGTCGTTGATGTTCACACCTTGCAAGCGGTAGACCTCCTGGATTTCGTTGACCAGATAGCCCTGCAACTCTTTCTCTCCCAAAACCTCCAGGATGTCGTGCGGATTCAACGGGCCGTCCATCAAAGGCTCGCCCGCGCGCACCGTTTCACCTTCCTGAACGTTGACGTGCACACCGCGCGGCAGCGAGTATTCACGCTCCATGCCGTTTTCGTTGGTCACCAGGATTTTGCGGGTTCCCTTGGCGATGTCGCCGTACTTGACCACTCCATCGATATGAGTGATCACCGCCGTCTCGCGGGGCTTGCGAGCCTCAAACAACTCCACGACGCGCGGCAGACCCCCGGTGATGTCCTTGGTCTTGGTGGTTTCACGCGGGATCTTTGCCAACACATCCCCTGGATTCAGTTCGTCGCCATCCTGCACCATCAGGTGTGCGCGCTCCGGCATCAGGTATTTCTTGACGGTCTTGTGTTTGTCAGAACTCTTGATGACGATTTGCGGCTGCCGTTTTTCATCCTGCGATTGCGTGACGACCCAGCGCGACATGCTGGTAACTTCGTCGACTTCTTCGGTCATGGTGACCGCGTCCACCAGGTCTTTGAACTGAACCGTGCCGCCCACCTCCGTCAAAATCGCATAGGTGTAAGGATCCCACTCAACCAAGCTGTCGCCTTCCTTGACGTCGTCATGTTCCTTGAATTTGATCTTGGCGCCGTAAACGACCGAGTACTTTTCTTTCTCACGTCCCTTTTCGTCGACAATGGCAATCAACCCATTACGATTCATCACGACGAGATCGCCTGCCTTGTTTTGAACCGTGGTGAGATTGATGAACTTCAGGACGCCATCATTCTTGGCGTCGAGGGTTGACTGCTCCGATACCCGGCTGGCCGTACCACCGATGTGGAAAGTGCGCATGGTCAACTGCGTGCCAGGCTCGCCGATGGACTGGGCTGCAATGACGCCCACGGCTTCTCCCAGCTCAACCATGGCGCCCGTGCCGAGATTACGTCCATAGCACTTGATGCAGACACCGCGCCGCGATTCGCAAGTCAGCACCGAGCGGATCTTCACCCGTTCCACACCCGCCGCTTGAATTTCGCTGGCCAGGTTTTCGGTGATCTCCTCGTTGACATCGACGATCACATTGCCTTCGTAGTCCTTGATTTCATCCAGGGAAACGCGGCCTACGATGCGGTCGCGCAAGGGTTCGATGATCTCGCCGCTTTCCACGATGGAGCCGACATAGATGCCGTTCATCGTGCCGCAATCCGGTTCCGAAATGATGACGTCCTGTGCTACGTCCACCAAGCGTCGGGTGAGGTAGCCGGAGTCTGCGGTCTTCAAAGCCGTATCTGCGAGTCCCTTGCGGGCGCCGTGCGTCGAGATGAAGTACTGCAGCACCGTCAGCCCTTCGCGGAAATTGGCCTTGATGGGTGTTTCGATAATCTCACCGGAAGGCTTGGCCATCAAGCCACGCATACCGGCCAACTGACGAATCTGCTGCTTCGAACCACGAGCACCCGAGTCGGCCATGATGTAAATTGGGTTGAACTCGATGCCTTCCTTGTTCTGCGTCTCGATGCCGCGGATCATCTCGTCGGCCACCTTCTCCGTGACGTTCGACCAGATTTCGATCACTTTGTTATAGCGTTCGCCCTTGGTGATCGCTCCTTCCTGGTACTGGCCTTCCACCTTCAGCACTTCGCGCTCGGCCGATTCCACGAGCTTTCCTTTCTCGCTAGGAATCAACAAGTCCTCGATGCCGATGGAGATGCCAGCCCGCGTGGCATACTGGAAACCCAGCGACTTCACTTCATCGAGCATTTTGACCGTCTTCTCCAACCCCAGCTTGAGGTAGCAGTACTGCACCAGTTGGCCCAACCCCTTTTTCTTCAGCAGGCCATTGATGTACGGCATTTCCTTGGGCAAATGGTCATTCAGAATCACCCGTCCAACCGTTGTCTTCAGAAAATCCTTTTGCAGGTGGATCACTTCGGTGTGCAACACACTCTGGTCGTCATAGGAAGTCGTCAAATCGATCACGTCGCCCGTGTAACGGTAACGGATGGGGCTCAACGTTTCGAGTTCTCCCGCTTCCAGTGCTAGCAAGACTTCCTCCGTGCTGCCGAAAGCGCGTCCTTCCCCTTTGGTTCCTGGCTTGGACATGGTGAGGTAGTAGCAGCCAAGAACTATGTCCTGAGTTGGAACCGCAATGGGCATACCGTTCGACGGCGAAAGAATGTTGTTCGACGCCAGCATGAGCACCGAAGCTTCAATCTGCGCCTCAGGTGACAACGGAATATGGACAGCCATCTGGTCGCCATCGAAGTCGGCATTGAAGGCCGTGCAGACCAGCGGGTGAATCTGAATGGCCTTGCCCTCGATGAGCTTGGGCTCGAACGCCTGAATGCCCAGCCGGTGAAGGGTTGGTGCGCGATTGAGAAGCACGGGATGCTCGCGAATCACTTCTTCGAGAATGTCCCAAACAATGGGGTCCTGCTGTTCCACCATTTCTTTGGCAGCTTTGATGGTCGTGCAATGTCCAGCCTGTTCGAGCCGGTTATAGATGAAGGGCTTGAACAGTTCGAGCGCCATCCGTTTGGGAAGGCCGCACTGATGCAATTTGAGATCGGGACCAACCACAATGACGGAGCGTCCGGAATAATCAACGCGCTTTCCAAGAAGATTTTGCCGGAATCGTCCCTGCTTGCCTTTCAGCGTGTCGGACAGAGACTTGAGCGGGCGGTTGTTGGCCCCGCGCAAGACGCGGCCACGGCGCCCGTTGTCAAACAGGGCGTCAACCGCTTCCTGAAGCATGCGTTTTTCGTTGCGGACGATGACGTCGGGCGCATGTAGCTCAATGAGTTTCTTCAACCGGTTGTTGCGGTTAATCACCCGGCGGTACAGATCGTTCAAGTCTGACGTGGCAAAGCGTCCGCCATCCAAGGGAACCAGAGGGCGCAGTTCCGGTGGAATGACCGGAATTGCATCCAAAATCATCCATTCGGGCTTGTTACCGGATTTTCGGAAAGCTTCGACCACTTTCAGCCGTTTCGAGAATTTCAGTTTCTTCTGCTGAGAGGTCTCCGTCTTCATCTTGTGACGCAGCTCGATAGACAGCTCTTCGATGTCAAGCTGCTTCAGCAACTGCTTGATGGCCTCAGCACCCATCATGGCGGTGAACTTGCCCGCGTGTTCATCCATCAGTTGCCGGTACTTTTCCTCGTTGAGGACTTCCTTGTCTTTGAGCGGAGCATCGCCGGCATCAATGACGACGTAGGCTTCAAAGTACAAGATTCGCTCAAGCTCACGCAGGCTGATGTCGAGCAGGTGGCCAATACGGCTCGGCAGTCCCTTGAAGAACCAGACATGCGAGCACGGACTCGCCAGCTCGATGTGGCCCAGGCGTTCGCGCCGTACCTTGGACAAAGTGACTTCCACGCCGCACTTGTCGCAGATGACGCCGCGATGCTTCATCCGTTTGTACTTGCCGCAAAGACATTCCCAGTCCGTTACGGGGCCGAAAATCTTGGCGCAAAACAGGCCATCACGTTCCGGCTTGAAAGTTCGGTAGTTAATGGTTTCGGGTTTGGTAACCTCGCCTTTGGACCAGGATCGAATCTTCTCGGGCGAAGCCAGGCTGATCTTGATGCTATCGAAATCAGCAATGACGTTGCCTCGGTCGTATGGGTTTTGTCGAAACAAGGTGGACCTCCTCGGGAGGGTACAATTGATAACTTAGAGTTTCCAGCTTGGCCGTGGCTGAATGTGGCTCATCAGTTGTCTGACGGTCCTTTGATCAGCTCTACATCAAGACACAAGCTCTGCAGCTCTCGGATCAACACATTGAAAGATTCTGGCAGCCCGGGTTCAATGGCTGCTTCACCTTTCACAATCGCTTCGTAAATCTTGGCGCGGCCGTATACATCGTCGGCCTTGGCCGTCAGCAGCTCCTGAAGAATGTGAGCTGCACCGTAGGCTTCCAACGCCCAAACTTCCATTTCTCCAAAGCGCTGGCCACCAAACTGCGCCTTTCCACCCAATGGCTGCTGAGTAATCAGCGAGTAGGGACCAATGGAGCGTGCGTGGATCTTGTCATCGACCAGATGCGAGAGTTTGAGCATGTAGATATAGCCAACCGTTACTTGCTGCTCGAACCGATCGCCTGTCATGCCGTCATACAGGTAGGTCTTTCCGGAAGTCGGCAAATTGGCCTTCGTAAGCTGCAGTTTGATCTCTTTCTCGGTGGCTCCATCGAAGACGGGGGTTGCGAAATGCAGCCCCAGCGCTTTGGCTGCCCAGCCGAGGTGAGTTTCAAGGATCTGGCCGACGTTCATACGTGAAGGAACGCCCAGCGGATTGAGCACAATCTCGACGGGTGTACCATCCGGCAAGTAAGGCATGTCTTCTTCCGGAAGGATCCTGGCAATGACGCCCTTGTTGCCATGACGACCAGCCATCTTGTCGCCCACCGACAGTTTTCTTTTCATGGCGACATAGACTTTGGCCAGCTTGATGACGCCCGGAGGCAGCTCATCACCCTTTTTCAGCTTCCCGACGCGCTCGTCGTGCAGCTTCTGCAGCACGTCGATTTGACGCGCAGTCATTTCCTCAATTTCCAGAACCTGCTCGGAGACGGAGCCATCCTTTTGACCAGTCTTGACGCGAGACAGATCCTTGGCGCTCAATCTTTGAATGATTTCGCGCGTCAGAGTCGTCTTCTTGGTCAGGATGCGTTTGCCGGAACGCTCGTTAACCAGGTCCGCCGTCAACACCTGGCCTTCCAGTAGTTGGCAAACACGTTTGTTCCGCTCGTCGGTCAGGATGCGGATTTCATCGTTGAGATTCTTCTCCAGCTTTTCAATCTCGCTGTCTTCGATCGCCTTGGCACGTTCGTCCTTGTCCTGCCCCTTGCGCGAGAAGACCTTCACTTCCACCACCACACCCTCAATACCAGGCGGAGTGATGAGTGACGCATCCCGCACATCGCCAGCTTTCTCACCGAAGATCGCACGCAGCAACTTCTCTTCCGGAGTGAGCTGGGTTTCACCCTTCGGGGTTACCTTACCCACGAGTACGTCACCAGGTTTGACGGCAGCGCCAAGCCGGATGATGCCGCTTTCGTCCAGATCACGCAGAAAGCTCTCGCTCACGTTCGGAATATCGCGCGTGATTTCTTCAGGACCCAGCTTTGTATCCCTCGCTTCGATCTCGAACTCCTCAATGTGAATCGAGGTGTAGTAATCCTCTTTGATGAGCTTTTCGCTCACCAGAATCGCGTCTTCGAAGTTGTAGCCTCGCCACGGCATGAACGCCACCAGGACGTTTCTGCCCAGCGCCAGCTCGCCCATGTCTGTGCAAGGCCCATCACCCAACACTTGCCCCGCATGCACCCGATCTCCCTTCCTGACAATGGGCTTCTGGTTGATACAAGTATTCTGATTGGACCGCTTGAATTTCTTCAGCTGGTAGATGTCGGCTCCAACCTCGCGCGAGAGCTGGCCCGACTCGCCCGTATCGACGCGCACAATGATACGTTCCGAGTCGACGCTGTCCACCACACCAGCGCGCCGGCACATGACGACTGCCCCTGAATCGTGCGCCGTCACCTTCTCCATGCCGGTTCCAACGTAGGGCGCATCCGCGCGCAGCAAGGGAACCGCCTGGCGCTGCATGTTCGAACCCATGAGCGCGCGGTTGGCATCGTCGTTTTCGAGGAACGGAATCAGCGATGCCGCCACACTGACGAGTTGTTTGGGCGAAACGTCGATGTAGTCGATTTCCTCACGGTTCTTGAGGACGAAGTTTCCAGCCTGGCGGGCGTTGACGAGATCGGAGGTGATGTTACCCTCAGCGTCCAACTCCACGTTAGCCTGGGCGACGATATATTTGTCTTCTTCCCAGGCGGTCAGGTAAAACGAATAGGGCTCATAATCCGCAGGGCGTTTTTTCCCGGCCTTCGCCCGAAGCGCCTTGTTTTCATTCTCAACGACGTTCTTCTCCAGGTGTTCGCCAATCTTGAAATCAGAGTCTCCGCCGTTGCTTACGGTAACGTAGTCCACAACCTTGCCGTTCTTCACCTTGCGATAGGGGCTCTCAATAAATCCGAACTCATTGATGCGCGCGTAGCAACTGAGTGAAGAAATCAAACCGATGTTGGGTCCTTCCGGCGTTTCAATCGGACAGATGCGCCCATAGTGTGTCGTGTGCACGTCACGAACTTCAAATCCGGCCCGTTCGCGGCTCAATCCACCCGGGCCCAACGCCGAGAGACGGCGCTTGTGGGTGATTTCAGAAAGCGGGTTGGTCTGGTCCATGAACTGTGAAAGCTGGCTCGATCCAAAGAATTCGCGCACAGCAGCCATCACGGGCTTCGCATTGATCAAATCGTGCGGCATCGCCGTGGACATTTCCTGGTAAACCGACATCTTTTCCTTGATCGCCCGTTCCATCCGCACCAGGCCGATGCGGAACTGGTTTTCAAGAAGTTCGCCGACGGCGCGCACACGACGGTTCCCGAGGTGGTCAATGTCATCCACCAGACCAATGCCCTTACGCAATTTCAGCAGGTAACGAATGACCGCGTAAAAGTCGTCGGGCTCGAGCGTGCGCTTGTCGAGCGGGGAATTCAGATCCAGCTTGATGTTGAACTTCAAGCGGCCAACGCGGGAGAAATCGTACTTTCGAGCATCGAAGAACATCCCCTCGAAAAGGTTTGTGGCAGTTTCCAGCGTCGGCGGATCGCCAGGCCGCATCTTGCGGTAGATTTCGATCAGCGCTTCCTGCGTCGTCTTGATGGTGTCCTTGCGCATCGTCTGGCTGAGCACCGTCCCGGCATCGTCTCGCTCGGGATTGAAGATTGAGAATTCGGTGATGCCAGCATCAATGATCGCGGAGATGGTGTTCGGCTTCAGTTCCTGGTTCGACTCAAGCAAAACCTCGCCGGTCTCGCGACTGACCACATCCGCGACGGTGAAACAGCCTTCCAGATCGTTGGGCGAAATCTCTACCTGCGTAATATGCGCCTTGGTGATGAGGTTGTAGACGCTGTGGGAAATTTTCTTGCCAGAGTGGGCGATGACTTCCTTCGTCTTGGGGTTGATGACATCATGAGAAATCTTGATGCCGATCAAGTTCTCCGAGACATTCCAATACAATTTGCTGTCGGCGATGCTGACCAAATCGGTCTTGTAAAAAGCGCGAATCAATTCCTCGTCAGACTTGAGTCCCAATGCGCGCAGGAAGATGGTTCCCAGAAACTTTCGCTTTCGATCGATGCGCACATAGAGAAGGTTCTTCTGGTCGTACTCAAACTCCACCCACGAACCGCGGTAAGGAATGATCTTGCCGAGGAAATAGGTCTTGGCGTTGGCTGACTCAAAGAAAACGCCTGGCGAGCGGTGCAACTGGCTGACAATCACACGTTCGGTCCCATTAATGATGAAAGTGCCGTTCTCAGTCATCAGCGGGATTTCGCCGAAATAGACCTCCTGTTCCTTGATGTCTCGAATCGCCTTTTGTCCCGTGTCCGGGTCTTTGTCAAAGATCGTGAGCCGGATCGTGACCTTGAGAGGAGCGGCATACGTCATACCCCGTTCCTGGCACTCCGCCATGTCGTACTTCAGCTTCAGGCTGACGGGATCGCCGCAGCGATTGCAGAACGTGGAGATATTGCGATTGAACGTGCCGCACTTCGAGCATACGACGTCATCAATGGAGAAGGGGTTCGTGATGATCACGTTTCCGCAAGAACGGCAATTGCTGCGCAAATGTGACAGGCCTTTCAGGTTGGCGCACTTGCACTCCCAGTTGCCAATCGAAAAATCCACGAACTCCAGCGAAGAGACACCCCGGAAATCGCTGATCGGAAAAACCGAATTGAAGACGGCCTGCAGACCGATATCTTCCCTTTCCCCGGGCAGGAGGTTCATTTGAAGAAACCGCTCATAGGATTTCTTCTGAACCTCAATCAGGTTGGGGATTTGGATCGAGGTTAAGATCTTCGAGAAATTGACGCGCTCTCTAAGTTTCCCATTCGACGCGACTGCCATCTTGATGACTCCTTAAGAACCGGCGACAGCCTCAGCCGGATTCCACTCTTGATTAACGATCTATGCTGGAAGAATGATTCAGATCTGCGTTCTGAGGAAATAGCGATAGGGGGAAAGCGCACTTTCCCCCTGAAGGAAATTGACCCAATTTTGAAATTGAAGATCGAATTCCGGACAAAAGAACCTTAAATTTTACTTCAACTCGACAGCAGCTCCCGCGTCGGCGAACTTCTTCTTGATGGCTTCTGCCTCATCCTTGCTGACGCCTTCCTTCACGGTTTTGGGAGCGCCATCAACCAGGTCTTTGGCTTCTTTGAGGCCAAGGCTGGTGACTTCGCGGACGATTTTGATGGTATTGATCTTGTTCGAGCCGACGTTGGTCAGAACGACGGTGAACTCCGTCTTCTCTTCAGCTGGAGCCGCCGCCGCGCCGCCACCACCGGCTCCGCCAGCCACCATCACCGGGGCCGCGGCCGCCGCAGAAACGCCGAAGGCCTCCTCAAGCGCTTTCACCAACTGCGACGCCTCGAGCAGGCTCAGCTCCTTGATCTCATCCAGGATCTTTTGAACTTTGTCAGACATTACATCCTCCTCAATGATGTTTGATCTCAGCTTTCCAGGAAATCTTCCAATTCACTCTTTGAACTTTTTTTGCTCGCTGGCTTGATTGACAACGACGGCCAAGTTTCTTGGAACGGCGGAAACAACACTCGCGATTCGCTGGGCCTGCGAATTCAAGAGGAACATGAGCTTCGAGATGAGTTCCTCTTTGGACGGCAACGTCGCAATCTGGTCGAGGTCAGCCAGGTTGACCACGCGACCCTCAACCACACCTGCCTTGAACACAAACAAGGGGTTGCTTTTCGCGTAAGTCGTAATAGCTTTGGCGAGAGCCACTGGATCCTTCGCGTTGTAGAGCACTGCGCTGCTACCCGCGAATTTGTCCCTCAAAGGCTCCACCGAGGTATCTTTGCAGGCTCGTTTGGCGAGAGTATTCTTGACCACCTTGTACTTCGAACCCGCAGCACGGATGCTGCGCCGCAGTTCGCTGTCCTGGCTTACCGTGAGCCCCTGAAAACCAGCCACAAACAGGTTCTTCGCCGCCTTAAATTCGGCGTTCAACGCTTCAATTTCCTTGTCTTTCTCGCTCCGGTCCATGGAACAACTCCTAAGGATTCAAAAATTACTTTTCAAATGCTACGAGATCCAACGAGACTCCCGGCCCCATTGTGGAACTGATCGAGATGCTGCGGACATACTTCCCTTTCGCAGCCGCCGGCTTGGCCTTCACCACGGAATCGATCAAGGTCCTGGCGTTTTCGACCAACTTCTCAGCACTAAAGGAGGCCTTGCCCACCGGCGTGTGAATAATGGAGGTCTTGTCCACTCGAAATTCAACCTTGCCCGCCTTGATCTCGCGGACCGCATTCGACAAATCAAATGTGACGGTGCCGGTCTTCGGGTTTGGCATCAATCCCTTGGGACCCAGAACCTTGCCGAGCTTACCGACCGACTTCATCATGTCGGGCGTGGCAATCAAGGCATCAAAATCCAGCCAGCCCTCCTGAATTTTGGCAACCAGATCGTCACCGCCAACGTGCTCGGCACCTGCCTGCTCCGCTTCCTTAACCTTCTCGCCGGATGCAATGACACAAACCTTCTTGCTCTTTCCAAGACCATGCGGGAGGACAACCGTGCCACGCACCATCTGGTCCGCGTGTTTGGGATCCACTCCCAAACGCATGGCAACTTCAACCGTCTCATCAAACTTGGCCGTTGCCATCTTCTTGATCAATGGCATGGCATCTTCAAGCTTGTAGGGCTTCACCTCAACCAGGCTTTTTGCCTTCTTAAACCGCTTTCCCACGCGACCCATTTCTGCTCCTTAACCGACGATCTCGATCCCCATGCTGCGCGCTGTGCCTTTAACGATCTTCACCGCAGCCGCTACGTCATGGGCATTCAAGTCGGGTAGTTTCAACTTGGCAATGTCCTCTACCTGCTTTTCTGTCACCTTTCCAACCTTGTTCTTGTTTGGCTGGCCAGAGCCCTTGGCAATTCCCGACGCCCGTTTCAGCAAGATCGATGCTGGCGGAGTCTTGGTAATGAATGAATACGACCTGTCAGCATAAACGGTGATGACAACTGGAATGATCAGCCCTTCAGAATCCTTGCCAGACGTCTTGGCATTGAACGCCTTGCAAAAATCCATGATGTTGACGCCATGTTGTCCCAACGCAGGTCCAACCGGGGGTGCCGGCGTCGCCTTGCCGGCAGGGATCTGGAGCTTGATGTAACCGGTGATTTTTTTTGCCATTGAGAATCTCTTCCTACAAAGTAGGGACGCGCTGCTGCGCATCCTGTTCTAAGCTACCAGATTGAGGACGCGCAGCAGCGCGTCCCGACCTACACTTTCTCCACCTGCAAGTAGTCCAACTCAACGGGCGTTTGGCGTCCGAAGATGGTTACCATCACCTTCAAAGTATTCCGGTCTTCGTTCAGTTCGTCGACTGTGCCCGTAAAGCTGTTGAAAGGACCGTCGATAATCTTCACGGACTCACCCTTTTCAAACGTCAGCTCAACCTTTGGTTTTTCGGCAGTCTGCTCCGCATGGTAGATGATCTGGTCGACTTCCGCCTGGCTGAGAGGAGAGGGTTTCTGTCCTGATCCCACGAACCCGGTGACGCGGGGCGTGTTTTTGACGATGTGCCAGGCGCGGTCTGTCATGTCCATCTCAACAAGCACATAGCCTGGAAATGTCATTTTGGAACTGGTGACCCGCTTGCCGCCCTTCATCTCGATAACGTCTTCAGTTGGCACGATGATGTCGCCAAATTCTTCCTCAACTCCAAATGCCTGGATGCGGCTCTTCAGACTCTCGGCGACCTTCCTCTCGAATCCCGAGTACGAGTGAACGATGTACCACTGTTTTGCCATTGCCGCTCCGTGATAGGACAGATACAGATACCGGGCTACCTGAAGAACTTAAAGATCTGATCGACGCGCCAACACGCAACACCAAATCCACCAAGCCCAGAGTAGATGCCGAAGAAAAAAACTGCACAAACGACGACGATCGTCGTGCCGTAAACTTCCTTCCGCCCGGGCCACGAGACTTTCTTCAATTCCGCCCGAACTTCGACAAAAAACTGCTGCATCTGCCGGATCCGGAGTTTTTCCAGAAACGAGGACCGTTCAACCAAAGTTTCGGTTGCCATAGATTATGAACCCGTTTTATGAGGACTGGCAGGCCAGGAGGGACTCGAACCCCCAACATCCGGTTTTGGAGACCGGCGCTCTACCAATTCGAGCTACTGGCCTACATAAAAACCACGGACGCTCTGCGCGCGTTCCGTGGGCTACTTCGTTTCACGATGCACGGTGTGCGTTCTGCACGTGTTGCAGAACTTCTTGAACTCCAACCGAGCCGTGGTCTTCTTCTTATTCTTGGTCGTCGAATAATTTCGATTCTTGCAATCGTTACATTGCAAAGTGATGATATCTCGCATGTTTGCTCAACTCAAAAATTCAACTAACACTGGCTAAGCCAGGATTTCGGTCACCGTACCGGCACCTACCGTCCGTCCACCTTCCCGAATCGCAAACCGCAATCCCTTCTCCGCCGCGATCGGGTTAATCAACTCAATCTCCAACGCCACGTTGTCTCCCGGCATCACCATCTCCGTCCCCGACGGCAGCGTCGCCACTCCCGTCACGTCCGTCGTCCGAAAGTAAAACTGCGGCCGGTATCCTTTGAAAAACGGGGTGTGCCTCCCACCCTCTTCCTTCGTCAGGATGTAGGTCTCCGCCTTGAACTTCGTGTGCGGTGTGATCGATGCTGTCTTCGCAATCACCTGCCCCCGCTCCACGTCGTCCTTCTCCACCCCTCGCAACAACAGTCCCACGTTGTCTCCCGCCACTCCCTCGTCCAGCAGCTTCTTGAACATCTCCACGCCCGTCACCACTTTCTTCACCGTCGGACGGATCCCCACAATCTCAATCTCTTCTCCCACCTTCACCTTCCCGCGCTCCACTCTGCCCGTCACCACCGTCCCGCGTCCCGAGATCGAGAAGATGTCTTCCACCGGCATCAGAAACGGTTTGTCAATCTCCCGCTGCGGCAAGGGAATGTACTTGTCCACCTGCTCCATCAGCTCGTCCAGCGCTTTCTCCCACTTCTCTTCCCCGTTGATCGCTCCCAGCGCGCTCACCCGCACCACCGGTATGTCGTCTCCCGGAAACTTGTAGGTCTTCAGCAACTCCCGCACTTCCAGCTCCACCAGGTCCAGCAGTTCCGGATCGTCCACCGCGTCCACTTTGTTCATCGCCACCACGATGTAGGGCACTCCCACCTGCCGCGCCAGCAGAATGTGCTCCCGCGTCTGCGGCATCGGCCCGTCGGTGGCCGCCACCACCAGGATCGCGCCGTCCATCTGCGCCGCTCCCGTGATCATGTTCTTGATGTAGTCGGCGTGTCCCGGGCAGTCCACGTGCGCGTAGTGCCGGTTCTTGGTCTCGTATTCCACGTGCGCCGTGGCGATCGTGATGCCCCGCGCCCTCTCTTCCGGCGCGTTGTCAATCGAATCGAAACTCCGAAACTGGATCTTCGGGTTGTTCTTCGCCAAGACCTTCGTGATCGCCGCCGTCAGCGTTGTCTTGCCGTGATCAATGTGCCCAATCGTCCCGATGTTGACGTGCGGCTTGCTGCGGTCAAATTTCTCCTTCGCCATCGCTGTCTCCTTGATTGCCTAGCGCTATAGACTGAAGTCTGATTTCAACTGAATGATCACGAAACCGGGGACTTTCTCCTGCGAGGTCAAAAGAGAAAATGGAGCCCACGACCAGGATTGAACTGGTGACCTCGTCCTTACCAAGGACGCGCTCTACCAACTGAGCTACGTGGGCCCGACTTTGGAGCGGGAGACGGGGATCGAACCCGCGACCAACAGCTTGGAAGGCTGTGACTCTACCACTGAGTTACTCCCGCCCGCCGGGGGTCTTAGGCAGCCAACATGGGGACAGGACTGAGTCAAACTACCCTTCCGCGCCCGTCTCCTCAACTAGCCCGTAACCTCCAATGGTGGAGAGAGGAGGATTCGAACCTCCGTAGCTCGCAAGGAGCGGCAGATTTACAGTCTGCTGCCATTAACCACTCGGCCATCTCTCCAATGCAAAACCAAATTCAAGTTCTTTGTGATGTAATGGCGTTCTGGAGCTGGCGAAGGGACTTGAACCCCCGACCTGCTGATTACAAATCAGCTGCTCTACCAACTGAGCTACGCCAGCCCGTTGGCAAAACTCGGAATTTAGCAGAAACTTTTGGTATCTGCAACAGGGAATTCTGTCTTTCTGGCAAAATCTGGGCAGCAGGTTACACGCAAAACAATGCGGAGGCCACACTCAACGACGTTCTATAATTTGACGGAGCTGCAGCCAGTGCAGAGTCCACCCCGAACTAGGGAATTAGGCAGTAGTATCCGGAACCCGGAGCAACGCAAATTCGTAAAATTTTGGCTATCCTGAAAGGCTAAACGAGATCGAGCACAATTCAGCCCCAGTCACCCAAGGCCAAGTCGTAGGCCTGGGTTCGGAGCAACTTCAAAATTTCTCTCCGACCTTTTTCACACCTTTAACGACACCTTTTCCCACCTTCTCCGTCCCCTCCACGGCTCCTTCGCCAACCTTTTTGGCACCTTTAGCAGTTACCTTTCCTGCCGTTTTGGCACCCTTGCCAACTTCATGCCCGACTTCCTTTGATTTTTCGGCCGTGACCTTGCCGACATCTTTGGATTTCTCAGCGGTTACTTTGCCGGCTTCCTTGGTCCCGCTAGCAGTCGCCTTCCCCACCTTCTTAGCTCCTTCGGCGGTGGCTTCTCCGGTCTTTTTGGCCCCCGTTTCAACCTTTTTGCCGGTCTTCTCAATTGTTGATTGCGCCATCAGACTCCCAGAAGAAAGAAGCAAAACCAACCAGACACTGCGAAGAAATCCTCTCTTCATAGAGACCTCCCGGTGATGATGCTATTGAACTTAACGAAATCTGGCTCCAAAGAACTGGTTCTGGATCCTGCGAAACTCACGTCGCTGTCTCTATCGACAACTCCCTAAAGTCCCAAGAGAGCTTTTACATACTTTGGCGCCGGCGAGCCAAATGACAGCACCGTGTCATGAAAAGCCTTCAAATCCGAAATGGGGCCTTTCTTAGATTCCCATGTCCTGCGAATCTCATTAATCTCTGTGTTACCCACGTAATAGGTCGAAAGCTGAGTCGACGAGAGGCAGGCTCGCCTCCACTTACCAGCGGCCTCACCCTCTTCCTGAAAACCTTCGTTCATCATCAGTTCCGTTGCTTCCTTCTCACTCATACCCGCCGTATGAATCTTCTGGTCCAGAATGGCGTTGATGATCAGACGCAGCCGCATCTTGAGCTGTTGCATCTTAACTTCAGGGCCGCCATAACCTTTCTCTACCATTAACTGCTCGGCATAGGTCGCCCAGCCTTCGGTAAAGACGCCGCTTGTGAAAATGGCGCGAATCATTGTGGGAGCCTTGAACTTGTTGGAATGGGCAAGCTGCAGGTAATGCCCCGGCATCGCCTCATGAATGTTCAAGTTCTTCAGCATGTAGTTGTTGTACTCCCGGAAGAAGGATTTCACACGCGGTTGGGGCCAGTCGATCGGCGTGGGCGAAATGGCATAGAAGGTCTCGCCGTTCCTCTCCAAAGGTCCTGGAGAGTCGCAGTACGCAACTGCGACACCACGCTGAAACTCAGGCATCACGATAATCTTTACCGGTTCCTGGGGCACGGTGACCAGTCCCTGCTGCCGAACAAACTCGGTCACTTCCGCCAGATTCTCTTTTGCCAACGAGACGATCGTTTCATTGGTCGGACTCGACTGGGCTAACCGGTCGAGAACCTCCTTGATCACCTTCTTTCTCGCTTCCGGACTACTCTCCGTGGCTGCTCTCTTTGAAAGCGACTGAGCCGTCTCAAACAAAGCATCCTGAGTCTTTTGCAAATCGGCTTGGGCGCGCTGAAGAATGTCCTCTGCCGAAAGATCGGAATCCAGTGTGTATCGCAATTTGTTGCGGAACCTGTTCTCGCCAATTCTGAAGTTTCCGTTCGACTTAGGCAGCAAATCCTTTTCAAGCCAGACGCCAAACGATTCAAACGCGGCAATGACCTGCGACTGAACGGAAGCAAACTCCGGAATCAGCTCCGGCACCTGGTTGAGATAGCTCTTCAACTCCTCGCGAACCAGGCTGATGTTACCTTTGTTCTGTAGGATGGCGGTTTCCGTATGGACCCTGGGTGGATTTTTGAGGTTCGTGCGGGCGGCTTCCAAGACGCCTGGTAGCGCTCTCAGCCGCGACTTGACGCTCTTTAACCTGTCCTTCAGCGGGGCAAAATCGCGCGCGGTCAACCCGTAGATCGCATTGCCAACGTTGTAGAACAGAGGATTCCACTCGTGTTCCCGCAGA
Organism: uncultured Acidimicrobiia bacterium; assembly: GCA_963791795.1. Lineage (GTDB taxonomy): Bacteria > Acidobacteriota > Terriglobia > Versatilivoradales > Versatilivoraceae > VFZK01. Next base: position 505,497 of record CAWBTP010000005.1, read on the forward strand.
TTCTCGAGCTGAAACAGCGCCGACTGAATTTGAGATTGTAGGATCGCGAAATCGATACGATTGACGGCGTTCAGCTTGGATACTTCAATCCGTCCCAGCCGCTCGATTGACTGCCGCTGAAATTGGACTTGTGCTTGAATTCCGGCTTGGCTGTAATCCGAAAGCCGATCATCATACCGGTGCTCACCAAGGCTGGTCGCCAGTTCAGGATTCTTTTCCAAGAGCTTGTCGAGGTACTCTTTGGCAAAAGCTTCAAATTTCAGATCTTCGTTTTGCGCCGAGCACGATATTAGGAAACACAGCACAATAGCGGCTGAGCACAACAGCAGAGATGTTTTCATAGCGCTCCATGAGATGAAACTCTAGTGCGGGAAACCAATTTGGCGACACATTGTACAGAACTTCACTTGCTTGAGAAACTATTTGAAAGAAGTTCAAGGGTTCGGCGCGAGAGACTTAAGGCGGAGTATTTCGCTACCGAACGGCGATTGCAGGTTGTAAACTCGACGCGAATATCTATAGAGAAATTCCACAAGAGCCAGGGTCTCTTCCTCAGACCCCATTCACGTTTCGCGTTTTCACGGTTCACGCCCATGATCGTTGTCATGTCCGTCTCCGCTGTCGAACAAGACATCCAGCAGGTGGTTTCGGCCATCGAAGCTCGCGGCCTGAATGCGTTGCGCATGCCGGGTGGCGACCGCGTTGCCGTGGGCATTCCCAGCGCCATTCCGCCAGATCTACGCGAGCCTCTATTCCAGACGCTGAGCGTGCTTTCTGGCGTTGCGCATGTGGCTCATGTCAGCCGGCCATATAAACTGGCCTCTCGCGAGTTCCATCGAGCCGACACCGTTGTGGAGATCCAGGGCGTCCTATTTGGCGGAAACCAGATCCAAATCATGACCGGCCCTTGTTCAGTGGAAAGTCTCGACCAGATGCAGACAGCGGCTGAAGGCGCTCGGGCCGTGGGAGCCTCTGTGTTGCGGGGAGGGGCCTTCAAGCCACGCACGTCACCCTATTCGTTTCAAGGATTGCAGGAGAACGGCCTGAAGATTCTGCAGCAGGTAGGCCGCGAGCACGGATTGTTAACAATTTCCGAAGTGATGCAGCCCGACCTCGTGCCATTGGTGGCCAGCCACGTGGATATTCTGCAGATCGGAGCACGGAACATGCAGAATTTCCCGCTGTTGATCGAGGCCGGGAAATCGGGTCATCCTGTCATGCTCAAGCGGGGACCCAGCGCGACACTCGACGAGTTCCTCCTGGCTGCTGAATATCTTTTGCACCACAACAACTCGAAGGTGCTGCTCTGTGAACGCGGAGTCCATCCTCTTGATCGCAGTTATGCGAGGAACACTCTCGACTTGAACGCTGTGCCGGTGTTAAAGGAGATCTCCCATCTACCCGTGATTGCCGATCCCAGCCACGGTATTGGCATTAGTCGGCATGTCCCAGCCATGGCCCTCGCTTCTGTGGCGGCTGGAGCAGATGGCGTCATGCTGGAAATGCATCCAAACCCGAAAGAGGCGCTGTCTGACGGAGCGCAATCGCTCACACCCGAACAGCTTCGGACTCTGATGCCAAGACTACGCGCAGTCGCCGTGGCCATCGGACGCTCTGCTTAGTCTGGGCATAGGCTCAGCTGCAGCGAACGAGGTTCAAGACTTCAAGTTTGAAACAACTCCTTCTCCCGTTTGTGAGAGAGGAGTGAACGCTTGAGAAGCGTTCAGAGGGCCGGGTGAGGGGTCAGCGGCCATCGAAGCCGCAGCACGAGGTGTGTCAAAGTCGCTCGGCACGACTAGCCTGGGATTGCAAGACCATCAACGCCACGAACGCGATTGGCGCCAAGGAATCGCGAATCATTCATTTTGACTTCAAGGAGACACCTCAATGGACAATGTGCTTAACCGTCGCAAATTCATTACCGCTGCCGGGGCCTTGCTCAGCCTCAATGGAATAACGACCGCTTCAGCTGCCAATTCAGCGCATCCCGAAGATATCAAACTTGGAGTGGCCAGCTATTCTCTACGCAAGTTGAGCCGGGTGCAGACAATCGCGGCTGTGAAGGAGCTGAAGACCCCGTATCTCAACATTAAGGAATTTCATCTGCTCTACAAGAGCGCACCAGCCGAGCTGGAAGCAGGACGGAAGGAGTTTGAGAGTGCAGGCTTGAAGATCGCTGGTGGTGGAACCATCAGCCTCAAGGAAGATTCCGACGCAGACATTCGAAAGTATTTCGAATACGCCAAGAGAAGCGGGATGCCGCTCATGGTCATTGCGCCGACACAACAGACCATGCCGCGCATCGAGCGCTTCGTGAAGGAATACAACATCAAAGCCGCAATTCACAACCACGGACCGGAAGACAAGTTCTTCCCTGCTCCGCTGGATGCCTTGAAGGTGGTGAAGAAGATGGACCCGCGCGTCGGACTCTGCATCGATGTTGGCCACACTGCTCGAACGGGTGTCGACGTGGTCCAATCCATCGCCCAGGCAGGGTCCCGCTTGCTGGACATGCACATCAAGGACCTGCGTTCGCTTTCGGACAAGGACAGCCAGTGCCGTGTCGGTGAAGGTGCAATGCCCGTGGCTGCGATTTTCAAGCAGCTGAAGAAGATGAAATACCAGGGCATGGTGAATCTGGAGTACGAGATCGACGAACAGAATCCATTACCTGGAATGATCCAATCGTTTGCCTACATGCGCGGCGTGGTGGACGGCTTGCGAGCGTGAGCTCGTCCCGCTGCCGAAGAGGTCTCGGGACCTCCCAAGTTGCGCCATCTTCTCGTGCCAGGGGTGGAGCCTGATCGCTCATCTAAACAGGAGACAACGTCATGGACAAGAGACTCGGAATTGTGTTGGTGTCTTTGCTTGTTGTCGCAGGTGTGCTCAAGGCATGGCCAGGCAATGAGATTCCCAAAGGAGGAAAGCAGGCTGTGATTTACAATTTCGCCTTGAAGGGTATCGACGGGAAGGACGTCAGCTTGTCGCAATATCGCGGGAAAGCGCTGCTTCTCGTGAATGTCGCGAGCCAGTGTGGCTACACGCCGCAGTATGAAGGGCTACAGAAAATCTATTCGAAGTACAAGGATCGTGGGCTGGTCGTACTTGGTTTTCCAGCTAACAATTTCGGTGCCCAGGAGCCAGGTACCGATCAAGAGATCAAAACCTTTTGTTCAACACGCTACAACGTGACGTTCCCGATGTTTTCAAAAATCTCCGTAAAGGGACCTGACCAGCACCCCCTCTATCAATACCTCACCGATGCCGCGACCAACCCAAAGTTTGGCGGCGAGATCAAATGGAACTTCAATAAGTTCCTCATCGACAAACAGGGCAACATCGCCGCACGGTTTGACTCAAAAGATGCCCCCGAAAGTGAAGCCGTGATCGGTGCGGTTGAGAAGGCTCTGAACTGAGTTGACGTGTGGTTGGTGTTCCAGTCGCCAATTGGTTTGGATTTGAGGGTGGTGTCAGCCGTTCCGCCAGATCGCTGCTTGATCTGGCAAAGCGAAATTCTGAGGCTTCTTTTTGCCTTGCCGGAGGTGTACCACGAGATTCGTGATGATGCCGTTAATATTCCTCCTGGCTGCGTTGCTCATCATTGGCTTGATCGAAGGCGATCTGTGGATGGCCTTCACACGCTTCGACACTCTCAACGGAATAGCTAAAGCCGGCTGTGTATTCGCGCTTTTCGCTGGTTTGGTCGTGGCGTTGCTTCGAGACTAGCGAAGGACAGCGTGGAGGAAGAACATTTGGAACTACCCCGGATCACGAAGACCTCTCGTCGTCGTGCTCATACTCGTCCTCTCACCGCTCAGGCCGAGGACGAGGGCAACTTTCAAGAAACGAGGAGAAAGTTCCTATTTCACCAGACAAGACCGTTTCGAGCGAAATCCGGAGAGTGATCAGATAGACTCATTCGTGACAACCCACCGTATGAACACCCCCCTGCCCTCGGAAAGCTTCGCCTGACAGAGTCTGCCCCTTGAGCACAGCCGAGCTTGCGCCGCAGCTAATCTCTGTTTCACGGCTGCGTACGCGTCGCTCAACCCTGACCCTAACTCGCTGCCACCTGATCCGAGACTGCCATCAGTCAGAAGCATTTGACTTGTGAATCTCAGAGCATTACGCTTTCCGCCGAGTTCAGAAACACCCATGCTGAAAGGAGCTCTATGCACTTCAACTCGTGTGCCACACGAATACGACGACTGGCTGTTTCATCTTTGGTTGGCTTTTTCCTTGTGGTTGGCTTGCCGCACGCCAAAGAACCCGAGTTTGTTCCACTGTTCGATGGCAAGACGCTGATCGGCTGGACACTGATCGAAAAGAAAGGTCCAGGCTACATGGTCAAGGACGGCAATCTCGTCTGCCCCAAAGACGGCGGAGGGAATTTCTTCACGGTGAAAGAGTTTGCGAATTTCGTATTTCGCTTCGAATTTCGCACGGAGCCAGGCGGTAATAACGGCGTTGGCATTCGCTCGCCACTCACTGGCGATGCCGCCTATCAGGGCATGGAGATCCAGATCCTGGACACGGCATACGACAAACCACTCAAGCCCACCCAATATCACGGCTCGATCTACGATGTGGTTCCAGCCAAGCGGGGCTTTCTGAAAAAAGCGGGGGAATGGAACAGCGAAGAGATAACGGCGAACGGGCGTCACATTCAGGTGAAGTTGAACGGTACAGTGATTGTGGACGCAAATCTGGACGACGTGAAAGATCCCGAGGTTCTCAAAAAGCATCCAGGCTTGGCCCGCACCAAAGGCCACATCGGCTTCCTGGGGCATGGCTCCTTGGTCGAGTTTCGTAACATCGCGATCAAAGAATTGCCTTGACGTTCTCGCGCCGAACGAACCTGAGACTTCCTTCAAATTTAAAGCAACTCCCTCTCCCGTTTGTGGGGAGAGGGTGGCTGAAGGCCGGGTGAGGGGCAACCGCCAAGGCGCGCTTCACGGTTGTTCTGAGTACCGCTAATCGAGAAGCTCGAGGGCCGACTGCAGTTCGCCGCGCGTCTTCATATCGCCTTTTCGCGCAGCCACCTCAATCCCCTTTCGGTAGACTTCCCGCGCTTCCTCGACACGGTTCAGTTTTTCCAGCGTTTGGCCAGCTTGAAGATAACTAGCCAAGTAGTCGGGGTCCAAAGACATTAGGGCCCGAAACTCGCCTAAGGATTCCTCCTGCCGACCTTGGCTCGCTAGTTCCATCGCCAGGCCGTAGCGGGCAAATCGATCCTGGGGATTCTCTTCCACCATCCCTTTCAAACGAGCTAACCGATCCATTCATCGCTCCTTGTCCAACATTTCTCGTTCTGACCGCAGCTCATGCCTGGCTCTGAGGCTGACGCGGGCAGTATAGCGAACAGGATACATCCCTTTACCCAGATCAGCTTGGACTTGCCTGGTTCAAGACATGTTCCCGCGCGAGCACAATCCGTTGGAGTATCGGCGATCATCAGGGCTCGACACAATCTGAATCCATACACAATCTGAACGAGCGCTCCGCTCGATGCTTTCGTCTGCCATCCCAGTCGTCCGCCAATTCTCCGGTGCACATCAGAGAAATTCAGAGTCGTGGGCTGAATCAAACTAGGGTAGGATCTTCAAGGTTGCCCATCACCCTAGAACCCATGGCCCAGCCGTCGCGAAAGCAAAGCAATGGAGGCCGGACGCCCGCCACCTCAGCTACCCAACGCAAGCTGCCCGTCGAGGAAGCGGTCCAAGAGGCGCTCGACTGGCTGAGACATAACTGCAGCAAAGCCACCCGCGAGGGCATGGCTCGGTATGGAATCCCGTCAGAAAGAGCGTTTGGTGTGTCGATGAGCAACATTCAAATGCTGGCCAAGCGACTGGGGAGGAACCACGAACTGGCTGGTGCACTTTGGAGACGGGCTGGTACGAGGCTCGCTTGCTGGCCTCGTACGTCGACGATCCAGCCTGCGTCACTCCCGCACAAATGGATCGGTGGTGCCGGGACTTCGACAACTGGTCCGTTTGCGATACGGTTTGCTTCGCCTTGTTCGACCGCACGCCACACGCGTGGCGCAAGGTCGAGCAGTGGTGTGGCAAGCGCGACGCGTTCGTCAAGCGGGCGGCCTTTGCGCTGCTTTGGGGCTTGACAGTGCATGACAAGGGCGCCCACGACGCTCTGTTTGTCCAGGGTCTGCGCCTGGTCGAGCGCGCAGCGGCTGACAAACGCCACTTCGTCATGAAAGCTGTGAATATGGCCTTGCGCGCTATCGGCAAGCGCAACTCCGCTCTCCATGCCGAGGCAGTGACGGTGGCACAGCGCTTGGCGGCATCAACGCAGGCCGCTGAGCGATGGGTCGGCAAGGACGCAATCAGGGAACTCACCAGTCCCAAGGTTATCAAGCGGCTCAGGACTAGGAGAGCCGCGGGATCAGTGAACCGTCACTAACGGCGACGAAGCCGCACAACCAGGAAGATTTGAGAAACGCAGGGATAGTCCTGGCTCCAAACACCGCCACAGCGCAGGACCCCGCCAAAGTAGACCCAAAGCATTATAAGGTTGAGTTTGAGAGCGATCAGGTGCGAGTTCTGCGGATAACCTATGGCCCGCACGAGAAGTCTGTGGTGCACGATCATCCGGCGGGCCAGGTCGTTTACCTTACCGATTCGCACGTCAAATTTGGCCTCCCCGTGGAAAGTCGGAGGCTATGCAAGGGAAGGCTGGTCAGACAGCTTGGGCCCCAGCGGGAAAGCATTTGCCGGAGAATGTGACTGACAAGCGGATGGAGGCGATTCTGGTAGAACTGAAAGCAAAACCCAAAGCAAAGTAAACGCTCGGCAGGTCGCTGGGGCCTTGGCCACTCGAATTGCAGACAGGCTGGCTTTGCTCAGCCCGGGAGTCGGCACAGTTTTTCGGATTCGAACTTGTCTTGTTGAAAAAGCGTCGCGGGCCCTCATGCCGAGTCGCGTCTCTGCGGCATCACATCAGACGATAGATCGCGTAGCACACAAGAGCGACAACCACCAAGAACAGTATCGCCAGCCCCATGCCGAATCTCGGCTCTGGCGCTTGCTTCTGGGGTTTCCAGTTGTACATTGCCTGCGTAAAACTGTACCGCTGGAATCGGGTTTTCTTTTGTGGGTTCTCTCTCGTCATGACCAGTGTCCTGCGTGAACCTGCGCACGGAAACGGTGGAACTCACTTGGGCTTCTATCTCGCAGCAGGGTGATTATAAGAGTTTAGAGGAGGAATGACACGGCCAAACCCTGAAGACCGCTTGGTAGGCAGGCGATTCGCTAGTCAGGCTCCAGCTACCTTACGACCTAAGTTTTGGTAGGTTTGATGACAGCGGCGACACACGATTAAGGCTTCACCAATCGAGTTGTGATTCAAGTACAAATTCGCTTCCTCGTTGCTCCCCTTGCAGCAGTAACAGCGGACCTCGCGCGGCAGCCGCAGGTTGACGAGAAAGATGGCATTGTGATCCAGAAAGGATTTCATTGAAGATCTTGCGCTTTCACTTTCGGCGTTGTTTTTCACAAGGAAGAGAGAGCTGAATCAATAGACGATCGGACGCAGGTTCTGGACCTTCCGAAGGTAGTCTTCAGAGCTGATCTCTTTGAACCAACCATAGGGCGATTTTTCGCGATAGACGATGCGATCGATCTTATCGGCAGGATCCTGCTCGTGAATCTGAAAGACTTGGGCCCCGCTGGTGGAGTCTTCAAACACATTCAGAACCTTCAGTGTTTTCTGCATCACAGCCCTCTTGCTTCGGCGTTTGACTAGAATTGATCCGTTTTGGAAACCTAGGGCGGGGGAACCACAATAGAATCAGCAAGACGGGTGCCAATGTCTCTGCAAACGCCCACTCCGAGCTGGTTTCCAACGATCCACGCAGATGAATTGGTTCCAGATGCCAGCCTTCAGAGATACCTAGACCTCCAATATCTTGTATTAGGAAATCCAACACACCCACGAAGTGGTATAAGAGGCAGTCGAGCAGCAATCGAAGGACAGCGACTTCCACTCTTGAGAAACGTCTTGCCGCCTTGTTCAGTGAATTGCCCAACGAAATTCTTCAGCAGGAATGCATTGGAGGAGGTTGGTTCCGTAGGTTGTAAAGTATCAAGGTTCCACGGATGGTTCAATGACCTGAGACAGTGAATGCACGCGAGCAAGCCTCCGAAGACCTTCTCAACTCAAAGGCGCCAACCGGCGCCTCTGTGTTGCCCTGGTCACCGGAAACTGCAGTTGTGTTATTTCTTCAGCTCGACTTCAACCACACGGATAGTCTTCTTGCCCGCGTTGAAGACTTCGTGGGTGACGTTGGCGTCACGCCAGCCGGCATCTCCTGATTTGAAGTTGACAGTTTCGTCCTTCTTTCCCTTTTCAACAAAACCGAGCGACCCCTCGTCAAGGATCACACCGACATGCGCATAGGCATGCGTGTGTGACCCAGGCCGTTCAGCGGGTTGAAATGACACCTGGCGAACGCGGACACGGTCATTCTCAAACAACACCTTTGCATCGCTCCCGGCGGCACTCACGGATTGCAGATAGAAGGAAACACCTCCGGTCACCAATCCACCAACCACAATGCCGGACAGAAAATGCCCATTCAGTTTCATGCAGCCTCCTTGAATTGCAATTCATTGTCTAATGCAAACAAAGTCTCTAACACGGTTCGATATTTCCTGTCCATGCGGAATTGAGCCAAACTAGCTGGCGGTACTAGGCAGACATTCTCTTGGTAGCCATCCGTCCTCAGAATATGATGGGTCCATCGTTCTGCACGCACATGAAGAGCCCGCTGTTTCCAGCCACTTTGGCGTTCTGCTTCGGTATTCTCCTCAGCACCTGCGTTCAGACTCCGTTGCCTTACCTGCTCGCAACCGCCACTGCCTGTCTCGTGGCACTTTGGGTGACCCACATTAGGTGCGGATCCTGGCTGGTCTTCTCTTTGTCGATGGTCTGCTTTGTGTGCCTGGGCTTGACCTATCCTGCCATTCACGAGGCCTCCTACGCTCCACAACACCTCAGAAGGCTCATCCGTAGCGGAAAGCTGGATCTGAAGGAACCTTGCCGCATCAAAGGAATCTGCTCCCGGGGATCGGTTCCCAAAGGCATCGGTGAACAGATTGAGCTCTCGGTACAGCAGGTGGAGAATCGCTTCTCAACTTACGCCACGACGGGCAAAGTTCGTCTCGCGCTTTACTACGAGAGAAACGACAAGCCGCGGCAACCGTTACTGAGCGCGGGTGATCAGATTGAAGTGCTTGCCAACCTGCGCCTCCCGAAAAACTTCAACAACCCGGGTCAGTTTGATTATGTCTCTTACCTGGATCGGCAAGATGTGTCTCTGGTCGGCACGGTGAAGAGCGAACTTCTGATCACGCGACTCGCAACCGATCAGGGCCGCTGGTTCGCACGCCAAATCCAGCATCTGCGCAAGGCGTTGCTGTCTCGGCTGGACAGGACGTTCGCATCGGAACAGACATCGGGCGTCATGAAAGCGTTGCTGCTGGGTGACCGGTCTGCGCTGGATGCCCGAGTTGAGGAAACTTTTCGCATCACTGGCATCTATCACGTCCTCGTGGTTTCCGGTCAGCACGTCGCAGTGATGGCAGCTTTCCTCTATGGGCTCTTTCGGTGGTTGTGGTTCCCTGCAGCTCTGGCCTCGTCGCTAACGGCGGTCGGACTGCTGCTATTCAGTGCCCTGGCTGAAGGGCAGCCGTCGGTCATCCGCGCCACCGCCATGACGTGCACTTTCCTTCTCGCGATGCACTTCGATCGGGACCGTAATCTCCTGAACTCGTTGTCGCTTGCGGCCTGGAGCTTGCTTCTGATCGACCCCTTCTGGCTCTTCGATCCGGGCTTCGAGCTATCGTTTCTGGCGGTACTGGCGATTGCTGTCGTGGCCCTGCCCTGGCTTCGCAAGGTGACGCAACCCTGGCGCGACGGGCTTCGGCACCTTGAAGACGTTGACTGGGATGCCCGTTTCCCTGCTCATATCGCGGATCTCCGAATCTGGTTGCGCCTCAGGCTCGATGATCTTCAGGGTTGGGCGCGATGGGACCGCTGGAATCTGAGCAGCAGGTTCGTGCTCATCTCACTGCGTACGCTGTTGGGTGCCGGTGAATTGTTGGCGGTCTCGTTTGGCATTCAACTCGTATTTGTGGTTTTGATGGTCATCTTCTTCCATCGGGTTTCCCTCATCGCGCCTGTTCTTAATCTACTGGCTGTTCCCTTGGTGGGCCTGCTCGTTCCCCTGGGTTTCCTGCTGCTCTCACTTTCCTTCCTCGGCCTGCCGACTGATCTTGTGGCCGGCAAGTTGTGTGGCAGTTTCATTCATGTTCTGGTGCGAGCGGCTGAGCTGTTCTCGGGCGCTGAGTGGGGAAACTTTCGCGTGCCAACACCTCCAGTCTGGGCCTCGAGTCTCTACTTCGTCAGCTTGATTCTGGCGCTTTCGCTGCCCTCAAAGTGGCTTCGTCGATGTTCCATCGGAGTTGCGGCTGCTGCCTTGACGTTGATCCTGATCTGTCCATTTCTTCCAAGGACGCCAATCGGCCGTTTTCAGTTCACAGCACTGGACGTGCGGCAGGGCGACAGTCTGTTTCTCAGTTTTCCGGACCAGTCGAACCTGCTCGTGGACGGCGGGGGGCTGTTGGGACGCTCGTTTGGAGAGCACTTTGACGACGACAGCTTCGATGTGGGTGAACAAGTGGTCTCGTCCTTTCTCTGGTCCCTGGGCGTACGGAAGCTGGACGCCGTAGCGCTCACGCACGCGCACCACGATCACATGTCTGGACTTCATGCCCTGCTCAACAATTTTGAGGTGAGCGAACTTTGGGTAGGCGAAAACCCTCTGACACCCGAGTACCTCAGGTTGCTCAAGGCTGCCTTGCGTCGAAGCGTATCGATCCGCACCTTAGGTGCCGGAGATCATTTCTCCTTCCATTCGGCTGAACTTGAATTCATGAACCCAAACCGCGGATCTCAGAAAGGCAAGGCTCCTGCTAACAATGATTCGCTAGCTTTCCGCCTTCGGTTTGGTCAACGCAGCTTCCTGCTGACCGGAGACATTGAGCGGCGCGTCGAGAACGAGATCCTGAACCGCCACGGAGCTCTCGATTCCGATCTGCTCAAAATCGCCCATCACGGCAGCCGGTCGTCGTCGCTGCCCGCGTTTCTGGATCGAGCCAGCCCTGTCTGGGCGCTGATCTCAGTAGCCGAGCACAGTCCTTTTGGGCATCCCCATGCGGAAGTTCTCGATCGGATGGAGGAGCGCCGTGTGCCGGTGTTTCGAACCGACCGCGATGGCGCGATTCGCATTAGCACCGACGGCAAGATTCTGGAGGTCGATCTGTTCCAGAATGGAAGGTAGAAGATCAGATAAGCAAGCGCGGGTAAGGGCGGGTTAGAACCCTCGCATTTGCAGGGTCACGACTCATAACAAACGCACCACAAAAATTCCGCCTTCTCCTTCGAGTCGACCAACGAACGCGTTTCATCTCAACGTGTTGCGCTTCCCACGTAAGCCCAGGCTATCGTGGTGATTGTATCTGTGCGGCAGAAAGGCACGTGCGGCGTTGCGCTACGAGCCTTTGTTGCACATACGAATCAGCTTCAAGACACCAGCCGAAGGATTCAGTACTCGGATTTTTTTTGACGAGGATTTCCCGTATGTGCATGTATTCCCGCGGACAAGATCTTCGCCCGCAGTTTAAAAATAGCGTTCAGGGAGCTCAGGACTTCGCTGTTGGACGAGCAAAGGAACCGTGAAAAAGACAGCGACATGAGGACTTTCCTCATGCTGAGTCCATTGCCGGTGGGACCTGTGCTACTATGAACCCACTTGTAACCACTTGCCTGTCACAATCTGTTCAGCTCGTGCAGCGTAGACGAGGGCAGCACGGTTAAGCTCTGATTGCCGTGACGCCTTAGCTTGAAACTTTGGCTTGCCGCGTTCCGAGACTAACAAACTCAACCCTGGCTGCCGAGAAAACTGGAAGGACACCTTAGAACCTTACCACCATGAAAAGAAAACCAATTCGACTTTCCAAAGAAGATCTCATTCAGTCTGGCTATTTGTCCAATGAAACCAAGTGTCCCTTGGTAATCAGGCCCAGAGAAGAGAATCTGAATCTGATTGAGTGGGCTGGCCACAACAAGGAATTCATCGTCGTTCAGCTTCCACAGCATGGAGGCATTCTTTTTCGGGACTTTCGATTGACCTCCGAGATGGAGTTCGAACAGTTCATCAAAGCGATCGCAGGGGGCCTCCTGGACTACACCTACGGCTCGACTCCAAGAAGTCACGTGAGCGGGAAAATCTATACATCCACCGAATACCCTTCGGACCAGTCGATCCCGCTGCACAATGAAATGTCGTACGCAACCCAGTGGCCGATGAAGATCTGGTTCTTTTGCTTGAGATGTGCCGATCAGCAAGGCGAAACCCCGATTGCAGACAGCCGAAGGGTCTTCGAGCGAATTGCGCCAAAGATCCGGGAGGAATTCACGAAAAAAGGAGTCATGTATATTCGAAACTTCGGCGAGGGTATCGATGTTCCGTGGGAACAGGTTTTTCAGACCTCAAGTCGCTCTGAAGTGGAGAATTATTGTCACGCGGCGGGGCTCGAGGTGGAGTGGCGGGCCGACGGTCGATTGCGAACTCGCCAGGTTTGCCAGGCAGTAGCTACGCACCCAGAAACCGGAGAGACGGTGTGGTTCAATCAAGCTCATCTTTTCCATGCGTCCAGTTTGAGGCCTGAGCTGAGAACTTCTTTGCTTGCCAGCTTTAAGGAGGAAGATCTCCCTCGCCATGCCTCCTTCGGCGACGGTTCGCCTATCCCGGTCCGGATGTTGGATGAGATTCGTGAGGCCTATCGTCAAGAGACGCTGGTCTTCCCCTGGCAGCAGGGCGACGTCTTGATGCTGGACAACATGCTAACGGCACATGGGCGCATGCCCTTCACGGGTCCAAGGAGGGTTCTAGTCGGCATGGCCGAGCCGTGGGGACCCACTAGTCCTGGCGATGCTTGATGAAAGCTGCGGCGGGATTGTGGTCGCTCATGGCCCTCCCTGGTTAAGGATGACACAAGACGGCAATGTCAGACGGCAAGTTCCTGCCCGCGATGGCAAACCACAATGAATACCAACAGCATTGAAGGATTTAGACTCTCACCTCAACAAAGGCGTGTGTGGTCGCTGCTTGGAAAGAGCCCTCACATGCCCTATCGCATTCAGGGTACCGTCCTGATTGAAGGATCTCTCGACGTACAGGTCTTGAAGAGCGCCCTGCTATGCGTCGTTCGTAGACATGAAATCCTTCGCACTCGATATCAGTACCTCCCTGGAATGGCCTGGCCTCTCCAAGTAATCGAAGAGAACGCTGCTGTATCAATCGATCAACATGACTTGACCGGCTGGAACTCTACTGCTCAGGATGAAAAAGTAGAGAAATTGCAGAGGGAGCTTCGTCAACTACCTTTCGATTTGCAGCAAGGAGCGCTCTTCCATTGTCATTTGGTCAAGTTGTCGCAAGACAATCACAAGGTTCTTCTCAGTCTGCCCGCGCTGAACGCAGACAAGAAGTCCCTTGAAGTCCTGGTAAAGGAGGCATCTGCGTGCTACGCGAGCGGCGCCTGCGGCGAATCTTGGGGAGAGCCGGCAGCGCAGTATGCTGATCTGTCTGAGTGGCTAAACGACCTAGCTGAAACTCACACTGACCAGATGGACTTCCCTAGTTTCGAACACGATGTCTTGTTCAGATCAGCTCTTCCACTGGAAAAAGAGGTGACGGGAGCGCTTGAGTTTGAACCCCGGTCGCTCCATCAAACAGTCCCCTTCGAGACGCTGACGCTGGTGGACAGCGAAGCTAAACGTCATGAAGTTTCGATGTCTTCATACTTCCTCACCTGCTGGCAGATCTTGCTTGGGCGTCTGACAGGAGAGCCGGAAGTCCTTGTTGGCATGCTGTCTGACTGTCGCAACCACGAGGAAGCCGCAGGAGCGATGGGGCTGTTTGCCAAGTACTTGCCAATGGTCGTTCGCATGGAGGACAGCACCCCGTTCTCCGTACTTTTGCGAGAGCTAAATCGACGGTCAAAGTCGATGCATGAACGGGCTGAATACTTCAATTCGGAACGAATTGGCAATTCATCCGGGGAAACGATCTTTTTCCCTTTTTGCTTCGAAGTTGGGCAAGGCGAGTTCCGAAGTGCCGCCGAGACCTCCTTCAGGATTGTCGGGCAGCAGGCCTGCGTCGATCGATTCAAGGTGCAGCTATGCGTTCACCATTCGGATCTCTCTTCCCTCGAGTTCCAATACGACTCAAGTCTTTACTCGGAGCATGAGATCGGGCGGGTCGCCCGCCAGTTTGTGGCCCTCTTGACCAGTGCCACTCGTAACCCGGAGGCGGGTATCGGAGCGCTCAATCTGCTCCCTCATGAGCAGCGACGCCAGTTACTGATCGAGTTCAATGAAACCAGACGGGATTACCCGAAAGGTAGACTGATCCATGAGTTGGTCGCCCAACATGCAGATCGCCATCCTGACCGGCTCGCCGTGGTCTGTGACGGCCAACAGGTGACGTATCGTGAACTGAACGCTCGTGCTAGTAGGCTCGGAAACTACCTTCGCGGGCTAGGTGTGGGGCCTGAAGCGCTGGTGGGAATTTGTCTGGAGCGTTCCGTCGAAATGGTCGTAGGCATTCTTGGCATTCTCAAGGCAGGAGGTGCCTGGTTGCCTTTGGATCCGCACTATCCCAAAGAACGCCTGGCTTTCATGCTTCATGATGCGAACGCCGGCGTGGTCGTGAGTAACTCAAAAACTGCGAAGCTGCTGCCGCAGGGGGAAACACGCTTCGTCCTGCTGGATACGGAGTGGCCTCTGGTTTCTAGCGCACTTGCTGAAGAGCCGCATAGCACTGTCATCGCCAACAATCTCGCTTATGTAATCTACACCTCGGGTTCAACTGGGCAACCGAAGGGCGTGACGATTACGCATGGCAACGTGAGCCATTACGTTTTGGCTATGGCCGAAGCACTCAGAGTTACAAGCGACGACACCTATCTTCATACGGCTTCCATGTCGTTTTCATCGTCCGTTCGTCAGTTGATGCTTCCACTCTCTCGTGGTGCGACCGTCGTGGTCGCCTCGCTCAACCAGATTCACAACCCCATAGAACTGTTCGAAGCCATTAAGACCAACGGCGTGACGATAGTCGATATCGTCCCGACCTACTGGCGAAGCTCTATTCAAGGTCTATCTCAACTGGAGGGAAAGAAGAGAGTCGATTTGCTCGACAATTGCCTCAGACTCATTGTGTCCGCGAGCGAACCGCTGCCCGCAACATTGCCCCAGAGTTGGCGTAGCAGTCTCAGTCATGGCGCCAGCCTCGTCAATATGTTCGGGCAGACGGAGACAGCTGGAATTGTCTCGCTTGGTCCGATTCCAGCGGATCTGAACGGTCGCGGCGAGATTGTCGGGATCGGCAAGCCCATTCCCAACATGCAAATCTACCTGCTGAGCCGCTCGGGTCAGCCGGTTCCGATCGGAGTTCCCGGAGAGGTTTTCATCGGTGGAGCCGATTTGGGTCGGGGATACGTCAACCGGCCGGATCTCACGGCAGAGAGATTTGTTCCGAATCCCTTCAGCACTGAACCGGGGACCCGCCTCTATAGGACCGGTGACCTTGCCAGGTATTTGCCCGACGGGAATCTCGAATTCTTGGGCCGACTTGATGATCAGGTCAAGATCAGAGGGTTTCGCATCGAACCCGCCGAGATTGAAGGCTGCTTAAACGAGCATCACGCCGTGCGCCGAGCCGTTGTCTTGCGTGAACCCGACGGAAGAGGAGACACGAGCCTTGTTGCATACGTCGCTTTAGCAGAGAAGTACGGGTCAATCGTCAATGAGTTGCGTGTCCACCTTAGTCGGCGACTCCCTGAATATATGGTGCCCACTCGTTTCGTCACGTTAGAGAGTCTTCCGCTGACGCCGACCGGGAAGATCGATCGACGCGCTCTCGCGGCTGCTGGATCTGCGAAATCGCGCCCGGATCAAGTCGCCTGTCCACCTCGCAATGAAACGGAGAGAAAGCTTGTCTCGATCTGGGCAGACATCCTGTGCGTCGAGAACCCCGGGATTGAACAGGACTTCTTTGCCTTGGGCGGTCAATCGCTTTTGGCGACCCGGCTCCTGCTTAGGGTACAAGAAGTGTTCGAAGTCAACTTGAGTTGGCAAGGCTTCTTTGCGGCACCAACCATCGAGGGCATGGCGCACTCGATTGAAGAACTGCGCTCCACTCGGTCTTCGGTTGCTTCGACCTCCAGTATTCCCGTCCTGGGCCGTGAAGAGGGTGAGCTATGACCACGGCCGATTTGCTGGAGCGCTTGCGAGAACTTGACGTCAGGTTGTGGGCGGAAAGAGATCGGCTCCGATTCAACGCGCCCGAAGGGATACTGACGGCAGAATTGCGCTCCGAGCTCACAACCCGGAAACGTGAAATCATTGAAGTCCTATCGAAGCCCGGGTCGGTCGATGACCAGTCTCGTGCAAGCTTAGCTTCCACGGGACACTCTGAAGATTCCAATCTCGCTCCCTCCTTCAACCAACTTCCACTTTGGTTCCACCAGCAAATGTACCCGGGTAGTGTGTCCTACAACATTCAAAGGAGTGTGCGTCTTAGGGGGCACCTCGAGACAGAAATCCTGGAGTGGTGCTTCAACAAGATCGTTCACCGCCACGATTCCTTGCGTACCACGTTTAGAGCAGTCGATGGCGATCCATATGTGGTGGTGCTCCGAGCGCTTCCAGTCGAACTAGCGATTGTAGACCTTCGCGAAACTGGCGAGCGAGGCGATGGTAAATCGGACATTGAAGCAACGATAGCACAAGAGGTCGGCAAGCCTTTTGATCTGGAACACGGGCCTTTATTCCGCTTCAAGCTTGTAGTCCTTGGCAAGGACGACCATGTGTTGATCGTCACGGTTCACCACATCATTGCTGATGGCTCGTCGATGTCTGTTCTCTATCAAGAGCTTTCCCTCCTGTACGAGGCTGCGAGGACGGGGACCCCGTCGCGATTGCCCGAGCCGCCCTGCCAGTATTTGGACTATGCCAATTGGCAAAGGCGCTGGGTGCAAAGTGAAGAATTCGAGCAGCAACTCCAGTTTTGGGAACGAGAGCTGCGTGCCGCGCCTTATTTCCTGGACTTGCCGATCGACTATCAGCGTCCTGCAGTTCACACGTTTCGCGCCGACGGCCATTCTCTAGTACTAAGCGAAGTGCTGACCGAAGGACTTAAATTGCTCAGCCGTCAAGAGGGAACCACACTTTTCGTGACGTTGTTGGCCGCGTTTAAGACACTGCTTTTTCGCTACACCCGCCAGGAAGACATCCTGGTCGGCTCCCCTTTTGCTTGCCGCACAACCAAAGAGATTGAGCCGTTGATCGGATACTTTGTCAACGCTGTAGTGTTTAGAACAGATTTGGCGGGGAATCCCAGCTTCCGTGAACTGTTGCGTCGAATTAAACAGAAATTGCCCGGGATCCTTGCCTGTCAGCAGGTGCCGTTTGAGAAACTTGTAGGACGCTTGCAGCCAGGGAGGAGCCTGAGTCACACCCCCATCTTCCAAGTACTCTTCAACTTGCTTAACTTCGCGGAAGAACGCCTCCAGATCTCGGGCGTGGAAGTCGAGTACCTGGCTCCCCAGCATCATGAGTCAAAGTTTGACCTGACCGTGACTGCGCTTGAAAGGAATCGGCGGCTGGGGTTTTCGGTGGGCTATAACGCAGATCTTTTTTCGACGAATACCATCGAGAGGATGTTGCAGCATTTCCGAACCTTGCTCGAGGGCATCGTCCAGAATCCAGATAGCAAGATTACCCGGTTGCCCTTGTTGCCTGATCAAGAACGCAATCAGTTGCTGGCAAGCTGGAAGGGCTCGGCTTCACATGCGTCCAATCAACGCATTCATCAGCTTTTTGAGTCGCAAGCGGAGCGGACTCCTGATTCCATTGCTCTAGTTCATGGAGACAACCAGCTGAGTTATCAGGAATTGAATCAACGTTCGAATCAGTTGGCTCACTTATTGAAAAGGTTGGGTATCGGGCCAGATCGAGTGGTCGGGATTTGCATCGAGCGGTCCCCCGAAATGGTGGTTGCTCTACTAGGGGTGCTCAAGGCCGGGGGGGCATATCTGCCTCTCGACCCCAACTACCCGGTGGACCGGCTGACCTTCATGATCGAAGACGCCGGCGTTCGTCTCTTGTTAACTCAGCAGACAGTCGCGGTCGATCTTCCTCAGCTTCCGCTTAAGACCCTTGTGCTTGATTCCGAGTGGATCGCAACAAATCAAGAGAGTCTGCAAAACCCGGTTTGTGAAACGTCTTCGGAAAACCTTGCTTATTTGATTTATACGTCAGGTTCCACAGGACGGTCTAAAGGCGTGGAGATCAGCCATGGAGCTCTCTCGAACTTTAGCGCGTTTGCCTCTGTCGCATACGACATCGCCCCGACGGACCGGGTCTTGCAGTTCGCTTCCATTAGCTTCGATGCCGCCGTTGAAGAGATCTTCCCTTGCTTGACGCAGGGTGCGACTCTGGTTCTCCGCACCGCCGAAATGCTCGATTCACTACCTGACTTTCTGGCCAGGTGTAGAGATTGGCGAGTGACGGTTCTGGACCTGCCCACCGCCTATTGGCATGAACTAACTCTCCAGGGCTCCCAGGATCAACTTATCCTCCCTGCCGATCTAAGGCTTGTCATCATTGGCGGAGAGACGGCCGATCCAGAGCGCCTGGCCACATGGAGGATTTGGGCAGGCGACAAGATCAGACTGGTTAACACCTATGGCCCAACGGAATCCACCGTGGTCTCCACCGTCTGTGACCTGAACCTTTCCGCCGAAGAAGGCAACAAGCAACGCACGCACGTTCCGATTGGCCACCCTATCATCAACGTGCAGGCATACCTACTCGATACGGATCTGCAGCCTGCTCCCATCGGAGTTCAAGGTGAGATCCACCTCGGTGGTGATGGACTGGCGCGCGGCTATCACAACAGTCCTGAACTGACGGCGGAAAAGTTCGTTCCAGATCCTTTCAGTGGTAAGCCGGGAACCCGCCTCTACAGGACTGGCGACCTCGCCCGCCACGGGCAAGACGGTAATCTGGAATTCCTGGGCCGGGCAGACCGCCAGGTGAAGGTCAGGGGCTATCGGATTGAGCTGGGCGAGATCGAAGCCACACTCACTCAACACCCCACCGTTCGACAGGCTGTGGTTGTGCTTCGAGAGGAGCTGTCTGGTGACAAGCGTCTGGTCGCTTATGTTGTACCCAGGGAACGACAGACGATTCGGACAAGCGACCTTCAGAAGTTCCTCAAAGCCAGGTTGCCAGCGCATATGGCGCCGTCGATCATTATTCCCTTAGAGTCCTTGCCCTTGACGCCAAGCGGCAAGCTTGACCGCTCTGCTCTTCCAACCCCAGTCGCGAGCGCAATTCTCAAGGCGGGCGATGCCGAACGGCGTACTCCAGTCGAGGAAGTCATGGCGGACATCTGGTCGCAAGTCTTGGCGGTCAAGTCGATTGGGCCATACGACAATTTCTTCGATCTGGGAGGTCATTCCCTGTTAGCCACGCGAGTGGTTTCCAGAACAAGAGAAGCCTTCAGCGTCGATTTTCCGGTGCGTCATCTCTTTGAGTTTCAGACGCTGGCAAGCGTGTCTGAGCAAGTGGAAGATGCCATCCGCCGCGCCAAGGGGATTCCCATTCCTCCGCTTATGGCTGGAAGTCGGGGGAACAGCATTCCGCTTTCCTATGTGCAGCAGAGATTCTGGTTGCTGGATCAGCTCGAACCCGGAAATTTCTTTTACAACACGCACCTTGGCATCCGGATGCAGGGCCCTCTAAGCCAAGAATCTCTTGAGAGGGCGGTGGATGCCATCGTAGCAAGGCACGAAATCCTGCGAACTCGCTTCGCCAACTCGGATGGCATCCCCACCCAGGCAATCGATCCCGTCGTAAGCATTTCCGTTGCCGTCATCGATGTTTCTGGAATGCCTGAACCGCAGCGAGAGGCTGAAGCCGCGCGACTGGCGCGGGAGGAAGCACGACGGCCGTTCGATCTGAGCCGAAGTCCGTTGTTTCGCGTCACCCTGTTGCGCCTCGCGGAGGAGCAAAACATCCTGCTGCTCGTCATGCATCACATCGTCTCTGATGGTTGGTCCATGGGGGTTTTCTATCGCGAGTTAGCGGCTCTGTACGGTGGCTTCCGCAACGGATGCAGCAGTCCTCTACCGGATTTGCATGTCCAGTACGCTGACTATGCCCTCTGGCAGCGACAGTGGCTTAAAGACGATCTGCTCGATCAACAGTTTTCGCATTGGAAGGAGCGGCTGGATGGGATACCAGCGCTATTCGAGTTGCCTACGGACTACCCGCGTCCTGCCGTTCAGCAGTTTCACGGCAATTCCCGCGCGGTGCCATTGTCGACAGAATTAGGCGAAGCCCTCAAGGTGTTGAGTCGCGACCAGAATGCCACCTTGTTCATGACGCTGCTGGCAGCCTTTAAGGTGCTGCTGCATTGCTACTCTGGGAAGGAGGATCTTGTTGTGGGGGCGCCGATCTCTGGACGAAATCATGTCCAGACAGAGAATTTGATAGGGGTCTTTGTCAACACGCTTGTGTTGCGAACCAGTATCAGCGGTGACCCTTCTTTTTCCCAGTTTCTAGGAAGAGTCCGGAACAACACACTCGACGCCTATTCATATGCAGATTTGCCTTTTGAGATTCTAGTCGAGAGGCTTCAGGTGAAACGGAGCCTCAGCCACAACCCACTGTTTCAAGTGATGTTTGCGCTTCAGAACGCTCAGGCCTCTCCAGTCGAAATCTCAGGGCTTACCCTCAGTCCCTTTAGAGTTGAAAAGGGTGCCTCAAAGTTCGACCTTTCTCTGGTGGTGGTCGAGCGCAACGGTGTTTTGAGTGGAGAACTGAGCTACAACACTGATCTGTTCAGTGAATCGACCATTTCTGGAATGGCTGATAATTTCGTGCGCGTCTTGGAGTCGGTTGTGGCAAGACCACAAGAACGCCTATCCAGGCTACAGGTGGTATCAGAGCTCAAGTTGCACCAGATGAGATTTCAGGAGAACCGGTCGCACGAGTCCCTCGCCTTGACCGGCCGAAGCGATGAGTCCCCGCTCCAACGAAATAGTTTTGAGGAGAAGCACTCATTAGAAACGTCGATGAGAGCTATTGAGCGACAGCTGGCTGAGCTTTGGTCGCAGCTCCTGATAGTGGAAAACGTGGGTTCTTGCGACAACTTCTTCGATTTGGGGGGTCACTCCTTGCTCGCGACCCGACTCGTCTCGAGAGTACGCAACAAATTTGGGGTCGAGTTTGCGCTACGTTCCGTTTTTGAGAAACCTACTCTTCAAGAGATGGCTGAAACCATAGTCCACATGATGCTCAATGTCTGATCCGAGTACTGTCTCAATCCTCACCCGACCCAAACGACCGCTGCATCAGCCCAAATTTCGATTCCAAGCGTCGCCATCAGAAATGGCTCGGCCGAATCGCACATCAGACTACGCTTCAGACTTCATCGGCCCTCTGCGTGTGGTTCCATGACTCAAGATCGAATCGTCGGCAGTTACCTGGAAACGCTTCGCCGCGTGCCGGTGTTTCGCACCGATCGTCATGGCGCGATTCGGATCAGCACCGACGGCAAGATTCTGGAAGTCGATCTGTTCCGGGATGGAGGTTAGAACTCCACCGCGACGGGGGCGAGACTCTGTGTTGTAACCGCTTGTGGACGCGTAAGGTCGCGCTTGCAACTCCATCCGCGGCAACCCCGTGCTTGGTTTCTGCGCAGGCACGGTCCTTCTGAAGCTGTGAGAGAATTAAGCCAACCCTGATCCGTTCCGTGTTTCCGCATCCGGTGAAAACAGCGCTGTACGCACGTTTTCACCGGAATGGAGCGGGCGCGTTGGACCGCCGCTCTTCCCTGCATCCAATTCTCACTTGTGACGTATCCTGCCAGCCTTGAGGTTCCCGTCTAGCTTTCTCGGCGGCAACGCCCTGGGAGCGTCCCAACGCACGTCTTTACGAGGCCGAAAAATTGTCCTTGACAATAAAAGTTGTCAATGCTGAAATCCCTGCCATGCTCGACGTCGAAGTCATCGATGATCCTGCGGCTGCAACGGTGGCGTTGGAGCCTGTTCGGAGCCGGCTGCTTTCAGAATTGGGGGAACCTGCTTCCGCTGCGACCCTTGCCTCGCGCCTGGGTATCGCGCGTCAGAAGATCAACTATCATTTGCGAGCTCTCGAGTCGCACGACCTGGTCCGGGTGGCCGAGAAGCGGCGGTGGGGCGGGCTGACAGAACGGCTGATGGTTGCGACTGCGGCTTCCTACATCGTGTCGCCGGGTGCGATGGGGCCTGTCGCAGTCGCGACCCAGTCGCGCCACTCGGCCCGCAAGATCGACGGTCTTTCTGCGAGCTATCTCATCGCCTTGGCGGCGCGCGTCATTCGAGACGTCAGCGCTCTCCTCCGCCGATCCAAGGACCTCGACAAGCGCCTGGCGACTCTGTCGCTCGACACAGAGATTCGGTTTCGATCCGCAGCGGATCGCGCTGCCTTCAGCAGCGACCTGACCAAGGCAATCACGACACTCGTGGCGCGCTATCACGATGCGTCAGCTCCCGGCGGCCGCTCGCATCGCTTGGTGGTTGTGGCGCATCCGTTGCTGCCCGAATCTCGTGCAAAGCAGCCGTCATGAACGCAGGAACTTCCCTCAATTCGTTTGAGGCTCAAGAGCGTGTTCGATAGTGGCAGGCAGACAACAAAAGGGGGTATGAATGAAGATCGTAAAGAGAATACTAATCGGAGTGGCAATCCTCGTGGCGGTTCCACTGATTGTCGGGCTGTTTGTCAGAACAGACTTTGCGGTAGAACGGGAAGTCATCATCAACAAACCCAAAGATGACGTCTTCAACTATGTCCGGTACCTGAGAAATCACGACAATTTTAGCAAGTGGGCAACCATGGACCCGCAAATGAAGAAGGACTACAGGGGGACAGACGGAACGGTGGGGTTTGTTTCAGCTTGGGATAGCGACAATCAAGACGTTGGCAAAGGCGAACAGGAGATCAAGAGAATCACCGAAGGCGAAAGAATTGACGTTGAAATCCGAATACGGTCACCGTTTCAATCGACCGACCCCGCCTATATGACAACAGAATCCGTTGGAGATCATCAAACAAGAGTGAAATCCGGATACCTTGGAAAGATGAACTATCCGACGAACGTGTTGTGCCCCCTCATAGCCAAAAAGATTGGCAAGGATATGGAAACAGGATTGACGAATCTCAAAGCAGTTCTCGAAAAGCAATAATTTGAATAGGTGGGCAGCATGAGGCGCCCAGGGGTTGTGTATTCGGTCTTCCCTTCCATTCATTCACGACAACCCCTTGAAGGCTTCACGACCACCGTCGTGTTCACGACCGCCGTCGTTTCACCTTCTTTCCCCCTTTGGTAAGGGAGATTTTCAAGGAGCTATCATGAGCGTAAAGAAAGACCCATCTGGACGCCGTTTTGTCGCAGTCGAAGCCGAGGTCCCCGGCACGCCTGAAGAAGTCTGGCAGGCCATCGCGACGGGCCCGGGAGTCTCATCGTGGTTCGTTCCGACAGAAGCGCGCGAGGACGGTACCGTTGTTTCCCACTTTGGTCCGGGAATGGACGCAGTTGCAACCCAGACAGCGTGGGATCCGCCTCGCCGGTTTGCGGCCGAGGGAGAGCTGGCGCCGAACAGTCCGAAGATGGCGACGGAGTGGACCGTCGAAGCGCGTTCCGGTGGCACCTGCATCGTGCGTGTCGTCCACAGCCTGTTCGCAAGCAGCGACGATTGGGACGATCCGCTCGAAAGCATCGAAGCGGGTTGGCCGGACTACTTCCGCATCCTCAAACTTTACCTCACGCACTTCCGAGGGCAGCCTTGCTCGAACATTCAGCTGATGGGCGTTGCCGCTGAGCCCGCATCCAAGGCGTGGGACCTGCTAGCGGGTTCGCTTGGCCTTGCGGATGCCACCGTTGGCCAGCGGCGGAACACGCCTGGCGGTGCGCCGCCATTCGCTGGGGTGGTCGAACTAGCGGGCGAACGTGGGCACCCCCACCAGCTCCTTCTTCGGCTTGACCAGCCAACGCCGGGCATCATCCACCTTTTTGCGCTCCCCATGTGCGGCCAAGTCTTTGTCGTGGTGCGTTTGTATTTGTACGGGGACGGGGCACCCGCCGCCCTCCTACGCGACGAGCCTTTGTGGCGCTCGTGGATGAATCAGTTCTTTCCCGCACCCCAATGAAAGCATCGCTCCAACCAACGATCCACGTACCCCGGGCAAAGCGAGACCTCGACCACACGTTGACAAGTCCTTTTGCGATGATCGTGATCTTGGCTCTGTTTGGGCTGGCGGCCGAGCGGTCTGGCTGATGCTCCCTAGCTTGCACCTGCTTCTGAGCGAACGTACTCGGCTTGGAACTCGTGTCGCTTTCTCCAGAAGAGGAAGGCAACAACTAAGCCAGCGACGGCGAAACTGGCACCGTATTCGGTGGTCAGGTACGAGGTGACACTGGTCTCCAGCGTCGCGGCCTGCAAGACGCCCTGGAACGCGTTGCCCGCGGCATGGAACAAGGCCGAGGGCCAGAGGCTCTGCGATCGGATTCGAAGCCACGTGTGCATGAAGCTGATTCCGATGACGGCGAGTGTGAAACAGGCGTTCGAGTACCAGAGCGGCACGTTCGGGCGGTACAGAGGAGAGACCGCGATGTTGATCGGATAGTGCCACGCCGCCCAGATCAGACCGACGAGCAGGCTCGTACTAGTGAAGCCCACGAGTGCATGCATCCGTGGGACGAGAAAGCCCCTCCAGCCGATTTCCTCGCCGGCCGCGCTGATGAGCCCGGTGAGGGGCGATATGACCAGCACGACCACGAGCAATCCTGCGCGGCCGCGCAAGGCAGAAGGCAACCCCGCCTTGGAGAGGACCTCGATGAACTGGCTTCGGCTGAATGCGTCGAACGCGAACCAGACGAACAAGTACGGGAGCAGACACAGGGCGATCGCGAGACCGTATGCGATCAAGAAGTAGCGAGTTCGTCCCCATCCCCACCCGAGCCCGCGTAAGCTTCTGTCCCGTACGAGCTTGGTGATGAGAGCCGCCAGCCCCGGGCACCACATGAACGGCAAGACGTAGCTGCCCCACTGCTTCGGGGCGTCCGCCACCAGGAAGACCACGGCGTAAAACGCGCTGCTGAACAGCAGGAGCAGAGTAAGGAAGGTCCAGACATCCCGTTTGGCCCTCGACGCTGAGACCATGAGGCCTCCTCGACGTTCTGCCGCACCACCTGGGCCGTCCTGCATAGCAGTCAGGTTCGCACGCGCCCCATGGTCCGCCGAACAAATGCTTCACCGGCCGGCCCTAGTAGCGCATTCTGAAGGGAACCTTGCCTTAGAGCGTTTCGGCTTTGCACGATCGCTGCCGAATCTCACCTTACGGCTTGACCTCGGCGTCCAGCTCCTGCTTCGTCACCTCGCGAGGAGACAGGTCAGCCTTCGCCTCCCGGCTGGCCTTTGCGGCTCGCAGCCGCTGGAACTCGATCAGCGCCTTCTGTTGTTCCGCCGTTCTGCCTAGAGCTCTATAGGCTTGTGAGAGCTGGTATTGGGAAACTTCGTTGTGCGGATTCAGAGAGATGGCTTTCTGCAAATGCGGCAACGCCAGGTCAGGCTTGCCCTGCATGAGCAGCACTCTTCCCAGACCGATTTGTGCTTCCTCAAACTGAGGATCGTTCTTCAAGGCCACCTCGAAGAACTTGGCCGCACTATCGAGTTGGCCTGATCTGCGATAGATCTCGGCGGCCTCGTAGGCAGCATTTCCATTCGTCGCATCCAATTGGAGTTCCTGCTCAAACTCCCTCAGTGCCTCAGACTGTAATTCCGGTTGCCCGCGCGCCAATAGCGTCCGGCCCAAACGAAAGTGGATACCCGGACGACCTGGATCCAGCGCCAATACCGCACGATACTCTCGGATTGCCAACTCATGTTGGCCTTGACTCTCAAAGGTCTCCCCTGAAGCCTGCCGTTTCCAGACTGATGCCGGCGCCACTTCTGAAAGTTTCCGCAGCATCAGGTAGGCAAAGTTCGCGTAAAGGCGACTGCCGTGGTAAAGAATTTCCGGATCGTCCGGATAAAGCCGGTTCAGTTCCAGCGCAATCTCGACAGCTTTGTTGTCTTTTCGCAGTCCCGTATAGGCCCTTTGGAGTTGCAAACCGGCCAGACGCTTGAGCGCAGGATCGGCCGAGCGTCGAAATCCCTTCTCGAGCCCCGGCAGTGCTTCGCTGTAACGGCCCATTTCCGAGAGCGACATGGCCAGGAGGATGTCGGCATTCGGCAAGGTCGGTTTGAGTTTCAGGGCTTTGCTCAACGAAGGAACCGCCTGGGCAAATTTTCCTTGTTGAAAGTAGATAAGACCGAGCTTGACGTGGACTTCAGCCACTTCAGGATTCAGTTCTCGCAGTTTCGTATACGCCTTCTCCGCGTCTGCATATCGCCCCTCAGCCAATGCTTTCTCGCCCTCTTGAAAATAGCGCTGAAGCGAGGCAGCGTCTGGCTGTTGGGCCAGGAGCGGTGCAGCCGAAAGACACAACAGCATGAGGACTCTTCGCACAGTGCTCCTCGTTCAGAGTACAGGCTTCAGCCTGCAGAGCAGCCTAAAGGCTGGACTCAAAACAAAAATGCCCGCCAGGTCGTCTGACCTGGCGGGCTCAGCTCGGGCGTGGTATCACCAAAGAAGCTTCAGCCCAATTTGGTTGATACGAGCGTCGCGCGCAGAAACGACTTGCCCGAATCGTACGTCCGCTATGTTTCGGACGGGCGCGACGTTCGCTGGCCCGCCGGGCTGGGCGCCCCACTGCGTGTGGTTCCAGGCGTTAAATGACTCCAATCGAAACTGCAGGCTAAGCTGTTCCGTGAACCTGAAGCTCTTAAACAGCCCGGTATCCCAGTTGTTAATGCCGGGCAAATTGCAGAATGCCACGGCCAGAGTTGCCGAGGAACCCCGCAGCAGGTTGTCTGAAAGCTTGCGTGTTGAACCACTTTTCAATGGTGGGTGTAATGCTTGCGTTTGCATCCCCAACCAAATCGGCCCGGTTGGTGTTAAACGTGTCGTTGATGCCTCCCACATCGGCGCCAGAAATGGTCATTGGGAATCCCGCTTGGAACGTAACAATCCCGTTGACCTGCCAGCCCCCGATGATGTGATTGGCGACACTGTTGACACCACTCGCATACTTCTTTCCCGTCCCGAACGGCAGTTCCCAAACAAAGCTGCTCACGAGGCGGTGGTCCACATTGAACTCCGAGCGTCCTCGATCACGTTTCGGGTCGTGGTTGTTTAAAAATCCCTGCCAGCCGGCCACGTCGTTGCCAATACCGGCGGCCGCAGATTTGCTGTCGAGACTCTTCGCCCAGGTATAGACCGTGGTGAAGATCAGGCTGCTGGTGCGATGTTCCAGCTTGGTGTTAAACGAATTGTAGCTGGAGTTCCCGGACCAGTCGCTGTCGATATAGACGACGAAGTTGGGGAGAGGCCTTCTGGCAAGCACCGGGCAGTCACCCACAGAGGGATCGGCTGCACAGAGCGCCGGATTGGCGGGAGGTCGAGACTGGGCAATATTCCGCCGCATCAACAAATGGGTTCCCTTGTTGCCGATGTAGTTGAACTCGAGAGTAGTGTTTGCTCCCAAGGCGCGCTGAATGCCGAGAGACCACTGTTGCACGTAAGGGTTTTGCGGGTCTGGCGACATGCTGACTGCCAGAAAGGTGTTGGCCGCCGGAGTCGCAGCGCCCTGACCGGCAAAATTGGGGAAGAATTGGTCCGTTGTCTTGAGGTCTGTCTGGCCCAGGCTTTGTGGATAGTTTCCTCGGCTCACATAGGGATAGAAGTCAGCGGCGCCATCGATTTCGCGTCCTTCGGCAGAATCGAAGAAGACACCATAACCGCCGCGCACCACGGTCTTGTCGTCGGTGAACGGCCGGAAGGCGAAGCCAAAGCGGGGAGCCCAGACATTCTTCGAGGCGTCATAGGGGTTGCGCCGGTTGGCATTTTTGTAATAGCTGCCATCGCCGGCGATGCCCTTCTGCTGCAGCGTCTGGTCTGCAAATAGCAATCCACCCCGCGGATTGGAGGGGTCGCGCCAGAGCATGCGGTCGTTGGATTCGTTGGGGACGGTGCGGAAGTCCCAGCGAAGCCCCAGGTTCAGAGTGAGGCGCGAGGTCACTTTCCAGTCATCCTGAACGTAGGGGGCCAGATACAAGAAGTTGAACTGACGGGGATTGCCTGCCCGGTCCCCAACACCGAAGCCACCCGGCTGAAACACGCTGGCACCGGAGTAGTAACCGAGCAGCATGTCCGCAATCGCGTGATCCCTGGTCTGGTTGCCTGTGAAAAACCCGCTGAAAGTGACGTGACCAAGAAAATCGTTTGCCAGATCTCGCTGCAGTGACCATTTGCGATAGTTGGCGCCAAAGTTCAGCGTGTGACGGCCACGAATCTTCGCTGGTGTTATTGCTGATGTCCCACATGGGTTGATAGCTAGCCTGGTAATCGTTGACGGCGCTCCCGGCACCGATGAGCCCTGTCCCCACCCCTCCCCAAGCGATCCCTGGCAAGGATCGCTGGTCGTCGTCCAAACCCGTGAAGACACCGGTCAACTGGAGCGCCGCGACGTCAGCCGGGTCGCCCGTCGTTCCGTGCTGGTCGGCTGTGGCTCCGACGTAACCGAACCGGAACTGATTCACAAGATTTGTCCCGACGGGCAACGAATGGGAAACCTGCCAGTTCCGTGTTTTTTGAACGAAGAAGACGTCCCCGATCTCTGTGTTGCCTACGGTGACGTTGGAATAGTCTGTATCCGTGAATCGTCCAAAGACCGTGCCAAAGCGGCCTAGCTGCTGATCCACTCGTAAGGTGTACTGATCCGTATCCGTAGGCACAGGGCGGTTCAGAATGTAGTTGCCTTGCGCGCCAGCTGAAGTTCGGAGCAGGGAAATACTTAGACACGGCTAATTTTGCCAGGCGGGAGTAACGGCTCTGCGGGACTGTGTTATTTGCAAAGGGTTGGCCATTGACTGGGTCGATTATCTGCGACGTGAATCGGCCGGCCAACTGGTCCACAGTTGGGACAAACAGAAAGCTCTGGGCAGCCCTTCGGGTTCGCCTTTCTTCGTAGTTGAAAAGCCAGAAGGTCTGGTTGCGTCCGTTGTAGACCTTCGGGACGTAAACCGGGCCCCCGGCGACGAAGCCGAACTGATGTTGCCGCAACTTGCTCTTCCCGCGCCCCGCGGCGTTATTGAAGAAGTTGTTGGCGTCGAAGGCGTCGTTTCGGCCAAAATAGAAGACCGAACCATGCACATCATTAGTGCCAGTCTTGCTGACAATGTTGATCTGATTGGCACTGAAGCCGTACTCAGCCGAATAGGTGGTGGTCTGCTCTTTGAACTCCTGGATGGCATCGATCGACAAAATGGCGGCTGGCGTGCCTAGGGCGGTGTCGGTATTCGAGGTCCCGTCGAGGAGGAAGTTGTTCGAGGTTGGCCGCGATCCGTTGATACTGATCGCGTTCCCATTTCCCTGACGCATCGTGCCCTGCTCGCCGTTGGTCTCAACCGCGCCATTGCCAATAAACAGCAAAGAAAGGAAATTCCGACCATTCAGCGGCAAGTCCACAACCTGCCGTTGCGTGACTGACTGGCCTATTCCTGCGGTTTCGGAATCGATCGCAGCCGCAGTCGCTTGCACATCGACGGTCTGAGTCATCTCGCCCACCGCCAGGTCCAGATTGACACGCATCACCTGATTGACGAGGAGCGTAATATCGGACTGCTTGGCCACCTTAAAACCCTGCTGCTCCGCCGAAACGGAGTACACGCCAACCGGCAAAAGCGGAAAGACATAGTCACCGGTTTCGCTAGTCGTGGTCTCGCGAGTCAGGTTGGTCCCTTGATTCGTCAGGGTCACCTTGGCGCCTGCCATCACCGCGCCGCTGGCGTCCTTGACAGTGCCCATGATTTGACCTGTGGCGGTTTGGGCCCATGACCGGCCGGCCATGGCAAGCAGCATGGCGAGCACAGTAGTGAATAAAGTGATTCGTCTCATCATGGAGTCTCCTTTCGTATGCAGAGAACTTCTGAGGAATAGAGATGACGCTCTCAAAGCCAACGAGAACGTCGACCAGCAGAGAAAACTTGCGAACTTCGTTTAAGTCGACACAGCCCTCAGTCCTGCGTCACCAAAGCAGCTTTATTCCAAGCTGGTTGATGCGAGCCGGTCGAGCACCTGTGATTTGTCCATACTGAGGAGAGTTCACGTCTCGCACTGGAACATTCCACTGGGCGTGATTGAACGCATTAAACGATTCCATGCGGAACTGCATGCGCAGTTGTTCGCGTAGAGTGATGTTCTTGAAGAAGGCCATGTCCCAGTTGTTGATCCCCGCGGCCCGCAAAATCCCTCGGCCCGAGTTTCCGAACGAACTTGCTGGAGGCTGTACAAAGGCGGCCGTGTTAAACCACTTGTCGATGGTGCGTCGAAAGCCCGCCGGATATGGATTGGCCACGACGTCAGCACGATTTGTCCCGAAGCTATCCAGCACTCCGCCAATGTCGCGGGCGTTGACGGAATAAGGGAACCCCCGCTGCAACGTAACGATGCCATTCACCTGCCACCCACTCACCAGTGCGTTCGCAATCCGAGACTGTTGGTTGAAATACCTCCGGCCGCGTCCCAAGGGCAACTCATACAGGAAGCTTGAGACCAGCCGGTGATCAACTTCAAATTCAGAGCGTCCTCGGTCGCGCTTGACATCATGGTTGTTCAGAAATCCCTGCCAGCCGGCCAGATCATTGCCAATTCCGGATGCCGCAGACTTGTTGTCGAGGCTCTTGGCCCAAGTGTAGACCGACGTCAGAACCATCGATGTGGTGCGCCGCTCAAGCCGTGCGTTGAATGCGTTGTAGCTGGAGTTGCCGCTCCACTCGCTGTTGATGTAAACCGTGAAGTTCGGGTAAGGCCTGCGTGCCAGCACCGGCAGTGGATTGGTTGGATCATAGGGTGTTGCCTGTGCGAAGTTGCGTCGCATCAGTAGATGAGTCCCTTTGTTTCCCGAGTAGTTCACTTCAAACGTGGTGTTGTTGCTGAGCGCTCGTTGAACTGAGAAGGACCACTGCTGTGCGTAAGGATTCTGCTTGTGATGGGACTGGATCACTGCGAGAAACGTATTGGCTGCCGGCGTCACTGGACCCGGGGCGGCGAAGTCAGGGAACAGCTGATCGGTCGTCCGCAGGGGAAGCGGCTGTCCGGAGGACTGAACGTAAACCCCGCGACTCACGTAAGGATAAATGTCTGCCGATCCGTCGATCTCACGTTCTTCCGAGGAATCGAAGAAGATGCCGTACCCGCCGCGCACCACGGTTTTGCCGTGGTCGAACGGACGAAACGCAAAGCCAAAACGAGGAGCCCAGACGTTCTTCGAAGCATCATGGGGTGTGCGCCGGCCGGCATAGACATAGAAGCTGTTGTCGCCAAGAACGCCGGCCTCCTGCAGCTTTCTGTCCGCAACAAGCAAACCGCCTTGCGGGTTGGAAGGATCCCACCAACCAAAATGATCGTTGGTTTCGTAGGGCATGGCGCGAAAGTCCCAACGCAGCCCGAGGTTGAGAGTGAGGCGCGGATTGATCTTCCAGTCGTCTTGAATATAGGGGCCAAGATACTGGAAATTCATTTGACGCGGGTTGCCTGCAACTTCTGGGCGGCTGAAGGCGGCCGGCTGAAACACTTCGGAGCGTTGGAAGTATCCCAACAGCATGTCGGCCACCGGGTCTCCGCTGAAATCGCCGCTATAGCTGAACACCCCGAGAAAATTGTTTGCGAGGTCTCGATTCAGTTTCCAGCGACGGTAATTGACTCCAAAACTCACAGTATGGCGCGCATGAATCATCGAAGTTGTGTTGCTCAAATCCCACATCGGTTGATTGCTGAGCATGGTGGCATTCACCGTGCCACCGCTGCTGGCAAGTCCACCGGATTGAAACCCGATGACCGGGTAGGCACGCTGTGTCTTGGACAGGTTGGCGAAGACGCCCGTCAATCCAAGTGCGTCGATGTCAGACTCGGCTGCAGGAGCCCCATATTGGTTCGCTGTAAAGTCGAGATAGCCGAAACGAAACTGATTCACTACGTTCTGCCCGAGCGGCTGTGAATGTGCTACCTGCCAGTGAAGAAATTCCTGACGGAAGAAGACATCGCCGATCGATAGCACCGAGCCCGCATTAGTGTTCGTGTACGCGCCAGCGGTGATTCTGCCGAAAGCAGTTCCCAACCTTCCCAGTTGTTGATCCAGTCGATAGGTTTGCTGATTCGCGTCGGTAGGCAGCAAGCGCGTAAGCCGGTAATTGCCTTGCGGAAGCTGGATGTTCGGTGCTGGGTAGAACTTCTGGCGCGCCAAATTACCTAGTCGTGAGAAGCGCGACTCCGGAATCACATTGTTGGGGAAAGGATCTCCGCTGAGCGGATCCCGGACAGTTGAGGTGAATCGGCCACTCAGTATGTCCGGAGTGGGAATTGTGCGGAACTCATCGACCCCTCTTCTAATTCGCGTCCCTTCGTAGTTCGCCAGCCAGAAGGTCTTGTTTCTTCCGTCGTAGGTGCCGGGCAAAACGACAGGTCCACCCGCCACGAAACCAAATTGGTTCTGCTGCAACGGCGCCTTGTTTGCAGAAAAGAAGTTACGTGCGTCCAGTGCATCGCTGCGACCAAACCAAAACAGCGAACCGTGCAAATCGTTTGTACCGGTCTTACTGACGATGCTGATCTGATTGGCGCTAAAGCCGTACTCCGCTGAATAAGTAGCCGTCTGTTCCTTGAATTCCTGAATGGCATCAACCGAGAGCACGACAGCCGGGGTGTTAAGCGCGGTATCGGTGTTTGCCGTACCGTCAAGAAGGTAGTTATTTGAAGTCGGGCGGGCACCATTGATGCTGATGGCATTGCCGACGCCCTGGCGCATCGTCCCCTGTTCGCCGTTTGTTTCTACGGCGCCCGCACCCAGGAAGAGAAGCTGCAGAAAATTGCGCCCGTTCAAAGGCAGTTCGTGAACTTGCCGCTGCGTGATTACTTGACCCACTGCCGAATTCTCCGCATCCACGGCAACAGAGGAAGACTCCACGCTGATCGCTTCAGTGATTTCGCCCACTGCAAGTTCCAGATCGATACGAATTACTTGATTCACCCGAAGCGTGATCCCGGACCGTGCGAGGGGCTTGAATCCGGGCATCTGAACCGTCAAACGATAAGTGCCCGGTTCAAGAAGAGGCACCGCGTAGTAGCCTTCCTCGTTGGAATGAGTCTGCCTATCCTGCCCCTTGTCGACATTGGTAACCGTCACCGAGGCTCCCTGGATGACAGCGTGCGAGGAATCCGTGATTCGTCCCGTAACTTGGGCACTCTGCGCCCATGCCGCACTGAAAACCAAGTGCAGTATCGCGACGGCAAACAAGCAACGAACGAATCGAACTCTCATCACTTGCCATTCAACAAAGTGGGCCGCATCCAGCCGCTGAACCTGCGGCAGAAATACAGTCTACTGGGTCAGCCGAACTTGAAGCAGGCTAGGCCGGGGAACATCACGACCCAGCTAGGGCCGTGAAGTCTTGAGTCTGGCATCCCACCGTCCCCGGCCCTTTGAATGGGGCCCGGTGAATCAGCCGAAAGCTGTCTGGCAATTTCAACTTCCAAGCTCGGGAATTGGCCTGTCCAGCGGGACAGTAGTTCCAAAAGTCGGCGCGCCATGATCTCGGGCTGGACTTCTGACTCGGCCCCGGCGAAGAGCGCATCGACAATCCCTCGGACTTCGTCGGCTCGACCAAATAAATCGAGACAGGTCTCGCTCCAAACTCTGCCTGAGTCCATTGAATCGCCAAGACGCCCCCGGCTCGCTGGTTCGTCCGAGAACAATGATGACAAGGCTGGCTCGAGCAAATGCCGGGTCTTCTCGACGCCGAGGCGGAGCGAACTCATGTGGTCTTGCACCATGTTCTGGAGCAGCAACCTCGCGTATGGAGGCAGATTGTCTTTGCGGTTCCCTCGGTAACGCTCAGCCAGACGTCGAAGCGCCCACGCTTCGACCATGATGTTTCTCGAGAGGGTGACGGCTCCATTCGACAGGCTCGCCACCGGATCGGCGGTTTCCTCCGGCAGACCGTTTTTGCTGAAGTATTGTTGCAGTGGCAACCGGAGGGGCATTGGGCCAGAGCGAACCTTCACGCTGTGGTTCTCAGAGGACGCCCCGGGGGCCTCAGCCGGAACCAGCGTGGACGCCGCAGTCCCCTGCATTGCTTCAGTCACTGTCTGAACCATGAGTATCGCGCCCGGCACAGTCCTCAAGGCCGCCCTTAACTCTTCCCTTTCTTCGGCGGTTTCGACAAGCCCGCCGACCTCGATGCGTCCGGCAGCGGTGCGTTTTGCGTGAATCGGCTTCCCTAAACACGCCTTGAGTTGGTGCAACGCGTAGTGGACCTGAATCTCCGTCGCGAGGAGCTCCCCTTCGCTGGACAGCACAGCAGGACGAGACACTGGTTGTGGCGAAACCATGGTCGCCGGTAACGGCGAAGTCACGTCAGTGAACAGACCGGGGGGGAGAGTCGTGAGCGTCACGACTTCAAAAGCGCGCTCGGTGATCTCGTAGTCCAAGATCTCCTCATGTCCTTGGACCCGCAGTCGCTGCTCCACGGGGTGCCAATCGCCTGTGCGCACCACCAACTCTGCCCGAATTATCGACTGAGCTGAGTGGGGTCCGCCAGCTTCCGTCTTTATCACCAAGGCTGCGTTGCCTGCCGGCAAAGAGGTCTCGAAAACCTCTTCAGAACGGTTTGTCAGAGAGTTGCGCCACCGCTCGTGGTTCTCCGACGACAAAGGATTCTTTGGGTCATAACCATTCTGATGAAAGACGGCTTGGAGTTCTGCCAGCAGGAGAGGGGACGGCTCGTCCTTGTTTTCTTGAGCAAGAGACGAATCCCGATCGCCGTCACTCACTCGTTGTGCAAAGCGTCGGTTCTCCGGGTCCCTCCAAATCTCCCAGGTAAGGGCCTCGGCGCGGGAGCCTGTCGTTCTTCGAGCTACACGAACCTTGTGATGTACCACAGGCTTGGCGACCTGCGAGATGTGGCGAGTTCCTTCTTCAGAAGCGCGACGCAGTATTTCTTGAGCCGAAACTGTGGCAACGTCGTTGAATTGAGCGAGACCGTAAAAGACACCAACAATCGCCAAAAGAGCTGCTGCGAAAGGCAACGAAAAACGGAGATGCCATCTTCTGTTCGCTGCCGCCGTTTCATTGAGCATGGGTGAGCGCAGATCTTCCTCGAGGGCAGCACTTCGAAGCTTGGACTGGAACTGCCTGGTAATCTGGCCATCACCCTCTGCTTCGTTTCCCGACAATGAAGTGAGGAGATGCTCCCGGCTCTTCAGAAACCCTCTGATGGACAGGTCGAATTCCTCGCGCCGAGCCCTGCACGACCAGCATTGGGCCAGGTGACGATGAACCCGCCGCGAGGTTCGTCCCGCCGCTTCCCCATCCAAGAAAGCAAGCAAGTCCTCATCCGAGGGATGCCACAGTTGGGAGAACCACTTTTTCCATGCAACTCGAATCATGTGACCATCTTTCTGATCTTACAAATGCCTCGCGCCAGGAAATTCCCTACACTCGAGGAGCGAATTCCCAAGACTGAGGCAATCTCACAGTAGGACAATCCTTCGGCCCGCAGGTTTAGACAGTTTTGCTCCTGAGGGGATAAACGGTGAAACGCGTTGAGCAACTCATCTCTTTGCTCATTCTCCAGCAGATTTTCTTCAGGATTTGCGCTTGTATCCGGCATGCTGTTAAGCACCAGGATAGCCTCGTCGTCCTGTACGAATTCCACCTTGCGTGTAGCCCGCATCACGTCCATCGTCAGCCGGTAGGCAACTTGAAACAGCCACGCTCGAATATGAACGATGTCCTCGCCGCGACGTAGAGAGACATAGAGCCTCAAGAACACGTCCTGGGTCACATCTTCAGCTCTACCCCGATCGCCCAGGATCGCTAAAACGTAGCGAAGCACGGGTCGATGGAGCATCTTGAAAAGCTCCGTCACCTTAGCTTCGAGCTGACCGGAGCGCCTCAAGTCAAAGGCAGAGCTCCTGTCGGCGACAACTTGTATCAGCGTCAGTGATTCTGAATTCACAGCGCCTGCTCGGGCATTCCGCAGCGAAGAAATCAGCAGCTCCTGCAGTCTGCTGCTGCACTCACCCTGGAGTTAGGTTGGTTCTTAACATTATAGACGTAAGAGAGAGCCAGTTTAACGACAACAACTTTGAGCGTATTAGAGACCCAGCCTTCCAAACCGCCTCAGCCGACAAAATGCCTCAGTGGAAAAACAGGAGTGTTTTCGCTGTGTCTTGCAGGATGGTCTCATTCGTACCAATTTTTTAACTCGCCACCAAGTTGGACCACCTTCTCTAACTCATTTATTTATTAAGGACTTTTGCCTGTTTTGACTAAGTTATGGCTTTGGCCCTCCTGGTGCACCCGGAAAGACCGCCCGAAGTTGTGGATATTTATCATGCATTTTCCGCCAAGCCCAAGTGTGCCTGGCTGAAGGATTCCCAAAAGGAGGAATCTGACATGAAGAAGCTGTTGTCCCTGCTCGTCGCTGCCGTGATGGTGCTGAGCTTCAGTTTTGCTACTTTGGCTGAGGACAAGCCTGCTGCAGAAAAATAAGCGGCTGCCGATGGCAAGAAGAAACACGACAAGAAGAAGGCTGAAGGCGAAGGCACCAAAAGAAGAAGCTGGAAAGGGCCAGAAAGTAAGTTGCTTCCGGCCTTCCCAAGTTTTCTCACTGCCAGCCAAGTTCGCGTTTATAATGCAAAGCGGCTGACGTTTTTTTGGAATGGGCTTTTCGGAAGGCGGCCAGCTCTTTGGGAGGTCGGTAATGTTTGGTCAACTCGGTTTGCCGGAAATGCTGATCATCATGGTGATCGCGCTTCTCATCTTCGGCCCCAAGAAGCTCCCTTCACTTGGGAAATCCTTGGGTGAGGGAATCACCTCGTTCAAGAAAGCAATGACGTTCGGTGAAAAGGAAGCGGAAAAGGACGAGGAAAAGGAAAAGGAAAAGAAGGAAGACGACTCCACGACCTGAACCAAAAGAAAAGGAGCAGGTTAGCAGGAACCGATATTTGTCCGCAAAGCAACGTCAACCTTAGAAAAATGCGGGAATTGACCCCTATCAGTCTGGATTCCCGCCCCGGCTTATGACCCGCCGGGGTGACGTGCTTTCACGCGAACCCATAGCGACAACCTCGATTTACCGTCATTCCGGCCAAGCGTAGCGCGAGCCGGAATCCAGCCCGCCTGGCAATTACCACCTGGTTTTCCGAAGTTTCAGGTTGGTCTACTAGCACGATGCGGACGAGACGTCCGCGCTCCCAGAGTTCACTGCGCACCCCAGCGCGTTCCCTTGAGGAACGCCATCAAGTCGATTAATTCCTGACGGGAAATCTGTTCTTCAAGTCCCCCCGGCATCACGGACACGGTGCCAGGCCTCATTTCCTTAATGTCATCTTGAGGGATGCGCACCTCAGTGCGTGGCCCCGTGGCGAGCAGAATCTCGTCGTCGTTCTCCTGCCGGACGACGCCATTGTGCAGATCACCGGACTTGGTAGCAATCACCAGCGGCTCGTAGCTGCGCACAAAACTGGCGCTCGGATAAACGATCGCTTCGAGCAGATCGCGTTCCGTGCGTACCTGGCCGATCCGTGTCAAGTCCGGCCCCACCTTCCCGCCCATATAGCCAATGGTGTGGCATGCGGAACAAGCCGCTTTAACGCTGTTGAACACAGTCTGACCCCGTCGGACATCGCCGCTTTGCAAGCCGGCCATCAATTTCTCAAGATGCGCCTTCTGCGTGGTGGAATCACCCTCCAGTGACGCCAGAAGCGCCTCCCCTTTCTTTTGGACCGAAGTCGGGTATTTTTCCAGGACCGGCTTCAACACATCAGAACGCAAACTGATCAGTCCTTTCGACTGTTCCAACGCAGCCAAGAGCTTGGTTCCGAGCGCTTCGTCAGAAGCTCCTTCAAAGCACGCCAACAGACTGGGTAGTTCCAAGGGGCCGGCTTCCCGTACGGAATCCACCAGAGACAGCCGCTGCTCCGGAGATAGAGCAGACTTCTTAAGGGCACCGGCCGCGGACCCACGGGCAGCAACCGAAAGTGTGGGCTTCACGCTGGCCTTGAGGAAATCAAAGAGCTCCGGCTCGATCGCTCCAATCC
The DNA here is from genome assembly GCA_963791795.1 of uncultured Acidimicrobiia bacterium. GTDB lineage: Bacteria > Acidobacteriota > Terriglobia > Versatilivoradales > Versatilivoraceae > VFZK01. Next base: position 543,894 of record CAWBTP010000005.1, read on the forward strand.
CGCCTGAGACGGCGGCCAGAGCGTCGAGGCGCGCCTCCTGCGGAACACGGGCATCCCTTCCCACTCGCAAGAGTCCGGCATTTATCGTGGCCGTTTGCTCTTTGGGCACTGGCACAGCGCGCGCCGCCGACACCGCTTGCTGCACCAGCTCGGTGTCTCCCTCAGTCATGACCCGGACCAGGCTGGCACACCAACTCGCAGGCATCGCCTTGAGGGGCGCCTTCGACATGACGCGCAGAGCACTCAATCGCGCTTCTTGCAGGCTTGGTCCTTGCGCGACAGAAGCCAGCAGCGTCTGAATATCGCTGTTTTTGGTAAAACGGACCAGTTGTTGGTGCAGGTCGTCGCGATCCTTGGCGCTCAAGCTCCTATCGTCCAACCGCGACCGGAAGAACCCAGCCAGCCGTGGTCCCCAGTCCGGATGACGACCCGCGACCCATGAAGCGGTTTCCTTTAGAACCGGATCGTCTGAGGCAAGTAGTGAGGTGACCCGCGCGGCATCCAGACCCGCGCCGCTCATCTGATCGAGAGCGATCATCGCCATCCGCTGGATCTGGCTGGAGGATGCCTGCAGGCCGCGTGCGGTCCCTGCGGCATCTGCAATTTCAATCAACGCGTAGGTTGCTGAATGTTCCAGAATGCGATCCTTCGGTGCACTGGCGAGCAGTTCGGGGACCGCCTGTTTGTCGCCAATGCGGCCCAGTGCCTCAGCAGATGCGCGCCGAACCGCGGGTGTCCCGTCCTTCAGCATCACCAATAATTGTGGCAGTGCGCCGGCATCCCGCCATACGGCCGCTGAGTGACAAGCCGCCTGCCGAATGGTTTCTTCCGGATCGTTTAAAGCTTGCCGGACCGCCGCGCGCGCAACCGTTCCGTCGATTCGCGTCAAGGCCCATACGGCATTCCGCCGTGCTTCGACAGACGAAAACGTCCCAAGCGCTGCAACCAGCGCCGGCACAGCATCGCCGCCCTGCCTGCCGAGGCTCTCAATCGCGCGGCTGCGCACCGCAGGTCGCGATTCGTCCAACAGTTTCACCAGCTCGGCCGGTTTCATACCGGCCCAGTTCAGCTTCAGGCCACGTGGATCCTCAATTCGAGGTGCATTTTTTCGGCGGATGCGATAGATCGCTCCCAGCACATCAGGCTTGGCGAGCTGCGAGGTCGGACAGCACAGCTTGTACCAGGCGCCGGTGTCAATGACGATCAGGCTGCCATCGGCGTCTTCCTGCACGTCGGTAGGATGAAAGTCTGGATCGGAAGAAACCAGAAAATCGCTGTCTTGAGACGTGAAGGTACTACCTGCGGCCGACAGAACATGGCGTGTCACCTTGTTCAGATTGAACAAGCAGGCAAAGAAATTGTCGCGATAGTCGTCGCCGAAAACACGGGACCCATAGCGCGTCAGCCCGCATGGGACCGCCGGGCCAAGGTGAGCCATCACCGGCATCAGCTCGCCGGTTTGAGGATGAGAGTTCACGACATCGTTTACCTTGCCGTAAACGCCTCCGTAAATCGCATGGATCAGGCCGTCGCGGCGTCCTGCTTCCGGATGCTGCAGGAACGTAGCCGTGAGTATCCGTTCTCCGCCCGGTGTGAAGGCCACATCGACCGGATTATCCATGCCTCCCACCATGACCGACTCCGCAAAAGCGCTGCCCGGTTTCCGGCGGAAGATGTGCGACGCCTTTGTCACCAGCGGTGGTTTGCCTTCGCGCGCGTGGGTCTGCTCCGCGAACGCTCCCTTGCACCAATAGATCCAGCCGTCCGGGCCGAGATAGGGGCCATGCAGATCGTTGGCACAGTTGGTGAGCGTTTTGCCTTCGAACCATTCTTCACGCTGGTCGGCCACGCCGTCGCCGTTGGTGTCTGTCAGTTTCCAGATGCTCGGTGGCGCCGAGACGTAGAGCGATCCGTCGTACCACAAGGCGCCTTCGGGAAACATCATGCGGTCGGCGAATACAATGCTCTTGTCGAAGCGGCCATCGCCGTTTGTGTCTTCCAGCCGCACGATGCGGTGCGGCTTCTCCTCCAGTTGCTTCTGGACCTTGTCGTTCGAACCCGACGAATCGGCAACGTAAAGCCGGCCTTGCTCGTCGAAGTCCGCCATGATCGGGCGATCGACGAGTGGCGGACCCGCAACCCGCTCAACTTCAAAGCCGTCGGCGACTTTCAGTACTGGGGTCGATGACGGCTGTTGACGCCTAGCGACCCACCACCACGCCAGACAGGCTATGATTCCAGCAACAACAAGAGCGTAAGTTGTTTTGGATCTCATGCTCTCCCCCCCGAAAATAAAAGAGCGTAGCGCAGTCCTCCCGCTTCTGGGGAAGCCTGCTACGCTTCGGTGAAATCGGGATGACAAAACCGCAGACTGCCCAAAGCACGGTCTGTGCTACCGGTGACGTGTCGTGCCACCCTGGGAGCGCGGGCGTCCCGCCCGCATGCGTCTGCGACCACCGAGATACCGGCACTCCTTCGGTGGCCCACAAGAGCGGGCGGGACGCCCGCTCTCCCAGGGTTATCTCTTCCGCACTGCCTCTGCTAGTAACTCGACCGGGTGGCGCGCTGTTTTTCCGGTGCCGTGCTCGATCTGCTGGCGGCACGAGACACCCGCAGCCACGACGGTGACTTCTTTCTCTACAGCTTCCACAGCCTTGAATAGTCGACGCTTCCCGACCTCCATTGACAGCCCGTAGTGCTCTGCTTCAAAACCAAACGAGCCTGCCATGCCGCAGCAGCCTGAATCTACTTCATCGACTTCGAAGCCGCCAAGCTCCTTCAGGCAGCGCACCAATGGCCCGGTTCCAATATGAGCCTTCTGATGGCAATGGCCGTGCAGTAACACCTTGCCATTGTGCTGCGGCTTTGGACTCCATTGTCCGGCTTCCCGCATCTTCCCCAGCCACTCCTCCAACATGAACGACTGGCGCGCTACCGTCTTCACCCCTTCACCCTTTAAAAGATCGAGGTACTCATCGCGCAGGGTCAGCAAACAACTGGGCTCACAACCGACGATCGGAATATTCTGGGCCGCATAGTCCTTCAAAGCCTCGACGTTGTGCTTTGCACACCTGCGAGCGTCCTCGACCAATCCTTTGGAGATCATCGGCCGGCCGCAACAGACCTTGTCAGCCAGGACCACTTCGCAGTCTAAATGCTCCAGCAGCTCAACGGCGGCACGACCCACATGCGGGTAGTTGTAGGTCATGAAGCAGTCGTTGAACAGTACCACCTTGTCTCGATTTGCGCCCGTTGGTTTCGGTCGTTGCCGGAACCAATCGAGCAGCGTGGTCTGAGCAAACGGTGGAAATGGCCGTTCTGAAGCAATTCCGAAGCGGTTCAAAAGCTGCTTCATAATGCCACTGCCCATCATCCAATTCGACACGGGAGCAAACCGGCTGCCCCAACGATTGAGTGTTTCGATGTGGGCAAACATTCGCGAGCGCAGAGGAACGCCGTGCTTCGCCTGGTAGTGTGCCAGGAATTCGTATTTGATTTTGGCCATATCCACGTTGGCTGGACATTCGCCTTTGCACCCCTTGCACTCAAGGCACAGGTCGAGCACATCGTGCATTCGTTTTGACGTCAGCTCCGTCGCCGGTAGCTGGCCCGAAAGCGCCGCCCGCAGCGCATTGGCCCGGCCGCGCGTGGAATGCTCTTCATCCTTGGTCACCATATACGACGGGCACATGGTACCCTCCTGCGTCTTGCGGCAAATGCCCATCCCAGTACACATCTCCACGGCGCCAGCGAATCCCCCTTCTCGGGTGAAATCATAGTGCGTCTGGATTTGAACTGTGCGATAGGCAGCCCCATAGCGCAGGTTCTCCGTCATTGCTGGGGCGTCCACGACTTTGCCGGGATTCAAGAGATTCTGAGGATCAAATGCCGCCTTGACCTTCCGAAACGCCTGATACAGCTCAGGCCCGAAGAGCCTTTCGTTCAGATGACTGCGCGCCAGGCCATCACCATGCTCACCGCTCATCGAGCCGCCAAACTCCATCACCAGTGAGCAGACTTCATCGGTGATGCGCCGCATCTTGTCCACTTCCGAGGCCTGCTTGAGGTTGATCAGCGGACGAATGTGAATGCAGCCCACCGATGCATGACCGTAGTAGCCTCCGGCGGTGTCGTAACCCGCCAGCAGCTTCTGAAAGCGCCGCAGAAACTCCGGCAGGTTTTCGACAGGCACGGCAGGATCTTCGACAAAGGCAATCGGCTTCTTGTCTCCCAGCACACTCATCAAGAGCCCCTGCGAGCTCTTGCGAAACTTCCAGATGTTCTGCTGCTGCTCTTGGTCCAGGGCCCGCGTGAAGGCATAACCCATGCGTTGTCGCCGCAACTTCTCTTCCATCGCCTCCATCCGCGCCTGCAGCTCTTCCCGGGTATCTCCATAAAACTCGACAATCATCATTCCGCCGGGATCCCCCTGCACAAAACCCATCCGGCGCGAAGACTCCAACGACTGGCGGCCCAGATCGAGAATCATCTTGTCCATCAGTTCCATCGCGGCCGGCTTAAATGCCAGTATCTCCTGCGATGACTCTACCGCTTCCACCAGCGAACCAAAATGCACGATGTCCAAGGCGGTCAGCTTGGGCCGTGGCATGACCTTCACCTTGGCTTCGGTGACTACAGCGAGAGTGCCCTCTGATCCGATCACCATCCTTCCCAGGTTGAATGGCTGATCTTTGGTGAATTCATCCAGGTTATAGCCGCTCACGCGCCGCATCAGTTTGGGATAACGCCGTTCAATCTCCTGTCTATTCTGTTGTGCGAGAGCCTGTACTTCACGATACAAGCAGTTCTCCAGCCGGTCACCCTTCATTCGCTCAGCCAGTTCCTGGGGTTGGACCGGATCGAACCGAGCTCGCTCACCGTTGCTTAAAACCACCGTCATTTCGAGAACGTGGTCGATCGTTTTCCCATACAGAACAGAGCGAGCGCCAGCCGAATTGTTTCCCATCATTCCACCGAGCGTTGCCCGGCTGCTGCTGGCCGTGTCAGGACCCAGCAGGAAACCCTTCGGACGCAGGTAGGCATTGAGCACATCCTGCACCAGGCCTGGCTGCAACCGCACCCAACGCTCTTCCGCGTTGAACTCCAGGACTTCATTCATGTACTTCGAAAAGTCCAGATGAATGGCGTGGCCAACCGTCTGCCCGGAGAGACTGGTGCCGCCACCTCTAGGCAGTATGGGCAACCTGTGCTTGGCGGCCAACTGTACAGCAGTAACCACATCCTCCTGGTGTCTGGGGATCACCACACCAATGGGTTCAATCTGGTAGATGCTTGCGTCGGTGCTGTAGAGAGCCTTTGTGTAAGCATCGAAGCGCACCTCGCCTTCGATCTCCTTTTGAAGCTCACGCTCGATGTCGGTAGTGCAAGTTGGGCATCAGGATTTGTCCACGAAGAACACTAAGAATCACGAAGCCAAGCGAAAACCCAAACGACCTAAGTCTGAAGTGCTGGACGAAATGACGAATGACTAAGCACGAATGACGAGGAAAATCCAAAATCCGAATGACGAAAACCTGGACTTAGACATTAGGGCTTCGTCATTCCTTCGTCATTAGGATTTCGTCATTAGTCATTCGCTTTACCCAAGGGTTTCTTTCGTCATTCGTGCTTAGACATTCGTCATTGAAATCCGTATTCGTCATTTCATCCTTCCTCTTCGTGTCGCTTCGTGTCCTTCGTGGATTGCCTTCGCGGACAGACATTACCAAAGTACGCCAAAGAGGATAAAGCACACGATCGCGCCGACAACAGCCATGGATAGGCCCCAGGCCAGCAGTTGATTGAAGAGCCTTGCACGATCCTCGTTCGGCGGTGCGTGCGCGATACACAAGGCCCCCAAGCGTAGACAGCGGCGACACATCCACGAGGTTGGCCCCCACAATAATCGAAGAGGCAATTGCCAGCGGATCGCCGCCCCCCAGTTTCACGATGAGGCCGGGAATCACCGGTAGAAATGCAGGCAAGACGACGCCAGAGGTGCTGCTGTAAACGGAGATGACTCCGGTGACGAACGCAATGATGCCGGTTACGGTTGCCTGTGTTGAAAAGCGCGCCAGGATGCTCGTAAACAGATCCATGCCGCCAGTTTTCTCCATGAGCGCAATCAACACCGTGACACCCGAAACCATCAGGATCACTCCCCAGGGAATGGCTTTGATCGCTTGTTCCTCATCAGCGGCCCTCAACAGAGACAACACAACGCTGCCAACAAACGCGCCAACCATGATGTCCACATGGAAAACAACCACGCCGGCAAACAACGTGCCAATCACTCCCAGTGTCAGACGCTGTTTACGATCAAACGGCTCGATAGTTTCGCGGTGTAACTCTGCCTGCCCTTCGGGAGCCTGCCGTCGGAGGAGCTTGATCCCACCGAAGGCAAAGTAGCCGAGGAAAGCCACCAGCGAATGGGAAACCAAGGTATTGAAGAAACTCTGCCACTCGACACCCTGGAGGCCAATCTTCTTCAGCAAGCCAATGGCAATCAGACCGGTTGGAGCGAAGGGAGAAAGGCTGCCTGCATTGGCTCCATTCACCAACATGATTGCCATCAGGAATCCGGGAATGCTTGCCTTCGCCGCAACATCCATCGCGATGGGCGCCAACAGCGCGGTGGCAGCGATGTTCCCCGGGCCAATCATGGCAAGAAGCAACCCAAGTCCGAAAAAAACCATGGGTATAGCGCCAGCGTTGCCACGAGACAGTCTCAGCGAAAACCTTGCCAGCTTGTCCAGCGTGCCATTCACTCGCGCCTGCGAAAAAAGCAGTGTGACGGCGACAAGCGTGAGAAAGAGCGAAACCGGAAAGCCCGCGGCTACTTCAGAAACCTTGATCCCGGCGAAACCCAGTCCAATAACGAACGCGAAAGCGAACGAAAGAAATCCGACGTTCAGGCGTGAAACACAGCTCACCGCGATGGCGACGAAGAGCGCAGTCAGCGAGATCGCCGGAATGTTCAAGGAGTGGGTTCCCTTCTGCTAGTCCGAATCACTCTGAATAGCGCAACAACCACCTGAGCGCAGGAGGAGCCTCACCCTCTCATCCCCCTCTCCGCGCACGATGGCCTGGCCGGTTCGGTAGTACCGCTTGGGGAGAGGGGCGAAGTGACAGGGTGTTCTCATTTCCCAGGGTCGAAGGAGGCCACGTCCTGCGACCTCTTCTACCCTGGGCTTTCGATCCGCCGCCCATGTAGGGGCTCTCTAAGGAACGCGGGCTCCTGCCCGCGACTTTTCCTTAGAGCTCGCGAAGTTCATGCGCCTGTCGGCGGAAACCCTCGTTGGGCGTTCTGTTCGTTCATTTTTGACATCCCGCCTGATCACGATTCGTGATGTGCTTGAGTCGGATCACAGCCATTTCTTGAGCCACTCCCACGCCTCGGCCTGCATTTCTGAATTGAACTCGTGCGGCGTGTCATACATCCGGGTTCGGCATTTGTCCGGGATGCCGGCTTTCTTGTAACAGGCATTCAACTTGTCAAAGCTGGCCCGCACGCCATCCTGCGCGAAGAGAGCGTCCTTGCTGCCATTGATCACCAGGAACGCTGCGGGCATCGCCAGCGAGGTCACATCGGGATAGTCGAGGTATTGATACAAGCCGGGCACGATCTTCGTAAACCCGATGCTGTTTCTGACCTGTTTGCGCAACTGAGTTGGGAAAGAGGTCATCCAGCCCACGGCGACGGCTGCTTTGATGCGGTCGTCCAACGCAGCCAGATGGCAACTTCGCAGGCCGCCCACCGATAGGCCGACACAGCCGATCCGATTCCTATCCACCTCCGGCCGGGTGGTCAGATAGTCTACGGTTCGAACGTCGTCCCAATACATCACTCCCGACCAGGTAAAACCGGCGGCAAAGATGGTCCGACCCAGAAGCTGTTCGTTTTGACTTGCCCGCTGGTTGAAGGCTCGAATCCTCTCGGCCGTAATGCTGGCCGGCCGTTCGCGCCAGTCAGCCTGGTCGTCATCGAGCAGCAAACGTCGCTCGCCCCAGTAGAACATGTCGATGACAATCACCACGTAGCCTTGGCGAGCGAGGTCTGAAGCGATGCTCTTTCCGCTATAGGACGTCTCTTTGAACTTCGCCAGCACCGGATGAACGCTCTCCAGTTCAACAATCTTTTCCTTTCCCCAAAAGTAGAATCCACCGTGGTCATGCAGAGCCACGATGGCCGGGGCTGGCTGGGGCGCATTCTTTGGGATCAGCACATAGGCTGGGACGCGGATGTCGGGAGTCGTGTTGAAGTAGACCTTCTCGCGAACGTACTCGCCGCAGTCCACTTTTTCAACAGTTTCGGCGCGCGGATCGCACTTGGCTGGCGAGTAGTGCAGCAACTCCAGCAGCTTCCTGCGAGCCACTTTCTTCCAGCCAGCAACTGACTTGTATTCAGGGCGCAGATAGGAGAGCTTGAACTCCTTCGGGGCCTGACTTTGGATGAACGGAAAGAGCGAACCAACATCCGAATCGGTGGTGACCGCAGAGGTGACTCCGACTGGGCGAACCGGGCTCTGTGACACAGCCGAAGCCTTGCCGGACAAGATCGTTTGCGCCGTTAATGCAGCTGCCGTGGATTGCAAGAAATCCCGGCGGGTTTTTTTGGATATCAACACTTCCTTGCGACCCATCAAGACACCTCGCACAATCCTCGGCGGGCACAGCTTGAGGCGACCTGTCTAGAGGCACACGGCAAGACCCTGAGAGGTGGAAAGCTCGTTCTTCGGCGATGCAGTATAGAGCGGGTAACAGCTTCTTCAAAAGAGCTTTATTGATAGAGAGCTGTCCAGTCTCAGTTTGCTGCGTGAAGAAACCTGTTAACCTCACCTGCGAGTCAAACGTTTAGCCAGATAGAAGTTGACATTGCCTGACCAGGTACTCTCGACTAAACCGAACGCCCAGAACGGGCTGGACATTCAAGGCAGGAGGTAAGTATGCCGGAAGCGATAGCAGTCACCATTGTTCTAGTTTCCTTTATGACAGGCTTGTATTTCATCCTCTCAGCCGCATTCAATGGACGCAAGTCAAGCGCATTGATACGGGCGAGGGCGGATCTGCAAACAAAGCTGCTTGATCGGCTGGGATCAGGCCGTGAAGTGGTTGAGTTTTGCCAAACTGAGGGTGGCAAACAGTTTGTAGAGGCTTTGTCATTGGGAACTATCGAGCCCCCGGCTTCCAAAGGGTCTCCAACCGAGCGCATTCTGGGATCCGTTCAGAAGGGCATCATACTGACGTTGCTTGGCTTCGGTTTCCTCTCGCTGGCTTTCAAGTTCCATCGGGATGACCCCGGAGATGTGTTCATGGTCATTGGCATTGTTGGACTGTCGTTAGGAGTCGGTTTCCTGCTTTCTGCCGGCGCCTCCTATCGGTTGTCCAAGTCAATGGGAATTCTCGCTGTCAAAGAGCCTGTCAGAAGCAAGGAGCTGTTCTCGCAATCGTAACCCAGAGCAGCCGGCGCCCTCATACCACAGAGGGGCAACGTCTCCGCGTGGTAGTGAGCCCCTCACCCGGCCTCTGGCCACCCTCTCCCCACAACCGGGAGAGGGAGCCGCTTCAGACTTGATCGAATTTTGGAACTTTGTTGACAGCAAGTGAGTAACAGAGTCTGACAAACCTAGGAATAGCTGAATGACTTCGCAGGAATGTACTGCATGATGATTTGGCCTCAGATCCTCGTGGAAAGCGCCTTGGGCGAAAAAGTCGCCGACAACACGTCCAAAGCCGAACGAAGCTTGGTAATGAGCGAAGCGGCTTTCCACGCCTTCTATTCAGAGACCTCCCGGCCTCTGTGGTCCTTCATCTGTAAGGCCTGCGGTAAACCAGAACTGGCAGACGACCTCCTGCAGGAAACTTACCTTCGCTTTCTGCGGGCACCCGACCTGAAGGACGATGCGGCGCTTCGTAAAGCCTACCTGTACAAGATCGCCACGAATCTGATAACCGACCATTGGCGCACCAATGCTCGCGAACAGCGATTGGTGGTTGCCAGCCACTCCGACGACGAGTTTCGCGAGGAGCCGCCGTCCGATCAAAAAACCGCGGATGAATCCGTCATTGTCGGCCGCGACTTGTCGCGCGCCTTTCAGCTGCTCAAGCCGATGGAACGCTCTTTGCTCTGGTTGGCCTACGTTGAAGGATCGGAACATCGAGAGATTGCGGCAGCATTAGGCCTGAAACAAAAGAGCATTCGTGTCCTGCTCTTTCGCGCCCGCCAGAAGTTTTCCCAGATCTTGAAGCGCCGGGGGTTGAGTCCGGAGGAAAGACCATGAAACACACCTCGTGTTTGCATGAACAATCGATTGCCGTTGCCGTTCAAACCGGCTCTTGGACAGACGCATTACGAACGCATCTCACCGATTGCGTTTCCTGTCAGGAGACGGTTCAGATTGCCGGCTGGATGCATTCGCTGGCCGCTGCGGAAGAGAAAAGTCACCCATTGCCAGATGCCCGGGTGATCTGGCTCAAGGCAAATCTCGCCCAGAAACGGGCAAGCACAGCCGAAGCATTGAGGCCAGTCGAAACCTTCCAGTGGGTCGCTTGGGGAGTCGCGGCCCTGGCAGCTGTCTTTGGTTTGTTTGCAAAGTGGACGCAGCTCGAGCGAGGAATGGTCTGGCTGAACACGGGATGGGAATCACTTGTCTCTCAATCCGGGTTGGTCGGGTTGCTTTCGGTTGCGGGTATCCTGACCCTCGGTCTGGTCGCTGCGGCTTCGTTCCTCAGCGTTCGTGGATTCCATGAGAACGAACCTGGGAGTAGCGGAACAGGTAGAGTAAGAGGAGGTTCAATGAAGAATCGTTTCCGTGCTCGAAACCTTCCGATACTGCTGGCTCTGTTGTTGTCAGTGGGCTGCAGCCGTTTTGATGATGAACTGGTGGGCGAGTTTCAGCATCACTCATCGGATGGCTATCGCAGATTGCAAGTCGCTTCGACGGGACAGATTGAATTCACAGACGACGAGCGCGACATCCTCAGCATCTCTCCAGGAGGTCACTTCGTCATTCAGGAAAAAAAGGGGTTGACGACGCGCAGATTGCAGATTGAGCCTGCGCCCGACGGGAAACTCACCCGGTCCTACACTTATCGAGGCGAGCCCCGTAACTTTGACGCCGAAGCGCGAGCCTGGTTTCAGAACCTGCTTCAGGGACTGATCCGGGATGACGGCTATGGCGCAGCCGCCAGGGCCCAGCGCATCCTGCAGCGTCAGGGGCCAGTGGCCGTTCTGGATGAGGTTTCGCGCATCAAACGCAATCATGTCAAGCGACTTTATATTGAAGAATTGCTTAAGTCTGGCTCATTGGACGTTGCCGTAAAGCAACGAATGATCCGCCAAGCGTCTGAGGAAATCTCGTCCGATGGGGAAAAGGCTGCGCTTCTCAGGAACCTGGCAACTCATTTCTGGAGTGACCCGACCGTGCACGAGAGCTTGATCCAATCAGTCAGCACGGTCCATTCCGATGGTGAAAAAGCCAGATTTCTGTCGCACCTGTTGGAGAAGCCGGACACATCCGGCAAGGACTTGGATGCGATCCTGGGTGTCGTCGAAGGAGTTTCCTCCGACGGTGAAAAGTCGAGGCTGCTTCAGCAAGTGACCTCGAGGTATGGCAGCGGCGATTCTGTCCGCATGGCTTTCTTCCGAGCCCTCAACACCGTGCGTTCAGACGGTGAGCGCCGCCACACCTTGTCCACATTTCTCCGGAATGCAAAACCCAGTCGTGAAGATCTGGTTCAAGTGCTCGAATCGGTCGCTCGCATATCGTCCGACGGAGAAAAGGCGAGCTTGCTTGTGGAAATGACGAAGCACTATCAGGAGGACGCAGCCCTGCGCGCCGCTTTCTTTAAGGCTATGGACAGCCTGCAGTCGGATGGCGAGAGTCGCCGAGTCTTATCTGCCCTCCTAAAGGAGAAGCCTGCCGTCGAAACACTACTGTCCGTGTTGCAATCAGCCAAAACAATTTCTTCTGACGGCGAAAAAGCGACGGTCCTCGTGGAGATGGCCAAAGATTGTGTGGGTAATCCAGAACTGCTTGCGACCTTCCTGGAAGTCGGCAACTCCTTAGGGTCTGACGGAGAGTATCGAAGGGTCCTCTCGACCGTTTTTGAAGATACGAACTTTTTGAAAAGAATCGCTCTGCAAAAGTAAACCTGTCGTCCGTTCCGGGTCGCAAATGCACCGTCCCCGCGTCGGTGAACTAGACGTTCGTTCGGTTTTTCAGAATCGAAAGATTGGCGTCGAACGTCGCGCGGCGCAGCATGACTCCGTTGAAACCGAACGCGGCTGCATGCAACCATCCTTCGATCAGGAGAGACACTGTCACCCAGCGATCGCCGCGGCAGGGCAACAGCACTTGTGCAGCAGCGGAACTGAACTCAACAAAGCAAACAAGCCTTGATCACACGCTCTCAGCTTAGCGCGATAGCTCTGGTGGTCACCCTGCTGGGGACAACTTTTCTTCTTTGGCAATGGTGGCAATGGAGGGTGCCGCGCGCCGGAACAGTAACCGCTGGCAAGTTTCCTGAAGAACTTGTCTATGTTCGGTCGAGCGACGACATCGTCAATGGTGGGGCGATTTTTACTCCGCCGAAGGATCTAGCCAAGCCCGTCGCCGTCATCTGGATTCACGGATTTGGAGTAAACTTTTACTACCCGACGTACGTCATGATTGGCCGAGCCCTCGCGGAACGCAATTATGCCTGCATCACAGCCAACACCCGCATGCATGACCTTGGTACTGTCGCCGCTTGGCGAGGACAAAAGCGAATCCGCGGCGGGGGTTATTGGGGAGTGGCAAGTGAGGAAGTACGGGATCTCGCCGCCTGGATCGATTTCGCAGAAGGTCGAGGATTCAAGAAGGTGGCGTTGGTTGGGCACAGCGCGGGCTGGTCAGCAGTTCGGAGGTACCAGGCGGAGAAGCACGACGAACGTGTTGCGGGGTTGGTGCTCGCTTCCGGAGCGGTTCGCGCAGATACAAGGCCAACCGATCCTGAACAGCTTGCGCAAGCGACTCGCTTGATGGCGGATGGCCAGGGAGAGGACTTGGTGCGCGATCCAAAACGCTCGTTTCCATCCTTCGTTAGCGCAGCAACGTTTCTGGATATCGCCGGCACGCCTCCTCAATTCAAGGACTTTTTTGGAGTGCAGACGACCAACGCAGGCATCACGCAAATCCGTTGTCCGCTTCTCGCCTTCTTCGGCACGAAAGGCGATGTTGGAACGGAGGCGGATTTGGAATTACTCAAGTCTTCAATTCAGCGTCAGTCGAGCGGCCCCAGTCGCGTGAACACGGTCATGATTCAGAACGCCGACCACATGTATGCCGGCGAAGAGGCGCAAGTCGCTCAAACCATCGCTAAGTGGGCCGACACCCTGGTGCTCTCGGAGTCCACCAAAGGGGCAGTTTCAGGCAAACCGTAGATCACGATGTGCATCGAAGTCGTCGTCCATCTGACGCGGCGGTCTCACCAATCCGATTACAAACGTATCGCCGAATCACTCTTCCCTTCCCTTCTGACCGTCCGCGCCCAGCACTTTCCAGTCTCATATTCCGCTCAACTTGCGTAAGATGCAGTCTATCCAGCCAATCAAGGGGGTATTGACGCTTGAGATTCTCGTTATGCAACGAAGTCATTCGCGATCTGGAGTTCTCGGCGCAGTGTGGTTTTGCACAGCAGGCCGGCTACGAAGGTCTGGAGTTGGCACCCTTTACTCTTGGAGAAAATCCCCATTTGCTGAGCTCCGCGGAACGCCAGCGCCTGCGACGGGCTGCCGCCGACGCCGGCATCGAGATCACCAGCCTGCATTGGCTGTTGGTCACCCCCAAGGGCCTTTCCATCACGACCGCAGATCTACCGGTCCGCAAGCAAACCGTCGAGGTCATGCGGCGTCTAGTAGGACTCTGCGTTGACCTGGGTGGCAAGGCTCTGGTTCACGGCTCTCCCCAGCAGCGCAACGTGGGGCAGAACGACGATCGCCAGGAAGCCGTCAAACGCGCTTGTGAATGTTTCGCAGCCGCAGCAGCCGAAGCCCAGTCTGTAGGCGCGGTCTATTGCATCGAGCCGCTGTCTACTTGTGACACGAATCTCATCAATTCGGTATCCGAGGCTGCGGAATGTCTCAAGGCCGTCAACAATCCGGCCTTACAAACCATGATCGATTGCTGCGCTGCTGGCTCTTCCGAAGATCTCCTCATCCCCGAGCTCGTTGATCGCTGGATGCCCCAGGGCATCATTGCTCACTTTCACGCTAACGATCCCAACCGCCGCGGCCCGGGGCAAGGAGATCTTGCCTTTGCGCCGATCCTGGCGGCGCTTCGACGCCACAAATACTCGGGCACAGTTGGCGTGGAGCCCTTCGACTATGTCCCTGATGGCCCAAGCTCGGCAGCTCGCGCCATCGGCTACCTGCGCGGAGTCCTGGAAAAGTAGAAGGTGGTTGCGGGGCGTTTTGTTTCGTTTCTTTTGATCGAGCCGCTGGTGCCCTCAGGTTGCTAAGGGATTAGGCTGCGCCGCCTAATCCCGCCCAGTGCCCACGGAGACGGACCACAAGTGGTTTCAATGCAATATTTCCTATGGATTTGGCAGTAAAACTTTTAAGCGTTTAGGCTGTGGGCAGCGGAGCCTACAGTGCTAAACGTTGTTAGCTGCCTATGGAAGGACTTGTGCAGATCGACTGGGGAGCAATCTACGCGGAGGTTGAAGACCTACTCGTCCCAGGTCTTCACCTCAGCGCCTACGATCGGTCGCTTTACTATCATTTGCTACGTCATACTAGGCTTAATGGAAAAGAATCTGCGGTATTCGCTATCAGCCCACTGTCCAAGGCAACAGGCATCAGCGACATTAAAGTCCGCGAGGTCATTCGCGAACTGCACCACAAAGGCTGCCTTCGCATAGAAGAGCGCACTCGGCTTGGGCATCGCATCCGCGTCTTTCTTCCATCCGAACTGCCGGGCTTGGCGCGCCAAGCCGCGCCAAGCGCACCGCTTGATTTGCTATCCATAGATTTCTTTGCAAATCGCCAATATCTCGTCGCATTGCTTGCTCGACAGAGTGGTGCCTGCTTCTATTGCCTCAAAGAGCTGAGCAAAGACAACTGCGAACTCGACCACGTCTGCCCGCAAAAAGACGCATCGGACAACTCATACAAGAACATCGTTGTCGCTTGTCATGGCTGCAACAAGGCAAAAGGGGACCACCCTGCTGAAGACTTTCTTCGGTGCCTCTACCGCTCGGGAGTGCTCAATGAGAAAGAGCTGCAACTTCGTCTCGCTGCTATCGAGTCCGTTCGCACTGGCCAGCTTGTCCCAGAGCTTCCCATCGCTTACGGCAGCTAACCATTCGTTCAAGCGGACCGTTGCGACGGGTTGCGTTAACATCACGCCGTAGTCAGCAGCGGCCGCTTAACTCAGCCGTTAGGCTGCTTCCAACGTCATGGGCAACAAGAAGACAAAATTGCGACTGATCCTCACCCTAGCAGTAGTTTGGCAGCTTGTTGTTGTCGCGCTTTCCACCGGTGGCATCTTCGGTGACATATACGAATTGCTCGACATTCCTTGGAACACGACAGGCATCCTCAACGTCATCGGCACCACGGCTGGGTGGGTGCTTCTGGAATTGCCGTTGATCATTGTGGTCGCCTACATCCTGTGGCGAAAGAGACAGGGTGCTTACGAGGCCGTACCGGGCGCCTAACACGAGTTGACCGGGCTTGGCTCCGGTCGGGCGTTGGGGGTCATTGAGTAAGGAGACTACGTGAAAGCCCCATCTGTCTTCATTTCTTACTCGCACGATTCTGAGGACCACAAAGGGTGGGTCCTTCGGCTTGCCACTCATCTGCGCGAGCGCGGCGTAGACGCAACACTGAACCAATGGGAACTCGTTCCCGGCCAAGACGTGGTCGCGTTCATGCAGAAGGGCATCTTGGAGGCCGATCGCGTACTTCTCGTTTGCTCCAGCAACTATGTCAGCAAGGCAGAGGCTGGCTCCGGAGGGGTCGGCTTCGAACGCCTCATCGTTACTGCTGAGGTCGTTCAAAACATAGATACCAAAAAGTTCATTCCGTTGGTTCGAAACAATGCGGCCGAAGTACGGGTTCCGCGATTCCTTGGACCGCGGCTTTATCTCGACTTCACTGATGATGTCGCCTATGAGTCGAAGCGCGAGGATCTTCTTCGAGAACTTCTTGGAGCCCCGCGACTAGTCAAACCGCCGCTTGGCGCAAATCCGTTCTCTGGCGAGTTACCTAGACCAGCAGAGCCAGCACGAGTCGTAGGTCCAACCGGGGTTACCCGGGCTGGGCGGCAAGTCCTCAGTGAGCCTTGGTTCGAGACCGAACAGGCTATCGCGCAAAAGGGCCTGGCACAGATTGGTCTCGCTGGTTGCATGGAGCTGCGCTTTGGGCTTCACGGTGAGTTGGCGAAATCGCAACTCGATCTGCTAAATGCAGTTCGTAAGTCGGAGATCCATACTTTCGGTTGGCCGATTGCGGTGACGCTTGAGAACCGTGATGAGTACAAGCCACGTCCGTACGGTGATAGCATACGTGCCGAGATCGCTATCTCCCAGGAGTCTTTGTCAGGCCGCCAGAGCTACGATTACTGGGCAATTCGGCGCAATGGCGACTTCTATCTGCTCCAAAGCCTCTTTGAAGACGAGCGAGGCGAGAACTTGATTTTCTTCAACACTCGCATAGTTCGTGTCGCTGAGGCGCTGATGTTCGCCTCGAACCTGTATACCCACTTGGGAGCGTCGCTCGAAGCGAATCTTAGCGTGCGTGTATCACATCGTGGTCTTGCGGGCCGCACCTTGAGCAGTGCGGGTGGCAACCGGCGGCTGTTCCCCAAGGTTAGCCACGAGTCGATCTCCGAATCCGAGATCGTGGTAACGCTGGGGAAGATGCAGGAAACACTTGTCGATGACGTGCGAAGAATCACTGAACCGCTGTTCATGCTTTTTGAGTTTCAGGAGTTCGCGGAAGCGATCTACACGGACATTGTTCGGCGGTTCGAGAAGGGCGAAGCATCATAGTCTTGGTGCAGACGCGAACTGACATCCAACCCGGGCATCCAGCCGACCAGCTGCCAAAGGCAGCGGCGGGCGGCTGATGCTTGAGCCGTTGGGCGTTTCCGTTGACCGGCATTGAAGTCCGCACTAGAGTCTACGCATGAAGGTGCGCGATGTGCTGATCTTGCTGAAATCTGACGGCTGGTATCTGGTCGCGACTGAAGGTAGCCACCGCCAGTTCAAACATTCGAGGAAGGTCGGACGAGTTACGGTTGCGGGAAAACCAAGCGACGATCTCCCGCCTGGCACGTTGAATAGCATCCTCAAACAGGCAGGTCTGAAAAAATGAAAAGACACAAAATCCGCTACGCCATTGTCATCGAAAAGGCCAAGAGGAACTATGCGGCCTATGTTCCCGATCTTCCAGGCTGCGTCGCTACGGGTCCGACTCGAGAGGCCACGGAGCAGCAAATTCGCCAAGCCATAGAGATGCATCTCCGCGGCATGCGGGAAGACGGCTTGCCGATTCCCGAACCAGTCAGCCACGTCGAGTATATCGACGTTCCTGCATAAACCAGGCGCTTGCAGACAAGACTAAAGTCGAGATGTGCCCAACCGAACAGCAGCGAGACTCTCGACAGTTCTCTCCGGCTTCACAGCAGTGGGAAGCCGGTCAGCTTAGCCGTACCGTTAGGCCAGCTTGTACCAGTTATCTGCATAGTTTCATATTCGTTCAAACCAGGTAGATCCCATGACCACCATCAACGAAATCGCCCCCGACCTTTTCCGGCTCTCGATTTATGTTCCGGACTTTGACATGCAGTTCAATCATTTCCTCGTGCGCGACGAAGAGCCGCTGCTCTTTCACGCGGGGCTGAAGGCGATGTTCCCGGCCTTGCGAGAAGCGGTGGCCAAGCTCATGGACCCTGCCAAGCTCCGGCATATCGCCTGGAGCCACTTTGAGTCGGACGAATGCGGCGGCCTCAACGAGTGGCTGCGCCTCGCGCCCGAAGCGCAACCCGTCTGCACTCTGGTCGGCAAGCTTGTGAGCGTGGATGATTTCTCCATTCGCCCCGCGCGCGGCATGACGCCCGACGATATCCTGACCACCGGTAAGTATCGGTATCGGTTCTATCGGTCGCCGCATATTCCACACGGATGGGACGCGGGCGTCCTGTTCGAAGAAACGCGCAAAACGTTGTTCTGTTCCGACCTTTTTCATCACTTCGGCAATGTCGAGGCCCTCACCACTTCGGACCTCACCGGACCGACGCGGAAAGCGATGCAACAATTGCAGCAAGGACCGCTGGCCGGCTACATGCCTTACACCCGCCAGACCGAAGGAGTCCTGCGCTCGCTGGCCGACCTGAAGCCGGAAACCCTGGCCGTGATGCACGGCTCCTCATACAGTGGACAGGGTGACCGGTTGCTCGTCGACCTGGCAGGGGTCATCAGGGAAAGTTTCGATCAGGCCTAACGATTCCTCCAGCCGACCGCTGAAAAGCGCGGCGGCTGAGCGGCAAACCGTTATGCGGTCATCGCCCGTTCCCAACGCCCGTTCGTTGAGGGAACTCTGAAAATGAAAGACACTGATCACGTAAAAGGCTCTATGGGCAGGATCGCCACGACCGAGGAGTATCTTGTCGCAGTAACGATCGGCAAGCGAGAGCCCCTGGATAGCACCATCTATCTAGCACCCTACGATCCAGACTGGCCTTCAGAGTTTGCGCGGCACGCCGACCGAATTCGTGATGCACTCTCCGAAAAGATATTGCTTCTTGAGCACGTAGGTTCAACATCAGTTCCAGGACTGTCGGCGAAACCAGTCGTCGATATGGTTCTGGCGGTATCCAATTCTGCCGACGAGTCATCCTATGTCCCTCCACTCGAGGAGCACGGCTTTGTGCTGAGAATTCGTGAGCCCGAGTGGTTCGAGCACCGCCTGCTGAAGACGCCCCATACAGACGGCAATCTTCACGTTTTCTCGGCCGGATGCGAGGAAATCGACCGAATGTTGGCATTCCGCGATTGGCTCCGGGTGCACAAGGATGACCGGCGGTTATATGAAGAGGCTAAACGCGAATTAGCAGCACGAACCTGGAAGCAAACTCAGAATTACGCCGATGCGAAGTCTGAAGTAGTCCAAAAGATACTGGCTCGTGCCCTGAGTTTAATCGGGCGATAGTAGGGCCGCATAACCCGCTTCCAACCGACCGCTGAAAAGCGCGGCGGCTCACCGGCTAGCCGTTACATTGCTGTGAGCGATAGTGACGCGGCGCGGCGGAAGACCTGAATCGAAGCTGATGCGTCAGGAAAGGTTAAGAGGGTATGGGTCATATCACCAGTTCGATTGAAGCTGAGAACGACTTAACAGTAGTTACTGTTGCGGGCGAAGTCGATGCGGAGCAGGTGCTAGGTCAAGTTATTTCGTTCCTGAGCGGAGAGCCGACTCAGCTTGTCCTGTGGGATTTTAGGGAAGGAAGTCTGGCAGGTCTTTCGAGTGCTGATTTGCAGTTGCTCATAGAACGGGGGGCACCATTCGCCGACAGCAGAAAAGGAGGGCGGACAGCGATCGTCTGCTCAAAGGAAGTTGATTACGGTCTAAGCAGAATGTTTCAGATCTTCGCAAGCCTTCGATATGTCCCGTTCGAGGTTCAAGTTTTTCGGAGTACACAAGAAGCAAGGAAATGGCTGTCGGTGAGCGGCCGGGGACATAGGTAACACTTATTGGCTGCGAAGCAATCTACCATAGGCATCCTCAATGCGGCGGTGGCGCTCCAGGAAACAACCGGGCTTGAGCGGACCGAAGTAGACGTTCCAGATACCATCGTGGATTTCTTCCAGGCCCACGATACCGCCATCGCTTCGAAATCCGTTACGTCAGCGCCAACGGCGGCATCCGTTGGGAACACGACTGGGTTAACGTCTCGACCGTCTGCGCCGGCAAGTCGCGCCCCGGACGCTCGCTCAGAAGCGCGCGTCTACAGTCTTGTCCTGGCCGACCGCTCAAACTGACGTACATGTAACCGGAGCAGGCCCGGGCCCACCCGTTGACAATTGGGCCTTCGGGTGGTACCAAAGCAGTTATGACACAACAAACGATTCCGGCGGGGCCACGAATCCTCACGACAACGGTGGGTTCTTATCCCCTGCCCGATTGGCTGGTAGCTCTGCCGAGCGACCAGGCCCGCAGCGACGCAACGCGGGTCGTTTTCAATATCCAAAGGCAGGCTGGAATCGATTTGCCCACCGATGGCGAGCTCTACCGCTTCGATATCAATCATCCCGACACCAACGGCATGATCGATTATTTCGTGGGTTCGATGTCTGGAGTGGAAACCCGGCTTGGCAAGTCGGATTGGGATGCGTTCGCGACGCTGGCTCCCATGAACTTTCGCCGGCGGCCGGCTGGCGCGGTGCATACGGCGATTGGCGAGGGGAGTTTGAATCTTCAAGCCGACTGTGACGCGGCCGCAGCCGTGGCTGGCGGCCCGTTCAAGTTCACAGTGACCAGCCCGTACATGCTCTCCAGAACCCTGCTCGACAACCATTACCGGAACTTCGAATCGCTGACCCTGGCGATCGCCGATGTTTTGGCGGCGCAGGTAGCCGACCTGCCTTGCGCCTGCGTTCAGGTGGACGAGGCCAACGTCACCGGCAATCCGCAAGACGCCAAGCTCGCCGCCAAGGCCATCAACCGCATTCTCGACAGGATCAAGGTTCAGCGCGCGGTGCATCTCTGCTTCGGCAACTATGGAGGGCAGACCATTCAAAAGGGCGAGTGGCGCGCACTGGTCGATTTTCTGAATGCGCTGAGCGTTGACCATTTGGTTCTCGAGCTGGCGCACCGTCCCACGGCGGATCTGGACGCATTGAAGGACGTGGACCGCCGCATCAAGCTCGGCATTGGCGTTGTCGATGTGAAGGTGAACCATATCGAAACAGCGGACGAGATTGCCGGCCGGATTGAGACGGCGGAACGCAAATTGGGCGAAGGCCGCGTGGGCTGGGTCCACCCTGACTGCGGTTTCTGGATGCTCAAGCGCTCGGTGGCTGATCGCAAGATGGAAGCGCTCGTGAAGGGACGAAACAAGTATCTGGGCGTCTGATTTTGCGCAGACCCATCAAGCCGACTTTGTTCGGCGTGCTTCCATTTGTCCTCCTTGGCAAGGGTGACCCCTAGGGGGTCGTCGGATGCCAAGTACCCCCTGCCGCAAGAGACGCGGCGTCCCCCTTGTAATAAGGGGACAAAGAGTCTTGACCACCCAAGGCTTTTGCTGGGAGGACAAAGATTTGGCTCTGCACTTGCTGACTCAGGCTCCAAACCTCGAAAGACTTTGGAACAGTGGTTCTCTAACCTAGCAACACCCAAGGAGACTGTCATGAAACAACGAATCAATCGTCGGCACTTCCTGCAAGGTGCGACTTCAACGGCCGTCGCAGCAGGTCTGATGGGTGCCCGCAAGACTCTGGCTGCGAGCGATACCGTTCGGATCGGCGTCGTCGGTGTCGGCGGTCGCGGGAAAGACCATATCAAGGGTTTCAGCCAGCAAGCGGGTGTCGAGGTTGTCGCCCTCTGCGACGTGGACGAGGGCATTTTGCAGGAGCGTTCCAGTCAGCTTGAGAAGTCATCCGGCAAGCCAGTCCGATGCTACAGCGATATGCGAAAGCTGTTCGAAGCCAAGGATATCGATGCCGTCAGCTTTGCCACACCCAATCACTGGCACGCACTGGGCGGCATCTGGGCGATGGAAGCAGGCAAGCACACCTACGTCGAGAAACCCTGCTCGCACAATGTTTGGGAAGGCCGCCAATTGGTCAACGCCTCCCGAAAATACAACCGTCTGTGTCAGCACGGCACGCAGGGACGCAGTTCTGCCGTGTTGCGGGAAGCAATCCAGAAACTCCGCGAAGGGGCCATCGGCGACGTCTATATGGCGCGCGGCCTTTGTTACAAGTGGCGGCCGACTATCGGCAAAGCCGGAGCCCCTCAAGCAACACCGCCCGGCGTTGATTACAACCTCTGGTGCGGCCCGGCGCCGAATAAACCTCTTCAGCGCAAGAAGCTTCACTATGACTGGCACTGGCAGTGGGACTGCGGCAACGGGGACATGGGCAACCAGGGCGTGCACGAAATGGATATGGCGCGCTGGGGCCTGGGGGTCGGCCTGCCTACTCGGATCACCGGCACTGGCGGCCACTATATGTTCGACGATGACCAACAGACGCCCAACGCATTGATCTGTACCTTCGACTACCCGGAACAGAAGAAGATGCTGCAGTTTGAAACCCGCCATTGGGTTTCAAACTATGAAGGTGGGTTTGGCGCCAACGGGGAGAACAACGTAGGAGCGTTGTTCTTCGGCTCGGAAGGCTACATGGAGATGGAATACTTCTCCTATCGGATCTTTCTCGGGAAGAAACGCGAGCCGGGACCAGCCGGCAAGGGCAATGCCGATCCTTGGGCCACATTCGTTGCCGCGATCCGCAGTGGCAAGCGACAAGATCTCGGTGTCGACATCGAAGAAGGCCATCTGACCAGCGCGCTGTGCCACTTGGGTAACATCGCCTATCGCGTGCGTCGCAGCATTCAGTTTGATCCTGTCAAAGAGAAAATCTCGGGAGACTCTGAAGCCAGCGCCTTGCTGACACGCGATTACCGAAAGCCGTTTGTGGTTCCAGCCATCGCGTAGGCAAGCGATAGCCACCGGCCCGCCTCGCCCCAGCGTGGAAGAGGGGGCGAGCACACAGCGGGAGACATCTCACAGTGTTTTAAGATCCTCATCCAGAGCCGAGTTGTGGGAAGTGATCTACCAGAGAGGTACCCCCCTCACCCCCCTGCCCCTCTCCCACGCTGGGGCGAGGGGTGCCGATGCTTGCGATTGCTCCTTCTCACATCCAGCTCGTCGAAGTGTCAGCATGATTGGCAATTCTCAATGGGAGAGTCGGAGCATTCAATCGTCCTTCCGGGAGCTTCCCGTCAATGATTGTTAGGCTAGTTTCTGGCGCAAACTCGGAGGATTGTATGAAAGCTCCCCACCTCGGCTGAGGAGGCGATGTCGCGCAGCGACGGCGGTCGCGCAGCGCCACGGGGGTGATGTGACTTCCTGGAATCCCGCTGCTGGTATAGTTCTTCCACAGCCGTTCGAACCACCCCGCCGCGGTCTGCGACCGCGGCTCAGCGTCGAGTTTCACGACGGAAACTAGGTAGAACGTAGCCGACTTGACGGGCCTCTGTGTCACCCTTGTCCCACGCTTGAAAACCCCGCCCGAATCCAATAAGATCAGCGCCGTCGCCGCAAGTCACAGCAAGGCTCCAGCCCCGAAGGATCCCGCATGGGGCGCTTCTTCCATCAACAGATTCCGCCTCAATGCCGAAAGAGATCATCCTCAGCCCTGACGTTCTGCAGAAGCTGGAGAAGATCAAAGAAGCCGACATCGTCATCGGGATTCCCAGCTATAACAACGCTCGCACCATCGGGCACGTCATCCGTACTGTCAATGAAGGCCTGGCGAAGTACTTCCCATCCAGCCGGGCACTGATCGTCAATTCCGATGGAGGCTCCAAAGATGAAACGATCGGCGTGGCTAGCGCCGGTCTTGCGGACGACCCACGGCTCCTCGCGCTGGCTCATTCACTGCAGCCGGTCTACAAGATCATTTCGCCTTATCATGGGATGCCTGGCAGGGGCAGTGCCTTCCGAACCATTTTCCAGATCGCCGAGTCGCTGGGGGCAAAAGCCTGCGCCGTGGTTGACGCCAGCCTTACGAGCCTCACACCCGAGTGGATTGAGAAGTTGGTCAGGCCGGTACTCAACGAAGGATTCGACTATGTATCGCCCTCGTATTTTCGCCACAAATATGACGGCACGATTACCAGCAGCATTGTCTATCCCCTGATGCGTGCGCTGTACGGAAAACGGATCCGCCAACCCATTGGAAGCGATTGTGGATTTTCTGGGAGGCTGGTCTCCACTTACTTGGCGGAGGATGTCTGGCACACCAACGTGGCGCGTTACGGAATCGAGATCTGGATGGCCACAGTCGCGATTGCCAACGATTTCAAGATCTGCCAATCCTTTCTCGGCACCAAAGTACACGACGGCATGGAACCAGCTCAGGACCTGAGTGTGATGTTGACGCAGGTCGTGGGAACCGCCTTCCATCTGATGGAAACGCATCAAAGCGCCTGGATGCCGGTGAACGGTTCCGACGCGGTCCCTGTCTTTGGTCTGACGCTTGAAGTTGGTATCGAGCCGGTGACCGTTCGTCTGGAACGGCTGTTGAGTGCTTATCGTCAGGGGGTGCGCGACCTGTCCGATATCTGGAGGCATTTCTTGCCAGCGCCGATGCTCGAAGGGCTCCAACGGCTTTCGAAGGCCAATCTTCCCGAGTTCCGATTTCAGGACGCACTCTGGGCCAAGGTGGTTTACGAATTCGCCGTGGCGCACTATACCAAGCGGATGGACCGTGAGCATTTGCTCAAGTCGATGACGCCGCTTTACCTGGGCCGCACAGCGTCGTTCGTTCTGGAAACCCAGCAATCCAGCGCTGCCGACGTGGAGAACCGAATCGAGTTGCTTTGTCTCGAGTATGAAAACTTGAAACCGTATTTGACGGAGAGGTGGAAAGGTTGAGGGATTGACGATTGCGTCATTGAGTCATTGAGCCACTAAGGCAAACTAGCCGAACAGGCATACGCCTTGCGGCAATCCCCAATGAATCAATGCCACAATCACTCAATTCCTCTTGCGAGGTTGCTATGCGCGATTTTTTTGAGATTGCCGTTCTTGAACCCATGCGCCGGCTGTACGAGCAACTGGTGCAGTTCGTTCCCAAGCTGTTGGGTTTGTTTGTCCTGTCCTTCCTGGGACTGTTTTTGGGATGGGTGGCCTACCGCATCGTGCGTCGCAGCTTGCTGGCGGTGAATTTTGACAAGTTCTGCTCCCATCTCGGTCTCGCAACGGTGCTGGAAAAGGGGAACATCCGCAAACCGACCTCTGAACTGGTGGCTTCGGGAGTTTACTGGCTGATCGTTATCAGTCTCTTCATGATCGGTTTGAGAACGCTGGACGAAAGCATCATGGCTGGCGTCTTCTCACGCTTCTTCTCCTACCTGCCAAATCTGGTTGTCGCCATTTTCATTTTCGTCATCGGTTTCATGTTCAGCAAGTTTATCGCGCGCAGCGTCCTGATCGGCGCCGTCAACGCGCAGATACGGTCGGCCAAGCTGCTCAGTATTTCCGTCGAATTGCTGATCATGATCTTTACACTCTCGCTGGCACTCGAGCAGCTGGGCATTGGCAAAGCGACCATCGTTGCCACCTTTTCAATCCTGTTCGGAGGCATTGTTCTGGGCCTAGCCATTGCGTTCGGCCTTGGCGGTCGACACCTGGCCCGTCAATTTCTCGAGCGGCGCATCGGGCACAAGACCGACAAGGATCAGGAAGAGGAAGAACGGTTTTCGCATTTGTAGTTCACCAGCCTCGCTCGATTCTCGTCATTCCCGCGAAGGCGGGAATCCAGCGTCGGCGCACGGGAATAACTGGATTCCCCTTCGCGGGAATGCCAACCCCAATCCTGGATCAACTTCTCATGCCGTCACGCTCAACACCACTCAGAATTCTCGTTGCCCCTAATGCATTCAAGGAAAGTCTTTCCGCCATCGATGCAGCGCGCGCGATAGCAAAAGGCATTCGGAGAGGCCTTCCCAACGCCCAAGTCACCGAGGTTCCCATTGCCGATGGAGGCGATGGCACGCTTGAGGCCGTGATATCCGGGACCGGCGGGCGGATTCTGAAAGCCAAGGTGACCGGACCCCTCGGAAATAGGATCACCGCAGAATATGGCATCACAGGCGACGGCAAGACGGCAGTCATCGAGATGTCTCGGGCTTCAGGCCTGGCGTTGGTTCCTGCAGCCCGGCGGAATCCCATGCACACCACGAGTTTTGGAACTGGCCAGTTGATTCAGGCTGCTTTAGGCCGTGGCGTCGGCCGCATCCTGCTTGGCATCGGCGGAAGTGCAACCGTGGATGGGGGCATCGGCGCGCTTCAAGCACTGGGTGTTTCCTTCCTTGATCGCCATGGCAAATCGGTTGGCCATGGGGGTGCGGGTCTGTTGGCCATTGCGAGCATTGAGTTGAGCAACCTGAATTCGTCGCTGAAGCGTACTGAAATTCTGGTGGCCTGTGATGTGGACAATCCACTTGTCGGGCCCAAAGGGGCTGCGGCCGTGTTCGGGCCGCAGAAGGGTGCGACGCCGGCGATGGTCAAGAAGCTGGATCATGGTCTGGCGCGTCTCGCCGCTCTCATCACGCGAAAAACACGAAAGGATTTTGCGCGGATTCCTGGCACAGGTGCCGCGGGGGGTATTGCCGGCAGCTTTCTGGGGTTGCTGGGCGCCAGACTCCGGCCTGGGAGCGAACTGGTCTTTGATCTGCTGAAATTGGACACGATCGTTCCGAAAATGGATTGGGTGATTACGGGCGAAGGGCAGATAGACTTTCAAACGCAGTTTGGCAAGGGGCCTGGAATGCTTGCAAAACTGGCGGCCCGGCATGGCGTGCCAGTGATCGGCATCGCAGGTTCAGTCGCTGAGAATGCCGGTGAACTCTCGAAGAAAGGCTTCACCGCTCTGTTCAGTATTACGAATCGGCCTATGGATCTCGCAACCGCCATGAAGGAAGGCCCCCAGCTTATGGAGCGGGCTGCGGAACAGGTGGCGAGACTGATCCGCGCAGGCACGCGCTGAAGAGGCAACCAGCTGCATCATCGAGATCACCAGAAACACAACCGCGTGGTTTTGAGGTTTAAGGGTAGAATATGCGGTGGCTTGCGGAGGATCTTTGCAGCTGTTGCTACTATAGAGGTACTCTGTGCGTCATTCCCGCGAAAGCGGGAATCCAGTCTATCGCGAGAAGAAATCTGGTTTCCCACTTTTGCGGGAACGATAAGGTCTCTTCATTCCTGATCCGGGAGACTTAGGGACAGGTCGATCATGATCAATCTCATCACCATCTCCCGCGAGCGAGGTAGTGGCGGACGCTCGGTGGGCGACCGGCTGGCCCAGGATCTCGGCATGGAGTGCTTAGGCAAGGAGATCGTTTACGATATTGCCCAAAGTGCCGGCGTTGCCAAGGAATCGGTGGAGAAGTACGACCAGGAGCACTATAACAAGTGGAACCTGATCGTGGACTCATTGCGCATCAGCAGCCACTTCTCTCCAGACTACGGTTTCAATTTCAGCCTGGCTAATATCGAACCTGAGATTTTCTTCACCGAAGACAAATACCTGAAGACGACTCAGGAGATTCTTACGAAGCTGGGTAGCCGGCCCGGGGTGATTCTGCTGGGCCGCGGCAGTCAGATGATTTTCAAGGATCGCAAGGATGCGCTCCACATTCGTTTGGTGGCGCCGCTTCCTGTGCGCATCGCGCGCATTGCCGAAATGCTTAATGTCTCAGAGAAAGAGGCCGCCAAGAACGTGGCGGACCTGGACAGATCAAGAGCCGGGTATCTGCGAAACTTCTACGGTACAGATGTGAATGACGCCCAGTTCTATCATTTGACCATCAACACCGGACAATTCGACTACGATCAGACTTGCGACGTCATTAAACATGCGATGAAATTCTTCTGAGCATCTGATTGTTTCCGCGGCTCCGTCCGCACGGCGAGCAGCGCGCTCAAAGGCTGACCGGCGTCACAGATCGCGTTCGTGCACATGGAGGACCAATGAACACACGAGATTTGCTCGTAGGAATGGCAGCCACAATCCTCATCGCCCAGTTGGGCTGTAGTTTCCAATCAAAGGAATCATCAGCCGACAACCGACCAAGGAAAGCGAGAGTGGTTACCGTAGCCCAATCGGCGCCGGCTGACTTTGTTGGCGCCGACAATGTTGTTCTGCAGAAGGCGGCTGACTCGCTGCGACCGGGCGACACTCTGGAGATTGGTCCGGGCACCTATGCGATGGACAACAGCTTATTCATCCCTTCGGGTGTCACTGTTCGTGGGAAGGCGGGACAGACCATCCTTCGAAAGAATGCCGGGGTCGAGAGCTTGCTGGCCGAAGATGGTGACTATGGCGAAAGCCAGCTTCGCGTGGCTGAGCCGCAGAGGTTCCGGTCTGGCATGGGCATCAGCGTCACTGACAAGCTGCTCAATAGCGGTTGGGATATCTCGGTAACCACGATCAAGTCGATCGAGGGCAATCTGCTGCGCATCGACCCCATGACGTTGCGAGACTACAACGCAGAAGAGCAACAGGCTGCGATTCGCAACACCTTTCCAATCCTGTGCGCCATTGAGACCGACGGCGTCGTCTTTGAAGATCTTATCGTCGACGGAAACAAAGCTGAAAATGCTTACATCGATGGCTGCCGCGGCGGAGCCATTTACCTGTATCGCTCGAAGAATGCCGTCGTTCGTAATTGTGTGGCCCGAAACTACAACGGCGATGGCATCTCGTTTCAGATCACCGACAACGTCCAGGTGCTCAACAGCGAATCCCATGGCCATTCAGGCTACGGCGTTCATCCGGGAACCGGCAGTCCGCACGCGACCGTCAAAAACTGTCGCATTCACGATAACGGCCAAGTGGGGCTCTTCCTATGCTGGCGGGTGCGCGATGGCCGGTTTGAAAACAATCAGATTGAGAACAACGGTAAATACGGCATTTCCATCGGCCACAAGGATACCGACAATGTCTTTGTGAACAATACCATTGCCGGGAATGGTTTTTCTGGCGTTTACTTCAGGAAAGAGACTTTCAAAAATAGCGGGCATCGCAATACTTTCAGCGGCAACAAGGTGGTGAACAACGGCAGCGCCAAGGAAGGATACGGCTTCTACATTGAGCCACTGGCTGGTGACTTGGTGATTTCCAAAAACCAGATCACCGACACGCGCTCAGGCAAGGAACGGACGCAGCGGTACGGCGTCTACAAGGCCGCAGGCGTGGGCAGCGTGAAAGTTGAAGACAACGAAATGGAAGGGCACGTCGAGAAGGATGTCTTCGAAGTGAGTCAGAAACGATGACGGGTGTGGAGTGTTCTGCGGGTGCTGTTCTGAAAATCCCCTCCAGGGAGGGGTGGCGCGAAGGTGGATTCTTGAGAAGGCTCCACGCGGTCGCGGAGCGCCGGGGTGGGTCTGTCCGGCGTTCAAAACCCCCTGAAGTCCCCCCTTGCCCCTTGTCCAAGGGGGGACGTTATTCATCCAATGTGGCGTCGCAGGGCGGCATGAAAAACTCTCTTGAAACTGAGCTCCCCTCCTCAATCGAGGAGGGGATGCCGGGGCCAACGGCCACGGCGGGGGTGGTAGGTGTGCCGTGCTCGTTGGCGACGGATCGAACCACGGCGACAGCGGTCGCGGAGCGCCGGGGTGGGATGGTTTCCCCTTCCCACCCCCCGAAGTCCCCCCTTGTCTAAGGGGGGACCTTATTTTCATCGAACGTGGCGCCGCAACGCGGCATGAAAAACTCCTCAGTAGAACTGCCACGCCGCTTGATGCATGAGATGTCGGCAGGAAGATGAAATCCCCTCCCGGGAGGGGAAAAGGCCGCCAGGCCCTGGGGTGGGTGGCGGTTTCGAATCAGTAACCCACCCCGTCTTGCTTCGTGACCGCAGTCGCGTCCTTGCGCCAGCCACCCCTCCGAGGAGGGGATTCTCTCAGCAGCAAGAAGCCTATCCCTGAAGAAAGGTAACAAGAACCCAAATGGAACGACGAACCTTTTTGCAAATGTTGGCCGCAGCGCCCTTGGCGTTTGACAATCCACCGCTTTCTTTGCCGCATTACCGTGTCGTCAGTCCTTATGCTGCGCTTCGGACCCCTGGCATGCCGGGACCGTATCCGGGCAAGGTCGTCTCGGCCCGTTCAGCCAAATGCATCAACGAATCTACGGGCAAGGTCGATGCGGCCGTAGTGCGAGACATGATGGCTCGGGGGATGTGCGAGTTGACGGGTAGTTCTCAGCCCCTGGAAGCATGGAAGCGCTTCTTTGTCCCAGAAGACATTGTCGGCATCAAGGTGAATTGTGGCGGCCGTCCGGACGTGGTGTCGTCGCCCGGAAATTGTCGTTGAAATCATTCGGAATTTGCAGGCGGTGGGCGTGAAGCCCGAGCAAATCGTCATTTACGAGCGCTTTCAGTCTCAGCTTAATGACGTTAATTACACGCCCTATCTTCCGAAAGGCGTCGAGATTGCCGCTGCTGAGAGGGGCCGCGGAGACAATCAAGGCTACGACTCGGCGGTCTACGTTGAAGCCGAGTTCTTCGGAGAAGAGGATACGCGCTCAAATATGATGAAGCTGGTTTCACAACGCCTCACCAAGATCATCAATGTGCCGAACATGAAGGATCATGGGGCTTCGGGGGTGACAGGCTGCCTGAAAAACATCGCTTACGGGAGCTTTTCGAATGTTGCTCGCTCGCACCTTGGTGCGGGAGATGGGAGCCCGGCAGCACTCAGCAATCCGGCGGCGGGAAAATCGCACACGCTGTCTTTCATCGGCAAGCTGGCAGCGGCTGAGCCCCTGCGTTCTCGTACGGTGTTACAGATCATGGACGGGCTGCGTGGTGTGTGGCATGGCGGCCCTTTTGTCACGGATCCCCGCTTCCGCTTTTACCCCAAGCAGATGTTGTTCGGAACTGATCCTGTGGCCATCGACCGGCTGCTGCTGGACATCATTGAAGCGAAGAGAAAAGCGGAAGGGGCCATGTCAATCTGGGATCGCTCTCGGAAATCGCTGGGCTCGCAGCGGGCCCGCAACCACGATCCCAACGTCAACATTTTGATCCGCGAGCCTGCCCACGTCGAGTTCGCATCGACGCTCGGACTAGGCGTGCACGACATCAAGAAGATCAAAGTGAAAGAATTTGAGATCTAGGAGATCCCGCTGAACATGCAGACGCAAAGCTCACCGCGGAGACGCAGAGTCGCTGAGAGCTTCCGAAACGGATCAATAGTCGGCCTGTGCATTCACATTCGGGTTGGCTTCCAGGGTAGTCAGAGAGCAGCCCCGTGTTTCTGTGAGTCACGTCTCCTTCTTGATTTACTGTGCATCCCCCGCTTCGCCAGTTGAATCGCCAAGGTTGCTCCTGCTTGGCTGTACGCTTCCGCTGGACGCAATTTCCCGTCGGCTTCAAGCAACAGCGGTTCCCTTTCTAGTCTGAGATGTTGGGACGGAGGATGTTCATGACGTTTCAAGGTTACACGCTCAACAACGTCGCAGTGGCTTTGTTGTTTGAATTGAGTCTCGGGCTGAGCTTGCTGTCAGCCCAACACGGGCCGCATGGTCCGGAGAACGGTCTCAACACGCCACCAAACGCACAAGGCCAGATTGCGCCCCGGCTTCAGAATCTCGGCAGCCATACGTTTCGAATCAAGACGCGTGTAAAGCGTGCCCAGGAGTTTTTCAACCAGGGAATCAATCTTTCCTACGGATTCAATCATGCCGAAGCGATGCGGGCTTTTCGCGAGGTCGCGCGATTGGATCCCAAATGCGCCATCGCCTATTGGGGCCAGGCGCTGGTGCTCGGACCAAACATCAACATGCCCATGGCACCTGAGGCAGAACCAGAAGCATATAAACTCATCCAAAAGGCGGTGGAACTGAAACCGCATGCCAGCTCGAAAGAACGGGATTACATCGATGCTCTGGCAAAACGGTACTCGGGTGATGCCAAGCCCGATCGTAAGGCACTTAATCAGGCCTACTCCGGTGCGATGAAGACCCTTGCGAAAAAATACCCCGATGATCTCGATGCAGTGACGCTCTATGTCGAAGCTCTGATGGACCTGCGACCGTGGAATTATTGGACGCGCGATGGCGTACCTTATGCCGAGACTCCGGAGATCGTTTCGCTTCTGGAATCGGTCATGAAGCGCAATCCGAATCATCCGGGCGCCTGTCACTTTTATATTCACGCCGTTGAGGCTACCAAGAGCCCGGAGCGAGCGGAAGCAGCAGCGGATCGCCTCTTCAAGCTAATGCCGGGAGCCGGTCACATGGTTCACATGCCCTCCCACATTTACTTTCGGGTGGGCAGATATGCCGACGCTTCCAAAGCCAATTCGCAGGCTTCTGCCGTGGATGAGGAGTACATCGCACAGTGCCGGACCCAAGGCATCTACCCGCTGGCCTACTACCCGCACAATCTGCACTTCCTGTATTCCGCCGCCAGCTTTGAAGGGAACAGCGAGCTGACGATACTGGCAGCGGAGAAAGTGGCTGCAGCGATCCCGCATCACGCGCTAAAGGATTTCCCGTTGCTGCAGGGCTTCCTGGCGATTCCGGAACTGGCTCTGGCGCGCTTCGGGCGCTGGGAGCAAATCTTGAAGCTGCCGGCCCCGGCACACGACACGCTTTTCCTCAAGGGGATCCGCCACTATGTTCGCGGAACGGCTTTTGCAGCCACCAGCCGGCTGGACGATGCCAAGAATGAGCTGGAGGCGCTGAACAAGGTCCTGGCTGACAAAGCTCTGGATGAAACACCGGCCTCTTTCTCCAACAACACAGCCCGGGCCATTCTCAGTATTGCGCCGGAAGTCTTGTCCGGCGAAATGTTGGCGCGACAAAGCAAGTTTCCCGATGCCATTGCGCGCCTCGAGACGGCAACTCGTCTTGAAGATGCGCTGGTCTACATCGAGCCTCCGGACTGGTACCTGCCAACCAGGCAAGTCCTGGGCGCTGTATTGCTCCAGGCCGGGCGATTCACCGAGGCCGAGGCTGTCTATTGGGAAGACCTGCGACGTTACCCCCACAACGGCTGGTCTCTTTTCGGTTTGGCCGAGAGTCTGCGACGGCAGGGAAAGAGTGAAGAAGCGGCCATGGCCGAACAGCGGTTTCAGAAGGCCTGGGCCCAGGCCGATGTGAAGTTGACGGCGTCTCGGTTCTAGTGCTTCATGAGTCCGTTGAAAATCCCCCTTACCAAAGGGGGAAAGAAGGCTTGACGACGGCGGTCGTGAAGCCCTCGGGGGTTGTCGTGACGGGTTCCACTAAACCCCCCTGAAGTCCCCCCTTGTCCAAGGGGGACGTTATTTTCGTCGAACGGGGCACCGTAACGCGGCACGAAAAACTCCACTGGAAAACCCCCTCTTCATCTCCCCCTTATCCGCTTCGCAAGGGGAGAAGGGATTGCTCCTCCGTCGGCCTGGAAGGGCTAACCTGATCCCCACGGAGCGGAATTCTCCGATTGACCGATGCGAAAGACTTATCATCTGATGAATGCTACTTTTCCTCTCCACCCGGACCGCGGCAAAGCACGTGTGCTTGCGTTGATCCTCGGCGCGATCATCTTTTCTATCTCGGAGATGATCTGCCAATCTCAGGCTGAAGAGCCCCGAGGGATTTTCGACCAAGCCGTAGCGGATTTCAGAAGTGGCCGGATTGCGGAATCGGTTGCTGGATTCGACCGCCTGGTCAAATTGCGGCCTGATGCGATGCCACAGCTCTGGCAACGCGGTATTGCGCTCTACTATGCCGGCCGTTTCAAGGACTGCCGCGCTCAGTTCGAGTCCCACCGTTCGGTAAATCCCAATGATGTCGAAAACGCTGCGTGGCATTTCATTTGTGTGGCGCGTGCCGAATCTCCCGCCAAAGCCAAGGCGGCACTTCTGCCCGTCGGGCCCGATTCGCGTGTTCCCATGAGGCAAATCTACGAGATGTTTCGCGGAAAACTCTCTGTCGAGCAGATGCTCAAGGCGGGTGGCACCCAACTCGACGGTCAGTTCTACGCAGAGCTCTATGCAGGTCTCTACCTGGAAGCCCTGGGAGACGCCAAGGGTGCCCTGAAGCACGTTCGCAACGCTGCTGCCGATCGCTACTCAGGGTCCGGCTACATGCACGACGTTGCCCGCGTGCATCGCGATCGCCTGGTCCAGCGATCAGGCTCGGCCAACCCTTGAAGGTCGAGTTTGACGGTCTCACAACCCGAACCCCCACAGCAGAAGCGCTAACACTGGAAAGTGTCGTCAGAGAACGCCTAGGATCCTTTCTGAAGCACTGGGCTAGCGTGTCGATGGCTGGATGCGGAGGCGATAGAGTCACTCAAGCCGATGCGGCTCAGCGATGCGGGCGGCGTGATTTTGGATAAGCTCTTTGCGTGGCACAGGGGGTACGCGATACTTTCAACTATGAAACGAGAAACCTATCCGGCCGCTCGCATCATTTCACCCAAAGTGCAGGCTTACTTCGCCCGCCATGCAGCTGACGCACGCCATCGGGGTCAGGGGCGCGCAACGGTCCCCGACGCTGAAACGATTGAAGCCATCATCGACGCCGCCTTTTGGGCAAGTCTCCGGCGGGAAGAAGGTTACACTCCGAGAATCTCGCTCGCATTCCTTGCACCTGAGGAGACCGCACATCCGCTCAAATTCGAGCGGCCGCTGCCCCTTCATCCAGCCTCCCTGACGCGAGTGGCGCCGGCGGTCGAGCGCCCCGGAATTCATTTGGGTGTCTGGCGCAAGCATGACGAACTGTCGGTATGGGGCACCACGCGCGAGATACCGAGCTTGTGCTTTGTGCTTGAAGTAGCCGCTCCGGGACTGCTGGTCATAAAGCATCACAGCGTCGAGGTATCGGGCAAGTTTGTGAATGTGGCGGTGCTCGAAGGCGATCAGATCAAGTGGGTGGATGAGCATGCAGCCGAGGTTCCGGATTGCCCTGAGCTGATGACATCGTTGCTCGGCTTTGACTCGCCGGCCTCCTGGGTTCACTCGGTCAATGTCCTGGTCCAGCTCGCGGTATCAATGCGCGCCCACGCCCGCGGTGGATTGTTACTGGTGGTTCCGGCAGCCACTGAGTCCTGGTTGGAATCGATCGCAGCACCCATGCCGTATGGAGTCTCACCACCCTTCTCCCAGCTAACCCATCTGAGCCGGGAAGTCCCGCCTGAGACCAGCCGGCGTGTGTGGCAGGAAGCTGTCAGTCGGACAGTCGAAGGAATCGCAGGACTCACTGCCGTTGATGGAGCTGTAGTGATGACGGATCTGTACGAACTGCTGGGCTTTGGCGCAAAGATCACGCGTCGCAAGGGCTGGGACCGGGTGGAGCGAGTCGCGGTCACAGAGCCGATTGAAGGTGGAGCTGCAGTCGTCGTTCACCCGGAACAGCTCGGTGGGACTCGGCATCAGTCAGCAGCGCAATTCGTTCACGATCAGCGTGATGCTGTAGCGCTGGTGGCATCACAGGACGGACGCTTCACTATCTTTGAGTGGTCCCTGGCGGAAGCAATGGTTCACGCGCACCGCATCGAGGCACTACTGCTGTGATTTCCATTCGGGTTCACGGGTCGAGGGAGCCACCTCCGGTCTGAAGTCAGCCTGAGCACCTTCATGAACGACCTATCGAGTGCGGAATGCAGTAGCTCTTCGTCTCTTGACACTCGATAGAACTCAGTTCCCTTCTCCCCGACGCGGAAGAGCGGCGAGCTGAAGGGTAAGGGGCTGGAGCTGCAAACAAGTTGGGAGGGCGAGCGTCCCCGTGATCTCGATAGGCGAATTGACGTGCAGAGACTACGCAAAATCCAGCCGATTGGAGTGGCTGGAGACCAACGGTCTCGGAAGCTTCGCGTCAGGTACGGTAAGCGGTGCAAACACACGCCGTTACCACGGCTTGCTGGTCGCGTCGCTGCATCCACCGGTGGATCGGTTTGTCACTCTCTCCAGACTCGAGGAAACCGTTTTGGTCGGGAAACAGTATTACGAACTCGCCGCCAATCAGTTTCCGGAGGCGATCAGCCCAAAAGGCCATTATCTGATTCAAGGGTTCCGCTTGAATCCTTTCCCGCGCTGGATCTACAACGTGAGCGGCTTGCTGCTGGAGAAGGCTGTATTCATGCTGCCAGGCGAGAACACCACGATCGTTCGCTATCGACTGCTGAAACCGGAAGAAGATCGATTTGCTGTTTTGGCGCTGCGCCCCTTTGTAGCCTTCCGCGACTTTCACTCGCTGGCCGAAGAGAATGAGGCAATTCAGAGAATGCCTGTGCTGGAGGAACCTGCGTTACTGCAGTTGCGCCCATACGATGGGCTGCCTGCGTTGACGCTGCACCACAACGCGATCGGCTTCACCGGCCGGCCGGATTGGTATCGGCAGTTCGAGTACGTGGAAGAATTGAACCGGGGGCTGGGCTTTCGCGAAGACCTGTTTACCCACGGATACTTCAGCTTTGATCTGAGTTCAAAGAACCCCTTGGCCTTCGTCGTTGCCACCCTGGACGACAAGAGCTCCGTGTCACGCCAGCAAGTTGAAGCCTGGGAAAAACACGAGGAATTGCGACGCAATGCAATCATGACGGGTGCCGGTGCTGAAGATCCCCTTGTACAACAGTTACAACTGGCCGCCGATGCTTTTGTCATTCGACGGGCCGATGGAGCTGCCTCGATCATTGCCGGATATCACTGGTTCACGGATTGGGGACGTGACGCCATGATTTCGCTCCCCGGACTTGCCCTGACGACGCGAAGATTCGGGCTCGCCAAGAACATTCTGTCATCGTTCCTGAAGTACTGCGATCAAGGCATGCTGCCCAACCGCTTTCCAGATCGGGGCGGGGCTCCGGAGTTCAACACCGTCGATGCAACGCTCTGGTTGTTTCACGCGGTGCATCAGTACTTCCTCGCAACGGGTGACATGGTGTTTTTGCGAGATGAAGCCTTTCCAAAACTCGAAGAGGTCATGGATTGGCACATGAAAGGCACTCGCTATGGCATTCGAATGGATGCAGCCGATGGATTGCTCGCCGCCGGAGAACCTGGGGTGCAGCTCACCTGGATGGATGCCAAAATTGGAGACTGGGTGGTGACGCCCCGCCATGGCAAAGCCGTCGAGATCAATGCGCTGTGGCACAATGCCATTTGCGTGATGGAAAGCTTTAGCCGGGAACTCAAGAACGAGCAGCGGACGCATTTCTATCGGCAGTTGCGCTCCAAGATTGAGTTGAGTTTCAATCAAACCTTCTGGAATCCTTCAGCCAATTGCCTTTTCGACTGTATCCAGGACGGAGTGCCCGACAAAAAGATTCGACCGAACCAAATCCTCGCTGTAAGCCTTCCCCACGTCCTCCTGCCTCCAGCCAGGGCCCAATCCGTCGTCCAGGTGGTGAAGGACCAGTTGCTCACACCGTGCGGACTCCGCGGCCTGGCTCCGGGCGACCCAGACTACCACCCCATTTACCAAGGTAATGTGTACGAACGCGATAGTGCATATCACCAGGGAACCGTCTGGGCGTGGCTGGTCGGGCCTTTCGTGGATGCGTATCTGAATGCTTTCGGTGAATCGGAGGAGAACGTCGCGTACTTGAAATCGTTATTCGAAGGATTTCGTCACCATTTGTCTGAGGGAATGCTCGGATCAATCTCAGAAGTCTTCGATGCGGAAGCACCCCACAAACCCAAAGGCTGTGCAGCTCAAGCGTGGAGCGTGGCCGAAGTTCTGCGGGCCTACCAGAAACTGCAGGCTCTTGCGGAAAGACAAACGGTGCTTGAGGGAGTTTGAAAGCCAGGGTGCGTTCGGAGTTGCGAACGCACCACTCGATTGAACGACGCCGGACAAGCGTTCACTGTCGAACGCATCCCGCACGCTCATCGCTTTGTTTCCCTCGGATGGATGGAAGTATCGTCGGTGACGGGCTACTGTTTGTCGTAGACGCTTACCATCTCAACCTTCTCGCCTTTGGCATTGGTGCCCGTTATGGTGATCGTCATCACTTTGCCGTCTTTCGATACACTCCGCTTCGCGTTAGCTGCAGGCTTCCCGCCCTTTCTCATGGTCGCCTCGGCGTTATGGTCATCGATCCTCTTGAGCGCGAGTTCATCGTACAGATCGCTGCCCGTGGCGGGATAGTACTTACCATCGAACTTAGCCGTGTAAGCAGGGCTGGACTTCTTGCCATCGGCAGAAATGATGTCTCCGGAGCGCTTCACTGCATCTCCCACCGCCTCATAGGTCACTGTAGCGCTCTTGGGCGCCGGGCCCGGAGTGAATTTAGACTTGGCGACATTCAACTTCCACGTCCCCAGGGACGCATCAGCCGCGTATACGAAAGATGCGGCTGCAAACCACACAACGACAGCAGAGATCGACATGAGAGTCTTGCTCTTCATGGGACAGCCTCCTTGGCAGATTGTTTTGGGATTGAGGGGGGTGTTCGTTCAGCGACGGAAGAGTATCACAAACAGCTCGTGTCAGAGTCAATTGTGGGGAAGATTGTTCCACGTGACCGCAGTAACTCGAGGGAGAGCTCAACCCGGAACATCATCACTCCGGCGACAGAACCTCACCCCAACAGATCGTAAGCCAGCCGGAATCCAGCATAGTCCAGTGGAGTTCTTCATGCCGCCTGGCGGCGCCAGATTCGATGAAAAAAGGGAAGAGTCCCCTCCTTGGATAAGGAGGGGAACAGCGGCGCGGCGCGCCGCGGTCGGGGTGGTTTGATCAGTCGCCGACGAACACGAAACACCAACCACCCCCGCCGGGTTTGTTGGCCCCGGCATCCCCTCCTCGACTGAGGAGGGAGATTGTTTTCAGGAGAGCGACTGGACACCGGCTTTCGCCGGTGTGACGGTGTTCAACTTCAATCTCGGCACCTCTCACCGATAACCTTCGGCTTGGAGGGAGAACAACTCCGCATACAAGCCGCCGCCAGCGAGGAGCTCGGCGTGAGAGCCGTCTTCGATCACCTGGCCGTGCTTCAGGACGATGATGCGGTCCGCCATTCGGACCGTGGAAAAGCGATGCGAGATGATGACTGCCATCCGCCCTGCTACCAGCTCTGAAAATCTCAAAAACACTTCGTATTCCGCCCGCGCGTCGAGGGCCGCTGTCGGCTCGTCGAGGATCAGGACTTGAGCTTCTCTAATGTACGCCCGAGCCAAGGCCACTTTTTGCCATTCACCGCCCGAAAGCTCAACGCCATTGTCAAAGCGCCTGCCCAGCATCTGCTGGTAGCCCTCCTTAAAACGAGGCAACAGCGAGGCTGCCAACGACTTCTCGGCAGCCACAACAATCGAAGACGGAACATGCCCGTTGCCCCCGGCTGCTGCCTTCTTATCTTGCTTCATCGTGGCATCCTGGGTTTCGTTCTGATCCAGATACGACCGCACCTTGTCGATTTCACCGACTCCAATATTCTCTTCGAAGCGAAAATCATACCGCACGAAATCCTGAAAGATGACACTGATAGCCTGCCGCACCGAGCTGAGGTCATATTCGCGCAGGTCAACATCGTCCAAAAGAATGCGTCCTTCGGTTGGGTCGTACAGGCGGGCAAGCAGCTTTGTCAGGGTCGTCTTGCCGGCGCCATTTTCACCGACGAAAGCGATGCGCTCGCCGGGCCGAAGATGGAAGCTGACATGACGAACAGCCCAGGCATCGGTTCCCGGATAGCGAAAGCCGACATCCTCAAAGCGGAATCCCTTCTGGATCACTGCAGGCACGCTGCGCCCCGCGGGCGGATTGATGACTGCCGGCTTCATCTCGAAGAAGTCAAACAGATCCTTCAAATAGAGACATTGCTGATAGATGCCGCTGGCACCCAGAAGCAGGCGCTGAATGAGATCGCGGCTGCGGGCAAAGGCTCCCGCCAGGAACGTGAGCGAGCCCAGACTGAGGAGACCCTTCACAGCCCGCACCACAACGATGATGTAGGCACTGTAGTACCCGGCAGTGCCTATGATCGAAAGTCCCGTGCTGACAAGACTGCGCCGAATGGAAAGCCGTTTGTTCTCCTCATAAAACCTCCGTGAAAACAGCTTGAACCGCTGGATGAGCCATGGCGCCAGACCAAACATCTGGACCTCTTTGGCGGTTTCATCGCTGGCACCGATGTAACGCAGATAGTCCAGTCGCCGTCGCTCCGGCGTATAGCGATAGAGCAACGAGTACTCCAGCGTTGCAAAATGGGTCTCACCGAGAAAGCTGGGCAGCACCGTCACTGCCAGCAACAGAAGCAGCCAGGGGCTATAGACCAGCAGGGCAGCCGCGAAGGACATCAGCGTCAGCGCATCCTGCGTCATGCCGAGAAGTTGTGCCAATAGCCCAATCCGCCCCGTGGTCTGACGCCGGGCTCGCTCGAGTTGGTCGTAGAAGGCCGGGTCTTCGAAGTGGTAGAGATCCAGGGTAGCCGCATGCTCCATGAGCCGCACGCTGGTATGGTTGGAGAACAAATCTCCCAGCAGGCTTTCCACCAGTGACGACCCTCGCGCCAGCGCTTCACCCACCAGAACGATTACCACTTCGAGACCGATCAGTTTCCACAGATAGGTTAAATCAGGTGTGCTCTCCCGCATGCCCACAATCGCGTCCAGAATCAGCTTGCCGACCCACAGTGTCGCCACTGGAATCGCGGAACGCAGCAGTCGCAAGGCCGCCATCGTGAGCGTATAGCCGGGATGAGTTTCCCAAACCATCTTCAACAGGGGCGGCACATAGCGAAGCGCCTCGGCCTGCTGGCGAATCGTGGGTCTTTCCTTGGCGTCAGCCGCTGGCATTGCTATGAATGCCCCCGATAGTTTTCCTGAAAAAGCATTCTTGTGTTGTTCTAGCTGCGCTCGGCATTGGTTCGAAGACAACCTCAACGAGTTAACAGGCCGATCCCACTACCGGCACGGCATAACTTCAGGCAACTGCATTTGAGATTAACACAGGCCGCAAGGGGCAGAGGGAAGCTGCAGCCGGACCGATGAGTCGGCGTTGTGCTCTGATTTGTGCAGAGAGAGGAGGAGTGCTGAATGATGAGATGAAGGCGAGCAGATCTTTACTTTCAAGATGGTCTGCGGACCTGGCGACAACCGCGAACGGGTTATGACCGTAGTGTTCAAAGACGAGGATTAGCCTTACGTGTGAAGGGGTCACCTCATTTCCCCTTCACCACCTTCACCCTGACTTCCCGCCGCCGGGGCCGACCTCGCTCTGGTTGATCTTGATTTCGTAGATCCCCTCAGGATTCTCTGGCAGCTCCTATCTGATCACCATGACATCTGGTCCACTCTTCTTGGCCCAGTCGGACTTGACCGCTTCAATCGCGTTGGAGTAGGTGTTACATTCCAGGATGACCTGCTTGCTCGCGATCCTCTTGCCGTCGCCTGCATTCTCTATCACTGACCATTCGTAATTGGCACC
Source organism: uncultured Acidimicrobiia bacterium (assembly GCA_963791795.1). Classification (GTDB taxonomy): domain Bacteria; phylum Acidobacteriota; class Terriglobia; order Versatilivoradales; family Versatilivoraceae; genus VFZK01. Next base: position 585,027 of record CAWBTP010000005.1, read on the forward strand.
AACGCTCGCAAACGTCAGGATGTAGTCGGCTCGATCCTTCTTCGCCACGAAGACACACTCGGCACATTGTTTTGCCAAGACGCGCTCAATCTCCGACGCTGGCGGCATCTCCCCTGCCGTGGTCGACCTGCCCCTAAACAGCAGCTTGTCCTTCTGGTGCGGCTGGCTCAAGCTTTCGATGAAGACCTGCGGGCCGGCGGCGGCGAACAGGTTGACCGGGCACAAAAGGATCAGAATGGATTCTCATAATTAGACCTCCTAACACCTCACTAGAGACAACACCACTAGCAGACCCAGGAAAGATAAAAGGCCAATCAGTCGCCAGGGCGGATTGTCGCGCGCCACCTTCTTAGGCAGAGCAAGGTTCACTGTCGGCGCGGCTACGGGCCGAAGTTGCACCGACGCAACAGGGATCCCTTGACCCTTCTCGGTGGACCCGTTCTGAGCCCCACATTTGGAGCAAAACGATCTCGCTCCATAAAGCTTCGCCCCGCATTCAGTACACCAGAAGACCTCTTCTTTGGGAGCAGACTCAAGAACCACCTTCCTCGGGACATCCCGTTCAAACACCAACTCGGGCACTTCTGCGTGCGCGGCGAAGATCTTAGCGACAACTACAGGGATCGGCGACTTCCCACCTGTCAAAATGATCTTGATCACTCCCGTGTGGGGGTTTCCTGCATCGAGCAACGGGGCAATTTCAACTGACCACTCGGCCGGGACAAACCCAATCTGCATGCCATTCTTTAGCAGCACAGCCACAGCAGTTCCACTGTGAACGTTTTCCCGGTCCCTGAGTAGAAAGACGGGGTCACCTTCCTTGGCATGTCGGTAGATTATGTTTGGTCGGCCTTCGTACCGCACCCCAGCCACCATGAAGTCCCATTTACCTATTGGGGTATTGATGTCTTTTTTCGCCTGGTCGATTTGTTTTTTCTTGGCAACCACCAAGGCCCGAAGATCGGTCGGCAAGACCTTCACGATTTCCCTGTAAAGGTCGACTCGCTCTTCTTGAGTCACCAGTCCATCGGCGAGTATTCTGTCCAGCACGGCGGCTAGATGCTCCCAAGATGCAAAGCCACACCCCTTGTTTTCATTAACCCATTCTCGAAGGCTCTCTATTTCCTCATCGCTTAGATGCCCATCTTCCGTGACGGTTTGGCACAACTGCAACAGCTCAATCCCTGCCTCGGTCTGTCTCTGCTTGCTGGTTAACGTGACTCGCCTTCTCTGATCTGTTTCAGCGGGAGACCCAACGGTCGCGATGCGTTCAAGGCGCGCACCGAGCTCGGGCGGTTTCTCTCCTGGAGCATGCTTTTGGTCAGCATAACGCTTGAGTATCTCTATTTCCTTGGCTCTATCCTTCTGCTTCCGATAGATAATCGCCAGCTGTTCGTAGTACCAAGGCGCCACTCCAGTGCCTTCCTGTCTTGATTCTTCCTCCGTGGCCTCTACCAATTTCAAAAGGAGCTCGATCGCCTCGATGTTCCGACCTTGCCGCTTGAGTTCACGAACCTCTGGAACGTAGGTTGTGTAATGCCTGGGAAGCATGATCGATTTACGCAAACATCAGACCGTCTCAGGATCAAACGCGCATTCCAAACCAAACGGCCCGGCCGAAGATCTTCTCTGAATCAATCGGAAGCGTGGCCTTTCGTTCCGGCTCTGGCAGGTCACGGTTGTCGGTGATGATATCCACGGTGTCATCGTGGAATCTCAGGCACTTCAGCGTCAGGCCAGAATTTTCATTCCAAATCGCGCGTGAGCAGGGATTCGGACGAATCGGGAAATCGACCGATACCGGATTTCCGCTTTCGCGGGAATGTCGATAGCCCAACCGAGTTCGCGGTGACTACGTCACCAGAATAGACGATCTCTGCACACCGTTTTCGCGTTCAGCTATAAGTCCTGCGACGCGGGATCTATTCGACCACAGCCGACTCGGCTATTGCTACGAAGGCCTGTCGTTCATCGCTGCCGCCTTCACGATGAATCATGAAAATGCCAATCAAGTCCTTCTTGGGATCGATGAAAGAGTAAGTCCCATAGCGCCCACCGTGGCCGAAACTGCCAGGTGAGAGTAGCGATAGTGCCCCGGCGTTTTCCTTGACTACAAACCAGCCCAGTCCCCAACCGGCTCCGGGCTGGCTGGTGGCAAGGTCGCCGGTATGGACACGTGTCATCACTTCCACCGACGCAGATGAAAGAAGCCGAACGCCGTTGACCTGACCTTTGTTCAGCATCATCTGATAGAGCAAATAAAGATCACTGGCTGTGGAGTAGAGTCCCCCTTCGGGAAGCGAGTACTTTGCACCCACCCTGAACTTCATCGCGCCCTCTCCCAACGGATCAGCCGTGTATTTCACTGGCTTGCCTTCTTTCAAGATGTAAGCGGTCGGCATGCGGTGGTGCTTTTCCTTTGGAGGAAAGACGTAAGTGTCCTTCATTCCAAGCGGCTGAAAGATGCGCGCTTCGAGGAACTTCTCAAAAGCCATGCCCGAGACGACCTCGACGATACGCGCCAGCGCGGCGATCCCGTTGTTCGAGTACTGCCATTTTGAGCCAGGCTCGAATTCCAAAGGCTGTTGAGACTCTACGAGCACAACCTCCGTCAGCGTCTTGTGCAAAGCGCCATGCAGTTCCTTAATACCTTCCGGCGGGTTCAAGCTCATTCCCGACGTATGAGTCATGAGGTCGCGCAGGGTAACCGGCCGGGCAGGACGCCGTAATGTCATCGTTCCCGGTCCTTGCGATTCCACCACCCACTGCCCTCGAAACTCTGGCAAATGCTTCTCCACTGGATCCCCGATGCTCAACTTGCCATCTTCGGCCAGGATCACGGCAGCCATTGCCACAATCGGCTTTGTCATGGAGTGAATCTGGAAAATTGCGTCGGCCTTGATCGGCTGTCGAGTTTCCAGATCGGTGTAGCCCACGGCATCAAGCGCAGCTACTTTTCCATGGTGCGCAACGAGCGTGACGATGCCGGCGGCGGAGCCTTTGTCCACGAACTGCTTCATGCGTGCGGGGATTTGAGTGAGACGTGTGGGATCAAGGCCAGCCTTCGCCGCATCATTGTTAACGACCGGTGAGGCGGCGAGCAGGAGACCTCCAAGAAAAAGAAGGACGACGAGTCGCGCTATGAGCAAGAGCATAGAAACATACCTGCGTCACCGTCTGTAATCTCAGTTTCAGGCAAACTGACTGAAACTGAATCTGCCAGCGGAGAACGCCCTCTCGGTTAGAGTGAGTAGGAAATTCTGGCAACTTGGAAGGCCATCTGCATCTGCTGGCACCTATCGATAAGCCTCATTGCGATGGCGCACACGGTGTACTCGAATGATGCGCACGGAATCGGCAATTTCGTATACAACTCGATAGTCGCCAACTCGAATTCGCCAATCACTCTTCGAGCCGGTCAGCTTGCTTGCGGCATCCAGGTGGACGAGGCAGCGTTCCTAAGGCGGCAATCGCTTTGACGATCCGATCATGCACTTTCGACGGCGAGCGACGGAGTTCCTTCTCGGCATTTCTTTCGAGAAGAACTTCATACATGTCGCTTTGATTTTCGGGAGGACAGGTACTTATCAAGCGTTCGGAAGCTCATAGGCTTCAGCCGAGCTCGACGAAGCCAAGCGACATCGTCAGCATCCTCAAGACGCTCCAGAAGTTCTTGATAGACTTCAATTGGCAAGATGACTGAAACGGGTTTTCCGTTGCGCGTGACCAGTTCAGGTTCCGAAAGCGAAGTTTTCATCCCGGAAGTTTAGCACAGCCTAGCCACCTGATCCCGAATGAACAGGAAGGCGCACTAGGCAAGAATCCCGCTGATGACATGCCCGTGAACATCGGTGAGGCTCACGTCCCGGCCGCCGAAACGGTATGTCAGTTTCCTGTGATCGAGTCCGAGAAGCTGCAGGATGGTGGCGTGGAGATCGAAAACCTCCGTGACATTCTCCACTGAACGCATGCCCACATCGTCTGTCGATCCATAGACCAACCCGTTCTTCAGTCCCCCGCCCGCCATCCAGACCGTGAAGGCAGTCTCGTGGTGATCGCGACAATCAGGTTTGGGAGCATGCGGCGTGCGGCCAAACTCGGTGGCCCAGACCACCAGTGTCTCCTTCAAAAGCCCTCTGGACTTCAAGTCCTTGAGAAGCGCGGCAATGCCTTGATCCGTGATGAAGGCATTCCCTTCGTGGCCTTTTTTTAGCTCGGTGTGCTGATCCCAGGTGCCGTTGTTGTTCCCGTACACTTCAGGGCAAGTGATTTCGACGAAGCGGACGCCGGACTCGATGAGACGCCTGGCCCTCAGACATTGCGTGCTATAGAGCCGTTTGTTCTTGTCGGCTGCGTCCAATCCATAAAGTTTCTTGGTCGCTTCGCTCTCTTTGTCCAAATTCAGGACGTCAGGCACTACCGACTGCATCTTGTAAGCCATTTCGTAATTCTGAATTGCGGACTCGACCGCATCGTCGGCACGAATGGATTGCAGAAACTCACGATCTTCCTGAAGTAGCACATCCAGTTTTGCGCGCTGGATCTGAGGATCCTTGTCAGCCGGCTCGATGTTAACGACCGGCTTGCCATCGGCTTGCATGGGCGTGGCCTGATACGTCGCGGGCAGAAAGCCATTGGAAAAATTTTCCAGTCCTCCTGGCGGGACAGCGCCGGCGTGCAGCAGCACATATCCAGGCAGGTTCTGGTTTTCACTACCCAGTGCATAGTTCACCCATGAGCCCAGGCTTGGAAATCCGCCCGTGTTGCGCCCTGTATGCATCAGCAGATTTGCACGTGGGTGGAGAGGAAAGCCCGAAACCATGGAGCGGATCACGGTGATGTCATCCACACAGCCAGCAACATTCGGGAACAAGTCGCTCACCCAGATCCCGGATTGTCCATGCTGCTTGAACTGCCACGGACTCTTGACCCACTTCCGATTGGTTTCTTTCTTGGCGCCGACTTGGTAAAAGCCGTCGAAAGGCTTGCCATCCAATTCCGCAAGCTTCGGCTTCGGATCAAATGTGTCGACATGTGAAGCCCCACCAGGCATGAAACAGAAAATGACGTTCTTAACCTTGGGCTCGAAATGGAGCTTGGGCGACGCCAAGTCTGCGTAAGTCTTGTCGGCCATGAGCGCCGACAGCGCCATCAGTCCAAAGCCGTTCGACGCATACTTGAGGACGTCACGCCGGGACAAGGGCTGGGGTGAACAGCCAGGACATTGCGATTCTGACAAACGGTGACTCATAAGTTGGGACTCCCCATTCCATTTGGGAACTACAGAATGCCCTCGAGACACTCGATGGACCTCGGTCCCCCTCGCCCCAGGGCGGGAGAGGGGCTAGGGGTGATGGGCTAGCACACAGTTGAGCGTCCCCATGACTTGCAGTCCTCAGCAATTCCATATTTCAGGTTTCTACCTAACGCAGATATGTGAACTCCTTCAGATTGAAAACTGCATGGGCCATATCTTTCCAGACTTCACGGCTCTCGAGTAATTTTTCCGGAGCCGCCTTATGAAGGCTCGCCAATTCTTTGGCAAGGCCTGCAAATCGCGTACGCTCGCCGTCATCGGGCAATCTTCCAAGCGCTGTGCGAAACATGGAATCCAGACGCGTCTCCACGTTAGGAGCCTGAGCCTTGATCAAGCTGTCCGCCCAGAAGCCGGCCTGGTCGAGAACAAAGGGATCATTCAAGAGCGCCAGGGCTTGGGCAGGCACGTTTGTGGTATCACGATTGCCGCGCGCAACGGTTGGATTGGGAAAATCGAAGGTGTCAAGAAAGCGAGAACCTTCGTGTCGCGTCACCTTGATATAGATGCTACGACGGCCATTGCCGTCCAGCGGACCCTGATGAAGCTTCCGATAGTCCTTGGGCTCTTCCCGGTAGGGCTGAATACTCGGACCGTACAATGCGCGATCCAGTCGCCCTGAGGTTGCCAGAATGGCATCGCGAATCGCCTCACCTTCAAGGCGCCGGACCGGGTAGTGCGACAGGAGCCGGTTCTGAGGATCGCTTGCCATGGCCTCCTGCAGAAGTCTGGCTGGATTGCTGGAAAGTCTGCGACATGACCAGGTGGCGGATTAGCTTCTTGATCGACCAGCCGTCACGCACGAACTGGACCGCCAGTGCATCCAATAACTCCTGATGAGAAGGTCTCTCGCCATAAACCCCGAAATTGTCTGCCGTGGGGACAATGCCGCGTCCGAACACATGGAGCCAAATCCGGTTGGCCATGACGCGGGCCGTCAATGGATTTGACGGGCTGGCGATCAGGTTGGCAATCTCCAGCCGGCCGCTGCCAAATGCTTTCACGCCGTCCTGCGTTCCCGCAATGAGCTGGAGAAACCCGCGTGGAACAATTTTCCCGGGATGATCCGCATCCCCGGCAGGCAACACCGGGAAGTCGTAGCCCGGTTCGAGGTCTGCTGCCCCGTTAAAGGTTTTGGCCGCGGCGATGCGAGAATCAGCCAATCGATAGTCCGCAATGAGTTTCTCCAAGCGAGGAGTCTGGCTACTGGCATTGGTAACCAGCCGGTTTTCGACCAGCCAACCAATCCAGCGTGCATCGTTATCGGTGGCCTTGCCCACGTTCCAACGATTCAGCGACTGCCGAATGACGGAGGCATAGCGTTCTGCGAGCTTTTCCAAGCTGGTGGCTTTTCCAAGCTGCGTTGGCCTTTCCAGGCTGGTTGACGCTCCCGCGCTGCTGACGGAGGTACCCGCAAAAAGTGGTGCCAGGTGGGAGAGTTCCTCGCGCGGAGATTCGTCGACGTCGTGAAGGAAAGCGCGCGCGACACCAAAATAGGAATACGGCGAGTCGAGCTGAGCTTGCGTGACTTTGAGGCGCTCGGGCCGGTCAGGAATTCTCGGGTTGCTCCCTTTCGTCACCAGCTCCACGTAGAAAGGTAGTTTAGGCTGATCGTCTCGATTGGGAATTTTCAGCCACCGCGGCGCAGTCGGAGTCCAGGAGCTGGTAGTCCTCGCTGAGCATGCAATTGTCGAGGATGGTCCGCCAGGCGCCCATTTTGCCCGCCGACCACCTGAAGCGTTAAGAACTTCTTATCCTTCGGAACCAGACGGTGAGCGCAAGGCAGCATCGAGACGTTCGGAGAGTGCATGCGTGTAGATGCCAGCGGGAAAAACTCCAGTGATGGCAGTTGGCCCACTGTTAGCGACAGCGAGTTCACCGCTCGGCGACGGGCCGTCGATCTCAGCGTTGCCATCCGCGTACCAGCCCCCAAACCCGTCTCGGGCCAAGTCTCCAAACGGACGGAACTTTTCCTTGTTGTAGGCAGCACGGTTCCTTGATTCTTCGGTATAGCGAGCCTGAAGTTTGCCCCATTCCTGAGTAAAGTCAGAACCGGCCGATTGAATCCAGGGATAGAGGGGCTCTTCCATGCCAGGCTTCTGTTTTTCGAGCAAGGCCAGCCAGGCCTGAATCCGATCGACCGAGAGATCGCTGAGATCCTCAGGCTTCGGTGGAAGGCCCTTCCAAGCGCGATGCGCTGCCATCAAGTAGCGTGGCATCAGACCGGTTTCCTGAATCCACTGCTTCGCCAATTCTGAACGGATGAGCGGCTTCAGTTCTCGCAAACGTTGTTTCGCAGCAGCATTGACGTCCGGAGTATCGGCATTGCGCATCACCATGCGCGAGCTTGTGAGCGCGCCGTAGAGGGCGTAGTAGTCAGACGTCGGAATCGGATCGAGCTTGTGATCGTGACAGCGGGCACAGGCAACGGTAAGGCCCTGAAACGCCTTCCCGAGAGTATCAATCTGATTGTCCACGACATCCGTTCGAATCTGCCGGAAGCGAATGCAGTCGTCGTGGCCCAGTTCTCCCAAGCGCAGCGACGACGTTCCAATGACCGACTCATTGATCCCTTCTTTCGCGTTGATCCGGGGCTTCGGCAACAAATCGCCGGCAAGATGTTCGCGAATGAGTTGGTCGTAAGGAACGTCTTGGTTAAAGGCGCGAATCAAGTAGTCGCGATAGAGCCAGGCGCCTTTGATCTCGTAATTCCAGTCGTTGCCGTAGGTCTCGGCAAAGCGCATCACATCCATCCAGTGCCGTGCCCACCGCTCGCCGAAATGTGGTGACGCCAGTAGGCGATCGACGAGTCTTCCATAAGCGTCGGGCGACGTGTCACGCACGAACAGGTCAACTTCCAGCGGCGTGGGAGGCAGCCCGGTGAGCACCAGGCTCAACCTGCGGACGAGAGTGGGCCTGTCGGCGGGCTTCGCGGGTTTCAGACCCGCTTTGTCGAGGGCCGCAAGGATGAAGTGATCGACAGGATGAGTCGGCATTCGTTTTTTTCGAAGGCGAACCCCCCTGTAGTCCCCCCTTGTCCAAGGGGGGACGATGTATTGGTAGTCCCGCGTTGTCCAAGGGGGGACGATCACCGGGCAAGAGGGGACGAGTTAGTGGCAAGCGGCTGAAATGCCCAGTGCTCTTTCTTGATTTTTTCGTAGAATCCCGGAGCCGCCGCAGATGGAGCAGGGCTGGCCGAGGGCCAAGGCGCTCCCAAAGTGATCCATTTCTCTACCGCAGCAATTTCGTCGGGTGCTAGCTTCGAGCCCATTGGCATCTTCAAGCCCTCATGCCTGATGGCCTTGCCGAGCAGGCTGAGGGTGGCGTCACCCGGAATGAGCGAGGGGCCGCGGTTGCCACCTTTCAGGAGTGCCTCGCGGGAGTCTACGCGCAAGGAGGAAAACTGCTGGGCTGGGCCGTGACAGGACACGCACTGCTTGACAAGCAACGGGCGGACTTGCTTCTCGAAGAATTCGATCGCGATCGGATCTGGTTTCGCATCTTCGGCTGTCAACGCAGCTGAATTCGCTGCCGGGATCGACACAACTAGCAACAGGCATGTAACAGTAATGAAACGCATCGTGTTCCAGGGTATCGAGCAAATGAGAAAAGCCACAAGGAAATTTCAAAGGCCGATTCGAACTCAGCATAAGTGATGAAATTGAGGCACTGCGAACTTTCGGGTTTCTTTCCGAGTGAAGTGGAACTCCCGGATCTGAAGGTACACAAACAGGGTACGAGGTTCCGGCGATTGGATTCAACTGAATTTTATTCAAAACCTCGGGCCAAGGTCGCTGGGCCTGAATGTGGAAGGCGGCATCTTTCCGCATCACACTGCCCTGTCTCAAGTATGCGGCTGGATGCTGCCTCTACTGTTTTTCGTACACGAGCACAACCGCCTTGTGCGCCGAAACAGGTATGGAATATTGGCCTTCGAAGGTATGTGAGGTGAGGACATTGTGTGACCCAGCATGACGATCCCCTGCATTGGGGCATTCCCATTCGGTTTCAAGCAGACTTCAACCCGATGGGCACGCCGATCCGTGTGGAAAGCAACCATGAAGCGGTTATCCAGGTGGCACAGGAAAACTTCGGCCGCTATGGCAAACCAAAGCCAGGGGAGTCTCCAAAATTCTGGCTGCGTGTCTGTGTTGACCCCGTTCATCGTGCCGGTCCACCCTGGCCAAAGCCCAGCTTTCGCTCGCTGAATCATCTGGTTCACATTGCCTGCGGGGATTCCAATTTCGCGATCGCCGACCTGGACACGGGCGTGTGCATAGGGTTTGTGACCGAGGCAATGGTTGAGGATGCATCTTTCTTTAAGAGCACTTTTCTCGATTGCCTCTTCTACGTCTTGGCGGTGCACCATGACTACACGCCGGTTCATTGTTCGGGTGTAGTGAGCCAAGGACGCGGCGTTCTCATTTGTGGGATTTCAGGTACCGGCAAGACCACGTTGGCCTACGCCTGCGTCCGCTCAGGCCTCCAGGTTCTATCAGACGACGTAGTCCACCTGCGGATCGACCCCCAGAGCAGCCGCTTGCGTTTGTGGGGAAGGCCCTGGTTCCTGCGTCTCCTGCCGGAAGCAGGACGGCTTTTTCAGGAGCTCCACGGCCTGCAACCTCAATTGAGAAGCGATCATGAATGGTACTTGGAGATTGATGTTGAACGTCGGTTTCCTGGCAGTGCAGTCGTCTCGTGTGAGCCTCAAGCATTGGTTTTCTTGGAGCGCCATCAAGACGATAAAACCCGACTTCAACCGCTGGATGTTGATTCAGCCCTGAAACGCCTCATGAAGGATATCTACGCCGATGAGACCTCAGTCATTGAGCGCCATCGGCGGGCGCTAGGAGAACTGTTGCAGGCGCAGGCTTACACACTGAACTACTCTGGCGAGCCAGCTGAGGCCGTGGAAGTGATTCAATCCATTCTCAATGGCTCCCATCCGGGACATTCTCGCTGACGATCGTCTTGCGCTGGAGCGGCATCTCCGGTTTCCGTACCTGATCCATCGCCGCGATCCCTTCTGGAGGCCTCCGAGCCGGGCATTCAAGGCTCAAAATCGGTGCTTGGGCCTTTTGAAAACCCACTTCAGAAACTTGCGACTTGCCGCTCTGCCTGAGATCGCTTAAACCTGGTCCAGTTTTTCGCAAACTGGCACGGGAAGGCAGGCTTGCCTTGGCGGAACGTGCTAACGCACGCAGGCGTTTTGCCCATTGGACAATTAGAATATTTGAATGAACACAGCAAAAAGTCGGAAGCTTTGGCGGGTGAAATCGGTTCTTCTAGCCTTCATACTTCTTGGTGCGCCAGACCTGAGAGCGCAGATTGAAAGCGCGACAGTAAACGGGCTTGTGGTTGACAGCTCCGGGCTGCCAATTCCGGCGGCCGTCGTTGCGGCCAGGGAAACAACGACCAATGCTAGTCGGGAGACCGTCACAAACTCCGCCGGTCTGTATGTACTCCCATTTCTGAAGCCCGGCAGCTACGAGATTCGCGTCAACAAAGCAAATTTCAAACAGGCGACAGCGACGATCGCGGTGCAAGTGAATCAAACGGCGAGGCTGGACTTCAGCTTGGACGTGGGCCGCATCGATGAAGTCGTCACCATTTTTGCCACGGAAAGTCTGATTCAGATGGAGAACATGGCTGTGGGTGGACAGGTTTCCGAGAAAAACATTGTGGAGCTGCCGGGCAGAAACATCCAAACCTTGATGGGACTTTCTGCCGGCATCGCGAACCTATCACTGCCCGGCTACACCGACAACGGAGTAACCCCGCTGCAGCCAGGCCGAGGTGCACTCGCTCAGAACCTAAACATCTCAGGCTATCGACAAACGGGAAACAATTATCTTCTTGACGGAATCAGCAACACCGATGGTCACGTCAACGCTTTTGTAACAGCGCCGTCTGCGGAATCACTGCAGGAACTGCGCGTGCAAACCAGCACCAGTTCGGCCGCCTTTGGTCAGGGCGTGGGCGGAACCGTCAATCTAGTCACACGCTCTGGCACGAACCAGTTTCACGGAGAGTTCTACGACTACCTCCGCAACGATGCTCTCAATGCACGGCCCTACAACTTCAACTCTGAATTAGGTGTGCTGCCCAAGCCGCCGCTCAAGGAAAACCAATTTGGCGCCAGTCTGGCTGGCCCATTGTGGCTACCGAAGGTTTACCATGGGCGCGATCGGACTTTCTTCTTTATGCACTATGAGGGTCTCGAGGCAGGGAGTCGAAATCAAGGGTTGGCAACCGTGCCGACCGAAAGAGCCCGCCACGGCGATCTGAGTGACTACGGCGTAACCGTCTACGATCCCCTCACCCTTCAAGACGGCGTCAGGACACCATTTCCCGGAAATGTCATCCCATCAAATCGTTTGGATTCGGTTTCTTTGAAGATGCTGGCGTTCACCCCTCCTCCGACCCTGCCGAACCAGATCATAAACAACCTTCCGACCACGCGGCCAAGTCGACGGCACAACCACCAGGGCAACATCAGGATCGACCATCAAACATCGCCGAACGATTTGTTCTACGGCACCTATCATCTCAGCGACGAGAAATCTAATACGGATGGAAACTATGGGCCGCTCACAGGCGTGACGACCAAGGTCCGCGCCCAAAACTTCGCGTTCAACTACACGCATGTTTTCGATCCGAATTCTCTCAACAACTTCAAGCTGGGCTACAACCGGCTGCGGGCGGTTGACGGGATTTACCAGGAAGGACGCAGGGATATCATTGGCGAACTAGGCATCAATGGCATCGAGCGGGACCCGCTGAACTGGGGCTTCCCGGGTTTTCGGCTGGACTTCATACAACTGCTTGACGACGACATCAATCGCCCCACCAACCAGCGAGACAATCACTATCAACTGCTCGATACCGCCACGCTGATTCGAGGCCGCCATTCGTTGAACCTCGGAGTTGGCTTCCAACGTTTCGAGGACAACTTCCGAGCGTCGGAATTCTCCCGCGGAAACTTCCGTTACTCAGGAGTTTTCACGAACGGCCCCGATCCCAATCAGCCAGCTGCCAATACGGGACTGGCCTTGGCCGATTTTCTCTTGGGATTTCCCCAGCAGGCCTCGCGTTCAGTGGGCAGCGCCCAGGCATACTTGCGGCGAAACCACTACAGTGCATTCGTGGACGATACCTTTCGCGTTAATAGCCGGCTTGCAATCACCCTAGGCCTGCGCTACGACTATTCGACGCCTTTCCGCGAAAAACGGAACAACTATTACAATCTGGATTTCTCGACTTTGCCCGAGCCTCCCCGGCTGGTGCGAATCGGCGTGGACCCGAGTCCGCTACCCAAGTATGGGGTTCAACCGAATCGCTGGAATTTCGCCCCGCGACTCGGACTCTCGTACCGGGTTCTACCCCAAACGGTTTTACGCGCGGGTTATGGAATCTACTACGTCCAGGAGATTGGAGCGCTCTTTTACAACCTGGTCAGGAATGGCGTTCGCATCGAAACCAACGATTCCCCGGTGACGCAGCCGCTATTGACGACGGCGAATGCGTTCAGCCGCCCAGAGTTCGGCCTGCCGAGCTATTTCTACATCGATCCCAAGAGTTCCACTCCCTACGTGCAACAGTGGAATCTGGGCATTCAGCGCGAACTCCCGCATGGAATGTTGCTCGAGACCCTGTATGCGGGCAGCAAAGGCACGCATCTGTTTCGTTATCGAAATTGGAACAACGCCTATCACGTGGAGACTGGGGAGAACCTCGACCCAAGACCGGGAACACTCCAGGAATTGCGGACCTTCCCCTCCCTGGGGCCGATTCTGCAGAACGAGACGAGTTCCAATTCCATTTATCACTCGCTGCAGGTCCGATTTGAAAAGCGGTTTTCAGCAAATCTGAGTTCGATCAACTCATTTACCTGGGCCAAGTCGATTGACGACGGCGATGTTCCGGTGAAGGATTTCTATCAGAGTCCTGGTGCGCAGGATGAGCGGAATCTCCGCATCGAGCGCGGCTTGTCTGCATTTGATATTCGCAAACGCTTCTCGTCGGCCGTGGTTTATCAGCTCCCCTTAGGCAAGGGGCAGCGATTTCTGCAACAGGGTTGGCTATCGAATGTGGTCGGCCCCTGGCAGGTTTCGTCGATTCTTACTTTTCAAGACGGCTACCCTCAAGACCTGCGCGGTTTTGTTACGTTATCCACGATTGGCGGCGTGTTGCAGCGTCCCAACGTCGTGCCGGGCCAGAGCATTGTGCTTTCCGATGAGGAGCGTCGTAGAATTCAGCCGACGCCGGCAGTGCCACATCCCGAATTCCTCTACTACAATCCGGCCGCGGTTACACAGCCTGGTCCCTTTGAATTGGGCAACGCGGGACGCAATATCGGACCCACTCCTGGATTTGCGAATCTCGATCTTGCAGTTTTCAGAATCATACCGATTGGGGAAGGCCGCCAACTGCAACTACGGGCCGACTTTCTCAACGCTCTGAACGTTGTAAACCTCGGCATTCCGATTCCCAGCTACGAGTTTGTCGGGTTCTATGGGCAACTAGTCACCGCCGGCCAAATGCGCAGCATCACAGTTTCTGCCAAGTTCCGATTTTGAAAGTGCTTGGAGTGGGAGCCGACTCTGGGCGGCGATTGTCGCGGTCTAGGAACGTCCGATCGTCGTCCGGAGGCCGACTCCCACATTCAAAGTGAGCGCCGGTCTCGTGCCTCGACTTCTCTTTGCTGCCGCCGAGTCTGAATGAGCCAGAGTGGGAGTTGTGAAAGCAGTCCGCCCAGCGATCGGACGTGAAACAGGCCACGCTGTAAAAGCAACTGCAGGTAGCGAGCACCTTTGACAACCCGAAATTTCAAATCCTGTGCCTCGGGCGGAGTCTGCACTCCATAGGTTGGGAGCGGAAGATGCCGGGGGAATAGTCTTTGGCGGACAAGGGCCCAACGCTCCGCGTTGTCGTCTAGCAAACCCAGGTGTAGAAGGAGCGCGTTACGATTGTTTCGATAGCAGTGAATCGCTCCAGTTCTTCCGTAAGCGCGCACCCATGACGCTGCCGTTGCAGGGAGGTACCGTTCGACGAAGTGCCTGGCTGATAACGAGAGGGCCGGGTGGAACAAGGATCTCGCCAGCTCAAAGGTTGTGGCAACCATCTTCGTCGCATTGCTGCATTTCGTTACGCTGGGAATAAGTTCCTCCCAAAATAGGTCTTGATCCGAAGTACGGTGGAGAAAAAAGGCGATCTCATAAAGATGGGAGAGCCTCAAATCATTTCTGAGCAGGTGCCGAAACGCGTGGAGAGTGACGTGGAGCAGCGTATCTTGCTGACACAGAGTGGGGGCATCAATCGAGCCAAATCTCCGGGAACAAGAACGCTCCCAGGCTTTCTCCAGAATCTGAATCGGAAGCAGCTCAAAATCGGAGTCCCAAAGTTGAAAGTGAAGCTCGACTCCTCGGGGAATGTCTGGATCGTAGTAGTTACCTTTCCATTTCCAGCCCGATTTCTGGATCAGTGTCGGCAGATGATCGGCCGCCAGCTCCCGAGTCGAGTGCAGGGCTGAGTAGCCGTGTTGCAGGAACAGTGAGTAGGCTCGCTGTAAGTCCTCCTTCTTGACCAGGAAGTCGTAATCGTATTGAGCCCGCCTTTCCAAAGGCTCCACAAAGTCGGGAGCCAATAACAATCCTTTCAGGTTGAGATAGCGTATATCAGCGCTTTGAAGGTGTCGGTTCCACTCGACAAATTCCTGTTCCATGACCTTGATCCGTCGAACGTTGTCGCTGTGTTTCCGCTCCAGCTCGATTCGGATCGGCGCCGGCAGTTTTCCAAAGTGGTCACGTCGAATGAGCAGATCCCGCAAATGGAGCGACAAACCAGCCTTATCTGCGAATTCGAGTCCGCGCTTCCACACCGGATGATGAGCTGAAAGCCAATGGGTCTCCGCAGATCCTTGTTCACTGAATCGCAGATAGTCCAGAATGTGAGTTGCTATCGTCGGTTTCATACTACCGTGATGACACGACCCAGCCCCTATTCCCTGCCCTTCTGGCTTGAACTGCTGGCCATCTTCGTCGTTGGACTGTTGGTTCGAATAGCGTTTATCCATTTGCACCCGGCTATCTATGGTGGAGACACTTTGGTCCGGATCATGAATCCCGATCGGGTTCTCTTGGCCTATCAATTGCCGTTGCTGCAAGTGCTGATCTATCTCATCAATCAGGTGTCGAGCGATCCTCTGCTCATACGTTATCTGATGAGCCTCATCGGTGCGCTCGCCGGAGTGGCCTTCTTTCTCCTTTCGGCCACGTTGGTGGATCGATCGACGGCAAGGCTCGCCAGCCTGTTCTTTGTGTTCAATCCCTTTCTGCTCGTGCATTCCATCGTGCCCTACCAGGAAATTCTTATGCTCCTGTTTCTGTGTCTGGGCGTGTATTGCCTGCTGAGTTCTCGTCGGCAATGGAACTGCTCGTCGCACACCTCAGAAGAGCCGAGCGTCCCCCCTTGGACAAGGGGCGGCTTCAGGGAGGTTGGGGAAGAAGCGGAAACCCCTAAAAACCTCCCCCTAACCCCCTCCTTGTGCAAGGAGGGGGAACGTTCCATCGGATGCGGCCTCGCTTTTCCTTGGACTGGCTTGCCTGACCCGCTATGAGGCGTGGGTGATTACCGCAGCAGCAGGACTCCACTACGCAAGAACACGATCTGATGGTCGCTCTCTGACCAGCCTACCTGCAATTGGTAACAAAGACCATGGCCCTGTTTGGTTGGGCTCCACTGCTTTGGATTCTGCTGCATCGCGGGGTCAGTCCACAAGGTACCTACGTTCTGGAGGGACCTGCGACTTGGGAACGCCTTTTGAGAATTCCTTACATCATTGCGATGGCTTTGTATCATGCCGGACCTATCGTCGGCGGCCTGGCGCTCCTTGGACTCGTCACGTTTTGGAAGCGGTCGCTCTGGGCAAAGCCAGGCATCCAAATGGTGATTCTGGCGGCGGCTCTCCTGGTGGTCTCCCTGGTTTTCTCCGCTCATGGCGTTGAGCCGAATCCACAACGCTACGTCACCGATCGTGAAGCCCACTGGCTCGTGCTCTTCGCTTTCTGGGCCGCAGCTCTCGGACTGTCATGGCTCAAGGAACCCGCGGTGTCTTCGGCCAAAGCATCGCACTCCAAAGCGCCGACTCACTCGTCGAATCTTCGTACCGTCATTCATCGGCTTGTTTTGGTCCTGGCGGTGGTATGGGGCATATTTCAAACAGACCGGTACATCAAACGGCTGCTGGCTGACCAGAATCTCATCCTCGACTACGCCGTGGCACAACACCTGGAACAGAATCTATCAGACGGCGAGGTCGCCTTGGTTTTTGCTCAGCCCATCCCGGCCAATTCAGCTCAGCAGTATCTCGACAAAGTTTATTCCCAAGGAGGCACTCACGCTTTGGCGGTAGCTCGCCAGCAGCTGGCAGACCTCAACTCCGGTCCGCTGGACTATTCACGTATCGTTGTAAATTCCCACGTACGAAAAGGCCAGATCGTGGATGGAAGCAAGCTGACCGTGAACGCTTCCGACACCCCGAGCTTTGTCTCACAGAATCACGTGCGTTTGGCAGCAGTCTTCTCAAATTACCCGGCTCAGGAGGTCAACTCGAGGCATCTGCTTGAACTATTTGAAACAACGAAGCGTGCAACACGTTACCCTGAAGGATCGCAACTTGCAGGTGTCCATCTACGAGGTGCGGTTTTGAATCGATGCCTATGCTCTTCAGTTTTGTCTGAAATGAAATTACTCACTTCGGTACTGAACCGATTTTCGTCAAATGGGGCTGCGGTTTCCCGGATGAGCTGCGGTTGAAACCTGGATTGGAGGGACACGAAGCGTTGAATCGCATCGGTTAGGCTCTGCACAGTTTCCTCGGCAAACAATAGTCCGTTCACTTCCGGAACCACCGTCTCCAACGCTCCTCCTTGCGCCAGGGCAATGACGGGACGGCCAGACGCATGCGCTTCAACAACCACCATTCCGAAATCCTCTTCGCCGGGAAACACCAACGCACGGCAGCGGCTCAGGCTGCGGCGGAGTTCAGCGTCGGATAGCCTTCCGACAAATCGGATGTTCTCTCGTGCCGCTCTCTTGAGTTTGGAATACTCCGGCCCTTCGCCCACAATCAGCAGCGGGTACTTCAACTGGTTAAAGGCTTCGATGGCCAGATCGAAGCGCTTGTAAGGGACCAGTTGGCCCACAGCCAGAAAGTAGTCGTCGATCGATTCAGCTATCGAAAAGCTCGAAACCGCTACGGGCGGGAAGATAACGTGGGCCTCGCGCCGGTAGTACTTGGCGATTCGATTGGCAACGGTTTGTGAATTAGCCACGAAATAGTCAACCCTGGACGCCGAAGCCAGATCCCAAGCGCGCAGATAGTTCATGAAGAAAGGCACCAGTCGTCGCTTCCATGAACTCTCAATAGCCCGCAAGTAAGTGTGATAGGCGCTCCACGCGTAACGCATAGGGGTGTGGCAATAGCAGATGTGGCAGGTTTCCGGGCGCGTGATGACGCCCTTGCTCACAACCGCATCGGAGCTCACGACCAGGTCGTAGCCGGAGAGGTCAAACTGTTCAATTGCGAATGGGAATAACGGCAGGTAATGCGAATAGTACTGGCTGGCCCGTGGAAGTTTCTGAATCCAGGAGGTGGTGATGCGATGCTGCCGGATGGCCTCAGAAACCGCCTCCGGCTCTGAAACCAGGGTATAGATATCAGCCCCGGGAAAAATCTTGCAGAGGGCCTGCAGGACCTTCTCGCCGCCACGCATGCCAACCAACCAATGGTGGACAAGAGCGACACGCAGATCTTTCAATGGAGCGGTGGACATTCATCATCCGATCATCGCAAGCGTTTTCTCTCTCGTCCTCGTTCTCGTCGTCGTCCTCGGTTTTTCTTCAACAAGGAGGACTGTAGTGCCGTATTTGACGAGTCCGCTCGACATGATTTCATCCTGTTTCCAAGGAGCGGGAATGGCCCTCGACGTCCTGCGCCAGGAACAGAGCGATACTCACAAGCAAGCAAAACATCAGAGCATTGGCCGGAATGTGCATGTTGAAATCGACCAGACTGTGGAGCAAGAACGCCACGATGCCAGCTGTCAAGCTGTTCCCCATAGCCGCGACTTCCCAGTCTGCATGGTTGGCAAACCGTGAAAACAGATGTCGCAGTGTCGCCACCAGTGCCCACACCATCAGTCCGAAACCAACGAAACCGCACTCGGTCAGCAACTGAAGGAAGTCGTTGTGCGCATAGTTGATGGCGGCAGGTTGAGGAATGCCCGCCACAAAAAAGAAATCCTTTTGTGGTCGATAGTTTGGCAGCACGTCTCGATAGGTTCCAAGACCCGTTCCCAAGAAAGGATAGTCCCGAACAATTCTAGCGCTGTCTTGCCACAGCTCGAACCGTTCGGGCGCATCGCGAGGTGCATAGGAAAAGCGAGTCAGAATGCGAGGCCCGAAGGCAAGAGCCACGATCGCCGCCAGAATAGCCAGTATGCCCAAACCTTGCACTATTTCCGTCGACCTGCGTCGCAACTTCCATAGCAGCACCATTTGAAGACCCAGGGCGAGTGCGCACGAGACCAGCCCGCCGCGAGACTGTGCCAAGATCAATGCAACTGCCATTAGCACGACTGCGCTCAACGGAAGTGCCAGACTCACAGGCAGATGTCGGATGATGTGGGCAGTCGCTGTGACCTTTTTCCAGGCTGATCGTCCATCCTCTGCAAAAGCATAGGATCTGTCGGCAACAAATCGTGCAAAGCGGACGACGAAGGCGCCAATGCCCAACAGAAGAAGCGGTCCGAGCAAGCCGGCAAGGTGATTGTGATTGATATAGGTGCCCGTGACTTCCTCAAGATAGTAAATCTTCTGATACCAGAAAATGTGCTGCCGTCCGGTCCAATATTCTACCAACCCGTAGAGAGCTTCCAGACTTCCCAGCGTCAGTAAGACTGTCAGCGTGATCTTGACCCATCTCCTGTGTCGAAAGGTATTCAGCAACACGAAGCAGAAAGACAGACAAGCTCCAAGGAAGAGCCCTCCCAGAGCGGTCTTATAGCGGCTCGCCGTCAACGGCCCCCATCCGGCTGGCTTTGATGCGCTAACAAGGATCGACTGGTCTGGAGTCAGGAAATCTTTCAGCGCTCCTGGCAGTGGAACGAGTTGGAGGGTAGTGAGAACCAGAAAGAGAAGCGCTGCCAAGAAAAAGGGCGGGAGCGAAAGCTTAGGTCTTCCCAGAGAAACAAATCTCCATAGCCAAAAAAACGCCATCGACGCAATGGAGAACAAAATGACATTCCGTGCCCAAGGTTCCACCGCGCCATATGCGAGGGGTGCGAAGACAACCAGAAACAGAACGATTGAGAGAATCACCCGCTCGCATAGTTCAGAATGCAATGAATAGGCTCCTGACTTTCAGGACTTGGATTCTGGCCTCGTGGCCTGCGACGCCGCCACGAAGGAAAAATTTCAGCCACAGCGGTCGCGGAGCACCGGCGTGGGATTCGTTCCGCGCGCTGCAACGTACCCACGACCTGACAGCCCTTTCCACGAGGGAACGCGTTCAACCTACGGCGTGGTGACATTGGCTGCGCCGCCCACCTGCCTAAAGGTGAAGGTGCTCCAATCAAATTGTCTGTGTAGCCAATGAATCGTCATCCCGATAAAGATCGATTCCTCTGAGTTTGAGGACCAGAAAAGCAACGACTGGAATGAGAGCAAGGCCCACGAACAAAAAATCGTTTCTCGCATCAGAACCGCTCGGCATGACCTGAGAAATCACGGTTCCCGCGAGAGCACCGATGCCAATTTGAAAACTGGGGTCCCCGGTTCCATTCTCAATCTTGCTGGCCCATGCATGAATCGGCTGATTGGAGCTTATTGTCAGATAGCCATTAGTGCCGTTCAGCGCACCGATCGAGTCCCGTATCCGGACTTGGGTCAGCCCGTTTCCTGGAACGGTAAGGTTTGCGCTACCAAGCGACTGTCCGCTGGCGCCACGCAACGTGACCGTAACATTTGCAGCTGTCCCAGTGACAGTGTTAAGGCCGAGATTTGTACGAAACGTTCCCGCGGTTCCACCCTCGCCTGTGTCGATCACTTCAGCCATGTAACCTTGCATCCAAGCGCTCGCGACGTTCACCCCTGGGAAAAACCCACCTGGCCCCTGGGAGCTGGAAACCTCGGACACCGCACTCAGCATCCTGCCGTTGGTTGATTCCACCGTAATGGGCCCAAAGTCCCCCAAAGCTCCTCCCAGTTCGCCTAAAATGTCAGTGCTCCGAAAACGCCCGTTGGATGAAAGAACTATCGATCGCGGCGTCCCAATGACGCTCCCGTTATCCCGCCGAGCCGTGATCGTGATGGCGTTGTCCTGGGAATCCACGTTAATGACAGCCAGGAACGAGCTGAATGCGCCTGTCCGAGCTGAGGAGGGAATCAGAATCTTAGTTGCCGCATCAAGCCTCTGCTGCTGGGCGAGCCCTTCGGACACGCCAAACACCAAGACAAAGACAATGACCCAAAAACCAGTGTTTCGTTTCACGGCATTGCTCCTTTCGTTTAGGCCGCCTCAGGTGAAGCCGGCATGTGTTCCAGGCTTTCCCGAGTCAGGCAACTTTTCAGAATGGATTGAATCGCTTCGGCAAACTTCTTTCGCGAATGAACGCGCAAGATCCTCTCTTGGGCAGTCCTTCCCAAGTATTTCCGGAGGTTAGAGTCGTCAATCAGTTTCATCATCGTGGCAGCGAGTTTGTCTGGTTCTCCCACTTCCGCAAACAAGCCTGTATTTCCATCTTCAAGAATCTCAACAATACCGCCCGAGGCTGGAGCAATGACAGCCTTCCCCATTGACATGCTTTCAATGAGGATTTGAGGCAACGCCTCAGGACCCTGGGAAGCCACAACCACGACATCCATCATCGCAAGGTACTTCTCCACTTCCCTCTGATGCTCGATGAAGAAGACCGCGTTCTTCAAATCCGATTGTTCCACCGTGAGCCGCAACTGGTTGTAATACTCCTGGTCTCCTTTGTCGGTGGCAGGACTTCCAATCAAGAAGAACCGAGCCTTATCGCACTGCTGTAGAACCAGACGAGCGGCCTGCAGGAAATGCCGTTGACCTTTGAACGGCGTGATGCGTCCAAAACTTCCGATGCAGATTTGTTGCAACTCCACACCAAAACTCTTTCGCAAGCTGTCCAAGTCAGCGGACGTGGGCTGCTTCAAGCTTGGAACAGGGTTGTGGACAACCCTTACCTTTGACTGAAGACTGGGCTTCCTTACCAGGAGAGGTTCAGCAACAGCTCGGGAACATACTACGATGGTATGCACCCATCGGGAGAACAGCGTCAGCAGAGAGAGTTCGACACCTTTTGCCAGCACGTTGTGCAGGTGCCAGACGACTGGTCGAAGGGTAATCCAGCCGGCGAGCGTTGCACAGATGAATGTCCTCGGACCATTGGCAAACAGGAGATGGGGCCGATGTCGAACGATCCAGCAAACCACTGCGAACCCGCAATACAGCGAGCGAAAGAAGAAACGAACCATATCCAGAAGCGTCTTCTTCCCAGAATGATAGTGTCCCAGCGGCAAATCCATGACGTGGATGCCATCCGCCATCAGCCTGCTTTTGAAATCTCCGTCCGTCCCGAGGGCCACTATCTTCTGGTACTGCGTTGGATCCAACGAGCTCAGCGTCTCCAGCAACACACGCTGTCCTCCGCCGAAGGTTCCGAATTGATCGAGAAAGAGAAGCTTGTAAGTCATCGCGATTCGAGGGCTCGGCTCCTGCTCAGGGACTCTTCTGGAACTTCTTGCACCAGTGCCAGCACCGCAAAGAACACCACCATGTTACGCCAGTAGGTGAATAGATCTCCCGTGACCATCTGAACCATCTCGCCGCACCAGAATGCAAACAGGAACGCAGCGAAAACGGCTCGAATCGAGCCTCCTCGTTGGCTCGCTCTATAGGTGGCACTGAACACGGTCTGGTTCAACCAAAGGAAAGCAGCTAATCCGATGAGGCCGGTTTCAAATGTCAAACTCAGGAACCCATTGTCGGCGATGAGCGACCTGCCGAAGAGGTCCGTATGAGGCAGCGTTTTGTAACCGACACCGAAGACCAAATACCACGGATGATCGGCAAAGAAAGAAATCAAACGTCCCCAGTTTTCCCATCGACCGCTGGTCGCCAGATTTGGGTCACTCCAGAATTCCAGCAAGGTCCCCATTCTCCAGTTGAAGAAGTTCAACACCACGAGGGGCGACATCTGATAGACCAGAAACACAAACAACGGCACGATCAGGATAGATGCTGCCGCGAGTCGGAATTTGAGTTTTCGCCGCAGTATCAGGAAGACCGCCATCGTGACCAGCACGTTGGCCCAGCTGCCTCGTGAGTAGGACAAGAAAAGCGCCGTCGTAAATATGCCCACCATCAGATACAGCGTCATCTTCCAGAGCGCCGACAATTTTTGCCACCATGACAGGAGAACCGCGAGGGTCAGACTCAGAAAAAAAGCTGACAAGTTTCCAAAGCTGCTGGCTTCGTAAAGCATGCCTTGCGCCCGCCGAATCATCCTTCCGTCGAGGTAGATATATTGGTCGGCAAAAGGATGAGGGATTGGTATGGGGAAATAGAAATCAATAATGCCGTAAATTGCAGACACAGCTCCCAGCCCAAGCAGAAGCTTGCCGGCAGGAATCAACCATTCCTCGCGGTGCACCGGACGAAAGCCACGAAGCCAGTAGTAAATTAAAAACGGATGCAGCAGCAGGAAGAAGCGAAGGCAACTGCCGAGGCCTTGTGGAGTTCCTGACAGCCAGAAGCCGAAGGGTATTGAAAGAGCGAGAGCAAACAAGAAACCGGCAGCAGCCTTCCGCACGGAGTCGCCACCGATTCGAAAATCGCTGCGTCGAGCCAGTACTGTGAAACACCCAGCCACGAACACCAGATTTGCGACGTACACCGGTGTCTCCCCGCCCAGAAGTGAAGGGTATAGAGGGGGAACGACCAAAGCGGCGGACACGAAAAGGTACGGCCAGGTTCGCAAGCACGCAGTGGAAAGTGTGTAGCCGGCCAGCAGCACGCTTGCAGCGAGCAGCAGAAGAAGAAGGGGCGATTCCAACCGTACTGTTAATAGGCTGGTCGCTATTGCGGCGAACAGGAAGAGGAGATACTCGTATCGCGGCAAGGCGAGGAGCTGGGTCCTGGAAGTATGCGACTGAGCGATCATGAACGGCTCACGCGTTTTTCGGTTCGAGAGTCAAAGTTCCCCCGGCAAAGGGAGCCAAGACCGCTTGCCTTGGGGGTTGTCAGGCCAGCTTGATACGTCTGAAATGCATGGATTCCTGGGAATTCTGATATCCCTTTTTGATTTCGCGGTCACCATTCTCGGACCTTGAGCGATCTTTGCTAAACACCTTTACCCTGACGTCGAACCTCGACGATCTTTTCCTCGACGGGAAATTCTACTTCTCTCACTACCCTGGGGGTATCGAGGCTGTGCAGCACAAACGACAAGCCGACCGCGAGCAGCAAGCCAAAACCGGCTGCCAGAATGATGTTGAGAAAAATGCGCGGCTTGAAGGGCCGCTCGGGAACGACCGCCGGCGTGATCATCTTGAGGTCCGTGGAACGGGCTCCGACATTGATCGAAGCGTCCTGGTACTTCTTGCTCAAGGTTCCGTAGCTCTCTCGCGCCAGATCGTATTCATCGAGAAGTTGTTGCTGAGTGCTCTCCTTGAGTGCCTTTTCCTTCTCCAGCCGGGCCAGTGTTTGCTTGTTAGTCTCCAGCACCTTGCGCAAAGCCTCCATGGAAGCTTTGACGGCTGCTATTTCCGACTGCATTTCCACAATGCGGTACTGAACTGCCGAGTCAGGGTCACTGGATCTTTCAGAGCTCGTCGCTAGGCTTTCTCTTTTTGCAGCGGTGCGCGTTAACTCAAGGTGGAGCGACGCCAGCTCAGTTTCGTTTTCTGACTTCTCTGCCAGCAAGCTTCGTACCGACTCCCGCAGCCCCTCGATGGTTGAGCTCTGGCTGAATTCCAGCAATCTGTTTCGCGCTACCTCCATGCTCTGACCGGCGCGATCCAACTGCTCCTTCACAAACAGGCGAGCTTTTTCACCGTCCCGAGAATTGAGCTCTTCGTTGAAGGCCACAGCTTGTTCGACGAAGTAATTGCAGATCGCGGCGGCCAATTGCGCATTCGGAAACTCTACCGTGACTTCAAGCAGTCGCGTGTTCTTGGAGAGTTGAACTTTCAGCATGCCGCGCCTTCTAAAGGTGTCCACGCTCAACTCATAAGGCGCCTTTTGAAGTTCGAACTTTTGGATCGTTTTTGAAACCAGGTAGTCGTTGTTGATCAAAGTCTCGTAAGAACGAAGAAGTTCATAGTAAACAAAGTTGGTCGTTTTTGACTCTAGGTCGGCCAGTTTGGATTCGGCAAGAAGCAGATGCGTAGTGGCTCGATAAAGCCTGGCTTGCCAAAAGCTCAAGACACCCGCACCCAAGGCCGCTGTGAGCGAGCACAGAACAATCAACCGGATGCGTTTCCGCAGCGGCAACCATCTCTTTCCCAGGAGGAGCCTTTTGTCTTCGGGTTCCATGAATCGTTACCGACTATTCGACACGCTTTTGACCTGGCTCGATGTAGAACGATCAGGTCGCATTCCCGCGGGTTTTCCCATGACGGTGAGGCACAAGATCTTGAGATCAAACCAAACGGACCAATGCTGGAAATAGAAGAGGTCGTGTTCAACCCGCTTCCGAATTGAAGTGTCGCCTCGCCAGCCACAGACCTGGGCCCACCCTGTGATCCCCGGCTTCAGCTGATGCCGTGTCAAATAGCCGGGAATCTCACGACGAAAAATCTCTACGAAGTGGGGCCGTTCGGGTCGCGGACCTACCAAGCTCATGTCTCCCCGCAGTACGTTGAAGAGCTGGGGAAGTTCATCCAGTCCCGTCGGCCTAAGGATTCGGCCCAAGCGCGTGATCCGTTCGTCTTCGGCCGTCGTCCACCGGGTATCGCTAGCGTCCGTGCTCGAGGGCGTCATCGTTGTGAACTTGTAAATCCAAAATCTTCTGCCCGATTGCCCCACGCGCTGCTGTTTGAACAAAACCGGAGCCGAGGAACTCAGCTTGAGTGCCGCTGCAATTAACGCCAGCAGCGGTGCCAGCACTACGAGGACAAGTCCCGAAACCACCAAATCCAGAATGCGCTTGCCAAAGCGATAGGTGAATTGTTCGGTCCGGCTGTTCGTCATTTGGAAGCTCGCATTCAAGGCCGCTAGAAAGCTCAGAACTCAATGAAGCGGGCAGGTCGCTGGGACGCTGGATTCATGCGTCACCGGCGACTTCCCGCTCAGCTGAAAGAAGCGATAGAACATAGCAGAAGCCGCAATACCCAGCAGCGCAATCGAGACAAGCAAGGCAGAGTAACCGAAGCGCGTAATGGCAAACCCCGAGGCGAGCACCGCCAGAGCCTGAACTGAGAACAGTATCATGTAGCGGAGGGAGGCAACCGTATTCCGTTCTTCCACAAGAACGGAGTCCATGATGAAGCTCTCCAGAGCTGGCTCCGCCATCACTTGAAAGCTCAGATACGCGAGATAGATCACTCCTGCTGTCTGGACGCTAGTCACAACGATCAATACCGGCAGCAGGAGCGCGGAAGCAAGCTGCACCGACGCGATAGCTCGCACCCTCCCCAGCCTTAGCACTAGCCAAGGCATGGAGAGAACTGCTGCGAGCTGGCAAAGCTGGGAGATCGAAAAGATGATTCCAATGCCATCGAGTGACTGGTTGAACTGCTTGTGAAAGTAGACATTGAAAAAAGGAGGAAAACTTCCGACAAAAAAACTCCAGAGGACCAGCGCCAGCAGGAGTTGAAGAACGAAGCGACGGCTCTTGATCACTGCCACAATGCTCTTGACGACGGGAACGGAGGCTTGCGGCTTCTTCGAAAGAGCCCCTCGTTCCTTTAGAAACAGCAATCCGAAAAACCCGAGCAGAACTGAAGCAGAGCTGGCCAACAACACCCACTGCTTGGCTGACAACGTCGTTAACTGTTGAATTGCAGTCCAGACTTTCAAATCGCGGGATACAAGACCCACGATCAATCCAGCCAGCGCGCCGGTTCCGATAGAGGATCCGTAGCTGAGGCTAAACGCCCAGGTGCGCGTTTCCGGTTCGGTGTTTCGCGCAAGGAACGGCGGAGCAGAAACCATCCACGCCGCGATGGAAGCACCGTTCAGAAATGCCGCCGCAATCAACCACTCTTCGGATTGGATCAACACCCTTATGGGAAGCAGAATGACAGTCGCCAAGACACACGATTGAATGACTCTGTTCTCGCCATAGCGATTAAGCAGCCGTCCTGTCAGGAGTGTCACAGCCAAGCTGCCCAAGGTAAAGGCCGATGCAATCTTCCCAATTACTGCTTCATTGAAACCGAAATCCAAGAGGTGAAGGTTGTAGACCAGAAAAAAAGTCATCAAACCCAACGACCAGAAAAACCCCGAAAGCAGATACACCCAAAAGTTCCCAGAAAATTGGCGCATGTAATTCCTAAGTAGACCTTCGCCTAGATCTGCCAGTGTTCGGGAAACGGCTGGTGAGGTCAAGCCACGAAGGCGTCTCCTGTCACCAGTTCCGCCTGAATCGTCGAATTCAAGAACCGAACTGGCCAAACTTCATGCTGCAAGAATCGAAGGTCTCTTGTTTACCCGCATTGAGCCCATTTTTGCGATGCGGACAATCTGCCGGAGTGACACTGAAGCGAGCCAACCGGCCAAACAACAGTATTTAGGTCGATTAGCGATGAGATTCTACTAAAGTTGAAGCCAGTTCTGCCGATGGAAATACAAAGATGGAAAAATTCTTTAGTAACTAAAGATTTTTGTTGACAAGTAGAAATTGCTAGCTTATAAGTACAAATGTATTTTGATTCTAATCTATTTATAAATGTTGTTATAAAGCTGCACCCGATCTTCTAATGGCAAAAATCAATGTTGAGATTGACGATGAAGATCACATCGAACTCAAATTGAGCTCGACTCGTCATCGCACGTCTATTAAGAAGATCGTCAATCGGTTGATCAAAAGCTATCTGAAGGAAGAACGATTGATTCGCGAGGCAAAGGAAAGTTCAAAGGAAGCCAAGCCAAGCGCCGAGGGGAAGGCGAGTACGCCCGACAAAGCTGAGTTGGAGGAGGCCACAGGGGCAACCAAGAAGAAGGAGGTCTCTTCCTAAGCGCACCTGTTCCAACGGTTTCTGATTCCCCAAGCTCCTGTTCCTGAGAATGTTATAAGGCGTATCGAGTTCGAACTTTCTTTGCTTTCTATCTCTAAAAAAAGGAGGTTAAAAATGGCAACAGCTAAGAAAGCCGCGAAGAAGCCAGCCAAAAAAGCTGCAAAGAAGAAGTAGTAACCCAAACCCCCCAAAATTTAACCTGCCTTGTCAGCAGTCGAGCATTGGCAAGGCAGGTATTTTTTTGCCCGTCGAGGTTCAGGCCTTGAGCATCTCTTGAAACAGACCCTCGTAATAGGGCTGTCGGTGATCCTCCAGTCGATAGTAGACAATCGAATACGCCAGCGAGAGTGTACAGAATACCGGAAGATACCCAGCCCACCCCAGCCCGTTTCGTACTTTCTTGACGGCTGACCATTCGCGATGAACCTCATTCCGGAAGGCAATGTCTCGAAAGTAAGCGAGGTAAACTCCCATCGCATCGTTGAAAATGTGAGTGAACTTTCCGCCCTTCCCTGAAATTCGAACCCTCCCTGCCCGCAGACTGCCCAGAAATTCGGTGAGATTCCTCCCCTCGCCAAGCGTATAGCAGGAACCCAGGCGAAGAAGTGTGTGCGCATCACTGCCGGCAACTATTGTTTTGCTGGGGAATCTCCGGACAACTTCCGCGACCAATCGGTTTTGCTGGGTTCCGATACACCCATTGAGCCCCTCGAAAATGTCGAACGACTCGATCATCTTTTCTACAAATCGCCGACCATGCTGGCGACGGGGAAAACCGTGAAAGAAGTGGTTCAGCACATGGACAATGCCCTCTGAGCGCAAGTACGGCAGCAAGTCATCAAAGTTTCTCTTCAGGCGCGTGATTTCACGATGCTGAGCTTCATTGATACCGTAGACGGCGATGTGGACCTTGCTGGAAAACTCCGGCAAATGTGCCGTAACTTCCTCTCCAATAAGGAAATCTTCTGCGTGCTTCTCCGGGTGTCTATTCAGAAAGTGCAGGCAGCCGTCAATCGAATCATGGTCCGTGATGGTAACAACGTCCATGCCACGCGCTTTGGCCAACCGGTAAACTCGCTCCGGAGACGAATAGCAGTCCATCGGTTCGAGCGCCGTAACATGGTCCGTCTTCCCACTGAAATAGGAGTGACAATGGAGATCAGCCTTCAAATAAGGTTTGCCGTTGATTATCGAGGGATTGAGCATGCAGAAAACAGCTCCTTCACAATGCGAGCACAGTAGTTGGTTCGAGCGGCATTGAGTATAGCCTGTTGCCACGCCGTTTTGCACTTTTCACCTTGCCAGCTGGCGACCCTGCACCTATAATCGCTTGTTTTTCAACACCGCAGTCCGGTGCATTTTAAGTTGAGGATTGGTTCATGAAAGAAAAGATTCATCCCAAATACGTAGAAGTGAACGTTGTCTGCGCTTGTGGCGAGACCTTCAAGACTCGGTCCGCCAAGGGAAGTGAGATTCGCCTGGAGATTTGCTCCAAGTGCCACCCATTCTTCACTGGCAAGCAGAAACTCATCGATACTGCCGGGCGCGTTGAACGGTTCAACCGCAAGTACAACAAAGGCAAAGAGCCTGTCGCGAACTAGGCTTTCCTGTCGCAAGCCAGGGAATTGCCGATACTCAAATTCGCGAGGAGGCAAAGAAACTTATGACGAGTTCTTGGATTTGGAACCTGAAGTTGTGGATCGCCAATCTCACCGTGTTTCTCTTGAAGGCAGGTGAGGAGGTACTGGTGGGAGGCCAGGCGGTGTTCGAGGGCGTCATGATGCGCTCGCCGAAGTCATACTCCATCGCCGTGCGCAAGCCGGACGGCACGATTGTCGTCAAGAAAGACTATCTGCCCCGGCCTTCGGATCGACGAGCCTTGTGGGGCTACCCGTTGCTCCGTGGCATCGCTACTCTGGGGCAAGCCTTCACGCTGGGTGTCCGTGCACTGCGGTTTTCAACGGACCAGGTTCTCAGCGGGCTCGCGGCAAAAGACTCCTCCAAGGGCTCCACCGCGGCACCTCGGGAGATCTCAACCGGTATGATGGCGATGAACATTGTGGTTGCCCTCAGTGTATTCGTCCTCCTGTTCAAGTTCCTGCCGCTCGTTTTGGCAACCTGGCTTCAAAATTACTTCAGCGCCATGCAAGGTTCGCTGGTTTTCAGCCTTGTTGATGGAGTAATTCGCCTCGGTATCTTTATTCTTTACATCGTCCTGGTGTCGCAGATTCGCGACATCCGGCGCATCTTCGAGTATCACGGCGCCGAGCACAAAGTGGTTTTCACCTATGAAGCGCAGGAAGACCTGACGGTCGATAACGCCCGCAAACATTCAACTTTCCATCCGCGCTGCGGCACCAGTTTTCTCATGGTCGTCATGCTCATCAGCGCAGTGGTCTATGCGTTCATTCCGTTTGAATCGCTCGCCATGAAGCTGCTTTCCCGAATCATTCTCATTCCAGTGATCGCTGGAATTTCCTACGAGATCATCCGTTTTGCAGCCCTGCGTAAGATCACGGTGCTGGAGTGGATTACTCTTCCCGGACTTTGGCTGCAGCGCGTCACGACGAAGCAACCTGACAGCGCTCAGCTGGAGATCGCCATTCGCGCCCTCAACGAAGCGCTGGTCCTGGAGAATGCGGCAGCACCGCAGCCGGTGGCGGTTTGACATGTTTGAACGGCTTGAACATCTGGAAGCGAAATACGAAGAGGTCACGCGACTGATCAGTGATCCGGAGATCCTGGCCGATCCGGCGAAATACCAGAAACACACCAAATCCCATAGCGATCTGATGCCGGTGGTCGAGAAATTCCGTGAGTACAAGCAGGTGAAGACCGGAATTGCCGACGCGCGCCAGATGATCCTCGACAGCGGTTCTGAAGACGATCTCAAGAAACTGGCTCAGGAAGAGCTTGCTCACTTGGAAGAACGGCTCGTCACCATCGAGGCCGACCTCAAGGTTCTCCTGATTCCGAAAGACCCCAACGACGAGAAGAACGTTCTGCTGGAGATCCGCGCCGGCACGGGCGGAGACGAAGCCACCTTGTTTGCCCAGGAACTCTTCCGCATGTATTCTCGCTATGCCGAATCGCAGAGGCTGGCGGATCGAAATCATTTCCTCCAGCGCTTCCGGAGTAGGCGGGCTCAAGGAAGTCATCGCCATGATCGAAGGCAAGAGCGTGTATAGCAAGCTCAAGTACGAGAGTGGCGTGCACCGGGTTCAGCGTGTTCCGGCAACCGAAGGCAGCGGACGGGTCCACACTTCCGCAGTCACAGTGGCTGTGCTGCCCGAGGCCGACGACGTCGAAATCCAGATCAACGAAAAAGACCTGCGGATTGACACGTTTTGCTCATCAGGTCCCGGCGGGCAATCTGTCAACACGACTTACTCAGCCGTACGCATAACCCACCTCCCCACAAACCTGGTGGTCTCCTGCCAGGACGAGAAATCGCAGATCAAGAACAAAGCCAAGGCGCTGCGCGTGCTGCGCTCACGGCTGTACGACATGGCGCTTGAAGAACAGCGCAACGCCATCGCGCAAGACCGCAAGTCGCAGGTCGGAAGCGGCGATCGTAGCGAAAAAATCCGCACCTACAATTTCCCCCAAAATCGCCTTACCGATCACCGCATCGGTCTCACTCTGCACCAACTCGATCGAATCATGGAAGGCAACATCGCCGACGTGATCGACGGCCTCATAACCCATTTCCAGGCAGAGAAACTGAAAAACGAAGTTGCCGTGGGCAGCTAAAGTCTCGCAGTTCCTCCTACCGATAGTGATTGAAGACCGTTCACCCCAAAGGTCTCCTGGGCGCCCGGAGATTGACTCGTCGAGCGCATCGGGAAACTATCGAAAGGATGACCATGAGAACCTTTCTCTCTTGCATTGTTTCTCTCCTGATCTTGATTCAAGTTGCCGTTGCGCAGCCTGTTACCATCGCGCCAAAATTCAGGGTGGGTCAAGTGTTGCAGCTTGAACTGAAGAATACGCGCGAAGACAATCGCGCGGGGCGGCCGACCGGGACCTCCAAAACACCGATCACAATTCGTGTTTTGAAGGCGGACGCAAATGGTTTTGTCGTGGATTGGATTCAGGCAGAAACGAAGTTTGAGGATCCTGCCCAAGCCTCCAACCCAGTCTTTCAATTCGCCTCCAAGGCGCTCAAAGACCTCCATATGGAAGCGATCCTGAATTCTGGCGGAGCCTTTCAGCGCCTCAGAAACCAGGCCTTCGTCGAAGCGAAGATGCAGGTTGCGTTAGACGGTCTGATGGGAAAATTCGCAGAATCGATTCCAGAACCAAGGCGCCAACAGACTTCTGAAGCAATGGGTCGGCTGGTAACTCCCAAGCTACTCATTGCTGCGGTAAGCAAGGAAGTCCAACTATACTTTGCGCTGTATGGTATCGAAATTGAGAAGGGCAAACCGTTCGACGGGAAGGTGGACGTACCCAATCCGCTCGGCGAGGGCAGTTTGCCAAGTCAAATTCGGATTGAATTGAAGGAAACTGATCCAGGCCTTGAAGAAGTGCAGCTCTCACTTGAACAGCGTTACGATTCGGATGCGTTGCTCTCTTTGTTGCCCGCGGCTTTGGGTGCGATAGGATCACGATTGGCGAGTGCAGAGCGGCTTCGCTCCGGCAGCTTGTTGGACACCGGCCAGTTTACGTTCAATACCAAAAGTGGCTGTATGCAACGCATTTTCCACGAACGGACCGCAACTATGGGACAAGTGCGACGGCTCGACCGAACTGAGATCTGCTTACTGAAATCGGAGTAGAGGTTCACTGATGCGCATTGCCACTTGGAACATCAACGGGCTTCGGGCACGCTTCGACTTTTTGCTTCATTGGCTGCGCACCCGCCAACCCGACATCCTCGGCCTGCAAGAACTAAAGCTGACGGACGAGAGTTTTCCCTATGCAGAGTTGGAAGCGGCGGGCTACCGTGCTGTCGCCCATACCCAGAAAGCCTGGAACGGCGTGGCCATCCTGAGCCGCGAGGAAGCGGTGATACGCCAGCAGGGGCTGCCTGGAGAGGAGGAACTCGGAGCGCGGCTGATCAGTGCCAGTGTCGGTGGGCTTCTGTTCATTACGGTCTATTGTCCGAACGGCAAGCACTTGGGGCACGCTGATTTCCCCAAGAAACTGCATTGGCTGGACGCACTGGCAAGATTCCTGAAGGAACAGCAGCACCCCACCGAACCGGTTGTCTTGTGCGGAGACCTGAATCTCTGTCCTACCGCGCTCGACACCTGGAACGAAGTGGCGTTGCGAGGCGAGATTTTTCATACCGACGAGGAACGGGCACGATTTCAGAATCTCATCGATTGGGGGCTTTGCGACCTCTATCGCGAACTGATGCCGGAAGGACGGATGTTTTCCTGGTGGGACTACCGCGCCGGGGCGTTTCACAAGAACCAAGGCTTGCGCATCGACTTTCTTCTGGGAACTCGAACCGTACTGGAGCGAGCACGAAGCGTCGAGATCGATCGGGAATACCGAAAGAAGAAAGAGGATCTGGTTCCTTCAGACCACGCACCGGTTTTCGCGGATTTGATCTAGATCTTCCCATCGTGCAAGCCCTTATCAGATGAAGATCCACGAAGCCATTGAGCTGGCTGAAGAGGCCCTAGACGAGTCTGGAGTTCCAGGCTCCCGGCTGGACGCCGAGCGCCTGCTGGCTTTCGAGTTGGGGAGAGACCGAAGCTACCTTCTGGCTCATTTCCAGGAATCGGTTCCGGAATCCGCCGAAGAACAATTCTTTGCACGCATTGCCGAGCGCCGTCGAGGGAAGCCGCTACAGTATTTGCTGGGATCACAGGAATTCCGGGGGCTGGAATTTGAAGTGACACCAGCGGTGCTCATTCCCCGCCCTGAAACCGAACTGCTCGTGGAAGCAGCCGTCGAGCGCTTCTCGAAAGGCAAGCCAGTTCTGGCGGATGTTGGAACCGGATCGGGCTGCATTGCCGTTGCAACGGCGAAGGCCTTGCCGGGTGCATCGTTGATCGCCACAGACCTTTCCGAAGACGCGCTATCTGTGGCGCGACGGAACGCCTCCCGCCATAATGTCGCTGATCAGATCCAATTTCTGCCAGGTGATCTCCTGCAGCCGTTGAGTCCGCTCGGTATGGATGAGAAGCTGGATTGTGTGCTCTCCAATCCACCTTACGTTGCTGAGCGAGACCTGCCGGCCCTGCAACGGGAAGTCAGGGACTGGGAACCGCGCATGGCACTGGTTGCGGGATTCACCGGCTTGGAGGTGTACCGACGATTGTTGCCCCAAGCGCTTCGCTTCTTGAAGCCCGGCGGAACACTGATCCTGGAAATTGGCTACAATATGCAGCCTGAGATTGCGGAACTATTCGACGCAGATTGGAGGCTGGAAGGGATTCGCGACGATTTCAGCGGAATTCCGCGTATTGTAGTCGCTCAAAAACGCTAGAGCTGTCAACTTGGAGAACATTGCTCACTGGCTCATGATGTGCAGTTCTGGTTTTCACGTTGCATTGCGGCAAACACATTCGCCTAAAAATAGCGTCCCCCCTTGGACAAGGGGGGACTTCAGGGGGGTTTTGGGCTGCAACCCACAGCCACGGCTCTTTCCAGCGCCTACCTCGTG
This sequence comes from uncultured Acidimicrobiia bacterium, assembly GCA_963791795.1. Classification (GTDB taxonomy): domain Bacteria; phylum Acidobacteriota; class Terriglobia; order Versatilivoradales; family Versatilivoraceae; genus VFZK01. Next base: position 619,226 of record CAWBTP010000005.1, read on the forward strand.
CACGGTGCGGACGACACGATCAAAGGGAGCTGCCACCCCGTGCAAGGCACGAAAGAAAATGTAGGGTGCGTCGCGCTTTTCGACGCACCATCCTCAGCATCGGGAACGTACCGGTTTTGGTGCGTTCCGAAAGCGAAGGCACTCTACAACTTGATTTTCTAAGGAGCGTGTCCGATGTCCGATTGTTTGTTCTGCAAGTTCGTCAGGAAAGAGATCCCCACGCGCGTCGTGCTTGAGGATGACTCTTGCCTCGCCTTTGAAGATATCAATCCCAAAGCGCCCGTCCACGTTCTTGTGATTCCCAAGAAGCACATCGTCTCGATCAACGAGATGACCCCTGACGATGAAACCCTCCTGGGACATCTTGCCTTCGTGGCTGGCCAGATCGCCCATGACAAGAAGATTCAAGACTCGGGCTACCGCACGGTCATCAATACCGGGTCCGACGCCGGTCAGTCTGTGTTTCACGTCCACTTGCATCTGCTCGGTGGGCGCACAATGGCCTGGCCGCCGGGATAGAGTCGCCTCCTGCATCGACGTCGTGTCCGTACCGTGTTTCGACATGGAGTCGCCCACGCGGAAACCAATCTGGTCGCCGAGGCAATTCGGTCGCGACTTCCTAATTCCGTCCAATGAGCTCTTTAGCCGGGCGGCAGAATCCGTGGAAATTGAAGGTCCATTTCTCCTGGACGAAGCTCGCGAGGTTCACATGGGATTTTGGCCGCCAGCTGGGTCGCAGTAAATTGCTGGCGTGGAAGGCTCGTTGTGAGGCGTTCGTAAGAATCAAACAAGGTCACAAATGCCAAATGGCAAACCAGGCGATCACCCCTACACCGATATTGTTGTGCACCGAAAGCGTGTCTACTCGGAGGCAGCTGACGATTTGGTGCGGCGAATCGCGAGCCTTGCTTCGCAGAATGAGCGGGAGCAGCTTGCCGAAATGCTGCTACGCGACTACAACGAATTCTGCAACCCGGATATCTCGAAGCTTGAGCGGCTTTTGACTGACATCCACGAAAAGCTGATTTCCGATGCCAGAAAACGCGGGTGGGAGGTAAGCGAGTAAGGTGCGCCTTTCTATTCTCAACACACCTCTGGAGGCTTTACAGCCGCTTCTGGGGTGTTGGGCGATCCTCTAACGTAGGAGCATCAATTGGGAGTCCCGAACGTGACGCGACATAACACAGTTGCAAACTTCCTGGCCCGGCTCCCCTCAGCCCGGCGGAAAGAACTGTCTCGTGTGCGCGCTGTGATCCGGAAGAATCTTCCATCCGGGTACCAGGAAGTCCTCAGAGGCCAAATGATTGTTTATGAGGTGCCGCTCGACAAATATCCCGATACATACAATGGGCACCCGCTGTGGTTCGCCGCGCTTGCAGCTCCCAAGTCCTATCTCACGCTACATCTGATGCCCGTCTATGGCAGCGCCGAGCTGCTGCGCGAACTCACGAATGGTTTTCTGGCTGCAGGGAAGAAGCTCGATATCGGCAAGGCCTGCATCCACTTTCAGACGGCAGAGGACCTGGCTTTGGATGTGATCGGGAGTATCATCGCCAGGGTACCGCTGGCATGCTGGGTGGAGATCGCGAAGGCGGCCAGGCGGCGCCAGGTGGGAACAGGGCAAATGGCATAGACCCACCCGCAGCCAAAGCACGGCGACAGACCGCAGCTGTTAAGCGGGCATCCGCGCCGCACCAGGGATCATAGTCGTCTCGCAGAGCGAGACTTGGAAACTGCAGAGATTGCGCGCGGCCAATGGGCGTGTTCATCGATGACGCAGAGCTGAAGGACGTCGGTAAGATCGGGGGCTGGCTTGCGTTGCCAGGCGCCGGGATCGTCGTGACCCTTCTGCAAGAGGGTGCCGAGGCGTGGTCTCTAATGGCGGAGCTCGTAGCAATGCCAAACCTGGAGACGCTCTTTCCGGTCGTCATCGCAGTGCCGTGGGTGATTTTTACGAGCGTGGTCGCCGTGTTCTTTTTCCGGAAACACCAATGGGCGCCATACTTGTATATTGTGCTTCTGGGGGGCTATGTGATTTTCGGCGAGGTCTATTTGCTGTTGCATGTCGTGGCTCCGGAAACTGACACAGCGGACGCGCCAAAACAACTGGCACGCGCCGCTTTGACAGCTGGCATCTGGATACCGTACTTCATTCGGTCCAAGCGAGTGAAGCTGACCTTTGTCAATCGCTGGAGATCGGCCGAGAACGGAGCAACTCGGCGCACCGTATGAATGGGCTTCGACCTCGGATGCACTCAACCGTTAGGTACCAGGACTAGGCGTTGACTCCAGCCGTCAAAATTTCTCGAAAAGCAGGGAGTAACCCACACGGTGCACCGGTATGAGCTCGGCGAGAGTCACGTCGGGCACCTGCGGCGAAGCCGTTGCCAAGGCGATCGGCGCCGAGCCGCAACGCGTCTTTAAGACATTGATCGCCCAGCTCAATTCTAGCGAGCTGGTGGTGGCGATTGTTCCCGTGAGCAGAACTCTTGACCACCGCGCACTGGCCACCGCGGCAGGCGCGAAATCGGCATGCAATGGCCCCTCCGCCGGCAGCGGAGAAAGCGACTGGATATGTCACGGGCGGCATAAGTCCGTTCGGCCAGAGAAAGGCGCTCCGCACCTTCGTAGATCGCTCGCTCGAAAACTTCCCGAAGGTTTTCGTCAGTGCGGGGAGGCGCGGACTCCAAGTCGAGGTGGGCTCTAAGGACTTAGTTCGTTTGTGCGAAGGCTCCGTTGTGGCGTTATCGGAGTGAGCGATCACTTCGAATCAAGTCCGTCTGCGCGGTTATAATTGGGAAGCATCCAACTTTGAAAGGAAAGACCTATGACATCGCTCACCACTCATCGCCGTTCTTTCATCAAATGGCTTGCGGCCGCTCCTGTTCTTGCCACCATCGCCGGACGTGAATTGTCTAACAAGTTATCGGCGGCTGTCGGCAAGTCCACGGCCAACGTCTATGAACGGCTTGGGGTGCGACCGTTCATCAATGCGCGCGGAACTTGGACGTATCTGAGCGGCTCTTTGGAGCTGCCGGAGGTCCGCACAGCCATGGAGGCAGCCTCACAGCAATTTGTGGATATGTTCGAGCTGCAGCGAGCAGCCGGCAAACGGTTGGCCGAGCTCTCCGGAGCCGAGTCAGGAATGGTGACTTCGGGCGCGGCCGGTGCCATGGCCGCTGCGACGGCTGCTTGTATCGCCGGGAAAGATCAGGCCAACATCTGGCAGTTGCCCGACACCAGCGGTCTCAAGAATGAAGTGATCATGCTGGGTGGTCGGAGCCCTTTTGACAGCGCGATCCGCCTGGTGGGTGCAAAGTTGGTAATAGTCCCTTCGTCAGCGGAGCTGAGCCGTGCCGTCACAGACAAGACTGCCATGGTCTATACGACCTGGAGAGATGAGCGTTTGGCGAAGGTTCTGGCCATCACGAAAAAGGCTGGGGTCCCGCTTTTGCTGGATGATGCCGCCGGGATCCCGCCCATCGAGAATCTTTCCCGTTATGCCAAGGCAGGCGTGGACCTCTATTGTTTCAGCGGTGGCAAAGGGTTGCGCGGCCCCCAATGTTCCGGTTTGTTGCTCGGACGTAAGGACTTGATCGAGGCTGCCCTGGCCAACTGCAGTCCCTGGGAAGGCGCGGTGTGCCGGGCCATGAAGGTTGGCAAGGAAGAGATCATCGGCCTGTTGGCCGCTGTCGAAGCATGGTCGCGAATCGATCTGAGCAAGCTCAACGACGAGTGGGCGAAGCGAGTGGGCAGAATCGCGAAGCTGGTGGAGATTGTTCCGGGAGTGACCAGCGACATTAAGATACCCGCGGACGGCAACAGCTACCCGACGCTCACGGTCCATTGGGACGAGAAACAATTCAGGCTCACGGTAGAGGAGTGTGACCGGCAACTCCGGGCCAGCAATCCTCGCATCGAGGTATTGACCTCCAGCAATCCCAGCTTGCTGTCAGTCATTCACGAAGGGGGACCGAAAGAACAAGCGCTGGCCCGCCAACCGAACCAACTCCAAATCGTGTCGATGACTTTGCAGGAAGGTGAGGATCTCATAGTCGGCCAGAGGCTTCGCGACATTCTGCGGAACGCCCGGAAAAACGCGGGCCGTTAAGCCAGGAGACAAGAACTAGACAGGATGCACAGGATTAACAGGATGATTTGGGAACCCTGTCACTACCTATGCAGCAAGCCAGAGAGTGGACAGTGGCCAAGATCCTTGCTGCCTTTTGAGGACCTGTCGAGTCAGTCCGGGGTGCATCTCATCCACAAATCGACACGTGCGATCTTTCGGTCAAAGCCTCACGCCTGAGGAATACACTCTGGCATCGCAGGTTCCCGGATAATCGTGAAAGGTGTGCAACTCATCGACAGTCTCCCGGCAACCAAGGGCGCACCAACGGGCTTTGGGCTGCGTGGGCCTAGCTCGTGGCGCCCTGCACTCCGGCTTCCGCCGGAGTGACGGTCTGCACCTCTTCCGAAGAGTCCTGCCAAGTACGTTGCTTTGCTTCGCACAAATTTTTCAACTAGCTGAATTAACTGATCGTTCCCGGCGGATTTCCACAAAATAGGCGATTAAATGCGCGATTCCCATACCCACCGGAATCACGCCCACGTATTGAATGCCTTGCGGCAGCTCTTCCGTGAACTTGTTTGGAGGGAAACTCAACATGATACTGAGAACAATAAAGACCCCAATCCCGACGGCAATATCCAGGCAGCCAAACCAGAGAAGAAAGCGCTGCACATTCCAACGGGAGCGCACTACCTCTTGCTCCAGCGTGGGGAGTTCGATGCCCTTCTCGATCGCCGCCAGACGTTCCCGGTGAATCATGATCCGGCGGTCATGCTGCATCCACTGCCGGAAAGCCACGTAACAGGTCAAGATACCTACAAACGCCACGAATTCCATAGATCTGTTCTCCTTTGCCCTGTTTATACTCGCGGGCAAAGCCGCCGGTTGCGACACAGACAGGAATATTTATGCTGCAACCAAGTGTGGCGCTCAGGAGTATTAAGACACCGTATGGACCAGGACATACGGCAGCTGCTCTCTCAACGTCAGAAAGATCGGGCTTTCGAAGTCCTGCTCCAGCGTTATCAAGCCAAAGTTTTCCGGCTGGTTTTCTCGATCGTTGGCAATCCGTCGCGTGCCGAAGAAGTGACCCAGGATGCGTTTCTCAAGATCTGGCAAGCACTTCCGGGCTACGATGGGCGTGCCTCTCTCTCGACCTGGATCTACACGATCGCCAGAAACACCAGCATTTCTCATTTGCGATCGGAATTCTTATCGGAAGACGCTGCCCCTGGAAGAGGCGCCTGAGCCTTTCGCAGAGGCTGAGCCGGTGCTCAGCCGGATCGAGACTGAACGGCTTCTGGCGAATCTTCCGGAGGAGCAGCGGGAGATCATCGTGCTATTTTATCTGCAGGAGCGATCGATTGAGGATGTCGCCGCGATGCTCGACTTGCCGGAAGGAACGGTCAAAAGCCACTTGCATCGCGCCCGCAAGGCCATGGCGGCCAATGATGGAGGTGAGACGATGACGTGCCAAGCAGCTCAAGAGCTGATCCTTGAAAGTCTGGACGGCCGGATCGACGAGGAGCAACAGACCCGCCTTGAGTCACACATCGCGCAATGCGACATGTGCCGGAGCTTTCAAGAAGCACAGCGGGTTCTCGACGGTGCGTTGGCTGGGCATTACGTCGCGCCCCAGCTCAGCGCCGCGTTTAGATCGAAGCTCGCTCGAAAGATTCGCGCTAGAGAAGAGACGCGCTCTTCAGGAATGGATACCGGACGTGCTCCATCTGGGCGGCGGAATTGTGGCCACAGGAGCCTGTTTCCTCTGGCTGCCGGTTTCACCAACTGCGGTTTTGACTGTCGGAGCTACCCTGACGTTTGGGAGCTATGTCCTGCAGACGATCTTTCGCTTTTGGCTGGAAGATTTGGAAGGGTTATAGGATGTCACCGGACTGTCGCTTGACCTTCCTGGACGGCAGTCCGGTTCTCCCCTCTGATCATCAAAGCGCACTGGATTCCGGCGTCCGCCGGAATGACGCCTGCAAGCGCAGCGAGGGGCGCTTGGATCTCCTGCTAATTCAGCTTCGCATCCATGGTAATGGTGGCGTTGAGCAACCTTGAGATGGGACATCCCTCCTTGGCGCGATTGGCGGCCGCCTGAAAAGCTGCAGCGTCGGCACCCGGGATCTTCGCCCGAACGTCCAAATGCACCTTCGTGACTGTGAAACCAGCGTCCAATTTTTCCATCGTGACGGTCGCGGTGGTGTCGATGCTTTCGGCAGTCATACCCGCGCCTCCTAGCTGTCCTGACAACGCCATGGAGAAGCACCCAGCATGCGCCGCACCGATCAACTCTTCAGGGTTGGTGCCGACACCGTTCTCAAAGCGAGTGCTGAATGAATACTGGGTCTTGGACAAAACTCCGCTCTCTGTTGAAATATTGCCTTTGCCTGTCTTTAGGTCACCCTGCCATTGGGCCGATGCTTTTCGTTGCATGATCTATCTCCTTATTTGAGTTCAGAGTTTTGAATCGATTCCATTGGAAATCCCCTCCGTCGGAGGAGTGGCGCGAAGGTGGAGTCTTGAGAAGACTCCACGCGGTCGCGAAGCACCGGGGTAGGTTCCCCAGTCGACAACGCACACCCGGTTGTGAGTTACGCCCAAAACCCCCCTGAAGTCCCCCCTTGTCCAAGAGGGGACGATGCCTTCATCGAACGTGGAGCCGCCGGGCGGCATGAGCCATAGAAATCGAATGATGTTCCTCGATCGCGCTGTCCCTGAGCATGATCTCACTTTGACCATCGCTCACTTCACTGAATTCCGCAAGCGCAATGCTGCCAAGGCTTCATACTGGTCCGTCGCGATGAAATCGACGCCAGCCTCAACGGCTGCCTGCCATCGCAGCCGGGCCCGTTCAAGCGACCCGAAGTTGTAGCTCTTCGTCCAACCGAGCGAGTCGGTTTCCATGTGTCCGTTCAGGGTGTAGAAGCGAATCCACAGATCCTTCGAATGAGCCGTGGACACAAGCGACCGCAGGCGTTCGGCCTCTGCCGTCGTCCAATCGCCGGAGTTCTGTTGGCCTCCCTCCTCCACCATTGCCCAGGAATTGTTCCACCAGCGGCGATAGTTGTTTGCCGAGGGAACCAGATCGAGCCGTGTGGGCTTGTTGTTAGGAAGGTTCACCGCACCAAACAAGCGCAAGCGGCCACCCACGGGCACCGCGTCGTAGAAAACCTTCTGCTGTGCGTCGGAACTGCCCGTCAACACCAACACTGGCCGCAACTCCAGCGGCGCGAGAGTTTCAGGAATAGCAGTTCGCGGAGCAGTGCACAGCCAGTCTTCATACTCTCCCAGCAGTCTCCAGATGAATTCCAGATGCTCCCGTTCCTCGGTCTTGAAATCCAGGTTCAGGGTAATTAACGGCCAATCCTTGCGCTCACCGCTCTGCAAGGCTTTCTCAACCAGAGGGCGAATCTGTTCGAAGAAATACGTCTTCACCGTTGGTTCACTGCCAGCAGTCGGCAGATGGTGAACGACGACGGACCAAGATGTACCATTAGCTTTGTCGGTGTGCCAGGCCAGATCCTGTTCGATGGCCATTGGCAACCCAGTCCTCAGTGCGCGATCCAGCCGATCGCCCCATTGTCCGTGCTCGGGATAACAGTTGTGGGCGTCAAGCAGGACACGAGCGCCCGGAAGAAATCCTCCGCCGCCTCGTGACGCGGCCTGGAAGTGCTGAAGCGTTGAGAGTTCGGCCCCTCTCCGCTCCCGCACAGCGGAGACGAGTTGAGGGTGAGGGAGCGCTGCAGGCAATGTCCATTCCGCCTTGAATGCCGAGGAGCCTTGCGGGATGCGGACGGGGTTGTAGCGATCCCCCTCACCGCCAGCCCCTCTCCCACGTTGGGGAGAGGGGAGCAGACATTCTTGCTGAAGTTCGATTCTTTCGGTACTCGACTCTTTGGCACCAGAATGTTCCGAGCCCCAAATTGAAACCAGCGTCAATGCAACCAGCAGCAGGATTTTCTTCATCACTCAGGACTCATTACTCAGTATTCGTCACTGATCTAGTCCGGCCATTCCGTTTTCGGCCGGAAATTGTAGCGGAGGAACTGTTGATTGATCGTGGCATTGTTCCAACGGCTCACACGAATCATCTGCTTCGACGAGAGGAGCTGGCTTACGTCTACCGGAACGGAAAAGTTTATGAAATCCTGCCAGGTTCCAACGAACTTCCTGGGCCAGCCCTTCCCCAGTGGATGGTCCAGAAGGCGGCGACCTTCCTTCGAAAGCTTCTCATAAGTTCCCCGATTGTAGTCCAGCAGAGTAATCTGCCGGTCCAACGGGTAGAATTTCTTCTCGGCATCGTCGCTGTCCGCAACAATCGGCTGCTTCTCCCATCCCAGCAGCAGGGATCCATGCTTCCCCCATTGGACGTTGACGCGCGGGCGTCCTCCGTGAGCCTTGGCTTCCTGGATTGCCTGGCTGCCGCCGCGCAGAATGCGTCCGTGAAAGTACGTGGTGACACTGGTGATCGTCTTCTCGTCCTCGGCATACTCTACCCACAAGAGCTCGTGGTCACAGGGATCATTGTCCTCCGGAAAGTCGATATCGTCTTCCCAGAACAAGTGATACGCCACCAATCGGCGGCTCGGATGAAGGATGACCGCGAAATCCCGCAGGTGGAATGGCTCGGAGCGCGTCGTGAAGAGTCTCGGCAGGAAGCGCCGAGCCAGAGCGATCTGTGCGGCAGTTGCTTCCCTCGGTGGTTCAATTTCCAAAGCCGAAGCATACTCCTGGCTGGCTTGGTCCAGGCACCGCTTGAGATGAAACTCAACACCTCGCTGGTGGTGCTGACCGGCGGCGTCCTGCATCGGGGCAGATATCGGGACCCGCTGTTGAGCGAAGCCCGTTGAAAGAATTGCCAGAGCAAGTGCAGTCCAGATCCAGCCAGTCTTCATGATTTCCTCCCTAGTGAAGGCAGCCGGGCCAAAGGCCCCGCGATTGTATCGTGTGGGACCGATCGCTTGATACCTTCAAAACCAACGAGAGTGACTGGTCACAAGGCAGGTTCAGCAACCATGCCTCTTTCCTCAAAATCGTGTCTTGCATCTTTTCACTGGCGGCGGGCTACGGCATTCAGATGCTCTTGTCTCTGGTACTTGTTCGCCAAAAGCTGGATCGATATTTAACCATGCAACTCCGCGCCACAGTGACGTGGAGACCCACCATGATCTATACTCCCACCCTTGACCACGATCGGTAAAGAGTTCGGAACCCTGCCGACCGGTTCTCGCGAGGGTAAGACACGAGATCGTCGCGGCGGACAGCGGCTCCCACTTTCCAGTCCCATTTTCAGAGGATTTTTTCATGCCGCACTGGCGGCGCCATTGGTTCACGCCATACTTCTCGCCAATGAACCTCAGGATCACACCAGGTCTTGCCGGATGGAATCCTTGACTACCAAGCTCAATGCCGCAGCTCGCTGGTTGACGATGCTGGGCGTCACAATGCCGCTTGTGAGCATCGCTTTGGCATCAATATTTCTGGCCTGTGCCATTCTTGCCTTTGCGGTTGAGTGGTTCATCACGCGCCGCCGTCTCTGGTTCCCTCCAATTGCGACTCCTCTGCTTCTATTCATGTTGTTCACGGCCACTTCGCTGGCTTTCTCTCCCGAGCCATTCTTCGGCCGTGCAGCCATCAGCAAGTTCTGGCTCTTCGCCATCATTCTGCTGGTGGTCAATGTCTTCAGCAAAGAGGATCTCGCACAAACCTTCTTCGCGCTGTTCGGCCTAAGCGTGATAGCGGCGCTCCTGGTGATTGGCCAGTTCCTCATCATTGGTCAGGTCAGTGTGGAGACGCGGCTCACCGGATTCATGGGTCACTGGATGACTTTGAGTGGAGAGTTGATGCTGGTGTTCATCGCAGGGACTGGATGCCTTCTTTTTGCCGGCCTCCGCCATCCCTGGTTCTGGCTGGCAGGCCTGGCAGTGCTGGGCGTGGCTCTTTCCATGACTCTAACGCGCAGTGTATGGCTAGCCACCATGGCAGGCGTGTCCGTGCTATTGCTGATGCGGCATTTCCAGTGGAGAACCTTCGCCGCAGTAGGGCTCGCTGTTGGCGTCCTCGCCATTGCGGCTCCGGACGTCATTCAAAAGCGCATCATCAGCATGTGGGACGCCAACGACCCCTCGAACTACGCGCGCCTTGCTATTTGGAACGCTGGCCGTCACATGGTGGAAGCACATCCATGGTCGGGAGTAGGTCCACAAAGAATCTCGCAAGTGTTCTACGACTATCACCCCGTTCAGAGTGACCGAACCCGATCTGGGTTCTATCCTGTCCACATGCACAACAATCTGCTCCAGTTTGCCGCAGAACGCGGCATTCCCTGCGCGCTGGCATGGCTCTGGCTGATGCTGAAGGTGGCCAGAGATCATTGGCGCCGATTTCGAGGAACACTTGGGACGGACGACACGCAAGCATTCTCTGCAATCGGCTTCACAGCGGTATTGGTGCTCTTCCTGGCGGGGTTGTTTGAGTTCAACTTCGGCGATTCCGAAGTTCTGATGGTCTTTCTGTTCCTGGTTTCAGCACCCTACGCTCTTGAGTCCTCAAGAGAGCCGGCGCTAGCCAAGCGGGCTGGACACGGGTGAAGTCTGTTTGATCTTGTTGGCCCCAGCGTGCGCGGCCACTTTGTAACACTCGGCCAATGTTGGATAGTTAAAGACACTGTTCAGGAAGTAGTCCAGCCCTCCTCCAAAAGTCAGCACGGCCTGTCCGATGTGCACCAACTCGGCCGCTCCTTCCCCAATGATGTGGACGCCCAACAATTGCCGCGTTTCCCGGTGGAACAACAGTTTCAGCAGTCCGTGCTGGTCTCCGATAATGTTGCCGCGAGCAATTTCCCTGTAGCGCGCGATTCCCACTTCATAAGGAATCCCCTGCTCAGTGAGTTGGTCCTCGTTCTGTCCCACGTATGAAATCTCGGGAATCGTGTAGATGCCGTAAGGAAAGAGATTCGGCACGCTCGTGAAGGGAACGCCAAAGGCATGGCAAACGGCCAAGCGCCCCTGCATCATGGAAACCGAAGCCAGGCTGGGAAAGCCAATCACGTCGCCTGCAGCGTAGACATGAGGCACGCTGGTCTGGTAATGCTCGTTCACCTTGATACGTCCGCGATCGTCCGCTTTCAGACCCGCCGCTTCCAAATTCAGAGTACTCGTATTTCCTTGCCTGCCCACGGTGTAGAGCAGTGCCTGAGAGTGAATCTCTTTACGGCTCTTTAGCTCGGCAACCACTGTGCCCTCTGCCGTCTTGTGCACGCTGACCACTTCCTCGCGTAAACGCAGTGTGATGCCCATGTCGCGCATATGATAGCGAAGCGCTTCGATGATTTCCGGATCCAAGAAATCCAGCATCTGGTCACGTGCTTCCACCAACGTCGTGCTGATACCGAGCGCTGCCGTCATACAGGCATACTCCACGCCGATGACGCCGGCTCCCACAATCGTGAGTGATCGCGGAAGACTCGCGACGCACAGGAACATGTCCGAATCGACGACCGAAGTTCCATCCAAAGGGATTCGATCCGAGTGAGCGGGCGAAGTGCCGGTGGCGATCACGACCAGATCTGCCGAGCACACCTCTTTCTCCACGCCGTTGTCCACTAGGAGCCGGTGATCGTCCAGGAACGAGGCTGTGCCCGTAAGCAGATCCACATGGTTCCGTTGCAATTGGGCACGAAAAACCTCTGTTTCGGTTTTGATCACATGGCTGGTCCTCAAACGCAAGTCGTCCATCGTGATGTTGCGCTTGACCGCGTAGCTCATCCCATAGACCGCTTTTTGCCGTAACCCGGTCAGGTAGATTACGGCTTCGCGCAGCGTCTTGCTGGGTATGGTTCCCGTGTTGAGGCAGACACCACCCAGCACCTGCCTTTTTTCAACAATGGCAACTTTTTTTTCCAGCTTCGCAGCCTGAATCGCTGCGTAGTGCCCAGCCGGTCCGCTCCCAACGACGATCACGTCATACTCTTTCATAGTCTCTCCTCAGCCCAGGACCATGTCACAACCCACGGTTCGGCCGAAAGACCCCTCGTCCCTCAGATTTGAGGACCCAACCTAAATCGATATTTCAATAGAAACTTCGTGAGGCTGCCCAAGTGATGCAACTTCGCCAGCAAAGCTCCAGCCTCGGCGCTGTCACGCCGATGCTGGTGAGTCATGACAGCCGTGGGATTGTAAGCCACTTTCCAGCCTGATCGATGGAGACGCAGACACAAATCAACATCTTCGAAATACAGAAAGAACCGCTCGTCAAAAAGCTGCCCCGCGGGCAAAGCCCGCTTGCGTACCAGCATCGCGGCACCCAGTCCCCAGTCCACGTCGGCCACGCTGGCGTGATCCCAATCCTGCATCAGATGCCGCTGAATTGTAGGATGCGAGGCCAGGCGGCGTCGCCAGGGTCCGCGGCGCATCCAAAGCGTCTTCCAAGTGTAAAACCGCCGGCAGGAGAATTGCAGGGTGCCGTCAGGATTTCGCAGTTGCGGGAGCGCGATACCGACGTCTGCCCTGGACTCCATTGTTTTCAGTAACGACTCCAGGGCTCCAGGCTGAACCGTAATATCCGGATTCAATAGTAGGAGAAACTCCCCGTTCGATTCTCTGAATCCGATATTCGCCGCAGTGCCGAACCCCAGGTTGGACGCATTCTGGACAACTTTGACCCCAGGATTGTTCAACCCGCGCACCGAATCGAGATCGGCCGCCCGATCATTGTTGACCACAATTACTTCAAAACGGTTCGTGCCCGCGTGGTGGTACAGGGCGTCCAGGCAAGCATTCAACAACTCTCCCGATCGGTAGTTGACGATGACCACCGAAAGATGCGTCATTGAAAGAGCTCGGCGTGCAAGAGTTCATAGGTTTCCGTGAATCCGGCACAGTTGAACTCCGCTTCCACTCGGGCGCGGCCACTACGTCCCAAAGCAGCGCGGCGCTCGGGGTCACGCAACAAGTCAATCACGTGTTGGCTGAATTCCTGGGCCGTGCCTGCGACCATCAACTCTTGAGCGTGCACAAACGGGTAACCCTCCACAGACCGTCGGGTGGCTACCACTGCCTTTCCCATCGCCAATGCCTCGAGAATCTTTCCGCGCAGGCCAGCACCGCTAATGATGGGCACCACAAAGATGGCATGCCGCTGCAGGTGGGGACGCAAATCCGGAACGAAATCGGCAAAGGTCACGACGTTTCTCTGGCTATATGCCAGAACCTCCGGAGGCGCAAAGCGGCCGATGATGGTGATTGTTGCTTCCGGAACGGATTCCCGCACACGAGGCCAAATGCGGCGGAAGAAATAGTGCAACGCTTCTACATTGGGCGGATGCCTGAAATAGCCTACAAAGACCAGGCTGTTGGGAACCTCTTCGTAGCCTGGACAGGGCTGGAAATACTCGGTATCCACGCCAGTGCGGGCCAGCCTTGGTTCAGGTACTTTCAATCGGAGCTTCAGGTAGCTTTGATCTATCGTGGAGAGTGCCACGACGTTTTTCACTTTCCGGCAGACACGCTTCTCATACGCCGCCGTCACTTTCCATTTGATGAATCGAGTGATCCACTCGGCCACGCCACGGGAACTACGGAAGCTCCGCTCGCGAACCAGGCTGAGCACTTCGTGATGTGTCAATAGGCTGGGAAACTCCCGGAGATTTGGGATGAAGTTCAAGGTGTGCAAGTACTCGCACTGGATCAGATCAAAATCTTCCTTCTTCAATTGATTCAAGATTTCCTTGCGCATCAGAAGGCAGGCATGGATAGCAGCGAAAATCTTGGAGAAGAGAAACGAGCTCTTCAGTTCGTCACTGTACGGATAAAGCGTGACCGTCTTCACTTGCTTGCAATACTGTTTCAGGTACTCCGCGTGGGGCCTCTCGTCGTCCGTTTCCATAAAAGACAACAGCGTGATCTCATGCTTCACCGAGAGGCCTTGAATTAGATTCACCAGAATCCACGAACCATCAAACCCGAGTTTTGGAAGACGCTTCGAGATGAGCAGAATCTTTCGGGGTGGCCGGCCTGCGTTTCCATTCATCACATACTTGTGCCGGTAGAGAAACCAAGTGTCGATCGCAGCGAGTGTTTCCTCGTCAGACAAACTGGCATGGCTGGTCCCGGTTGCGCGACTCCACAGAATACGAGGAAGCTTGACGAATGCACCCAGGAACGCCCTGAGAATGGCGAGCCTCCCTCGACTCATGTCGAGGAGGATGCGTAGAGGCAGTTGAACCAGGTGCTTGAAAAACAGTCGTGGTGAGGTGACGTTTTGCCAGAACAACACAAAGAGATTGCGCGCGATGAGATAGTCGATTCTTCGATTGCCGAGCGTCGTTGCATTGGTGCTGCGATGCTTGTGCACCACCTTGCTCGCCGGGCAAAACAGCACGCGGTAACCTGCTTTCCAGGCACGATAGGATAGGTCCGCGTCTTCGACGTAACCTGGATAGTACACTTCGTTAAAACCGCCGAGATCGAGAAACCTCGCTCGGTGGTAGGCGCTGGAACCGCCTCCGGCATAGAAAACCGGAACGTAGCCCCGTCGTTCGTCGAGTTCGTTTGGCGGCGTGTGGCCTACGTGCACACAACCGAACACCAGTGTTCCAAAGGTTTTTCCCGTCTCCTCCCGAGTCTTGGATTGGTCGTAGTTAAAGATTTGTGACGTTACGGCAAAAACATCCGGCTGCTTGAACCCCTCCAGCAGAGGCGCAAGAAATCCTGGCTCGACAATGACGTCATTGTTCAGCAGTACCACCACTTCGTTTCGGGCACATTTGACAGCGATGTTGTTGGCGCGGCAGAAACGGTAGTTTCGGTCGAGTTCAATGAGGCGAACTTCAGGATAGTGTGTCCGCACGTGGTCCTGCGTTCCATCGGTGCTACCGTTATCCACCAGGATGATCTCGTGGTCACCACCCTCCAGCGCGACGGCTCTGAGGACTGCACTCAAACACTCGCCGAGCAATTCCTTCTTGTTCCAGGAAAGAATGATGATGGAAGCCTTGGGCAGGCGAGGCCCGATGGAAAGAGAAATGGTCGCTCGTTTGCGGTACGAGTCGATCAGTTGGTCGTAGAGATCATGAATTTGTTTCACGAGGTGCTTCTTGTGAAAATGGTGAAGCACCAGCAACCTGCCCTGCTGCCCCATTCGACGGCGCTGATCGCAGTCACCCAGAAGCGTGGTCGCTGCTGCCGCAATGGCTCTCGAGTCGGCGGGAGACACCAATAAGCCGGTCATTCCGTGCAGCACTGCTTCAGGCGTTCCGCTCACTCTCGTGGCAATCACCGGCAAACCCACGGCCATCGCCTCTAGAACGCTGAGGGGCAAACCTTCGAATATGGAAGTCAGCAGGAAAACATCCATCGCCGAGAGGACATCAGCGATATCTCGCCGCGCGCCAGCGAACACGACCTTATCCTGCAATCCGAGGCTGGCCACCTTTTGGACAATCCTCTCGCGTTCGGGCCCATCGCCAACAAGGAGAAACCGAGCTTCCGGAAACGATTCCACGATTGCTGGAATCGCGTCGACCATGTACTCGTGACCTTTCTGAAAGCTAAAGCGCGCCACGGAACCGACGAGAATCTGCTCGTCGCTTACACCAAACTCGGTGCGCAGTCGACGGCGACCCTCTGCAGAGAACCGAAACTTGCTGGCATCGATGCAGTTGCGGATTAGTTTGATGCGAACCGGGTCGATCTTGTAGTCTCTGACGAGCAGACGTTTGTTTGCCTGCGATACAGCCACTGTGTAGTGCAGGCAAAACGTCATGATCCTCTTTACAAATTTCTTGGTGCCTATGCCGGCGCGCTTGCCGGAAGCGAGTTCAAACGCCAGATGTTCTGTGGCAAGTCGCCAGCGGATCCCCGCGGCGAAAGCTGCCAGAATCGGGAAGAAGCAGCCAAAGGAGTTGTTCAGATTGAAATGAACGATGGTGGGTCGCTGCTCAAGGAAGTAACGCAATGCTGCAAAGAAGTTATGCAGTGGCGTTGGCCCGTGCGTTTCAACGAAGTCCACGGGGATGTTTAGATTCTGAAAGAATTCAGCCAACGGCCGTGTGGCCGGCCGGTCGCAAAGTACGACTCTGGCCTGGTACCGCTCGCGGTTTATATCTGGAACCAAGAGCTTGAGATACTCCTCGGCACCACCAAGAAAGATGGCGTCCGAAAAGTAAACAGTCTTTTGAGGCTCATCCATCCGGGGTTTCTTTCAGCGCGAGGCAAAGGAGACACGCGGGTCCAGGCTGCTGCCCAAGACCGATGGAGTATAGCGTAGCCGCTTCGGATGGGGCAACCAACCGACGGAAAGGTCGCCTGCCACACTGTGTCGCGTCTAGCCGCAGTAGCCGTGTTCACGGGCGATGCCTGTCATCTGCTTTGAACGGAGTCCAGTAGACACCTATGACGGATTCTTCGAATACCATTTGCCGGGTCAAGTTGTTCTGGACTGCGGCGTGGCCATCGCGACCGCAAGCCTGCAAGCTCTCGATTCGTTTCTACTCGCATCAATGACCCTCCCGCCGCCCAGCCCCATTGACTCGCTGAAACCAAGTGAAGTCGAAGCCAAAACCATGCAGGGTGCATCACTTATGGTCCTGCGCACCCTGGTGCTCTATCCCGTCGGATTCGTTGGGGAGGTTGTTTTGGCGCGTTTGCTCGCGCCCGAGGATTTCGGAGTTTATGCCCTAGCCAGTTTCGTGACCGTAACACTTGCCGCTGTGCTGGAAGTGGGATTGGCAGCGTCACTCATACAACGTCCTGATGAACCTCGCGACGAGGAATACCAGACGTTATTCACCCTACAAATACTGGCCATCACAGCCCTGGTTGCCCTGATTTTCACCTCGTCGCCCTGGCTGTTTCCATGGTTGGGCCTCGATACGAATATTCGTTGGACGATGCTGGCCCTGTTGCTTTGTCCATGGATCAGTTCGTTCGGAACGATGTCGTGCGTAAAGCTGGAACGCCAACTGCGCTATGTAGTGTTCGCGCGGATGGATGTGCTGCGGGGATTGACGTATATGGGATCGGCCGTGGCCCTGGCGTTTGCTGGGGCCAAAGCTTGGAGCTTTGCAGTCGCCATCATCTTGAGCACTTTGGTCAAGACGACCATTGCCTTTCGACAAGCTCCCTGGCCGGTGCGCTTCCGGCTCCGGTTAGCCGGAATGAGGCAGGCGCTCCACTTTGGGTTCATGTTCCAGGTCTCAACACTGACCTCGCTTTTCCGCGATCACATTGGAGTCGTGTTAGGAGGACCGCTGTTCGGCGTTCAATCCGTTGGCTATCTCAATTGGGCAAAGAACACGACTTACTACACCAGCCAGATCTTCACTCAAGTCGTCTCACGTGTTGCTTTCCCCTCGATCTCCCGTGTTCAGCACGACACAACTGCAGTCAGACAGATGGCCCAAACCCTCCTGAAGTATGTGAACCTGTTTACGTTTCCAGTTATCGCGCTTTTCGCCGCGCTGATTCCTGAGTTCGTCACGGTCTTCTACACAAACAAGTGGCTGCCAGCCTTGCCAGCTTTTTACTTCTACTCCGTGCGCATGATTGGTTCGAACATTACGACGCTCTACGTCAGTGTGCTGAACGCCGTAGGCCAGGTCCGAAAGACCCTGCAGATCCTGATCTGGTGGACTCTTGCCGATTGGGCTTTGGCTGTGGCTTTGTGCCCGAAGTTTGGTTTCACCGGAATCGCTATGGCCTACGGCCTCAGTGTGATCCCCATCTGCGTTTGGCTTGTCGTGGAGTTGAACCGAGTGGTCCGCCTGGACCTGTCAAAGAGTCTGTATCATCCTCTGGGTTTCAGCTTGCTGGCTGCAGCCGTCGTATGGATGGCCAAAGGGAGATTTACACCTTCATGGGTTTCCCTGGTTGGACTGACAATAGCCGGCATCGCAGTTTTCATCCTGCCCCTGATACTCTTGGAAGGTAACGTCCTCTGGAATGAAGGCAGAGTATTTCTAGCATCCGTACTGAAAGGACGCGGAAGCGAACTCCGCAAGTCAACTCAAACCACAGAGACACAGAGGCGCGGAGAGTGAATCGAAGTGCAAAGATCCAAGGCCGAGGTCGATGTTCGAACGTGTTGAAGTCCAGAATGACAAAGAAAATGAGCGCTGGTTCGTCGAAGCGAGGTATATGCTTGCCCCGGTTTTGTGCCGACCTTACTCCAGGGTACCTCAACGTTTACACTTCGAGTTTCCATCTTCCACTCCGTGCCTCTGTGTCTCTGTGGTTTGCTTTTTTCTCCCTAACGAAGCGCCATGGGACGCAGTGCAAACCCCGCGACGCTGCCTTTGATCTTGTTGGTGGCCGCCACGTAGCAAAACTCATAGGCTTGGTCGCGCGCCAGTTCTTCCAGGCTGTGAAATTCGCCGATGTGGACACCTTGCTGCACCAGCAAATACTCATGAACGGGATTGAAACTGGTGCTCCCCGCAGGCGCCGGACCTACTTCGAGGCCTGAGGTATCGGAGCCAATAAGAATGGCACCCTTCTGCTCCACCAGCCACTTGGCCGCCGCGAGATTAATCCCAGCCGAGTCGTGCGCCCGCAATTTCTCGTGGTCGCTGCCGGTTTCTCCCCAGTAACGCAGCGTGCCCGTACGAATGAAGACTGCGTCTCCAGGACGAACATCGACTTTTTCCCATTCAAGAGTTTTTTTCAGGTCATCCGTTGTGATCGTTGTGCCACCGCTCAGAGCCTCGACCTTCTTGAAGCCGGCCACGTCCACCAGAATGGCACGCAGAACCATAGGTGGAATCGTGGTCACGTCAGTTTTGCGAATCCCCCAGTTGCCGCCCCAATCGGCTTCCTTGAAACCGTTGTACCAATGGTTGTCTTCGCCCGAGGTAATATGCCCCAAACCGTCAATCTGCGTGGCCACGTTGTCGTTTATGAACAAAGCCGAACTATGCCAGGCCAAGCCAGCCGGGTTCGCCCCCGGGAGTGTGAAATCGAGATCCTTCTGGCGCTTGACCCCTTCGGGTGTTCTGAACATCAGCACCTCGCCCGGTGAGTGCCCCGGCCATTTGAAAGAGGTGCGATCGTAAGTCACTCCCATGTCGTAGACCTTTCCCTGCTTCACCAGCGAAACCGCCTTCAATACCATCGCTGGAGTAACGGCATTGAGCGACCCAACTTCATCTTGCTTGCCCCAAATCCAGCCCCAGCCCTGCCCCTCCTTCCAACCGCGTATAGCCGCATCCTGTGCCTGGATTTCATCCTCTTCAGAAACCACATTGCTTCCGAACGTCAAGCAGGCCACCACAATCGCAGAACGCAGGATTCTTTTCCAACTGATGCTCATCGCTTTCTCTCCAGCGCCACAATTCTGTGGCAGATATTTGTGACTGACGATGCGGAATGCTAACACACACTCGACCTGAGCGAGCATCGAGGCCGGATCAAATGCCAGATGCTGTGGAGCATGAAAATTCGACCTCGTCCTCTTTCTCGTCCTCGGGAAAAAGGGTCGAGAACGACGACCAGTCGGGGGACGAGAACCTACTGACAGTCTCAAGCCCCGTGTCGGGACAAAATGCAACGCATCTTTTTCATGATTCAAATCCTGCCCTCCGCCAGCCCAGTGTATAATCCCTGCCCTTGTCGGAGAAGCCGCGCATGCCACCGTGCGGCATCCCGTTCGATGGAAATAATGTCCCTCCTTGGACAAGGGGGGACTTCAGGGAGGTTTTGGAAACGGGAGCCACCCACCCCGGCGCTGCGCGACCGCGTGGAGTCTTCTCAAGACTCCACCTCCGCGCCACCCCTCCCACGGAGGGGATTTTTAGGAGAGAACGAGCATGGCAAATCTGGAAGCCATTGAGCAGGAAATGCGTTCGCTGGGCTGGTGGTACCAGCACTTCGAGCTGCCTAATGGCCTGCGGACGGGGAACGGCCAGGAACCTGGCTACGATGCCAAGACGCGCTGGAGCTTTATCGCGCCGCACGTGCCCGCTGACCTCAGCGGCAAAACCGTGCTAGATCTAGGCGGCAACGCTGGATTCTTCTCCATTCAAATGAAGCTTCGAGGCGCGAGCCGTTGTGTGCTGGTCGATCCCTTTGTCGAGTTCAACCGTCAGGCACGATTCGCAGCAACTCAATTTGGCGTCGAGCTTGAAATCGTGAACGAAGACGCTCATACCTATTGCCTCACCACCGACGAACGCTTCGACTATGTCATCTTCCTTGGACTTCTCTACCACTTGAAGTATCCAGGACTGGTGCTGGACCGTTTGGCTGAGATGACCAAACATCGTATCTACATCCAGTCGCATATTATCGGCACTGAAGCCGACAGCTATGAGGACAAGACCAACTATGAGCGCTCGCTCGACGACCCGCTGTTGGACGATCCAGCCTACCCTAAGCTCATGTTTGTGGAAAATCTCTACAACGGTGACGCCACCAATTGGTGGATTCCCAACTACTCAGCCTTGGCAGCGCTAGTGCGCAGTGCAGGACTCAAGATCCTCGATCGCCCTCACCCACAAGTCATAGTCGCCGAGCCGGAATTTCATTTCGGGAAAGTGGTTTACCCAAAGCTGGTTTTCCCACGCTACGGCAAGAAAGGCGGCGCAGTTTATCCAGGAGCGCAACAGTACGAAGCCGAGCTGTGGAAGGAATTGATCCGCCGGTCTGAAGACAAGTAATCCATCTCTCATTCTGCGAGAGTACGTTACCCCGGCGGATCGCAAGCCGGGGCGGGAATCCAGACTGTCTTGAAGGCCTAAGGTCTGTTGTCACCACCAATGTTGGCTGGATTTCGGCTCGCGCTGCGCTTGGCCAGAATGACGGCGAGGACGTAGGCAAGAAACTGGCTTTGGTTTGTCCGGCACCAAGAGGTTGCGCTGAATCGTAGCCGCTGGGCAAAGCGCTCCTGTTGTCCCACCCTTCGAACCCCGAATCACGTAACCCGAACTACGGCTTCATAGACCTTCACTGCACCTGCAGCCGCCAATTCCCTCCAGTCGTCACAAAATCATCTTCTAAATCGTTGATCGGTCTCGGCAGAGCGAAGTGGTCAGGCTTGTGCAATTGAACTGATTGAACCCTTCTTGAAGAAGCTCGAGGCTCCATCTCAATTTCAACACTCAGTTTCGATTGGAGAACTCATGTCTCAACGAAGCATCGCTTTGATCTTCTCTCGACCTCTAGTTCTGATTCTGTTGTTGTGGACGTCGCCAGCCTCAGGTGAACCACAGGCTCGCGCAATGGAGGTACGGGGAACGATCGGATACTCGACCTTCCTGGACGAGCAGCCTCTGCACCATCTAGTCACCGGTGGATCGGCCCGGTTCTATGCCACCAAGCGGCTTGCCGTCGAGCCTGAATTCCTGTTCATGTACCGCTCGAGCCGGGACATCGACTTCCAGTTCATCCCAAACGTGGTTTTCGACTTCACAAAGCGAGAGTCGCGTTTTCAGCCTTACGCGATTGGAGGTGTGGGCCTTCAACGCCACCGGGAGCTGACAGGAACGGGATACTACTGGTCCAACAGTTGGACAGGATCAGCAGGGATTGGGACGAAGGTCTTTCTGAGCGATCGTCTGTATTTGGCTCCAGAATTCCGCTTGGGGCAGGAACCGATCGTGCGGATTACGGCCAGTGTTGGATATGTGTTCTGAAGTGAAGCGGACAACTTGGAATGCCGCAAACAGCAGAAGGGTCAACGAGGGTCATGAGAGATGAAACATTGAGCACCAGAGGTGATATCGTGGCGAAACTCTGCAGTTCACGGAACGCTCGATCAACTTCGGTCCCCCTCTCCCCGGCGCGGGAGAGGGGTTAGGGGTGAGGGGGTAAGCACACAGCCGGATTGCCGCCTCGCAGGTGTTCTGAGATGCTCATCCAGCGTCGCGTGCGGGGAATCGATTAGCAGAGAGGTATCCCCTCACCCCCGGCCCCTCTCCCACGTTGGGGAGAGGGGAGCCAATGCGGGCGCGACTTGTGGCTGTGTCGTAACTTGGTTTAATCCTCAACGGTCGAGGTTTCTCTGAGCGGCCAAAACTTTCCTGAGCTGTTCCACCTTTCCGGAATTTTCGGCGGCCAGATTGGTTTTCTCCTCAGCGTCCCGGGCGAGATCATAAAGTTCGACTGCGTTGGGATCCTGCTGCCGGACAATCAGCTTCCAGTTTTCCTGAAGCACGGCAGCCGAGTCACCCACATTCCAGTAGAGCATTGGCACCGGCGGTTCTGCGCCCTGACCGGACACCAGCGACCAGACGTTGCGGCCTTCCAGTTTCCACTGATCCGAAATCGGAGCGCCTGCCAGATGTGCCAACGTAGGGCACCAATCGAGGTAACTGACTGGTGCCTGAAGCACCTTGGGCTTGAGACGGTCCGCCCAATAAACAAAGGCCGGCACCCGTACTCCTCCCTCATAAAGGTCCTGCTTCCAGCCGCGGAGTGGTCGATTGTTGCCAAGAACCGGATTAGGTCCGTGCTTGCCTCCATAGTCCACTTCGGAGTGGTACTCCTGCTGGCCGCCGTTGTCGCTCGTAAAGAAGATCAGGGTTTCAGAAAGCTTCCCGGCCTTCTCCAGTGCCGCGATAATGCGGCCGATTCCCGCGTCCATGTGCGTCACACTGGCCGCATAGAGACGACGTGAAGGGTCCTTGATCGAGGACGAGTACGGCGCAACCCACTTGTCGTCTTCTTGGAGGGGAAAGTGGGGAACGCTGAAGGCGACCCACAAGAAGAACGGCTTGCTTCGCTCGGTCGCAATGAAACGGACTGCTTCGCCCGCAATCAAATCGGTGGCATGACCCTTCTCGTCAACAAACGAGTCGTTACGGTGCCAACTTCGATCGCCGTTCTTGTACAGGTGCGTGTACTGGTCAAGCTGCCCGTGCAGGTAGCCGTAGGTTCGATCGAATCCATACTGGCGTGGCCCAACCTCGGGTCGAAGCCCAAGATGCCACTTTCCCAGAAGGGCGGTCGTGTACCCGCGGGTTCTCAGAATACTGGCCAGCGTGGGCGTGCCCGAGGGAAGCCTTTGTTCGCTTCGTCCCGCGATCGGAGCATGGATTCCAAATCGACTGGGATTGCGCCCAGTCAATAAGCCCGCGCGTGTCGGAGAGCAAGTCGGGTAAACATAGTGGCGTTCCAGCCTGACTCCTGCCGTGGCAAGTTTGTCAATGTGAGGCGTACGAATCTCCGACCCGTGGTACCCGACATCGTTCCATCCAAGATCATCGGCAATGATCACGACGATATTGGGTGGGCGGTCCGCCACGGCAGCCACTACGGGCAGGCAGGTCCACCAAGTCATCCACGCCCACAGCAGGAAATGCCAAAAACGATCGCAGCGAAAACCTGTGCGAGTTGATACCGAGATGGCTTGCATGAGCCCCTTTCCTCTACGCCAAAACCTTCGCCAAGATCGAATGGGCCAACTCTCCATTCCATCGATGGCCACCTTCAAAGCGGTCGACCCGCAACTCCTCTTCTGCTCCGTAGGCTCTGTACGCGCGCCGAATGCGCTGAAGCGCTTCCTCCACCCATTCGGGCGGAAGCAGTTTGTCACGGCTTCCGACTTCCCAGAGACACGAACGCGGCGCAATGAGCGAAGCAATCTCCGGCGTATCTCCGAACTGCAGCAATCCGGGAATAACCTGGGCTCCACAACTGTAGGGACCGCTGATGCGCTCCTGCATCGCGTTCAATGCGCCTGAAATCACCGCAACGCGGATGCGGGGCTCCATCGCCGCTGTCAACATTGTCATGCGCCCGCCATAGGACAACCCGACGCAGCCCAGCCTCTTCGAATCGACCCGGCTGTCTCTAGCAAGCAGTTCGAGCGCCCAACGACAATCACGCAGATTCTCAGCAATCAGCAGCTTGCCCAGGAGCTGCAATCGAATAAACGTGTCCGCGCAAGGATCCTGCCCTTCGTAACCATCCCGCTTCCCCAGGCGGACTCCAAAAGGTGTCAGACAGGGGATCGCCACCACATATCCCTTGCGGACAAGCTGGCGTCCAAAGTCGTAGTTGGCGGTGCGAATGGCCTCCGCAACTCCGCTGATGTCGTCGCGCCCTGCAACGGGGTGATAACCGTATTTACCGTGCCCGTGAAGGGCCAGAATGCCTGGCTGCGCCTTGCCTCCCCCTCGCGGGACAAGCAAGTAGACCGGAAGCGGCGAGTGGCCCTCTGCCGTCAGCGTCAGTTCCTCTCGACGATGGTCGTCCAATTCCGTAACTTGTCCGACGATTGTCTTCCATTCCTGCGCAGGTTGGTGTGGACCCAGCAGAGAACGAAGTTTGGTGCCAAACGCGCCTTGCCACGTGCGACAGTCCCGAAGCGACGTCCCACGGAATTTCATTGTCAGTGGGGCCTCGGCGGCAAGTTGCCGAATGCGCTCCTCGATGTTTTGGGACGCAGAAGCTTCCTGTCCCTGGAGTCGGCGGCTAAAAGGCAGCATCGAGAGAGTCAATAGGAATTCCCGACGACAAAAGGCATCGATTGCCGCTGGCAATACGCGCCTCTTTGGTCTCGTTTGACGGGCTTTGTGAATGTGTGTGGAGGGAACCAGGCAACCTGACATCACGCGGTGCGCAGTACTTCCTTCACGACTTCACCATCATTGACGGTCGGGCGCTCGAAGCGGCCGTTGTGGAAGTAGGTCAATTCGACGTGATTTAAACCCAGCAAATGCAGAATCGTGGCATGGATGTCGTGGACGTGGGCGCGGCGCTCGACGGCGCGAAGACCGATCTCGTCGGTGGTTCCGATGGTCTGGCCGCCCTTCACTCCGCCGCCCGCCATCCAGATCGTAAACCCCCACGGATTGTGATCCCGCCCTTTGCCCTTCTCGTTGAACGGAGTGCGGCCGAACTCGCCGCCCCAGACCACCAGTGTCGTGTCCAACAGCCCGCGCGCCTTCAAGTCTGTCAACAGCCCAGCGATCGGCCGGTCTGAAATCCGGCACATCTTGGAATGATTGCCCTCCAGGTCCACGTGCGCGTCCCAACCACTGCCACTGCCGCAATAAAGCTCGATGAAACGAACGCCTCGCTCCACCAGGCGACGAGCCAAGAGGCAGTTGGCGCCGAAGCGGCTCGTTGTTGGGTCGTCGAGGCCATAAAGCTGGCGTGTGGGTTCGCTTTCTTTGGAAAGCTCGACAGCTTCCGGCGCGGCACTCTGCATGCGGTAGGCCAGCTCATAGGACTGCGTGCGCGCCTCCAGATCAGAGTCTTCCAGCTTGTCAACCGAGAAGCGCCGGTTCAAGGCTGTCAGAAAGTCCAGCCTGCTGCGCTGCTGTTGCTCGCTGATTGTCTCGGGAGGTGCGAGGTGAAAGATCGGAGTGCCATCGTTGCGGAATTGGGTGCCCTGATAGGTGGCAGGAAGAAATCCTGAACTCCAGTTCTTCGGCCCGCCAAGGACTTCTGCTGCGTCAGTCAGGACCACGAAGGTCGGCAGGTTATCGTTGGCCGATCCCAACCCGTAAGTCGTCCAGGCTCCCAGGGAAGGGCGCCCCGCCAGGATCGAACCCGTGTTCATCTGGCACACCGAGCCGACATGATTCAGCCCGTCAGCCCAACACGAGCGGACGACGGCAATGTCGTCCACATGCGCCGCAATCTGCGAATACCAGTCAGAAACCCAAATGCCGCTCTGGCCATACTGCTTGAACGTCCGTTGCGACGGCATGAGCGCATTGGCCCCCGTGCCCATGGCTGTGATGGGACGGCCAAACGAGGCAGGCATGGGCTGGCCAGCCAGCTTCTCCAATGTCGGCTTGGGGTCGAACAAGTCAAGATGACTCGGTCCTCCCTCCATGAAAAGCCAGATGACCGACTTCGCACTGGCTGCGTGATGTCCCGGCTTCGGGCTCAGGGGGTTCAAACTGGGCTTAGAAGCATCGGCGAAAACAGCCGAGGGATTCTCCTGGCGCAGGAGGTAGTTCAAAGCGAGGGCGCCCAGTCCAGTGCTCCCTCGAGTTAAGAACTGACGCCGTGTTGGATTGAAAATTCGGTCAGACATCAGGCTTCTCTACCCTCCACAACCCCCTCTTTACCCCGGCTTGCTATTCGCCGGGCATGACGGCCTCATGCGCGCTGCGCGCAAGGGGAGAACCACACGCAATCCCTACTTCGTCATTCGGATTTCGGGCTTCATTCGTCATTCCGTTTCCCGATGGACTAGTTCCGATATACAAACTCGTTGGAGTTCATCAGCATGTGACATAGGTCCACAAGCGCTGCGGCTGCGGGCCGATCCATCGGTTCCGGCCCCGGCGTGGGAAGAGCCAGAGCGGCTCCTTCGCGCGCGGCGATGATGCCACGCTGCCGCTCCAGAAATCCCAGTGCGGTCTGCAGTTCCGCTGCGTCGGGCTTCCGCGAATAGGCCAGCTGATAGGCAGCTTCCACCTGCTGCCTGGCGACAGTTCCAGCGGTGTACAGGACGCGTGCAGCAAAGGCCTGTGCCCATTCCAGAGTCAGTTTGCTATTGAGGAGGGTGAGTGCCTGAGGCGCGGTGGTCGTCAGGTTCCGCCGCCCGCAGCTTTCGTGAGTGTCGGGCATGTCGAGCGATTCCAGCATCGGGTAGCGCGTGTTGCGCCGCACGAAAATATAAACGCTACGACGATTTCGTTCAGCCGGATCTTCGTTCACCTTCCAGCCGCCGCGCGACTCCATACCCGGGGGCAACTCCGGAAAGACACTGGGGCCGCCCATCTTTGTGTTCAAGAGGCCGGCGACAGCGAGTTCGGAATCACGAATCACCTCACCTTCGAGTCGCTGCCTGGGGAAATGCCAAAGCAGCCGATTCTGAAGATCCACTTTCGCCGCATTCTCATTGTAACCAGACGACTGCCGATAGGTGCTCGAAGTCACCATGAGCCGGTGCATCGCCTTCATGCTCCAGCCCTGCCGTACAAACTCACTGGCCAGCCAGTCCAGCAACAGCGGATGAGTGGGGCGCTCGCCCATACTCCCAAAATCGCTGGGTGTGGCCACAATGCCGCGGCCGAAGTGGTGGTGCCAGAGCCGGTTCACCATGACTCGCGCAGGCAGTGGATTCTTCGGGTCTGCCAGCCAGTTCGCCAGCGCGGCACGCCTGCCAGTGGAATCCTGGCCGCGTAGCGGTTCAATCTTGGCGGGTGCTGGATTCAGGATGGTGAGGAACCCGGGCTGGACTTCCTGAAGCGGAGCGTCGTAGACGCCTACAGAAAGCACATGGGTTTTCGGCGCGGTCCGGTTCGCATCCACCATCGCAACCCCCACGGGGAGCTCGCCGGGATGCCACTCGGCAAATTTCTCCAACTCAGCTTTCAGCGTCGCATACTGGGTGCGCGCGTCGCCCTTTAGAGTCTTCGCCACCTCTTCCACGTCCGGATTCATATACGGCTTGGCCTTGTAGAACATCTGCCACTCGATCGGCGTCCGTTCCGCATCCGGTTTCAAAATGGCGGCCTGAATCTCGGGTGGATACTTTACAAACAGATCGTCGACAAGCTCTTTCCGCCGTGGCTCAAGAAGGGCGTTCATGGCCGAACGCACATCGCGAGTCTTCTCTTCCCAAACGGCCAGCCGCTTCTGGTAGCCCTCCAGGGCCCCGGGCGCTGTCAGCAGCACATCGTCCGCGGCACGGGTATTGGCGAAGAACGCCTGTAGTCGATAGTAGTCGGCCTGCAGAATGGGATCGAACTTGTGATCATGGCAGCGGGCGCAGCCGAACGTGAGACCGGTGAAAACCCCACCCACGGTGTCGGTAATGTCGTTCAAAATCTCCTGACGTCGTTGCAGCAGGTTTCGTGCATTGCTCTCGTCCGGATAATGGCGATTGAATGCCGTGGCCAGTCGGGCATCGAGATCACCAGGCCAAAGCTCGTCGCCCGCAATTTGCTCACGGACGAAACGGTCATACGGTTTGTCCTGATTGAGGGAGCGGATCACATAGTCGCGGTAGCGCCAGATGTTGGGGCGCGTTTCGTCGGCCTTGAAGCCCTCGCTCTCGGCGTAGCGAGCCAAGTCGAGCCAGTGCCTCGCCCATCGTTCGCCATAGTGCGGAGACTGCAGGAGCCTATCGACCACCTTTTCGTAAGCTCGGGGCGATGAATCCTTGAGGAATGCTTCCACTTCGTCCGGCGTTGGCGGCAAGCCGACGAGGTCGAGGCTCACACGGCGCAGCAAGGTAACTCGATCTGCAGGCGGCGAAGGCCGCAACCCCTTGGCTTCAAGCCGGGACAAGATGAATGCATCAATCGGACTGCGCACCCAATCTGAGTCGCGGACATTAGGCAGTTTGGGACTGGCAACAGGTTGGAACGCCCAGTAGCTCCGCTCCTCGGGCGTGAACCGATCCTTCGGAGTGCTTGCGTCAGCCGCGATTGCAGCGTCGGCTCCACCGAGAAGCAGAAAGGACAAGGCGACGAGAGTCAATGGCAAGCCTGGCTTCATGGAGTCGGCTCTCCGGTCAAGAGTTAAGGAAATAATAGTGACATTCTGAAAGCTGGCGACTGGACTGTCAAGGAAGATCCCGCCTTTGCCGACTTGAAGAATATCGATGTCTGGATAGTCGATATATGTATGCTGTCCCAAAGCCGCGTCTTTGTGATGAGTGCCCACTCATATCATCAAGCCTTCGAAGGCGAATTCCATTGATTACCCTCCCCTTTCGACCTAGCATTTTTGGCGTTCGCAAATCGCGAACAGGCACCCAATGCTATGGGCTCAAGGAGGCAGTATGCTGGATCCCTCAAAGGTCGATGCGCTTCAATCCAGTCTTCGCGGCCAGCTGATTCGCCCGCAGGACGAAAGCTACGATGCGGCCCGCAAGATTTACAACGGCATGATCGACAAGCGCCCGGGCCTGATTGCACGCTGTGTGGATGTGGCAGATGTAATCGCCGTTGTGAACTTCGCCCGCGAAAACAAAGAACTGCTGGCCATTCGAGGAGGTGGACACAACGGCCCGGGGCTCGCCCTGTGTGATGATGGCATCGTTCTCGATCTCTCAATGATGAAAGGGATCCGTGTTGACCCGGCCACCCGGGCGGCCCGTGTCGCGCCAGGTTGCACTTGGGGTGAAGTCGACCACGCCTGCCACGTCTTTGGACTGGCAGTTCCCGCTGGAATCATTTCGACCACCGGCGTCAGCGGCCTCACGCTCGGCGGCGGACATGGCTACCTCACACGGAAATACGGCCTTACGATCGACAATCTGTTGGAAGTCGATCTGGTCTTGGCCGACGGTCGCTTCGTCACTGCCAATGCCAGCCAGAACCCGGATCTCTTCTGGGCCATTCGCGGTGGCGGCGGGAATTTTGGAGTCGTCACGTCGTTCGTGTTTCGCACCCAGCCGGTAAAGATGGTGTTTGGCGGCCCGGTTCTCTGGAAGATGAATAAGGCCGCCCAGGTGATGCGCTGGTATCGGGACTTCATGCTCAAAGCTCCCGAAGATCTGTATGGCTTCTTTGCCTTCCTGAAGGTTCCTCCCGGCCCACCATTTCCGGAGCCACTGCATACCGAGACCGTGTGTGGCATTGTTTGGTCGTATGCTGGACCGCTTGAAAAAGCAGAAGAGGTTTACAAACCCATTCGCGAGTTTGCTTCGCCAGACTTTGCTTTTCTCGGTGCCATGCCCTTCCCCGCCCTGCAAAGCCTTTTTGATGGATTGCTACCGCCCGGATTGCAGTGGTACTGGAAAGGCGATTTCGTCAACGACTTAAGTGACGAAGCCATTGCGCTTCACGTTGAGCATGGATCGCGCATCCCAACGCTGCTCTCAACCATGCACATCTATCCCATCGACGGCGCCGTTCATCGGGTTGGCCGCACCGACACCGCCTTCAGCTATCGCGAGGTGACCTACTCCACAGTCATCGCGGGCATCGATCCCGATCCTGCCAACAAGGAAATTATCTCGAATTGGGCCAGAGACTATTGGAGCGCTCTCCATCCCTACTCCGCAGGCGGCGCCTACGTGAACTTCATGATGGAAGAAGGGCAGGATCGGGTTGAAGCCACGTATCGCGACAACTACAAACGTCTAGCGGCGATCAAGGAAAAGTATGATCCCGGAAACCTCTTCCGCGTGAACCAAAACATCCAGCCTAGAGGTGCGGCTAAAGCCGGCTAGGCCGCATCTCGTTGACAGTCAACTCGCCAGGCCGGTGCTAAACGTCATCATTCGTTATTGAACGGGAGAAAGTGTGCCTGAACAACTGCGTCTTCTATGCGTGCTAGCGCATCCTGATGATGAATCGCTGGGCTTCGGTGGCACATTGGCGAAATACGGGAATGAAGGCATAGAAACCTATCTCGTTACGGCCACCCGAGGTGAGCGTGGGCGGTTTGGCAGCGGAATCGAGTTTCCAGGATTCGCTGCGGTTGGCAGGATGCGCGAAGCCGAGCTGCTGGCTGCGGCAAAAGAGTTGGGACTTCGAGAAGTTTGCTTTCTAGATTACATGGATGGAGAACTAGACCAGGCAAAGCCGGCGGAGATCATTGCCAAGATTGTGGCGGAACTACGGCGAGTCCGACCTCATATTGTCTTGACCTTCGGACCTGAAGGCGGCTACGGACATCCGGACCACATTGCCATTTGCCAATTCGCGACCGCCGCCACCTTCTGCGCCGCCGATCCGTCGTATCCCGCTGCTGATCTAGCCGTGCCCCCACATCGCGTATCGAAGCTGTACTACATGGCCTGGAGTCATGCCAAGTGGGAGGCTTACCAGGCAGGGTTTCGCGACCTGAAGTCCAAAGTCGATGGCATCGAACGACGCGCGACGCCGTGGCCGGACTGGGCACTGACGACGATCCTGGACACGCATGAACATTGGCAGACCGTGTGGCGGGCGGTCTGCTGCCACAAGACTCAGCTCGCCATCTATTCGCAGCTAGAGGGCCTCGCCGAGGAGCATCATCGCGCGCTGTGGGGAACGCAGGAGTTCTACCGTGTCTTCAGCCTGGTGAATGGCGGCCGCCGCCGAGAAACCGATCTCTTTGACGGACTGCGCTAGGGATTGGGTCTCGGTGCGGATCTCTGCGCAAGGTGTTTCCCATCGGATCTCAAGAGCCTGTCGACGCCGGCAACCTTCTTGTGAACGAGGTATCCCATGGAGACTGATCAAAGCGTCCAGGATCTGAGAACGCGCAACGCGCCGATCGAAATCGCTCCTGAGGAGTTTCGACGCCTGGGATACCAGCTCGTCGATCGAATCGCCGATTTCCTGTCCTCTTTGCCTCAACGGCCCGTGACGCCCGGGGAATCTGCAGCCGTGGTGCGTCAAGCCTTGGGCTCTGAGAACAAGCTCCCTGAACACGGAACCGACCCAGAGAGCTTGCTTGAGCGGGCCGCAAATCTGGTATTCGACCACTCCCTGTTCAACAGCCATCCACGGTTCTGGGGATACGTCACGTCGCCTTCCGCCCCAATTGGAATCCTCGGCGATCTGCTCGCGTCCACCGCCAACCCGAACGTTGGCTCCTGGGTGCTGGCGCCGATGGCGACCGAGATCGAGGCTCAATCGGTCCGTTGGATCGCCGAGCTGATCGGGTACCCAGTTGACTGCGAGGGGCTGCTGGTGAGCGGCGGAAACATGGCCAACTTTGTTGGGTTCCTTGCCGCCCGGGCCAATAGAGCGGATTGGGACATCCGCAAGGTGGGACTCCGGCACTCCGAGGCGAAGAGTCTGCGCGTCTACGCATCGAGCGAAACGCACACCTGGATTCAGAAGGCGACTGATATGTTCGGACTTGGAACCGACGCGATCAGTTGGCTGCCGGTCGATCATCGGCAGCGGATGGACACGCAAGTCCTACGGCGTCGTCTCAAGGAGGATCGGGCGCAAGGTGTGAAGCCCTTGCTGGTGGTCGGATCTGCTGGCACGGTGAGCACCGGAGCGGTCGATCCACTTACAGAGATCGCGGCGATCTGCCGGGAGCACGGTGCTTGGTTCCACGTGGACGGCGCTTATGGCGCATTTGCGGCCGCGGCAGTTCCAAAAGAATTCCAAGGCCTGCAGGAGGCAGACTCCGTGGCCGTCGACCCGCATAAGTGGCTGTACTCGCCGCTGGAGGCAGGCTGCATCCTGATTCGCCACGCCGAGGCGCTGCGGAATACCTTTTCCTATCATCCCTCCTACTATGCCTTCGATAAGGATGTACTGAACTACTTCGACCTCGGCCCGCAAAATTCACGGGGTTTTCGTGCTCTGAAGGTTTGGCTGGCCCTGCAGGCAGGCAGGGCGTTCCGGCTATGTTCGGATGATTGGTGACGACATCCGGCTGGCACAGGCCCTATATCGGAATCTTGCAGACTATCCCGACCTGGAAGCGCTAAGCCAGGGCCTCAGCATTACAACCTTCCGTTATGTTCCTGCAGAACTGAAATCTCGATCGGATTCTGACAAGGTGGAGACCTATCTGAACCGGCTGAACGAAGAACTATTGAACCGTCTGGAAAAAAGCGGTGAGGCCTTTCTCTCCAAGGCGATGTTAGGCAGCACATTCGCGTTGCGCCTCTGCGTCGTGAATTTTCGCACTTCGCTCGAGGACATCGAAGCACTTCCGGAAATTATCGTGCGCTTGGGCCGACAGGTAGATCAAGACCTTCGGCCGGGCGCTCTGTGAGCAGTAGTGACCAAACTCTTGATTTCTCGAAACACTCGACGGTATCGGTTCCCCTCGCCCCAACGCGGGAGAGGGGTAAGGGGTGAGGGGCGAGCACACACATGGAGTTCCGACAAACATTCTGAGATCCTCATCCAGAGCCGCGTTTCGGGAACTGATTCCGTAGAGAGATATCCCCTCATCCCCAGTAGTTCTCGATCGAACCCTCCAGTCTGCCTCAGTCGCATCCCCAAAAAATGTACCTGTCGCACGAGGATTTGGTATGTTTTCCTCAACTTCTCCCATTGCATTTTCATTTCACCAAACAGGAGGAACCTATGCCCAAGTATATGATTCAAGCGTCGTACACTGCCGATGGCACGAAGGGAGTCATGAAGGAGGGAGGCACGAAGCGTCGGGCCACGGTCGAGGCCAACGTCAAGGCGGCTGGCGGCACGGTTGAGGCCTTCTATTTTGCGTTTGGTGACGCAGACGCTTTCGTCATCGTTGACCTCCCAGACAACGCCAGCGCGGCAGCACTCTCGATGGCGGTCAACGCCAGCGGCGCTGTCAATTTGAAGACTCACGTTTTGCTGACCCCGGAGGAAGTCGATCAAGCGACAAAGAAGTCGGTTAAGTACCGCGCGCCTGGAAAGAGATAGGTTGAGTGGAGACAGGCTTCTGGCGGCGGTTCCCACCTTCGAACGTCGCGGAATCATGGTCCTAGTATCGGCTCCCCTCGCCCCAACGCGGGAGAGGGGCTGGGGCGAGGGGGACACTTCTCTGCTGATTCAACTGCCGCAACCCGGCTCTGGATCAAGGTTTCAACATCTATTTTAATGCTTTGAGGCGGAAAGATTGTCGCCACTATGTTCTGTAGTCCTCAAGAAGAGAGACAGGGTCATCTGGAGTTCGGAATGAAACTCCCCAAACATTGGGTTTTTCTCGTCGTCCTTTCACTAGGGTTCACTTCAGGCAACGCCGCGCCGCGCATCGCCATTGCAGGCATCAGCCACGAGACGAACAGTTTCAACCTGACGAAAGCCA
Organism: uncultured Acidimicrobiia bacterium; assembly: GCA_963791795.1. Lineage (GTDB taxonomy): Bacteria > Acidobacteriota > Terriglobia > Versatilivoradales > Versatilivoraceae > VFZK01. The sequence goes on from CAWBTP010000005.1 coordinate 652,910, forward strand.
CGCTCGCCGACTTCGAAGGCGAGGACGCGCTTTCGGGAAATCGGAAGGAATGGCTGGAAACAAACGCGAAAACCAACCAAAACGCCGCTGGAATGATCGCGGGCGCGCGAAAAATATGGCCTTGAACTCTTTCCCATTCACTTCTTCAACGCGGTTCCCAGAGGACCGATCGATGAGCAGGGCTTCAATACGATGGTGGACCGCATCCTTCAGGGTTTGAAGCAAGCGCCTGGGTATGACGGGGTGCTGCTCCTTCTCCACGGCGCGATGGTGGCGGACGGTTTCCCAAGCGGGGATGCCGAGATCGTCCGCCGGGTGCGGCAAGCCATGGGGCCAAGGTTTCCCATCGCAGTCACGCATGACTTTCACGCCAACGTGGATCCGGCGATCATCGCCAATGCCAACATCGTCATCACCGGTAAAGAGTGCCCGCATCTGGATACCAAGGAGCGAGGCTTGCAGACGGCCTCCATTCTGGCGCGCATGATCAAGGGCGAGGTGAAGCCCGTCCAGGCGATGGTGAAGCCTCCGATGATGTTGAATCTGATTCACCACGACACTTACCGGCTGCCGCTGAAGCCGATTGTGGACGCGAGCAAGGAAGCTGAGAAGAAGCCTGGCGTCCTCGCAGTGAGCATTCCGGGTGGCTATCAGTATGGCGATGTGCCGGCCATGGGGCCGAGTGTGATTGTGATCACGGACAACGACCCGGCGCTCGCCAAGAGCGAGGCCGAGCGTCTTGCGGCAATGCTTTGGGAACTCCGTGACAAACTGAAGTTCGACTTGCCTGATCCCGCCAAGGCCGTGTCAATGGCGATGGCGAGCAAGGTGTTTCCGGTAACTTTGCTTGATACGGGTGACAACCTCGGAGGTGGGTCTGCGGGTGACAGCACTTTCCTGCTCGCTGAGTTGGTAAGACAGAAAGCCGAAGGCTGGGTGGTCGCCCTCTTTGATCCGGAGGCGGTTCAGAAGGCCGTGAGCGCAGGCGTCGGAAAGCCCTTCGCGTTTCCCGTCGGCGGCAAGACGGACCGCATGCACGGCGAGCCGATCCTGATCCGAGGCACCGTGAAATCGCTAAGCGACGGGAAATTCATCGAGACCGAAGTACGCCATGGAGGCTACCGGTATTGGGATATGGGACTCACCGCGGTGATTGAAGCCGAAGGTTCGACGCGCGATCTGTCCAACTTAGTGATCTTGAATACGAAGCGTACGGTACCGCTCAGCATTCACCAGCTCGTTAGCGTGGGTGTCTATCCAGAGCGCCAGAAGATTCTGGTGGCGAAGGGAACGATTGCTCCACGAGCAGCTTACGAGCCGGTCTCAAAGCTCCTGATCGCGGTCGATTCTGGCGGGGCCTGCGCCATCAATCCAGCCCGATTTACCTACAAACTGGCGCCCGTTCTGTACGGGATGGAAAAGCGATAGCCATAGCAAAAACCAGGAGCGGACCGGCAAGCACCCGATGGGCCGAAAGCGTGCCTGGGACCAGACCAGGCCCGATTGGGATTTCCTTCTTCTCTTACTTCCCGGCTGTGTTGCGCTGTTTCGGACCTTCTGCGTTTTTCGCACGGCGCGCCGCTGACTGCCAATTACAAACAGCTCGAAGCATGGCCCGTCGCCAGTTCCGCTACTTCTCACGAAAGAGCTGATCCAATCCGTTCGAGATGAGATGGAGTTGCCTGGGCGGGGTCAGCGTGTCGAATGGTTTCAGCATCACAAAGCGGCGCCCATCAGCCGCGACGTCATACGTATTGAGGGTCCTGGACGAGAGCCAGCCCGCGGCTGAACAGGAGTTGGGGGATGCCGATCGTCAAACTGGGCTGGAACTTGACTTGGACGCTCATCAGGTCGTTTCCATTCAAGTAGTACAACTCGCCGCCGCGCGGGTTCCACACTGGCTCTCTGCCGCCTGCAGTGGATACCTTTCTCTTACCGCCTACTTTTCCCGATGTTGGAAGCATGTAGATCTCCTGCCGTCCCGATTCATCCGAGGAATACGCAATCCAGTGCCCGTCAGGTGAGAAATGGGCGCTCGCCTCATTGAACGCGGTGCGCAGGAATGGCCTGGCAGAGCCCTCATGTTTCGAATAGAGCCAGATGTCGGATCCGGTCTTGGGTTCCCACTGGGTAAATGCCAACAGTGTCCCGTCGGGACTCCAACTGGACGGTTGTTGCGAATATGCAGCCGTGGTGAGCCGTTGCTCGACGCCAGATCCGTCTGTCGCTATCGAGAAGAGATTCTGCGGCCCGGCGCGATTCGAGCTATAGGTGACGGTCGCTCCGTCCGGAGTCAGGGTGGAGTAGTACTCTGCACTCGGAGCGGAAGTGAGCCTGGTGAAACTCATGCGAGCCAGTTCCAGGTTCCAGATATCGGGGTTGGCGGACTCCAATTTGGAGACCACGAGATGACGGCCATCCGGGGCCAGCTTCGGACTCTGGTACAATGCTGGTTCCGAGTTGAGTGGACTCTCGCGCCCGTTTCGATCGACCCAGACCAGCGTGGAGCGCGTCGTGCTGAGTCCGGGCGCGTAAGCGAGAACGCCCGCGGCTCCAATGTCGAACTGTGCCACACCGCTAACCGAGCTCCCCAACACCTCGATACCTGCAGGTACCGGGCTTCCGCGCAGACTCTCGGTTGACGGGTCGAAGGGGGCAATCGCCAACCCTTCCATGCGTGCGAACACTAGGTAACCGTCAGCGAAGCGCCCGTAGGAGGCAGATTCGACAATGGCGCGAATTCTGCCAGAGCTGAGATCCAACACTGCAAGCCTTGCCGAAGGAAAACCCGCTGATGTCCAGATCGTGAACAGGACCTTCTTGCCTCCCGGAAGAAACTGCGGCCACCGGTGAGAGGTTTCTCCTTTGGCGGCGTCGGGCTGAGTCAATGGCTCTGGAGTTCCCCCGGAGGCTGGCACTCGAACCAAGCCTGTCCCACGGCGTGGCGAAGAGTTGAGCACGATCATATCGCCGGGTCCCCAGGTGGCCCCACGGCCTTCCTGCTGTATTTCGCAGATCGTGATCGGAGAGCCTCCTCGCAGCCGAACTTTGCGCAGTTTCCCGGTGGAGAAGAAGCCGATCCACTCGCTATCCGGTGAAAAGAACGGTCCGCTGGCGCCTTCCGTGCCCGCCAGCGGCTTTACTTCAAGAGAACTCAGGGAGCGGAGATACCGCTGACTTCGGTTGTCCTTCTGCCCAACGAAGGCCAGAGTTTGCCCGTCAGGAGACAACGCGATCGTTGGAGAACTGCTCGGGGGGATCATCTCGGCCGGCGCGACGGGGATCACTGCGCGGATCACAGGCGCTGCTTCAGGTTTGCCTTTCGAACTGCGGCCTGAGAAGTAGAGCAGGGACACGGCAGAGAAGAGCACCGCGCTAATGGCCAGGCCAATCCATGCGATTGTCCGACGCCGTGGTTGTTGGGAATCCCCTCGATTTGAGAACCCGGTCTGGGCGACGGCTTCGAGGAAAAGTTTGACGTCGAATACGTTTTGGAAACGCTCGTTGGGCTCCTTGCGGAGGCAGCGGAGCACGAGACTGTCCAATGCCGGTGGCACGCCGGAGCCCATGGGCTCCGGCTGTTCATCGACAATCGCGGCAAAGGTCGTCGTCGGCCACCCACGCTTCAAGGCGCGGCGGCCTGTCACCATCTCGTAGAGCACCGCGCCGAACGCCCAGATGTCAGTGCGCGCGTCTGCTACTTCGCCTTCGAACTGCTCCGGAGCCATATACTGCGGCGTTCCCAACACCGCGCCTTCCTTGGTCAGCACCGCGGTGAGAGTTTCTTCAGTGTGTCCGGCCTTTGGCGGGGACTTGGCCAATCCAAAGTCGAGTACCTTAACGCCATCCCGCGTCAGCATGATGTTGGCTGGCTTCACGTCACGGTGCGTGATCCCGGCGCGGTGCGCGCGGTCCAGCGCGTCGGCGATCTGGATCGCGAACTTGACCGCCTGATCGACTGGGAGCGCGCCTTTGGCGATTCGGGCGGCCAGTGTCTCACCCTCCAGATACTCCATCACCATGTACTCGGTGCCGTCTTGGCTGCCGACGTCGTGAAGCACGCAGATGTTGGGGTGGTTCAGCGAAGCCACGGCGCGGGCTTCGCGTTCGAAACGCTGGCGCAGGTCCTGGCGTTTGGAGATGTGCTCGGGCAAAACCTTGATGGCGACGGTTCGGTGAAGCCTCGTGTCGCGGGCTTTGTACACTTCGCCCATGCCTCCGGCTCCGATGGGGCCGAGAATTTCGTAGGAACCGAGTCGAGCTCCGGTAGTTAGAGCCATAAGCAGATTGGATTCATTCTATCCTGGAACGACTTTAGCGAAGTGAGCCGAATGGAGTCCAACTTGGGATCGGGCGGGTGGTTCCCACCCCTGAGCCGCGCCTGGTTGCCGGCGAAAAACTTAACCCTCGAAAACACATCAGAGATCGGCTGCCCGTTAGGCTAGCCTGCACCGTCCCCGCTGGGGTATCCATTCCGAATCCAGGGAATTTGGGGCGTCGCAGTGCCCTGACACATTCTTTGTAACCGCGCCGTCGTCCTTGACCCACACCCCTCGTCCCGCTTCGCCATACACTGTGATCTCGACCTTGATGCTGGCGGACTCGGTGAGCGGGGCAAACCCCCACACGCGCTCGGCATCGTCACGCCTCCTAGCTGCCTCCGTCTCACAGAAGTCAATCGCCGTCGTCTTTTTGAGAGTCCCAGTGTACTCCACATCCTCGTGCTTTGCGGAAGGCTAGATCCAACGACCGCCCCTTTGAGCAATTCGAAGGAGGAAGTCAAGGCGTTGATTTAGTCTTCCGGTGATAGAATCTACTTATCGCACGGAACAGCAACCATTCGGCAACTATGGAGGAGGGTCTATGCAGATTACACCGGGACTCCACAGTCTGGGTGATACGAGCGGCGGGCGCGTCAGGGCATTCTTAATCGACGACGGGAGTGGTTTGACGCTGATCGATACCTTGCTGAACAAGGACGGGCGGGACATCCTCGATGAGATTCGCCGGCTTGGAAGACAACCTGAAGACCTCAAGCGGATCATTCTGACGCACGCTCACCAGTCGCATCTCGGCGGACTGGCCGCTCTGAAAAAGGCCTCAGGAGCGACAGTCTATTCTCACGATTGGGAAACGGACATCATCGCAGGAAAACGCAAGGTAGAAGTGCCTCCCACCACCGGCTTCTGGCCGCAAAAGCCTCTGCAAGTGTACCCTTTACAAGTCGCTTTCGTTCTCGGGCTGGGACTGCCTGCGCCGTGCGAAGTGGATCGAACTCTGAAGGATGGTGACCACGTGGGACCGTTGACCGTTATGCACGTGCCAGGACATACACCGGGAAGCCTGGCGTTCTACTGGCCCGAAAAGCGAGCGCTAGTGGTCGGCGACGTTGTTGTGACCTGGCCCGAACTCGCGCTCGGATGGCCACAGATTACGCTCGACAACAAACAGAATCGAGAATCCGTCGGAAAGCTCTGTGATATGACCAACGCGGAGATTCTGTGCGTGGGCCATGGAGAACCAGTCGCTCGCGCCGGAGCCAGGGTTATGCGGGACCTGTTCGAGGGGCGAGCGTCAGAACCCGACCTGGCAAGAGCCGCAACAGCAACGGGACGAGCCTAGGTCGGAACCAATGTTTTCCCTGCTTCACGCTTCAGTTTCCGGCAACTTTCGTTCCGCACGACTGCGCTCTTCGGCCTCCGCGAGCCAACCCCGGTGCAGGTCTTCGATGGGAATGCTGGACAGGTAAGGTTTGATATCGAGTATCGGGGTTCCATCAAGCATATCCACCCCACAAACATGGAGCCTGGGGCCATCGCGGCGCAAGAGCTTGACGACCGTCAGGCCTATGGGATTGGGGCGGCGTGGAGACCTCGTGGCAAATACCCCATGCGGCCGCGTGTCAGACGGTGGTGAGGCCATCAGATCGTAATCCGTGACGCGATCAAATACCCACAGAACGTAAAGGTGAGAGAAGCCTTCAATGTCGGTGAGACCTTGTTCGAAGTGGGGCAAGACGTCCAGAACACCTTCCGCTTGATGAACAGCCCCCATCCCTTTCGGGATCTGGGAGGTTTCCGTGTAGGGACTGCGAACCGTTCCAATGGGATTCATGCTAACCATCACTTGATCTTCCTACGTCCGGAAACGTCTTCAGCAGCTGAATACCATGTGCGCTCAGGCCAGTGAGGGTGGCAGGTTTTTAGGAATGCCGATTCCGGCAGGCCGCAGCCGCAATCGACAGTTTTTCGGTCGCTTCAGATTTCGGCTGCCCGACACCGAAGGCCATCAACCTTCAGGGCAAGACTGAAATAAGTGTACGGCTTCCCGCCAATGTGTGGTGACGGTACCCACCACATCCACCAGCTGTCTCCGTACTCCTCCGGTAGTGCAGGGAGCTTCTCTATCCGACATCTGTTCATTGTCACTGTGACATAGCGTACTTTTCCAACCCAGGTTGCCAACCAGCGCGACATTGTTTCAAAGCAACTCTGCCATTTCTGTCGGGCCTCAACGCTGAAGCTTGCCTCTCGCTCATAGCGGCTGCAATCACCGACTTCAGGATGTGAGATCGACAGGACTCCATGTGGTTCGCGAATTGCGCCCTCAGCCAGGACGGCCCCTGCGGTGTTCATGAAGACGATCTCAGCTTTCATGACCTGACCGTAGGCCCTTCGGTCCGTTTTTAGCGATACATCATGAAGCGAGAGATTCAAAGTTGCGTGGGTTACCATGTGCCAATAACCCCAACCCAGCACGACCATCACAAACAGCAGGAACAGGAATCCAAGCGTTCTTAGCAAAGAGTCTCCCTGTTGAAGGTGACGCCAATCCCGATGTGCTTACAGGCTTCCAATGTCACTAGTGAGGCCCCTGTTGCTGCATTGGTTTCGTTTCAGAAGCGACAGGACAGATCAGCCGTTCGGTGTGGCGTCGAATCGGGATCGGAGCCGTCAAGCCCGAGGCACTTGGGTAAGGCTCTTCAGAACCTATCTACTTGCGCATCGCAGCATCAACATTTTGAGTCGGGTCTGCCCCACCCCAGGTGAAATCTGCGGTAGGCCCATAGGTCGGCGGAACCGGTTTCCCTGACAAGCGCAAATAGACGGTCAATTGGGTTCGGTGGTGCGCCGTGTGCAGAACTCGGCGCCAGAAAATCCATATTCGTTCGCGCTCTACGTCGAAAAAGGGTACTCGCTTTGTCCACCAAGACTCGCTCTGCGCTGCCAAGAATGTCAAACGAGGTCTGGCAAGTTCAAGCATTCGTCTGACCCAATCTCCTGTCTTCTCCAGGTGGGCCAACACCTCCGATGCCGCTGGCTCCGGCAATCCCATGAATTCGCCAAAGAATCGTCTCTCGGAAAGAAGCTGATGCTTGAAGATGTCGAGTACAGTGCTTGAACGGGCGTGCGGGCGGAACAACAACTCTTCAGTGGGAAACTGTCCCCAGACAGAAATCACTTTGCTGGTTTCACTCGCATACGTGTCCAACAGATGCTGAAAGATAGGCTGCACGGCCCGAGGCACTTCCGTTTCGGAAATCGCGCTATTGCTATAGGACATTGGCATGAGACAACCCCAAGCTAGAGCATTGACAGTAGGACGAGCACCGTTAATGTGACGTATTCGACCAAGTGCCACACTGGCATTCTACATCAGCAGGTTTCTGCTTCTAGTTTTTCCCAATGTCATAGGAGCGCAGTTTGCGATACAGCGTTTTGGGCGTGATACCCAACAGGCCGGCCGCTTTTCCGCGATGCCAGTTTACTTTGTCGAGGGTGGCAAGAATTTGCTCCTTTTCAAGGTCTGCGAGATTTGCTGAACCGGAGATGGCGGGTTTTGAGACGGCCACAGATATTCGCCTTTCCGTTCTGGCAACCTCCGCTGGAAGGCACTGAGCCGTGATGCCCTCTTTGGATGCCAGAACCATGGCTCGTTCGATGACGTTCTTGAGCTCGCGAACGTTGCCCGGCCAAGAGTATTGCCGAAGCAGATCCATGGCATCGTCGGAAACAGGCACGGACTCCTCTCGGCCCGACCTCTTCGCGAAATGCTCAACAAGCAGGGGAATGTCGTCAATCCGCTCGCGCAATGCAGGGATCTCAACGGTAACCGTGTTCATGCGATACAGCAGGTCTTGTCGGAAACGGTTTTCCCTCACTTCATCCACAAGATTCTTGTTTGTGGCCGCAACCAGACGGAAATCAACCTTCACCTGCTTTACACCACCGACGCGAAAAAAGGTGCGCGCTTCCAGCACACGCAACAGCTTCACCTGAAGGCGGGGACTGAGCTCCCCCACCTCATCCAGAAACAGGGTGCCACGGTCGGCCAGTTCAAACAGACCAGGTTTCGACGTGTCGGCATTTGTAAAGGCGCCCTTTTCGTATCCAAACATCTCACTCTCGAGAAGAGTTTCCTGAATCGCTCCACAGTTGATATCGATGAAAGCCTCCGCGCGCCTCGGTGAGAACCTGTGGAAGGACTGAGCAATAAGCTCCTTCCCGGTACCACTCTCCCCCAGGATCACCGCACTTGAGTCGGTTGCAGCCATCTTCTCGACGAGCCCAAGGAGTTCTTTCATCTTGCGGTTGTTCGTAATGAGAAAAGGCGCCGGTTCCTTGCGGCTGAGGCGCGTTTGCATATAGAGGTTTTCCTTCTGAAGTTCGCGCCGCTCGCAGGCCTTGCGGATGAGCACGTCCAGTTCTTCGATCTTGCAAGGCTTCGTGAGGTAGTCGTAGGCTCCTGCCTTCATCGCTTCGATAGCGGTTTCCAGTGTCGCATTACCAGTAAGCATGATGATTTCAGGCGACGGCTCGGCTTGTTTGATGACCTTGAGGGCTTGGATCCCATCCATCTGAGGCATGGTCATGTCCATGACAATGACGTCGTAGTCTACCTTCTGGGCAAATTCCACGGCACTTCTGCCATCGTTGGCAACCGAAACCTCGTAGTTGCGACGAGTCAGTTCCTTCTGCAGAATGAGACTGACGTTTTTCTCATCGTCCGCAATCAACAACTTGATCTTCTTTCCGACCGACATTGAGAAACCCCCTATTGTTTAGCTTTCGCAGGCAGCAGGATATGAAAAGTGCTTCCTTTGCCCATTTCCGACTCGACCTTGATAGATCCTTTGTGACTGCCGACGATGCCATAGCAGATGGACAGCCCCAGCCCGGTGCCCTTCCCGACAGGCTTGGTGGTGAAAAACGGATCGAAGATCTTGTTGAGATTGCCCGGTGGAATCCCCACACCAGTGTCTTGAAACTGGACCCTGACAGCGTTCTGCCCGTTCTGCGTCTCAACGGTAGTGCGAATGGTCAGCATTCCTGATGCATTCATCGCGTCCATTGCATTGATGCACATCGCAAGGAAAACCTGACGTAGCTCGCCGCTGTTGCCCACGACCGGCGGGCAATCTGGGGCGAGTTCCTTGACAACCTGGAGCTGTTTGAAGCTCTTGTGGTGACCGAGGAGCTGCAACGTCTGCTCGAGAGTTTCGTTGATCGGGATTTCCTGCTTCAGGATCTCCTTATTCCGGCTGAAATCGAGCAGGTTGCTGATGATGCCTTTGCAGCGAAAGATTTCGCCGTCGATGATATTCAGGTATTCCGGAAAATCCTCGAACGCTGCTACCTTTGCGAGTGATTGGTCCTGCGCACGGGAAATAAGGCCTTCTACGCAGCCCGCGATGGCAGCCAACGGGTTGTTGATCTCGTGCGCGATGCCAGCCGCCAGCTTGCCAATGCTCGCGAGTTTTTCGTTGGTATGGGCAGATTCTTCAAGGCGGCGCCGGTCTGTGATGTCCTCTCCAAGCGTGATGACATGGCTAACGGCGCTCCCTTCCATCGACATCGGAATCTTGCGCAGATGGTAATAGCGCTTTTCGCCTGAGGACCAGGATGCGATCTGCGTTTCGAAGGGTTGGCCCGTGGTGAATACGTGGTCAAACTCTGTCTTCAAACGGTCTGACGACATGCTGGAGAAGACGGAAAGAACATTCTGTCCAATGACGCGGTCTCGCGAGATTCCCAGAATCCCTGTTTCCCGTTTTCGGTTCCAGGTAGTTACTGCGTAGTCTTTGTCGATGACATAGAGACCAATAGGAAGCGAATCCACGATGCTCTCCATGAATCGTTTTTGACTCTCCAACTCGCGGGTTCGCTGCTCGACCATAGACTGTAGATTCTCGCTGTGGAGCCTGGCATTCGAGTAAAGTTCGGCATTCTTGAGAGCTAGCGCGAGATTGCCTGCCACCATGGTGAGCACCTCAAGGTGGTCAGCGTTGTAGGCGTGTGGCAGGTGGCTTTCAACATTGAGTACGCCCAGCACCTTCTTCTGATGGATGAGTGGCACCGCCATTTCAGAGCAGGTATCTGCGAAGAACCGCTCATATTGGGGCTCCATCTGAACGTCGGGCACAATCCGCGGTTCTTGGTGCACAGCGACCCAACCCATGATCCCCTGCTCCGCCGGAAATGTGTGCGCCTGAGGTGCCTGCTCGTAGCCAGGACGATAGGCAGCAGCGACGGTCAACCGTGCCGACTCCTCTTCCCAAGTTGCGATCAGGCATCCCTGAAAATTCAACTCCGTACTGATGACCTTAGCTGCATGCTGCAGGAGTTCCGCGTGATCGAGTGACTGATTGAACTCGGTGGTCAGCTTGTTCAGGATTGCGACTTGATGGGCCCTCTGCTTTTCATAGGCGTAGAGCGTTCGAAGCTCTTGGGCAAATTCCCGTTCGCGTAGGTGGGAGCGGATCCTTGCCACGAGTTCCTTTTTGAGGAAGGGTTTGACCAGGTAGTCGCTGGCACCAACATCGAGCCCCCGCACTTTGCTATCGATGGTGTCCAGTGCTGTAAGCAGAATGACCGGGACATCGCGAGTATCAGGATTCTCTTTAATCGCTTTACAGAACGAGAACCCGTCGCCGTCGGACAGCATCACATCCAACAGAACCAAGTCTATCTTGCACTCTTGTAGTGTCTTCTGTGCATCGGCTACGGTGAGAGCGAGAACAACGGAATAGCCTTCCTTGGCCAGAATGATCTCGGTGACATTCAGTATCTTCGGATCATCGTCGACCGCTAGGATGGTGTGAAGTGGGGCTCGCGAAATGTCGGTCAAACTCATAGTTGTTCAGATCCACTTGCTGCGGACACACTCAATTCCCGCGAGTCATACGCAACCGCTGACTACTCCGGCTCAGTTCTGTTTCGGTAAATTTGACCGATGACTGTAGGGAATTGGGAGGGAAGTCTCAGTAGGACTTGAGAGAATACTGGGGTCGGAGATGGCGGTACCACCCAAGGGGTGGTGGCTTAGGAAATGAAGAGAGGGGGGCCAGGAAAACAACGAACGACCTGCTGAATGACTTCTAGGTTACCGAGTAGAGTCTTTGAACGCATTCAGAGGAAGAATCTCATTGCGCCACAACAAAGTCTGCAACAAACTTTTCTACTACTCATCGGACTCTGCAACGCCAGCCTTCGCAGCCTTGGCTTGGGTAACGATCTTTTCCGCAATCTGGTTTGGAACTACTTCGTAATGCGAAAACTCCATCGTGTAGTCACCACGACCCTGCGTCATGGAGGTCAGGGTGGGGGCGTAGGAAAGCATTTCTGACATAGGGACCTGAGCTTTGATGACCTGGTTTCCCGCCTTTGAGTCCATTCCCTGTACCCTGCCGCGACGGCTATTCAAATCGCCCATCAAATCCCCAGCGTAGGCATCGGGCGCATACACCTCTACGTTCATGATGGGCTCAAGTAAGACTGGATTGGCAACCTCCATGGCTTTCTTGAAAGCCAGCGAACCCGCAATCTTGAACGCCATCTCGGACGAATCGACATCGTGATAGGAACCGTCATACAGGATGACGCGAAAATCCACGACCGGATAGCCGGCAAGATAACCTCGCGCCGCCGATTCAAGGACTCCCTTCTCAACCGCCGGAATGAAGTTTTTGGGAATGGCGCCACCGAAAATCTCGTTAACGAACTCAAACTGCCCACCCCGCGGCAACGGTTCCATCTTGATCTTGCAGTCGCCGTACTGCCCATGTCCGCCTGACTGTTTCTTGTGCCTGCCTTGTACGTCAGCTCTGCCTCGAATCGTTTCCCGGTAGGGTACTTTGGGGGGCTTCAAAGTCACCTCAACCCCGAAACGCTTTTTAAGCCGTGCCACGATGGTTTCAATGTGTAGTTGGCCCATTCCGGACAACAACATTTCGTGTGTCTGCTGATCACGACCAAACCGCAGGGTCGGGTCCTCTTCCAAAAGTCTGTGGAGTGCAGTGCTGATCTTGTCTTCGTCGCCACGAGACTTGGGCTCAATTGCAAAGGTGATGAGGGGCTCAGGGTAGCTAAGCTTCTGGTAAAAGATCGGATGATCCTTTTCACCGAGCGTGTCGGCAGTGACCGTATCTTTCAGCTTGGCAACAACGCCAATGTCTCCGGCATGGAGTTCTGGCACTTCGACCGGGGTTTTTCCTTGAGGGATGGCGAGGTGAGCCAATCGCTCTGACGTGCCACGGTTGTGGTTGGATACAGTAGCTTCGGTCTTCAACGTACCGCCAAAAACCTTCAGAAAGGAAAGCCGTCCGGCAAACGGATCAGCTAGCGTTTTGAAGACAAAAACGGACAACGGCCCGTCAGAAGCAGTGATGCGCGCCACCGCGTCAGTCCCCTGAGCAGAGGTCGCTGCTGGTATCGTCTTGGCGCCAACCGGTGAAGGCAGATAGCTTACGATAAAGTCTAACAGTGCCTGAGGACCAACGTTTGTTAGAGCCGAACTGGCCAATACAGGGTGAATCTTTCTCTCGGCGATTGCCTGCTTCAACCCAGGCACCAGGTCTTCCAAGGGTATGGTTCCCTTGTCAAAGAATTCCTCCATGAGATGATCGTTGCCCTCAGCCACCATCTCAACGATCGCCTCATGCCCTTTCGAAGCGGCATCCTGCAAAGCCGGTGGGATATCGATCACCTTGGCTTTTCCTGAACCATTCGGTTCGTACTCATACGCCCTCAATTCGACAAGGTCTACAATGCCACGGAATCCTTTCTCGGAACCAATTGGCAGGTGAATCGGGATGCAGGTTCGCCCAAAGTTCTCTTGAAGGGACTCGACCGCCCGCTCGAACGAAGCATTGTCACGATCGAGTTTGTTTACCACGAACGCCACAGCCAGGCTAAATTCTTCCGAAAACTTAAAGACTTTTTCAGTTTGAACCTCGACACCTGCAACTGCGTCTACGAGCACTAGGGCAGCTTCGGACACACGCATGCTGGTGCGTGTGTCTTGGATGAAAACTCCCTTTCCAGGAGTATCGATAAAATTGATTTTCGTTTTGTTCCATTCGCTGGAAGCGATCGCGGTAGAAATGCTAATCTTGCGCTCAATCTCTTCCGGATCGAAGTCGGTAAGGGCAGTGCCGTCATCCACTCGCCCAAGACGATTTCCAACACCTCCCAGAAAAAGGCAACCCGCTACCAGGGAAGTCTTCCCGCTCGATCCATGCCCGACCACCGCCACGTTGCGAATGCTGGCTCCGCCGAAAACCTTCACAGGAAGCTCCTTTCTCGATTAGCGAGTCCGCGTTCCAGTAGATTATTTCTGGATGAAGCGAGTGGATACTAGCATACGCACTTTTCGACAGGCAAACGGTTTGGCCTGTTCACGAGCCAATCGGGAGCAAGGATTCAGCCGGTGGAGTTCAATGGTTGACAACAGAAAACATTCGCCATAACTTCTCTAAACTATTGAGGCTTGAGTGCCGAAGAATCAAGTCTGAAGTGAAATTCGGAGTTTTTTGGTGGACTCTTGTCCGCCTCATGACTGTGTGATCCGATGGGACCCAACCTACTTTTAGCTCTCCTCTCATTGCTGCTTGCAGGAGGGCCATACATTTCGCAGATCGAGCCGCTCAACAACTACTTTCAACTTCGCGCCGTCGGCAACGTTCGGGGTGCTTTTGAGTTTTTTGTCATCGCAGTAGGGGCTGGAGGATTTCTATTTGCAATCTTTAACATGTTCCTGAAGAAGAAAAATGGTTCGCCGTATCTCGCGCTGGGAGCTCTTGTTCTAGTCGTATCCTTTTTCTACAACGAAGAGCAGTTCCCTCTGCCGTTAAACAACACCTTGTTCGGAGGAGAGCTGTTTTTTGTTTTCGTCATTAGTTTCGTACTTGGAATAACCGGCTTGGTCATCGAATGGCTCGTAGAGAAACCGCATTAGGTGGGTCGTTTTTTGAAGACCAAGATTCCTCGCATCCAGCTGCAGTACTGGTGGACCAGCTAGTCGCCTGGTGTCACGAGACGTGAGCTGATCCGAATCATGAATCAAGGTTCCCAACAAAACCATTACGAACTCCTCCAACTCAGCCCAAACGCCGAGCAGCTGGTGATCACGAAGATCTACAGGCTGTTGGCTGCTTACTATCATCCGGACAACAAGCAGACAGGCGATGAGGAAAAGTTTAAGAGTGTGTTGAAGGCCTACGAGGTGTTGTCTGATCCGGCGAAGAGATCTCGTTACAACCTTGAGTTCCTTGGAAAGGAACCTGCCGGTGCTCAACCTCGTCCGGAAGGATCGGCTCCTGGAGTTGCGCGAAGCAGGGATGAACTCACGGCAAAGTATGGGGTCGAAGCTGAAGGCGCTCGGGACGAAGGCCTCTCAGAGCGGGAACTAAGAAAATTGATGTTGATGGTGCTGTACGACGTACGGCGCAATACTCCGGGCAATCCCCAAGTTTCCATGCTCGTTCTTGCAGAACTACTGGGTTGCTCGGTCGAGAATCTCGAGTTTTCGAATTGGTACCTGAAGGAGAAAGGATACATCCGCATCAGCGAGTCTGCTGACTTCTCCATTACCATTGCAGGAGTCGACTACGTTGAAAGCGAGCTCGCGAAGACGGAGAACGGCAAGCAAGTCCTTTCTCTACCGGAAGGCCATCGATAAAAGTCCGGACTCCAGACGGACATCCCAAACGCTTTGGGCTGAACCCAGGATAACGGATACTGATAGATTCAGGAGAAACAATGTCAGCAACCCGGCAAGAAATCGAACAGGCGCTACAGGGCTTTGAACAGAAGATTGGGAAGATTCGGGAGAAAGTGACCGAAATCGACGACCAGATCAAGACAACTTCGGTGAATAGCGTTGAGAAGGTTGAAGGTGAATTGGAGCAGCTCAAGAACCGCTACTATGAGATCCAAGCAAGGGAACTGATCGGCGAGTTCGACGATAGGCTGAAGCGCGAGGTCGAGGATGGTATCCAGGCTGCCGAAAAGAAGCGCAAAGCCGACAACGACCGCCTCCAGAATCTAGTTGGGATTCGTCATGCACTAGAACTTGAATTCAAGAAAACGCAGGCTGCGATTGAGCAGCACCAGGCGGCCTTCGAGCGTCTGGAGTTCGAGAATTTGAAACTTGACCGTCAGCAGATCATGGAGGAGATCAACGAGTCTCAAAGAAAGCTCGAAGCTCTATTTGCCCGCGTTTCGGAATACAACTTGACTTCTGTTGGTTTGGTCACTCGAATTCTAAATCGAGAGTATCAAATTCGTGGTGCGAGTTCCAAACTCAACGGAGATTCCAACGAGCGTGTGCATCAACTAGCTGAGCCATTTGATCTAAACCGCATCAAGAATTCCTTTGCCGAAACAATTTCTGCAGTCGTCTCTAAACATCTGGGCTCCTAGAATCTGCCATCTCCAGCCGTCTGCTGTACCTTCCCGAATCTCAGATCCCGAGGGATGTGAATGGACGTCTATCCAGCCCGTCAAGATCCGTGGATTAACCACAGATTGGCGATTCCGTGGTAGAATTCAACATCCCTCGGTCGGAGAGATATTCTATGGCCCTAAATCAAGAGCCCAAGACATTCGTAGGTTTGCGTGCCTCCTTTGAAGACCCGCGAATTGCTCATGTTCTTGGGGGAGTTGTTGCCTTTGTCTCATATCAACTCGTTGTCGTGTTTCTTCTTCAGGTTGCGGGATTTGTTCGCGATGCCAGCTTGTTCCCGTTGGAATTGCTGGTGTTCTCACTTCTGACAGCTTGTCTCTATTTGTATTCAATAGCTTCGACGCTCCGAAATCGCGCAGCATCCCCGATGAATCCACCGGCAGATGAACAACGCAGGCAACATTCAGCACGCATTGCGGCCCACCTTTCAAAGAAGCTTGCAGCTTTTTGCCAAGGAATTGATCACTCTCTTGCGGCGATCATGTTTTTCACAAGAGCACAGCTCGGACGAAAGGGCTCTCCTCAGCTTGAGCGAGATCTACGGGAAGTCATGGAGAGAATCGATCAAGTACAGCTTCTCGTATCGGAGATGCAGCGCTCTGTTCGAGAGGTTGATTCAATCGACAACAGAGATGCGTTGAGGGTTACTACAGACGACGACTATTCAGAGCCCCCAGCTTCGATCCCCATTCCTGACCCAGTGGGTGAATACCAGGGAACACCAGGGCTGTATTCCCTTAGAAAGACGGCCAGAAAGGTCATCGTTCTACCGATTACTGTGAGCTACGCAGGTGTGGAGAGCCAGCTGCAGTTTCATACTTACACCTTGAATGTGTGTGAAGAGGGTGCTTGCATTGTTTTTTCGGGAGACGATTTAGGTAGCCAATCCGACATCGGGGTCCAGATGCCGGAGGAATTTGAAGCCAAAGCCCGAATTCGGTGGATTCAGCCCCCTCGTGAAAACTCCTTTCGGCTTGCAGGAATTGAATTCCTAGATCGGCGAGTAAAAGTGGCGGCGCTGTAGTGGATCTAAGCCCTGTGTAATTTGTTTCCACTATTTGGGATTCGATGAGACATTTTTCCCGAGTTTTCCCTCCTATGTCAGCCAGAATCACAGGATTACATCATCAGCGGTTATGGGTTGATAGCCACGTTGTTTCTGGCTGATTCGTGGAACAGTCCGCCAATTGCGCGACGGCAGATTCAAGGTTAGATAGCACCGGCAATTTGAGTCTTTTTGACACAACAGACATCGATTGATATCCCTGTCTGGGCCCTCAATTGCACAAGATGAGTCGCAAATTCGTGAATCTCGGATAGGAACCGACCTTTTGGACCAATGACACAAAAACTTCGAACCTTGGTAGTTTATTGGGAAGATCGCTTTAGGAAAGAGTCTCGACATCAAGTTGGGAAGGTCGATTCTGCCAAAATCATTTTGGAGATCCCTCTCACCATCGGCGGGCTGAGCAGCGAAACTTGGGAAGAGATGGCCATTGTGAATCCCCAATTGGTGCTGCTCGAACTCAACAAGGATCCGGAGGCTAATTTGAAGTTGCTCCGGGAGTTGCAGCAAAACTTTCCGGGGATCCCAGTGCTTGCTGCGGGTGAGTTGTTGGATTCAGGTTTTCTGATCGAAGCCCTCCGCCTTGGGGTCAAAGAGGTGTTACCTAAACCTCTGACCACCGACGCTGTTCAGCAAGCATTTGTTCGAGTTCAGCGTCAGATTGGTGCGCCTGGCCAAGCCAAGGAACCCGCCACGATTTTCTCCTTCTTCAGCTGTAAAGGTGGGAGCGGTTCTACGACGATTTCAAGCAATTTTGCTGTCAGTCTCAGCAAGCTTTCAAAGAAGAAGATATTGGTCCTCGACCTGGACATTGAACTCGGAGATGTTGCAGGTTTCTTTGGACTGAAGAGTCCTAAATCACTGGTTGAGGATGACAGCGAAAGCTCAATTCTGGATCCAGCAAGGATTTTCCGAACCATCATCACTCACTCGAAAACTGGAATTGACCTACTGTCTTTTAGCGATGGTTTCCCTCAAAAGTCAAGGGCACTTGCAGCAGAGCTCAAGCCACTACTTGCCCTGTTGCAAGCGGAATACGACTACATCATCATCGACACCTCCAGCACATTGAACGACCTCGTTGTATCTGTTCTGGATTCTTCGCACATCATTTTCTTGATTTCCAAGTGCAACCTGCCAGCTTTGCGCAATGCCCAGAGGGTGCTGCACGGGTTTGAACGCCTTGGCTACTCTTCGAGCCGCATTCGGCTGCTGCTCAACCGTTATCAGAAAGGTCAAGATGTTGGTATCAAGGAAGTAGAAAAGACTTTGGGTTTTCAGGTGTTCTGGTCGATTCCGAATGACTACAAATCCCTCATTCGTTCAATTCAGTCGGGCGATCCATTGACGCTCCAATCCAGTTCGATTCCGCTGGCAAGGAGCTTCTATGAGATGTCTGCCCAAGTCCTAGGCATTCCAATCGAATCCCATCCTAAATCGGGTGGCGGCTTCTTGGTGCGAGCCAAAGGACACAGCCAACAAGTCTATGCCTTTGACTACTCTCAATCTGCTCAAGAGTTAGTTAGTTCGGCCGGAACAGGTTGGAAATTCTTCAGGTTCATCCTCGTTGATCAAACTGAGTTGCTTTCTGTGGCACTCCCTGCTTCCGGAAAACACCCTTTGCTCGTCCTCACGCCGGACTGAGCGGCTCACCGGTTGTATCCTTTGCGCCGATCTATCCGGAAAAACATACGGCTAAATGGGTTCATCCAACACGGGATGACTCGTTCGCTTCATGCTTTTGAGGGTTGCGAAAACGTCGCCATGTTCGTCATTTATCTTGATCGCTTGCCACGTAATGCAAGCGAACTTTTGTCCTAAGCTTGATCTCTTCGAGGGCCGATGAGACATCTATCAAGTGAAGTTCATTGTCGAGGCACACCTACGTCTATGCAACACAGTCATTATAAGAGCAAACTGAGTCCAGCAGGAGCGTGGTTCTTTATTGCTTTGGCTGTCCTTGGCCAAGAACCTCCCAAGAAATCGACCGGTAGAGAACAGTCGTCAACAAGCTACGTCTATTCCCCAGCAAGTACGGACGGATTGGGATCGGCCACTAAAGTCTCCGAATACCAGAAGCTCCTCGACGACAAGAACTACGAACGAACCACCGCTTTTAAAGCTCTCTCTATCAACGGTGGTGAGCGTGTGGACCGAGAGGAAAGCGAGCGCAGCCGTCGTATCAGTGATACCCAGTATCAAATCGAACGTACCATCCGCACTCCAGACTTGAATGGTCGGCTCACAACCCAGCAACTAATCAAGGAGGATCACCAGCTCAAGGGAAACACCGAAGAAACCCAAAGATCCTATTATCAGCCAGATATCAATGGGAAAATGGCTGCTCAAATCGTCGAAAATGAAACCGTCGTGAACGTTTCTCCGAAAGAGAAGCATTTGACTCGGGCCCTCTACAAGCCCGACTCAGACGGTAAGTTCGCACTCAACGAGATCGAAGAAGGTAGCGAAAGAAGGCTTTCTGATACGTTAACAGTTAAGGAAAGCAGCCGGAAACTTAAGGAAGTCAGTGGCCGTATGGCTGTTGTCGAGAACGTCAAGGAAACGACGACAAAAGTAAGCAGCAATGCCTTCAAGAAGGAGACTGTGGTCCATCAGACGAGTTATGACGGACGGCTGTTGCTCACTGACCGAGTGACAGAATCCCAATCGGAGACCAGTGATGGCGTACGAAAGTACCAGCGACTGCTTGAATCCCGCAACGTGCACCGCCTGTTGCCTAACGTAAATAGCACAGGGCTGAGCCTCTCACAACGAGTCACGGGCGAAGAACGGCGGTTGGCTGACGGAAGCATCGAAAGCACGACCCAGGTTGAAACGGTTGATCCAGCCAATCCATCCGGTGGTCTTCGCGTTACTGAAGTGGTCACCGAAACTTCGAAGCCCCTCGGCAATGGCAGAATCAGCGTTGAAAGAATCATCAAAACAAGAGATACCAACGGCAATCTGACTCTGTCTCAGAAGGTGTCGCAGAGCGTCGAGTCCGGGAAATAGATTCTCCGGCACCGGGTTCTCCTTGCCGCCTGCCAATCCATGAAACTCTCTATCCAAGCAATTGCTTCGGCACTGTGCCTTCTGCTAGTCGAGTCTTCCGCGGTGGCGGATGTCATCTATCTCGCGAACGGGAATGTTTTGGTCGTTCAGAAGGCCTGGGAGGAAGGCAGTGAAGTCCGGTATCAGACGGGCAGTCAGGTTCAGACTCTCCCTAAGTCAGCTGTGAGGAGGATTCAGGAACAAAAGGCTCTTCCGTCTCCCGGAGGTGGAGCGCCAAAATATGGCATCGCCATTGGTGATGGTAGTCCTGCAGCGGTGGCGAATTCGACACCTTCCGAGACAACCGGCTTGCGGAGCAGTTCTGCCGTTTCGAAGGAATTGCTCAGTCGGCTAAGGGAGAATCTTAAATCCGCTCCGGCAGATGCCCACGCCAGGTCTGAACTTGCACAGGCTCTGAATTCTCTTGCGGCGCTTCAGGCAACTCAGGGAGATTTGTCAGCAGCAAAGAGCAGCCTCGAGGAAGGTCTCGCCCTAGACAAAAGAAATGCCGCTACCCTAGCGAATTTGGCGATTGTTAACTACCGGATGGGAAACTATCGAGCATCGGAAGACCTGCTGCTAGCCTATATCGGGCGGGAAAGGAATGATCAAGAGATACATCTCCTACTGGGCGAGGTCTACTATGCGCAAGAGAAAGTGGCTCAGGCTATTAACCAATGGGCAGAAGCCCTGCAGTTAGGTCCGAATCCGCAGATTTCAGCACGACTCGAAAAGGCTCGCAAAGAGTTAGGGGTTCACAATGAATTGGGTGTCTTGCAGAGTGCTCATTTCATCTTGCGCTACGACCGGAAGGTGTCCGACTACCAGCTGGGCCAACAGATTCTGACCACTCTTGAGGGGCTCTACCGCCAGCTCAGCTTTGACCTGACTTCTCAGGCACCCGCAACAGTTGCCGTCATTCTATATCCCGACCAAGCATATTTCGACATCACTAAAGCTCCCAGCTGGTCTGGTGCGCTATTCGACGGCAAAATTCGCATTCCCACTCAGGGACTTAGCTCGGTTACTCCTGAGCTCGCTGCCGTACTGGTTCATGAACTGACTCACGCGTTCATTCGGTCGCTGCCTGGACGGGGTTGCCCTACATGGTTTAACGAAGGAGTCGCTCAGTTTGAAGAGGGAAAGTCGGCATCAAACCACACCAAATGGCTCGAAGCATTGAACAAAGCAGGCGAGTTGACTCCATTGACAGGGCTGAAAGGATCGTTCGCGGGGCTGCCTGCGAGCGCTGCATCTCTCGCTTACATTGAGGGATTGGCAGCAGTTGAGTTTTTAGTGGCTTCAGCTGGCAAAAGCTCGATCCGCAAGGTTCTTGATCTCATGGGGCAAAACTACAACTTCGAAAGCGCCTTTCAAAACGCGATCTACAAGAGCGTAGAGCAGTTTGACTCCGAGTGGCGAGCATCCTTAAGCCGCTAAACCCTCGAGGCTCAAAGTCAGGAAATACTTGTTTCCCGGGTCCTTGTCCTCCCCAGCTTCTGTTCCAGCAATCCAATGTAGGAATCATACTCGGCCTTGAGTTGTGAAACCTCTCGGCCCCGCTCTGCGTTGAGAATTCGACGCAGTTCCTCTTCGCGATCCTTCCAACCTTCATCACGATGTTCCCAGTTCTTCCTGGTTTCATCCAGCTCCGCTTGCAGAGACTTGAGTCTCAGAGCCAGTGAGGAGCGCACCGAGAGCGTTATGCCTACAAGAATCACCACATGATAGACAATCAAACCCAGCAAAGAGGATCAGGATCTCATTGCTGTCAAACAAAGTCAGGGCGTACTGGATCTTGTCTACCATCGGACTTACCTCTGCACCAACTGATCCGCCGAATGGATCATTTGACAAAGTAGCTATGGCATGCGGCGTCCACTAGCTCCTTGGTTAGAGCCGGTGGAGTATCCAAATAACGGGCTATATCGGCCACCTGTTCGATAACATCTCGCGGGTGACACCGCCGGATCTCGACACCGTACTTCTGATAGAACTCTGTCTGCATATAATCCACGATGATCGGGTTGTACACAATATTCTTCGAGCGGCAGTAGTTCTTGAAGATTTCCTTGTACTCCTCGAGAGTGGGGTTCTCGAAGTGAATTTTGTAGCGGATGCGTCGGAAAAACGCCTCGTCCACCAGCTCTTGAGGCTTCAGATTGGTTGAGAAAATGATCAAAGCATCAAAAGGTAGCTCGAACTTTTTGCCGGTATGCAATGTTAGGTAGTCAACCCTTTTTTCAAGGGGCACGATCCACCGGTTCAAAAGATCCTTTGGGCGCACAAGTTGACGGCCAAAATCATCGATCAAAAAGACGCCTCCGTTTGCTTTCACCTGGAAGGGGGCTTCATAGAACTTAGCTACCTCGTTGAATGACATGTCAAGCATGTCCAGGGTCAGTTCGCCTCCAGCGAAGACGAATGGTCGGCGACAGCGGACCCATCTTTGATCGAAATCCTCTGTATCGCTAAAGATTGGGGACTTGTACTCGGGTTCGCCAGATGTCTCTACTTCGTAGGCGTGATGATTGATCGGATCGTAGACCGTAATGATAATCCCATCCACGTCTATCGCGTGCGGAATATAGACCTCGCCTCCAAGCATGTGCCCGATCGCTTCGGAAACAACGGATTTTCCATTGCCTGGGGCTCCATAAACGAACATGGACTTGCCTGAATTGATGGCAGGTCCCAGCGTATCCAACATCTGTTTGCTCAAAACCAAATGGGAGAAGTTTTTCGCGATGCCTTCCTGGGTGATGTATGTTCGGGCGGCGGCTTGCCGCTTGATCATCTCAATGTACTGGGCGAGAGGAACAGGAGCCGGCCCGGTGTACTGATTGATCTCTAGGAACTCACGAGCGCGGTCACGTCCCAGCGAGGTAATCGCATAACGGTAGGCTGACTTCCCAATACCTGCGACTCCCTTGACTTCGCACATTTTTTCGGCTTTGACGAACTCAATCAGCTCGTCCACAAGCGTGTAGGGAAGTCTCAGTCGTGACGCTAGATATGCGCCCGTCACCTCGCCTGCGTAGTAAAGGACTTTGACAACCAAGTGAATGAGGGAGTCCCGGTTGACGCCAACTTCCTTCAGACTTAACGGCGTTGGCGGCGTGTAGCTTGCCGCTGGTTTCTGGGTACTCTCATCAAAAATTTTCACATCGCTAACGACAGTTTGAGAATCCATAATTTCCTTCCTTTTAGCTTATTGAGCATTCACCGCAACTTCTCGCTTCATGCATCCTACTAACATTTTGGCGTAAGGCCCGCCTCCGATTGCCGCTCGAAGTCAAGCCCTAATCGAACCTTGATGTCGGCTCCTCTGGAGCCAAAGAACGAGTTCCGAGCACGGCTTGATCTCCGGGAATACGATGAGTTAGTTCCACTGCCGCTTCAGCATGTCCAGGACTGTAGAACAGGATTGTTTTCTTGACCGATCAAAAACCACGAGCACCCGACCCAGACGAAAACCCGAGCCAAGTAATTCTCCGAATTCTCCTTCGTTGGCTGCGGACGACCCACCAATCTCAATGTCAACAGTGACAGTCGGTTTTTCTGGACGCGGCGGAGGAGGTTGCGGGGCCAACAAATGCGAGCCTTCGCCCAGAAAACCCAGGCCCGTATCGGCGATCCCAACGAGGCTAAGGACTTCGGACGCAGTTCCCTCTCCAATAGACCTCAATGCGGTTTTGGCCTCTCGCTGCCGTTGAAAATTCAGGTCGCGTGCCAGCCTGTAGTTTGCTACTGCGTCCCTGTAGTAAGGCCTCATCCGTGCTGCCAGCCTGAACTGCTCGAGGGATTCTGCGATTTGACCACGCCTTAGAAGGATGAGGCCGACATTGTTTCGAGCCGCAGCCTCGTCTCCAGTATGGCTGAACTCCTCAATTGATCGGTCCAGATCACCCAACATTCCGTACGCCAGACCAAGATTGTTATGAGCGACCGGCATAGCCGGATTTAGCTGCGTTGCACGCTCACCATGACTAATCGCCTCGGCAACCATTCCACTCTGCAAGTAATTGAAACAAAGATTGTTGTGGACGTAATCGAGATTCGGGTTAAGAGAGAGCGCGTGCAGATAGGCATTCTGGGCCCGTTCAGTATCTCCCTGTCGGTCGAATATCGTTCCGAGTGTATTCCAAGCTTCAACAAAACCTGGATCAAGATTGAGGGCGCCATTCACCAAATCGACACCGACCTGTAGTGATCCCCAGTCCCTCCATAGCCTCCCAGTTTGCTCGAGATACACAGGATTCTTGGGCTCAAGCCGAAGCGCATTTTGGTAGTGGCGGAGCGCCTCATCATAGAGACGAAATTCATGGTAGGCCCGCCCCAGTTCAAAAGAAGCCGCCCCATTGGAGGGTTCGCCCTGCACTTTCCGCAAGAGAAAAGATATCCTGGAATTCTCCTCCTCAAGTATCTCTGCGTTGGAAAGCAAGCTCTTCGGTCGCGGTGCCCTGCTAGCTTGGATCGGCAAAGCTTCTTTCGTGGCATCCGATAGCTGTGGAGTGACGACAGGGAGGGTTGGAGCGGACGGCCTGGAGACCTTGGCGACACCAGCTTTGCGGTTAATGACGTAAAAGTTGTCGTTTGCTGTACGGACGTTTCGCACACACGCGGTATCTGCAACGACGATTGAGGCCAGGAGCGATGCAAAGAAGGCAGCCCTAGTTCCTTGTTGCCGCTTGAGGAGTCTGCAGTCGAGACCAGCGAGACGGCCGTTTGCTGTCTGAATGTGAGAGCGGAATGCTACACAAGCTATCATGAACCGGTCTCCTGCTCAATGCGGATTTCATCGCCTATCTGCGTTCCAGTCGCCCTGATCGAACTCACTGGCAACTCGATCACGCTGCGGGATCTTGATAGGTGCTTTGAGACGCGAAAGGGTCTCAGGTTCTCAACCAAATGAATCACTCTGCGATGCTCATCGAGAAAGACAACATCGATCGAGAATCGCATCCAGAACGTGTGAACGCTCTGACAAGGGACGATCCACAAACCGTGTCCCGCTTCCAAGCTCGATCGTCCCATCAGTCCGATCAGGCTTCGGAGGAAAGAGTCCGCAATCATCAGGACGCCTGCCAGTGGCTTTTGCCGCGTCAGATTGAACGCCTGCATTGGTTTTCGAATCTAGTCCCAAAAAGTTAAACGGCTCAAAGAGCCGTTAACTTTAGAGGGACTTCCCCTGGAATCCACAAATTGACAAATCGACCAACCCGCAGTCGAAACAATCAGGATTTTCCGGCTCGACGTTTGATCACAATCACCAAAAGGATGATGAACACGGCAAAGAGAACCAACTTGAGCATATTGGCAGGCGCCATTACGAAACTCCTTTCTTTAGTCTGAAGTGAAGGTAGTGTGACAAGAACCCTAACCACCCATTGCAGGCAATAACTGCTTGATGATCTTGATGACACCTGGCCCCAATATGATGATGAACATTGAAGGAAAGATCAGGAACACGAGCGGAAAAACCAACTTCACCGAAACCTTGTGAGCACGCTCCTCAGCACGCTGGCGACGCTTCGTTCTGAGAGCATCGGAATGGACGCGCAACGACTGCGCGATGCTAGTCCCAAACTTGTCAGTCTGAATTAGCATTGAAACCAACCCATTCATGTCCTCAACCCCAGTTCGCTCTGCAAGATTCTTGAGAGCCTCCTTGCGGGGCTTTCCAGCACGGAGCTCGAGATTCACCAGGTTTAGTTCATCGCAGATATCCGGATGGGTCACCCTGAGTTCTTCGCTCGTTTTCAGAATCCCTTGATCCAAGCCAAGACCTGCTTCAACGCAGACAACCAGCAGGTCCAAAGCATCTGGCAGGGCAAGCTGGATTTTTTCCCGCCGGGCTGTAACTCGCGTGGAAAGAATGAAGTCTGGAAGGATGTATCCAGCAGCAACGCAAGCGAAGAATGTAATGAAAATATTTTCAATCGGACCAGACTGAAAGCGTCCAGCCACGAAGGCAGCCAACAGCAGCCCAAGAATCAAACTTACCTTGATGCCATAGAAGATCGTTACCGCCGACTTGTGGCGATAGCCCGCTTGCATCAGCTTTCGCGTTGTACGCACTGACTTCGCCCACTGACTTCGGCATGAGCTTACTCAGTGGCTCGAAAACCCTCTCGACGCTCGTTTCCCGCTGAGCCTGCACGGCTGATTCCGCGTAGGCACGAAAGGGATTCGACTTTTCCAGATCTGCCAAGCGTTCAGAAAGTGGATTCTTCCTTCGCATGAAGGCATACTGGAGGTAAAATACCAGCGAAGTCGCCAGCACAAATGTTAGAAAGGTTATCAGATACAGCATGGATCCACCGCCCGTCTAAACCTTGATGTTAACGATTTTGCGAATGATGATATATCCGAGCAATTGGCAAAATCCGGCTCCCGCTAACATATAGTGCCCAATCCGCTCTTTGAACAAAGCACTCATATAGTCCCAGTTCATGGCTGACAGGATGAACCCCATCGCAATGGGCACCGCGGTCAAGATGTAGCCCGTCAAACGGCCCTGGGCGGAAAATGTTCGCACTTCGCCCATGATCTTGAAACGTTCGCGAATCAAGTGAGACAAGTTGGTCAGGATTTCGGCCAGGTTACCGCCTGTTTCTTTCTGCATGAGAACTGCGGTGACAAAAAATTTGAGATCCAAAAGCGGCATCCGCTCGATCATATTGAACAGGGCCTGCTTCAAAGGTAATCCGAAGTTTTGTTCGTCAAAGACTGCTCGGAACTCCTTACCAATCGGTTCGACCATCTCATCGGCAATCATTTCGATTCCCGTGTTGAACGCGTGACCAGCCTTTACGGCGCGGGTGAGGAGCTCCAGCGCCTCGGGGAAGAGTTCTTCAAACTTCCTGAATCTCTTGTTTCTCTTGTACAGCACAACCATAAAGGGAATGCACCCTGTCAAGAGGCCAATCAATAGATTCACAGGGAGTAGGTTCAGCAATTGGTTGGAAACCACTATGCCCAGGGCGAACAGGACAAGCGAAATCAGGAGGAATGTACTTACCTTCAACTTCATGTCAGCTTGGCTGAGCAGCTTCTTCAGACGATTGGTGTGCGCAAACTGAAGGAGTAGCTTGTTGAACGCAGGAACATCGCTCAACAATTCATTCTTTATGATATCCAGTTCTGGACTGGCCATTCGCCGCCCAGCTTCTGAAATCGATTCCAGACGATCCCTGACTTTTTTGCGCTTTTCTCTCTCTGGCAATTCCCAAATAAAGAAATAGACGCTACCCACAAAAAGAACTGCAATCATGAAGATGACAGAGGCAATCAGTATTGGATCCATGCTCTCGCTCCCGCAGATCTTGCTCACGCAACAAACATGGTGACCAATCCGCTAAGCAGCTCTTATCTTTTGTATTCCGTGACGTTGTCAAACATGCTCGCCGGAAGGTGAACACCAGCGTACTTGAGCCTTTCTGCGAATTTGGGACGAATTCCCGTCGGTCTAAATCGTCCTAGGACCTTGCCCTTCTCGCCAATGCCGACTCGTTCAAATACGAAGATGTCCTGCATGGTAACCACATCACCTTCCATGCCTACAACTTCAGAGATGCTCATGATTTTCCGGGTGCCATCGCTGAGACGTGAAGCCTGGATGACGACGTCCACCGCCGACGCTATCTGTTGTCGCATGGCCTTGTCGGGAAGGTTCAGATTGGCCATGGAGATCATCGTCTCCATACGGGATAGCGCGTCTCGCGGGGTGTTGGCGTGAATCGTTGTCAACGATCCATCGTGACCCGTATTCATCGCTTGCAACATGTCCAAAGCTTCCTCGCCGCGGACCTCGCCAACCACAATTCGGTCGGGTCTCATACGCAGCGCGTTAATGACCAACTGGCGCTGACGAACGGCTCCTTTGCCTTCAATATTGGGAGGCCGGGTTTCCAAGCGAACGATGTGTTCCTGGTGAAGCTGAAGTTCAGCTGCGTCTTCAATGGTTACAATGCGTTCGTCATCCGGGATGTAGCTTGACAGACAATTCAGAAGCGTCGTCTTACCAGAGCCAGTACCTCCAGATATGATGATGTTCAAACGTGATTTTACAATTCCCTTCAGTAATTCCAACATTGCTGGCGTCAACGTGTTGTTGTTCAACATGTCGTCCGCGGTAAGGGGTGTCGATCCAAAGCGGCGAATCGAGACGATCGGGCCATCGAGAGCCAACGGCGGAATAATCGCGTTAACGCGGGAGCCATCGGGGAGGCGCGCATCGACCATTGGCGATGATTCATCAATCCGACGGCCCACTGCCGACACGATCTTGTCGATGATCTGCATCAGATGTGCATCATCCTTAAAGACAACATCGGTACTTTCCAGTTTCCCGCGTCGCTCGATGTAGACCTTCTTGTGTGTATTGACCAGGATATCGGAGATCGTACCGTCTTTAAGCAGAGGTTCCAGAGGTCCCAGCCCCAAGACCTCATCGAGAACCTCGTTCACAAGCTTCTCGCGCTCCATCAAGCTAAGCGGAGTTGCTTCTTCAACCAATAAGCTTTCAACAACCTTTCGGATCTCATTGCTAAGCACTGGCTTGGTCAGCGAGGCAATGCTTTGCAGATCCAACTTGTCCAGAAGCTTCCGGTGAATGTTGTGTTTCAAGACTTGGAAGTGGCCACTGCTGGGAGTTGCAGCAGCGCCTTTGTTCAAGCGCTCGTTCCACGAAGAACGATCGGTGCTTGGCGCGCCTTCCTTCGTAAACAACCTTGAGTCGCCCATATTAGCCGTACCTTTCAAACATCTTGAAGATGCAAACAACTCTCGCCCAAATCAATGGGCATAGTGCGGACCTTTTTCACCCATACTATTTTCCAAACAACCCCAACAATCCCCTTTTCTTTTCCGGCGGCTTCTGCGGCTGAAGACTAGCCACTTGTTGAACAAAACCCGTAAATGAACCAGCAATCTCGCTGTGATTCACCGTCGAAAGGGGAACTCCACTGTTCACCGCATTCATGATGGTTGGCCAATCGTTAGGAAAGAACCAGGCGACTGGAAAACTCAGCGTGTCTTCGATGTCCTTGGAGCGTATTTCAAGGCTTTTCTGATATCGATTAATGAGGAGTTTTATCTTGTCTTTCTTATATCCCATTCGTTCGAAAATTGAAAGGCAGCGCTGAGCGTTTCGCAGCGAAGGAAGATCTGTATTCGAGATCAGAAAGATCGTCGATGATTGATCGAGCGCCGACACGGTGTGGTCATCAAAGGTGTTTGAAGTATCTACCACCACATACTCGTAACAGCTCTTCAAGAACTGAAGAATCTGAACAATCTGGGACGGGCCCACAGATTCAACTTTATCGAGCGAGTCGGGCGCCGCCAAAACATCCAGCCCGGAAGCATGCTTCTTGATGAAACCCTTCAAGAGCGCTTCATCCATGCGGTGGATGTTGTCTGCGACATCGACGATATTGAAAGCAGGCTTCATCCCCAGGAACAACGATACCTCGCCAAGTTGCATATCCAGATCAACAAGAATCGTGGGCTTCTTGGTTTGCTCAGCCAGGCTTACGGCAAAATTGGTCGAGATAACAGTGGAACCCGTGCCTCCCTTGGCGCTAAAGAACGAATAGAGCCGCCCAAACCGTTTTTTCTCTTTGGTTGCGACCGTCTGAACCTTGCTTACCCGCTCAATGGCTGCAAACAGCGGCTGACTCTCCAAGGGTGCCGAAAGGAATTCCTTCGCTCCTGCACGCATTGATCGCAGAATCGCGTCTGCATCCGTACCGTTCCCAGCAACGAAAATATGACTGTGCTTAGAGATCTCAAGGATCTTTTCGACCGTCAGAATTCCTTGTTCCTTGTCAGGCGTAACGTCAACAATGATAACATCCGCCTCCATCGTCTTGATCTCGTTGAAGATCCAACTATCCAGAGAAGAATAGAAGTTGTTGAGTTCAGCTCGCACCTCAATCTGATCTGAACCCTCCAATAACTCCCGAGTGGCATCTCGAAACTGCTCATCGGGACTAATGATAATGGCTGACAGCATGGAACGGAGCTCCCTAGTTGGTTGCAATGCTCACTGGCTCTTCGGAACTTCGGCACCCTCAACCTTCTTGGGAGGAGCGTCGACAGCCCCCGTTTTGCCATCAAATCGTTCAATATCGAGGAAGGGCTTCGGATTCTCGGGCAAGGGCGGTGTCTGGTCAGGAGTCAACGGCTTCACAAACTTCGGTGTAACCAGCACCAATAACTCGCTTTTCGATTTGTTGATTTGCCGGCTCCGAAAAAGATTACCGAGAATCGGAATATCACCGAGGGCAGGGATCTTGTTATACACTTCAGTCAGTCGGTTGTCTATGAGGCCGGCGATCGCGAAGCTCTGGCCGTCGGCCAATTCTACCTCAGTTTCAGCTCGACGAGTGCTCAATGCCGGAACGAAGAATCCACCGATGGTGGCAGCATTGGTGAAATCCAAAGCGCTGACTTCCGGCCGAACCTTCAGGCGAATCTTTCCGCTCGAGGTTACCGTGGGCGTAAATGCCAGCCGGACACCGAACTCCTTGAACTGAATCGTGATGGCATTCGTGCCTTGCGTAGACTGGACAATCGGGATCGGAAACTCACCGCCCGCCAAGAAACTAGCTTCCTTTCCATTCGAAGCCAGCAGGTTTGGTTCGGCCAGAATCTGCAAGAGGTTCTTCTGCTGGAGCGCTTTGATTGTCACACCCAGGTTGAGGTCAAAGCGGAAAAGAAAAACATTGAGCACATCCTGCAGGGTCTGGGTTGAAGTGAATCCTGGTCCCTGGGCGGGCGAGACAGTGCTGAGATTCGTATTGCTTATGCCGGATCCAAACTGCTGTGTCGAAATTGAACCCAGAGTATTTGTGGCTCCCGTGCTGAGAATGTTGATGCCCAACTGCTGAACGGCCGCACGATCGACGTCAGCAAACTTGACCTGCAACAAAATCTGCTCGGTGTCGGGTGGCGGAGGCAATTGCAGGAGATTGATCACCTTCTGAGAGAAGGACCCAGCGATTTCGATCGCCTTCTCGGCTACTCGCGGCTCGCTAGCAGACCCAGCCAATACCAGCGCTCCCTTTGCCGAGCTGACCATGATATTTTCAGTCGGGAACTGTTCCTCCAATTGCCTCTGCAGCAAGGACAGGTCAATCTCAACAACCAAATCGTAGCTCGTACTTTTGCCAGCCCTGTCCCAAAGGATCAGACTGACAATTCCTGGAGCTTTGCCGTTGATCAACACCTGTTGCGGCGAAATTATTACAGTATCAGCAATTTCGGCGTTTGTTACCGCCACGCGCTCAATAGGTTCCGCAGTATTGACGATGATCGATTTCGAGGAGATCACCGTGAGCTGCGGAACATCCGAAACTTGGGGTCGCTGTGCTTGCGCTTCAAGATCCCGTGTCCAAAGCCCAAGAGATACCAGCGTAGCAATTAGAATTCGTAACGTGGCCCGTTTCAATTTGGAGTGGGCTACAGGCAGCATGTGTATTTATCCTCCTGGAACTCTGAAGAACGAGGCGCTCGCATTGGCACACACTCGATATGCCCGGCACCTTCTTGCTCATGTCTAGGTTCAGACGGTGGGAATGGATGCTCATTCATACTCTTGTTCTCGATATTCTTCGTAACATGCGAAACACTTCTTTAAAGAAATCTCCTGATTCACCTTCCTGGACAACCTGAGAAGACCCTTCAGGGACGCCAGACATCCTTGTGCTGGTCAACAATCAGGCGTCAGAACTTCACCGTTGACCGCTGTTCACCCTTGATCACTTCGATATTTGTAGCTGGCGCTACCGGCGGAGGAGCTGCAATCACTTGAGGCACTCGCCGGGCAGCCCTCACGACTGGAGCTGGAGCGGGGCCTGCGCCTCGGATGAGTTGGCTCATCTGCATGCCCCGAGTTTTTGCCTCTTCCAAATCGAGTGGATGCCTGAGGGCTAGCTGGAACTGGCCTTGCGAGCTGGCAGTAGTCAGCTTCTCCGTATCTTCAGGCGTCACAAACAGCGTGACGACGGTTACTGTTTGAGGCTTCCCTTCTGGATCCTTCTGGATCACTTGTCCAGCTGAGGCCACCTCAACATTCTGCAAAACAATCTTAGTGACTGCTTCCTGAGAGCCTGGGGGCGTGGCGGTCAGCACAACATCGACCCGGGTTCCCACAGTTACATATCCTGCGACACCGATGATTTCGTTCGCACGAATCGACAATGCGCGCATACCCTTGGGAATTGCCGGCGGCAATCCGGCTCCAGTGCCTTTGGGAGCCAGTTTCGATTCCAAAATCGGTTCATTTTCCACAACCGGCTGGACCAACCCCCTGGAAAGAAGGTCCTCTTTTTTCTCAAAGTAGCCCGGAGGAAGGCTCGTAGCTGGCCAGGAGACAAACTTCACGTGCTCGTCCTTGAGCAACGTTCCCAGCGGCAACTGTCCAACGGCGACCACAACATTTTTTTCGGGGGTCCTTACAACAGTCACGGGTCGGGTTTGCAGAAAGTTGTAGACTGCATAACTCAACGCTCCTCCAACCACCACTGCGACGAGCAAAACGATCAAAATTCTTGCCCTGTTCATCGAAGGCTCCTTTTATCGAATTTACCAACTCCAAAAAAACAAGCGAAGGTTGCCATCCCGCATTCCTAACCCCGGAATCCGTTGGATGAAAATTGCCAGGACAGTTCCAATCGCAATTGCTACACCATAGGGAAGCTTGAGTAGTGATGGGTTCTTCAAAGAAATGTCCACATTTTCATGGGTTTGCAGTATCCAACCCGACAACAGCGATCTCAGATTGCGCAATGTCTGAGAGAATGCCTTCTTGTAGACAAGAACGAAGACAGCAATCACACCACCAGCCAGGGCCATCCAAACAAAGCTATAAAATACCAACCTCGGGCCGACAAACGAACCTACTGCCGAGAGCAGCTTGACATCGCCGGCACCCATTCCCCCAAGCAGGTAGGCAAAAAACAACAGAAGAAAACCTGTGCAGACACCCAGCAGGCTGGACTTCACGCCCGCAGCACCACTGAGATACCCATTAATGCAAACCCCCATAAAAATTCCGGGAATCGTCAGCCAGTTTGGAACTCTCCGCGTTGACACATCAATGATGGCCGCGAGAGACACGCAAATGACTGAGCCCACAATCAAAATCGGGTGCATAACTTCTATTCCACGGAGCGGCAAAGGGATCCTAACACCTAAAATTCCACGTTTTCACCGGCGGAAAGTACAAAATTCACCGTACTTCGAGTCTGCTTTCAATTGAGCTATCGGCAAAGTATATCAAAGAGATTACGAAATCGTTATCCTTGAGGAAGCAAAAAAAAAGTCCAGTGAAGAACCGCTCACTGGACTTTTGTGGGGATCCAACGACGAGGGTTTAGGAACCGACTCAAGGTGCTGGCAGACTGGCTGAAAACGTTGTTGACGGCACTGCCAAGGGTAGGCAGAACAGCAATCGCTGCCAACGCCAAGAATACCAGCAGCAAAGCATACTCGACCAGATCCTGTCCTTCCTCGTCCTTCATAAACTTCTTTAGTAATTCCACCATTGTGTTATTCTCCTTTTTTATTCTCATTGAGATTTCTGAAATGCCCTAACTCCCAGGCACAACCTGAAGACTCGCTCCCTTCAAGCGCCTACCCGTTTTGGGCAGGAAGTTGATTATTAGCCCGCGTTGGCTGCCGCCCATTAAGCTGCTAATAAGCAACTTCACGACCAAAAAGATGCACTCCTCTTCCGCGTCCTTCCGATCAAAAGACGCAATAGTATGAATGGTTTGCGCCAAGATTCACGTTCCCAACCAAAAGAAGAAAAACATTCTCCATTGGACAAAAAAGAAACTCGCTTCCCAATAGTGTACATCACCAGGTCAAAAGCAGAATAAATTGGAGGTTTTCCTATCATGTTGCTCGTTACTCGATGGACAGCGCAAAATCCTGGCTGTGGCTTAAGTCGGCTCCCATGAGAGCTGAGGTTAATTTTCGACTGATCCATACTTCCCCATCGACAATTTTGCGTATGGCTTTAGGAAGATGTGCACTATTTCTACCTTTTTCAATGACACCATTCGCACCCAAACGTACGGCTTCGACACTGCCAGCCTGATCTTCCGAAGAAACCATGTATATGATTTTCAATTTGGGGAATTGCTCCCGAATCAGCCTGAATGACTCTGGGCCCTCTTCTGCCTCCAGCCTCTCATCAAAGAGCAAGACGTCAGCCTTCATCAGATCAAGGAGCGGACAAAGTCCAAACCCCGTACCTGATTCCGAAACCATCTCCATGTCGGGCTCCATACCCAAGATCCTCTTGCAAGCCTCTCTGAAATTCTCGTGTGGGTCAGCGATTGCAATGCGAATTGTTTTGTTCACAGCGTCAGCCTCACGAGTTGCCTTGCTCTGATGTGACGATGTCATTATCAGAGCCTCATCGTCAGGAATCAATTCCCCATAGGTTGGATTTTCTCCGGCGTTTGTGGGTTGATATTCTCTCCAGTTGCACTCCCCCGTTCGTCGTAGAACGAACACTAACGGTATTGGGTTGGAGAACTTGACTCTGGGTTCGAGACTGGCGCTTTCGGTCTGCGACGAGGAAGGTGAGGCGGATGCGCCGAGGGGAAGAGTCCGCGAAGAAGAAGTACAAAGGTCTTGATCAGGTTTTCATTGTCGTTCAACCAGCCCATTTCTCATGGCGTACAGCGCCAGCTCCAGGCGGTCATTCACTTCGAGTTTTTGGAAAATGTTGCTCAGATGGGTCTTGACTGTCTGTTCGCTGATAAAGAGTTTGTTGGCAATTTCTTTGTTTCGATTGCCTGATGCGACGAGAGTGACGACTTCAATCTCTCTCTCCGAGAGTTCCTTGCGGCCCTTCTCTGGAGATCGGTCCACCCGATACTTGCGAGACAGGGAGTCCACGACCTGGGTCATAGTCGGGCTGTCAGCCCAAAGCTCACCCTCGGCAACCTTGCGAATGCCCTTGATGAGGAATTCGCTGGCAGCGTGCTTCAGAATAATCCCTCGAGCCCCATCTCGAATGGCCTTGACGCTCTCTGCCAAACTCACTTGAGCCGTCAGGATGATCACTTTCAAAAGGGGAAACTGCTCCACAATTCGAGGCAAAACCTGCAGTCCGTTAACTCTTTCCATCTTGACATCCAACAGCATGATGTCTGGTTCGCAGCGGTTGAGGACCGAAATCACCTCCTCACCATCAAGAGCCTCGCCAACGATTTCGATGTCTTTCTCCAATGCAAGGATCTTCTTGATTCCTTCTCGAAACAGTGTGTGATCATCAACGATGACCAACTTAATCCTCGAATCTGCGCTCATGAGAGTTTCCTCTTACGTGGGAGACATCTATTGGGTTGGCTGCGGCTGCTTTGTTATTGGAATCTCTACGACCAAACGTGATCCTTTACCTGCGCTGGAATCCACGCTCAGGCTTCCACCGAGTGCGCGTGTCCGCTCATGGATCGACCATGGATAGGCCCTGGTTGTACCTTCCGCCAATTCTCCGGATAATTCAGGAAACCCGCAGCCATCATCACAAATAGTCAAGTGCACCACTCCGGAATGATCCTCCAACCGGATCTCAACTTCCCGGGCTTTGGCATGCTTTCTCACGTTTGTCAGGGCTTCGTGAACGATCTGGTAGACTTCCCGGCCCGTGCCACGTGCAAAGGCGATCGGCTCTGTGGGCAAGACCAGCCGGGTTCTTAGTCCGCTTTCCTTTTCGAAGGCGCGCACATACTCCTGCAGCGCTTCCTGCAGCTCACTGCCTGCAAAGGCTGGGGTCTTCAAACGCTTCATGTAGCTTCTCAGTTCGCTGTACTCACCGCGAACCATCTTTTGAAACTCAAGCAACTCCTCCTGAATTGGTGCCGGAGCGTCCTTATAGATTCGTCGGCATACCTCAAGGCGCAGATCCAGGCTCGCAAGAGACTGGAGGACTCCATCGTGCAAATCGCGGGCAATCCGGTTCTTCTCTTCCAGAACAACGATTCTCTGCATTCGCTGTAGCAGCCGATAGTTATCGAGCAGAGGAGCAATTTGGGAGACGACCAAATTCAGTTGTTGCAGGTCTGAATATGCGAAAACACTGCCGATCCGATTCACCAGATGCAGCCTTCCGCGGAACTCCGAACCCAGAATGATTGGCACAGAAAGCATCGATTCCATTTCGAAGAGCGAAGCCAGACGCTGGCTGGGCTCGAAATGCTGTACGGCTGGTTTCTGAGCATCA
This sequence comes from uncultured Acidimicrobiia bacterium, assembly GCA_963791795.1. Classification (GTDB taxonomy): domain Bacteria; phylum Acidobacteriota; class Terriglobia; order Versatilivoradales; family Versatilivoraceae; genus VFZK01. Next base: position 689,020 of record CAWBTP010000005.1, read on the forward strand.
AAGTCAAAGAGGAGCACGTCCTTGAGGCCAAACACTCTCGCCACTCTCCGGTGAGGATTGACCAGATACCCAAGATTCTGGCGCGGTGACAACAAGAAATCAGTTTCTCCAGAAGCCAGGTTTGCGTGATGGTATGAGATTCTTCGTGTGCCTTTGCTCGTTTTCCGCACGGACACCTGCCCGGTCTCCCGATCCTCCAAAAGAAGGATGCATTGATCGGCGCGGAACAGCTTCCGCACCTTCTCCATAGCCTCCTCAAGCATCCTCGGGAATTGCGTCTTGATTCGAATCGAACCCGACAGCTCCGCAAGAGCAACAAGATTTCGCTGGGTCCGCTTCTGATACTCGGCCAAATAGCCGATCAGGCAAGCTAACACGTAGAGATAGGTAGGCCTTACCCAGAATCGGTAGAATCCGAACTCGGAATTCATTGTCGCGAAGTGCACAACGGCGTACATAGCCACGTTCGCTGTGTTAAACAGGAGTGTTTCCAGGAATCCCCATCGAAACCCGGCGGTGATCAACGAGAAAACGTAGTACAAAAAAAATGGACTGTTCTCCCCTTGGGTATATAGCAAGATGAATGGAAACCACAACGTATCGAGAATCTGAGAGTAAAGGCCAACGCTTTCCAAGCGCATCAAACCGCGATCGATGATCCAGACTACGGCAACGGAATAGAGAAAGTACAACGCCGCAATCCGGTAGGCTTGGCTTGCATCTCGGGAAGAGTCGGCATTCTCTACAATCATGAGCGCGAAGGCCGCGATTGCGAGAACCAGGCGAGCGCCTGCCAGGATGCGTTCTGTTCTTGACGATTTGGTCAATCATGGCGCTCTTGCTCCGCTTCCGCGCTCCCTCGCTCACCTAAGGATCTTCGAGACGCTCTCTTACCGGAAGTTCCTCAAGAAAAGCCTTGAGATGCCGCGCCAAAGGCCAGAATGGCCACAGTCGGGAGAATAGTCGGCAAGGAACGGAACGCGAAACCCTATGACTTGGCCGGAGCTTCTTCTGGGCGGGTTCCGCGCCTCCTGAAAATAATCGCTTGCTGGTCGTCGTAAATCACTTGCCAGTCGCTGCGCTCCTTCAATGCAGTTGCCAGACCAAAATTTACGGGAAGCAGTATCCAGGCGACCTGATGCTTGTCGAGAACCGTCTTCCACGAGTGTTCGAGGTTGGTTAGGGACTCATACTCCTTCAAGAACTCCTTCCCATACATGTCACTTCTTCCGTCAAAGAACACCTTATGCCTGGGATGGAATCGATAGATCATGTATCCGCCCCAATAGTCGGTAGTGAACAGGTTTCCAACCAGGTCTGAATTCTCGATGAATGCAGCTGCCTTCACTGGAAATTGTTTCGAATCAAACGCTGCGTTCATCACCCTCGCTCCGAGGAAGTTCCCTTGATTCAGACACACCCATATCAGAATCAAAGCTGCTGCCAAGGGATAAACAATTCCCTTGAACTGAATTTCAAAGGCACGAAGCTGCTCAGAATAGGCGTTGAAGCGACTTACCCAACTGCCCACCCATCTTGCCAAGTGAGACTCTCCCACCACTCCCTCAAGGTATTCGGATCCGTGACGGACCACCAGCGGAACCAAAAGCAAGCGTAAAGAGCGGCACATGCCGCACTGAAAAGAGGGCCATATGCGTCCAGAATACCAGCACTCCAATCTCAACAAACGAGAGCCGCCGAAAGGAGCTGCTGAAGATGACGACGCAGGACAGGAGAATCAATTCAAAGAACCGGACCACCATGGTGTGGAAGTTAGGAGAGGCAAACTCCGTGATCCGGTCAACCAGGTACTGCGAGAACAGGTAGGAATCGAAAATATGCAGGTGGAGTTGAATGCCGTAAGGATTGAGCAAGGTCACCAACAGGCAGAGGCCTGTCAACTTCAAGAAGTGCCTGCACGATTCCTTCGCTTGCCTGCTCTGTTGCGGATCGCTGTGTGTCACACTGGTCAGGAAGTTCGCGATCGAATAAATCAAGAGCAGAATCAACCCTACAACAAATCCGCCGTGTAAATTCGCCCAAATCAGAATCATCGGAGGGAGAATCCATGACAGCTTGCTTGGCGAGCTCCCCACTGCTTGCGCCTCTTGTATTTTGCTCAGAAGGATCGACCACACCAAAACAAACAGCATCGTAAACAAGTGCGGCCGTGCCAGCCAGTGGACCGCCGAAGCGAAACCAGCCAAAGTCGTGAAAAGGAGGCACAAAAAAAGATTTCCACTGCGTTTCAACACCCAATAGAACAAAATCGAAAAGGTCGAGGCAAACAAGAGGTTTGCCCAAACCACAGATCCCGTTCAGGCCGGCCAGGCGATGGATGATTGCCATCACCACATCCGCCAGCCATTCCCAAGCGAACCAGGGGGCACCCTGGCGCGTATAGGAGAAATAGTCCGCTCGTCGGAAACTCCCAGGTAGCGAGAATGTGCTCGCCATTGCGGATATGCCAGCCTGTATCTCCATCGTGGAGCACACCCGACTCCTTGGTCATCAGAGGCACAAACAGAAAGGCGAGGAACAGAACATCCTTGATGGAAGGGAACACCAACCGAGTCAACAGCGGCAAATTGTCTCGACGGACCAATGTCATGAAGGTTTCAGGGTAATCTTGGGGAAGAGCGAATGCAGATCCTTGACGTTTGCCCGAAAAAAGCGCAATCCCGTTGAAGTGGTCAGAAATTGACCGTTCGGAAACTGGTCTAACTGCACGCCTTGCAGGTACGTTGGATCTCGCAAGACTTCATCGGCATAGAGAACAAAATACTTCACGTCGGGTCCGAGTGAAATCGAGTCTACCTGATAGGTTTTCCGCTCAAAACCCGCGAACAACAATGGTCTGCCGTTGAGGGTATAGATCCGTGGTTGATAGGAGCAATATTCGGGCAGATGAAACATGAAGTCGCGAAACCCGACAAACATGAGGTCAAAATTCAGCAAGAATCGTGTTGCCCGGTGGGCAGTTTTCTCTAATCAGTTTGACGGTACTGCGGACGTTGGATTCGTATTGCCTGATTCGATTTACAGAAACTGGAGTCTTCAGAAACAGGAAAGTCACCAGGTTGAATCCCACTAGAGTCAGCAGGAGATAGCCTGTGTCTGCTGCCAGCCAACCGTTTTGCTGCGGCCGGCAAGAGGATAAACAAGACAGGAAGATAGATCAAACTGTGGCCTGTCTGTATCGGATGAGAATAGACAAAAACAAAGAAGCTCAACGGCGGAAGAATCCACCAGCACAAGAACTGGAGCCTTTCGCCACGCCACCCCTTGGTGCGCCGATTCTGCTCCACATAAAGGAGAGCCCCCACAAACAAGACCACGCTGCCGATCCCCATTCCCGCGAGAATGAAATAGCATACGGTAACGAAATTAAACGGCAGCCACTCAAAAGTGAATCCATGCCAGTTGGAATTCGTCCAGTGGTCCCTCAAAGCACTCTGATACTCGCGAATTCCTCCCGAGAGGGAAGCCATTGGGAGGTACCAGCACGCGCATGTCAGCAGCAGCGCGGCTACCGAAGCGAGAATTCGTCTCTTGTCAGCCTTGCGAATCGAAAAGACCCAGAAAGGAATGAGAAACACGAGGGTGTTCTGCCGGACTCCGCCCGCAACACCCAAGACGATTCCCGACAACAGAGCCCATTGGGCTCCCTCCTGAAGCGTTCTCCAGCACAGCAGAGCCAGCAAGCACACGAGAAAGCAATCTGCCATATTCGAGAGGGCAACCTCTCCGTGATGCCAGAACAGTGGGCTGGTTGCCATGAAGGTTGCCGCATAAAACGCGTGTTGCACGCCAAACATCCGTCTCGATAGCAAGAACACCAGCCAAACAGCCAAGCAACTGAACAGGATATTCAGCGAAACGAACGCAGAGTTGGCGTCAGGAAATAGCAATCGACTCAGACGCCCCGCCATCACGAACAGGAAATACCCGGGTGGATGTGGCTGATGCAGCCGAACGTCGAAATGGTCCAGCGCCAGCACGAGTTGTATCGAGTCCAACCCATAAGGAAGCTCTGCCCGAAATGGCAGACGGCTGAGAAGCACGCCGCTCAGCAGTGCGGCGAGACCGTACTTCTGTCTGGATGTCAGTTCTATGTCGATATCGATTTCCCCAAACGGTCGGGCCGCTTCCACACCGTAGCTAGAATCATCATCCCCGCCGCGAGGGTTGAGATGACCAGAGATCCGGTCCTCCACCAGGTGTTCTGAAACTGCAGCGACACTTCATGTCTTCCCTCGGGAACTCTCACTGTCATTGCCCCGTCCAGTGCTTGGGGTCCGGCAGCTGCCAGTTGTCCATCAACACGCATCGTCCATCCAGGATACGGGTATAGACGCATCTTCACCCAAGACGGAGTTCGAGCATCGACCACAATGCGGCGATCTTCTGAGGTCCAGCGTTCTATCGTCACATCTCCAGAGCCTTCAAGCAGCGAAGCCGGAGGATCCTTCGGATGCATCACGCGTTGTTTCCAGTCAACCATCGATTTGGGATTGTATTCCGGAGCATTATAAACATGAGCCGCTGCCAGCTCCTCACACTTCTGATCCAGGAAGCAAGTGCGCCAAACAATCAGCATTGAGAAGGCTACAGTCACACTCGCAACACCCAGATAGCCAAGCCTCGCGGCAGTCCTTGCCCCTGTGGCCAACGAACTGGTTTGGAAACCACCCGATATCAGCAACGCTGAAACCAGGGAGTAGATAGAAAGCCAGCGTGTCGAAAACTGAACCCGCGAAAGTCCAGGTACCACTTCCCAAACCCAGATCGACCATCTGGACATCAGAAAGATACAGCCAATTGCAACTCCCAGCGCGAAAGCAAGTTCCCGTAATGGAAGGTACCCAGGTTCCTGCCGGTCTATCGCTCTTAAAACTAGACTCACAACAATCCAGAGCGCTTGAACCAGGGTGATGAACTGCAAGAGACCTATGGTTTTCGCCTGGAAGGGGTTCGAAGCGATCAAATCGGGGTTTGGGAAAAACAGAAAGGTATTTCGAAGATCGAATTCAGGCAGCAAAGTACTGTACTCGATATGCACAAAGCGCTGCTCATAAATCGCCGGCAAGAGATAAAACGCAACCAAGGCCAAACTTGCGAAGGCGTTCGCACACGCCTTGCTCAGGTTCCGCAGCACACTCGAGCGGTCTGACAGGCATAGGCAATAGGCAACAATGACGAACGAAAACAAATAAGCTGAAAGCAAGTGAGTAAGAACCAGTGCCCCATAGGAAAGGACAAAGACTGGAGAGAGTATTCTAGAAGAAGGGGTCGAGAACATCAGGCGGGCGCCGTGCAGGATCAGAGGAAACCAAATCCATGCCCAGGTGCCTGCGTAGAGACTCCAATAGCTTACGTCTAACACGTGGAACGGCAACGCCACATATACCAAAGCCGTCGCCAGCCCGGTTTTCCTTCCACCCAAAGAACTCGCAAAGTAATACATGGCGAGGCCAGAAAGAAAAAGCCCGGCCAACCTCACCAGCTTCATTGAAAGTACGACAGACTGAGTCAACCAGACCAGCGGCGCCGTGACGTAATAGACCAAAGGGGAATAGAAGACAAAGACAGGGCTTCCGTATCCCCCGTTGGAGTCCGGCAACCATCGCGGTACGAGTATCCCTTCCTGCAGCGAGCGAGCAAACTGCTCTACCCAACTCATTTGCAGAATGGAATCGTCAATGACACAGGAAGCAAAGTGTGAATCGGCAAACTGGCGGGAAACCAGGAGGATCGAAACGGCCAAGAGACAGAAAATCTCGTATCGTTTCGGTCTCATCGCTTACTTGCGAATTGCCGTGATCTTGGGCACCTTCAGGAATTGCCAGTCTGGTCTATGGAGGGCTACTACAGACAGCGCATAAATCGCCAGCGCCAGCAAGTTCAAGAGCGTAATGCCGACGATCATGGAACAGTTCTCCAGGATTCCTCCCACCAAAGCACCCAAAAGATTGGCCCCGAATGCGGCGGGAATATCTTTTACAGTCCGAAAGGCAGAGGCGAAAAGAATGCCGGCGAAGAACAGAGGTGTGCCGCTGATCGCGCCGCCGACGAGTGTTTTCGAGAAAGCATCCAACGCGGAGAGCGAATCCGGTTTCAGGAAGCAAGTCACCAGGAGGCACGCCGCCAGGCCGGCATAAGCCCAATTGACCGAACTCGGCTTGAAGCGCACAACCACGACATTCGCCACCAGGATCATGAGCAATATGGCCGAAATGACAACCGAGTTCACCACCCAAGTTGATCCGAAAAGCAAAGAAAGATCGCTGATGCTCTTGACTTCAATCAACATGAATCCAGCGCCCAAAAAGAAAAAATACCAGCTGAACGGCGACTGTGTGGATGCCAGCGTCTTCCGAATCCAGAAAGAGCAGCACAGGAACAGCACCGTGAGCGTGAACCAGTAGGCGAACGGAATCGACTTCGTCCTCAGATAGAGAAAGGGCCAGTCATCCGTGGGCAGGGGCGTGCCGGTGCGAGGAATGCGCTGGTTGATCACCATAGCCTCCAAATCAGCTTGCCCTCGAATATGGTCGGGCGTGGCCGTAGGCCCGACTACATAGGAAATTCCGGCGTCATAAGGGGTTTCTAAACAGAGAGGCTCCGTTTGGAAGGCCTCCTTCAGCATTCGATAGAATCTTTCTTGAATCCAGGTTTCAGTCAACGCGAAGCTCAGGGAAACCGTACCGCCTTCGTTCAAATGAGCACGGGCCTCTCTGAGGCTTTCCAGGGTATAGATGTAATTGTCTAGACGGATGCTTGACATGCTGGAGAGCAGTGTTTGTGAGTCCAGCAATCCAAAGACGATGAGGTCATATCTCTCCTGGCTTTGCTTGAAAAACGCTCGAGCGTCGTTATTCACAATGCGAACCCGGTTCGAGTCGTAGGGTCGCTCCGGATGCAGAGCTTTTCCTAGTTTCAGAATAAGGGGATCGATTTCAACAGCGTCGACACGGGAAGCACCGTGCCGCAAAGCACTGGCCACATCATTACCCGATCCAGCGCCCACGACGAGTACTGTCCCCGGCTTCACCAACCGGTAAATCAGATTGTAGTAAGGGCGAGCCTTCGCGGTGATGGGTGTCTCCAACGAGCCCTCGGCCAGGTTCAGCATGCGCTGATGGTAGTCGTGGTTGACGTTGAGGTTTTGTCCAATCACGGGTGAACCAGTGTCAGATTCCTGAGCTCGTATCGGCGAAACATCAATACGATAGTAGGGGGACCACAGTGCCTTCTGTGGAACAGCAGCAATGGCGGCAAGCGTTGCGACCAGCGCAAGCGCACCACTCCGCCGCTTCTCCAGCAAAACCAACAACAGCAGGAATCCCAAGGCAAACCAGCTCAGCGGCGACCAACCGGCAAATGAAATCGCCGAAAAACACAACACACCTGCAAGACTTCCAGCGATGTTAATCGTGTAGGCCGTCAACGGTTGGAAATGGTCCAGTAGCTGTCCCAGCCTCTGTCCCAGCGCTACAAAAACAAAGACGCAAATCCCGAAGACCAACAGCACGATGGCGAGAAACTTTCCCAGTGCGAACAGTTTGTTGCTAAGAGTGCCGTAGTCGAATCCGCCCGTCACATCCCCAACGATGAGGTAGTCGCCTATCGGAAACGGCAAGAAGGTAATCCCGAGTTGTGCAGAAAACGCGATCACCAGGCAGAGGACTCCCATCCCCAGCGGCAGATACTGGAACGTCTGCCGCCGATTGCGAGCCAGGGCGCAGCCCAGACCCAAACCAAGAAAGCTCGCAATTAAAGGGAGGTTCTTCAGATAGGCAAATACGCGAATCTCGGCAGCCAACCAGCGAATAATGATCAGCTCAAAGTAAAGAGTAAGGAAGCTGATCAAGAACAATCGCCAGCCATCTTGCCGCAGAAGTTTTTCGACACTCATCAATGTGACTCGAACTCAGGGTGAAACAGCTACATCATTTTTCAAGTTATCGTTGATGTTGATTCCCGCCATTAACACGAAATTGGGGTCACCGCGAAAATGAATTCATCGCATCCCCTTGAAAAGACGATAAACAAAGTCGGATCGACAGACTCCCCTGTCGCGTTATCCTACTGTCGTCAATAACAATTCCGAGGACGTGTGCGGCCCCTCATCGTAATTCCCACTTACAACGAACGAGAAAACATTTGTCAGATCGTTCCAGCGGTGTTGGCTCTGGATCCCGAGATCTGTGTACTCGTGGTAGACGACTCAAGCCCGGATGGGACGGCTCGGGCGGTCGAAGAAATGCACTCCCAATCGTTAGAGGGTCGACTGTTTCTCGAAACTCGACCACGCAAACTCGGCTTGGCGAAGGCCTACATTCATGGGTTCGAGTTTGCCATCCGCAACGGGTTCGACTTCGTTGTCCAGATGGATGCGGATGGCAGTCACTCTCCTCGTGACCTTGCCACCATGCTGAGCCTCACCGATCAAGCCGACTTCCTGATTGGCTCGCGTTATGTCAACGGCGGCGGTACCAGAAACTGGGGACCCGGTCGGAGACTTCTGTCCCGATTCGGAGGCTACTACGCCCGAAGCATCCTCGGGGTCGCAATCACCGATTTCACCGGCGGGTTCAACGGATGGAACATCCAGGTGCTGCGCGCTTCGGACCTCTCCTCTCTCGCGAGTGAAGGCTACACATTCCAGATCGAACTGAAGTATCGGGCGTCCCGACTGGGCTTCCAGGGGCTGGAGTTCCCCATCATCTTCGAAGAACGCCGTGCCGGCCAAAGCATTCCGGCAGCGGAGTGCTGGCGCCGCTCGGTGAGATCACCGAAGAGCAGGTCGACCAAACGCTGGGAACCAATGTCAAGGGCGTGGTCTTCACGGTGCAGAAGGCGCTGCCGCTGCTGACCGATAAGGCCTCGATCATCCTGATCGCCTCGACGGTGAGCACGCGGATCGACGTGCCCGGTCAGAGCATCTACGGCGCCAGCAAGGCCGCATGCACGACCTCACCGCGGTTGGGCACTTGATCTGGCCGGCCGGGGCGTACGCGTGAACGCGATCAGTCCGGGGGCGACCAAGACGCCTGGCCTGCTGGCCGGGTTCCCCGGCAATGAGGAGCAGGTGCTGGGACTGATGGCACAGGGCGTGCCGCTGGGGCGCGTCGGCGAGCCCGACGAAATCGCCGCCGCTGCCCTGTTTTTGGCCAGCGACGAGGCCAGCTTTGTCAATGGCGTCGAGTTCTTCGTCGACGGTGGTCAGGCACAGGTCTAGTCGCCGCGACTGCCCGGCACAACACCCGATAAACCCAACGAATTAGAGGAGACCAACATGGCGCTCGTGCCTTATGTCGAACTGCCCGACATGCCCCCGTCGGTGCAACCACTCATGCAGCAGGTTCCACCGCTGAACATCTTTAAGGCGCTGGCCAATTCCGAGGCCGTCGTCACTGGACTGGTTGACCTCGGCGGCGCGCTACGCGCCACTGGAACGCTCGACAAGCGTTTGAAAGAACTGATCATTCTGCGCGTCGGCTTCCACAGTCAGCGACAGTATGAGGTCTTCCAGCACCGGCAGGTGGCGCGAGTTCTGGAGATCGCGCCCGAGAAGTCGAAGCGCTGCAAGGCAGCCTCGACGCCGAGATTTTCTCCCCACTGGAGCGCGACGTCCTACGGCTGACCGACGCGCTGCTGGAGAATGTCAAAGCTCCGCCGGAACTGGTCGCGCCCGTCGCCGAGGCGTTAACGCCGGGCCAACTGGTCGAGGTGCTCACCGTCATCGGTGTCTACATCTGACGTGCCGGGTCCTGGAGACCCTCGAGATCGAGGTTGAAGACGACGAGATGCTGAGCGCGCGTCCGACCTTCTTCGCGTCCTGAGGCCGTGTGCCCCGGCGCAGTAGGCCGAGGTCTGAAAGTCTTTTATTGCTTCAGCTTCTCGGGCGTGCTGGCCTGGGCCCTCGGCGACCACGACCGCCGCAGCCTCTACATCTGTTCATCGAGCCTGGCACAAATCCGAGACCACTGACAACTGACCGGTCGCATCCTGCGGCTTCGAATCGCTACTCCCGGCGTCGGACGCCCGTAGGGTCCCTGCCCCTGAGGGGCCCGGCGCCGCGACATCCCGTGCTGACCGTTCGAGAACCCAGGTCTCGATGAGTGAGATCACAGCTTGTTCGCAGTCGGCTGCGGAGTTCACCGCGTGCTGTCTACACCACCAGCAGGAGGAAGTGCCCCATGAAGGATGCGTCTGCACCGACGCAACGACGAGTCCATCACCTCGACGATCAGCTTTGGAATCAATCCGAGCGGCCGCCGAAGTTGGGCTCGGACAGCAAGGTTGCTCGGTGTCGCCCTGATCTCGTTCACACTGCTCGTCGGTGCGGCGATCCCCGCGGCCGCGGCGGAACTGATGAGGGTGACGTTCGTGCGTCACGGCCAATCCGCCGGCAACGCCTCGGGATTGATCGACACGTCGACACCGGGCCCCGTACTCACGCAGACGGGTCAGGATCAGGCTCGGGCCGTGGTCGACACGCTCGGTGTCAACAACTACGACGCCATCTACGGGTCGACGATGGTCAGGACGCAGCTGACGGCAGCGCCGATGTCGCAGTTCCTGCGCCTGCCGATCCAGGTGCTGCCCGGTCTGCAGGAGATCGAGGCCGGCGTCTTCGAGGGGACCCCGGAAAGCCAGGCCGCCAACGGCTACGCGAAGTTTCCGCTCGCGTGGACGTTCCAGGGCATGCGCGACCTGCGCATCCCGGGTTCGATCAACGGGCACGAGTTCGACGCGCGGGTCGACGGCGCGTTGCAGACCATCTACGACAACGGCGACCGAAATGCCGTCGTGTTCTCCCACGGCGGGGCGATCATGTTCTGGACGATGATGAACGCGAAGAACCTCACCATGGAGCAGAAGCTCGACTTGCTGAGGAACTATTCGCTGAAGAACACCGACTACGTCGTCATCGAGGGCAACGCTGAGGATGGCTGGACCGTGGTGAACTGGAACGGTCAACAGATCAGCGCCGAGCCGACGTTGGGTGCCGAAGTGCAGTTGCAGCTGCGGACGTTGCAGCGGCAGCTCGCGACTACCGCGAAGCAGGTCATCGACGCGTTCGCCACGCTGAATCCCGCGACGGTCATGGCGGCGGTCATTCGGGGGGTCGGCGACGCCGCCTACTCGATCGCCAAGTTCGCCGGTGCGGTGAACCACAAGTTCGTCCACGAGCTCGCCCAGCTGGGTGCGGCGAGCCAACCGGCGCAGTCGACGAACGACGTGTCGGCGGTCGCGTTGACGGCAGCCGCGACGACCGCGAATGCCCCATCGGCGCGAACCATGGCGACGCTCCCGGCTACGACCAACGCCGTCGTCGGCGACACCACCTCGAGGACCAAGACCACGAACGGCACCGGCACCGCAACCACTCCGACGGCGACTGTGCCGGCCGCGGCCGCGTCGGACCCGGCGCCGAGCGAGGCGCCGAAGCCCGAGCCGGTCGAGGTGCCCAAGGCGCCGACCGCGGCGCCCAACGGTGCGACCGATCTGAAGGACGGCAACAAGTCGGAGCCGGGTACGACCGCTGCCAACAGTCCACCGGCGACAACGCCCCGGTCGCGGTCAGCCCCAGCGGTGCCGCCGGCACCGAAGCCGCCAGCGGCAGCAGCGAGACCGAGGGAGCATCGGGCTAGCGACGCCGCATGCCCTCGGCCCCTCCCGACTGATGCGGGAGGGGCCGAGCGTCGTGGAAGGTGATGGCGGACTCCAGAAGCCAAAGCGAAACGTCGGTAGCACCGCAGTCGGCTCCCTACAGTGAAACCGTGTCGCGGACTGCCGGTATCAGCACCTCCGACGCACCGGCGTCGATGGTGGCCCGGGTCGCCCTGATCGTCAATGCGTTCGACCGCATCGGCACGGTACTGCGCCTGGACGACGTGGTGGCCCGCACCGGGCTGCCCCGCTCGTCGGCAGGCCGGATCCTCAATCAACTGCACACGGCGGGGCTGCTGCAGCACAAGCCGGACGGCTACTCCCTTGCGGCCTCCGCCCTTCCGGCCGCCCGCGTCGTGGACCATTCGCCGTTGCGCAGCGTGGCGTCACCGGTGCTCGAACGTCTCCATGCCGACACCGGACTAGTGGTGCATCTCGGTGTGCTGCTCGGAGCGGACGTCGTATACCTCGACAAGGTGGCGGGCAGCAACGGCTCTTCGGTACCGACCCGCGTCGGCGGGCGAACGCCTGCACATGCCAGTGCCCTGGGAAAGGCGATGCTGGCCACGCTTCGCGCCGAGGACATCGACACGATGCTGGACGACACGCTGCGCAAGTGCACTCCGGCGACGATCGCCGACCTGCCCACCTTGCATCAGGAGTTGGCCCGGATCAGGTCCCGGCGTGGCCTCGCCTACGACGATCAGGAACTCGCCGTCGGGCTATCCAGCATTGCGGCACCCATCGCCATGTCAGACGCGGAGGCCACCGGACTCTCGCTGACCGGGGCCGTGCCTGCACACCGACTGTCCCGGGTGGCTCCATTCCTCACGCGCGCCGCGAAGGGCATCTCGGAGCGGCTCGGCAACACCGTTTCGACGAGCGAGCGAGCCGACTCCGAGGCAGTCACCGATAACATGCTGTCCCGAGTCCTTCGCACGTTGTCCTCCGATGACTGGGTTTGACGACCACTCACCAGATGAGGTCGTCGACATCGAGGCCAAGGGTGAACCGGCCCGCGACGGACAGCACCTGTTCGACATTGCTGGCGACGTGCATCCTTGCAGTCTGCACATCGCGCCATACGCGTTCGACCAACGTCTCGTCGACACCCCGGCCCGGATCGGCGACGATCGCACCGATCGCCCGCGCCGCCCGATCCGACGCCATCACCTGATCGCGCCGCGTCCGCAGCATCAACTCGGCATCCGGATATCGGCCCTCCTCAACGCATTCCATCTGCTCGGCAACGTTGCGATGGATCTGGCGCACCGACAGTTCGATGTCCGCGCGAGCCAGCGCAGCCGGACTCAGGGGGCCATCCGATTCCTCGACCCGCGCGTCGAGCATTCGTTGCGCCGCACCGAGCAACGGGATGGTACCGGCCAGCGTGTACAGCGTGGGTTGCGGAAGTCTCTGCAGCGCGGGAACGGAGGTATCGGGCGCGAGGTCGAGCCAGCTGAAGGCGCGGTATTCCGGTACCAAGGCACCTTTGACGACGACATCGTCTGCGCCAATGCCGCGCAGCCCCAATCCATTCCAGGTCGATTCGATGGCGTAGTCGGATTGCGGCACCAGGACCGCCATGAAGTCCTGTGCGGCGCCGTCGGGTCCGACCCGCAATGCCGCGACGCTCAACCACGACGCGTGATGGGCGCCGGTGCATCGAGTCCACCGGCCGGTCAGCCAGAACCCGCCGTCGACCCGCTCCAGTCGGCCGGTCGGCGCGTACGACGAGCACAGCAGCGTCCGCGAATCGGACCCCCAGATCTCCTGCAGCACCCGCTCGTCGCGTACCGAGAGTCCCCAGTTGTTCACCCCGAGCCACGCGGCCAACCAGCCCGTCGACATGCACGCCGACGAGAGCTCACGGGTGGCCGTCAGGTAGTCGTCCGGATGAGCGTCGAGCCCTCCGAACGACGGAGGTTGAAGCAGTGAGAAGTACCCTGCGTCATGCAGCCGTGCGATCACGTCAGAGTTCACCGCGGCGGTGCGGTCGACGTCTTCGGCGGCCGCGGCGATCTCGGGCAACAACGCTCGGACCGAACTGAGCACAGACGACGACACGATTGTGTATACCAGTTGGGGGCCGTCCCTGGAGGTGGGTATGTCGGAGTCGATCGGCCCGCATCGCGCCGTGCGTGAGATTCTCGACAAAGTAGCGGGCGAATCGATTGCGGCGCTCCGCAGTTCGGGAGCTGGTCGAATTCTGCAACCGTCGCAGCACGGTGGGCTCGGCCTGTCCGCCGACGAGTTCGTCTGGGCCGTCTACGAACTCGCTGCGGTCGGTGGCTCGCTCGGTTGGCTCGCCGCGATGTACAACGCGGCAGCCCACGAGGTCGCCGGGTTACGACCACATGCAGCGCACGAGGTGTGGGACGCGAATCCAGATGCCCTGATCGCCATCGGCCATCGAGGTTCTGGAGATCTGGCGGACGGACGGCTGACCGGGCGGTGGGAGTCCGTCGTCGGTGCCGAGCAGGCCGACTGGCTGCTGCTGCCCGTAGGCCATGCGTGTCGTGTGCTGGTGCCCCGAAGTCGGGTGCGCGTCGAGCCTGCCGAGCGCGCGGCAGGCCTCCGTACGGCGGGTGTCGGCGAGGTCATCGTCGACGACCTGGCGGTCGACGACGGACGCGTGTTCACCGGTGATCGCGACACCGGCCTGATCGCGGGTGCGGGCGCTGCTGCTGCGGTGGTCGGATCGGCCGATGGTGTCTGGCGTAAACACGTCGACCAGGTGCGCGCACGGCTGGACTTCTCCTACGGCGGCGATGAGGTCACCGACGAAGCAGCGGCCGAGGTGGCCAGGGCAGCGTCCGACATCGACGCCGCCAAGCTTCAGATCACGGGTTCGCTTGACCCGGCGGCGCCAACTCCCGAGACCGCGACATGGGCCTTCGCCCAATCCGTCGCCCGTGCGCGCGGCGCGGCGGATCGATTGCTCGCAAGCAGCCGGCATGCGTTGGACGCGTCGGATCCGGTGACCCACCTCTGGCGCGACGTCCACGCCGGCTGCCGGCTGGTCGTCTGGATCCTCGACGGGCTTCCGTCAACGTCCTAATTGAGTTCGCGAATCGCCGCCACCACTCACGCCTGCCGACCCCAAAATCGTCGCCCGCTAAGCGGGGTCGACGAAAACCGGCCGCTCTCCGGACATTCCGGCCAGCTACAGCGGCGATCTGGTTGGGGCTGCCGATCAGCCCGACCTGCAGTTCGGTCTCGAGCACCAAGGCAGCCGCAGTGTCGCTGCTGCACCACGTCTCGTTGTAGAGACGCTTCGCCGCGCGGACGGCATCCGGGGATTTCTGGGCGATCTCACCCGCGAGCTCAAGGGCCGCGGCGAGCGGATCGTCGGCGACGCGGGTGACCAACCCGAGCGCGGAACCCTCGCTGCCGGAAACGACGCGGCCGGTAAACGTCAGCTCTTTCGCGACGTCGATCGGTATCAGCCGGGGCAACGTCTGCGTGATGCCCATATCGGGTACCAGACCCCACTTGATCTCCATGATGCACAGCTTCGCGTCGGGCGCCGCGATCCGGATATCGGCACCGAGCGCGATCTGCATACCTCCGCCGAAGCAATTGCCGTGAACCGCGGCGATCACCGGCGCCGGCACCAGCGACCAGTCGTACACGACGCGCTGGGCGAAATTCGCCAGCCGGTTGTCGTCGCGGCGTGAGCAGGACGTCCGTACCGCCTTGTCCTGTCATGAAACTCGCGATGTCAAGGCCGGAGCAGAAACTCTTGCCTTCACCGTGGAGCACGACCGCGCGGACCGCTGCATCGCCTGCCAACTGCTCGGCGGCGTTCATCAAGCCTTCGAACATTGCTTGGTCGAGCGCGTTGTGCTTATCAGCGCGAACCATTGTCACCGTCGCCACACCGTCGGTGCCGATCCCAACCCGAACCCTGTCATCGCTCACCCGCGCGAATCTACCGCTAAAGGGAATCGAACCCCTGCGGCATCGGGGTGTCCTCGTCGGCAGGCCGTTTCGTCCGAAGGCCCGCGTTGGCGGTGGCGGCCGACTTATTACGGCGGATGAATTTCCTTCACGCTGCCATCAGGATTGACTTCCATGAAACCGGTTCCGGGGGCGGCGGAATGGATCGACAGCTCCAAGCCGCCACCTTCGGCACCCTCGACGATCAGGTAGGTCTGGCTGCCGTCAGGCGCACCCAGGGCTTGGGGCGCACCCGCCAACGTGGCGGCCACCGCGGCCACGTTGAACGCGCTGAGATCGGAGAGCAGTCGAACGAGGAGGCTGTCGTGTCCGACCCCCATCCGTTCCACTGGCCATCGCGGTACATGAAGTCCTGTTCGACGTGGCTGTTCGTGGGGCTGACACGCTCGGTGATTGCGTATTCGGGGTAGACCACCAGTTGGAATCCCATCGCGTCGCCGAACCGAGTGCGGATGGTGTCCAGCAGGCCGCCCAGCCCTTCGGCGGTGTGCAACTCTGCCGGTCCCGCCGGTGTGGGGGCAGAAGAGGTTGGGGCCGCCGTAGTCGAGTTAGTGCTCGGCGCGGACGGCCTCGTGCTCGGCACGGACGGAAGGCGCTGTTCGGTTGGCTGAGCCCTCGTGGTCGGGCGATCGCCCGAACTCCCGTCAGGCCAAACAATGACAACAACAACGGCGACGACGATGACGACGACGGCCACTAGGGCCGCCACAATCCAGACCGCAGGGTTGTGCCACCACGGAGATGGAGCCTGCGCTTGTTGAGCATTCGGCATCGCGGGCGGAGGCCACGGCGCGGGTGCGGCAGGTGCGCCGTATTGGGTGGCTGCGTGCGCCGGCGGTGCGCTCGGTCCCGTGTTGGGGTAAGGCACCGGCGCCGACCAACTGGGCGCAGGCGGCGGCGGGGTGAATGGTGCGGGCTGACTGTGCGAGACGGGCGCGGTGAGCGCGGCGCGGGCGGCGGCCGCCAGATCTCTGGTCGTGGCGTAGCGCTGGTCGGGGCTCTTGGCCATCCCGGTCGCGATGACCTGGTCCATCTGTGGTGAAATCCCGGGCTGCATCGTCGAGGGCCGCGGCGGAGGCAGCGTGAGGTGGCTGGTGATCTGGCGTTCCAAACTTTCGCCAGGAAACGGCTGGGACCCGGTCAAGCATTCGTGCAGCACACACGTCAGCGCATAAATGTCGGCGCGCGCATCTTCACGGTCGCTGGTGAATCGCTCGGGCGCCATGTAGGCCAACGTGCCGATCGTGGCGCCGGTGCTGGTGAGCTTGGTCGCGTCGGCCGCACGGGCGATCCCGAAATCAATGAGGTACGCGAAGTCGTCCTCGGTCACCAAAATGTTCGATGGTTTGACGTCGCGGTGCACCAGTCCGATGCGGTGGGCTGCGCCGAGGGCGGCGGCTATCTGTTCAACGATCGAGACGGCGCGCTGGGGCGCCAGCGGGCCGTCGACAAGCAACTCGGTGATCGTCTTGCCGTCGATCAGCCGCATCGTCACGTAGAGGCGCCCGTCGATCTCGCCAAAATCGTGGATCGGGACGATATGAGGCTCGTCCAGGCTGGCCGCTGCCTGGGCCTCGCGGCGGAACCGGGCTTGATACTGCGCATCGTCGGCGAGGGTCGCGGGTAGCACCTTCAAGGCGACCACCCGATTCATGGTGGTGTCGAATGCCTTCCACACTTCGCCCATGCCGCCGCGGCCAAGCAGCTCTACCAAGCGGTAGCGGCCGAACGGTATCCCCTGCACCGGCTAACCATAAAAGCCGGTCGCTTCACCTGCGAGCGGATTGGCTACCGCTCGCACGTGAGCATGAGGCGTCCAACATCGCTGGCCAAGCCGTTCTCTTAGAGGTTTCATCACCTCGTCGGGTTTGATGACGGTCACTGTGAAGAAGAATCGACGTGTTCGTCGATATTGCCGACCAGAGGGCAGCGGTCTGGCAACGTTGGCGCGGACAGCAGCACCTGACAAGACGTGTAGGAGCGCAATGAAGAACGCCGACGAGAAGCTTGCGACCACTGTCGAGTTCCTCCCGATCGCACGCCGAGCAATCGGGCAAATCGAAGAAGTCGAGCGACTGCTGCGCGACGACGAGCAGTTTCGCAACCTCTGGAATACCGACTCGGCCGCTGCGCTTAGGCAGGTGGGCATCGACCCCGACGCTCGTATCGAAATGGGGCGTGGCCCATACCCCGACAAGGACGCAGAGGATGGGCCGGAGTGCGAATGGTGTATCACGCCAAACGGTAAAGCGTGCCACTGCTGATCGGCTTCGAAGGGGTGATCTGGTCCGTATGCTCTGACCTGCTGAAATCTGGTGGAGCTAAGGGGAATCGAACCCCTGACCTACTCGATGCGAACGAGTCGCGCTACCAACTGCGCCATAGCCCCTGATACCGGTAGCAGGCTACCAGCCGTCGAGCGGCCGCCGAAACCGCG
This sequence comes from uncultured Acidimicrobiia bacterium, assembly GCA_963791795.1. GTDB lineage: Bacteria > Acidobacteriota > Terriglobia > Versatilivoradales > Versatilivoraceae > VFZK01. The sequence continues at coordinate 707,102 of CAWBTP010000005.1, forward strand.
ATTACTGGCCTGCTGCGCGCGGCATGTCGAACTCGCGCGCGAACGGGGCGTAGTCGAGATGCTCGAAGATCGGGTCCTCGTCGTCGATCTCCAGCACCACCGATCCGGGCCTGCGCAGCCGCGACGGAACCACGTCGAACTCCCGGTCGTCGGTGTTCTCCACGCCCAGCCGCGCCCGCGCGATCCGCTGGGCCCGGCGCCGCCGCAGCCGCTCCTCGATGCGGGTCTGGCGGCGCAGATACCCCAGGTAGAGCACGGTCACGACACCAATCGCGCCGCATGCCCACCACAGCGCCGACATCACCGTGAACGCCGCGACAGCGGAGGCGACGGTCAGCACCGCCAAGAACGGTCAGCATGCGCTTGCGGAACTTGTACTTCTCGCGCGTCCACCGTCGCCGCCCTCCTGGACTCGTACCGGCGCCGGCGTGCGGCACTCAGCGAGTCGGCTATCTGCAGATCGGTGTCCGACGGCGCCTCCAGTCCCGAGGAGTCGGCGACGTACTCGTACTGGTCTTCGGTGCCGTCGGGTTCGTACTCTTCCTCGGGCTCGGGCTCGTCCGTCTCGGCTGCCTCGTCTGCTTCGCCGAAATCCAATGGCAGCTCGTCGGTTTGCGACTCGGGCTCCGCCTCGGCAACGTCGTCGTCGAGTTCCTCTCCGGCGTCGCTCTCACCGATTGGCAACGCGCCGGAGTCCTCGTCGACGACGTCGACATCGAGGTAATCCGACTCACTGTCGACCTCGGTCTCGACGACGGCCGCGCGTACCACCGAGCGTTCCGTTGACTCGTCGTGAAGCTCCTCGTCGAGGTCAACGTCGAGATTGTCGTTGGACGGCTGCCAGTCCGGATCGCTGCGATGTCCCGCCGCAGGTCGTCCGCGTCGCAACAGCCGCGCGCCACGACTCGTGTTGAGCACTCGCGTCGCCAGGGCGACGTCGCTGGTGCGGCGGACGGCGTCTCGCTTGCTGATCAACATTGGGACCAACACGAAGAGCCACAGCACGACAAGGGAGATCCACAGAAGAGATTGGGGATGCTTGGCATGACGCCTGCTCCTTTCCCCATCAGGCTAGGTCCGTGACCAGCGCATCCGTGGATGGCGCGCCGAGGTCAATTACACACCTGTAATTCACAGCTGACAAGCACCAACAGCCACAAATGTCACATTGGTAACAACCGGAGCCACTTCGCTGGCCGTCGGGCATAAGGCCCAACTCGCGTGGCCCTCGCGCACCAGGGCGGACGCCGCCGAGCCGTTGAGCTCATCGACGGTGATGGCCACCAGCAGGTGATCGCGCCAGGCGCCGTCCACCTCGAGGTAGCGCCGCAACAGCCCTTCCTCACGGAAGCCGACCTTGGCCAGCACGGCCCGGCTCGCCGCGTTCTCGGGGCGCACCGTCGCCTCGACGCGGTGCAGCCTGACCGATCCGAAACAGTGGTCAAGGCCCAGCGCCAGCGCGGCCGTCGCCACCCCGCCACCGGTCGTCGTGCTGGCCACCCAGTACCCGATCCACGCCGAGCGCAGCGCGCCGTGTGTCACGTTTCCGATGGTCAGCTGACCGCCGAACTGCCCGTCGACCTCGATGACGTACGGCAGCATCGGCCCTTGCGCGCCTCAGCGCGCAACCCCGAGCACACCGCCGGCCAGGACGAAACCGCGTGCCGCACTTCCCAATTCACATCGGTTGCCGGTTCCCACGGTTCCAGGTGCGCACGATCGGCCAACCTGATGCGGCTCCACTGTGCCGCGTCACGCAGCCGCACCGGGCGCAGTCGCACCACACCGCCGGGAACGCGCAGCGGGCCGACGGGCATCGGCCATCCCGGATGCAATGAACTAGAACGCCACAGATTCATGACGGCACGCCGTATTCGTTGTCAGCCGCGCTGGGCCAGGAATGCGACGTCGACGATCTCGCCAGTGCGGACTTGCTCGGCCTCGCTTGGAACCACCACCAAACAGTTCGCTCCGCGAGGGTCGCCAGCAGATGCGACGACGCTCCCGGCTCGCCACCGAGGGCTTGCACCAGATACTCGCCGGTGTCCTGGTCACGCATCAGCTGGCCGCGCAGGTAGCCCTTGCGGCCTGCGACGGAGGCGATCGGCGACAGCGTCCGGGCCTGCACCACCCTGCGCATCGGCTGCCGTTTGCCCAGCGACAGCCGGATCAACGGCCGCACCATGACCTCGAAGACCACCAGCGCGCTCACCGGGTTGGCGGGCAGCAGGAACACCGGCACACCTTCAGGGCCGAGTTGGCCGAAGCCCTGCACCGAGCCGGGGTGCATCGCGATGCGGGTGACCTCCATTTCGCCGAGTTGCCCGAGCACCGACCTGACACCTTCGGCGGCGGCGCCACCGACCGCCCCCGCGATCACCACCACCTCGGCGCGGTTGAGTTGGCCCTCAACGATTTCCCGCAGTTCGTTGGGTTCGGTGTCGACGATGCCGACGCGGTTCACCTCGGCGCCGGCGTCACGGCCCGCCGCGGCCAGCGCGTACGAATTACGTCGTAGACCTGCCGTTGCCCGGCGTTCGCGACGTTGTCGACCAGCTCACCGCCGACGCACATCACCGACAGCCGAGGCCGCGGATGCACCAGCACGCGCTCACGGCCGACCGCGGCCAGCAGGCCCACCTGGGCCGGGCCGATGATCGTGCCCGCGCGCACCGCGACGTCGCCGGGCTGAACGTCGTCGCCGGTGCGGCGGACGTAGGCGCCCGAGCGCACGCCACGCAACACGGTCACTCGCGCCTCACCGCCGTCGGTCCACCGCATCGGCAGCACCGCGTCGGCGAGCGTCGGCATCGGCGCGCCCGTCTGCACACGCGCGGCCTGACGGGGCTGCAGCCGGCTCGGTTGGCGGGCGCCGGCCTCGATCGAGCCCATCACCGGCAGGCTGACTTCGCGGTTTCCATCGTCATCGGAATCCGAGCCGTCATCAGATTCCGAGCCGCCTTCTTGCACACCCACGCCGAGCACATCCACGCTGCGCACCGCATAGCCGTCGATGGCGGCCTGATCGAATCCCGGCAGGGGGCGCTCGGTGACGACCTCCTCGGCGCACATCAAACCCTGCGCTTCTGCGATCGCTACCCGGACCGGGCGGTGGCTCTACCGCAGCAGCCGCTACCCGGGCCTGCTGTTCTTCGACAGAACGCACCGCACCCCGATCCTAGGTGTCAGGGGCCGTCGTGGCGCGTCAGCAATCGATCAGCCCCAAT